>CAVYZY010000001.1:0-17623 GCA_963773095.1 uncultured Gemmatimonadales bacterium
CGGCGAAGCGGAGCAGCACTGCGCCCGCCAGGAACAGCAGGCCCCACCACGGTGCGGGGCTGGAGGTCCGGTCGATTCCCGACCGGTAAGCGAGCCAGACCGCCAGTGGCGCCAGGAGCAGGCCCATGGCCAGCGTCTGGATCGGTCCACCAGTGGAGGACGAGCGCCGCGAGCGCCGGGGCCAAACAACGCCGCGAACGCCGCCAGCGCCGCGGCGGCGGAAGCGCCACCGGCGCGTCACTGCCGGCAGTCGCCGTGATCGGAGGTGTCGTGCCCGAGGTCATCCAGACCTTCCCAGCAATTGCGGTACCCTGACCCGTTACCCTTAACTCCATAGTCTTGGCCACGACCACGATTCACGACCACAGACCATGTTGCATAACCAACACAGTTCCCTGCGCTTCACCTCATGATCTTCAGCCTCAAGCAGCTCGTCCCCACGTCCCTGCGCCGCTGGCGCAACGTGCTCGCGAGCCTCACCGCCGAGGAGCGTCGGGTCCTCCTCCGGGCGGCCATCGACACCACGCTGCACCCGGGCCGCCGGGACTGGCGCGCCGTCGTGCGCAACGGCAGCAACTTTGTCCTGGTCTGCCACGGCAACATCATCCGGAGCCCCCTCGCCGCTGCTGCACTGGCGCACGAGGCGGCCGGGCGTGGCCGCGCGGTGCAGGTCTCGAGTGCCGGTCTCTCCGCGCGGCCCGGCGAACCCGCCGACCCCCGCGCACTCGACTCGGCTGACGAGCGCTGGCTATCACTCGACTCCCATCGGTCACGGCTCCTCGACGCGGCCCAGGTCCGGTCTGCCGACGCCATCTTCGTCATGGACCATCTCAACCTCGGTCGTATCCTCACGCGCTTTCCCGGTGCAGTCGACCGCGTATTCCTTCTCGGCGGATGCCGCTCCGACGGCGGTACCACCCTCACCGAGATCCATGATCCGGTTTCCGGCTCTCTCGCCGACGTTCGTATGGCGCACGATGAAGTGATCGCTGCGGTACGCCTACTGGCCCGTGCCTGGGACGAGCCCGCGACGTGAAGCAGGAACAACTGCAGCGCCTCTTCCCCGAAGGCGTCATCGTCGAGGTCGCAACCGACGCCGACGGCAACGAGGAACGGCTCCATCCCCGGGAGCGGGCGCTCATGGGCGCCATGATCCCGGCCCGTCGGCGCGAATTCAGCGCCGGCCGCAACGCCGCCCGCCGCGTCCTCGCTCGCCTCGGCTTCCCGGAGGCACTGCTCCTCCGTCGCGACGCCGACCGCGACATTGCCTGGCCTGCGGGCAGCACCGGCAGCGTCAGCCACACCAGCGGCCTCTGCGCTGTGGCCTGCGCCCGCGTCGCACGCGGTCTGCAGTCGCTCGGCCTGGATGTGGAGCAAGGCGGCCTGCTCGGGAGCGACATTGTCGCCACCATCTGCCGTCCCGATGAGCTCGCTTCCGTCCAGGCCCTGCCGCCTCCCGCACCCTCCGATTGGCCGCGACTCCTGTTCGCGATGAAGGAGGCCAGCTACAAGGCGTGGTATCCCGTCACGCGCCGCATGCTCGAGTTTCATGACATGCGCATCGCGGTCGCCGTGCCGTCGCGCACCTTTCGCGCCGAGGTGCTGCACGGCGCCGGTGCCGGGAGCTGCAGATCACTGGCCACTTTGTATGGGACGAGCGTACGTGGCGGCTGGAGCGGTGCTGACGCGCGGCTGAGCGTGCTGCAGGGGCGCGGTGAGTGGGGTCGCAGGCTGGCTCACCGCGCAGCACCAACCTACGACACCGGCAGCCAGTTCCGTATTCGCCGCCGCCTGCTGTGCCTCCCTGAGCCGCGTCCGGAACAGTTCCCCGAACACCGGATCATGGACGAGCGAGTTGTGCGTCCCCGGCGCATCGATCACCTCGATGCGGCCTTGCACCGACGCCGTCCATCCCATGGTCGGATCCGAGAAGTCCGCATCCGGATCATCCAGCGCACGGAACAGCACCACGTCTCCCTCATACAGCTTGGGCACGTAGTGCCGCAGCGCCGCCAGGTTCGCCTGCTCCACGTAGAAGTACCGCAGGTTGTGCGGCAGTTCGCTCCCCGTGGCCCGCAGCAGCCGGGCCGCCGCCAGCCTTCCGCGCCCGCGCAGCCGATCGATTCCGCGGCGCAGCAGCAGCTTCGCTTCCCCTGCCACGCCCTGACGCTGCGTCCGCTTCAGGTGCCCTTCGATCCGCCGCCACAGTCGCGCCGGCGCCGCGGGCTGGTGCGCCGTCGAGAACCATGTCGGTCCCCATGAGTCGAACATCGTGAGCAGGCCGATCGACTCTCCCTCCGCCTGGAGTCGCTGGGCCATCTCGAGCGCCACGATCCCGCCCAGTGAGCCGCCGCCCAGGAAGTACGGCCCGTGCGGCTGGATCCGCCGGATTTCCTCGATGTACTGCTCCGCCATCTCCACCAGGCTGCGGAACGGTTCCGTCTTGCCGTCGAGACCGCGGCACTGGATGCCGTACACCGGTTGCTCCGCGTCCACGAACGTCGAGAGCGTCCGGTAGTTGAGCACCGCGCCGCCGCGCGCGTGCATGCAGAAGAACGGCGGCAGGATGCCGCCCGGCTTGAGCGGCACGACGTGGCTCCACAGCGGGCGCAACCAGTGTTCGTGCGCCCTCGGGTCCCGCACCGCGTCAGACGACGTCATGATGTCGGGTACCGGCGCGGTGAAGGCCGGCATCTGTTGCGGCGTGCGCGGCACCGACGAGCTGATCTGCCGGTCGAAACGTGCTGACAGCGCCCGCACGGTCTGCGCTTCCAGCAGGGTTGCCAGCGGGAGGTTGTGACCCGTGAGCTTCTTGAGGCGGGTGAACAGCCGCACCGCCAGCAGCGAATGCAGGCCGAGATCGAGCAGGTTCTCGTCCAGCCCCACGCGCGGCAGCGACAGCAATCCCGACGCGAGGGTTGCGATCTCGCGCTCGAGCGGCGTCGCCGCCACTTCCGCCGACTCGATCGCGGCCGTCGGCTCGGCCACCACCCGCGGGCGGGTGCTCTCGCGCAATTGCCTGAGCAGCAGCGTGAGCGGCAGCGGCGACACCGCGACCTGCGGCATGGGCGGTGCCGCCAGGATGCGCTCCAGCGCAGCCACGCCCTCCTCGGCCCGGATGCCCTCGCGGATCGTGAGCCCGAGGAGTGGGTTGGCCGGCGCGGCATCCCGCCCGCGCTGCCGCGGGACCGCAGGCGAGGCCGCCAGGCGCGTCATGTCCCGCACCGCCAGCAGGCTCAGCTCCAGCACCTCCACCAGCACCCGGCCCGATGCATCGCACATCGCGGCATCGAACACCGCCACGTCACCCGGGGTCGAGAGATCCTCGCGATACCGCACCCGGCTCCAGATCGCCCGCGGCAGGTCCGCGTGGATGCGTACCGTCCCGATGGAGAGCGGAACCAGCAATTGGGACTTCCGGTCGAGCCACGGCACCAGGGCCTGCGCCCCCGCCATCGCGATGTCCACCAGTGCCGGGTGCAGTGGATAGGCCTCGAGGTCGGCCGCGAACTGCGGCTGCAGTTCCAGTTCCAGCAGCGCCTCCCGCTGGCCGATGCCGATGCGTCGCAGGTTGTCCCACCGCGGTCCGAAGGCGAGGAACGGTGCGGCCGTCGTGACGCTCGCCGGGTCCTCGGCCAGTGTGGCGCGCCGTGCCACCGCGGCAAGGTCCACCGCCGGGGTTGTGTCGATGGTGGCGCCGATCCGTGCGCGCGCATGCAGCCGCCACGGCGCGCCCGCGCTCGGCCGGCTCTCGACCGCCACCCGGCCATCGGTGGTGTCGAGGCGCACCCGGATGTCGGTCCGGCTTCCCTCCGGCACGATCAGCGGATCGACGAACTCCACGTCGCGCACTGCTGCCGGGCCGGTGCGCCCCGACAGCCGGTCGGCGAGGTAGGCCAGGGCCAGGAACCCGGTGCCCGGTACCATCGGCTGGCCGCCGCGCACGCGATGCTCCGACAGGAGCCAGTGCGTCTCCGGCGAGATGGTGCCCAGGAACGCCTGCTCCCGGGCGCTCAGCTGGACGCGCCGCGCCAGCAGCGGATGACCGGTCGGTTCGCCGCTGAGCGGGGCGCTCACGCCCATGGCCGACGCCAGCGAGGCCGCCATGCCGACATCCGACCAGGGGGCCCAGTTGATGGAGACCACCCGCGTGCCGCCGAGGCCGAACTGCCGCTGCGACCACGCATCGAGGAACGCGTTTGCCGCTGCGTAATCGAACTGGCCCGGCAGCCCCGTGAGCGCGCTGATCGAGGAGAAGAGCACCACGAAGTCGAGAGTCGAACCGCGCAGCGCCTCCTCCAGCGCCAGCGTGCCCTGCACCTTGGGCGCGAGCACCCGCTGCGCACTCTCTGCGGCGCGTACCTGCAGCGCGCCGTCGTCCAGTGTGCCGGCCGCGTGGATGACCCCGTGGATCGCCCCGAACTGCTTGCGCACCAGCTCGAGCCCCGACTTGAGCGCCCGCACATCCGTCACGTCCGCCGCCACCGGCAGCACCTTGGCACCGGCATCCTCCAGTTCGCGCACCATCAGGATCCTGCGGGTCGTCTCGTCCTGCGCGTCGTGCGACGTCACCCAGTGCTCCCACTGCGGACGCGGCGGGAGCTGCTGCCGCGCGACCAGCGCGATGCGGGCGCCATGCGCGTGCGCCAGGTGCCGCGCCACGGCGAGTCCCAGCCCGCCGAAGCCACCCGTAATGAGGTAGGTGCCGCCATCGCGGAACGGTGGCGTCGTCGCCGCGGACAGGGACAGCTCCTCGAGCGACGGGACCCACCGGTCCGGCCCGCGCAGCGCCACGACGTCATGATCCGTTGCCACCAGCTCCGCCAGCAGCTGCTCCGTGAGACGCGGGCTCGCCCGCTCCGTCGCGGGCACGTCGACCAGCCGAGCTGCGATTCCCGGCAACTCCGTCGGGATCACCCGCACCGCACCCACCAGCGTCGCCAGTCGCGGATCGGTGCCTTCGTCGCCCGTCACCCGCGCCGCACCGCTGGTGAGCACCGTGAGCTGCACCTGCGACAGCTCCTCGCTGCCCATCGCCTGGCTCAGCGCCAGCAGCGAGAGAAATCCGGTCTCGATCGACGCGTCTTCCAGCGGCCACGCGAAGATGATTCGTCGCGGGCTCCGGCCTGCATCCCGGAGCGCGGCGAGCAGCGCTGCGGCGTCGTCCGCGTTCCCCTGCACGATCGTGTATCCGTTGGGGCCGGCGGCGCTGAAGCGCGTGCCGCGCGACGCCACCACCACGTCGAGGCCGGCCCGACGGAACTGGTCGACCAGCGCGCGCACCACCGGTGACCGCTCGGCGAATACCAGCACCGGGCCATCGAGCGGGTCGCCCGGCGCCACCGGCGCGGCCCGCCGCCATGATGGCTGGGTGAACCAGTCGCGCACGTCGTCGGCGCGCACCAGCGCGGCACCCGGCGCGGCGGCCACCGCGCGTGGCTCGATCCAGTGGCGTTCTCGCTCGAACGGATAGGTGGGCAGCGCCACGCGCCTGCGCGGCTCGCCGTCGTGCAGCCGGGCCCAGTCCACCTCGATCCCCGCGATCCAGAGCCGGCCCAGCGACGCGAGCATGTAGGCGGCACTGTCCACCTGCTCGTCCGGGTGCGGCATTGACGTCACTGTCACCGGAGCGCTGCCGCCCTGCTGCCGTGCCAGCGTGGCCAGAGTCCGTCCCGGGCCAACCTCGAGCAGGACGCTGGTGTCGCCCCGCGTCAGTGCGCCCAGGCCGTCGCTGAACTGCACCGTCTGCCGAAGGTGCCGCACCCAGTACTCCGGGTCCGTGGCATCGGCCTCGGTCATCCACGTGCCCGTCAGGTTGGACGCGATCGGAATGACCGGCGGCCGCAGGTCGAGGCGGCGCACGAAGGCGTGGAACTCCGGCAGGATCGGCTCGAGCAGCTGTGAATGCGCCGCGACATTGATCCGCAGTCGCGAGCTTTCCACCCCGCGCGCGGACAGGGTCCGCATCAGCCGTTCGATCGCGGCCACCGGTCCCGACGCCACCGAGAGCATCGGCCCGTTGGCTGCTGCGATCGATAGTTCCGTTCCCAGTAGCGGCGCGAGCTCGCTGGCGCCGAGCGGCACGCTGAGCATGGCGCCCTTGGCGACCGTCTCGAACAGTCGTGCCCTCGTCGTGACCAGGGCGAGCGCATCCGCGAGCGAGAACACGCCGGCCAGGCACGCCGCGGTGTACTCGCCCATGCTGTGGCCGATCAGTCCGGCGGGCTCGACCCCCCAGTGCATCCACAGGTGCGCCTGGGCGTACTGGGTGATGAACAGCGCCGGCAGGCCGGTGAGCGGTTCCTGCAGCGTCGCGGCGGCGGCCGCGTCTGTCATGGCCGCCAGAAGCAGCGCACGCACCCGGTCCGCGTGCTCCCGCTCCAGCAGCGCGAGGCACTCCTCCACCACTCGCCGGTACGCCGGCTCGTCGCGGTAGAGATGGGCACCCATCCCCGGATGCTGCGAGCCGCCACCAGCGAACATGAACGCGACCGTGCGGGTCCGATCCGGAGCCGTGCCGCTGATCACCGTGCCCGTGTCCCTGGCGGCGAGTCCCCGCGCGGCGGTGGCCGCGCTGTCCGCCACCATGATTCGCCGGTGGGTCATCGCCGTGCGTCCCGCTTGCAGCGTCCACGCGGCATCAGCCAGCGCCGGCGCATCCGGGGCGATCAGGGCCGCGGCCAGCCGGTCCGTGGCGCGCTCCAATGCCGCAGACGTGCGGGCGGAGATCGGTATCAATTGGCGGGGCCGGGTGGGCGCAACAGTCTCGACAGCGACTGGTGGCTCCTCGAGCACCACGTGCGCGTTGGTCCCGCCCACGCCAAGGGAGCTCACGCCCGCGCGGCGAGGCTCCGGCGCGTCCCACGCCTTGAGCTCGGCGCTCACGTAGAACGGGGTCTCACCGAACTGGCAGGCCGGGTTGGGCGTCGAGTAGTGCAGGGAAGGCGGGAGCTGCCGGTGCCGCAGCGCCTGGATCGCCTTGATCATGCTGGCGGCGCCGGCCGCGGTATCGATGTGCCCGATGTTCGTCTTCACCGAGCCGATGGCGCAGTAGCCGCGCCGGTCGGTGTGCCGCCGGAACGCCTCGGTGAGCGCCGCTACCTCGATCGGGTCGCCAACCAGCGTACCGGTGCCGTGCGCCTCGACCATCGTGATGGTCGACGCATCCACGCCCGCCACGGCCAGCGCCTCGCTGATGGCACTCGCCTGGCCCTTCACGCTCGGCGCCAGGTAGCTCACCTTCTCCGAGCCGTCGTTGTTGACCGCCGTGCCCTTCACGACCGCATAGATCGTGTCGCCGTCGGCCATGGCGTCCGCCAGTCGGCGCAGCACCACCACGCCAGCGCCGCTGCCGAACACCGTCCCCGCGGCACGCGCGTCGAACGCGCGGCATCGTCCATCGGGCGACAGGATCTCGCCCTCGGCATAGAGGTATCCCTGCCGGTG
This sequence comes from uncultured Gemmatimonadales bacterium, assembly GCA_963773095.1. Classification (GTDB taxonomy): domain Bacteria; phylum Gemmatimonadota; class Gemmatimonadetes; order Gemmatimonadales; family GWC2-71-9; genus JAGGAG01. Next base: position 7,447 of record CAVYZY010000001.1, read on the forward strand.
CGGCAGCTCGATGGTGACGCCGCCCGCCACGGCCAGGTCGCACTCGCCCGCCAGCAGGCTCTGCACTCCGAGGTGCACGGCGACCAGCGAGGTCGAGCACGCCGTCTGCACCGCCACGCTTGGCCCGTGCAGGTTGAGCGCGTACGACACCCGCGTCGTGAGGAAGTCCTTGTCGTTGCCGGTGTGACGGAGCAGGAAGAAACCAACGGAGTCGACCAGTTCCGGCCGCGTGAGCAGGTTGTAGCCCAGGTAGGCGTTGTGGCCCGAACCACCAAACACGCCGATCGGTCCGGGGAAGCGCGACGGTGCATGCCCCGAATGCTCCAGCGCTTCCCAGACGCACTCGAGGAAGTGCCGGTGCTGCGGGTCCATGATCGCCGCTTCGTGTGCGCTCAGCCCGAAGAACCCGGCGTCGAACATCTCCATGTCGTCGAGCGGGGCACCGCGGGGCACGTACTGCGGATTGCCGAGCAGTGCGGCGGATACGCCGGCCGCGCGGAGTTCATCGGTGCTGAACGACCGGATCGACTCGACCCCGTCGCGCACGTTCCGCCAGAAGGCGTCGGCATCCGCGGCGCCGGGCACGCGGCACGCCATGCCAACGACGGCGATGTCGGTGGCCGGGAAGGTGTCGGGCTTTTCCGCTGACATCAGGCGATCAGGCTCCTTCACCACCGGCCCGTCGTGTGCGGCGCTGCAGCGCCGCACGTCGCGCCTCGCCCCGCGTGGCACCGTCCTGCAGCCGCGCCTCGCCGCCGTCGCCCCCGCCCAGGAATTCCGCGAGGGCGGCGATGGTGGGGAAGCGGAACAGGTCGGTGATCCCGACCGGGCGCTCCGGCAGCAACTCGCGCAACCGGCGGTGCACCTGCACCGCCATGAGCGAGTGCCCGCCCAGGTCGAAGAAGTTCGCGTCGCGGCTCACGTGCGAAAGCTGCAGCAGCTCACGCCAGATCCCGGCGATCGTCTCCTCGATCACGTTGGCCGGCCGGCTTTCGAGCGACGGAGTCGCCGCGGGGATCACCGACGGATCGGGCAGCGCGCGCCGGTCCACCTTGCCGTTTGGCGTCATCGGCAGCCGGTCCAGCGCCACGATGTGCGACGGCACCATGAAGTCCGGCAGCGCGCGCCGCAGGTGCGCCCGCAGTCCCGCCGGGTCGGCGGCGCCCGCACGGAACACCACGTAGGCCACCAGCCGCGTCTCGCCCGGGCCGGTCCTCGCGCGCCATCACCACTGCCGTGCGCACGTCCGGGTGCGCGTCGCAATGCGCTTCCACGTCGCCCAGTTCGATGCGGTAGCCCGTCAGCTTCACTTGCTGGTCGAGCCGGCCAAGGAACTCGAGCCGACCGTCGGCGCGCCAGCGCACCCGGTCGCCCGTCCGGTACATCCGCGCGCCCGGCGCCTGGAACGGGTCGGCCACGAACCGGCTCGCGGTTGCGTCCGCCTGACCCAGGTAGCCCCGCGTCACGCCCAGGCCACCGATGTGCAGCTCGCCCGGAATGCCGGCCGGCAGGAGCTCACCGCGCGCATCGAGCACGTACACCTGCGTGTTCGCGATCGGCCGCCCGATCGGCACGGGGCGCTCGTCGGCCGCGACGTCGTGCATCGTTGACCAGACCGTCGTCTCCGTGGGGCCGTACATGTTGTGCAGCCGCCCGGCCGGCAGCGCGCTCCGCAGGTCGGCGGCAAGTGGCTCGGAGAGCAGCTCGCCTCCCACCAGCAGGTGCCGGAGCGCGCCGAGCGCCGCGCGCGATCCCGGGTCGGCCAGCAGCAGCCGCGCCAGCGACGGCGTGCACTGCAGGTGCGTCACGCCGTGGCGCGCGACCAGCGCCGCCAGCCCGTGCTGGTCGGCGGCCGCCGGCCGGTCGAGTGTCGCGCGCTGCCGCAGCTGGTCCAGCTGCTCCAGGTGCGCGAGCGTCACGTCGGTCGGAACGCCGAAGTCGATCAGGCACGCGATCTCGTCCACGCCGATCGCCGCCAGCCGGTCCACCCGCGCGGTGCATGAGTCCACTGTCCCGAAGAGCCCGCTGGTCTCGTAGTACCGCTCGAAGGCGTACTCCAGCACGCTCTCGCGCTCCTGCTCCGTCAACTGCTCGAGGTCCAGGGTCCCGCCGCTCGCCTCGTCGCCCGGGCGGCGCTTGAGCGCGGGGAACGACCAGGCGTAGCCCTTGATCAGGTCCACCGAGCTCCGCAGGTACTCGATGAGTGGCTGGCGCACGAGCGCCTTGACCTCTGCCTCATCGTGCCCGATGAGCGTGTGCAGCATCAGCGTCACCCGGCCCTCGCCCGGATGCCCCGCTTCACGCCATGCCTGGCGATACAGCGCGAGCTTGGCGCCGAGCTCTTCGATGCTCTGGCCGAGCAGGTGCGTCAGTACCCGGGCGCCGATGAGCCCCGCCTGCCGGTAAGTGTCGGGCCGGCCCGCCGCCGTGAGCCAGATCGGCAGCTCCGGCTGCACCGGCCGGGGCAGCGTACGCACCGGCACCATGCGACCGCCCACGCCCGGAAGCTCCACCGCTTCGCCCCGCCACAGGCGACGCACCACCTCGATGTCCCTCAGCATGACGGCCTTGTGGTCGGCATACGCTTCGGGCCGGAGCACGAAGTCGTTGGGCTGCCATCCCGCGGCGAACGCCACGCCCGCCCGTCCCCGCGAGATGCTGTCTACCACCGCCCATTCCTCCGCCACGCGGGCGGGATGATGCAGGGGCAGCACGACGCTCCCGCCGCGGACATGCACCCGGTGCGTCACAGCGGCCACCGCGGCACCGGTGACCGCCGGGTTCGGATAGATGCCGCCGAAGGCATGGAAGTGGCGCTCCGGGGTCCACACGGCCTCGAAGCCGCGTGCATCCGCGAACCGCGCGCCATCGAGCAGCAGCCGGTACTGGTCAGTCGCCTCCCGACTCCGCGCTGGCGAAGTAGAACAGGCTGAACGACGGATGCCCGCACACCTGCTCGGCGCGCGGCAGCGAGCGCCCTTCGCGGTGCAGCACTACCGTGTAGCCGCGTGCCAGCGTCCAGAAGAGCTCGAGCACCGAGATGTCGAACGACACGCTCGTGACGGCCAGCCACGTGCCTGGCGCCGTCCCCAGCCGCTGGTCCATCGCGGTGAAGAAATTGAGCACGTTGCCGCGCTCTACCATGACGCCCTTCGGGCGCCCGGTGGAGCCCGAGGTGTACATGACGTAGGCCAGGTGGTCCGGCCCCGCGACGACCGCGGGCATCGCAGCCGGCTGCGCCTGCAGCTCTGCCGTGATCGCCTCGAGGGTCAGCACTTCGCACGAGCTGTCGCTGGCGGCGTGACGCCGCGACTCCTGGGTGATCACCAGCCGCGCGCCCGAATCCTCGAGCATGAGCGCCAGTCGTTGCGGCGGATAGTCGGGATCGAGCGGCACGTAGGCCCCGCCCGCGCGCATCACCGCGAGCAGCGCAACCACCAGCTCCAGCTCCCGGTCGAGCAGCACCGCCACCCGGTCATCGGGCCCGATGCCGCGCGCCCGGAGCAGGTGCGCCATCCGGCTCACCTGCTCGTCCAGCTGGCCGTAGGTCAAGTTCCGTCCGCGGCACACCATCGCCACGTGCGCCGGGTCGTCCAGCGCCCGCTCATGCACCAGGCCATCGATCGTTCGACTCGGGTCCACCGGCGTCCCGGTCGCATTCCAGTCATGCACCAAGCGTCGCTGCTCGTCGTCCGCCAGCAGCGGCTGCTTTCCCAGCGGAAGATCGCGCGCCTGGCGGAAGCCGCGCATGAGCCGCGCGAGGCGCTCGCTCAGCGACGCGGCCTGCTCGGTCGTGAGGCGCGTCGTGTTGTACTGCAGGCGCCCTCGGCTCCCGTCCTCCGAGACTACGAACGTCACCTCGCTCTCGGGCCGCGGCGCCACGAGGTCGGGGTCGGCAGCGACCACGAATGCGATGGGCATTGCTGCCGGCGCATGCCGCAGCGCGGGCTGACGTTGCAGCAGGTCGCAGGCGTAGGTCAGTCGTCCGCGCGCCTCATTCAGGGCGCCGGCCACCGTCGCCACCAGCGAATCCAGCGATCCATCGAAGGGCACGGAGAGCCGCACCGGCACGGCTCCGGCATACCACCCTTTCACCTCCTGCGTCAGCGCGCGGAGTTCCGGTCCCTCGAACGTGACGCTGAACTCCGCCCGGCCACGGAGCCGCGCCAGCAACCCCGCCGCGAGCGAGAGCGCCACGTCCGCCGGTGCGTGGCCCGGAACGATGGGGAGTGAGGAGAGGTCGAGAGCCAGTGATTCGTGGCCTGTGCCGGCTGCGCTCCCCCGCTCGGGAAAGGGAAGCGTGCCCGGTTCTGAGCGCATGAGCTGCCGCACCCACCATTGCTCGTGCGGCACCACCTGCGCGTCCACGGCGCTGACCGACGCGGCGAGTGCTGCGGGCAGCCCGAGGATGTCACCGACGCGCAGGTTGAATCGCACCGCGGCCTCGCGCGCCGAGAGCGCCTCGCCTGCCAGCGTGCGAAACCGCGGGATGCGCACGTCCTGTGTACTGGTGGCCAGTGTCAGTCCGTCGTCCGCCGCCGCGAGAAGGGTACCGGGCGTGGCACCCGCCGACCGCTCCAGCACCTCCAGCTGCGGCACCGCGAGCGGGATGCCGCCAATGACCACCTTGGGCAGGCAGAGTGGATTGGCGTACTGGCCGAAGTCGAGGGCCCGCACCAGCGCAGAAAGTTCTGCGGCCGGCCGACGCCAGTCGAGCGCGCCCGCAGCCGCGGGCCGCTGTCTACCGCTGATGAGAGTCCGGGGTGCAGATCCGGTCTGGTTGGTGTGGCGGGGGCCAGACCGCAACTCAGCCACCACTTCCGCAAAGCTGTCGATCGCCGCGTCAAAACAGCGCGCATTGAGGGTAAGTGCGGTTTCGTCGTCGGCGATGCGGAAGCGGCGCGTCGCAATGATGGCGCCGGCATCCACTGCCTCGGTCATCCAGTGCCAGGTGACGCCGTGCTCCCGGTTGCCCCGCAGGATCGCCCACGCCGGCGTGTTGAGTCCGCCCAGCTCGGGCAATGGTCCGTCGTGAAAATTGATACCGCCGACCTTGGCCCGGCGCAGGACCGCCGCCGGGACGATGTCGAGGTTTCCGATGCTCAGCACGAAGTCGTACCGTATCTCCGCGGAGTCCGCGAGGTCGCGCATCGAACCCAGCCGAGCCAGCTGACGGCTCTCCGCCCACGCCACGATCTCCGGTGTCTCGCTCACGACGGCGGCTACGGAATGCCCCGCATCCAGCAGAGCGCTCCCGCAGTGCACCAGCAGCGATTCATTCCCGATGAGGACGTGTGAGCGTGACGGCAATCGGTTCTCCTGATGAAACTTGTCCCTGCAATACCGGTAACAATATGCAGATACCTGAGTCCGGGCCGGACGATTCCTTGACGGGCCTTGAATGCACCTGTGGCGTCAGTGCCTCAGTGTGGGAAGACTGGGCTAACTTCGCGAAATCCGGGCCGCCCTCGGGCAATTATTCGGTGGGGAGGGAGGGGGTAGCTGGACCCGCCCTACCCGCCCTACCCGCCTCCCGTGGCACTTCCCACTGGCCCACGATTTGACAGGGTGACGGGCGATGGCTCTTGTTTTTAGCAGTGATACTGTCAGATTTCAGCGTACCGACGTGTTTCCGCGTCAGTTCTTGCGCTCCGGGAATCCTCGTGCCTGTAACGAACAGCGGTACAATCGATCGAGTTCCGGCTTCGCTGACCAGGAACGCGAGCCACATCTTCTCGGTGGACGTGGAGGAGTATTTCCACGCCCTCGCGTTGGCACCGTGCGCCCCTCGTTCCCGCTGGGCCTCCATGCCGAGCCGGGTTGAGGCCAACACCGGGATCCTGCTCGACCTCCTCGAGCGCCACCACACCAAGGGCACCTTCTTCGTCGTCGGCTGGGTCGCCGAGCGCTGTCCCCAGCTGGTGCGGCGCATCGCCGCTGCCGGCCATGAGGTCGGCTGCCACAGCCACTGGCATCGCCAGGTATTCACCCTCACGCCCGACGAGTTCCGCGAGGACCTGAAGCAGTCCAAGGGCGCCCTCGAACAGGTGCTGGGGAAGCGCGTGCAGGGCTATCGTGCTCCGGGCTTCTCAATCATCCCCGGCTGCGAGTGGGCCTTCGACATCCTGCTGGAAGAGGGCATCACCTACGACTCGAGCCTCTTCCCAATCGTGCGCCCCGAGTACGGATACCCCAACAGTCCCGGCGACCCGTACGTCATTCGCCGGCCCGCGGGATCCTTGCTCGAACTTCCCCTGACCACGACCCGCATCGCCGGCGTGCCGTTCCCCGCGGCCGGCGGCGCGTACCTGCGCCAGTTGCCGTACGGCCTCATCCACCGCGCCTTCAGCGAGTATCGCGCGCGGGGCGTGCCCGGCATGTTCTACGTGCATCCCTGGGAGGTCGATACCGGGCAGCCGCGCCTCCCCGTACCGCTCATCTCCCGGCTGCGCCACTATCGCGGGCTGAACGGCATGCTCGGACGGCTCGATCGCCTGCTGCGCGAGTTCAAGTTCACCTCGGTGGAACAGGCGCTCGACGTTCCGGCCCTTCGCGCCGCGGCGTGATCCCGATGCTGGCGGGCCGTGATCCGCGTCGAGCGGCTCACCGGAGCGGCCGCCGACTGGGATCCGTTCGTTCGAAGCCAGCCGCACTGGACCCCGTTCCACCTCCTCGCCTGGCGCGACATCATCGCCCGGGTGTTCGGGCATCCCACCATCTACCTCGCAGCTCGCAGCGACACCGGCCTCGTCGGTGCGCTGCCCCTCGTGCTGGTCCGAGAGTCCCATCTTCGGTCGCTTCCTCGTCTCCATGCCGTTCGTCAACTACGGCGGGCCGCTCGGCAGCGCCGAGGCCGTGCGCGCGCTCACCGAGGAAGCGGTCCGCATCGCCTCGGTGGAACGGGTCAAGCTGCTCGAGTTGCGGAGCCGGGTCGAGCTGCCGCTCGATCTTCCCGTGTCGCATCGCAAGATCACCGTCGTTCTCGATCTTCCTGCCGGCGATCCCGACCGCCTGTTCAAGTCGTTCGATTCCAAGCTGCGCAGCCAGGTGCGCCGTCCCCAGAAGGAAGGCATCGTGGTGCGCTTCGGTCGCGACCAGCTCGATCCCTTCTACCGCGTCTTCGCCCGCCACATGCGCGACCTCGGCACGCCGGTGCAGCCGCAGACGCTCTTCACGGCGCTGGCCGACGCCTTTGGCGATGATCTCTGGATCGGGGTGGCCTGGAACGGACGACGAGCCGGTGGCCGGTGGCGTCGGCTTCCGCTGGGACGGCGAGTTCGAGATGACCTGGGCGTCGTCGCTCTATGCGTACAACAGGCTCTCGCCCAACATGGCGCTCTACTGGGCGTTCATGGAGCGCGCCTGCAACTCCGGCGTGACCCTGTTCAACTTCGGCCGCTGCTCCGAGGGGGCCGGTACCCATCGGTTCAAGAAGCAGTGGGGCTCGCGCGACGAGCAGCTCTGGTGGTACCAGCAGGGCGATGGCGCCGTCGAGCACGCCCTCGCCCGATGACGGCGCCTACTCCTGGGGCCCGCGTCTCTGGAAGCACCTGCCGGTCGGTATTGCCAACCTGCTCGGGTCCGCCCATCGTGGCGGGAATTCCCTGACGCCGCCTGATGTCGTGGCGCTACCTCGCACCCGCGCATTCGCCGGTGTCCGCGGGATCGATCGCAGGTGGCCTGAGGGGCATCGATGCTCGGCGGTCCAGCCGGCCTCGACCAGTGGCTGGCGCGTCGCTACGAGGTGGACGCGGCGCTCCTCGTCGACAGCGGTACCTCGGCACTGCGACTCGCCATTGAGTCCGTCGCGACGGCGAGCGCCACGTTCGAGTGGCGCTGCCCGCCTATGCGCTGCTACGACCTTGCCACCGCGGCCATCGGCGCTGGCGCCGAGGTCTCCTTCTACGATGTCGATCCCGCCACGCTCGGCCCCGATTGGGCCTCGCTCGGTGCGGCGCTCTCCGCCGGAGTCGATGGCCGTCGTGCTCGTCCATCAGTATGGCATTCCCGTGGACCTCGACCGCGCGAGGGCGCTCTGCGACGCGCATGGTGCCGTCGTCATCGAGGACGCGGCGCAGGGCGCCGGGGCCTGGTGGCGCCATCGGCGCCTGGGTGCTCGCGGCGATCTTGGCATCCTCAGCTTTGGGCGGGGCAAGGGCATGACTGCCGGCGGGGGCGGCGCCCTGCTCGCTACCGGTACCGCGGGGCAGGGAACTGCTCGACGCGTGCCGAGCGCGTGTCGGCCGGGGTGGGCGCGGCGTCGGCAGCTGGGTCAGGCTGGCAGCACAGGCACTGCTCAGCCATCCGATGCTGTACGGAGTGCCGGCTCGCATGCCGTGGCTCGCCCTGGGTGAGACGCCCTATCACGAACCGTGGCCGCCCCGCGCCATTGACGCTGCGGAAGCCGGGGTGATCCCGTCGGCCGCGGATCTCGCCGATCATGAGGCCGACACCCGGTGGCATGCCGCGGCCCGGCTCGGGGAGATGCTCCGTAACCGCACCGGTGTGAGCCTGGTTCAGCCTCCGGCCGGCGACGGCACCAAGCCCGGCTGGCTGCGGTTTCCTGTGCTTCTCGACGCCGACGATCAGGGCGCGCGTCGGCACGGCGCCATTTGATCGCCTCGGCATTATCGCCGGGTACCCCCTCCCGCTTGCCAGGTTGCCCCAGCTCCGCGCCGCCGGCGCCGGCGATTGGCCCGGCGCCACCCGCTTGGTCACGGAGCTGGTTACGCTGCCCACTCACCGCTGGGTAAGCGACCGGGACCGGGCCGCGATGGGGCACCTCATGTCCCGGTGCTCCGCAACTCCCTCACTTCTACGCAGTTCGCTGTTCCTCCTACGCTTTCTCCCCTCATCCCGCGGCTGCAACTCTCAACTCCTGACACTCACTGCAGTACCCTGCGCTGCCTCTCGCCGCTCCTTCACAGCGACCTGCTCCATCTCCCGCACTGTATTGAATTCAATATCCGACAACGGCAAATAATTGACACATATCAATGCATATCACATAAATCACTTGATTTCAATGATTTAGCTATTACTCTCAGCCGATGAAAAATCGAAAATCAATACAGTTGTACTCTCGTAGCTGGCTTGCTCCTTGCCCCTGTCTGATGCCTGAGATCATGCCTCCGCACGGCTTGAGTCAGCCAAAACACTGTAAGAAAATGAATAGGCTAGTGAAGTTGAGGCCGCGGCCGACGACTTCCCCGTGCTGCTTGTCGTTGCCTGCTTCCTGCTGGCGGCGGTCATTGGCTGCGCGGCTCCGCCCGACGGGCTCGATCCGCCGCCCCCGAGGGGCACGGAAGTGCTCGCGCACGAGTGCCAGCGCCCGGGCGCGGGATGGATCTGGTGCGACGACTTCGAGTCCGATCGCCTCACCTCCTACTTCGAGTACGACGCTGCCGGTGGCCGCTTCGCGCGCGTCGGCGGGGTCGGGGCCGAGGGCTCAACCGGCATGCGGGCCATCTACGCCACCACTCCGCAGACGTCGTCTGGCTCGCTCAAGCTCGCCTTTGGACGCACCCCCCAGCCGTACTTCCGGCCCGCCGATGCCGGCACCGCGACCTACCGCGAGCTCTACTGGCGCATCTACGTCCGCTATCCGGCCGGGTGGCAGGGCGGTGGCGCCGACAAGCTTTCGCGCGCCACCAGCTTCGTCTCGGCGGACTCCTGGGCGCAGGCGATGATCGCCCACGTCTGGAGCGGCGGTAACGCCGCCACCTGGGACTACCTCGTACATCGATCCCGCCTCGGGCACCGACACCGTCGGCGCCATCCGGACCACCACCTACAACGACTTCCCCAACCTCCGCTGGCTCGGAGTCGGCCAGGGGCACGACGCCGCGCTCTTTGCGCCGGCGTCCATCGGCCGCTGGCACTGCGTCGAGGCACATGCGCGGCTCAACGATGCCGGCGCGTCCAATGGCGTCTTCGAATTGTGGGTGGATGGGCAGCCGGATGCGCGTCGCGAGGGGCTCAACTGGGTCGGCAGCTACGCCGGCTACGGCCTCAACGCCGTGTTCATCGAGAACTACTGGAACGCCGGCTCGCCGGTCGTCCAGGAGCGGTACCTCGACAATCTCGTCGTCAGCACCCAGCGGATCGGTTGCCCCGCGTAGCGGGCGCGTTCGGCCAGATCACCGCGGGCCCACCTCTTCAGGAGGAGGCAGGGTGA
>CAVYZY010000002.1:0-405000 GCA_963773095.1 uncultured Gemmatimonadales bacterium
GTATGGGGACAGACAACAAACTTACGCCCGCCCGGGCGCGTCTGGGCGCTTCAGGCGGGGGTCGACTTGTGAAATCTTTCACAAGTTAACCTGCCGCAGCTGGGTTCGCCAGAGCATGGGTGGCAGCGTCGGCCGCAAGGGGGGCCGTCGATGAGAATGATGTGCACCGGTGCTGGGCTCCTCGCCCACGTAGCTGCAGGTTTGTGCCACAGCCCGATATGTTTATCAGGCATCCCTTTGGCCCTGCGAGAGTGAATGATCAGGCGTCTGGTGGGGCAGGGGCTCGCCACGTTCGGCCTCAAGCTGTCCCGGCTCAGGAATGATCCACATACGACCCTGCTCGGACTCAGAAGCCGGCCCATCCGCTCAGTCGTGGATGTGGGTGCAAACGTTGGCCAGTTCGCCCGTTGGGCCCGTCGGCTATTTCCGGATGCAGCCCTTTTTTGCTTCGAACCGCAGCCTGAAGCATGTCAGGAACTTCGCAGGTGGGCGCTAGAGCAGCGGAGGCCGGTCACGGTTTTCGAACTGGCGCTGGGTGATACATCTGGGTTCGTCAACATGCTCGCGCATGCCGCGCATACCCCGTCTTCGTCCTTGCTCAAGACAACGCCGTTGACCTCTGCCCTCTATCCTCAAACCCGGGAGCAGCGCGAGATGCGGGTGGCCCTGTCCACACTCGATGCTGCGATCGCTCCCAGCATGGATGAGCTTGCTGACGATTTGCTGGTCAAGCTTGACGTGCAGGGCTACGAGGACCGGGTAATTGCCGGGGGAGAATCGGTGCTTCGCCGAGCCTCGGCATGCATCGTCGAGGTGAACCTGGACGGGCTCTACGTGGGCCAGCCGACCTTCGAGCGCATTGCGGCCCAGCTGAACGCGCTTGGTCTGCAATATGCCGGCAACCTCGACCAGACCTATGGGCCCGACGGTCACGTTGTCTTCCTCGACGCGCTCTTTCTGCGACAGGCTGCCGCATAGTCATGTCGTCTGCCGGCACCGAGATTGAACAAATGAGTGATGCGATGGCATTGACGATCAATTCGTTGTTCAGGCAACTGAGTTCCAATCTTTCGCAACGCCACCCAGCGTTGCGGCGCGCGCTCTGGCCCGCGTTGTTGCTGCGTCGTCGATGGCGGCAGCGGAGAAATGCGGAGGTGGATCGGATGCTCAGCCGGTTGGCCGGGATGTTGGCGGAGGATCCCGTGCTCAAGGTCGCAGAGTTCGAAGGGGTCTTTGCTGTCTCACCGAAGGGGCATCTGTTCCGGCGCATCGTCGAGGAGGGCAGTTACGAGCCGATTCTGACCCGCCGGTGCCTCGAACTCATCGATCCGCGACGGGACGTCATCGACGTCGGAGCGAATATCGGATTCCACGCCGTCTTGCTCGCCAAGCACCTCGATCGCCGCCGGCTTCTCGCCATCGAACCGACGGGCAATGCGCTTCGGCGACTGCGGCGCAACATCGCGCTCAATGGAGTCGACGCCAAGGTGACCATTTTCGCGGGCGTCGCGTCCAGTGCGCCGGGCTGGTTGGACATCAAGACGGTCGACGGGCTCGAGGAATACTCGACTCTGGGCGTGATGGACCATCCGTCGATCGTCGGCGAGCCGTACGTCACGGAGCGTGTGGAGGCGCGCACGCTCGACCAGCTCGTGATCGAGCATGGGCTCGACTGCGGCTTCGTGAAGGTCGACGTCGAAGGCGCCGAACGTGACGTCTTCGAGGGTGGACGCCACCTGTTCACGCAGCACCGCCCGGTCGTGGTGTCGGAGTTGTCGGACACCTTGCTGCGACGAAACGGATCGTCGGCACGGGAGGTTGTCCGCTTTTTCGAGGCGCTGGACTATGTGGTTACCGATCCCCTGAAACCCCTGGGAAAGGCCGGTGCTCCGCGAGTTCGGAGACATCATCTGCGTGCCGAAGGAACACCCGCGCGCACGCGCGACATGAGCCTGCGCCGACTCTCATGGAACGCGTTCGCCGCCATGGCGCAGGTGGTCGCTTCCGCTGTGCTGGTGTTCGCGCTGTATCGCTTTCTCCTGCGTCAGCTCGGTCCGGCACAGCTCGGCGTCTGGTCGCTCGTTGTCGCGAGCAGCGCGGTGGCGCGGCTCGGGGAGCTGGGCATTGGCGGGGGTGTGACCCGATTCGTCGCCTTGGATCTCGGTGCCGGCGATGGCGAGCGCGCCGTCGCCACGGTGGGAATGAGCGCCGTCGCGATCGGAGGCCTCAGCGGTGTTTTCTGCCTCGTGCTGCAGCCGGTGCTTCATGCCGGGCTCGGGCACTTGATCACGGATCCCACACTCCTCGAGGCCGCGCGCCGATTGCTCCCCTGGGCATTGGCCGCCCTGTGGCTCGGCTCGGTGGCGCAGGTCTTCCTCAGCGCACTCGACGCCTGCCAGCGCGGTGACCTCAGGGTGGCAATCAGTCGTGGTGGCCACAGCTGGCCAGTTGGGCGCGGCCTATCTCATGGTCCCGGCGCACGGGCTCGATTGGCTTGGGTCCGGTGCAGTTCGCGCAGGCCGGACTGACCGTGGCGCTCGCGGTTGGGACCCTCGCCGCCACGTTGCGCTATCCGATTCGCAAGTGGCTCGCGCCTGGATCGGGTGCGCTTTCTCGAGATTCTCCACTATGGCGGTAGTCTCCAGGTCAGCGCGCTCGTGCAGCTCCTGTTCGATCCCGCGGTGAAGGTCCTGCTCACTCGCTTCGGAGGGCTGAGCCTGACTGGCTACTACGAAGCGGCCAGCCGGGCCGTGGTGCAGTGCCGCGCCGTTGTCGTCGCTGCCTACCAGATGCTCGTGCCCTATCTGGCGCACCGGCTGGGCGGCGGGGAATTGCGCTCCAATCAGGTCACGAGCGCCTATCGCTCGGCGCACGCGATTCTCATGGTCGTGGCAATCCCCTACTTTGCGCTCATCGCGGCGGCGCTGCCGCTCATGCTGACCGTGTGGCTCGGCCGAGTAGACGCAGATTTCGTTGCCCATCGGCTTGCTGTGTCTGGCCGGCTGGGCGATCAACACTCTGACCGTATCCGCCTACATGCTCTACACGGCGACGGGGCGCTTGCGCTGGACGGTTTCCTCGCATTTCGTGATCGGCGTCCTCAACCTCGCGCTCGGCGGCCTGGGTGGCTGGCTGTTCGGAGGGATCGGAGTCGCCGCCGGAGCTATGATCGCGCTCACGATCGGAAGTGCCATCGTCCCGGTTGCCTTCCATCTGGAGTACCGGATTCCAGCTCGCGAGTTCGTGCCGCCCGGGAGCGCGTTGCTGATGGCCACGAGTCTGCTTGGGGCCGTCCTCCTGCTCGCGGTGCAGTTCCATGGCGGAGCGCCCCCGCGCGTGTCCATGGGCCTGATGGCCGCTCTCGCTGCGTTCGCCGTCGTGTGTGCCGTGCTGGTTTGGCGGCACCCGGTCCTCACCGAGGCGATGCGGCGCCTGCGCGCGGCGTCGGCCTGATTGAGCGTCAACGGACGTGGATCTCGTCATTTTGGGTTCTGCGACGGGCTCCAGGAGGCCACTAACGGGAGGGCTGAGCGGATTGCTTTGGGTCACGATGGGTAAATGACCAGGGTCACGCGAGTCCCGGCAGCTGCGGAAGCCGGCGTGGTTTTCGCGTCCTCGCCGTCGGGCCATCGAGGCCCATACGTGGCGCTGCTGGCTTCGCTTTTCGGCCTGAGTCCGATCTGCGCGGCGCTGACCACCCCCGTCCTGTGGCGGTTGGTGCGAGCCCCTCGGCTGCTGCTCGCCACGTTCGATGACCATGTATTCCGCTCTACGCTGACGGCGGTGGTCCGCGGGCTGCTCGGAAAACCCACCGTCGGATTGTTTCTGCGGCCACACGGTTGCTTCGACAGGACGCGCATCAAGAGCCGTCTGAGGTGGCGCGCCTTCCTGATCATCCGGCGCATCCCTCATCTCACCCTGATCACCGTCACACCGTTCACCGTAGAGCCGCGCTATGCGGGCGTGGCGCACCTTGGCGGACACGATCCCCAGTACTGGGACCTGCATGATGGCAGGCAAATCCGGACGCCGCACCGCACTCCGCTCTCGGAGGAGATCCAGCGCAGGGCTGCCGGACGCCGCATCGTGTGCATGCCGGGTTCTCTGCTCCTCCTCAGGGGTTTCGGTTTTCTGGCCGACATCCTGCGCCTGAACCCCGCGCTTCAGGAACGTGTGCTGGTCGTTGCCGCCGGCATCGTGCGGTCCGATGCCAAGGTGGCATCGCAGGCCTTCGTCGAGGCCGGGGGGCTGCTCATTGACAGAAGGTTGGAGGACGAGGAGCTGGAGAGCCTTTACGCTGTCTCCGACGTCATCTGGTCTTGCTACGATCCAAGGTATGATCAGGCTTCCGGCATTTTTGGCCGCGCGATGCAGCTTGGCGTTCCGGTGATTGTCCGCCAGGAGTCGCTTATCGACCGGTTTGCGTCCGGTCTGGGGTTTCCTGTCCTCGCGCTGGAGTTCGGGGATGTGTCGCAGGGGGCGAAGCTCCTGATGCAGGATCTTCCAGCGCGCCTGAGCGGACCCGACCTGGTCCGGCATGCGGCGTTGGTAGGGACCTGGCGCGAGGAGTTCGTGCGGAACGTCGAGCATGGGCTTGCGCCCGTGTCCTGACGCGCCGCGAGGGTCCTCGCCCTCCCGTCAGCCCTGTTCGATGCGCCCGCCGGCCTCCTGCCGATGGCCCTCGCGGCGCTCCCGTTCGGCTTCCCCGCAGCCGGCGATGGGCGCCGCCGTCGCCGGCATTCTCCGCTTGCTCGCCCCCTATTAGTGTTGTGCCGCGCACAGCGCGGCGCGCCGTGTGCATTGTGCATACGTGCTCGACATACCTTGCGCAGCAGGTGCCGTGTGTCCCTGGCTCCAATCGCAATCTTTGCATACAACAGGCCGGTGCACCTCCGCCGCACGCTCGCGCGCCTGGCTGAATGCGCCGAGTATGGGGACAGCCCGGTGGTCATCTACTGTGACGGCGCCCGGACCCCGCAGCAGGCGGAGGCAGTCGCGGCTACACGCGCGGTCGCGCGTCAGGTGGTGGGGACGAACGTGACCGTGGTCGAACGGTCGCGGAACCTTGGCCTGGCCGCGTCCGTCATCGCTGGCGTGTCGGAACTGTGTGGACAATATGGGCGAGTCGTGGTACTCGAGGACGACCTGCTCGTACACTCGGGCTTCCTTCGATTCATGAACGGCGCGCTGGCCGCCTGGGCCAGCGCTCCTGACGTGATGCAGGTGTCAGGCTTCATGTTTCCGATCTCCGAGTTCGCCCGGCGCACGGAAGCGTTCTTCGTTCCGTTCGTCGAGACACAGGGCTGGGCCACTTGGGAGCGGGCATGGCGATCGTTCGATCCCTCCTGCCCGGGCTGGGAGCGCATGAAGTCGGATCGCGACTGTCAGCGGCGTTTTGATCTCGATGACAGCTACTACTTCTCGGACTTGCTGCGTTGGCAGATGAATGGGAAGCTCGATACCTGGGGCGTGAGGTGGTATTGGAGCGTATTCCGGGCGGGGGGCCTCACCCTCTGCCCGCCGCAGAGCCTGGTCGAGCAGATTGGGTCTGACGGAAGCGGCACGCATGGCAGCGTGTTGTGGCGGCGCTACGCGGAACGGCGCACCAGCCTTCGTCCCGTCGATGAGTTGACGTGGCCCGCCAAGGCGGCCGTGGATCGTGCCGCGCTGCTGCTCATCCAGCGCGAGTTCCGCGCGCTTGGTGGCGGCGCGCTGCGTCCGGCCGTAAAGCTCTGGAGGCGGATGCGGTTCGCCCTGCGGAGCCCGGTGCCGCCCCAGCGGGTGCCTGCGTCATGATTCCGGGTCACGACCGCGCGAGGCGTCTGCTCAGGGACCTGTGCCCGCCGGCGTTGTGGCGCTGGGCCAGACGCTTTTCCCGATATGGCTGGTCGGGCGACTACGCGTCATGGGCCGACGCCGTCCGCGCGTCCGAGGGATATGGGGCGCCGCAGATCCTGGACAAGGTGACGCAGGCCACCACGGAGGTGCTGGAGGGCCGCGCCGCGTTTGAGCGCGACGGAGTAGCCTTTGAGGAGCCCGAGGTAAGGTGGCCGCTCGTCGCCTGCCTGCTGTTTGCCGCGGCGCGCCAGGGCGGCCGGCTCACGGTGCTCGATTTTGGCGGCTCTCTCGCCAGTACCTACCTGCAGCACCGGGACCTGCTGGGAGGAGTGCCATCCGTTCAATGGTGCGTCGTGGAGCAGGCACAGTTCGTGGCGCGGGCGGCGCAGTTGCGGTTCCCGCCGGAGGTTTCGTTCTTCACGAGCCTCGAGGCCTGCGCCGGGCACAATCCGCCGGACGTCATCCTGCTGTCGAGCGTCCTGCAGTACCTGCCCTCACCGTACGACACACTGCGGCAGCTGCTCGCGCTAGGAGCGCCCTTCGTGGTGCTGGACCGCACCCCGACGTTGGAGGGGGGCGCGACCGGCTGACGATCCAGCGGGTACCTCCCCGCATCTACCGGGCGATCTATCCGTCCTGGTTCCTGTCCCGACAGAAGCTCGCGGATGCTTTCCATCCGGATCATCAGCTCATCGCCGAGTTCGAGTCACTCGATCGCGCGAATATCGACGGTCGGTTTCTGGGAATGCTGTGGCAGCGTGGTCCGCGAGTGCAGGGAGGCCGCTCGTGATCGTGACACGGTACGAGGCGATGAAGGCCCGCTTGCTCGGCGTTGTGCCGGGCCCGTTCGTTCGGGGGTGCCCCGCGCTTTCTCTGGATCACGCCCTGCCGGCGCGGCGGCTCGCCGATGCGTGAGCCGCCTCGCGCCGGGCGCTCGCTGCGATGCGTCCTCGTGACGGGGGGCTGCGGTTTCATCGGATCGGCGCTCGTGCGGCGGCTGATTGCCGATGGCTGTGAGGTGCGCGTGCTGGACGTCTGGCTGCCAGGTGGGGGCGCCCATGCCCGCAACCTCGCTGGTATCGCAGGCGGGGTCACCATCGTGCGGGGCGACGTGCGGGATCCGGCAGTGCTGGGGCCGCTGGTGCGGGGTGTCGACGCCGTCCTCCACTGCGCCGCCCAGACGAGCCATGCGGGCTCGATGGAGGATCCACGCGGCGACATGGACGTGAACGTGCTCGGTTCGGTCGTCCTGCTCGAGGCGGTGCGCCAGCATGCCGCGGACGCGAAAGTGGTCTTCACGAGCACGAGGCAGGTCTACGGGCGACCGACCTACCTCCCGGTTGACGAGAACCATCCGACGAACCCTCCCGACGTGAATGCCGTGTCCAAGATCGCCGTGGAGCAGCTGTGTGGCCTGTACAACGCCGTCCACGGAATCGACGTGGCCGTGCTGCGCCTTACCAACGTGTACGGCCCCGGCATGCGGATCCGCGATGCGCGCCAGATGTTCCTCGGGCTGTGGATTCGGCACGTGCTCGAGCGGCAGCCGATTCCCGTCTATGGTGACGGAGGGCAGCGGCGCGACCTGTTGTACGTGGACGATGCGACCGACGCGCTCCTTCGCGCTACCCGCGCCGGTCCCGGGCTGCACCGGCTCTATAATGTGGGCATGGCCGAACCGCTGTCCCTGAATGAACTGGCGGAACTGCTCGCGTCGCGCGCGGGTGGGCCTGGCATCGTTCACGTGCCCTTTCCGGCGGCGCGGCGCGCGATCGACATTGGTGACTTCTGCACAAATGCGGAACGCGTCACGTCGGAGCTGGGGTGGCGTCCGGCGGTCGCCATCGGTGACGGATTGCAGTCCACCCTGGAGTACTATCGCGCGCACCTGTCGACATACTTGGACGAGGCTGCGTGATTCCGCTGAACGATTTCCGGCGGGAGCCGGAGGAAATTGTGCAGGGCCAGCTGGCCGCGATGGAGCGTGTACTGCGATCGGGATCGTACATCCTCGGCCGGGAGGTCGAGGTGTTCGAGGAGCTCTGGGCCGGACAGTGCCGCACCGCGCACTGCGTCGGGGTCGCCAACGGGATGGACGCCATCGAGATCGGGCTTCGTGCGCTCGGGATCGGCGACGGCGACGAGGTGATCACCACGCCCCTCACGGCATTTGCCTCTGTTCTCGCAATCATGCGTGCGGGGGCCACGCCGGTGCTGGCGGACGTGGACCCCGCGACCGGACTGCTGGATCGTGAGAGCGTGGCCCGCTGCGTGTCGGATAAGACGCGCGCGGTGCTGCTGGTGCACCTGTATGGTCGGGTCGACAGCCTGGATGCGTGGGCCGACTGGTGCCGTGTGCGCGGCGTCTGGTTCGTGGAGGACTGTGCACAGGCGCACGGCGCCAGCTGGCGCGGCCGTCCGGCTGGTACGTGGGGAGAATTTGGTGCGTACAGCTTCTATCCCACCAAGAATCTCGGGACCTGCGGAGACGGTGGGGCGTTGGTGACGAACAGTGCCGGCCTGGCCGATCGAGCACGGGTGCTCCGCAACTACGGACAGTCGGAGCGCTATCACCACCCGGTGCTCGGTCTCAATAGTCGGCTCGACGAGCTGCATGCCGCCGTCCTGGCCGCGCGGCTCCCGTTTCTGGCCGGCTTCAATCAGCGAAGGCGCGAGGTCGGGTCCGCCTACCGGGAATGGATCGTGAATCCACTGGTGGCGTGCCTGCCGCCGGGCGCTGACCCGGCAAGTGATGTGCACCACCTGTTTGTGGTGCGGTGCCAGGAGCGGGATCGGCTGCAGCAACACCTGAGTGCGGCAGGGGTCGGATCCCTCGTGCACTATCCGATCCCGGTGCACCGGCAGGAGCCTTGCCGCGCGCTGCGCCGCGACGCGGCGGGCCTTGCCGAGGCTGAGCGCTTCGCGTCCGACTGCCTGTCACTACCGTGTCATCCTTTCCTGCGAGACGATGAGATTGCGCAGGTCTGCGGTGCGGTGAATGACTTCGCCTGAGCCCGGCCCGCGCCCACCCCGGCGAGACTTCAGCACCATGTTCGACCGGCGCTACCTCGCGCGCGGTCTGGCGCTCCTGGACTCTCTGCGCGAGCAGTGCCCCGACTTCCGGCTGTTCGTGGTATGCCTGGACGCCGAGACTGAGGCGGCCTTGGAGGCGCTCGCCGCGCCTGAATTGCGCGTGGTTCCCCTGGCGCGTATGGAGCAGGATGACCCCGCCTTAGCAGCAACCCGGTCGGACCGGACCCTGGCGGAGTACTACTTCACCTGCTGCGGCTGCCTGCCGGCATACCTGCTGACGCGCTTCGCCGACATCGACCTGCTCACCTATGTCGATGCCGACACGTACCTGTTCTCGGACCCTGAGCCGGTGTTCCAGGAGCTGGAGGGCCAGGCAGTCGGGATCACCGAACACCGCTACGCGAAGCTCGCCAGCCGCCGCCTTCGCAACGGGCGGTTCAACGTGGGCTGGGTCTCGATCCGCCGCGATCCCGACGGGCAGGCTTGCGCGGCGTGGTGGCGGGAGCGCTGCATTGAATGGTGCTACGACCGCATTGAGGGCAATCGATTCGGTGACCAGAAGTACCTCGACGAGTGGCCAGTCCGATTTGCGAGGGTTCGCGTGATCGCGCATCCCGGGGTCAACGTGGCACCGTGGAATGTGGGTCGCTACCGGGTCGCACTGGTGGACGACAAGGTATCGGTCGATGACGTCCCGCTCGTGCTGTATCACTTTGCCAGTCTTCGGCGGGTGCGTGGCTGGCTGTACGACTCAAGCCTGGGCGACCACTTGACGGCGCCAACCCGCGTGCTGCGACAGCATGTGTACGCTCCATATATCCGGAACGTGGAGCGGCACGAATCCGCGAACAGCCGCATGGGTGCGGCACGGCGTGGCACGTCCACACCGACAGTGCGAAATCGGTTTCGTGCACTGGGGCGCACCCTGCTGGGGCTCGTCTATCGCCAGTACCTCATCGTGCCCGGAGAACGCTCGGTATGACACTGACTGGCCCGCGAGTCGGCGCATCGCGGTGGAGGGTCCGATGAAGGGCATCATCCTGGCCGGCGGTGCGGGGACGCGCCTGCACCCCGTGACCCGCGTCATCAGCAAGCAGTTGCTGCCCGTATACGACAAGCCGATGATCTACTACCCGCTCAGCACGCTCATGCTCGGCGGCATTCGTGACGTGCTGCTGATCTCGACTCCAGCCGACTTGCCGGCATTCCGCCAGCTGCTTGGCGACGGGTCGCGCCTGGGCATGCGGCTGCAGTACGCAGAGCAGCCCAGGCCCGAAGGACTTGCGCAGGCCTTCCTGATCGGACGCGCGTTCCTCGCCGGGGAGCCGGCCTGCCTCATCCTGGGCGACAACATCTTCTACGCCAACGACCTCGGTGAGCTTGTGCAGCGCGGCACCAAAACGATGCGTGGTGCCCGCGTGTTTGCGTACCGCGTGCGGGACCCGGAACGCTACGGGGTCGTCACGTTCGACAGCAATGGCCAGGCGACGAGCCTGGAGGAGAAGCCGGCGTCGCCGAAGAGCAACTATGTCGTGCCCGGACTCTATTTCTACGGCACGGACATCGTGCAGGAGGCGGAGCGACTGCGCCCGGGCGTGCGCGGGGAACTCGAGATCACCGACCTCAACCGGGTCTACCTCGAACGGGGCGAACTGGCGGTCGAGCGGCTCGGGCGCGGGGTTGCCTGGTTCGATACAGGCACCCATCGGAGCCTGCTCGATGCATCCAGCTTCATAGCGGCCATCGAGGAGCGACAGGGGCTCAAGGTGGCGTGCCTCGAGGAGATCGCGTGGCGGAGTGGCTGGATCGCGGAAGGCGAACTGCGTGCGGAGGCCGCGCGCATGAAGAACAGCGCCTATGGCGAATACCTCGCGGAAATCCTGGCACTGGGGCTGCAAGGATGAGCAAGACGCTCCCGGCAGGAGATGAGCACTGTCCGCGGGTGATGCTCGTCACTGGCGGCTGCGGATTCATCGGCGCCAACTTCATTCGCTGGATGCTCCTGCGCGACCCTGCCACCCGGATCGTCAACCTCGATGCGCTGACGTATTCGGGCAACCCAGCCAACCTGGCCGACGCGGTGTCGGCGCACGCCGCGCGCTACCGGTTCGTCCATGGAGATATTGCGGACCACGACCTGGTGCGCCGGCTGCTGGTGGAGGAGAGAGTCGATACCATCGTGCACCTCGCGGCCGAGAGCCACGTGGATCGCTCGATCGAGGCGCCAGACGCCTTCCTTCACAGCAATGTCACAGGCACGTACGTGCTTCTCACGGCGGCGCGCGCAGTCTGGCAGGGGCGGCAGGATGTTCGTTTCCACCATGTGTCGACCGACGAAGTATTCGGCTCCCTTGGTCCGACGGGGTTCTTTTCCGAAACGACCGCGTACGATCCCTCCAGTCCATACAGCGCGACGAAAGCGGCGTCCGATCACCTGGTCCGGGCGTGGCATCGGACGTTCGGTCTGCCGGTAACGATATCCAACTGCTCGAACAACTACGGACCATTCCAGTTTCCCGAGAAGCTGATTCCCCACATGATCCTGAAGGCGCTCGCCGGTGAGGCGATGCCGATATACGGCGATGGTGGCAATGTGCGGGACTGGTTGTACGTGGAGGACCACTGTGCGGCCATCGACCGGATTGTGCGCCGCGCGAAGCCGGGCGCCCTGTACACCGTTGGTGGGCGCAGCGAGACGAGCAACCTCACCCTCGTGCACCACCTGTGCGACCTGCTCGACGAACTCCACCCCGGGGTCGGCGGGAGCTACCGAAACCGGATCACATTCGTCACTGACAGGCCGGGGCATGATCGTCGGTACGCGATCGACCCGTCCCGCCTGGAACGTGAGCTGGGATGGTCGGCCGCGCATACCCTGGCATCAGGCCTTCGCGATACCGTCCGCTGGTACCTGAGGCATGGCGACTGGATCGACGGCATTCGGGCGGCGCGATATGACGGCCGCCGCCTGGGACTGGATCTCGGGGCAGTGCGCGGCGACGATGCATCGTAACCTGTCGTGGGATCAGCGCGGGCTTGTCCTCCTGTACGGCGTTGCCATTGCGGGTTACCCGCTGGTATCGATTCTCAATGTCCTTCTCGGCATCCCGAACCGGCTGACCTCCGTCCCATTCAGGGCAATCGTTCTTGGCCTTAGCGTCGCTGTGGCGGTGCGCGCCGCTACGCGCTCCACGCAGTTCTATCGAGGGCTTCTCTGGGCTCCGCTCGCACTGTTCATCCTGCTCTATCTGTATCGCATGTATGCCGACACCGTCCTCGCCCCGATCGCGCTCACGATGCCGCCGGTCGAGTTCCTCTCGTTCGGGCTCGGGGTCACGTTCATTCCTATGCTGCCATTTTTCGAGCCGCTAGACGCGCGAGCCCGGGACCTGGCGGTGCCCTTCATCCAGCGCACGGCGGCGCTGGCGGCCATGCTGGTGCTGCTGGTCGGCATCCGGCAGTTTCTCGCGGGCGACCTCCTCGCCCTCTGGCGGGGACGCTTCGGCACCGAGACACTGAATCCGATATCCCTCGGCCATCTCGGCGCATCGATCGCAGTCCTCGCCGCCTACCGCATAGTATGGGAGCCACCCGAGGGGGTCTTCCGCCGGGTGCTGCTGACGGGATCGCTCGTCCTGGGGGCTATCACGGTGGCCGCCTCCGCGTCGCGCGGACCGATGCTTGCCGGTCTCGTCGCGATCGCGGCGCTCTGGCTCCTGCCGCTGCGGGGACGCGCACGGGCGGCGATGGTGGCCATCACGGGAGTGCTGGCCCTCATCGCGGTGGCGGCGGCGGTGCGGGTAGAGGATCGGCTCGGCCTTCCCATCGTCAGTCGAGTGAGATCGATCGCGGAGGCGCGCGAGGACGCGACCTTGAGCTTGCGCCTGACCTATATCAGCGACGCGTGGGACCAGTTCATGGAGCATCCCGTGCTCGGCAGTGCGCTGGAGGAGCGCAACAGCATGTTTTATCCACACAACATCAACGTGGAAGCGTTCATGGCCACCGGCGTCGTTGGCGGTGTGTCGCTCCTGATTCTTGGCATCGCGGGGCTGTGGGCGAGCTACCGCCTCCTGCGACGGGACCCCGACAACGGATGGATCGCGATGCTCTTCCTGCAGGCGCTGATTGGCGCCTCCACCAGTGGATCCATCGTGGGAAGTCCGTCGTTCTACGCGTTCCTCGCCGCGGCCGTCAGCACTGCTGCACGGGGTGTCGTTCCCAAGTCCGCTTGATTACAGCAATCATGCACCGCTAGACTGCATCCACCCTTTCAAGGATTGCGACTGCCTGTTGTGACGAGCACGACTGAAAGTGCCGGCGGGCCGGCCCAGGACCCGGTTACCCTGACCAGGTTGGCCAGCGCGGCGCTTCGGCATCGCCGCCTCCTGCTCCTGTGGAGCTGTGGCGCTGCGTTCGCGGTGGCGGCGGTCACACTGCTCCTGCCGCGTACGTACACGTCCACATCCTCGTTCATTCCACAAGCGCGGCGCAGTCAAGGCAACTTCTCGGGCATCGCGTCACAACTGGGCATCCCCATCCCCGGCTTGATGGAAGGTGGCGATTCACCGCAGCTGTACGTGAACCTGCTCCGCTCGCGGCAATTACTTGGAGCGGTCGTGGATTCGCGCTTCCCGACGGCCGGCTCGTCCGATTCCGGTCGGACGCTGACCGAGATCCTCCGTCCGGGTGGGCACCCCGACGTAATCGGGCGCGAAGAGGCGATCGACAAGCTGGAATCGCTCTCGAGCGCTCGCATTGAGCCGAAAGTGGCGATGGTGACCCTTGCCGTAAAGCTCAGGGATCCCGCGCTCGCGAGGGACGTGAATCTGCGACTCCTGGCCCTGGTCAATGAGTTCAACCTGCGCACCCGACAGTCCCAGGCGACCGAGGAGCGGAAGTTCTCCGAGCAGCGCGCCGAGGCCATCAGGCAATCACTACGCGAGGCGGAAGACCGCCTGCAGCAGTTCCTCCAGCAGAACCGGGACTACCGGAACTCTCCGCTACTGACATTTCAGCAGGACCGACTGGCGCGTGCCGTGAGCCAGCAGCAGACGCTGTACACTGCAGTGCTACAGTCGCTTGAGCAGGCCAAGATGGACGAGGTGCGCGACACGCCGGTCATTACGGTCGTGGAGCGGCCGCTCCTGCCGCCGCGCCCCGATCGGCGCAACCTCCTCGCGAAGGTATTGCTTGCTGCCCTGCTGGGTGCCCTCGTGGGCATTGTGATCAGCGCGGTTCGTGATATCTGGGCGCAATCACGCTTGAGCGACCCGGCGGCCGCCGCAGAACTGGCGCGCTCGCGGCAGGAAGTCGAGGACCAAGTGCGTCGCCTGGTCGGCGGGTTTCGGCGCGCGCTCGGCGCCCGGCGTTAGTGGAACCCCTGTGGCGTTGGGTGAGGTCCCGGGCGACGTGAACGGCCGGCGGTCACTCCGCATACTGATCCTCTCGCAGGTCTTTCCCCCGGATCCAGCCGCCGTCGGCCAGCAGCTTGCCGACGTCGCCGAGGAACTGGCACGACGCGGCCACGCCGTGACCGTCCTCACCTCCGACCGCGGCTACGATGATCCGGCCGCCCACTTTGCCCGCGCGGAGGAGCGCAACGGCGTGTGCATCCGCCGTCTGCCGTGGTGTTCGTTCGGCAAGCGGTCCTTCGCTACACGAGTGCTCGGGGGCCTCAGCTTCACCGGTCAGGCGCTGGTGCGCGGGCTCGTGCGCCGGCGGGACGACGTCGTCCTGGTGACGACCGTGCCGATCATGGGCCCGCTGGCGGGCCTGCTCCTCAGCTGGGTGCGGGGCCCAGGACTGGTGTACTCGGTCATGGACCTCAATCCGGACCAGCTTGTGGCGTTGAAGGTGGTCGCCCCGAATTCCTGGATTGTGCGACTCCTCAATGTGCTCAACCGAGCGGTGCTGCGCCGCGCCGCGCGCGTGCTCGTGCTCGATCGCTTCATGGGGGAGCGTGTGCTGCGGAAGGCGCCGGTTGCGGGGAAGATGGTCATCGTTCCGCCATGGTCCCACACCGAGCCGGCGGCGCCGCTCGAGCACGCGAGCAATCCCTTCCGGCGGCGGCTTGGCCCTGGCGGCGAACTGGTGGTGATGTATTCCGGGAACCACGGCATCACGAGCCCGCTCTCAACGCTGCTCGCCGCGGCCGAGTCACTCGCCGACGAGCCCAGGCTCAAGTTCATCTTCATCGGCGGCGGCGCGCGGAAGCATGAGGTTGATTCCGCCGTGTCGCAGAATGTGCGCTCGCTGCCGTACCAGCCCCTCGAAACGCTGGGTGAGTCGCTGTCCGCGGCCGACGTGCACGTGGTGACCCTGGGCGACGGCATGGTCGGCATTGTTCACCCGAGCAAGGTCTATGGCGCCATGGCGGTTGCGCGGCCCGTTCTCCTGCTGGGCCCGGCCGTGTGTCATGTCACGGACATGCTGGAGTCCAGCGGCGCGTGCTGGCGGGTGGCTCATGGAGATGTCGCCGGCGCGCGCGCGCTGTTGCTGCAACTGCTGGAGATGCCCCGGGAAGAGCTTCGGGCGCGTGGCACGGCGGCGCGGAGGATCCTCGACGAAGGCTACACCAGCGCCAGGCTCTGCGGCGCTTTCTGTGACGCCGTTGAGGCGGCGGCACGGCCGGGTTGAACCCGTTGCGAGTCGCCGTTACTGGCGCGGGTGGCTTCGTCGGTACCGCACTGTGCCGCCGACTCGTCGCGTACGGGCACGCCGTCGTGGCCGTCACCCGAGCGGCGGATCCACCGGTGGGTACGATTCCCGGCCGGATCAGCGGGCTGGAGGATACGGCAGGCCTTCGCGCGGCATTCGACGGCGCGGATTGCGTCGTTCACCTCGCCGCCCGAGTTCATGTGATGGCCGAGACGGCCGCGGATCCGCTGGCCGAGTTCCGTCGAATCAACGTCGATGGCACCCGAGCCGTGCTGGCGGCGGCACGGGAAGCCGGGATCGGGCACTTCGTGTTCCTGAGTTCGATCAAGGTCAACGGGGAAGGTCGGGAAGCGCCGTATTCGGAAGCGGATACTCCTCGCCCAACTGATTCCTATGGGCAATCCAAGCTCGACGCCGAAGGCGTGGTACGCGCCCCGGAGGGCGCGACGCCGTGGACGATCGTGCGGCCGCCCCTGGTGTACGGCCCCGGGGTTGGCGGCAACTTCCGCCGGCTGCTGCAACTGGCCGATATCGCATCGCGCTGGCCCCTTCCGCTCGGCGGGATCGACAACCTCCGGAGCATGATCTTCGTGGACAACCTCGCGTCGGCGATCGCGGCGGCGATTGCGCAACCCCGGGCCCGGAACCGGACCTTTCTCGTCAGTGATGACCATGATCTCGGGGTGAGCGAACTGATCCGGCGCCTGGCAATCGGCTTGGGAGGCCGGCCCCGCCTCTTTCGCGCGCCCGTGAGCCTCCTGCGACAGGCCGGATTGCTCGTCGGTCGCGGCGCCGAGCTCGACCGGATCTTCGGCACGCTTCGAGTGAACTGCGGCCTGATCCAGTCGACGCTCGATTGGCGCCCACCGGTCGAATTGGGTGACGCGCTTGGCGTCACGGCACGCTGGTGGCGCACCGTGGTCCCGACCTGATGCCCAGCGTGGACCTGCTCACCTTCGTGGCCGCGCTGCTGGCGAGCGTTGCCATGGTCGGCCTCGTCCGGCAATACGCGCTGCGTCGCGATGTTCTCGACCATCCCGGCGAGCGCAGTTCGCATTCGACGCCGACGCCACGCGGGGGCGGGGCCGGGCTGCTGGCGGCATGGTTGCTGGTACTCGTGCCGTCGCTGGCCATGGGTTGGCCTGGCAGCTGGCCCTTGCTGGCCGCATTCGCCGGTGTCGTCGCGGTCGCGGTAATCGGCTGGATCGACGACCATGGCGGGCTGGCGGTGCGCCTGCGCCTCGCGGCGCACGCGGCGGCCGCATGCGCCCTCCTCCCGCTGGTATTACTGCCGGACGCCGTACCGGCCTGGTCGCTGCCGGTTACCGTTGCGTGGTGGATCTTCTGCGCCATCGCCGCGGCGAACGTGGTGAATTTCATAGATGGCATCGACGGGCTGATCGGGCTCACCGCACTGATCTACGGGCTCTTTGCCGCCGGAACCGGGGCGCCGGGCGGCGCGGCATCGGGGTGTGGCCTGGCGCTGGCGGGTGCCGCGGCGGGTTTCCTGTTCTGGAACTGGAGTCCCGCCCGGATCTTTCTCGGCGATGTCGGCTCAAGCGCGATCGGTTTCGTCTTCGTGACCGTGGGCGTGCTGCTGATGCGCGAAACGGGACGCGGGATCATCCTGACGTTCCTCCCGCTCTGGCCGATCGTGCTGGATGCATCGGCGACCCTGGTGCAGCGGTGGCGGCGCAAGGAGCCGCTCACGCAGGCGCATCGGTCCCATCTGTACCAGCGGCTGGCAAATGGCGGGTGGGGGCACGCTCGCGTCAGCCTCCTGTACGGCGCGGGATCCCTGGCCGGTGCGGCGTGCTCGGCGTTGCCGCCGGGAACGCGGCGCGCCGCCGCAGCGGCCCTTTACCTTGTCGTGACGCTCGGGGTTGGTGTCGCGCTGGAGCGACGGCTCCGGAAACCGGGCGGAGCGGATGTGCCTGGCGGCCCGGCAAGTCCTTGACATGGCACCAGTTCCAAGACAACCTTCGCCCAATGACCTACCCGCGTTCGCTCGGACCAACCGTACGAAATCGCTATTTTGTCCTCTCGGACACAGTGCTGTTCAGTATCTCGACGGCACTCGCGTTCGCGCTGCGGTTCGAGGGGTTCGAATGGCCGGAAGTCTACCGCCATACCGCCCTGGTCTATCTGCTTGTATCCGTTCCACTTCGGCTCGCTGTCTGTTACCAGGCCGGCATTTACAAGCGGCTCTGGAGACACGCGAGCGTCGTCGAGGTCGAACGACTTATCGCCGCGGTCAGTGGCTTCGGGTTGGCCTGTGTCCTTGCAGGCGCCCTGATTCTTCCCGCGGTGCACCTGGTGCCCGCCCGCGTCCCGATTTCAGTCCTGTTCCTCGACATCCTGCTCTCGGCTGTGTTCGTGACGCTTCCGCGGCTCGGCGTGCGGCTCCTGACGCGCCGCCGCCAGCGGCGGTCGCAGGCACACAGTGAGCGTGTCATCATCGTCGGGGCCGGTGCCGCCGGTGAGCTGATCGGGAAGGAGCTGCTCGGCCATCCTCAGATCGGCCTTCAGCCAGTGGGATTCGTCGACGACGACCCGAGGAAGCATGGACACCGAATGCTCGACCTGCCGGTGCTCGGGTCACTCAAGGACCTGACCCACCTCATCGACGAACTTGCCGCGCAGGAAGTAATCATCGCGATGCCGCGCGCGCCCGGAAAGATCGTACGCGAGGTGGTGGAGGCCGCGCATGCGGCAGGGGCCCGTGCGCGGACCGTGCCGGGGATGTTCGACATCCTGTCGGGACGCATCTCGGTCACGGCGCTCCGGGAGGTGCAGATCGAGGACCTGCTGCGTCGGGAGCCGATCATCACGGACCTGGCGCAGGTCCGCGAGCTGGCGACGGGCGAGACGGTGCTGGTCACCGGGGCCGGCGGCTCGATCGGGAGCGAGCTCTGCCGCCAGCTCGCGCGGCTCGAGCCGGCCCGTATCATCATGGTGGGGCATGGCGAGAACTCCATTTTCGACACGTACCACGAGTTGGCCCGGCTCGCCCCGAATGTCACCTGCGTGCCAGTGATCGCGGATGTGCGTGACCGCCAGCGCATGCAGCATGTATTCGCGAGCTTCTCGCCGCACGCCGTATTCCATGCGGCGGCACACAAGCACGTGCCCCTCATGGAAACGAACAGTGCTGAGGCGGTGACGAACAACGTGCTCGGGACCCGCAACGTCGCCGAACTCTCGGCGGAGTACGGGGCCAAGCACTTTGTGCTCATCTCGACCGACAAGGCGGTGCGCCCCACCAACGTGATGGGGGCCACCAAGCGCGTCGCCGAACAGATCGTGCAGCGCATTGCGGAAGAGCAGGGGAAGAACTTCGTCGCGGTGCGATTCGGGAACGTCCTGGGCAGCCGAGGCAGCGTCGTGCCGACCTTTCTCCGCCAGATCCGCGAAGGCGGGCCGATCACGATCACGCATCCGGAGATGCGGCGCTACTTCATGACCATCCCGGAGGCTGTCCAGCTGGTGCTGCAGGCCGGAGCGCTGGGGCAGGGCGGCGAGGTGTTCGTGCTGGACATGGGCGAGCCGCTCAAGATCGTGGACCTGGCCAATGACCTGATCCGCCTCTCAGGCCTCGAAGTGGGCGATATCGAGATCAGGTTCAGCGGCACACGGCCGGGCGAGAAGCTGTACGAGGAGCTGTTCTTCAATTCAGAGAACGCGGCACCGACGAGCCACCCCAAGGTATTGCGAGCGAAGAACAGCGCACTGCCGGTCGGGATTGAGACCGCGGTCGACCGGCTGCTGGGTGAGTGCCAGAATGGCGCCGGTGGCGACGAGTTGAGGATGCTGTTGTTGCGGTTGGTGCCCGACTACACCCCGGCGAGCGCCGCCGGCCCGCGCGCGACGCCCGCGCGCGGCCTGACGGCACTGCTCAAGAAGCGCTCCGCCTAGGCCTACTGCTTCGCGACGATGATGATCGTCGCGAGGCTCGCGATGATCGTCGCCGCCGTCGCGAGGATCTGCAGGGTATTCCCCGACGGCTTCGTCTTGTCCTTCTCCGGCACAAAGATCGTCGCCCCCGCCGCCGGCACCGGCTTCCCGTCAGGCAGCAGGAAACGGCGATGCACGCTCTCCACCTTGCCACTGGGCTGCGTTACGTAGGCGCGACCCTTGTCGCCGTCCCGGCTGTACCCTCCCGCCGACGCGACATAGAAGTCCATGTTCTTGCCTTCCGCCCACGTCACGGCCAGAGGCGCGTTCACTGCGCCCGACACGCGCACGACGGGGTTGTATTCGGGGATGTGAATGGAGTCCCCGCCCGCGAGGATCAGGTTGTCGTGGTAGCCGCTGTCTGCGAGCACGAGCGGCAAGTCGATCCCGATCCGTCCCGCGCTGTCCTTGTGCCGGAAGAACTGGATCCCGGCGGGATACGCTTCCTTGGTGAGGCCCCCGGCCTGCGCAATGAGATCGCTGAGGCGCTCCGTGCGATTGACGAGGGCGTACCGACCCGGGAACTGGACCTGTCCCGTGAGCGCGACCACGCGCTGCAACTCCCAGCTCGGCTGCTCGAAGATCAGGACGTTGTCGAACGGCTCCAGGGCGAAGCTGGGAGCGCCTGATGCCTGCGCTGGCAGGCCGGGCGGGCCCAGGTACTTCCCGTTCGCGCCGCGATCGAAGACGTAGGTCGAGTCGAGCGGCACCCTGATGGACGTGGCCATCTGGCCACTCTCCCGGTTCCTGGGCAGCCGCGCAACGTCCGCGTAGTCGAGGAAGGCATCCTCGCGCAGGCCGTCGGCCAGTAGCGCAGCGTCCCGCAAGGTCATGCCCTCACTATACGGCTGTCGCCCCGGCTTGCGGACGGCTCCCGTGATAACGATGTACCGGTCGCTCCGGAAATCACTTCGCGAAAAGACCGTGATCTGGTCGTCGTCCGCGAGCAGGAAGTTGTCGACCGGCTGACCGGTAGAATCCGCCAGCGCACTCCGCAACTGGATGCGGGTCGAGTCGGGCTGCAGCCGGGTTACCAGCACATCGCCGAGAAAGACGTCGGGCTTGGGCCCGCCGGCGAGGCGGATCGCGTCGCCGAGCTTCATGCCGGGCGTGTACCCGATGGGACCGGGGAGCCACACGTTGCCCTGCACAGTCACGACCGCGCGCAGGCGGCGCGTTACCGGGAATACGACGACCGAGTCCCCGGCTTCCATCGGATAGGGAGGCACCGTGCCCTGAGCCAGCTGTTCGCCCGACACATCGACGACCACCCGGTCGCGGCCACCGGTGCCGCGGGCCGCGGGGGGGAGGACGCGGTTGATCTGCACGCGCGTCGTCAGTGCCTGGTCGGTGAAGCCACCGGCCGAGGCGATCAGGTCGCGAAGCGTTTCACTGGGAACGAGTTCGTAGATGGCGGGGCGCAGGATCTCGCCCGTGACCTTCACCTGCGGGCCATGGGGCGGCACGAAGACGACATCGCCCGAGGTAAGTCGCAGGTTGGTGCTGTTGACGCCGCGGAGGAGGTAGTCGTACAGGTCCACCGTACCCAGCAGTTCGCTGCCGCGTCGCACCTCGATCTTGCGGAACGAGCCCCGCGCGGTGGGGCCTCCGGCAGAATAGAGGGCGCTCAGCACGGAGCCCGCTCCAGCCACCTGATAGAGCCCCGGTCGAGCCACGTCGCCCGAAACGTAGATCTGTACCGCCCGGATCTTGCCGACGGACAGCTGAAAGCGCGTCCGCGCCTCCTGGCCGCGCCCGATCCCGGAGTAGACGCGTCCCAACCTCGTGTAGAGCAGGTCCGTCGCCTGTCCGAGGGTCAGGTTCGCAACCTGCACCTGCCCGACCTGCGGAATGAGAACGAATCCCTCGCGGTTCACCTCGAACGACTGGGAACGCTCTACGTCCCCGGTCAGCACGAGCACGAGAAGGTCGCCAGGCCCGAGCACGTAGTTCGCGTCGATCGGCCCAGCCAGTGCCGGGGCAAACTCCCTGGTGCGCCGACGGAACACCTCGAGGCCGAAGACCTGGAGACCCTTGGTCTGCGTCAAGGAGTCCTGCGCGATCTCCTTGGCGATGGCCGCGGTGGAGTCCTTCGCCAGCAGGCTGTCTGCGCCCCTTGCGCTCACCACACCCAGTGACCGGAGCGCATCGACGGTCGTCGGCGTCGGCGCCGTCGTCGGGCCGGAGGTGTCCGCACCGGGCATGTACGGATCGAGGAGATCCTCGGGATAACCTGCAGCGCTCAATCGTGAGCGAATCTGCTCCGGCGTCATCCCGGACGCGGCAATCCGCTCACGCACCTGCTGCGCCAGGTCGGGACGCGAAGCGAGCAGGGCACGGGCCTGCTCAGGAGGCAGCGTAGCGGGGTTGGGGACGCCGCCGGGGAATCCCGGGATCGGGTCCTGCGCCCGAAGCTGGACGGCGATGGATGCTGACAGGGCGAGGACAATGAGGGCCGCGGGCAGCAGCCGGAGCGCCGCGCGGGCAAGGCCGGAGGGCATCATGGGGCCGAAGTTTCGTCGCAAGTGGCGCTAAGTCAAGGTGTTCGGACTGCTGGTGGAGGGCGCTTCCGCAGGGGCAGCGCCAGCGACCTGGCGCCAGAATGACAGCGTCTTCCGGGCGATGGCGTCGTCCACATACTCCGCCATCACCCGCCGCCGGCCCGCCGCACCGAGGCGGGCCTGCTCATCGGGCATCGTCTGCAGGCGCTCCAGCGCGAGTCCGAGCACGTCCGGGTCGTCCTCGCCGACCACGATGCCCGCGTCACCGATGATCTCCGGCAGGACGCCTGATTCGGTACCCACGACCGGCAGTCCCTGGGCCATCGCATCGAGCAGGGCCTGCCCCACGGGCTCGACCCAGCGCGGAGTGGTGCGCGCCGGCAGCACGACACAATCGAGTGTTGGCCAGACGGAATCCAGCCAGTGCCGCGGCATGCCCCCGAGCCAGCGCACGCGTGAACTGATGCCGACCTTCTCCGCCAGGGCCTCGAGCTGCTGCTGTGCGGGGCCGGTGCCGACCACCGTGAGACTCCAGTCGCCGCGCAGGCGGGCGGTCGCCCGGATGAGCAGATCTACACCGCGTTCGGGCACCAAACGCCCGATGAAGCCGATATCGAAGCCGGGACGGGGCGTACGCGGCCGACCCTGAACCGGGACGCTCACACCATGCATCGGGATGGTGGCATTGGGGACTGAGGGACGCTCGCGGAGCAGGAGATCGAGGGCGAGGCGATTGATGCCGATGAGGCCGCGGGTCGCTCGGAGCGACCGGTTCCGGCGCAGGCGCTCGGCGAAGCCCAGGGTGGCGGGCACACTGGTACTCGATGCGAGCACCGCGGGAATCTTGAGCTTCTCGGCCAGGCGAAGTGCCCGGGCGGTGATCGGCCACCACGGTTCGCCCTCGACCTGAACGATGTCCGGCCGGAACTCGCTGAGGAGCCGCCCCAGCCCGCCCCCCCGCCACCGCAGGGTCGCCGGATCATCGCTACCGCGCACCTCGATCGGCGCCACCTTGATGCCGCCGTCAGCGCCCCATTCGACCCGCGGAGCCCCCGCAGGCCAGTCGGCCGGAACCGCCAGGGCGACGGCGCAACCCATCCCCTCGAGTGCGCGGAGCTTGCCACGCTGGGACGGATCGATCGCCTCCGTTGAGATGACGAGAGCGCGCACGAATTCCTGTTGCTGGAGCCCGGGACCGTAGGAGGCCATACCTGCACGGCGTCAGGTAATCTACTGGCGCGTCCCACGACACCAAGTGCGCGGTTGACCGGGCTCCGCAACTTGGCCAACTTCCCGCCGCCGCGGCATGGCCATCGTCGCGTGCGCGGCAAGGCCGACGCTTCCTTCGTGAATGGGTATGCATGCGCATCCTGCACCTCGCCAAGTACTACTGGCCACGCTCCGGCGGCATGGAGCGGGTCGTGCAGGGCCTCGCGGAAGGTGCCGCGGCGCTCGGGCACGATGTGCAGGTGGTGGCGGTTGAATCGGTGTTCGGGACCGGCCAGTCGGGCCGCTCGCGCAGCACGATCACCCGCACCTATTCGCTGGGTGCGCTCGGCTCGCAGGAGATCGCCCCCGGCTACCTGGCGGCGGCGTGGAAGCGGGCCGACATCATCCACGTGCACCATCCCCACGTGCTGGCCGACGTCGCCGTCCTCCTGCGCGCTGGCCGTGCGCCCGTGGTGGTCACCCACCATGGGGACGCACGGCACGGTATCTATCGTCCAGCCGTCCGGCTGGTGCTCCGCCGGGCCAAGGCGATCGTCGTGCCCAGCCGGGCGCATCTTGCCCTGTCGGCAGACCTGAGGGGTTACGAGGCCAAGACCGAGGTCATTCCGTTCGGCATCGACGAGTCGCGCTGGGCCGTCGTGCCCCCACCTCCGCCGGGCGCGCCGCCCCGGGCCATCTTCATCGGCCGGCTGGCGAGCTGGAAGGGCCTCGACATCCTCCTTCGCGCGCTGGAGCAGACGCCCGACGTGCGGCTCGACATCATCGGCAACGGTCCCGATGCCCCGCGCCTCAAGACCCTGGCGCGCGCGCTGGCCATCGCGGACCGGGTGCGCTGGTTCGGCGAGTATCCCGATGAGGACCTGCCGCGGCGCATGGCGGACGCTGACTTCCTGGTGCTGCCCTCGGTCACGTCGGACGAGATGTTCGGCATCTCGGTGCTCGAGGCGATGGCGGCAGGGCGGGCGGTGATCACCACGGCGCTGCCGACCGGGGTGCGCGAGCTGAGCGTGCCGGGTGTCACCGGACTCGAGGTGCCCATCCGCGACGTCGAGGCGATGTCGCGCGCCCTCGAGACGCTTGGCCGTGATCCGGCGTTGTGCGAACGCATGGGAGCCGCCGGGCGCCAGCGCGTCAAGGAGCAGTTCACCCGCGCCATCATGGCCGAACGCTACATCGCGCTTTACGAGCGCGTGCGCGCCCAGGGGAGGAAATGATGCATACGGACATGACGACGACGACCTTCACGCTCGAGAATCATCGCGTCATCCATACGTTGGGCGTCGTGCGTGGTATCGTGGTCCGTTCGCGCTCGGTGTTCGGTACCATCGGGGCAAGCCTGCAGACCATCGTGGGCGGCAACATTACTCTCTATACTGACCTCTGCGAGAAGACCCGGGAAGAGGCGTACGAGATCATGATGGCGCATGCCGAACGACGGGGCGCGAACGCGGTGGTCGGCGTGCGGTACGACGCCACCGAGATCGCCAAAGGTGTGACGGAGGTGCTGTGCTACGGCACGGCGGTGGTGGTCGAGCCGCTGGAAACCGAGTTCGAACGTTAGGCGCGTGTGGGAAGCAGGGCCCTTAGCTCAGTCGGTTAGAGCAGCGGACTCATAATCCGTAGGTCGTTGGTTCGAATCCAACAGGGCCCATGTAGGGCGTGAGGTCGTGAAGACGTGAGGGCGTGAGGTGGCACCTGCCACCACACGCCCTCGTGCACTTCCCACCTCCCATCTTCACGCCATCACGTCTTCAACCCCTTATCGCAGCGGGCTCCTGTTCTGCTCGCGCAGAGCTTCGTGCAGCTGCGTGGCGATCGAGTAGCTATCCGGCGCGGCCCGCGCGCCGCGGAGGTTCAGCGGTGACGAGCTCCGGATACTGGCGCTCCGGAACGTGTCTCCATCAATGATGCTGTTCGCGTCCAGGAACTGAACAGCGCCGCCTTGGACAGACACGGTCCACTCGATTCCCGTGCCATCCAGGAGTCCCCACGTCGTGCTCCACCCCGCCGCGCCTGAGAGATCGGGGAGTGTGATGTCCCAGGTAGCGGGCGCGGCGCCGAAGTAACCTGCGGTGGCAAAGACATTCGCGTCGCGGCCGTTGGCCTGCTGGTAGCTCGCGTTGATCAGCCGGTTGTACAGGGGCTGGCTTGCGAGCTGGACCCGCGGACGCGCGTTGGGCGCGGTGACGAGCTTCGTCACCGTAGGCGTGCTGATCGCCGGTCCAACGGCGATCGTCTTGTCCGCTGGCGTGCGGAAATAGACGCCAGCGGTGCGTGCGGCAAACGAGTTGGCGGCGTCGGGCGCGAACACCGTCAGTTGGTTCAGCTCGAGTGCCACGAGCTGGAGCAGCGGCACCGCGGCAAAGGGCTGCGCGCCGGAGGCGGAGGTATAGGACTGGATGATGCTGAGCGTCCCGTTGGCCTTCGACCCATACACACCGGCAAAACTCGAAATGACTGATGCCTGGTCCGAACCGAGGCCGGTGACCGTCACGTTCGCGGTCCCTGGCACAAAACCCTCAGCGTTGAAGTCGAGCGACGCCAGACTCCCGTTGTTCAAAATGTTCTGGTTGCGCCTGATGATGACCTTGTTGCCAGTGAGCGTGGCCAGGTCGGCACGGGTAGCGACGAGGTCCAGCGAGCCTTCGGCGACGTCGTGGAGCACGAAGGCCGGGAACGCTGGCGGGCCTGGGTTGCCTGGGAACGTGCTGGTCGAACTGAAGCCGAGGCTGATGGACGCGATCTCGCTGGCGCCCACGTTCGCCACGGTTCCGTTCACGTCCTTGGTGCCGCATCCCTCGAGGTTCGCGGTCCCTCCCAAGGCGGTGAATTCGGCCGCGGTACCGTAGACCACATTCAGATCGGTGCCGCCGACTTGCGGAAGGACGAAGGCGATGCCACCCCTGCCAGAGGGGAGCGCAAACGGATAGGTAGTGCCGCTGCTCGCCAGGACCTGCGTCCAGGTGCCGTTGATGTCATTCTGCTGGGCAACCCAGAGGGGCGCATCGGAGGCGCAGAACGTGAGGTTGAAGTTGCCACCACCACCGGCCGCAGACACGACCACCGTGACGGTCGTGGTGGCATCTGCCACGCCGGTGCCTGACCCACGAACCACGAGTGGGTACGAGCCATTCACCGCGCCGGCGGCCGCCTGAACGCTCAGGGTCGAGGTTGCGCCAGCGGCGCTGACGGGATTCATGGTCGCGGTCACGCCCGCCGGTGCACCGGTGACCGTGAAGCCGACGGCACCGGCAAATGGCGCGGTCCGCGTGATGGTGATGGTTGACGTGACGGCCGCAGCCCCGGCGGCGGCAGTGAGCGTCGTGGGATTGGCGGCGAGGGCGATCGACCCGGCACCGCCAGCCACGACGACGACGTTGAGGGTCGTGGTGGCGGTGGTGACGTTGTCACCCGCCGCGCTGATCGTGATGGCATGGGTTCCGGCCGCCACCGCGGCGCCTACCGCCACATCGACGGTGCTCGTGGTGGAGCCGGCGGCGACGACGGCCGGACTGAAGGTGACGGTGACACCAGCCGGTGCACCGGACTGGCTTAGCGTAACGGCACCGGTGAAACCGCCGTCGCGCGTGATGGTAGCGGCGGAGTTGCCCGTTCCTCCCGGCGCCACATTGATGCTGGCGGGAGCGACCGCCACGGCGACTGTGCCGGTGGGCGCGTTCGGCTCGCTGCTGCAGGCGGAGATCGAGAGGACCCCCGCGACAGCGCCGAGGGCAAGAACAAGGAGTGTACTGCGTCGCTTAATGGTGATTAGAGACATAAGGCGGCCCCCCGGTGCGGCGTGGTACGCGTCGGGAGTGCCGGTCCTGCAGGATCGCCTGATCGGATCTCCCGACTTTACACTATCCCTCACCGGGGAGCGCGCAAGAGGCTGCATTAAGGGCGTCCGGTCTTGGAGGGGGGCGGATAACGAGCGAGGGCGTGAGGTGGCCGGTGGCCGCTTCACGCCCTCAAATCGTCACGCCTTCAAGTCCACAAATGGGCGATGAGGGGATCGAACCCCCGACCTCTGGTATGTGAGACCAGCGCTCTAACCAGCTGAGCTAATCGCCCTTCAGGGGCGGAAAGTCTAACCGGCGTCGTAGGTGGCGAGCAACTCCTCTGCCGAGATTGTCGCCACCCCGGGCTTTCCGACCTCGATGCCCGCCGCGACGTTGGCCATTACCGCGGCCTCCTCGATGGTCGCTCCGGCGGCCAGCGCCAGGCCCACCCACGCCGTCACCGTGTCTCCAGCGCCCGAAACATCGTAGACCTGACGCGGAATGGCTGGGATACGCACCGTCTCGTCCCGGCTCACCAGCGCCATCCCATCGGCACCCAGCGTTACCAGCAGGTGTTCCGCGCCCAGGCGGCGATACGCCGCGCGGTAGGCGTCGGGCGCGGCCGAGTCGATGGCGGCACCAAGGGCCGCCACGAGTTCCCGCTGGTTGGGCTTGAGAACCGTGGCGCCGGAGTATGCGAAGAAGTGCCGGTACTTCGGGTCCACGACCACCGGGACGTTCCGCTCACGCGCGGCGACGATCAGGGGCGTGACGAGTGCCGGCGGCAGCGCTCCCTTGTCATAGTCCTCCAGGAGCAGGACGTCGCTCTCCTCGAGCGCCGCGAGCGCATGCGCGGTGACGCCTGCAAGGGCGTCGCCGTCGATCGCGCCATCGCTCTCCTCGTCCACGCGGCACACCTGCTGGCCCCGCGCAATGACGCGCGTCTTGGTTGTCGTGGGCCGGCCCGCCACCGTGTGGAGCCGCGCATCAGCAACACCGCTGGCCCGCAGCGCCCCGCGCAGGGCTTCGCCGGCGGCATCACTGCCCACCACTCCAACCAGGTGGCAGCGCGCCCCGGCGGCGGCCACGTTGGCAGCCACATTGGCGGCGCCGCCGGGTGCGTCGCGACGGCTCGACACGTGCACGACCGGGACGGGTGCCTCGGGCGAGATGCGCTCGATGTCACCGATGAGGTACCGGTCGAGCATCACGTCGCCGACTACCGCGACCCGTATCGACGGAAACCGGCCGATGATCTCGGCCGCCCGCGCACGCGCCAGCGGCCGGGCGTCGCGCATCACTTGAGTGCTCCCCGCTTGCCGATGCGCAGCAGCGCCTGGATCTTGCCCTCGAACCTCGTGCTGCTCACGCCCACGATGTTGCCCTCGTTATCCACGTGGTACAGCCCGCCCGAGCCCTGGATGTCGAACGGCCCCTGTCGCCCGCTGAACGTAACGCCCAGCCGGTAGCCATATTCAATTGGCGAGCTGATGAACGCCGGCGTGTTTGCGACTTCCGCCGGGTCGCTCGGCGCCGGTTGGGTGATCCGCGAGGGTCCCTGCCGCTGGAACACGGCGTCCGGCGACACGATCCAGTGGTCCATCACCGGGATCGCGACGCTCAGGCTCAGGTAATCCATGTCGGGATATCCGCGCCCGACGCCGACGCCGGCGTCCTCGAGATTGTCGCTGGCGTTGAGCGTGCGGAACGCGAGGTTTGAAGCCTGGGTATAGAGCGCCTGCCAGGACATGTGCTTTCCCAGCGCGCCGAATCCGGTGATGGTGAGGGCCCAGCGGTTCGGGTACGTGGTGGAATCGTTGACCTTCTGGAACTGAAGGTCGTCGATCGCCAGCTGGAGCTGGATCGTTGCCCGCTTCGCAACCTTCCAGCTGACGTCGGTACCCACGATGATGTTGCCCGTGTCCCCCTCACCGTACTGGTTCGAGAGCAGCAGGAACCCCGCCGGATTCATGAACGTGCCGTCCATCCCGCGCCCGACGCCCGACCACACCGTAGTCTCCCACAGCGCCGCGTACCATCTGGGCGAGAACTGGATGCCCAGCCGGTGCATGAAATGGTAGCGCGAGATCACCTGCCCCAGCGAGTCAGTCTCGTCGTGCAGCTTGCCGACTTGTGCCATCAGCCGAACGTTGCGCGACCCCACATCAAGCCCGAAATAGTTGCGTGGATAGGCGTAATTGGAGAGCGGCACTGCGTAGTCGTTGACCGGCCCCCAGTTCTGGTCGAACTGTCCGAACCAGAATCGTCCCCAGGTCTTGAACTGGAAGCCGAGATAGGCCTCGACCATGCGGCCCACAACTGTGAGGTCCTTCCGGCCCGGCCAGTCCGGGTCGTCCGTCACGCGCGTTTCGATGGCGGGGCGACTGACGGCCACGACCGGCCCGAACACGCCCTCCAGCAGCACGTCGAGGTACGGATAGATGCCGCCGCTGCCGGTCGGGTGCATCAGGTCGCGCCGGTCACTGGTGGTCGCCTGGAAACCGCCGCGCACGCCCACCGCATAGCGATTGGGCGCGTCCAGTTCCCTGTACTCGGCCAGCAGCGTTCGCACCAGCATGCTGTCCGAGCTCGGCACCGAGTCTGCGCGTTCCAGGGACGCGACGAGGTCGGCGCGCCGGAAGGGACGGTGCATCGGGGAGGGGTCCACGATCGAGCTGCGGGCGATCAGGAACTCCACCAGCGGCAGCCGCGGGTCGTCGAGCGGAACGTTGGGCGACCCTTGAGCGCTCAACGGGGCCGCAAGGACGGCCAGGAGTACTGATAACAGGCGGGATCGGGCAGCGATCATGGACGGTAAGTCTAACGGTCTGGCGCCCTGGGTCAGAGGGCCGCGTCATGGACTCTCACCTGCTATCTTGTGCCGATGCTTGAACTTCGGGCGGAAGCCACCCGCGGCGGGTTGCCGGAGTCGGTGCACCGGATCTCGGCGGCGGTGGTGGACCCGGCCGGGCAACTGATCGCCCGCTCAGGCGACCCGAACCTCCGTACCTTCTGGCGGTCGGCCGCCAAACCGTTCCAGGCTCTTCCGCTGGTGGCCGATGGGGCGGCCGACCGGTTCGGGCTGACGGACGCGGACGTGGCGCTCGCGTGCGCGTCGCACTCGAGTGAGCCGGGCCACGTGGCCCTCGCCGAGGAGATGCTTCGCAAGGTGGGCCGGACCGAGGCCGACCTTGCGTGCGGGCCGCATGTCCCGCTGTCGCCGATGATGGCGGCCACGGTGGCTCGCGAGGGCATCCTCCTGAGCCCCGCGTGGAGCAATTGTTCCGGCAAGCACGCGGGAATGCTGGCCGTTTCGCTGCATCACGGGTGGCCGACCCAGGGGTACGAGCGGCTGGAACACCCGCTTCAGCAGCGGATCCTCGCGGAGGTGTCGCGCTGGAGCGGCGAGCCCCTCGAATCGATCGGCCTCGGGGTAGATGGCTGTACCGCGGTGAGCTTCGCCCTCCCGCTCGTGGCGATGGCGCGAGCCTATGCGCGCTTCGGCACGTCGGACGAGCCGGCGATGGTGCGCATCCGGAACGCGATGATGGCACATGCCTGGCTGGTGGCCGGCACCGGGCGATCCTGCACCGACCTGATGGAGGCGGTCCGGGGCCGGCTGGCGGTCAAGCTTGGCGCGGATGGCATCTACAGCGCCGTGCTGCTGCGCTCGGGGATAGGGGTCGCGCTCAAGGTCGAAGACGGTGACATGCGCGCCTCACCGGCGGCACTGGTTGCCATCCTCCGCGACCTGGCTCGACGTTACGAGCCCGACCTGGCCGGTGCGCTCGAGGCGCCGT
This sequence comes from uncultured Gemmatimonadales bacterium, assembly GCA_963773095.1. Taxonomy (GTDB): domain Bacteria; phylum Gemmatimonadota; class Gemmatimonadetes; order Gemmatimonadales; family GWC2-71-9; genus JAGGAG01. The sequence goes on from CAVYZY010000002.1 coordinate 30,796, forward strand.
CGGTCGAGCGGCATGCCCGGCTCGCGATCTACAGCACGCGGGGCCAGGTAACGGGGTATCTGCAGGTGGTCGGCGGATTGCAGCACGAGGCACCGGTCGGCGTGCGAACGGTGAAGGTTGAAGCTCGGTGATGAGGTAACGTATGGCGAAACAGGACAGTCTCGATCTCCAGACCCGCGAACTCGTGCGCTTCGCCGCGGCGATTGCGCAGGGCGATGAGCCCGATATCCGCGAGCGCGTGCGCGCCGTGCGCCTGGCGCAGGTGCCGGTCGTCTGGGTCGAGGAACTGCTGCTCCAGTCGATCCTGATGTGCGGCTATCCGCGCGCGCTCGTGGCCATGGCGGTGTGGCGCAAGTTCAGTGGGGTGAAGGCCCCCCCGGCCGACACTGAGGCCTCCTATGAGGCGCACTCCGAGTGGACGCAGCGGGGCGAGGTAACCTGCGCCATCATCTACGGCGATAACTACCGGAAGCTGCGCGACAACGTGCGGGCGCTGCATCCCGCCGTCGATGAGTGGATGATCGCCGAAGGCTACGGGCGCACGCTGGCGCGGCCGGGGCTCGACCTCATGCGTCGCGAGCTGTGCACGGTGGCGCAGACCGCGATCCTGGAAACGGAGCGCCAGCTGCACTCGCACCTGCGGGGCGCTCTCAACGCCGGCGCCGACCCGATGCAGGTCGATGCGGTGCTGTCAGTGGTGAACCCGATGATTTCGTTCGACGCGTGGCGCAAGGTGAAGGAGTTGTGGCGCAGCGTGCGTGATGGCTGGACCCCGGAGAGCTAGCGTCGATGTTCGTTGATCAGGCCATCGTGAAGGTCGCGGCAGGCACCGGCGGGTCCGGCGCCTGCTCCTTCGCGCGCTTCAAGTACATGCCCAAGGCTGGTCCCGACGGGGGCGATGGCGGGCGGGGCGGCAGCGTCTATGTAGTGGGCAATCCCAACCTGAGCACGCTGCTGGACTACCGCTACCGCACGGTCTGGAAGGCGGAACGGGCCCAGCACGGCATGGGAAAGAACAAGACGGGCGCCTCCACCGACGACATCGAGCTGCCAGTGCCGCCCGGGACGGTGGTGAAAGACACGGCCACCGGCGAGGTGCTTGGCGAAGTCATGGCGGGCGACCGGCTGCTGGTGGCCCGGGGCGGCCGTGGCGGGCGCGGCAACTCCAGGTTCGCCACGCCCACCCATCGCGCGCCGCGCGAGTGGGAGCCCGGTGCGGAAGGTCAGGAGCGCGAGATCGAACTGCTCCTGAAGCTCATCGCCGACGTCGGCCTCGTGGGCGAACCGAACGCGGGGAAGAGCACCCTGCTGTCCGTCATCTCCGCCGCCCGCCCGAAGATCGCGGACTATCCCTTCACTACGCTCGAACCCAACCTGGGCGTGGTTGGCCTTTCCGGCAGCCGAACCTACGTGGTCGCCGACATTCCCGGGATCATCGAGGGTGCGCACGCGGGGAAGGGGCTTGGCCTTCGCTTCCTGCGCCACGTGGAGCGCACGCGGGTGCTGGCCTACCTCCTGCCGCTCGACGCCGAGGACCCGCAGGCCGTCTATGAGCAGCTTCGGCGCGAGATTGCGACGTACAGCGAGGAACTCGCGGCGAAGCCCCATGTGGTGGTGCTCACCAAGGCCGATCTGCTCGGTGACGAAGCTTCAGCGCCCACCCTGTCCGCCGCCGACGCCGCAGGGGTTCTTACAATTTCCAGCGTCTCAGGCACCGGGCTCGACGACCTGAAGGAATTCCTCTGGCGCTTCGTCGAGGCGGCGCGTCGCGAGGCGGCGGCCGCGGAGCAGGAATACGTCGAGCCGGCCGATGCTGAAGATGAGGATGCCGCCCTGTTCGACCCGGAAACGGCCGATGACGGCGCTGACGACGGTACCTGACGACCCGAGCGAACGCGCGGCCTACGTGGCGCTCGCGCTCACTCCGGGTCTCGGGTCGAAGCTCCCCGATATCATTTCAGCCTGCTCCACCCCGCTCGGCGCCGTTTCGGCGCCGTCTGCGTTTCTGGGCGCCGCGGGGCTCTCGAAGGCGGCCCTCGCCGCGATCCAGAGTGCCACGGTGCAGTCCGGTGAACGCGTCCTGCGCCGCGCGTCCGCGATGGGCGTCACGGTCATTTTTCCTGGCGATGCCTGCTATCCCGCCCGGCTCGCCGAGATTCCCGACCCGCCGCGCCTGCTCTTCGGCCTTGGCGACCTCGCGCTCGCGGCGCGGCGGGCGGTGGCGGTGGTGGGCAGCAGGAACCACACCGATTACGGCGTGCATGCATGTCGTGCCGTGGTCGATGCGGCGATCGCCGCGGGCGCGGTCGTCGTCAGTGGCATGGCGCGCGGCATCGATGCGCACGCACACATGCGGGCGCTCGATGATGGCGGTGATACCATCGGGATTCTCGGCAACGGAATCGGGCATATCTATCCCGCGGCCAACCGGGCGCTTTACGAGCGGGTCGCGCGCGACGGCCTGCTGCTCACCGAAATGCCTCCTGGAGAGCGACCACGCATCTACACGTTTCCGCACCGGAATCGCCTGATCGCCGGGCTCGCACAGGTCACGGTGGTGGTCGAGGCGGCCCACACGTCCGGCTCCCTGATCACCGCCGCGGCGGCGCTCGATGCCGGGCGTGACGTCATGGCGGTGCCGGGGCCGATTACCGAGTCCACGTCCGACGGCACCAATGCGCTGATTCGGGATGGCGCTCTGCCGTTCCTCACCGCCGACGATCTCTGGGCGAAACTGCCAGGGGCGCCGGCAATCCGGACCCTCCCGTTTCCCGTCACGCCGCCGCCGCGGCGCTTGCCCGAGGGGCTGTCGGAAGTCGAGCAGCGTATCGCCCGGGTCCTCCTCGAGGGCGAGCAGGACGTCGACCTGATCGCGCGTGATGCAAGGGTGGAAACTGGCGTGGCGCTGGTTGAGCTGCTGTCACTGGAGTTGCGCTCAGTGGTGGAGTCGCGGCCGGGACGACGCTACCGCCTGCGGTAGTCAGGCGGGTGGCTATTTTCCCCTGGTGCACCTCTACATCCACGTCCCGTTCTGTGCCCGCCGCTGCAGTTATTGCGATTTTGCCATCGCCGTGCGTCGCGAGGTGCCGTCGCGCAAGTTCGTGGACGCGGTGCTCTCAGAGTGGCGCGGTTGGCAGCAGGAACCGGCCTGGAACGAGTCGCCGTCGCTCGCCACGATCTACTTCGGTGGCGGAACTCCATCCCACCTCGATCCCATGGAGCTGCGCCGCCTGATCGACGCATTGCGGCGCGACCGGCCCGCGGACCCCGATGCGGAGGTCACGCTCGAGGCCAACCCGGAGGATGTGACCGCCTCGAGCGCGGAGGCATGGATCGAAGCCGGGGTGAACCGCGTGTCGCTCGGCGTCCAGTCCTTCGATGACGCGGTGCTTGGGTGGATGCACCGTGCCCACGATGCCGCCGCGATACCGGACGCGATGTCGGTGCTTCGGTCGGCAGGCTTCAAGAACATTTCCCTCGACCTGATCTTCGCCCTGCCGGAGGCGCTGGGACGCGACTGGGCGCGTGATCTCGACCTGGCCTTTGCGCTCAACCCGGAGCACCTGTCGCTCTACGGACTCACGGTTGAAGCAGGTACGCCGCTGGGCAGATGGACCTCGCGGGGCCAGAGCACACCGCCACCCGACGAGCGCTACGCCACGGAGTACCTGTTCGCGTATCAAGCGCTTCATGCGGCCGGATTTGAGCACTACGAGGTGTCGAACGCCGGGCGCCCCGGTCATCGGGCGCGCCACAACAGCGCGTACTGGCGGCGGGCTCCATTCATCGGACTCGGCCCGTCGGCGCACTCCGCTCTCGCTGGACGTCGCTCCTGGAACGTGCCGCAATGGGCTGCTTACGAACGCTTGATCGTGGCCGGCCAGCCCATTCGGGACGGAGAGGAACTGGATGAGGGCCAGCTGCGGCTCGAGCAGCTCTACCTGGGGCTTCGCACTTCGGATGGCCTGGAGGCGAGCCTGGTCCCCGCGGCCGCGCTTGATGACTGGGTCGTGAACGGCTGGGCCCGACTGTCGGACGGGAGGTGCCGTCTCACCGCTGAGGGCTGGCTCCGGCTCGACGGGCTGGTCCGGTCGATCGCCTGAGCATGTCCCTTGCTTTACTTGCACCGCCTGCGGCCGAACCTGTCGGATCGGCCGTTCGACCTGTCAAGCTGGCTGTCAGCGCTTCACCTGACCCCACCCAACCCCGTAAATTGCTGTCATGACTGCACCTGAGGGGCTGAACGAGCGGGAACTGCGGGTACTGGAAGCGGTGGTTCAGGCGTACATCGATACTGCCGAACCAGCCGGAAGTCATGCCATTGCCCGCCGCTCCGGCCTCGGCGTGTCCTCGGCCACCATTCGCAGCACGATGAGCGAACTGGAGGAGAAGGGCTACCTGTATCACCCGCACACTTCGGCGGGACGCATCCCCACCGACCGCGGGTACCGCACCTACGTCGACGGCCTGGTCCGGCTCGCTCCGCCGACTGCGCAGGAGCGGGAGATGCTGCGCCAGGAGCTGCAGCCGCCTCCGGCCACGAACGCGGTCGGCGAGATCCTCCGGCGGGCGGCACAGGTGCTTGGGGTCCTGACACAGGAGCTCGGGGTGGCGGTGGCACCTGCGCTGGACGCGGTGGTGCTGGAGCGGCTCGAGCTCGTGTCGGTGGCGTCGGACCGGCTGCTGCTGGTGTTCAATCTTCGCAGCGGCGTGGTGCGCACGATCTTCGTGCAGGTACCGAGCAGCCTGCCGCCGAGCGCCGTACAGCGCGTGAGCCAGATCCTGAACGAGCGGCTCGCCGGTCTCACCCTGCGCGAGATCAGGACCACGCTGCCCATGCGACTCCGTGACGCGGACGATGCCGGCGGCGAGCGCGACCTGCTCAACATCTTCGTGTCGCAGGGGGAGGAGTTGTTCGACCTCCGGGACGACCCGGGCTCCGTGATGCTGGGCAGCGCGCGCCTGCTCGCCGACCAGCCGGAGTTCGCCGGCAACAATGCCCGCATCCGCGACCTGCTCGAGCTCACCGAGGAACGGAACACGCTCGGCGCGGCGCTGGAGGCGCGGCGCCGGCGCGGCCTCACCATCACGATCGGCGGCGAGAATGCCGACCCGCGGCTGGCCGGCTTCACGCTCGTCACTTCTTCATATCGCGCCGGGGACCTCAGCGGGGTCATCGGCGTCATGGGACCAACACGCATGCCGTACGACAAGATCGTGAGCCTGGTGGACCACACGAGCCTGCTGGTGGAGGGACTCCTCGCGTGAGCGAGTTCTACGAACTGCTCGGTGTATCCCGCGACGCCTCCGACGCGGAGATCAAGAAGGCCTATCGCAAGCTCGCGATGGACTATCACCCGGATCGCAACCCGTCGCCCGACGCCGAAGCGCACTTCAAGGAGTTCACCGAGGCGTACGAGGTGCTGCGCGATCCGCAGAAGCGCGCGGCGTACGACCGTTACGGCAAGGCCGGGCTCAACGGGGGCCGGGGAGGGCAGGGGTTCCATCATGTGGACCTCGCGGAGGCACTCAGCATCTTCATGCGCGACTTCGGCGGCATGGGCGGGTTCGAGTCGATGTTCGGCGGGGGTGAGCGACGCGCGCCCGGCGATGGCCGCCGCGGCCAGGACTTGCGGGTCAACGTGCGCCTCACGCTCGAGGAGGTAGCCCGGGGCGCCAAGCGAACCGTGAAGCTCAAGACCCTGGAGCGGTGTAGTAACTGCAACGGTGTTGGAGCGCGGAAGGGGAGCAAGCCGCAACGCTGCCCCACCTGCGCTGGCGCGGGAGAAGTGCGTCGCGAGGCCCGCAGCGTGTTCGGGCAGTTCGTGTCGGTCAGCCCCTGTCCTACGTGCGCTGGCGAGGGCGAGATCATCAAGGAGGGGTGTGAGGTCTGCCGCGGCGACGGCCGAGTGCGCGCTGATCGCTCGGTCACCGTGGAGATTCCGCCCGGCGTCACTTCGAATAACTACCTCACGTTGCGGGGCCAGGGGCCGGCCGGCGTGCGCGGCGGGCCCGCGGGCGACCTGATCGTGATGCTCGAGGTGAAGGACGACGAGCGGTTCGAGCGGCAGGGCGACGACCTGGTAGTCGAACTTCCAGTGTCATTCTCGCAGGCCGCACTTGGCGCCGAGTTCAAGGTGCCGACGGCAACGGAGGAGGCGGTCGTTTCGATTCCGGCCGGCACGCAATCCGGTACCGTGCTGCATCTCAAGGGCCGCGGACTTCCGCGGCTGGGCCAGCATGGAACCGGTGATCTCCACGTGCGCGTGCATGTGTGGACGCCCGATGCCCTGACTGAAGAGCAGAGTCGCCTGTTCCGCGAGCTCGCGACCCACGAGGGCGAGCCACCGAGCCGGTCGTCCGGGCTCTGGTCCCGGATCAAGGAGGTACTGGGCGCATGAGTTGGGTCGCGATAGAGGTCAATACGGTGCCCGAATCACGTGGCCGGCTCGGCGCCTGGCTGGTGGAACAGACCGGTCACGCCATCGAGGAACGCGACGACGGCACGCTGGTGGCCTATGCCGGCACCACCGAGGCGGCCGGGATGCTCGACCGCGCGCTGCGCGGATTCGCCGAGTCACCGGTGACGGTCGTGCACCGAGTGGTGCCCGAGGTGGACTGGAGCACGTCGTGGCGTGATGGCATCATCGTTCGCCAGTTCGGCCGGCTCACGCTTTCGCCAACGTGGCTGGCGGAATCGGCTGGCGCCGGTCCCCGCGTCATTCTCGACCCGGAGACGGCCTTCGGCAGTGGCGAGCATGGCTCCACCCGTGCTGCGCTGACGCTGCTCGACCGTCACGTGAAGCTGAAGGACCGGGTGCTCGATCTTGGCAGCGGGAGCGGAATTCTGAGCATCGGTGCCGTCAAGCTTGGGGCGGCGTGGGCCGTCGGGGTCGAGGTGGACGAGGAGTCGGTGCCAGTGGCCGAGCGCAACGCCGAGTACAATGGCGTGGCGGACCAGGTGCAGTTCATTCACGGCGACGCGGCCGACGTGGCGCCGCTCTTCGCGCCGGTCGATCTCGTGCTGTCCAACATCCTTCGCGTCGTCAACGTGGCGCTCCTGCCGGAGATCATCGCGGCGCTCCGGCCCGGCGGCGTCGCGATCTTTTCCGGCATGGAAGAACCCGAGGAAACGCTGTTCCGGCCCGAGCTCGCCGCTGCCGGCCTGACGGTTGTGGACGATGCGCGCGACGCCGGCTGGTGGGCGGTCGCCGCCCGGCGCTGAGTGACCCTGGTCCTCATTCCTCCCGGGGCTGCCGTGGTCGGCGGCACGATTCCCCTCGATGACGACGAGCAACATCACTTGAAGGTGCGACGCGTTGCCGCGGGCGCCGGCGTCGAATTCACCGACGGCACAGGTGCACGGGGCACCGGGCGGCTCAGCGCCCATGGCCGCGGCCTCGTGCTCCAAATCGAATCGCTCGAACAGGCACCGGTGCCAGCGCCCCTGGTGCTCGGCGTCGGCGCCGGCGATCGTGACCGCTTCGGCTGGCTGGTGGAAAAGGCCACGGAACTCGGTGTTACCGAGATTGTTCCGCTGGAAACCGAACGGACGCGGGGTGTGGCGACCGGGCTGCGCCCGGAGCAACTGGACAAGCTCCGACGTCGCGGGCGTGAGGTGCTGAAGCAATGCGGTGGCGCCTGGGCGCCAATGCTGCGGGAGCCGCTTCCGCTGGAGACGTTCGTGCGCAGGGAGGGGCTCGGTGTGCGCTGGTTGCTCGATGCTGGCGGGCACCCGCCTCCGGCAATCGATCCGGCGCTACCGGCGGTCGCCCTCGTTGGTCCGGAAGGGGGCCTGACCGACGCCGAGAGAGCAACGGCGGCGAAGCACGGTTTCACGCCGATATCTGCCGGGCCGCATACGCTGCGGTTCGAGACTGCCGCCCTGAGTGCCGCCGTGCTCGTCCAGGCAGCACGGGCCGCTGCGGCCCGGCTGGCATGACAGACCGTTCCCTGGAGTTTATATGACCGAGTGCATCTTCTGCCGCGTCGCCCGGGGCGACATCCCGGCCAGCATCGTCGAGCAAAACCGCGAAATGGTGGCCTTTCGGGACATCCAGCCGCAGGCGCCGACACACGTGCTCGTCATCCCGGTGAAGCATCTCGGCGCCGTACGCGACGCCACTGGCGCTGATGGCGAGGCACTGCTCGGCCGCATGCTGGCGTTCACCTCCAGGGTGGCCAGCAGCCTCGGCCTGGATACGGACGGCTACCGGATCGTCACCAACACCGGCCATCACGGCGGCCAGAGCGTGGATCACCTGCATCTTCACCTGCTTGGCGGGCGCCAGTTGCACTGGCCGCCGGGCTGAACGGCGTTCCCTGAACTCCAAGGACACCCTCCAACGTGCGTAGCAAGGGGGTGCAGACGATTCCGGGCAACGGTTGGAACACGATTCTGCGGCTCTATCGGCCGCTTGAGCCGTGGTTCGCGAAGACATGGCGGCCGGGGGAGATCGAGCTGCTACCGTGACCCAGCGGCAGCGCCTCACCATGGTTTCCGCGGCGCTTGCCGGTGGACAGGGGCACGGCTATTCTCCCGATTATTGCTACCAGAGTTGCCCTCGTGAGGCCCCTACGTGGTGGACTTTCACCATGCCGAGTGTCGTCGTTCTCCGCGATGACACTGGGGCAGGTCGGCGCGCGTGTCTGACCTGAGTGACCGGGTACAGGCGGCCCTCACCGCGTCGCGGAAGGCGCAGTCGAAGGACCGCACCCTGGTGCTCGGTACCCTCCTGTCCAGCCTCAAGAACCGCGAGATCGAGCTCAAGCGCCCGCTGGCCGACGAGGACGCCATCGAGGTCCTGCGCCGGGGCGTGAAGACGCGCCGCGAGTCGATCGAGCAGTTTGAGAAGGCCGGACGCCTCGATCTCTCTGCCGTGGAGCAGAGCCAGATCAAGGTCATCGAGGAGTTCCTCCCGGCGGATATCGATCCCGAGGAGATTCGCGCCGCGGTGCGGGCAGCAATTGCGGGCGGTGCGGCCGATATCGGAAAGGTCATGGGACAGGTCATGCCGGCATTTCGCGGACGGGCCGACGGCAAGCTGATCAACCAGATCGTGCGCGAGGAGCTGCAGCGGGCGTGAGCCACTTGCAGGTGCAGTCGGCAATCGACGGGGTGCCCAGCCGGCATGCGGCGGGCACCCCGTCGCGCTTGTCGGATGCCGGAATCGCGGCAGCCCTCGGCGATCTCGAGTTCGACGAGGTGCTGGCCGCGGTGGCGGGGCACGCGGCAGGTTCGCTTGGAGCGGCGCGGGTGCGCGAACGCCGGCCGTCCAGCGGCCTCGAATGGATCAGGGAAGAGCTGGCCCTGGTCGGTGAGGTCGCTGCTGTCTTCCGCCGCGGGGACAGGCTGGTGGCCGAGCCGGTGCCCGACCTGTCGCGCGCGCTCGCCCGCCTGCGGATCGAGGGATCGGTGCTGGAGCTCCCTGAACTGCGGGACCTCCGAGTGGTCCTGAGCGCTGCCCGGCTGGTCGATGGCGAATTGCGCCGGGTGGCGGAACAGGCACCTCGTGCGGCAGCCCTTGCGGTGCCGTTGCCCGACAAGGCGATTGACCGGCGGCTCGAGCTGTCAGTGGGAGACGATGGCGAGCTGCTCGATACCGCGAGTCCGGCTCTGGCTGCGGCCCGCCGCGAGATCCAGGCGGCCCGGCAGCGGCTCGTGCGGCGGCTCGAGGGCATCCTGCGTGCCCTCGACGCCCAGGCCACGATCAAGGATGCCGGGGTCACCGTGCGCGGCGGGCGCTATGTGATACCGGTGCGCCGAGACTCACGCTCGCGGCCTGGCGGCATCGTCCATGATGAATCGGCAAGCGCGGGCACGCTCTTCGTCGAGCCCTCCGAGGCTGTCGAGCTGGGGAATGCCCTGCGCGAGGCGCAGGCCGAGGAGGAGCGTGAGGTGCTGCGGGTGCTGCGCGAGCTCACCGGGATACTTCGCCCCGCCCGTGAGGCCCTCTCCGCCGCGCTCGAGATGTGCATCCAGGTCGATGACCTCGTCGCCCGCGCGCGCTACGCTGTCGCGGTGCTCGGCGAAGTGCCCGAGGTCACGGAGCCGGGTGGCCCGCTGCAGCTCCTCGATGCGAGGCATCCTTTGCTGCTGGCTCGTGGGGTGGTGGTGATTCCCTTTTCGCTGGAAATGCACGGCGGCGAGCGCACGCTCCTCATCAGCGGGCCCAACACGGGCGGCAAGACCGTGATGCTGAAGACGACCGCGCTGACGGCGCTGATGGCCCAGAGTGGGATCATTCCGCCGGTGGGTCGTGGCACGGCCGTGCCGGTGTTCACGCAGGTGTTCACGGACATTGGCGACCGGCAATCCCTGGCGGAGAGCCTTTCCACCTTCAGCGGCCACCTCGCGTCCCTGCGCACCATGCTGGGGCACGCCAATGCCGCAACACTTGTGCTGCTTGACGAAGTCGGCAGTGGCACGGACCCGGCGGAGGGCGCCGCGCTCGCGGCGGCCGTGCTGCTGGAGCTGACACGGCGCGGGGCGCTCACCCTGGCGACGACGCACCTCGGGGCGCTCAAGTCGCTGGCGGCCGAGGCGCCAGGGATCGTGAATGGCTCGCTGCAGTTCGACACTGAGACGCTGAGCCCCACGTACCGCTTCCGGAAGGGCATCCCGGGCCGATCCTACGGCCTTTCCATAGCTCGACGACTCGGTCTTGATTCTGCGGTCCTTGCCGATGCAGCCGGCCGGGTGTCGGATGAGGTACGACGCCTCGACAGCCTCCTGGCGCGGGCTGAGGAGCGCGAGGGGGAGCTCGAGCGGCGCACCGCAGCGATGACCGAGCTCGAGTCGGTGATCGAGGCGCTGCAGGCGAAGCTCGGTGTCCAGGCGGAGAGCCAGGCGGTGCGGGAGAAGGAGCTGTCCGCGAGGGAGAAGGATGCCGACCGGCGCGCGCGCGCCGAGGCGAAGCGCTACCTGCTGGATGCGCGCAAGGAAGTGGAATCGGCGATCGCGGCGGCGCGCGCGTCGGCCGATGATGAATCGGCACGGGCGGCGCGTCGGGCACTCGAGGAGGCCGCTGCCGCGCTGCAGCAGGCCGAGGACGCCGCACCGGTGCCTGTCGGCGGCACCGCACGGTCAGCACTCGCGCCGGGACAGCGCGTGCGGCTCGCGACCGGTGTCACCGGCGACCTGCTCGAGGTGCGGGCCGATGGCCGGCTGGTCGTCGCCGTCGGCTCGATGCGCATGGTGGCCGATCCGGACGGCGTCCAGGTGCTCGACCGGCGGGAGGAGCGGCGCGATCGCGCGTCGCAGGCTTCGGCAGATACCCTGGGGCACGAGGTCGTCGTGGAGGTGGACCTCCGCGGCATGACCGGTGACGAGGCCGAAGGTGCCACCCTGGCCGCGGTGGATTCAGCGGTGCTGGCGGAGCAGCCCTTCCTTCGCATCATTCATGGCATGGGAACCGGCGTGGTGCGGGAACGGGTTCGGCGGGTGCTGCAGCGCGACCGTCGGGTGACGAAGTTCGACTTCGCGCCCCGGCAGCAGGGTGGCACCGGTGTCACCATCGCCGAGTTTGCCCAATGAGCCTCATTCCCGACGAGATCATCGAGCAGGTGAAGGATGCCACCGACATCCTGGCCCTCGTGGGCGAGTCGGTGGACCTGAAGCGCACCGGAAGTGACTGGCGTGGCTGCTGTCCGTTCCACGGCGGTACGCACCGCAACTTCGCGGTGATCCCGCGGAAGGGCCTCTTCTATTGCTATGTCTGCCATGAGGCTGGAGACGTCTTCTCCTACATGATCAAGCGCTTCGGCATGGACTACCCGACGGCCGTGCGCGAACTGGCGCGGAAGGCGGGAATCGTGGTGCCCGAACGCCAGCAACGCGCGGGGCCGGATCCCAACGAGCCGCTCTACGGTGCAGTGGCCAGTGCCGCCGAGTGGTTTGCGCACCGGCTGCTCGAGTCGGCCGATGCGGGCGGCGCGCGGGCCTATCTGGAGAAGCGTGACATCGCCCTCGAGGTCGCGGCCCCGCACGGACTGGGTTACGCCCCGTCGGGTGGCGCGTTCATGGACGCAATGCGCGGCCTGGGCGTCAGGGACCAGGTGCTGGTGGAGTCCGGCCTCGCGGTGCAACGCGATGACGGCCGGGTGCATGCGCGCTTCCGCGACCGGCTCCTGTTCCCGATTCACGACATCAGGGGACGGGCAGTGGGCTTCGGCGGCCGGCTGCTCGGACCGGGCGAACCGAAGTACCTCAACTCGCCCGAGACGCCGATCTTCCACAAGGGCCGGCAGCTCTACAACCTGCATCACGCGAAGCAGGCCATCCGGCAGGAGCAGGTGGTGATCGTGGTCGAGGGTTACTTCGATGTGCTCCGGCTGGTACTCGCGGGTATCGACCATGTCGTGGCACCCCTCGGCACCGCATTGACGCCGGAACAGGCCGCCCTGCTCAAGCGCGTGGCGCCGGCGGCGATCCTGCTTTACGACAGCGACTCGGCGGGGCTGCGCGCCACCTTCCGGGCCGGGGACGAGCTCCTGCGGCACGGCGCCCGGGTCCGCGTTGCTACGCTGCCGCAAGGTGAGGATCCCGATACCATCGTGCAGAAGGGTGGCGCCGCCGCGCTTGCGCCCATCCTGCGGGACGCCATCGATGTCCTCGAGCGGAAGATCCTCGAGCTCGACCGGCGCGGCTGGTTCCGGGATGTGGAGCACCGTCGCGAGGCGCTCGACAAGCTGCTTCCGACCGTGCGCGCGGCTACCGACCCGATCACTCGCGAGCTCTACCTGGGCCTCGTGGCGGAGCGGTCCGGGGTGAGCCGCGACGTGCTCGAGCGGGAGCTGTCAGGACCGGCGCCCATGGCCGGCGCGCCGCCTGAGGTGACGCCGCGGCGTGAGGAGCAGCCGCGCCTCCGGAAGCGGGGTAATCCGGGTGAGCGTACCATGCTGCGACTCCTGCTGGCCCATCCCGACCTGGTGGCGCGGGCACGCACCGAGGTGCAGCTCGAGTGGCTGCGCGATTCCCTGGTCATCGAGGTATTCAGCGCGCTGGTGGAAGGAACCCCGGTGTCGGACCTTGTTCCAGCGTATCAGCCCTGACGCCGCGAGCCTGATGCAGGAACTGCTCAACGCCGAGAACACCGCCGGCCTCGATGCGGATGCGACCTACGCCGAGGCCCTCCTCGACCTGGAGGCGCGGCCGCTCCTCGCCGCCTATCACTCGCTCCGGGGATCCCGCGCCGACGACGAGGCGGGTGCCGAGGCGCTGGAGTCGCGTCGCCTGGTGTTGAAGCGGGAACTCGCGGCGAAGTACCCGAAACAGTGGAAGCAGTACATCATGCGTACCAGGACGACGGGCCGGCCGGGCCCGCGGCCGCCAAGGAGATCGAATGCACCCTGACCTGGAAAAGCTCCTGGACCTCCAGTCCAAGGACCTCGCCCTCAAGGCGGTGGATACCGCACTCGCCGAAGTCCTGGACGCGGAGACGGCGCTCGACGACCGGCTCAAGCGTGCCGAACGCGAGGTGGAGAGTGCCACACGCGCGGCCGCGGAAACCGCGACGCGCCGCGACGAGCTCATGCGACGGGTGGAGGAATACAAGCTGCAGCAGCAGCGCCGACAGCAGCGGCTCGACCAGGTGAAGAACATGAAGGAAGCGAACGCGGTGACGGCCGAGATCGACCTCGGCCGCCAGGTGCTCGCGCGTGAGGAGGGGGAGTGGCTGCAGGTGGCCGAGGAACTGGGGCGGCTCGATTCGCGCCAGGCCGCGGCGGAGCAGGTTCTGGCCGAGGCCCGGGCGTCCCAGGAAAGTGAGCGCGGCGCATTGAGCGCGCGACGGGCGGCACTGCAGGCGGAACGGGGCGTGGCGTTCGCCGCCCGGAGCGAGAGCGCAGCCCGGATCGACCGTCCGCTCCGCACGCGGTACGACCGGCTGCACAACTCGAAGTCGTCGAACGCGCTCGTGCCATTGAGCGGCTTCTCGTGCAGCGTCTGCTTCACGGCGGTGCCCATCAGCCGCCGCGCCCACATCCGCGACCGCCTCCTGCTCGAAGGCTGCGAGGTCTGCGGAGCGATTCTCTACCTGCCGGCACCGGTCGAAGGGACGGCATGACGGCAGTCGGGACCGGATCACCCCCGGCGACTCCCCAGCTCCCAGCACGATGGGTGGTGGCACCGCCGCCGGCGCCGGAACTCGTGTCCGCCCTGGCCAGTGCCACGAGCCTGCCGCGGCCGCTCGCGGCGCTGCTGGTCCAGCGTGGCTTCACGACGGTCGATGCCGCACGGGACTTTCTCCGGCCCTCGCTCGACCACCTCACCGATCCGCTCCGGCTCAAGGACATGGATCGTGCAGTCGATGCCATCGTTGCGGCGGTGAGAAGCGGCACCGTCATCGCGGTCAATGGCGACTATGACGTGGACGGGCAGTGCTCCACCGCGATCCTGGTCCGCACGCTCCGGGTCGCTGGTGCCAAGGTGGTGCCGTTCATCCCGCACCGGCTGCGCGACGGCTACGACTTCGGTCCCGCCGGCCTTGCCGCCGCTGAATCGGTCGGGGCGGGACTGATCATCACCTGCGACAGCGGCATCAACGCGCAGGAGACCGTGCTGCAGGCGGAGGCTCGCGGCATCCGGGTGGTAGTGACCGACCATCACCTCCCCGGTCCGGTGCTTCCCCCCGCCACGGCAATCGTGAATCCCCAGCGCTCCGACGACGACTCGGGGCTCGGCATGCTCTGCGGCGCAGGCATCGCCTGGATGATGGTCCGGGCGCTGGTGCCCCGCCTGGGCCTGCCGGAGCACTTCCCGCTGCACCTTCTCGACCTGGTCGCGCTGGCAACCGTGGCCGACGTCGTGCCACTCGTGGGAGAGAACCGCATCATCGTGCGTCACGGGCTCCGGCTCATGGGCGACACGAGGTGGGCCGGGCTGCGGGCGCTGCTTCACACGACCAAGCTTCTCGGCAAGGAGCTCCGCGCCGGGCAGATGGGGTTCATCGTCGGTCCCCGCCTCAATGCCGCCGGCCGCGTCGGCGAGCCGATGGAAGGGCTCCAGCTCCTGCTGACCGACGATCCGCAGGAAGCGGCCGCGATCGCGGGGCGTCTGGAGGTGCTCAACACGCGAGCGGCAGGCGCTCGACCAGCAGATGCTCGACGAGGCACTGACGCAGGTGGACGAGCAGGGTGGCACGCAAGCGTCCGGCCTTGTTCTCACCGGCGACGCGTGGCATCCCGGGGTGGTCGGCATTGTTGCCTCGCGTGTGGTCGAGCGCTTCGGCCGGCCGACATTCCTGGTCGCGTTCGACGGCGACACGGGGCGGGCCAGCGGACGCAGCATCTCCCGGTTCGACCTGCATGCGGCCCTGGTTCAGTGCGGCGACCTGCTGGAGCGGTTCGGCGGACACCACATGGCCGCCGGTCTCACCATCCGGCGCGACCGGCTCGAGGCGTTCCGCGAGCGGTTCAACGGACTGGTCGCGGGCCAGTTGTCGCAGGACGAACTGGGCCCCGAGCAGCGCGTGGATATCGAGCTGCCGCTCGCCGAGGCGACGGACGACCTGGAGCGGCTGGGCCGTCACCTCGAGCCGACCGGCGCCGGGAACCCGGGTCCGGTGTTCGGGGTGCGGGGGGTTCGGTTCGCCCAGAAGCGCCGGGTGGGCAACGGTCACCTGAAGGGAGTCCTCGAGGAGGGGACAGCCCGGCTCGCCTGCATCGGATTCAGCTGGGCCGATCGCGTGCCATGGCTCGGCGAAGCTCCGGTCGACGTGGCGTTCCGGCTCGAGAGTGACGACTGGAACGGGGCACCGTCGCTGCAGGCCAAGCTGGTGGCCGTGACGCCGTCGGGGCCGCGCCCCTGAGGATCATTGCCGGCCGGTTCGGCGGTCGCCGCCTGAGCGCGCCGGCCGACCCGCGCGTGCGGCCCACCGCCGACCGGGTCCGCGAGGCGTGGATGAGCATCCTCTCCGACGCGTTGCCCGGCGCGCGGGTGCTCGACCTCTTCGCCGGCAGCGGCGCCCTCGGCCTCGAGGCCCTCTCACGCGGGGCCAAGTCGGTGGATTTCGTGGACATCGGTCCACGGTCGATCGCGGCGCTCAAGAGCAACATCGAGGCGCTCGGGGTCGGGGAAGTGGCCCGGGTCCACCGGGCGGACGCCCTGCGGTTCGCCGCGCGCCTGGCGCCACTGTCGTACGACATCGCGTTTGCCGATCCGCCGTACACGATCGAGACGGCCGCCACGGAGCTGGTGCGGTCCTTCCGCGAGACGCCGTTTGCGCGGATCCTGGCGGTGGAGCATGCCGCGACCGCGGATCCAGGCGGCGACCAGTCCCGGCGATACGGCGACACGAGCATTACCTTCTGCTACGCCCCATGACACGACTCGCGATCTATCCCGGCTCGTTCGACCCGCCGACGCGCGGCCACGAGGACCTGGCGCGCCGAAGCCTGGCGCTCTGCGACCGCCTCATCGTGGCGATCGCGACCAACTCCTCGAAGCAGCCGTTGTTCAGTGTCGAGGAGCGGCTGGACCTGCTGCGCGCAGCCGTGGGTGGCGATCCGCGCGTCACGTTTGAGCGGTTCGACGGCCTGCTTGCGGAATTCGCGCGGAAGACCGGTGCCCGCCTCGTGGTCCGGGGCCTGCGAGCGGTCAGCGACTTCGAGTACGAGTTCCAGATGGCACTCATGAACCGCCAGCTCTATCCCGAGTTGGAGACGGTCTTCCTGGTGCCGTCGGTCGATATCACCTACCTGAGTTCGAGCCTCGTGCGGGAGGTGGCCCGGCACGGCGGCGACGTTTCCGGGCTGGTGCACCCCGCCGTGGCCGAGGCGTTGAGGCGCCAGTTTGCCCGGCCCCTCGCACCCCCCGGGACCTGACCCTCCCGCCGTCCCGGTTCCACGTTCATATTGAGCCCTCCGCCTGTTGCGTGGCGGTCTTCCCCGGAGATGCCATGGGCCTGTCGGACACGAAGAGTGCTAACGGCGTGATGGTCGTGCGGGTGGAAGGGCAGCTCGTGGTGGGGAACCGCAACGAGCTGAAAGACCACCTGCAGCGCCTGCTCGAGAAGGGTGAGCGGCGCTTCCTCATCGACTTCGCGCAGACCGGCTACATCGACTCGTCCGGGCTGGGCGCGCTGGTGACGCTCGCCCGCAAGGTTCGCGAGGAGGGAGGCGACCTCCGGCTGTCGGGGCTCAATGAGGACCTTCGTTCGCTCTTCGAGCTGACCAAGCTCGACACGCTCTTCGCGATCAGCGATACGCCCGACCAGGCGCTCGCCACCTTCTGACCATGACGGCACCGCACACCCATCCGCTCCGGCTCTGTGTCCGCCGCACGCCCGTGCCGGGCGAGCTGCGCGCAGTGCAGCGGGTGGCGTTGAGGGTACCGAGCGACGTGAACTGCATCGAAGAGGCCGTGGCCGTCCTGACGCGGCATTGCCTCTCGGGTGCGGAGGCCTCGTTGCGTATCCAGTTCCGCCTCCAGGTCGCCCTGTCCGATGCGCTCGCGAATGCGATCGTCCGTGGCAACCGCGAGGACGCGGACAAGCAGGTGTACGTACAGGTCGACCTGCACCCTGACGCCGTCAACATCCACGTCACCGACGAGGGTGACGGCTTTGATCACGCGAGCGTGGCCGAGGCGCTCGACCCGGGATCGCTCGACCTGTCGAGCGGGCGCGGCCTGTTCCTCATCCGGCACATGGTGGACGACGTCCACTTCAACACCCAAGGCAACTCCATCTGCATGACGCTGCGCCGCCGGTAAGGCGGCTCGACGAAGTCCTCGAGGGGCTGTCGCGCCTCTCCGGATTGCGGGTGCGTCTCTGGCGAAATGACGGGCAGTGCCTGCGATTCCTCGCGGGTCCTGCGGCATCATGGACGCTGGACGTGCCGGCTGTCGCCGGGGCGTGCGCCACGCCCGAGGGACCTGCGTGGCTCACGCCGGCGCGCTGGGTCGCCGACGACTGGATCGAGGTGGGCGGCGCCGGCGCCGCGGCGCTCGAGGCCGCCGCTGCCGCGCTGTTGCCGGCGCTGTCCGCGCTCCTCGAGAGCGAGTGGCATCGCGCCCGTGTGGGCGAGGAGCTGGCCAGCCGCTACGAAGAGATCGACCTCCTCTATACCATCACCGAGATCCTGGGCAGCACCGTGCGCCTCGATGAGGCGGCGCAGGTCATCGTGCGTGAGGTGGCCGCCGTCGTGGGGGCGCGACGCGCGTCCATCATGGTGCACGACGCTTCCCGCGACCGCCTGCGTACCGTCGCGGCGCGCGGGTTCACCGCGGACGACGAGTTCTTCGTCCAGGTGGACGATCCGCACTCGGTCGCCGCGCGCGTCTTTCGGGAGCGCCGCGTGGTGGTCCACGACCCGCTGGTGTCGCCGGCGCCAGAGACGCCCAGCGACCGGCCATACCGCGGCGAGGCCTACCTCAGTGTCCCCATATGCTATGCGTCGCAGGGCGGACCACTCCGCTGCATCGGCGTCATCAACCTCACCGATCGCACCGGCGGCGACCGCTTCACGCCCGGCGACCGCAAGCTCCTGACCGCGATCGCGAGCCAGGTGGGAGCCGCCATCGAGAACGTGCGGCTCGCCGAGCGCGACCGGCAGCAGCAGCGCGTGCGCCGCGAACTCGAGCTGGCGCATGACCTCCAACTGCGGCTGCTGCCATCGCCGTCCGTGCTGTACGGAGAAGCCCAGGTGGCAGCGCGCTGCGTGCCGGTCGACTCCGTTGGCGGTGACTTCTACACCTTCAGTCGTCTGGGGCAGGGGCGTGTGGCGGTGATGCTCGGCGACGTGTCGTCACACGGGTTCGGGGCCGCGCTGGTGATGGCGCTGGTGCTGTCGGCGGCGGGCATCCACGTGGAGACGATCGGCAGCCCCGAAGCGACGCTGGACGCCCTCCTCAACAGTGTGGGCGACGAACTGCGCTCGGCGGACATGTACTTCACGGTCTTCTACGGCGTGCTCGACCGCCACGCCGGCACCCTGCGCTATGCCAGTGCCGGCCATCCTCATGCGTTCCGCCTTCCGCGTGAGGGTGAACCGGAGCGGCTCCTGGCCACCAGCCCACCGGTCGGGCTTGCGGTGCAGGGGGTGAGCGAGGCGCGCCAGGTGCCGTGGGACACTGCGGGAGACCTGCTGTGCCTGTGGACCGACGGCCTGGTGGACGCCACGAACGAGGAAGGCGAGCGGTACGGTGACGCGCGCCTGCTTGAGGCGCTGTCGAGCCGCCGGAAGCTGCCGGTGGAGGAGATCCTGGCGGGCGCGCTCGCCGAAGCAGACGCGTGGACGATGAGGGCCGCGGATGACCGCACCCTGCTCGTCATGCGGCTCTGAACGGTGCCGGTTCCGCGTCGCCGCTTTGGCCAGCACTTCCTCTCCGACCCGCGGCTCCTCGCGCGCATCGCCGACGCGGTAGGTGCCACGCGCGCGGACACCGTGGTCGAGATCGGCCCGGGGCCGGGAGGCCTGACCGCGGCGCTCCTCGAGCGTGCCGGGCGGGTCGTAGCCATCGAAAAGGACCGTGACCTCGCGGCGAAGCTGCGCCAGCAACTCCCAGCGCTTGAGCTGGTGGAAGGCGATGCGCTCGATGTCGACTGGCATGCGCTCGGCGGCCCCCATGCGCTCATCGCGGGGAACATCCCCTACAACATCACTTCTCCGCTGCTCGACAAGGCGCTCCTGCCACCGCGCCCCCGGCGCATCGTGTTCCTGGTACAGAAGGAGGTGGCCGACCGGGTCAGCGCCGCACCGGGCAGCGAGGCCTACGGCGCGCTCTCCGTCGGGGTCCAGGCTGTCGCCACCGGAGAGCGGCTCTTCATCGTGCCGGCGGGGGCATTCACGCCGCGCCCCAAGGTGGATTCGGCGGTGCTGCGTCTCACGCCCCTGGCGACCCCGCTCGTGCCCGACGCCCTGCTCGGCACCTTCCGGAGAGTGGTGGTCGGGCTCTTCGGGTTCCGGCGGAAGCAACTCGCGCGCGGCCTGCGTGAACTGACCGGCTATTCGCCCCAGCGTGCACAGGCGGTACTGGCACAGGCGGACGTTCAGGCCGGGCTCAGGCCGGAGGTGCTCGATCCGGCGGCCTTCTACCGCCTGACGCGGGCACTCGTTGACGGCGGATGGTCTCCCGGGGCAGATTTGTGAATCATTTCACATAAGCAGCCCATGCGTAAAGTCGCCGACAGTACCGTACGCCGCCTGTCGCTCTATCTCCGCTTCCTGGACGAATTTGAGGGTCAGGGTGTCGAAACGGTCAGCTCCGCGGCGCTGGCCCAGCGTGGCGGTACCACCTCGGCGCAGGTGCGGAAGGACCTCTCGTTCTTCGGCTCGTTCGGCAAGCGGGGGCTTGGCTACTACGTGCCCGAGCTGGCGCAGCGGCTCCGCCAGATCCTCGGGCTTGGACGCCGCTACCGGGTAGCGATGATCGGGGCAGGCAAGATCGGGAGCGCGCTGGTGCAGTACCGCGGCTTCCAGCAGCGCGGCTTCGACATCGTATCCATCTTCGACGTTGATCCGGCCAAGATCGGCACCCAGTGGAACGGACTCACGGTTCGCTCGATCGACGACCTCGATCGCGACCTTCGGGCTCAGCCGGTGGACATGGCCGTGCTCGTTACCCCCGCCGAGGCCGCCCAGTCGGTGACGGAGCGCCTCGTGGCGCTTGGCGTCAAGGCAATCCTCAACTTCGCGCCCGCCCAGCTCAACGTACCCGACGAGGTGGTCGTCAAGACGGTGAATCTGGCCCTGGAGCTGGAGACCCTCAGCTACGCGTTGACCAACAGGTGAGCGGTAAGCGGTGAGCGGGCCCCCGGTGGCCAGCACCTCTCGCGAAGCAGCTACCGCTTACAATTCACCCATGTCAGTCCACGTCACTTCCGAAATCGGCGCCCTCGAGGCGGTGCTGGTGCATACGCCGGGGCCCGAGCTCGAGGCGGTGACGCCGCAGAACCGGGCGGCCTTCCTGTACGACGACATCATCGCCCTCGATGTGGCCCAGCGTGAGCACCGCCAGTTCGTCAGCGTGCTCCGGCGGTTCGCGCAGGTCCACCAGATCCGCGACCTGCTCACGGAGAGTCCTTCGGAACGATGAGGCGCGCGAGTTCCTCATCACGCGTGCGCTCGACGTGGTGCCGTCGGATTCGCTGGCCCGTGAGCTGGCGGAACTGCCGGCCGAGGAGATGGTGCGACGGGTCATCGAGGGTACGGAGGGTGAGGCGGGTCCCCTGGCCCGCGCCCTGAACGACACTGCATTCGCCCTCCCGCCGCTGCCCAACCTCTTCTTTCCGCGCGACATCGGGATGGTGATCGGCCGCCACGGCGTGGTAGGCGCCATGCGCTACGATGTGCGATGGACCGAGGAGTTGCTCATCCGGGTGCTCTTCCAGTTCCATCCCGCCCTGGCGAATGACGGACTTCTCTTCGATGGTGCCGACGAACGGCGCGCCCGCTACACGCTGGAGGGCGGGGACGTGCACGTACTGCGTCAGGACCTGCTGGTGGTGGGGTTCAGCGAGCGCACGTCGGCGGCGGCGCTCGACCTGCTGTGCGAGGCGCTATTCGCGCGTGGCAGCGTCACGGACATCCTCGTGGTCGTGATGCCGCGCACGCCCACCGCCATTCATCTGGACATGCTCTTTACCCAGCTCGACCGCGAGTTGTGCGCGATCTACCCGCCCTATTTCGTCGGACCGGAGCGGCTGGCGGTGCTGCACCGGCGAAAGGGGGTCGACGGCGTGCGCGAGATGCCCGACTTCTTCAGCGCGCTGCGAGAGGTGGGCATGCCGCTGGAGCCGGTCTTCTGCGGGGGGCGCCAGCGCACCAGCCAGGACCGGGAGCAGTGGAGCTCGGCGTGCAACTTCGTGGCGGTCCGGCCGGGTACGGTCATTGGCTACGTGCGCAACGAGGCGACACTGGATGAGCTGGCCCGCGCAGGATTCCGCGCGGTCCCATCGGTCAACTTCCTCGCGTTCGACGACTGGGCCGAGGCAAAACATCGCACCGTGATCACCATCGACGGGACGGAACTGGCCCGCGGTGGCGGCGGGCCTCGCTGCATGACGCTCCCGGTGCGGAGGGCGGCGGCGTGACCGGACTGGCGATAGTGTCGGAACTGACGCTGGTCGATCGCGCGCTCGCGCGGCTGCGCGGCGGACCGGCGGCAGCGGCCGAACTCTGCGCCGAGGTGCTGGGGCTCATGGGCGCGCCGCGGGCGGTGGCGGAGCGGGTCGCGGTGGCGGTGCTGGGTGCCGATCCGCGGGTGCGGCAGCTGTCCGACGGCCGGTGGGCGATGCTGGCCGAGGCGCAGGGCTCTCCCCACATCGAGGAGTGCGCCTTCGCCGTGATCGACCTCGAGACGACCGGCATGCGCGCGCGCGGTGACGATCGCATCACCGAAGTGGCCGTGGTCCTGGTGCATGGCGAGCGGCGCGAGGTGGTGTTCCAGAGCCTGGTCAACCCCGGTCGCCACATCCCGTCGATGATCAGCATGGTCACCGGCATCACCAACGACATGGTGGCGCACGCGCCGCCGTTCGAGGCGGTCGCCGACGAACTGCTGGGGATCCTGGCCGGGCGGATCTTCGTGGCGCACAACGCGCGCTTCGACTGGGGCTTCCTCGACGCCTCCTTCCGGCGGACGCGTGGCCTCGCCCTCACCGGGCCGCGGCTCTGCACCGTGCGCCTGGCGCGTCGTCTTCTGCGCGATGTGGGGTCGTGCGGGCTCGACAACCTGACCTTGCATTTCGGGTTCGAGAACCCGGCCCGCCATCGGGCGGCGGGCGATGCCGACGTGACGGCCCAGCTGCTCGAGCGGCTGCTGTCACTGGCGCGCGGGGAAGGGGCGAGAACACTCACCGACCTGGAACAGATCCAGTTGCGCCGCAGGCGCCGGAAGAGCGCTTAGCGGTGAGCAGTAAGCGGTAAGCTGGCGTTCGTCGCCCGCTCACCGGTCACTGCTTACGTTTCTGCCATGCCACTCTCGCGCCACTTCACTGTTGGCCGGCTTTCCTGCCATACCCTCGAGGCCGGGCTCCAGCGCCTCGATGGCGGCGCCATGTTCGGCGTCGTGCCCAAGCCTCTCTGGGAACGGCAGATCCCGCCCGACGAGCGGAACCGCATTCCCCTCGCGATGCGGTGCCTTCTGATTGAACATCCCGACGGCCTGGTGCTGGTGGATACCGGCGCCGGCAACAAGGACGACGCCAAGTTCCGCAATATCTACGGTATCGAGAACGCCGGTGCGCGGGGCGCGACCCAATTGGAGGATGCGCTGGCCGAGACGGGGTTCGCGCCGGGCGACGTGAAGCTCGTCATCAATACGCACCTGCACTTCGACCACGCCGGTGGCAACACGCTGCGGGGCGAGCCCGTCGGTGCCGAGCACACCGATCAAGCCGATGGCTTCGCGCCCGATCGGCCACTGCCGATCGCCGCCGTGCCACCGCGGCTCGCCTTTCCCAACGCCACCTACTGTGTGCAGCGGGCGACCTCGAGTTTGCCCGGCACACCAACGAGCGAACCCGCGCCAGCTACCTGCCACCCAACTTCGAGCCGGTGGCCGCGGCCGGGCGCTGGCGGCTGCTCGAGGGAGACGGGGAGGTGGTGGCTGGCATTTCGGTGCGAATCACGCCGGGCCATGTGCCATGGCACCAGGTCGTCCTGGTCTCTGACTGCGGGGAGACGGCGGCGTTCGTCGGCGACCTCTTTCCCACGACTGCTCACCTGCCCCTCGTTTACATCATGGGGTACGACCTCGAGCCCCTGCGTACGCTCGAGAGCAAGCGCGCATTCCTAAGAGATGCAGCCGCAGGGGGTTGGCGCGTTGTCTTCGAGCATGACGCGAACGTTGCCTGGGGATGGCCGGTCGCCGAGGCGAAGGGATACGCGCTGCGCGATCCGCAGACACGCTGAACCGAGGGATCGGGCCCGGGCGCTGGGCGGCCCGGTTGACCTAACCCCCGGTCACCATTAGGTTTTCGCCAACTAAAGCGGGACCGATAGGTCCCCACCCCGAGCGGGCGCGCCACCGTCATCAGGCGCCCTGGCGAAGTGGGTCTTGATTCTGTCGAGGAGCGCCACCCGGAGCGGCGCTTTTCTCGACTGATTGAGACACCCGATCGTCGATCGGGTGTTTCTGTTTTCCAGAACGGGAGGTACTGCCACTGTCCACCAGTGATCGCGAGCGGCGGGTCCGCGTAAACCGGATGATCCGCATCAGCCCCGTGCGAGTCATCGACAATGACGGAGGCCAGCTGGGTGTGCTGGCCATTGAAGAGGCGCTGGCCATCGCGCAGGAGCGCGGTCTCGATCTCGTGGAAGTCGCACCGACGGCCCGACCCCCCGTCGTCAAGATCATGGACTACGGCAAGTTCAAGTTCGAGGAAGCCAAGGCGGCGCGGGCGGCGAAGAAGAAGCAGCACATCATCCAGTTGAAGGAAGTGAAGTACCGCCCGGGCATCGAGGAGCACGATTTCGAGTTCAAGACCCGCCATGCACGCGAGTTCCTGGCGGAGGGTAACAAGGTGAAGTGCACGCTCATGTACCGGGGGCGGCAGATCGCGCACCTCGAACTGGGCAAGGCGGTCCTCGATCGCGTGGCGGCTGCGGTCGCCGATATCGGCAAGGTGGAGTCGGACGCGAAGCTCGAGGGACGCAACATGACGATGGTGCTTGCGCCGAAGTAGGCGTCAAACCAGGGAACCAGGAAAGAACGACGATGCCCAAGATGAAGAACCGGCGCGCGGCGACCAAGCGCTTCCTCCGTACGGGTACGGGGAAGCTCAAGCGCTTTCACGCCAACCACAGCCACATCCTGACCAAGAAGACCCGCAAGCGGAAGAACAAGCTCAAGAAGGCCGACCTCGTGAGCTCCGCAGACTTCCGGCGCGTGAACCGCCTGCTTCTGGCCTGAGGAGACTACCATGCCACGCGTCAAGAACGGGGTCGCGCATCACGCGCGCAAGAAGAAGATCATGGAAGCCGCGAAGGGTGCGCGCGGCTCACGGAGCAAGCTGTACAAGTCGGCGAAGGAGACGGTCGAGCGTGGCATGCGCTACGCCTACCGCGACCGTCGCAAGAAGAAGGGCGAGTTCCGCATGCTCTGGATCGCGCGCATCAACGCGGCTGCGCGGTTGAACGGCCTGAGCTACAGCCGGTTCATGGCGGGACTCAAGGATGCGGGCGTCGAGATCAACCGGAAGGTGCTCGCCGACCTCGCCGTGCACGACGCGGAAGCCTTTGCGAAGATCGCCGAGCTCGCGTCGAAGGCAGTGAAGGCATAGGACGCACCCTCCGGGGCTTTCGGGCCGTTCGCCGATTCCGGTGGACGGCCCTCTACTCATCCAGCCAGACCCACAGCCATGGCTGACACCACCGGTTATCCGGAACTCGACTCCCTGTTGCCGCGCATCGCGGCCCTCGCGAGTCTCGACCAGGCCACCCTCGAGCGCGAGGAAATCGCGCTCGTGGGCCGTAAGGCCGGCGAGATCACGGCGGCCCTGAAGACGCTCGCAACGCGCGCCCCCGAGGACCGGCGCGCCTTCGGTGCGGCCGTCAATGCCCTCAAGCTGCGCGCCGAGGCGGCCATCACCCTCCGGCGTGCCGAACTCGATCAGGCGCGCGCCGAGGCCGAGCGCCGCGCCGTCGACCTCACGATGCCCGCGCGCCGACGCTGGGTCGGCGCCGTGCATCCCGTCTCCGCGGTCATCGAGGAGATCTCGGAGATCTTCCGCACCCTGGGCTTCTCCATCGCCCTGGGTCCCGAGGTCGAGACCGACTGGTACAACTTCCTCGCGCTCAACTTTCCCGCCGACCACCCGGCGATGGACCTGCACGACACCCTCTACCTCGACGTGCCGCCCGCGACCGGGGAACAGGGTGCCGGGCGCCTGCTGCTGCGCACGCATACGTCGCCGGTGCAGATCCGCGTCATGCACGCATCCGAGCCGCCTATTCGCGTGATCATGCCCGGCATGGTCTATCGCAGCGACGCGTTCGATGCGTCTCACGCCCCGGCGTTCGAACAGATCGAGGGACTCGCCATCGACGAGGGCATCTCCTTCGTCGACCTCAAGGCGACCCTGACTCACTTTGCGCGCCGGTTCTTCTCGCCTTCCACCGCGGTGCGCTTCCGCCCCTCGTTCTTCCCGTTCACCGAGCCGTCGGCGGAGATGGATGTGGAGTGCCAGCTCTGTCATGGCGCCGGCTGCGGTGCCTGCAAGGGCACCGGCTGGATGGAGATTCTCGGCTGCGGCATGGTGCATCCGCGCGTGCTCGAGCAGGGCGGCATCGACCCGGAGCGCCACACAGGCTTCGCGTTCGGCATGGGGCCGGCCCGCATCACGATGCTGCGCCACGGCGTGCCCGACATCCGGCTGCTCTATGAGGGCGACATGCGCTTCCTCTCGCAGTTCGCACCCGGGAGCGACGCGCCGTGAACGTCTCCCGGCGCTGGCTCGAGCGTTTCCTCCGGCGGCCGCTCGATGCGCAGGATATCAGCGCGCGCCTCGCGGCCCAGGGTGCCGCGGTCGACGTGATCGAGCCGCTCAACGCCGGGCTTGGCGACATCAGGGTGGCGCTGGTCGAGGAGGTGCGCCAGCATCCGAACGCCGACCGCCTGCGGGTGTGCACCGTCAACGATGGCGGCGCCGAGCGCCACCAGGTGGTTTGTGGCGCGCCCAATGTCACGGCGGGCAGGAAGTATCCCTTTGCCCCGGTGGGAGCGACGGTGCCGGTGGGGAAGGGCGGCGCGCCGATGCGCATCGAGAAGGCGAAGCTCCGTGGCGAACTCTCCGAGGGCATGCTCTGCTCAGCGCGCGAGCTTGGCGTGGGCGCGGATGCCGACGGACTCTGGGAGCTCGACACGGACGCGACCCCGGGGACGCCACTCCTCGAGGCACTCCCCCTCGACGATGACCGGCTCGTGGTCGACGTCACGCCCAACCGGCCCGACCTCCTCGGGCACAAGGGCGTCGCGCGGGAGCTCGCGGCCTCGTTCAATGTTCCGTATCGCCTTCCGCAACTCGGTGGGGTGGCCCTCCTGCCCGACGTCCCACCGGTCCAGCGCGCCTCCGCCGTCCGCGAGGCGGTGACCGGCCCGCTGCGTGTCGCGATCGACGACCCCGAGGGCTGTGCGCGCTTCCACGCGGCCGTGGTGCGCGGCGTAAGGGTCGGCCCGTCGCCGGCATGGCTCCGGCAGCCGCTCGAGGCGGTCGGCGTGCGCTCGATCAGCAACATCGTGGATGCCACGAACTACGTGATGCTGGAGCTGGGCCAGCCGATGCATGCCTACGACCTCGCCACGCTCAAGGGCCCCGCCCTGGTCGCGCGGCGCGCGGCCCCGGGCGAGAAGCTGGTCACGCTCGACGGTGTCGAGCGTATCCTGGATGCGGAAACGACGGTCATCGCCGACGCGGTCCGGGTGGTCGGCATCGGCGGGATCATGGGTGGCGCCGAGACCGAGGTGCGCGACGGCACGACCGATATCGCCCTCGAGGCGGCCTGGTTCGAGCCCGCTCGCGTTCGGCGGTCGCGCCGCAGGCTCGGCCTGGGCACCGAGGCGAGTTACCGCTTCGAGCGCGGGGTCGACCGCTGGAACGGCGCGGAGGCGATGCGCCGCTGCCTCGAGATCATCCTGCTCACGGCCGGTGGCACGCCGGATGGCTATCCGGTTGACCTGCATCCCGTGGTGGCGAATCCGCCGCGCGTCTTCCTCCGTCTCGCGCGGGTCGCGCAGGTGCTGGGGCTCGACCTCGGCCAGCATGAGGTGGAGCGGTGCCTGGTCGCCATCGGGGCCACCGTGGTCGCCAAGCCGGAAGACGCCAGGTTGGCGGTCGACGTGCCCGGCTGGCGCCCCGACCTCACGACGGAGATCGACCTGGTCGAGGAGGTGGCACGGATGCATGGCTACGACCGCGTCCCGACCGAATTGCGGCCATTCCGCGTGGGGACATTGCCCGACGCGCCCGCCGTCGCGGTGAAGGATCGGATCCGGGACGGGCTGGTGGCGGAGGGACTGGCTGAGGTGGTGAGCCTGCCCTTCACCTCGGCCGACGGAGAGACGAGCGTCGCGCTGCTCAACCCGCTTGCGGACACCGGCGCCTCGCTGCGTCGCCGGCTGCTGCCGACGCTGGTGCGTCACGCGGAGCGCAACTGGAACAATCACGTGCGCGACGTGCGGCTGTTCGAGATCGGCACCGTGTTCGAGCGCGGGGCTCCGGGGGCCCGGCCGGTGGAGCAGTTGCGGCTCGGGCTGGTGGTGACGGGCGCCCGGGAGCCGGCACACTGGGCCTCGGATGTGGTGCCCGACGTGGACGTGTGGGACCTGAAGGGGCTCTCTGCAGTGGCGGGTGCTCTGGCGCATCCCGGTGCGACATGGCACGTTGAAGGTGATCATTTCACGGCACGCACGAACGATGGCCGGACGGTGGGATGGGCGGGTCGCCTCCAGGCGGACACTCCACCGTGGGGCGCTGCCCTGTTCGGCGTCGAGATCGACGTGACGGATGGGGCGCGCCCGCCGGCGCGGGTCGAGCCGCTGCCGACCACCCCGGCGGTCGGGCGTGACCTGTCACTGGCTATGCCCGACGGCGTGGCGGCGGCGGCCGCGGAGCAGGTGATCCGGCAGGCGGCGGGCGAACTGCTCGAGAACGTTCGCACCATCGCGGAATTCCGCGGGACGGCACTCGGCGAGGGCCGCCGCAGCGTCACCTTCCGGCTGACGTTCCGGGCGCCGGATCGCACCCTCCGCGATGCGGACGTGGACGCCATCGAGGGTCAGGTTCTGGGTGCGCTGGAGCGCGAACTGGGACTGGCGCGCCGTGGCGCGTGAGGAGCACAAGGTGAGCGACGCCTATGAGCGGCCGGAGCGCCGCGCCCTGGCCGAGGTGGAAACGCTGGTGCGGCATGCCACCGAGGAGCTGACGGTGTGGCGGCGGCGGTGCCTGCGCGCCGAGGGCGAGTTGCAGGAGTTGCGGGCCCACGCGCCCGGCGGCAAGGCGCCCGATCCGGTGCAGGCGCGGGCACGCCTGGCCGAGCTCGAGCAGGAGAACGTGGTACTGCAGCAGCGCCTGGCCGCCGTCCGCGAGAAGGTGACGGCACTTTCCAGCCGGCTCGCCTTCCTCGAGCGCGGGATGACGGAGCCGGCATGAGCAAGAACGTGGTACCGGTAACGATCGGCGGCGAGGTCTACACCGTGCGGTCGGAACTGCCCCCTGAGTACACCCGTGAGGTCGCGGCATACCTTGACGCCGCGCTCTCACGGGTGCGTGCAACGCTTCCGGCGGTGGAGCCACACAAGGCGGCGATCCTCGCAGCCCTGGCGATCACCGATGAATTGTTCCAGTCCCGTCGTGGCGACCGGGAGTTCGCCGCGCGGCTCACTGCGCTGGCTGACGAGATTGCGCCCCTGCTTCCGCCCGCAAAGCGGGGCAGCCGCGCCACCTCGGGGTGACCAGCTTCGACTGACCTGACCGGAGGCGCCCCGGCGGCCTCCTGGAGATCCATAGTTCATGAGCCAGGCGCTGCTCCTTCCCCTCCTCGAGGGGATCACGGCCGGCCTGATCGTCGTGGCCGGCTTCCTTTTTGTCTACACCAGATCGCAGAAGAAGGCCGCGACAGGCGTGCTCGCCGAGGCGCGCGCGGACGCCGCCCGTATTCGGGGCGACGCCACGCAGGGCGTGGAGCGCGCCCGTGCCGAGGCCGTCCTTGCCGCCAAGATGGAGGCCGTGCAGGTCCGCGAGTCGCTGGAGCAGGAGCTCCTGCGCCGGCGGGAGGAGGTTGGAAGGCTCGAACGCCGGGCGGAGGAGCGGAACCAGGGCCTCGAACGGCGCCAGGCGGAAGTCGACGCCCAGCAACGCGAGCTGGGCAAGCGCGTCCAGCAGCTCGATGCGCGCGACAAGCAGATTGCCGGCCGCGAGCAGGAGGCCGCGCGGTTTGCGGCCGAGCAGCAGGCGAAGCTCGAACAGATCGCCGGCCTGACGGCGGCCGATGCCCGTCAGCAGTTGCTGCAGCGGGTGGAGGACGAAGCCCGCGGTGCGGCCCAGGCCCTGGCGCGCGATATCAAGGACCAGGCGCGCAAGGGGGCCGACCGGGAGGCGCGGCGCATCATCTCCATGGCCGCGCAGCGCATCGCTGCCGAGCACACCGCCGAGACCACCGTGTCGGCGGTGACGCTGCCGAGTGACGAGATGAAGGGCAGGATCATCGGGCGTGAGGGCCGGAATATCCGCGCGTTCGAGACTGCGACCGGGGTGGACGTCATCATCGACGACACGCCCGACACGGTTGTCATCTCCTGCTTCGACCCGATCCGCCGCGAGGTCGCGCGACGCTCGCTCGAGGCGCTGATCGTGGACGGGCGGATCCACCCGGGCCGGATCGAGGAGGTCGTGGCAAAGATTCGCCGGGAACTCGACCAGCAGCTGGTCGAGGCCGGCGAACAGGCGGCCTACGACGCGAATGTGCATGGCCTTCATCCGGAACTCATCAAGCTCATCGGCCGGATGAAGTACCGTACCTCGTACGGCCAGAACATCCTCGAGCACTCGAAGGAAGTCGCCTGGATCGCCGGCAACATGGCGGCGGAGCTGCACGTCGATCCCGAGCTGGCGCGGCGGGGTGGCTTGCTCCACGACATCGGCAAGGTGCTGACCCACGAGAGCGAGGGAACGCATGTCGAGCTCGGCGTGGAGATGGCGCGCAAGTACGGCGAGAGCGCGCCGGTGATCAACTGCATTCACGCGCACCACGATGACGTGCCGCACGAGTCGACGGAGTCGGTCCTGGTGCAGGCTGCGGACGCCATCAGCGGTGCCCGCCCCGGTGCGCGGCGCGAGGCGTTCGAGAGCTACGTGAAGCGCCTGACTCGCCTCGAGGAGATCGCGAACGCCTTCAAGGGCGTGGAGAAGTGCAATGTCATTCAGGCAGGAAGGGAGGTGCGGGTCGTGGTCACTCCGGATCAGGTGGATGATGTCGGCGCGGCGGCACTCAGCGAGCAGATCGCGAAGCGCATCGAGGATGAGCTCCAGTACCCGGGTCAGATCCGGGTCGTGGTGATCCGCGAGACCCGCGCAGTGGGAGTCGCCCGGTGACCGCCCGCATCATCGACGGTGTGGCGCTCGCGAAGACCATCCGCGAGGAAGTCGCCGCGGAAGCGGCGAAGCTGGCGGCTCAGGGCATGACGCCGGGCCTCGCGGTGGTGCTCATCGGCGAGGACCCGGCCAGCAAGGCGTACGTCGGCAGCAAGGAGAAGGCGTGCATCGAGGCGGGCATGCATTCCGTCAAGATCACGCGTCCCGTGACCGCCTCCGAGGACGAGGTGCTGGAGATCGTCGACCAGCTCAACGCGGACGCGGCGGTGCACGGAATCCTGGTACAGCTTCCCCTGCCCAAGCACATCAACACCGAGAAGGTGCTCAACCGCGTGAACCCGGCCAAGGATGTGGACGGGTTCCACCCGCAGAACGTGGGCAAGCTGGTCATCGGCGACCCGACGGCGCTGCGCCCCTGTACGCCGTACGGCGTGCAGCAGATGCTCATCCGCTCGGGCATCGAGACGAGGGGCGCTCACGCCGTGGTCGTGGGCCGGAGCACCATCGTGGGCAAGCCGATGGCCAACCTGCTCATCCAGACCGGCCCCGGGGGCGACGCGACGGTCACGGTGTGCCACTCGAAGACGCGCGACCTGCCGGGGGTGTGCCGCAGCGCCGACATCCTGATCGCGGCGATCGGCCGGGCCGAGTTCGTCACTCGCGATTTCGTGAAGCCGGGCGCCGTCATCATCGACGTCGGCATCAATCGCGTCGATGATGCGTCGAGGCCGCGCGGCTACCGCCTCACCGGCGACGTCGCCTACGCCGAATGCGCGGAGATCGCCTCGGCCATCACGCCGGTGCCGGGTGGCGTGGGACCGATGACCATCGCCATGCTGATGCAGAACACGCTTCAGGCGATGAGGCAGGTCGCGCGGTGACCCTGCCGTTGCCGTTCGGGCCGGCGGGGCTCGACCCCGCCGAGGTCTGGTCGGTGAGCGATCTCAACCAGGCGGCGCGGAGCCTGCTCGAGCAGAACATGCCGCCCGTCTGGGTCCGCGGTGAGGTGACCAGCTTCAAGTCCTACGCAAGCGGACACTGGTACTTCACCCTGCAGGACGGGAGTGCCCAGGTGCGGTGCGTCATGTGGCGCACCTGGGTCCAGCGCGCGAAGAGCCGGCCCGAAGAGGGGGCCGAAGTGCACGTGTTCGGCACGCCCGGCCTGTGGGAAGAGAAGGGTGAGTTCCGCTTTACCGCGACGGTGCTGCTACGCAGTGACCAGTTGGGACAGCAGCAGCAGCAACTCGAAGCCGCGCGCGCGGCCCTCGCGCGCGATGGCCTGCTCGACCCATTACGCAAGCGGCTCCTGCCGCGGTACCCGTCGACGCTCGCGGTGGTGACGAGCCTCGAGGGCGCCGCACTGCACGACATCGTGACTGTCGCTCGGAGCCGCTGGCCGGCGGTCCGGATCCTCGTGGTCGGTGCCCGGGTGCAGGGCGGTGACGCGGTGGCGGAACTGGTGCGCGCGCTGCGCACGGTCAACCTCCTCGACGCCGACGTGTGCATCGTGGGCAGAGGCGGCGGGGCGCGCGAGGACCTGACCGCGTTCAATGACGAGCGGGTATGCAGGGCGCTGGGCGCGGTGAGGATCCCCACGATTTCCGCCGTGGGGCACGAGAGCGACATCAGCCTCTGCGACCTCGTCGCCGATATCCGCGCAGCGACACCATCCAACGCGGCGGAGCTTGCCGTCGCCGATCAGCGCGAGGTACGCGGCGCGGTGGATGGTCTTGCCCTGAGACTCGCGGGCGGCCTGTCCCGTCGCACGCGGCTGCTGAGCGAGCGGCTCGCGCGTACCGCCGACCGGCTGGAGTCGGGGATGGAGGGAGCGGTGCGCCAGCATCGTCACCGGCTCGAGCGCATCGGCGCCCAGCTCGATGCCTTGAGCCCGCTGCGCGTGCTGGAGCGCGGCTTCGCCGTGCCAATGTCTCTCGAGGGGCGGGTGCTCCGCCGGCGCGATGAGTTCGCGCCGGGGCTCCGCTATCGGCTCAGTGTGCGCGACGGCGACGTAGCGTCGCGTGTCGAGGAGGCCTGATGGCCGAGACGCCGTCACTCGCCGAGGAAGTACGGGCCCTGGAGGAGATCGTGCGCCGCCTGGAGCAGGATGACGTGGATCTCGACGCCGCCCTCAAGCTTTTCGAGGAGGGCATCGCCCGGCTGCGCCGCGCGCGCGAGACCCTCGCCGGAGCGGAGCAGACGGTGCAGTCGGTACTGGCCGACGCGTCGGGCACCCTGCGGAGCACGCGTGTCGATCTCTGAGGCGCCACCGGAGTTGGCCGAGGCGCTGCTGGCCGAGGCGCGCGAGAGCACCGACTGTCGGCTGCGCCAGGTGGCCGAGCAGCTCTTGGCGTCGGTACCGGGGTTCGTCGGTGAGGCGTTCGAGTACGCGCTGGAGAGCCCTGGGAAGCGGGTACGGCCGGCGCTCGTGCTCGGTGCGTATCGCGCTGCCGGGGGGCATTCGCCGGGCGCTGCCGGCGTGGCGGCCGCGGTGGAGATCGTGCACACGTACTCGCTGGTGCACGATGACCTGCCGTGCATGGACAACGACGATCTGCGGCGCGGACGAGCGACCATGCACCGGAAGTTCGACGTGCCGACGGCAACGAAGGTAGGCTTCCTGCTCGTTCCCGTGGCGGCCCAGGTGCTCGCGGACGCCGCCAGCGAGCTCGGACTCGAGTCGTCACTCCTGGGCACGATGGCCGCAACCCTGTTCGAGGCCGGCGGCGTCGAGGGCATGGTGGGCGGTCAGTGGCTCGATCTCGAGGCCGAGCGCCGCCAACTCGACCTGCCCGAACTCATCGCGGTGCACCGGGGTAAGACCGGGGCACTGGTTCAGGCCTCCTGCGTGCTCGGGGGCCTGGCCGCACGGGCTTCAGGCGACGGCCTGCTCGCACTCCAGCGCTATGGCGCGGACATCGGCCTCGCCTTCCAGATCGCGGACGACGTGCTCGACGTTACCGGTACGAGCGACCAGCTGGGGAAGACCGCGGGCAAGGACGAGGCGCTCAGCAAGTCGACTTATGCGCAGGTGCTTGGGGTCGAGGGCGCGCGGGCGGAGGCGGAGCGCCTGGCACGCTCGGCGATGGATCACCTGGAGCGTGCCGGGCTTGCGACGCCCGCCCTCGGGGCACTGGCGCACTATATTGTGACGAGGAACTCCTGACACATGTCATTGCTCTCCAGCATCCACGGACCGGACGACCTCAAGCGCCTGCGGCGCGACCAGCTTCCCCAGCTGGCCGCGGACATCCGTGAGCGCCTGATCGAGTGCTGCTCGCAGACCGGCGGCCACATCGGCGCCAGCCTGGGTGTCGTCGAGCTCACGATTGCGCTGCTCTACGAGTTCGACTCACCGACCGACAAGGTGCTCTGGGATGTCGGCCACCAGGCATACGCCTGGAAGCTGCTGACCGGCCGCAACGAGGGCTTCCCGACGCTGCGCCAGACCGATGGCGTCTCCGGCTTCCTCAAGCGCAGCGAAAGCGAGCACGACCAGTTCGGCGCCGGGCACGCCGGCACGGCGGTGTCGGCCGCGCTCGGCATGGCCACGGCCCGCGACCTGAAGCGCCAGCAGCACAAGGTCGTCGCGGTGGTGGGCGACGGGGCCCTCACCTGCGGGCTCTCCTACGAGGGGATGAACAACGCCGGTCACTCCGACCGCGACATCATGCTGATCGTGAACGACAACGGCATGTCCATCTCGCCCAATGTCGGCGCCATCAACAAGACGCTCGGTGCCATCGTGGCCGACCCGCGCACCAACCGCCTGCGCGAGAAGGTGAAGCACATGACCTTCGCGCTCGGCGGCGTGTTCGGCCAGGGCGTGGTGGACTTCGCCAAGAACGTCGAGGAAAGCGTCAAGAACCTCTGGTCACCGGGCATGCTGTTCGAGGAACTCGGCTTCCGGTACTTCGGCCCGATCGACGGCCACGACCTGGAGAAGCTGTGCGACACCCTTTCGTCGGTGCGGTCCATGACCGGCCCGCGCGTCGTGCACGTGCTGACCGAGAAGGGGAAGGGCTTCGGCTTCGCCGAGTCGAACCGGGAAAAGTGGCATGGCCTCGCCGCGTATGACCCGATCACCGGCGAGCCGCGGAAGAAGGCGAGCGGCCCGCCAACGTGGACCCAGGTGTTCGGTGACGCGCTCACGGCGCTCGCGGAGGAGCATCCCGACCTCGTCGCGATCACGGCGGCGATGGCGTCGGGTACCGGCACGGCGATCTTCCAGAAGCGGTGGCCGGAGCGGTTCTTCGACGTGG
Organism: uncultured Gemmatimonadales bacterium; assembly: GCA_963773095.1. Lineage (GTDB taxonomy): Bacteria > Gemmatimonadota > Gemmatimonadetes > Gemmatimonadales > GWC2-71-9 > JAGGAG01. The sequence goes on from CAVYZY010000002.1 coordinate 66,089, forward strand.
GGATCGCCGAGGGCCACGCCGTCACGTTTGCCGGCGGGCTTGCCACCCAGGGCATCAAGCCGGTGTGTGCCATTTACAGCACGTTCCTCCAGCGCGCGTACGACAACATCATCCACGACATCGCGGTGCAGCACCTGCCCGTGATTTTCTGCATGGATCGCGCGGGCCTCGTGGGCGAAGACGGCCAGACGCACATGGGTCTCTACGACATCGCGTACATGCTCGCGGTGCCGGGCATGACCGTCACCGCGCCCAAGGACGGCGACGAGCTGATCGGCTTGCTGCGCACCGCACTCGCGCACACCGATGGCCCCTTCTGTACCCGCTATCCGCGCGACAAGGTACCGGTCGACCCGCGCCCGGTGGCCGACGTGGCGGCGGTGCCGTACGGCACCTGGGAGTCGCTGCGCGAGGGCCGCGATCTCGCAATCCTGGCGGTCGGCACGATGGTCCAGCCGGCGCTGCAGGCTGCCGAGCGCCTTGCCGCCACCGGCATCGACGCGGCGGTCGTCAATTGCCGCTTCCTCAAGCCGCTCGATTCCACGATGCTCGAGGCAATCGCCCGGGAGCATCGCACCATCGTCACTGTCGAAGAGGGCACGGTCGTGAACGGCTTCGGCGCGTACCTCGCCGAGATGCTGCAGACCACCCGGCCCGAGGTGCGCGTGGTGGCCCTCGGCGTGCCCGACCGGCTGGTCGAGCAGGCGCCCCGCGCCGACCAGCTCGCGGAGTTCGGCCTCACGGCCGATGGCATCGCACGTCGCATCTCCGCGCTTGTGCGCGAGGAGAGCCTGGAAACGCGATGAATCTCGGCGTCGTCGGGAACCCGCGGTACGCGGACCTGGCGGCGGTCCTGCGCGATCTCGCCAGCCTGGCGCCGGCGCTCGGTGTCAGGCTGTTCAGCGAACCCCGCCTGGAACCATTTTGGGACCATCCAGTCCCGCTCATCGCGGCCGTCCCGCTCGATGCGCTCGTCACCTTCGGCGGGGACGGCACTCTCCTGCGCGGCGCCCGGCTCCTCAATGACAGGGAAGTTCCCGTCCTGGGCGTGAACCTGGGCCGCGTCGGCTTCCTGACGCCAGTCCAGCGCACTGACCTCAAGCGCGCCATCGACGCGCTCGTCCGCCAGGACTACCACCTCGAACGCCGGCTCGCCCTCACCGCGACTGTGTCGCTGCGCGACGGTACGCTGGTCTGCACCCAGCGCGCGCTCAACGACGTCGCCGTTCACAAGGGCGGCGTGGCCCGCGTGGTGCGCGTCAACGTGCTCGTGGACGGCGAGAGCGTGGGGCCCTTCAGCGCCGACGGCATCATCATCGCCACCCCCACCGGCTCCACGGCCTACTCGCTCAGCGCCGGCGGGCCGATCCTCCTCCCAGGGCTCGAGGCCATCTGCATCACCCCGATATGTGCTCATACCATGACGGTGCGCCCGCTCGTGGCGTCGGCGACGAGCGTCATCGCGGTGGAGCCAATGGAGGGTTGGGCTGAGGACATGCTGGTGTCGTTCGACGGTCAGACCGGGATCACGCTGGCCGAGGGCGCCAGGGTCGAGGTAAAGCGCTCCGACTCCGCGGTGTGCCTGGTCCGCCTGGATCGCATGGGGTACTTCTCGCTGCTCCGTGAGAAGCTCCACTGGGGCGACCTCTCCGAGCGCGAGATCGAGCGATGATTGCCGAGCTCAGGGTGCGCGACCTCGCCACCATCGCGGACGTGACGCTGCAACTCGCACCGGGCCTGAATGTCCTGAGCGGCGAGACCGGGGCGGGGAAGTCGATGCTCGTCGATGCCCTCGCCCTCCTGCTTGGGGGGCGGGCGGAAAGTGGCCTCGTGCGCCCGGGCGCGTCGCGCGCCGTAGTGGAGGGCGCCTTCGACGTGCCTGGCACCTCCTTGCGGAAGCGCGTCGAATCGCTGGGCCTCGACCTTGATGACGGTCGCGTGGTGGTGCGGCGCGAGGTGTCGGCGGAGGGGCGCTCACGTGCCTGGGTCAATGGCAGCCCCACCACCGCAACGGTGCTGGGCGAGCTCGGTGCGATCCTCGTCGACCTGCACGGCCAGCATGACACGGAGTCCCTGCTGCGGCCGGATGCCCAGCGCGACATCCTCGACGCCTTCGCGGGGGCGGAGCGCGAGCGCGCTGCCGCGGTCGAGTCGCACGCCGCCACCGAGGCCCTGCGGTCGGAGGAGACGGGACTCACGCAGCGGCGCGACGAGGTGCGCCGCCGCGCGGACTACCTGAGGCATGTCGTGGCCGAGATCGACCGGGCAAGGCTCAAGCCGGGCGAGGAGGAGGCCCTGGAGCAGGAGGTGCGCCGGCTGTCCCAGGCCGGCACGCTCAGCGACCATGCATCGCGCATCAGCGATGCGGCGGGATCTGGCGACGACGGTGCGCTCGTCGCGCTGGCGCAGGCCGACCGGGCGCTCAGCACGCTCGAGCGCGCGGATCCCAGCGTGGCACCGTGGCGCGAGCTGCTCGACGCCGCGTTTGCGAATCTCGATGAACTTGCCCGCCTGGCGGCCGACTATGCGCAGGAGGTGCAGGACGATCCTGCACGGCTCGCGGACCTGGAACGGCGGCGCGACGTGTTGTACGGGCTCTTCCAGAAGCACGGAGCAGGCTCGGTTGCGGTGCTCGAGACGCGCGCCGCTGCCGCCGCGGAGCTCGACCTGCTCGATACGGCCGACCTCGACCTTCGCGCGCTGGCCAGCCGGCGCCAGGCCGCGGAAGCGGTGCTGCGCGAGGCGATCGACCAGCTGTCGTCGCGCCGCGTCGCTGCCACCGACCGCCTGGCTCGCGCCGTGAACAAGTGGCTTCCGCGCCTCGGGCTTCCCGGCGGCAAGTTCCGTGTGGCCCTCGAGCGCCTCGAGTTACCCCATGCGTTCGGGCAGGAGACGGCGGTGTTCATGGTGCAGCTCAATGCCGGACTCGACGAGCGGCCGCTGGCGAAGGTTGCGTCCGGCGGGGAGCTCTCGCGCCTCATGCTCGCCCTCAAGGTGGTGTTGGCCCGGCAGGATCACGTGCCCACCCTCGTCTTCGACGAAGTGGACCAGGGCATCGGGGGCGAGATCGGCGTCCAGGTCGGGGAAGCGCTGGCGGAGGTGGCCGAGCGCCACCAGGTGCTCGTGATCACGCACCTGCCCCAGATCGCGGCGCGGGCCGATCATCACCTCGTGGTCTCCAAGGTGGCAAGGCGAGGGGTCGCCACCAGCGATGTCGCGACGATTCACGGCGAGGATCGCGTGCTCGAGGTGGCGCGGATGCTGGGCGGGTCGGAGAGCGAAACGGCACGGCGGCATGCGCGGGAGCTGCTCGCGCGGCGCGAGAGCGTGAAGGCGTAGGCTGGTGACGGAACCCGACGAGAAGACGCGGCTCGACAAGTGGCTCTGGGTTGCACGCTTCTTCAAGACCCGCGCGCTGGCTGCAGATGCCATCGAGAGCGGCAAGGTCGAGGTCAACGACGATCGGCCCAAGCGCGGGCGCGCGGTGCACGTCGGCGATCGCCTGATGATCCGGCTCGGGCCGTACGAGCATCACGTGGTGGTGCGGGGGTTGTCGGGGCGCCGGGGGCCCGCGGCGGTGGCGAAGGAGTTGTACGAGGAGACGCCCGACAGCCTCGCGGCGAGGGAGCGTACCGCGGAGCGGCTGCGCAGCGCACCGCCACCGGTATTCTACGAGGGTGGCCGCCCCACGAAGCGAGATCGAAGGGCTATCGAGCGCCTTCGGAACAACGACAGTTGACCGACGAGTTCTACCAGATCCGGGCGTAGACCCGCGCGAAGAAGACGATCGCCGACCACTTGGTCGCGATGCCTCCCGACGATGCGACGGTAGTCTCCCAGCGCCATCCGGCGTCCATCGGCGTCCCGTTGGTGCCGTCGGCGCGCTGTCCCGAAGACGAGTACGTGAGCCCGATCGACAGCAGGAGCCGGGAGGCACCGGTTCCCTGCGAGAGGAGCGAGGCGGGAACGCCCGGCACCGAATCGGCCACGGTGGCGTATTCCACGTTGTCTTCGCCCTGGTCGAGCCACACGACCGATCCCACGACCCCGAGCGCCCGCGCTATCCGGAGATAGGGCGAGATCCCGATCCGGACCTGGTCACCCGGGTTCACCGTCACGTCGGCGGTGGCGCTGAGCGGAGCGATGGCGGTGGATGGACCCGTCACCCTGCGCGTGAAGCTGCCGGACATCTGCAGCAGGTAGGCCGCGCTGAAGCGGGCGCCGAACGTGCCGCGTCCGAGGTCGAGGGCCATGCCCACCCCGACCGCCGGAGCGCCAGCGCCAAGCGACACGCCGAACGGATCCGTTGGAAGGGCTACCGCTCCGGTGGGCAGGCGAACGGTGGCGCTCGCGGCGAGCCGCAGGCCCTCGGCGGCATCGGCGTTCCAGTGGTCGATCGCGGTGTACACGGCACCGACTTCCACGTCACCGATGCCGGTGCGCTTGCTGTTGCCAAGTGTCGAGTACCCGATCGCACCATTGGCGGAAGTGGCATAGGCGTCGAGGTCGTCCGGCTGCGCCGGGTCGGCCGGCAATGGCAGCGCGGCGGTGAACCCCGCGACGCCCAGTCCATCGAGGGCCTGCTGCACCGAGGTGACCTGTCCGCTCAGGGTCTGCCCGGCGCTGCTCGATGCCAGCGGGAGGAACGGCGACGCCGTCCCGGCATCGGCGATCAAGGCACTCAGGCTGTCCGACAGGGCCAGTCCCGAGGCCAGGGTCTGCAGTGCAAGGGCCTTCGCGGCCGGGTCACCGTCGTAGGTGCCCGCGCTGATGCGCTCCTGCAGGCCGGCCAGCGACGTGTTGAACTGGTTGAAGAACGACTGGGCGACCGAGGCGCCGACGGCGTTTCCAAGCGCGGGGTCGGCGAGGTTGACACCCGCATTGGACGTGGCGGTATCAAGCGAGACGGTCTGTCGCCACCAGGTGCTGACAAACGGGAGCCGCCCGAAGATCGAAAGACCCTTGGTAATCCCGATGCCAAGGCTGAACGCGCCACTGCCACTCGACACCTGCGCCGTGCCGATCGAAGCGCCGAGATCCAGCTTGTAGCCTGGTTGGCCCAGCAGCACGGCGATGCGCTGGTCGGCCGCCGTGAGCGTGGGGATCCGGTCGGATCCGAGCCCGGGCGAAGTGAAGTTGGCGCCGAGGCTCTCGCGGGTACCGTCATTGAAGCGCTCGTTCGCATACGCGAAGGAGCCGTCGATCTCGAAACGGAACATGCCTCGCGGAATGCCGAGCGGGGCCAGTTGGGCGTGGCCGGCGGTGGGTACCAGCAAGGTCGTGATGAGCGCGCACCATCCAAGCCGCAAGCGGTCTACCTCCGGACGGGCACCACGAAATGGCGGAACAGGGTCCGAGACAAGCCGGGAAAGCACTCTTCCGCGAGGTGTTCGGTACGGCGCCGGCGCTGAGCGCGTCGGCACCTGGTCGCGTCAACCTGCTGGGCGAGCACACCGATTATAACGGGGGGCCCGTCCTGCCGATTGCGCTGGACCGCCGGACGGCCGTCCACGTGAAGCGGGCCCGCGGGTTCCGGTTCGCCTCGGCGCTCGAGCCGGGAACGGTAGAGCGACGGATCGACGAGGGTCCGCGCGGGCACTGGTCCGACTACCTCGTCGGCGTGGTGCGCGAGCTCGTCGCCAGGGGCTGCGTGATCCCCGGCGCCGACCTCGCGGTGGCGAGCGCAGTGCCGGCGGGGGCGGGCCTCTCGTCCTCGGCCGCCCTGACTGTCAGCGCAGCGGCCGCTCTCGCGCGGCTTGCCGGGCGCCGGCTCTCCATGGCGGAACTGGTGGATGTGGCATGGCGTGCGGAAACGGAATATGCCGGCGTCCGGTGCGGGCGCATGGACCAGACAATCGCGGTCTTCGGTCGGCCGGGAAAGGCCATCGAGATCGAGACCGCAACCGAACAGCGCCGCGTAGTCCCGTTCACGGGTTCGGTCCGCCTGCTCGACAGCGGGCTTCGTCACGCCCTGGTTGCCGGGGAATACGAGCATCGCCGGATAGAGTGCGAGGAGGCACTGCGGCGCTGCCGCCGGCTCATGCCCTCACTCGCGTCGCTGGCGGAGGTGCCACCGCGGGCGCTCGCGCGCATCAGCCGGGACCTGCCGCGCACCCTCGCGAGGCGCGTGCGGCATGTAGTCACGGAAACCGCGCGGGTGCGCGAGGGGGCCGATGCGCTGCGCCGCGGCCACCGTGCCCGTTTCGGTGAACTGCTCTACGCCGGCCACAACTCCCTCCGCCGGGATTTCGAATCGTCCTGCGACGAGGCCGACGCGATCGTTGCCCTGGCCAGGAAGGCGGGCGCGACCGGTGCGCGACTGACCGGGGCAGGGTGGGGCGGCGTAGTGATCATCCTGGCGCCGGAACGCTCGGCGGATGCCGTCGTATCGCGTATCCAGGCCGCGTTCGCCCGGCAATTTGGCCGCGTGCCGCAGGCGTGGGAAAGCAGGGCGAGCCGGGGGGTCAGAATCGAGCGCTGACGCGACGAGTGTAGGTTACAGGTCGTGGGCCCGGATGGCGAAACTGGTAGACGTCGCGGACTTAAAATCCGTTGAGGGGCAACCCTCGTGCAGGTTCGAGTCCTGCTCCGGGCACTTGGTGGTGGCGCGCATTTCGAGATCTTGACACATCAATCCATATTGATGTATCCTATACCATGGCTCAACCGACCATCGACCTGACCAGGACCGTCGCACGCCTGCGGGCGCTGTCCGACCCCACCCGGCTCGAGATCCTGGCGCTCCTCAAGCCGGGCGAGCAGTGCGTCTGTGAACTCACCAGCGCGCTCGATGCGGCCCAGTCCCGCCTCTCCTTCCACCTGCGAGTGCTCAAGGACGCGGGTCTCGTTACCGATAGGCGCGATGGCCGCTGGGTCTACTACACGCTGGTGGATGAGGCCGTCGAGGAGGTCGCGGCCTTCCTCACGAGCGCCCCGTCGAGCGGCTGGAGGAAGGCGGCGCGCTGCTGTGGGTGATTGTTTGTGCTCCAATGCATCAACCATTCTTGATGGAGATGACATATGAAACAGGCCGAGACCAGGGAAGCGGTGCGCCAGGCGTATGCGGGAGCCGCCTTGCGCGTGGTGCAAGGTCAGTCGAACAGCTGCTGCGGAGGGTCCTGCGGCACCGGCACGACCGATCCGATCACGGCAGATCTCTACAGTGCCGACCAGACGGCAATGCTTCCGGAGACCGCCGTGCTCGCGTCGCTGGGCTGCGGCAACCCCACCGCGCTCGCCGAGCTGCATCCTGGTGAGGTCGTGCTCGACCTGGGCAGCGGCGGCGGCATCGACGTGTTGCTCTCGGCCCAGCGTGTCGGCCCCACGGGCAAGGCCTACGGGCTGGACATGACTGACGAAATGCTGGCACTGGCGGAGTCGAACAAGGCGAAGTCAGGGGCGACCAACGTCGAGTTCCTGAAGGGAACCATCGAGGAGATTCCGTTGCCGGACAGCACCGTCGACGTGATCATCTCCAACTGCGTGATCAACCTGTCTGTCGACAAGCGCCAGGTTTTCGCCGAGGCGTTCCGCGTGCTCAAGCCCGGCGGTCGCCTGGCGGTGTCCGATGTGGTGATCCGCGGCGACGTGCCGCCGGCCGTCCGCCACAGCATGGAACTGTGGGTGGGTTGCGTGGCGGGAGCGCTCGAGGAGCAGCAGTTCCACTCCATGCTCGCCCAAAGCGGCTTCACCGATATTTCCATCGAACCGACGCGCGTCTATCAGTTCGAGGACGCCGCGGCATTCCTCGGTGGCGCCGGGCTCGATGCTGAGGTCCTGGCCCGCGAGGTGGGTGGCCGGGTGATGGGTGCCTTCGTGCGCGCGCGGAAGCCCGCGTCCCCGGCGTGAGCCCGACCATTCGCGCGGCGGCGCCCGCGGACTACGCCGCCGTGTGCGACCTGCTGCGTTCGGCGCGGCTACCTCTGGATGGTCTCTCCGTCACACTGGAGAATTTTCTGGTGGCGGAGGAAGGCACGCGGCTCGTAGCGGCCGCGGGCCTGGAGGTTTACGACGATGCAGCCCTCCTGCGGTCGGTGGTGGTGGCGCCGTCGCACCGGGGTAGCGGGATGGGAGGGCTGCTCGCGGAGGGGACGCTGACGATGGCCCGGGACATGGGCATTCGCGATGTGTACCTGCTGACCGACACCGCGGAAGGGTTCTTCCGGCGGCGAGGCTTCGTGGTCGTGGCCCGCGAGGCAGTCCCTCGCGGCATCAAGGCATCCGTCGAGTTCACGACGGCGTGCCCCGCGTCCGCGACGGTGATGCACCGGGGGAGTTCTGCCGGCGGTGAACCGGGCTAGGCGACGCGCTGCCGGCAGTTCTCGCGGTCCCACTGGGAATGCTTGGCTTCGATCACCACCTCCGCGTGCCGCCACACACGCCCTTCGATCACCCTGGCGCCACTGGTGAGCCAGGTGCGCCGCTCCTTCACCAGCAGGGACTTCGACGTCGTATAGTCAGCCGGGTCCTCCAGCTTGCGCGGCGTCACATACTCGAGCAACGACATGGGGCAGCCTTCGGTTGAGGTTGCCCTCATAAACACCGGAGTCGTGCCACCCGCGGCATCCTCGCTCGGGGATGCTCTAAGTCGTGTGTGCGCAAAGGCATGCCACCGCCACTGCAGGCTCCTGCACCCCGGGGCGCAGTCGAAGCCGGCGGTGGCCGAAGGACGGGGTTGTGTCGGGCCGACGACAGTATCGCTTCCTCGGTGCTTCGATCCAGGTACCGTGCAGTTGCCTGCGCACTGTCGCGCGCCGAGACGATTACCCAGCCGCGGGGTAGCACCGCCGATACGACCGGCGGTTATCGTTCGCGGCATGAAACGCATTGATGGCCGGCCGCCGCACTCCCGACGCTCGGCGCGTCCTGGGACGGCTCGGCTACCACCTTCAGGGTCTTCTCGTCTCATGCCACGTCCCTCGAGCTGGTGCTCGGTGACGAACCGGTGGCGCATCGGCTGCCGATGGAACGGAGTGCCGACGGGACTTGGCACCTGCGAAGCAGCGCGGCGCGTCCAGGGACGCGATATGGTTTTCGGGCCTACGGCCCGTGGAACCCTGATGCAGGACACCTCTTCAATCCCGCCAAGCTTTTGCTCGACCCCTATGCGCGCTGCATTGATGGTCCGGTGCGCTGGCACGAGTCGCTTCGGGTGGCGCGACATCCGGGAGTGCACGGCCGGTTATCGCCCGATCCCTGCGATTCCGGGCCCCACCTTCCGCGCAGCGTGGTCGTGGCGGACGATTTTGACTGGCAGGGTGATCGCCGGCCGGAGGTGCCATGGTCGGACAGCGTCATCTACGAGTGCCATGTGAAGGGAATGACGGCGCTGCACCCACTGGTGCCCGCCGAGCTCAGGGGCACTTGGCTCGGCCTCACGTGCGAGCCGGTGCTCGATCACCTCAAAGGCATGGGCGTCACCGCGGTTGAGCTCCTGCCGGTGCAGCCGGCCGCCGACAGCGCACTGCTCGTCCGGAACGCACTCACCAACTACTGGGGCTACGCCACGATCGGGTACTTCACGCCCGACCGCCGGTTCGCAAGCCATCCCGGGCGGGAGCGCGAGGAGTTCCGCGAGATGGTGCGTCGGTTGCATGCCGCCGGCCTCGAGGTGCTGCTGGACGTGGTGTACAATCACACCGGCGAGGGCGGCATCGATGGACCGACGGTGGCGCTTCGCGGCCTCGACAACGCGGCGTACTATCGACTCCGGCATGACGGACAGGGCGTGTACGAGGATTTCACCGGCTGTGGCAACACCCTGGACGTGCGCCACCCGTTCGTGCGGCGGCTTGTGCTCGACAGCCTCCGCTTCTGGGTAACCGAGATGCGGGTGGACGGTTTTCGCTTCGACCTCGCCCCTGTCCTCGGGCGCGATCCGCGGGCCTTCAATGCGGGTGCCGCCCTCTTGACGGAGCTCGAAGCGGATCCGCTCTTCCGCCAGGTCAAGCTCATCGCCGAGCCGTGGGATCTCGGCCCCGACGGCTACCAGCAGGGGTCGTTTCCGCCCCGGTTCGCCGAATGGAATGGTCGCTACCGTGACACCGTGCGCCGCTTCTGGCGTGGCGCGGGCGGCGTGAGTGACATAGCCACCCGCCTGAGCGGCTCGAGCGACCTGTTCTCGCACGGGCGGTCACCGCAGTCGAGCATCAACTTCATTGCCTGCCACGACGGCTTCACGCTGCAGGATCTGGTCTCCTACGAACGGAAGCACAACCTGGCGAACAGCGAGCGCAACCGCGACGGCGCCGACTGGAACGAGAGCCGTAACTGGGGTATCGAGGGTCCGAGCGCCGACCCGCAGGTGCTCGAGCTGCGGGAGCGGGCGATGCGGAGCTTGCTGGCGACGCTCGCCTTTTCCCTCGGCGTGCCGATGCTGAACCAGGGCGACGAGTTTGCCCGTACCCAGCAGGGCAACAACAACCCATGGTGCCAGGATTCAGCGCTCACCTGGCTTTCATGGGCTCCTTCGCCGGCGGCGGGGCGCATGCTCGCATTCACGCGGCACCTGCTCGCGCTGCGGCGCCGGTACACGGTGTTCCGGCGGGGCGAGTTCCTTCCCGGCCACGAGTCGACCGACCCGATCGCACACTGGCTTGACAGCACCGGGACAGGCATGACCGAGGCGGACTGGCAGGATCGCACCCGGGAAGTGCTCGCGGTACTGCTGCGTAGTGGTGTCGACGGTGCGGGGAAGGAGGCCACGGCGGGCCCGCGGCTGATGCTGGTGCTCAACAGCAGCTCGTCGAGCGCGCGGCAGCACCTGCCTTCGGGCCGGTGGCGCGTGATGCTGGATACAGCACACCCCGATGCCGAAGGTTCGGTCACCGGGGTGATGGACGTTGCGGGCCATTCCCTCGTGCTGCTCGAGGCCAGTGCTACATCGAGATCCCGGGCGCCTTGATGATGTACATCACGTCGCTGCCGTAGGGTACGTAGGGGTTCCCGTACACCAGTCGCGACACCAGTCTCTGGGTCAGGCCGGGGCGAGTGCCGCGCACGATCACGCCGATGAGATCCTCGCCCTGGTTCACCCACTCGTAAGTGTAGTTCGGGGTGGTGAACTGGGTGGCACCCGAGAGCAACGGCACCAGTTCGGCGGGGGTGACGCCCGCAGAGGCTGCAGCCGGCCAGACCTCATGTTCGGAGAAGTAGTTGATGCCGGCCAGCCGGACCTCCTGCATCTCTGAACCGACCTTGGCCGCCAGTCCCTCGTTCTCGAGTGACAGGTACCGCATCGTGGCAATGCCGGCGAGCACGCCCAGCAGCGTCACGACGGTCAGCAGCTCTATCAGGGTGAAGCCCCTGCGGTCGCGTGGGAGCATGGTCACTTTCCCCCCCGCTGCAAGAAGCGCGAGAGACTGGGACTGAGGAACGCGCTCAGAGAATCATTCGATGTGAGGGTGACCCGGTCGGTGCCGCGCGACAGCTTGAGGATATAGCCGCCATCAGGGGTCTTCACGTAGACGAGGCCGGGGGCGAACGTGCCCGCTTCCGACAGCCGGTCGGGGTAGACGCCGCGCTGCTTCTTGTATGTCGCCAGCTGCTGGCCTGCCACGTAGAGCGTGAGGCGCAGGTTGGCATCGCGCTCCCCAGACGTCTCGACCACTTCACCCAGGCCGAACCACTCGGGGTGCATTGCTACCCCGATAGCACATGCGGCGATGATCACCCATGCGAGTCCCAGGAGCGTGACCCGGGTCCGGAAGCGCTTCCGCTGGACCGCGAGGCTCAGGGCCTTCCTTTCCGCCTCCGACTTGACGGCCCTCTCGTAAGCCTCGGCGAGTGCGCCGCGCGAGGATTGCGGTCGGCCGGTGGATCCAGTCATTCGGTCTCGCTAGTGCGAAGGGGAGGTCATGTGTCCGGCTGCAGCCTGCCCATGGCTGCGAGGCTCGAGCCCTGACCGCCGGGCATCCGGTACGGCCTGCGCCGGGGTGTGCGTTGTGCCCGCAACTGTCGATAGGTACAATGCTTCCGGCCCCGCGGCAACTGTCGCGCGGATCGTGCGGTACTGATCTCATAACGCGCGTGACCTCGGGATTTTCGCCATCCTTCCGGAATCGATCGGCATCATTGGGCTCGGCGCCATTGGCGGGTCACTCGCGTGGCGCGCCACGCAGGCGGGCGTCAGGCACGTGGTGGGGTACTCCCGTTTCAGCGGGGACGTGATCGAGGCGCTCAAGCGGGGAGCGATCACCGCCGCCGCCGACTCGCCGCAGGGCGCGGCGCGTGACGCCGCCTTTGTCGTGCTCGCCGCGCCACCGTCCGCAACCCTGGACCTCATCGGTCGCGCGCCGGCGTGGCTCGCCGCCGGGGCGATCCTCTCCGATGTCGCGAGCATCAAGGCGCCGGTGATGGACCGCGCGCGCGCAGCCGGCCTCGAGGGGCGCTTTGCGGGCGCGCATCCGCTCGCGGGAACGCACGTGACCGGCTTCGCGGCGGCTCGACCGGACCTGTTCCGCGGAGCGGTCGTGTACGTGTGTTCGACGGGCACGCTCGAGGGGGACAAAGTCGCGCGTGCCGTAGCCAGCTTCTGGGAGCAGGTATGTGAAGCGCAGCCGGTGACGATCGATGCCGCCGCGCACGACGCGCAGCTCGCCTGGACCAGCCACCTGCCCCAGGCGGTCGCCTCGGCGCTGGCGGTCTCACTCGACGCGCGCGCCCTCGGCGGCGTCTCCTTCGGCCCCGGGGGCCGCGATACCACCCGGCTCGCCGCCAGCGATCCCGACCTCTGGGCCGAAATCTTCCTCGCGAATGCCGGCCCCGTGACCGAGGCCCTGGCGCAGGCAGGCGACTCGCTGCAGCAGTTGCGCGCCCTGATCGCGGCGGGCGACGCGAGCGGGCTCCGGGCCTTCCTGGCTCAGGGCGCCGCGTTCCGAAAGGGTCTCGATCGATGAAGGTGCACGGCAGCGTGCGCGTACCCGGCGACAAGAGCATCACGCATCGCGCGCTGCTCTTCGGGTCGCTCGCGCGGGGACGGAGCCACATCGGCGGCGCGTTGACGTCGCTCGACGCCCGGTCGAGCGCGCGCGTCCTGCGCCAGCTGGGCGCCGGGATCACCGCGCTCCGTGCCGGAAGTGTCATCGAGGTCACGGGGCGGGGCCGCCTGCGGCGGCCCGAGGACGTCCTCGACTGCGGCAATTCGGGCACCACGACGCGACTCCTCCTTGGCATGCTGGCGGGACATCGCTTCGCCGCGACGCTGACGGGCGACCGGTCCCTGCGCCGGCGTCCGATGCGCCGGGTCACCGTGCCCCTGGAGCAGATGGGTGCGCGCTTCCCGGTGATGAGCGGGGACGGCTTGCCGCTCACGATTCGGGGCGGCGCACTCCGGCCGTTGCGGTACGAGCAGCCGGTGTCGAGCGCACAGATCAAGAGTTGTCTTCTCCTGGCCGGCGTCACCGGCAACGTGGACGTGGCGATCCGCGAGCCATTCGGCCGCTCGCGCGACCACACCGAGCGCCTGCTGCGCGCGTTCGGCTACCTGGTGGAGGAGGCGCCCGACGGCTGGGTCGAGATGTCGCCCACGGGGAGGATCGAGCCGTTCGCCCTGCAGGTGCCCGGCGATCCGTCCTCCGCGGCGTTCCTCGCTGGCGCCGCCCTGCTCGCGGAAGGTGGCGAGTTACGCATCTCCGGTGTCGGCATCAACCCGACGCGGGTCGGCTTTCTCGCCGTGCTGGAGCGCATGGGTGCAGCCGTGCGCATCGAGTCGCCCGTCACCGAGTTCGACGAACCGGTGGGCGATCTCGTGGTGGCGCCCGCCTCGTTGCATGCCACCGAGGTGCGCGCGGCCGAGATCCCCGGCCTGATCGACGAGATCCCGCTCCTGGCCGTGCTGGCCTCGAGGGCCACGGGCACGACCGTCTTCCAGCATGTGGGGGAGCTCCGGGTGAAGGAGAGCGACCGGCTGGGACTGATGGCGGCGAACCTCCGCGCGGTCGGAGCACAGGCTGAGGTACATGGTGATGATCTGCATGTCGGCGGATCGGATCGCGCGCCATCCGGACGGGTCCGCACCGAAGGTGATCACCGGCTCGCCATGGCGTTCGCCGTGCTGGGTACGGTCCCGGGCGCCCGCATCACTATCGACGACATGCGCTGCGCCGACGTGAGCTTCCCCCGGTTCCGGGAGACGCTCGCCGGCATCCGGCTGCGGGGGCGCTGATGCGCCGCGGTATCGTGGCCATCGACGGGCCCGCGGCTTCGGGGAAGTCGAGCACCGCCCGCGCCGTGGCCGAGGCGCTGGGGTTCGGCCACCTCGACTCGGGCGCGCTCTACCGTGCCATCACGCACGTGGCGCTGGACGAGGCGGCGCGTGCCGGGGTGGAGAATCCGCTGGCGCTGCCGCTGGACGCCGTGCTGCGGAGCGCGGAGGACCGTGGCCTCATGCTGCAGCCGGACGGGGCGGGGTTCGCGTGCTATCTCGATGGCGGCCCGGCGGACGCCGACCTGCGGACCCCGCAGGTGACGTCCCACGTCTCCGCCGTGTCGGCGGTGCCGGTGGTGCGCGAGTGGGTCAACGGGAAGCTGCGCGAGCTCGCGCGCGCCGGGGTCGGTGTCGTCGTCGACGGCCGGGACATCGGCACTGTCGTGTTTCCCGATGCGGACCTCAAGGTGTTCCTCACCGCCACGCCGGAGGCGCGGGCCCGGCGCCGACTGGAGCAGCGGGGCGACGCGCTCGATGCCGGGGAGCTGGCCCGCGAGGCGGAGCGCCTGGCCCTGCGCGACAGGGCCGATGCGTCGCGGGCGGTGGCGCCGCTCCGCCGGGCGCACGATGCCGTCGAGGTTGACACCACCTCACTCTCGTTTGCGGAACAGGTGGCACGGATCGTCGATGCCGCCAGGCGCGCGCTGGCCGACTAGCTCTGCTGCGCGTTCGGGTACATTCTGCACGTCAGGTCTTGCGGCGCCCCGGAGGCGCCTCCCCGGCGGATCAGCCGGCAAATGAAAGCGAAGGGGTCTCTATGCGGGAGATGCGCCTCGTCCTGGCACTTGCCGGTGCCGCGCTGCTGCCTGCGTCACTGATGGCGCAGGAGGAAAAGCCGATCAATGCTGGCGACTTGGCCAAGGCGTCTCAGAACCCCGTCGCCAGCCTGATATCGATACCCTTCCAGTTCAACTTCAACAGCGGTGGCGGCCTCGGCGCCGGCACGCTGTTCAACCTGAACGTGCAACCGGTCATTCCGGTCAAAGTCACCAAGGACTGGAATGTCATCTTCCGGACCATCATTCCCTTTCTCAGCAGCCCGACACCCAGTGGCGATCAGGTCAGTGGCATCGGCGACATCCAGCTCCAGTTTTTTGCATCGCCGGCAAATCCGGGCAAGATCATCTGGGGCGTCGGTCCCATCTTCTCGGTACCGACCGCTACAAACCCGCTGTTCCGCACCGGCTCCTGGGCTGTGGGTCCAACGGCGGTCGTCCTGACCACGCCGGGGCCCTGGGTGCTCGGCATCCTGGCCAACCAGTTGTGGACGTTTGCCGAGTCCGGCGATGCCCCGGATGTGAACCAGCTGCTGATCCAGCCATTCGTCAACTACAACTTCGGGAAGGGGTGGGCCATCTCCTCCGGTCCGATTATCACCGCGAACTGGAGCGGATCGGGAGAGCAGTGGACCATTCCGCTTGGCGGGGGCATTTCCAAGACGACGGTCTTCAACCGGCGCCCCATGACGATTGCCGGGCAGTACTACTACAACGTGGCCCATCCTGACTCCGGTCCTTCGAGCCAGTTCCGCCTGTTCATATCACTCCTGTACCCAGCGGGCCCCAAGCCGGGGGAGAAGAAGTAGCGGTGCCGGCCCCCGACAGCGCGGACCCGTTCGGCACCGGCCCGTTTCAGGCGCTGCTCCATGCGGTGCGGCTGCGCGCCGGGGATGACGCCGCGATAGGGCGGCGGGCAATCATTGCAGTGCTGGTGGCGTGGGTTCCGCTGGTCGTCCTGGCACAGTTGCAGGGACTCGCCATCGGTACCGGTCACGTGTCCGTACTGGTGGATTTCGCGGCGTACGCCCGATTCCTCGTGGCGGTTCCGCTGCTGGTGCTGGCGGAGGGCCAGACCCGAACCTGGCTGCGACGCGTGCTGGTCCACTTCACGGATACGCGACTGATTCCGCCCAGCGAGGATGCGCGTTTCACGGACCTGCTCGAATCGACCCGCCGGCTCCTGTCCTCGCGGCTCGCACTCGTGGCAATCGTTGCGCTGGCGTTCACGCTGACGATCGCGTCGGGCGCGGCCTGGAAGGCGCAAGGTGCGGTGCTCTGGACGGTCCTGGAACTCGATGGCCAGCAGGTTGTGTCGTACGCGGGGTGGTGGCGCCTGCTGGTGAGCCAGCCGCTGTTCCTGTCGCTGCTGCTCACCTGGTTCTGGCGGCTCTTCCTCTGGGCCCGCTGCGTACGGCGCATTGCGCAGATGGATGTGCGGATCATCGCCTCCCATCCGGATCACGCCGGCGGACTGGGCTTCCTCGGGCAGTCGCTGAGGGGGTTCCCGATTCTGGCTTTCGCGTTCGGCAGTGCGGTGGCCGGGACGCTGGCCAACCTCGTGATCCACGAGAACCACCCGGCCACGTCGCTCACGCCGGTGATCATCGCCACCGTCGTCTTCATCCTCCTGATCAGCGCCGGTCCGCTCCTCGCCTTCATTCGGCCGATGCGCGAGGCCCAGGATGACGCCGAACTGAGCTATGGTGCCCTGGCGACGTCCCTGGGCCAGCGCTTCGAGGAGCGCTGGCTCCCCCAGGCGAACGATGTTCCCCCTGACGCGCTCGGGGTTACCGACTTCTCGGCGACTACCGACCTCTTCAGCGTGGTGGCGAACGTCACGGACATGCGGCCGATCCCCATCGAGATCAAGGACTTTGCCCCCCTCCTCGTCGCGACGGTCCTGCCGTTCCTGCCCATCATCCTGCGGCAGGTTTCCTTTGGCGACCTCCTGATCGTCGCCAAGCGCATGCTCATGTAGGGGTGGGACTTGAAGGCTTCCGTATGGGGGCGGTTTCTGGTAGTATTTAGGGCTCTGGGTGCACTTCGGTGCCCAGGGCCCTTTTCACCCCAGCCCGTTTTGCGCCTGCCTTCCAGGGGCGCTGCGGACGACAGTTCAAGGAAGCGTATCCGCAATGATTGACCAGGACACCCCCACCGGCACCAAGCAGTTCGCCACCAACACCGGCCTCCGCGTTCGCCAGGACCTGTACGACGAGCAGTACTCCGACTCCGACTATGAGACGATGCTGTCCCTGTACGAAGGGACCATGGCGTCCATCGTCGAGGGCGAGATCGTCAAGTCGAAGGTCCTCCGCGTCACCGACAATGCCGTCATCCTCGACGTCGGCTTCAAGTCGGAAGGCTCGGTGCCGCTGGACGAGTTCAACAATCCGCAGGACCTGAAGGAAGGCGATGAAGTCGAAGTGTTCCTCGAGCATCTCGAGGACCAGGAGGGCGCGGTCGTGCTCTCCAAGAAGAAGGCCGACTTCATGCGCGTATGGGAGAAGATCCGCGTGGCCTACGAGAGCGACCAGCCGGTGCAGGGTTCGCTCAAGAAGAAGATCAAGGGCGGCGTCGTGGTCGACCTCATGGGCGTCGACGCGTTCCTCCCCGGCAGCCAGATCGCGCTGCGCCGGGTGCCGAACATCGACGACCTGCTGGGCCAGTCATTCGAGTTCAAGATCATCAAGCTCAACAAGCGCCGGCGCAACATCGTGGTCAGCCGCCGCGTCATCCTGGAGAACGAGCGGGCGCACAAGCGCGAGTTCCTGATGAAGGAGCTGGCGGTGGCGCAGGTGCGGAAGGGCATCGTCAAGAACATCACCGATTTCGGCGCGTTCATCGATCTCGGCGGCGTCGACGGCCTGCTCCACATCACCGACATGTCGTACGGTCGCGTGTCCCATCCCACCGAGATGGTGCAGATCGGCCAGGAGGTCGAGGTCAAGGTGCTCGACATCGACTGGCAGCGTGAGCGCATCTCGCTCGGCATGAAGCAGCTGCAGAACTACCCGTGGCAGAACGTGGCCGCCAAGTACCCGGTCGGCACTCGGGTGCAGGGTAAGGTCGTGTCCATCACGAACTACGGCGCGTTCGTCGAGCTCGAGCCCGGCATCGAGGGCCTGGTGCACATCTCCGAGATGAGCTGGACCCGGAACGTCCGCCACCCGTCGAAGATCGTCAGTATCGGCGAGACGATCGAGGCGGTGGTGCTCAAGGTCGACGAGACGGAAGAGAAGATCTCGCTCGGCATGAAGCAGACGGAGCAGGATCCGTGGATGGTGCTGCCGCTCAAGTACCCGGTGGGCACGCGCATCGCCGGCAAGGTGCGCAACCTCACCAGCTTCGGCGCCTTCGTGGAAATCGAGCCGGGCATCGACGGCCTGATCCACATCTCCGACATGTCCTGGACCAAGCGGGTCCAGCACCCGTCCGAGGTGGTCAAGAAGGGCGATGCAGTCGACGTGGTGATCCTCAACATCGATGCCGACAACAAGCGCATCTCGCTCGGCCTCAAGCAGGCCGAGGAGGATCCGTGGCTCAAGATCGGCGAGACGTACCCGATCGGCATGGAGCTCAAGGGTCACGTCGTGCGCCTGATGGACAAGGGCGTCGTCGTGGATTGCGGCAACGACATCGAGGGTTTCGTCCCGATCTCGCAACTCGGTGTGGCCGATATCGAGAACCCGGGCGATGCCGTGAAGGAAGGCCAGCCAGTCGACCTCAAGGTGCTCGAGGTGGACCCGATCCATCACCGCATCGTGCTCGCGGCCATCGGGTATCCCGAGGGCGAGTGGATCACCGTGCCGAAGCTCGAGATCCCGCCCGACGAGATGTAGACTGCGGTAAGTGGTGAGCGGTGAGCGGGGGGCCCTGAGACCAGAGCCTCCCGCTTCCCGTTTCCGGGCTTACCTTACGCTCGTCCGTCATCCGAACGCCCCGCTTACCGCTCACCGCTCACCGAGTCCATGCCCTCACCCCGCGATCTCGTCGACGACCTGCATCATCGCCGCGCCGCCGCCGAACAGGGCGGAGGGCCTGCCCGCGTCGCGCAGCAGCACAAGAAGGGCAAGCTCACCGCCCGCGAGCGGTTGGACCTGCTGCTCGACCCGGGGAGCTTCACCGAGCTCGACCGTTTCGTCACGCATCGCGCGACGGACTTCGGCCTGGCCGAGCAGGTGTACCCGGGCGACGGCGTGGTGACGGGGTCGGGGCGCATCGACGGGCGGCTGGTGTACGTCTACTCCCAGGACTTCACCGTATTCGGGGGGTCGCTTTCCGAGGCGCACGCCGAGAAGATCTGCAAGGTCATGGACCTCGCGGTGCGGAACGGCGCGCCGATCATCGGGCTGAGCGATTCCGGCGGTGCGCGCATCCAGGAGGGCGTGGTGTCGCTGGGCGGTTACGCCGAGATCTTCCTGCGCAACACCCTGGCATCCGGCGTGGTGCCGCAGATCTCGGTGATCCTCGGGCCGTGTGCCGGGGGGGCGGTCTACAGCCCGGCGATCACGGATTTCGTGTTCATGGTGCGCGACGTCAGCTACATGTTCGTCACCGGGCCCAACGTGGTGAAGACGGTGACGCATGAGGACGTGACCTTCAACGACCTTGGCGGGGCTGACGTGCACGGCACCATCTCCGGCGTCTCCCACTTCAGCTTCGACTCCGAACCGGCCTGCCTGAACGCCGTGCGCGACCTGGTGGGCTTCCTCCCCTCCAACAACCTCGATGACCCACCGGCGCGCATCACCGACGATCCCGATGACCGGGCCGATGAAGCGCTGCTCGACGTGATCCCTGACACGGCTACCCGGCCTTACGACATGCTGGACGTGGTCCGCCGGGTGGTCGACGAGTCCGGCTTCCTCGAGGTGCACCGGGGCTACGCCGACAACATCGTGATCGGGTTTGCCCGGCTGGCCGGGCGGCCGGTGGGCATCGTGGCCAACCAGCCGGCGGTGCTCGCGGGCGTGCTCGACATCAACGCGAGCGCCAAGGCGGCGCGATTCATCCGGTTCTGCGACTGCTTCAACATCCCCATCGTCAGCTTCGTGGATGTGCCGGGTTTCCTGCCGGGCGTCGCCCAGGAGCACGGCGGCATCATCCGGCATGGCGCCAAGCTTCTCTACGCCTACTGCGAGGCCACCGTCCCCAAGCTCACCGTCATTACCCGGAAGGCCTACGGCGGGGCCTACGACGTGATGAGTTCGAAGCACATCCGGGGCGACCTGAACCTCGCGTGGCCCACCGCCGAAATCGCGGTCATGGGGGCCAGGGGGGCGGTCGAGATCCTGTTCCGCGAGGAGATTGCCAAGGCGGCCGATCCCGTTGCCGCGCTGGCGCGCTTCACCGAGGAGTACCAGGTCCGTTTTGCCCATCCCTACGCGGCCGCGGCCCGGGGATACGTCGACGATGTCATCGACCCCAGGGAGACCCGGGCCCGCCTCATCGAGGCGCTCCGGACCCTCCGGACCAAACGGGACCGGAATCCGCCCCGGAAGCATGGGAACATCCCGCTCTAGGGCCGAACCCCGGCCCCTCGAGCCCGGGCGAGGCTTCCGCCTTGCACCCCGGCGCCCCGCAAGCCATCTTCAAGCGATGCCTCGACTTGTGACGAACCGACTCCTGCTCGGTTTCTGCCTGTCGGGTGTTCCTACGCTGCTTGCTGCACAGGGCGCCATCGATCCGCGCATGCCAGTACGCGCGGCGGAGCTGGTGCGCCAGGGCGAGCGCAGCGTGGCCACCGATATGCTGGGCCGCTACCTCGCCGTAGCGCCCGACGACGGTCACGTCTGGCTGCAACTCGGCCGCCTCTACCTCCTCGAAATCCGCGAGTGGCATGCCCGGCACCAGGGCGATCCCGATGGCGCGCTCCTGCTCGACTTTGCGCAGGCGGCGTTCGACCAGGCGGAACGGCTCGTGCCCGATTCGAGTTCTGTGCTGCACACCGAGGTGGCGGTCGACCGCGCGCTCGTCGTCTTCGAGACGCTGGGTTGGGCCGCGGCACGGAGCCAGTGGCAGCGCATGTCCCGATCGCAGCTCCCACCCGAACTCGCGGAGCTGGGCCAGAACCTGCTCCGCTCCTGCCCGGTGGGCGGCGTGCTGGTCACGGGGGGCGATATCGAGGCGCTTGCGGTGTGGTACGCGGCGCTGTCGTCGCGCGAGCGGAGCGACGTCATCCCGCTCCGTCCCGACCTGTACGTCTCCGATGCCGTCTATCGCGCCCGCGCCGCAGAGGTGCTCCAGGTCGATCCCGCGACATCGCTGCGCAACGCGTTGACCGAGGCGGCGGCCCGCCGCCCGATATGCATCGCGCCCGCCGCCGACGACGCGGCCATCCCCGACATGCAATGGCACGCGAGCCGGCTCGTGCGGGTAAACCGAGGCGAGGCCCCGCCGGCCGATGTGCTGGCCTTTGGCGCCCTGCTCGAGGCCAGCAAGGGCGACGCCTCCGTTTGGGTCGCGGAGGTGCGCGCGATCTACGACGGGGCCTCGCGGTATAACGTGCTTCTGTGTCCGGTGCTGCAGCCCGCATTCGGCAACGCCCCACCCGCCGCCTGTCGACCCTGACGACGCCTAGCTCATCGTGAAAAGAGTCCTGGTTGCGAACCGCGGGGAGATCGCCCTGCGGATCGTGCGCGCCTGTCACGAGGACGGCATCGAGGCCGTGGCCGTGTACTCCGACGCGGATCGCACCAGCCCGCATGTCCAGGCGGCGGACCGCGCCATGCATATCGGGCCTGCGCCGGCTGCCGAGAGCTATCTCAGCATCCCGCGCCTCCTCGAGGCCGCGGCGGCGAGCGGCGCCGATGCGATTCATCCGGGGTACGGCTTCCTCGCCGAGCGTGCCGCCTTCGCTGACGCGGTCACCGGAGCCGGGCTGGTGTGGGTCGGCCCGCCGGCGGACGCGATCCGCGCGATGGGCGACAAGACCGAGGCCCGTCGCCGGATGCGGGAGGCCGGGGTCCCGGTCGTGCCGGGCGCGGTCACTGCGGTGGCCGACCTCAAGAGTGCGCGCAAGGTCGCCGAGGAGATCGGGTTTCCGCTCATGGTGAAGGCGTCCGCCGGTGGTGGTGGCCGCGGCATGCGCGTGGTGCGCGCGCCGGGCGAGCTGCGGAGTGCGCTGGAGACGGCGGCCTCCGAGGCCGAGAAGGCCTTCGGCGACCCGCGCGTCTACCTCGAGAAGTACATCGAGCGCCCGCGGCACATCGAGATCCAGGTCCTGGCCGACGACGCCCGCACAGTGCACCTGGGCGAGCGTGAATGCTCGATCCAGCGCCGGCACCAGAAGCTCGTGGAGGAAGCGCCGTCGGTCGCTGTCACCTCCGAGCTGCGTGAATGGATGGGCCAGGCCGCGATCGCGGCCGCCGAGGCGGTCGGTTATCGCGGGGCGGGGACGTGCGAGTTCCTGCTGGCCCCGGGCGGATCGTTCTACTTCCTCGAGATGAACACGCGCATCCAGGTGGAGCACCCGGTCACCGAGCTTGTGTTCGGTGTGGATCTGGTCCGGGAACAGCTCCGCATTGCGCAGGGCCTTCCGATGGGCGTGCCGAGCACCTACCTGCATCCGCGGGGATGGTCGATCGAGTGCCGCATCACCAGCGAAGACCCGGCAGCTGGATTTCTTCCTTCCACCGGACGCATCACCGCGCTGCGTGCGCCTGGTGGCCCGGGCGTGCGCTGGGACTGCGGCATCGAGGTGGGCAACGAGGTGACCCTCTACTATGACTCGCTGCTCGCCAAATTGATCGTGTGGGCCCCGAACCGTGCCGACGCCATCGCGCGCATGGGCCGGGCGCTGGACGAGCTCCTCATCGCCGGGGTTGCCACGAACCAGTCGTTCCATCGCCGCCTGATGGCGGACGAGGCCTTTCGTGAAGGCCAGTTCGACATCCAGCTGCTGGAGCGCCGGCCGGAGCTCCTGTCGGACTCCGCCGACGGCGGCCTGGCGACCGACCTCGCCGTAGTGATCGCCGTGGCGGAGGCCGAGGCGCGCGAACGCCGCGTCCCGCCGGCCGCGGACAGTGCGGCGCAAGGCAGTGCGTGGCTCGACGCCGGCCGGCGCGACCAGCTCCGCTGACCCGCGGGTTGGTTCCCGCCGAGGGCACCGCGGAGACGGTGCGTATCGAGCGGATCGCGGCCGGCGGCGACGGCGTCGGGCATCTGGCCGATGGCCGTGCCGTCTTCGTGCCGCGCAGCGCGCCCGGCGATCTCCTCGAACTCGCACCCGTGTCGCGGCAGCGATCGTTCGCGCGCGCCGAGGTCAGGCGCATCCTGGAGCCGGGACCGGGCCGGGTCGCTGCCAGATGCCCGCACTACGAACGCGACCGCTGCGGAGGCTGTCAGCTGCAGCATCTCTCGCCCGATGCGCAGCGGGAGGCCCGCCGGGCCGTCGTGGGCGACGCGTTGAGGCGTCTGGGCCGGCGCGACATCGCCGATCCGGTGCTGGAGCCGGCGGTGGAGGAGTGGGCGTACCGCACGCGGATCACCCTGCACCAGAGCGCGGATGGCCGTCGCGTGGGCTTCCACCGGGTGGGGCGCCCGGGCGACATCTTCGACCTCGAGACCTGCCTTCTTGCGGTGCCGCCGGTGCAGGAACTGTGGAGCGTGCTGCGCGTGCTGCGACGGTACCTGCCGAAGCGGCTCGATGCGGTGACGCTGAGGCTCGAGCGCGGAGGGGCGCGTCACGTCCTGGTGCGCGGTACCGATGCGGCCTGGCCCGATGCGCGCCGGTTGGTGGACGCGCTTCGTGCCCGCCTCCCCGACGTGGCGGTGTGGTGGCAGCCTCCCGATGGAGCGTCGCGGGTGGTGGGTGAGAGCGTCGCTTTTCCCGCTACGGTGTTCGACCAGGTGAACCCGCAGATGGGCGACCGGGTGCGCGCCTGGGCGGTGGCCGCGCTCGGCGACGTCAGCGGCCAGACCGGCTGGGACCTCTACGCCGGCATCGGCGAGACGAGCCGCTCGCTGCTGGAGCGCGGCGCCAGGATCGAGAGCGTGGAATCGGACGCGCGCGCCGTGCGGCTGGCCCAGACATTGTCCCGCCCGGGCGAGACCGACCGGTTGCTGGCGCACACGGGGCAGGTGGAGGACCTCGTCGATTCCCTGCGGCCGCCCAGTTTCGTGATCACCAACCCGCCGCGCACCGGGATGCATGCGCGCGCGATCGGCGCCCTGAGCGCCTCGACGGCGCGGCGGCTCGTGTACATCTCCTGTGACCCGGCCACGCTCGCCCGCGACCTCCGCGGGCTGGGCGAGGCGTGGCAGCTGGCCGCCCTGCGGGCCTTCGACCTCTTTCCGCAGACGGCGCACGTGGAAACCGTCGCCGTACTGGAGCACGAATGAAGTACTTCGTTACGCTGGGCGAGCGCGAGGTCGAGGTCGTCATCGACGGCGAACGGGTCAACGTGGACGGTCGAACCGTCGTGGTGCACCAGACCACCCTTCCGGGTACGCCACTCCATCAGGTCATGATCGACGGCCGGCCCCTGCTCGTGCCGCTCGAGCGCCTCGGTCCTGGGCGCTGGTCGGTCACCTCCTGGGGCGAGCGCCGCGACGCGGTCGTGCTCGACGAACGCGCCCGGCACATCCAGCGACTGGTGCGGCAGGCGGAACCCCAGTCCCATGGCGGGGTGGTCCGGGCGCCGATGCCGGGTCTGGTTCTCCGCATCCCGGTGTCGGTCGGCGATCCAGTGGCAGTGGGGCAGGGGGTGCTGGTTTTGGAAGCGATGAAGATGGAGAACGAGATCAAGGCCACGGCCCCGGGGGTGGTGACCGCCATTCCGGTGCAGGCCGGGCAGGCGGTGGAAAAGGGGCAGGTCCTGCTGCAACTAGGCCCGGTGGCCGGGGCTTGACCCGGGCTCAGATTGCGAGGTATCTTGTGAGTCTGTCTTGATTTGGCTCGATTACCAGACTCTCAACAGTTAGTGGACATGAAGACCTTTTCCGCCACGCCGAACGACATCTCGCACGACTGGCACGTGGTCGACGCCGCGGGGGTTCCCCTCGGCCGACTGGCCAGCGCCGTGGCGCAGCTGATCCGCGGCAAGCACAAGCCGACCTTCACGCCGCACATGGACGGCGGCGATTTCGTCATCGTGCTCAATGCGTCCAGGGTGAAGTTCACCGGTCGCAAGCTGACCCAGAAGACGTACTTCAAGCACACCGGCTACATGGGCCACGAGAGCCATACGGTGGCGCGCGACATGATGGACACCCATCCGGATCGCGTCATCGAGAAGGCCGTGTTCGGCATGCTGCCGAAGAACTCCCTCGCGAAGCAGCACATGCGGGGCAAGCTCAAGGTCTACGCCGGCGCGGAGCACCCGCACGCGGCACAGATGCCGAAGCCCTACACCGTGACGACGCCCAAGAAGGTGACCGCATGAGCGCGACGCTCGATCAGTTCCGCTGGCAGGCTGTTGGCCGACGCAAGACGAGCGTGGCTCGCGTTTACCTCACGCCGGGCACCGGCAAGTGGGACGTGAACGGCCGCACGCTGGGTGATTACTTCCCGCGCCCGTCGCTGGTGCAGCACATCCAGCAGTCGTTCACCACGACCGACACGCTGGGCGCATTCGATGTTCGCGCCATCGTGAACGGCGGCGGCCAGACCGGGCAGGCGGGCGCGCTGCGCCACGCCATCGCACGGGCCCTGGTGGAGGCCGACGGCCAGCACCGCACGAAGCTGCGGGCTGCGGGCCTGATGACGCGCGATCCGCGCGCCGTCGAGCGCAAGAAGCCGGGCCGCGCCGGCGCCCGGAAGCGGTTCCAGTTCAGCAAGCGTTAGTCGACTGGGCGGCCGGTGACGGCCGCCCGCCGCGCGGGAAGGTTTCCCCGCATCACGCACATCGCCGGAGGCAGGCCGGGGTGTCCTGAGCCCGAGTTGCGGCCCGCGAGGCTGCCAGGGCGAGGGATCCAGCCGCCGATGAACGCGATGGACGAGCAACCCCAACGAAGGAAGGACGCACCACTCCGCATGTCGCAGCCTCAGCTCCAGGACCTGCTCGAAGCCGGTGTCCATTTCGGGCACCAGACCCGCCGCTGGAACCCGAAGATGCGCCGGTTCATCTTCGCCGAACGTTCCGGCATCTACATCATCGACCTCCAGAAGACGCTCCGCCAGATTGCCAAGGCGCAGGAGCTCCTGCGTGGCGTGGTGCAGAAGGGCGAGAACGTGCTCTTCGTCTGCACGAAGAAGCAGCTCAAGGGCGTTCTCCAGTTGGACGCCGCCAACTGCGGGGCGTTCTATGTCACCGAGCGGTGGCTCGGCGGCACGCTCACCAACTTCGCGACGATCAAGAAGCAGATCCGCCGGTTGCGGGAGCTGGAGCAGGGCGCGTCGGACGGCGATTTCGAGAACTACACCAAGAAGGAAAAGCTGCTCTTCGAGCGTGAGCGCGTGAAGCTGTCGCGCAACCTCGAAGGCATCAAGCACATGAGCCGCCTCCCGGGCGCCCTCTTCGTGGTCGACGCGAAGAAGGAGCGCATCGCGGTGAGCGAGGCGAACAAGCTCGGGATCCCGGTGGTGGCCATCGTGGACACCAACGCCGATCCCGACGTCATCACGGTGCCGGTGCCCGGCAACGACGACGCCATCCGGTCGGTCGGCCTGATCACGCAGGCGCTGTGTGACGAGATCCGCGAGGCTCGCGCGAGCGCGCCGACGCGTGACGCGGGTGAGGATGTCGAGGCGGAGACGTACAGCAGCGACACCGGTGGTGAGGGCGACACCGACGCCGAGCGTCGCCGTCGCCGGCCGCGCCGCAAGCGCCGGCCGAAGCCGGAGGCGATTGCGGCACGGCTCAAGACCGACGGCACGCCCGAGGCGGCCGAGGCGGCCGAGGCGGTTGCGGGCGAGTCGGGCGCGTAAGCGAGGCCGGTAGCTCCGAGACTTGAGCCGCCGCTTCGGGCCCGTGCGGGCGCGGAACGGCGGCTTTCGCATACACAACAGGGAACCGGGAAGATGACGGGAATGACGATTTCGACGAAGGACATCAGCGAGCTCCGGGCGCGCACCGGGGCGGGCATCGGCGACTGCAAGAAGGCCCTCGAGGAAGCGGGCGGCGACATGGCGAAGGCGGGTGAACTGCTGCGCGCCAAGGGTATCGCGAAGGCTGAGAAGCGCGCGGGCCGGAGCGCGTCACAGGGCCTGATCGGCATCGAGATCATGGGAGGCGGCTCTTCCGGGGGCATGATCGAACTCGATTGCGAGACGGACTTCGTCGCGCGGACCGAGGAGTACCATGCCGTGCTCAAGAACCTCACTGCATTTGTGGCCAAGTCGGCTCCCGCAGGCGTCACCGAGGTTGGCGCCGACGGCGCCTTCCTCGCCACGGCGTACGCCGGCTCGACCGTCGACGAAGTGGTGAAGGCCACGAGCGCCAAGACGGGTGAGGCGGTGCAGCTCCGCCGCATTGCGCGCTTCGCGCCGGCCAACGGTGTGGTCGGTCATTATCTGCACCACAACGAGCAGGTGGGCACGCTGGTCGAGATCGAGGGCGCCACGGGTGAGGCGGCCATCGCGCTCGCCCGGGACCTGGCCCTGCATGTCGCTTCCGCCGACCCGCTCGCGGTGGCGGCCGCCGACATCGATGCCGAGCTGATCGAGCGCGAGCGTCGCATCGCCGAAGAGCAGGTCGCGGCGGAAGGCAAGCCGGAGAACATCCGGGCCAAGATCGTCGAGGGCAAGCTCAAGAAGTTCGCCAGCGAGCGCGCGCTGCTCGAGCAGCTCTTCATCAAGGATGACTCGAAGAACGTGGGCCAGCTCGTCGCCGCCGTGTCGGGCGCGCGAGTCGTGCGGTTCGCGCGGTTCAAGGTGGGCGAAGCCTGATGGCGCTGAAGTACGCGAGCGCACTCCTCAAGCTCTCCGGCGAGGCCCTCGCCGGGGAGCGGGGCTTCGGCCTCGACTCGCAGATCCTGGAGAGCCTGGCCGAGGAGATCCGGTCGGTGCACGCGCTGGGAGCGCGGCTGTCGCTCGTGATCGGTGGTGGCAACATCATCCGCGGCGCAACCGCGAGCCGTGAGGGGCTCGACCGCGTGTCGGCCGACTACATGGGCATGCTGGGCACGGTGATCAACGCGCTGGCGCTGCAGGGCGTGCTCGAGCAGTTTGGGATGCAGACGCGGGTGATGACCGCGATCCGGATGGAGTCGGTGGCGGAACCGTACATCCGCCGCCGGGCCATGCGGCACCTGGAGAAGGGGCGCATCGTCATCTTCGCCGCGGGCACCGGGAACCCGTTCTTCTCCACCGACACCGCCGGCGTGCTGCGCGCCCTGGAGATGGAAGCGGAAGTGGTGCTCAAGGGAACCAATGTCGACGGGGTATATACCGCCGACCCGAAGAAGGACGCCAAGGCCGAGTTCATCCCGCGCCTGTCGTTCCAGGAAGCCATCGTCAAGAACTACGCGGTCATGGACGCGAACGCGTTCGGCTTGTGCAAGGCTAACCAGTTGCCCATCATCGTCTTCAACATCAACCGGCCCGGCGCCCTGGCCCGCGTGATCCGCGGAGACACCGAGGGAACCATCGTCCAATGAAGACCATTCCCGAGATCGCGAAGCACGGGCGTGAGCTGATGCAGAAGGCGGTCGACGCCACGCGCCGCGAGTTGAGCACCATCCGCAGCGGCAAGGCCAGCACCAGCCTGCTCGACCTGGTCCGCGTGGACGCCTACGGGCAGCAGCTTCCGCTCAACCAGGTGGCCATGGTGGCGGCACCCGAGCCGCGGCTGCTCACGGTTCAGCCCTTCGACAAGGGCCTCACGCAGGCCATCGACAAGGCGATCCGCGAGGGCGACCTCGGCCTCAACCCCTCCACGCAGGGCAACCTGATCCGCATCCCGCTGCCGCCGCTCTCCGAGGAGCGCCGCCGGGACCTGGTCAAGATCGTCCACAAACTCGCCGAGGAAGGGCGCGTCGCGGTGCGGCACGGCCGCACGGATACGCTGACGAAGATCAAGAAGCTCGAGCACATCTCGGAAGACGACAAGACGCGCGCCGAGAAGGAAGTCCAGAAGCTCACCGACGAGCACATCCGCCAGATCGACGATCTCATCAAGTCGAAGGAAGCGGAGATCATGGAAGTGTGACGTGAGCGATGACGCGCTCCTGCAGCGCATTCGCCTGAACGGAGCGATCCCGGCGCACGTCGCCGTCATCATGGACGGCAATGGGCGATGGGCGCAGGGCCGCTCGCTGCCGCGCCCCCTCGGGCACGCGGCGGGAATGGAGGCGGTGCGCGAGGCGGTGGAGGCGTGCCTCGCCACCGGCGTCGAGGTGCTGACGCTGTTCGCTTTCAGCCAGGAAAACTGGCAGCGCCCGGCCGACGAGATCGCGGCGCTCATGAGCCTGCTGGAGCAGTACATCCAGAAGGAAATGTCCGACCTGCGCGAGCGTCGCGTCGCCGTGCGCTTCCTCGGTGAGCTCGACCGGCTGGTGCCCTCAGCGCGCGATGCGGTGGACCGCATCGTCGCGACCACGGCGGGTGGCGATGCCCTGGCGCTCAACATCTGCGTGTCCTACGGCTCCAGGGCCGAGATCACGCGCGCCGCACGCCTCCTCGCCGAGGACGCGGTCGCGGGCCGGATCGGTACCGACCAGGTGGACGAGGAGGCGCTGGCCCGCCGGCTGTATACCGCCGAATGGCCGGATCCCGACCTCCTCATCCGCACCTCCGGCGAGCAGCGCATCTCGAACTTCCTGCTGTGGCAGCTCGCGTATGCCGAGTTCCACGTGTCGCCCGTCCTCTGGCCCGACTTCACCCGTCAGCACTTCTTCGAAGCGATCCTCGACTTCCAACGGCGCGATCGCCGCTTCGGCCGCGTTCCGGTCTGATGGAATCCAACATGGTCCGACGGGTGGCGTTCGCCGCCGTCGCCATTCCGCTCGCCCTCGGCATCGTCTGGTTCGGGGGCTGGCCGCTCGCGCTCACGGTGGCGGCAGTCAGCGCGCTGGGCACCCGTGAATTCTACGACCTCGCCCTGCGTGGGGGGAGTCGATGCGGCGCGACGGTTCGGCATCGCGACGGCCGCCATGCTCGGACCCCTGGCGCTGCTGGCGAGCCCGCGCGGGCCCCTCGCCGGCGTTTCCTCCATCGCTGTATTCCTCGGGTGGTGGCCCTACCTCGGCGCGCTGTGGATCCTGGCGCTGCTGGTGTGGGCGCTCGCGCGGCGCGCGCCGACCGCGCGGCCCCTGGAGGCGGTGGCCGTGACGACTTTCGGCGTGCTGTATGCGGGCGCGCTCCCGGCGTTCCTCATCGGCATCCGCCACGGCGTGTTTGGCGGCCAGTCCTGGGCCGGGACCTGGCTCGTGTTCTTCCCCATGGTCGTGATCTGGGTGTGCGACAGCGCCGCGATGTCGGGCGGGCGCGCCATCGGCGGGGCCAAGCTGGCGCCGACGATCAGCCCCGGAAAGACCCGGTCAGGCTCGCTGGCGGGTGTCCTGGGCGGCCTGCTGGTGGCGCCCATCTTCGCGTACCTGGTTTTCCCGCGCGTTGGTGTCGACGCCAGCGTCGTGGAACTCCTCGTCATCGCGGCCCTGATCTCGGTGCTCGGCCAGCTGGGCGATCTCGCCGAGTCTCTCTTCAAGCGGCAGGCGGGCGTCAAGGATTCGAGCCTGCTGATCCCGGGGCATGGCGGCGTGCTCGACCGGTTCGACTCGCTCTACTTCGCCCTGCCGTTGGCGGCCTTCTGCTATACGCTGCTCGGCATTCCCTGATGGGACACGACGCGAACGCACGGACGCGTGGCGTCGCGGTGCTCGGTTCCACCGGCTCGATTGGCGAGAGCGCGCTGCGCGTGCTTGATCGCCAGCGGGATCACTTCCGCGTGGTGGCGCTCACCGCCGGCCGCCAGCGGGAGCGCCTGCTGGCGCAGGTGGCCCGCTGGCGGCCCGCCTTTGCCGGCATCGTCGACGGTCCCGGGGGTGATGGACTCGAGTCGGGGGTGGAGGTGCTGCTCGAGGCGGCGCTGCATCCCGACGTGGACATCGTGCTCAATGCGCTCGTGGGCGCCGCGGGGCTGGACGCGACCCTTGCCGCGCTGCGCGCGGGAAAACGGGTGGCGCTGGCCAACAAGGAATCGCTGGTCATGGCCGGCGACCTCGTGGCCGAAGCCGCGCGGCAGGGCGGGGGCGAGGTGGTGCCGGTCGACTCGGAACACAGCGCGGTGCTGCAGTGCGTCACCGGCCACAACGGCCGACTCGCGCGCCTGATCCTCACGGCATCGGGCGGTCCCTTCCGGGGCTGGGATGCCGCGCAGGTGGCGTCGGCCACCGTGGAACAGGCGCTCAACCACCCCACGTGGCGCATGGGCAGCAAGATCACGGTGGACAGCGCCACGCTCGCCAACAAGGCGCTGGAGGTGATCGAGGCGCACTTCCTGTTCGGGCTGTCGTACGACCAGGTCGATGTGGTGGTGCATCCCCAGAGCATCGTGCACGCGTTCGCCGAGTTCTGTGACGGCAGCGTCATGGCGCAGGTAGGCTTCCCGACCATGGAACTGCCGATTCTCTACGCGCTCACCCATCCCGGCCGGCTGCCCGACTCGGGGACCCGCCGCTTCGACCCGGTCGCGGCCGGTCACCTCACCTTCGAGCCAGTCCGGCCCGACGTGTTCCGCGCGTTTCCACTCGGGGTCGCGGCCGGGCGCGCGGGCGGGACGTCGCCCGCGGTATTCAACGCCGCCAATGAGGAAGCCGTTGCGGCATTCCTCGCAGGCGCGTTGCCGTTCGGGCGGATCAGTGATGTCATCGCGTCGGTGCTGGATCGGCACGAGTCCGAGCCGGTGCGCGATGTCGAGACCGTCCGCGCCGCGGATCGCCGGGCCCGGGAACAGGCGCGCTCATTGGCAGGACAGCCATGCTAGTCACACTGCTTGCCTTCACCGTGACGCTCGGCGTGCTCATCTTCGTTCACGAGTTCGGCCATTTTGCCGCCGCCAAGTGGGCGGGGATCTGGGTGCACCGTTTCTCGATCGGGATCGGCTCCCCGATTCCCGGCCTCACGTTCCGGCGCGGCGAAACCGAGTACTCGCTTTCCTGGCTCCCGCTCGGCGGCTACGTGAAGATGGCGAGCGAGGAGGAGGCGGCGTCCAGCGCGGCGCTGGAGGGCGGCACTCCCGAAGCGGAGGTGCCTCCCGACCGCATGTTCGAGGCGAAGCCGGTGTGGAAGCGGATGATCGTGATCCTCGCAGGCGTCACCATGAACACGCTGTTCGCCTGGGTCATCTTCAGCGGGCTGGCGCTCAAGAACGGCAAGGCGGTCAATCCCGTCACGGTCGTCGGCGCCGTCGATTCGGCCGCACTCCCGGCGGGCGCGGAGGCGTTCCGCACCCTGCAGCTTGGCGACCGGATCACTGCCGTCAACGGGCGCGCGGTGGATTCGTGGAACAGCGTGTTCGACGAGCTGCAGCACACGTCGGGGAACACGGTGGTGCTGACACTCGCGGACGGCCGCTCCGTGACCGCGGACGTGCCGGCGGACGCGGTGGAGCGGCGGATGGCGCTCGCCGGGTCGCTCGGGCCGTTCACGCCAGCCGTTGCCGGTCGAATCGTCCCCGGGCGCGTGGCGGAGAAGGCGGGGCTGCTGAAGGGAGACACCGTCGTGTCGGTGGATGGGCAGCCGATCGCCCAGTGGGCGGACCTGCTGGTGCTGATCGAGCGCTCGCCCGGTCGCGAGCTTCGGATGGGGCTTGGGCGCGCCACGGGCCGGACCGAGGTGACGGTGACCCCGGAATCGACCACGGTCAGTGACTCGACGGGGCCCAAGGTGGTCGGGAAGATCGGTGTCGAGGTGTATACCGGCTTCCGGCGCGAGCCCTACACCGTGCTGGGGGCCCTTGGTGCCGGCGTCATCGAGACGGTCAACGCCTCGACCGTCGTGGTCCGGATGCTCAAGGGGCTGGTGAGCGGCAACGTTGCGCGCAGTTCGCTCGGCGGACCCATCGCCATCGGCCAGATGGCGGGGCAGAGCGCTCGAATGGGCGCCGAGCCGTTCCTGACCTTCATGGCCATCATTTCGATGAACCTG
Source organism: uncultured Gemmatimonadales bacterium (assembly GCA_963773095.1). Classification (GTDB taxonomy): domain Bacteria; phylum Gemmatimonadota; class Gemmatimonadetes; order Gemmatimonadales; family GWC2-71-9; genus JAGGAG01. The sequence goes on from CAVYZY010000002.1 coordinate 99,102, forward strand.
GCGGTGCTCAACCTGCTGCCAATCCCGGTCCTGGATGGGGGGCAGTTCGTGTTCCTGGTGGGGGAGGCCATACGGCGGAAGCCCCTGCCGCTCAAGCTCCGGGAACGGCTCACCCTGGCCGGACTGGCCATCGTGGGTGCCCTCATGGTCTTCGCGCTCTGGAACGATCTGACCCGGCTGGTCCGGCAGATCGCAGGCTGAGGGCCCCGGGGTTGCGGCATGACCCGACGGCGGCTAGATTTCCAAGCTGCTAAAGTTCATACACTCAAGCGTTTGCGCCCCACGGGTGCCAAGGAAAAAGCAGGCAATGACGTTCGACAAGACGACGGTGGTCACCAAGCATCGCGCCCACGAGACCGACACCGGCTCCACCAAGGTGCAGGTCGCGCTCCTCACCGAGCGGATCAATTCGCTCACTGAGCACTTCAAGACCCACGCGAAGGACCATCACGGTCGGCGTGGCCTGCTCAAGATGGTGGGCAACCGGCGCCGCCTCCTCACCTACCTCAAGCGCACCGACGTGGTGAATTACCGGTCGCTGATCGAGGAGCTGGGGCTCCGTCACTAGGATGATCAATGACAGGCGGGCGTCCCGTGCAGCAGCTCGGGACGCCCGTTCGCTTTAGAGACCCGATGGCACATTTGCGTAGACCAGAAACCCACCAAAGACGAGAGAAGGCAGAGAGAGTGACTGTTCAACGGATCGAAACGGAATTCGCAGGACGCGCCCTGACCCTTGAGACCGGGCGCCTCGCCAAGCAGGCAGCAGGTTCCGCCCTCGTGCGGTTTGGCGACACCGTGGTGCTGGCGGCGGTCACCGTCTCCCCCAACATCTCCTCCCTGCCGTTCTTCCCGCTTACGGTCGAATACCGCGAAAAGACCTACGCTGCCGGCAAGATTCCCGGCGGGTTCCTGAAGCGAGAGGGCCGCCCGTCGGACAAGGAAATCCTTGCCTGCCGGCTCATCGACCGCAGCATCCGTCCGCTCTTCCCCGAGGGCTTCAAGAACGAAGTCCAGGTGTTCGTTACTGTGCTCTCGGCCGACCAGGAGAACGACGCCGACGTACTGGCCGCGCTGGCGACGTCCGCCGCACTGGCCCTGTCGCCGGTGCCGTGGAACGGTCCGCTGGCCGCCGTGCGTGTCGGCCGCGTTGATGGGCAGTGGATCCTGAACCCGACGTTCCCGCAGCTCGAGTTCTCGAGCATCGACCTCGTGGTCAGTGGCTCGCAGGACGCGATCTACATGGTCGAGGGCGGCGCGCTGGAGATCTCCGAGCAGGAACTGCTCGACGCGCTCAAGGTGGCCCAGAAGGGCATTCGCGACCTGGTCGCGCTGCAGAAGAAGGTCGTCGCCAAGTCCGGCGCGCCGAAGATGAAGTGGACCAAGCCCGAGCCCGATGCGGTGGTCGTCGCCAGGGTCCGCGCGTTGGCCGAAGCGTCGATGGCGAAGATGATCAACGCGAAGGACAAAGCCGGCCGCTCCGCCGCGGTGAAGGAACTGCGCCGCAGCGTCGCCGAGCAGCTGGTCACCGAGTTCCCGGACAAGGGCAAGGACATCGCCGCGGAACTGGACGAGATCGAGTACCGCACCATGCGCAACCAGGTGCTGACGAAGGGCGAGCGAGTCGATGGCCGTGACACCGACACGATCCGTCCCATCAGCATCGAGGCGGGCCTCCTCCCGCGGGTGCACGGGTCGGCGCTCTTCCAGCGTGGCGAGACGCAGGCCCTCGTGGCCGCGACCCTCGGCACGTCGGATGACGAGCAGCGCATCGACAGCATCGACTCCAATGTGGAGACCAAGAAGTCATTCATGCTGCACTACAACTTCCCGCCGTTCTCCACCGGCGAAGTGAAGATGATGCGCGGCACCAGCCGTCGTGAAGTGGGTCACGGCGCCCTGGCCGAGCGCGCGCTGCAGGCGCTCCTCCCGGCCCACACCGATTTCCCCTACACGCTCCGGATCGTGTCCGAGATCCTCGAGTCGAACGGGTCGTCGTCGATGGCGTCGGTATGCGGTGGCTCGCTGGCCCTGATGGACGCGGGCGTGCCGATGAAGGCGCCCTGCGCCGGCGTGGCGATGGGCCTGATCATGGAGGGCGACAGGGTGGCGGTGCTCACCGACATCCTCGGCTCCGAGGATGCGCTGGGCGACATGGACTTCAAGGTGGCCGGCACCGAGCAGGGCATCACCGCGATCCAGATGGACATCAAGATCGAGGGCCTCACCATCGAGATCATGACGGATGCGCTCGAGCGGGCCCGCAAGGGCCGGCTGCACATCCTCAAGGAGATGGCGAAGGTCCTCGCGACGCCGCGTGCCGAGCTGTCGAAGTACGCGCCGCGCATCTTCACGTTGCAGATCAAGCCGGACAAGATCGGCGACCTGATCGGGCCGAAGGGCAAGACGATCCGGGGCATTCAGGAAGCCACGGGCGCCAAGATCTCCGTCGAGGACACGGGTATCGTCACCATCGCGGCCGTCGGCGGCGAGGCGGGCGACAGGGCCAAGGAGATGGTCATGGCCATCACCGCGGAGCCCGAGGTCGGCAAGATCTACGAGGGGCCGGTCAAGAGCACCACGCCGTTCGGCGCGTTCGTGGAGATCATCCCGGGCGTCGAGGGCCTCCTCCACATCAGTGAACTGCAGCACGGCCGGGTGGAGAAGACCGAGGACGTGGTCAAGAAGGGCGACATCGTCAAGGTCAAGCTGCTCGAGGTCGATGACCGGGGCCGCATGAAGCTTTCCCGGAAGGCGTTGCTCCCGAAGGAGTAGTCCCGTGCGCACCGAGCAGCTCGACGCCGGGCTCTTCCGCTCTACTGCGTCGAACGGGCTCGTAGTGCTGTCGGAGTACCTGCCCGGCGTCCGCTCTGCGGCCGTCGGGCTTTGGGTGCGCACCGCCAGCGCTCACGAGCCCGTCGGCCAGATGGGCATTTCCCACCTGCTGGAACACATGGTGTTCAAGGGCACCGAACGCCGGGGCGCGCGCGAGCTCGCCCTGGCCTTGGAGGAGCGTGGCGGCAGCCTGGATGCCTTCACCGGGCGCGATAGCACGAGCTTCCAGGCGCACGTGCTCGACCGCGACCTGCCGCTCGCGGTGGACGTGCTCACGGATCTCGTGCGCCGTCCCCTCCTGCGCCAGGTCGACCTCGACCTCGAGCGGAAGGTCATTCTCGAGGAGATCAGCGGAGTGGACGACACACCCGACGATCTCGTCTTCGAACTCCACGCCCGCGCCCTCTGGCCCGACCATCCCTACGGCTATTCGATTCTCGGCACCCGGGAGACGATCAGCGCGCTCACCGCGGCAGACCTGCGGCGCCTGCACGATGAGGCATACTTCCCGGGCAACTGCGTCATCGCCGCGGCGGGCAACGTGGAGCACGAGGTCCTGCTCGCGGCCCTGGAGCGGGAAGGGTGGTTTGGGGGCGCGGCGCGCGCGGCGCGCGCGGCCGTCGCCGCCCAGCCCGCGCAGCGCGGCATGGTCAGCAATGCCGAACGCGACACGACCCAGTCGCACATCGTGCTCGGCACCGACACCTTCAGCATCGGCGACCCGCGGCGTTTCGCCATGTCGATCCTGGTCAATGCGCTGGGCGGTGGCATGTCGAGCCGCCTGTTCCAGCGTGTCCGCGAGGAACTCGGCCTGGCGTACGCCGTGTACGCCTACAACCAGTTCCACCAGGGCACCGGGCAACTGGGCATCTACGTCGGCACGCAGCCGGAAACGGCTGACGCGGCATTGGAGACGATCCAGCAGGAACTGCGACGGATGGCGGAAACCGGGCTGGACGCCGCAGAACTTGCCGGCGGCAAGCGCCAGCTGCAGGGCCAGCTCATGCTGGCGCTGGAAAGCCCGGGCGCACGCATGGGCCGGCTCGCGAACTTCACGCTGCATCGCGAGCCGTATCGCACGCTCGACACGATCATCCAGGAGATCGAGGCGGTGCCGACCGCACAGGTCGCGGCGGTGGCCGCGGAGTTCCTCGATCCCGAACGGCAGACGGTCCAGCGGCTGGGACCGGAGAAGCAGTGAGCGGCCTGCCGCTCATCATCACAGACCCCAACTCAGCGGACTAGGGCCATGCTCATCGGCGTACCGAAGGAAATCAAGACGAACGAGAATCGCGTGGCACTGGCACCCGCGGGCGCCGAGGCGCTGGCGGGGCAGGGCCACACCGTGTTCATCGAGCAGGGCGCCGGGATCGGGAGCGGGTTCGCCGACGAGACCTACGTCGCGGCCGGGGCGCAGATCCTGGCCACGGCGGACGAGGTGTGGAAGCGAGCCGAGATGATCATGAAGGTGAAGGAGCCGATCGAGGTCGAGTGGCCCCGGATGCGCGCTGGCCAGCTGATCTATACCTACTTCCATTTCGCCGCCGCCGAGGCACTCACCAGGGCGGTCATCAAGTCCGGCGCGATCGCGGTGGCCTACGAGACGGTGCAGCTGCCCTCGGGCGAGCTGCCGCTGCTGACGCCGATGTCGGAGGTTGCGGGCCGCATGGCGGTGCAACAGGGTGCCAAGTACCTGGAGAAGGTGTTCGGTGGCACCGGCGTGCTGCTGGGCGGCGTCCCGGGCGTGGCGCCGGGCGGCGTCGTGATCATCGGCGGCGGTGTCGTGGGCATCAACGCCGCCAAGATGGCGGCGGGCCTGGGCGCGCACGTCACCATCCTGGATATTTCACTCGACCGACTTCGCTACCTGGATGACGTGCTGCCGGCCAACGTCGATACACTGTATTCCAACCGGTTCAACATCCTCGAGGCGATCAAGCGGGCCGACCTGGTCATCGGCGCCGTGCTGCTGCCGGGCGCCAAGGCGCCGAACCTGGTCAAGCGCCCGGACCTCAAGCTGATGCGGCCCGGCGCGGTGATCGTGGACGTGGCCGTGGACCAGGGCGGGTGTGTCGAGACCATCAAGCCCACGACGCACGAGAACCCGACCTACTTCGTCGACGGGATCCTCCACTACGGCGTGGCCAACATGCCGGGGGGCGTGCCGCGCACCTCCACGCTGGCCCTTACCAACGCCACGCTGCCCTACGGGATGAAGCTGGCCCGCATGGGGTGGAAGGAAGCCTGCCGGGCCGACGGCGCGCTGCGCCTGGGCCTGAACGTCGTGCAGGGCCAGGTCGTCTATCCCGGCGTCGCCGAGGCGTTCGGCCTGCCCCTCGTGGATGTCGCGGCGGTACTGGCCTAGGATGATCGACGTCGAGATCGTCCGGCTGCCCCACGGGGAGGGCCTGCCCGAGCCCGCCGCCGCCACCTCCGGGGCGGCGGGGTACGACATCGCGAGCGCGGACGAGGTGGAGCTGGCGCCGGGGGCGCGGCAGCTGGTGCGCACGGGTTTCGCCATTGCCGTTCCGGCCGGTTTTGAATGCCAGATACGCCCCCGGTCCGGGCTGGCCCTCCAGCACGGGGTCACGCTGCCCAACACGCCAGCCACCATCGACAGCGACTACCGGGGTGAACTCAAGGTGGCGCTGATCAACCTCGGGGCGGACCCATTCCGGGTCACCCGCGGCATGCGCATTGCCCAGTTGGTGTTCGCCCGGGTGGAGGCGGTGACCTTCCGCCGGGCCGAAGAGCTGGGGGCCACTGGCCGGGGGGAGGGGGGCTTCGGCAGCACCGGACACTGACGAGAACTGCCTTGGTGTGTTGATTGACAACACCCCCTACCGTAAGTTTCGGTCTCACTTGATCTAAAGCGTTCCCCGGGCGGTGAAAATGTCACGGTTCAATCTCGGTTCATTCCTCCCTGCAAACGAAATTGCGGTGGATCTCGGTACCGCCAACACCCTCATCTACGTGAAGGGTGAAGGGATCGTGCTCAACGAACCCTCCGTGGTGGCGATCGAGAAAGCGACCGGCAAGATCAAGGGTATCGGACTCGAGGCGAAGCGAATGCTCGGGCGCACGCCCGATGGCATTCTCGCCGTGCGACCGCTGAAGGATGGCGTGATCGCCGACTTCGACGTGACCGAGAAGATGCTCCGCTATTTCCTCAAGACCATCATCGACAAGCACATCTTCCGCGTGAAGCCGAAGGTGATCGTGTGCGTGCCCTCCGGCATCACGGAGGTGGAGCGCCGTGCGGTGCGCGACTCCGCCGAGACCGCGGGTGCGAAGCAGGTGCTCATGGTGGCGGAACCGATGGCTGCGGCGATCGGTGTCGGCCTCCCGGTCGAAACGCCGACCGGCAACATGGTCATCGACATCGGGGGTGGCACCACGGAGATCGCCGTCATCGCGCTCTCCGGCATCGTGTCGGACACGTCGATCCGCACCGGTGGCGACGAACTCGACCAGGCGATCGTGCAGTTCATGCGCAAGAACTACAACCTGCTGGTGGGCGAGCCGACGGCCGAGATGATCAAGATCAAGATCGGCTCGGCGGCACCGGTGGGCGAGGAGCGGGAAATGGAAGTGAAGGGGCGCGACCTCGTGTCCGGCATCCCGAAGACGGTGCGGGTGCACTCGAGCGAGATCCGCGAGGCGGTGCAGGAGCCCATCCAGCAGATCGTCGATGCCGTGCGCCGTGCGCTCGAGATCACGCCGCCCGAGCTTGCGAGCGACATCGTCGACCGCGGCATCGTCATGACCGGCGGCGGCGCGCTCATCCGCGGGCTCGATGTGCTGCTGCAGCAGGAGACCGGGCTGCCGATCCACGTGGACGAGGATCCGCTCACCTGCGTCGTTCGCGGCACCGGCCGTATTCTCGACGACTTCGAGAAATTCCGCAGCGTTCTCTCCGCCTGATCCATGGCGCGGGGCACGGAACGCTGGGAGTCCCGCCGAGACACCTGGCTGTTTGCCGGGTGCATGCTGCTCTCTGCCCTGGCGCTGCTCATGCCGGCCAGCTGGGGCATGACGGTCGCGGCTGGCTTGCGCACCACGGCGCTGGCGCCGTTCGTCTGGCTGCAGGAGCGGGCCGCCGAGGGCCGCACCAGCCGGACGCGCTTCCGCGCCGTGGCATCCGAGCGTGATTCCCTCGCCGAGCTGAGCCGCACGCTGTCCGGGCTGGTGGAGGAGAACGCGCAGTTGCGCCGCCTCCTCGACCTCACGGTCCGCACCGGGCCGGGCTTCATTCCCGCCGAAGTGCTGCACCAGACGCTCCCGACCGACGGCCGCACGCTGCTGCTCGACGCCGGCAAGGCCGACGGCGTCTCCCCGCTCGATCCCGTCGTGACGCCGGAAGGGCTGATCGGCGCCATCCGCGAAGTCGACCAGCACACCAGCATCGCGATGACGTGGGCGCACCCGGAGTTCCGGGTGAGCGCCGTATCGGCCAATGGGCAGGTGGCTGGCATCGTGGGCCCGACGTCCACCGGTGACGCCAGCCGCACCGGCCTCGAGTTCCGAGCGATCACCTACCGGGACACCCTGTCTGACGGCGCCGTGGTCATCGCCTCCGGGCTCGGTGGGGTGTATCCCCGGGGCGTGCCGGTCGGGACCGTGATAGGTGTCGAGCGGGAACAGCTGGGTTGGGAACGGGTCTACCGGCTGCGGCCGGCGGCCCAGCCCAGTGTCGCAGGACACGTGCTGATCCTGCACGGTGCCACACCCCTCCGCATCCCCGCCGCTTTCGCCCCAAGGCGAGACACGACGGACTCGATGCCGGCCCCTGTCCAGACGCCCGCGGCGGTCGCTCCTCAGGTGCCCCAGACGGCTCCACTGGACTCGGCGGCCCGTGCCCGTCGTCGCCGCCGCCTCCGGGCGGATTCGGTGGCCGCTGCTGAGGCTGCCGCGGCCGTGCCGGCCCCTTCGCCGCCGGCGGTGGCCCCGGCCCCGGCCCCGGCGCCACCCGCCGGCGATACGGCCGGAGGCGCGCGATGACGAGCGCCAAGGCGGCCAACCGGCTCCAACTCACGGTCGCGCTGGGGTTGCTGCTATTCCTCCAGTTCTACGTGCGTCCGCGGCTCTTCGAGGGGCGCTATGCCCCCGACTTCGTGATGATCGGGCTCGTGCTTCTCGCCCTGCGGAGCGGGCCCGGCACGGGCGCGCTGGCGGGCTTCCTGATCGGCCTGGCGAGCGACGCGCTGAGCCCGGCGCGGTTCGGGGCCGCGGCCCTGGCCAACACCCTGGTGGGTTACCTGGCGGCCCAGACAAGGGCCTTCTTCTTCGCTGACAATGTGCTGGTGAACGCCGGCTTCCTCTTCGGCGCCGTCTGGCTGCGTGACCTGATCGTGCTGGTGGCGAGCGGCTCGGGCGACCAGGGGCTCGCCACGTCGCTGCTGATCGACGCGCCGCTCCAGGCCTTGACCACCGCGCTGGCCGGAACGGTGCTGCTGGTGCTGTTCGGCGGGTGGTTCCGTATCCGGCTGGACCAGCAGTGAACCACCTGGATCCCACCGAGCTGCAGCGGCGGGCGAGCGGCGCGCGCTGGATAATCGCGGTCGCGTTCCTGGTGCTCGCGGGCGCCTTCTTCCGCTCGCAGATCATCCAGCACGAGAAGTACCAGTTGCGGGCCGAGTCCAACCGGCTGCGCCCGGTGACCCTCCCGCCGCCGCGGGGCGCGATCCTCGACCGGAAGGGCGAGGTGATCGCGGAGAACCTGCCGGGCTATACCGTGAAACTGATCGCCACCAACGCCGACTCACTGCGCGCGGTGCTTCGCCGGCTCTCCACCGTCGTGCCGCTCGACAGTGCCGGCATCAGCGAGATCGTGCGCCGGTGGCGCGGCGCGCGGTACCAGCCGGCCGTCGTGTTCGGCGAGGCGTCGTTCGAGACGGCGAGCCGCCTGGAGGAGCACCGGGCGTTCCTGCCGGGACTCGTCCTCCAGTCGGAGCCGCGGCGGCTCTATCCAGCCGGCAAGGCCGTGGCACATGTCGTCGGTTACGTGTCGGAGGTGACGGACGCCGAGCTCACGTCCAACCGCTTCCCCGGCGCGCAGTCGGGGTCGATCGTGGGGCGTGCCGGCATCGAGCGGGAGTACGACGACACGCTCCGCGGGCGGGAGGGCGTGCGCTACATCGAGGTGAATGCCCGCGGCGGTCTGGTGCGCAACGAGGCGAGCGCCGCGTCGCTGGCACCGGTCGCCGGGCGCGCGCTCCACACCACCATCGACCTCGACCTGCAACGGTACATCGACAGCATCTGGCCCGCTGGCGTCCGCGGCGCCATGGTCGCGATGACACCGCAAGGCGAGATCCGCGCACTCTATTCCGCGCCGTCCTACGATCCCAACCTGTTCGCCAGCGGCATCTCCAGCGCCGACTACAAGAACCTCGTCACCGACGAGGCCAACCCGCTCATCAACCGCGCGATCAACGGGCGTTATCCACCCGCCTCGCCGTTCAAGCTGGCGATCGCCGCGATGGCGCTGCGCCGCGGGATCGTCGGTTTCGAGTCCCACATGCCGGTATCGTGCAGCGGCGGGTATCGTCTCGGCAACCGGGTGTTCAAGTGTTGGAAGAAGGAAGGCCACGGCTCACTCGACCTGATCGGCGCCGTGGCCAAGAGCTGCGACGTGTACTTCTACCAGCTGGGCCAGCGCCTCGGCCTGGATGCCATCATCCAGGATGGCGTGCTCATGGGCTTCCGTGACCGCAGTGGGGTGGACCTGCCGAGCGAGCAGGAGCCGATCTTCCCGGCGGACCAGTCGTACTTCGACAAGCGATACGGCGCGCGCAACTGGAGTGCCCCGGCCACCGTCCTCAATTTCGCCATCGGGCAGGGCGAGAACACCCAGACATTGATCAACATGGTGAAGTTCTACGCCGCGCTTGCAGGTGACGGGAAGATCCGGCCGCCATACGTCGTCCAGGAATCGGCGGAGCCGACGCATGATCTCGGGCTCACGCCGGACAAGCTGGCCGGACTGCGCACCGCGCTCATCGCGGTGGTGGAGCAGGGCACGGCCCGCGGGAGCCGGCAGGTCAACCTCGCCGTCGCGGGGAAGACGGGCACCGCGCAGAACTCGCACGGCAAGGATCATGGCTGGTTCATCGGCTTTGCCCCGGCCGACAATCCGACGGTCGTCATCGGCGCCATCATGGAAGCGGCGGAGCACGGGACGAACGTGGCACCCTTCGTGGTCAAGGCGCTGAGCCGGTACGTCCTGGGTCCAAGTGCGCCGCCGCCCACGCCGGCCGAGCTGGAACTGCCGGTGGACAGCGCGCCCCGGGACGTGCCGGCCCCGGACACCGGCGTCCCGCCGCCGGTCGCGCTCCAAGCGGCGGGGATCACGCGATGAGGGCCGTGGGCTCGTTCGACCGCACGCTGGCCATCACGACGCTGCTGCTGGTCGGGTTCGGCCTGCTCATTCTCTACTCGGCGGGGCAGACCGACGTGCCCACGAGGGCCGCGGGCGTCTGGTTCCGGCAGCTCGTATGGAGCGGCATCGGGCTCGTCGCCGCGCTGCTGGTCTACCAGATCTCGCCGCGCATCCTGGAATGGGTAGCGCCGGCGCTGTACGGCTTCGGCATCCTCCTGCTGTTGATCGTCCTTGCGGTCGGGACCGGCGCGGGCACCGCTGAATCGAGCCATAGCTGGCTGTCGATCGGCGGCCGCCAGATCGGTCAGCCCTCCGAGTTCGCGAAGATCGCCACTGTGCTCATGCTGGCGCGGCACCTGTCCGGGCTGCGGGAGCCCCCGCGATCGCTTCGCGATCTCGTGGTGCCGGGGCTGATCGTCGGTGTTCCCTTCCTGCTCGTCCTCAAGCAGCCCGACCTGGGCAGTGCCCTGGTGTTCGTGGGCATCCTGTTCGCCATGCTCTTCTGGGCGGGCGCCCGGCCGCTACTGCTCTTCCTCATCGCCTCACCCGGGTTCAGCCTGCTGCTGGGCTTCAGCACCCTGGGCTGGACCCTGTGGATGATCGCGCTGTTCGCGGTCCTCGCGTTCTACCGGCCTTACATCCTGGACTCCGTGGTTGTGTACCTCGCGAACGTCGTGATGGGTGCCATCGCGATCCCGATCTGGAGTAGGCTCCACCCCTACCAGCAGAACCGGTTGCTCACCTTCCTCAATCCCGAGGTCGATCCGCAGAAGGCGGGTTACCATGCCATCCAGTCGAAGGTTGCGATCGGATCTGGTGGCTGGTTCGGCACCGGGTACACCCAGGGCCCGCAGAAGCGGCTGGCGTTCCTCCCGGAGCAGCACACCGACTTCGTGTTCTCGGTTGTGGGAGAGGAGTTGGGCTTCGTCGGCGTCATGGCGGCATTGATCCTGTTCGTGGTGCTCTTTCTTTCCCTGGTCCGGATCGCACGCCGTGCCTCCGACCCGTTTTCGAGCCTGACGGTATTCGGTATTCTCGGCCTTCTCTTCACGCATGTGTTCGAGAACGTCGGGATGACGGTGAACGTGATGCCGATCACGGGTATCCCGCTCCCGTTCTTCTCTTACGGCGGGTCGTTCTTCCTGATCTGCTGCGCCTGTATCGGCATTGCGTTCCGGGTCGCAGCAGAGTCAGATCGCTCGTCATATCATGAGTTCTGACAATGACTTAGCTTGAAGGGTCTGGCGCGGATCGGGCCGGAGTGCAACATTTACCGGTTGTTGAGCGCCGGAGAACCGGACCGTTCGACCCTCAAACAAACACCTCATCTATGGCTGTGATGGCCTGGTTCAAGAAGGAACGAAAGCCCCGCGCCTCGAAGCGTGAACGCCTGGAGATCCCGGCGGACGCGTGGGAGAAGTGCGAGAACTGCGGCCACCTTGACCTTCGCGAGAAGTTCGAGCGCGCCTTCAACGTGTGCCCCGAATGCGGGCGGCACCGGCGGATCTCGGCGGAGGAGTACATCGAGATCCTCACTGATGAAGGCACCTGGAAAGAGCTGTACGCCAACCTTCGCTCCACCGACCCCCTGCATTTCGAGCACTACGCTGATCGTCTGGCCGCAGCCCGCCGGAAGGCGGGAGATGCTGACGCCATGTATTCCGGCTGGGGAAAGATCGACGGACTGCCGCTCCATCTCGGGGTCATGAACTTTGCCTTCATGGGGGGGTCGATGGGCTCGGTGGTGGGCGAGAAGATCGCCCGCCTGGCGCGCCGGTCGACGGACAAGAAGGTGCCTCTCGTGCTCGTTAGCACGTCAGGCGGGGCACGGATGCAGGAGGGCGTGCTCTCCCTCATGCAGATGGCGAAGACCTCGGCGGCCATCGCGCAGATGCGCGAGGCGGGGCTCCCCTACATCAGCATCCTCACCGATCCCACTACGGGTGGCGTCTCCGCTTCCTACGCGATGCAGGGCGACGTCATCCTCGCCGAGCCGGGCGCGGTCATCGGCTTTGCCGGGCAGCGCGTGATCAAGCAGACGATCGGACAGGACCTTCCCGAGGGATTCCAGACCGCGGAGTTCCTGCTGGAGCATGGCCAGATCGACGACGTGGTGCCCCGCGGTTCGCTCAAGGAGACGACTGCGCGCCTGCTTCGGCACATGCAGGGTCAGCGACCGCATCCGGAGAGCGAAGTCCACTAAGGTTCGGCACCGGACACCGGGTGGCGCCCCCAGCGCCCCGCCTGCTCACCGGGCGGGGCGCTTTCACTACCGGGACCTGACCACGCGGCCCCTCAGCCAGGAATTCATGGCCACCGCCACTGCCTACGCCGACGCGCTCGAGTTCCTGTTCCCCCGCGTCACCACGATCAAGTTCGGGCTCGACACGACCCGGACGCTGCTGGCCGCCGTCGGTGATCCGCACCTGATGATCCCCGCGATTCACGTGGGCGGGACCAACGGAAAGGGCAGCGTGGCGAGCCTCATCGCGTCGGCGCTCGGGGAGATGGGGTGGAAGGTCGGGCTCTACACCTCGCCGCACGTGGTGTCGTTCCGTGAGCGCATGCGGGTGGCCGGGATTCCGATCTCCGAGGAAGCGGTGGCCATGTGGACGGCCCGGCTGCGACCGCTGATCGAGGAGCACGGCGCCACTTTCTTCGAGGCCACCACCGCCATCGCTTTCGCCGACTTCGCTTCGCGCGGGGCGGAAATCGCCGTCGTCGAGGTGGGCCTGGGTGGACGGCTCGACAGCACCAACGTGTTGCAGCCGCTGGTCAGCGTGGTCACCAAGATCGAGGTTGACCACGTGAAGTACCTGGGTGACACGCTGGAACTCATCGCCGGGGAGAAGGCGGGCATTGCCAAGCCCGGCGCGCCCTTCGTGATCGGCGAGGCGCGGCCGGAGATCGTCGCCGTCCTGCGCCGCGAGGGCCAGCGTTACGTCAGCGCGCTCGTGCCCGGGGCGCAACTCGACGCCAGGCCGGTCCCACCTGACGCGGAGTGGAAGGGGAAGTTGCGGCTCGAGGGACCGCACCAACGGCGCAACGCGGCCGTTGCCCTGGCGGCACTCGAGGCGCTCCCGGCCACCTGGCGTCCCGATGCGGGTGCGGTGGAACGTGGCTTTGCCGACGCGTTCATCGCCGGCCGGCTCGACCGGCGAGGCCGGTACCTCTTCGACGTGGCGCATAATCCCGATGGGGTGCGCACCCTGGTGGCGGCGCTCGATGCGCAGCGTCCACCCGGACCGGTCCACGCCCTGGTCGCCATCCTCGGCGACAAGGACTGGCCGGAGATGCTGCGCAGCCTGGACGGGACCGTCGAGCGTGGGGTGCTGACCGTGGCACCAACCGCAGCCGGGCGGGGCTGGAACCTCGAGGCGCTGGAGCGATGGCTGCGCGACCGGTCAGCCGGGGCCGGGGGCGTGCAGTGGGCGATCGAGCCGGATCTCGGCCGGGCGGTCGAGCGCGCGCAGAAGGGGGCGGGGACCGTTCTGGTGACCGGCTCGTTTCATACGGTGGGTGACGTGATGCACCTGCTGGGGCTCGACCCCTGAGCGGGGCGGTTCGAGCCTTGAGGGCCGACCCCTCACTCCTTACCCCTCACGCTGATATCTTGACGCCCATGCAACTCCAAGCCCTGCCGGGCTTTCGCGATTTTTTCCCGGCCGACCACACCGTCCGGTCGCACATCTTCGCCGCATGGCGGACGGTGGCGACCCGGTACGGATTCGAGGAATACGATGGGCCGCCGCTAGAGCCCCTCGAGCTCTACACCGCGAAGAGCGGTGACGAGATCGTTGGCCAGCTCTACAGCTTCGAGGACAAGGGCGGGCGGCAGGTCTCGCTGCGGCCGGAGATGACGCCCACACTGGCGCGCATGGTGGCGGCGCACGCCAACGGGCTCCGCAAGCCGATCCGCTGGTTCTCGATTCCACAGCTGTTCCGCTATGAGCGACAGCAACGCGGCCGCCTGCGGGAGCACTTCCAGCTCAACTGCGACCTGATCGGAGAGCCGGGGCCGGGCGCCGATGCCGAGGTGATCGCGCTTGCGATCGACGTGATGCGCGCGCTCGGCCTGACGGCGGGCGACTTCAAGGTGCGGCTGTCCGACCGCCGCATCCTCGAAGCGCTGCTGCGCCATCGGCAGCAGAGCGATGCCCAGATCGCGGTGTGGCACCAGGTGCTGGACAAGCTTGCGCGCACCCCGGACGCGGTGTCACGGCAGAAGCTGCGTGAGGCCGGCGTGGCCGACGCCGATGCCGACGCGATCATGGGGCTGGCGCAGGCGAAGGCGTGGGAGCCGCTGGCGGCGCCGTCGCTGGCGGCCGCGAGCACGTCGCTGCTCGAGGTGGTGCGGCTCCTGAACGTGATGGGGCTCGGCGACTACGTCGAGCCCGACTTCACCATCGTGCGCGGGCTGGCCTACTACACCGGCACGGTGTTCGAGCTCTTCGATACCCGCGGTGAGCTGCGCGCCGTCTGCGGGGGCGGCCGGTACGACAGCCTCGTCGGCGCCATCGGGGGCGTCGACCTGCCCTGCGTCGGGTTCGGCATGGGCGACGTGGTGCTGGGTGAACTGCTGAAGGAACGAGGACTGCTACCGTCCACCGACGCCCGGCTGGACGTCTTCGTGGCGACCGTCTCGGAGCAGGATCGCGCCGATGCGCTGGCGCTGGCGCACGAACTGCGCGACGCCGGGCTCAGCGTGGAGTACGCGCTGGCGGCACAGGCGCTGAACAAGCAGCTCAAGCATGCCGACGCGCGCGGCGCGCGCTGCGCCGTCGTCATCGGTCCCGACGATCGCGCACGCGGCGAAGTACAGGTCAAGGACCTGGCGAGCCACACGCAGCTGGCCGCGAAGCGAACGGACGCAGTGGGGGCGGTCGCCGCGCTGCTGGCCCGGTGACCACGGCATCTTCTCTCTGGAGTACGGATGGCTGACAACAAGGCACTGACCCCGCGCGCAACCGACTTCAGCGCGTGGTACAACGAACTGATCATGAAGGCGCAGCTCGCCGACTACAGCCCGGTGCGCGGCTGCATGGTCATTCGCCCCAACGGGTACGCCATCTGGGAGCAGATGCAGGCGGCGCTCGACCGGATGTTCAAGGACACCGGCCACCAGAACGCGTACTTCCCGCTCTTCATACCGCAGAGCTTCCTCGCCCGCGAGGCGGAGCACGTCGAGGGCTTCGCCCCGGAAACGGCCGTGGTGACGCATGGCGGCGGCAAGCTGCTGGACGAGCCGCTCGTCATCCGTCCCACGTCGGAGACGATCATCTACGCGATGTACGCGAAGTGGATCCAGAGCTACCGCGACCTCCCGCTGCTCATCAACCAGTGGGCCAACGTGGTGCGCTGGGAGCTGCGCACGCGGCTGTTCCTGCGGACCACCGAGTTCCTCTGGCAGGAGGGCCACACCGCGCATGCCACCGAGGCGGAGGCGGAGGCGGAGACGCTGATGATCCTCGGCCTCTACCGCAACTTCATGGAGCAGTGGATGGCGATGCCGGTGTTGACCGGCCGCAAGACCGACAGCGAGCGGTTTGCCGGCGCGCTGCGCACGTACAGCTGCGAGGCGCTGATGCAGGACAACAAGGCGCTGCAGGCGGGCACGAGCCACAACCTGGGGCAGAACTTTGCCCGGGCCTTCGAGGTGCGGTACCAGAGCCAGGAAGGGAAGGAAGAGTACGTCTGGAACACCTCGTGGGGGGTGTCGACGCGGCTCGTCGGTGGCCTCATCATGACGCACGGCGACGACACCGGGCTCATCTGCCCGCCACGCCTGGCGCAGTACCAGGTGGTGATCGTGCCGATCTACAAGGCGGACGCCGAGCGCGCCGCCATGCTCGAGGCGGCCGACAAGGTGAAGGCGGAACTGCAGACGGCCGGCATGCGGGTGCACATCGACGGGCGGGAAGGGATCAAGCCCGGCGCCAAGTACTACGAGTGGGAGACGCGCGGCGTGCCGTTTCGGTTCGAGCTCGGGCCGCGCGACGTGGCCGGCGGCACGGTCATGCTGGCCCGGCGCACCGGTGGCGCCAAGGAACCGCTGCCGCTCCAGGGGATCGGCCCCCGCATGGTGCAGGAGGTGGGGCGGATGCAGCACGACCTGCTCAACGCGGCGACGCTCCGGCGGGAGCACAACAGCTTCCGGCATCCGGAGAGCAAGCAGGCGTTCATCGACTATCTGGAGGGGGGTGGCGGCTTCGTGTACGCCGGATGGTGCGGTGACCCCGCAGTGGAGGCCGAGATCAAGGAGCAGACGAAGGCGACCATCCGCGTCATTCCCGACGCCGAGTTCCGCTCCTCCGAGGCGCCGGCGAAATGCATCTGGACCGGCCGCCCGGCCGTGGCCGAGGTGGTGTGGGCGAGGGCATACTGACAGTGGACCCGGCGTTCCTGCTGGATGACGCCGGCCTGGTGCGGCGCGGGGGCGCGCTGGTGG
This sequence comes from uncultured Gemmatimonadales bacterium, assembly GCA_963773095.1. Taxonomy (GTDB): domain Bacteria; phylum Gemmatimonadota; class Gemmatimonadetes; order Gemmatimonadales; family GWC2-71-9; genus JAGGAG01. Next base: position 115,766 of record CAVYZY010000002.1, read on the forward strand.
ATGGCGGGGTGGCGCTCACCGACGTCGCGCGCGAGTTCGGCACGCCGGCGTACGTCTACAATGTGGACGTGATCCGGCGGCAGTTCCGGGAGCTGGATGAGGCACTCGCGCCGGTGCCGCATCGCGTCTGCTTCGCGGTCAAGGCAAACAGCAACCTTGGTGTCCTGCGCGTGCTCCGCGATCTCGGGGCGGGGGCGGACATCGTGTCCGGAGGGGAGATGGCCCGCGCGCTCGCTGCGGGCTTCTCGAGCGACCGCATCGTGTTCAGTGGCGTGGGCAAGCGGGAAGACGAGCTCCAGTCGGCGATCGCGGCCGGCATCGGGCACGTCAACGTGGAGTCGATGGCGGAGCTCGAGCTGCTGGCCCGGCTCGCCACGGGAGCCACGACGCCGGTGCCGGTCGGCATCCGGGTCAATCCCGACGTCACGGCCGAGACCCACCCCTATATCTCGACTGGGAAGCGCGGCATCAAGTTCGGGATTCCGCTCGACCAGGTGCGGCCGGCGGCCGCAGCGATCCGGGCACATCCGGGGCTGGAGCTGGTCGCGCTGGCAATGCACATCGGCAGCCAGCTCACCGATACCCGGCCGTTCGCGGAGGGTGCCGGACGACTGGTGGACCTGGTGCACGCGGTGCGCGGCGACGGGACGACCACGCTCCGTGAACTCGACGTCGGCGGCGGGCTTGGCATCCGATACCACGAGGAGATGCCCATCCTGCCCCGCAACTTCGCCGCGGCACTCATACCCATCGTGAAGCCCACTGGCCTCACGCTGTATCTCGAGCCCGGGCGCTTCCTCGTCGGGGCGAGCGGGGTGCTGCTCACACGGGTCCTGTTCCGGAAGCACTCCGGCGGGAAGGAGTTCGTAATCGTCGATGCCGGCATGAACGACCTGGAGCGGCCCAGCCGGTACCAGGCCTACCACGGCATCATCCCGGTGCAGGAGCGCGCCGGGGCGCCACTCGTGGCCGACATGGTGGGGCCGGTCTGCGAGACGGGCGACTTCTTCGCCCTCGATCGCGACCTTGCCCCGGTGGAGCCCGGCGACCTGGTGGCCATCCTCTGCGCCGGCGCCTACGGGTTCGTGATGGCCTCCAACTACAACACGAGGCCGCTTCCGCCGGAGGTTATCATCGATGGTGGGCGCGCCTGGCTGGCTCGTCCGCGGCAGGCGGTGGCGGAGCTGTTCCGCAGTGAACGCGTCACGAGCGAGGTGCGGTGAGCGACCAGCACGACAGGATCCTGATACTCGACTTCGGTTCGCAGGTTACGCAGTTGATCGCGCGGCGTGTGCGCGAGGCGCACGTCTACTGCGAGATCCATCCCAACGACGTGAGCGACCAGTTCATCCGGGACTTCCGGCCCCGGGGCATCATCCTCTCAGGCAGCCATGCCAGCACCTACGAAGACCGTGACCTGCGCGCGCCGCAGGCGGTGTGGGACGCTGGTGTGCCGGTGCTTGGCATCTGCTACGGGATGTTCACCATGGCGGTGCAGCAGGGCGGCGAGGTCGAGCCCAGCACGCATCGGGAGTTCGGGTACGCCGAGGTCCGGGCGCACGGGCACACGCGGCTGCTCAACGGTATCGAGGATTTCAGCACCCGGGAAGGCCACGGCATGCTGAAGGTCTGGATGAGCCACGGCGACAAGGTCACCAAGCTTCCGCCTGGCTTCACCCTGATGGCGTCGACGCCGAGTTGCCCGATCGCCGGCATCTCCGACGAGGCGCGCGGATACTACGGGGTCCAGTTCCACCCCGAGGTGACCCACACGGTGCAGGGCAGGGCGCTGCTCAACCGCTTCGTGCTCGACATTGCAGGCGCCCGGCCCGACTGGGTGATGGGCAACTACATCGACGAAGCGGTGGCCCGCATCCGGGAGCAGGTGGGCAGCGAGGAAGTCCTGCTCGGCCTGAGTGGCGGCGTCGATTCGAGCGTGGCGGCGGCGCTGATCCATCGCGCCATCGGCGACCAACTCACCTGCGTCTTCGTGGACCACGGCCTGTTGCGCCTGAGCGAGGCGCAGATAGTCATGGACATGTTCGCGGGGCAGCTGCACGCCCGGGTTGTGCACGTCGACGCTGGCGACCAGTTCCTGGGGCACCTTGCCGGGGTCACCGATCCCGAAGAAAAGCGCAAGATCATCGGCCGGGAGTTCGTCGAGGTCTTCCAGGCCGAGGCGAAGAAGCTCACGGACGTGCGCTGGCTGGCGCAGGGCACGATCTATCCTGACGTGATCGAATCAGGTGGTGCCAGCAAGAAGGCGATCACGATCAAGAGCCATCACAACGTCGGGGGGCTGCCGAAGACGCTGGGTCTCAAGCTGCTGGAGCCGTTGCGTGAGCTGTTCAAGGACGAGGTGCGCGAGCTGGGCGTGGCGCTCGGGCTGCCGCACGACATGGTGTACCGCCACCCGTTCCCGGGGCCGGGGCTCGGCGTCCGCATCCTGGGTGAGGTGAAGCGGGAGTACGCCGACCTGCTGCGCCGCGCCGATGCCATCTTCATCGAGGAGCTGCGACTGGCGAAGGACGAGGTGACGGGACGCAGCTGGTACGACCTGACGAGCCAGGCCTTCGCGGTCTTCCTGCCGGTGCGGAGCGTGGGGGTGATGGGTGATGGGCGAACTTACGAATTCGTAGTCGCTCTCCGCGCGGTGCAGACGAGCGACTTCATGACCGCGGACTGGGCGCCGCTGCCGTACAGCCTGCTCAAGAAGGTGTCTTCGCGCATCATCAACGAGGTGCGGGGCATCAACCGGGTGACGTACGACGTGTCGAGCAAGCCCCCGGCTACGATTGAGTGGGAGTGACGGGACTCGTCACGCGGGCGTGAGCCCGTAGCGGTCGAGGATGCCGTCGGCGACGCGCTCGGCGTTCGCCAGGATGGTGAGACTCGTGTTTACGGCGAGCGACGATGGCACTGCCGCGCCATCGGAGACGTAGAGTCCGGCGTAGTTGAAGACCTCCCCCCACCGATCCACAACGCCGCGCGCCGGCGTGTCTCCCATCCGGCAGGCTCCCACCTCATGGGCGGACGTGTAGTGGTGTCCTCGCTGCGGCGCACCGTGGCGGTCCGTCATCTCGCACGATAGCTGCTGGCAGCCTGCTCGTGCATAGATCGAGCGGAGCAGCTGCGCCGCGGCGGCACAGTGCGCGTCAAGCGCCGGGTCGGAGTCCATGGTCAGGACCGGCTCGCCGCGGAGACCGAGTGCTATCCTCCCGACTGGCGGCGTCAAGCCCAGCGTGCACAGCACCAGCATGCGGTGGCGATAGCGCCGCATCAGGTCCACGTGATCAGGCCCCCACCACGACTGCGACCCGGGCGGACCGGGACGGGTGAGGCGGGCCGCGGCCACCAGTTGCAGCGGCAGCGGCTTGCCGGCGGCAATCGTGAGACCATGCGACTCCAGGAACTCGTAGCTGATCATCCCCGCGTGCGAGCGGCCGACCAGCATGTCGCCGTCGGGCAGGTCGTCGGCCAGCAGCGCCGCCGTCTTCACGCCCCCGTTGAAGGCGATGTTGGCCCCGACATGCGCGCTCAGACAAGGCAGCGTGGCACGGGACCGGAGGAGCAGTGTCGTGGTGCCGACCGTGCCACCGGCAAGCACGAGCAGCGTCGCGCGATACTCGACGGTCTCGCCGTCAGGGCCGCCGAGGCGACACTGCGCCGCGTAGCGCGGTTTTGCGCCGATGATATGATCCACCGCATGGCGGGCCGCACCCAGCTCGCGGATCGAAAGCACCTCTGCCTCACACACGATCTCGGCTCCACGCTCCACGGCGGCCGGCAGGTAGTTGAGGTGCAGGGACTGCTTCGCACCGTAAATGCACCCTGTCACGCAGAATCCGCTGGCTTGGCAGCCGCGCACGGCGTAGCGAGCGCGGTCGCAGGAATAGCCGAGGCGCTGCATTATGAGCGCGAAAGCCCGGCCCGTGGTCGGTACCTCCTCCTCCGGGACCTGTTGCACGCGCAGCATGCGTTCGGCGCGTTCGTACCATGGATCCAGCATCGTGCGGTCCAGGCCGGCTGGCCACAGGCGCTCGCCCCAGCGATCCCGCTGCTCGAACGCCGCCGTTGGCGCCCGCAGGGATACCATCTCATAGAATCCCGAGCCGCCGCCGAGCGCCTCGGCATAGGTGAGGCTGAGCCCACTCCCGCAGAGGTTCTTGAGGTAGCGCAGCACGTAGCGCGGATCCTGGGTCTGCCGATAGTCGCCCGGGCCGATCGCAGGGCCCTTTTCGAGGATGGTCACCCTGAGCCCCGCCTGGGCAAGGCGCAGGGCCGGCGCCGCGGCGCCAAACCCCGATCCCACGATGAGCACATCCGTCGTTCGCGTAGTCATTAGCGGTGACCTCAGCTGGCGTTGCCGTTGAGCGTCCGCTGGCGCGGAACGCCCGATTCCTCGTCCCCGAGCGCCACGAAGTGACGCGATATCGCATCGCGGCGCATGGCCTCTGGCGGCAGCGTGCTGCCATCGGCGGAGCCCAGCCCGGCATACACCGCGATCTGCGTGAGATAGATGGCGCCCGAGTAGAGCTTGGCAGTCACGCCCCCGGCCGACAGTCCAGACGCCACCACCGCGGCTCGCTCCGCACACGCGAGGTCGGTGAATGAGGACCGGTAACACCGGCTTGCGCGCTGATCGAGGTCGCTGGCCAGGTAGCCAGCGTATCTTGCGAGCGGGTAGTAGGGGTCCTGCAGCGTGCGCGCGGCACCGGCCACGTCCCGGCTCGCCCCGGGTTCGACGGTGCACACGAAGGCCTCAAGCGTCGCCTGCGTGCGGGAAGAGGCGCCCTTGAATTCGGCCGGATAGGCTCTCAGGACGATGCGGGCCGGCGTGCACGCCGCTGCGGCGACCGCGGGGAGCACCGCCACGAGGGTGCGCAGCGCCCGGCGGCGGGATGGATCGAAGCAGGTATTCGCGGGGCGCATCAGCATGTGGCCTCCTTGTGCCACACGCAGGATGCGTCCCAGCCATCAAGAAGGTGTCAAGTGGTGAATCGCGCACCTCGACGGCAGAGTGGCGGTCGTGTGCGCATTATCGCTGGGGCGTGCGGCCGGGCGGGGGTGGCAGCTACGAGAAGGTCGCCCGTGGTATGAAGGCATTTCAATCTTTCTTGCGGCTTCTCGCAGCACCGCAGCCAACATGAGAGCAGTCTCGTTGACAAGCGAGTGGGCGTGAGGCCGGCCGCATCGCCGGGCGGACCCGCGATCGTCACGCGCCGGTGGGACTACCCCCGGCTGGCCGTCACGTTCCTGCTCGGAGCGTATGGCTGGTACCTGGCCACGCATCCGGGCTACTTCGGCTTCGTGGACAACATCGACCTCGCCATCCACGAGACGGGTCACCTGGTGTTCGCCCCGTTCGGCGAGTTCATGAACGTCCTCGGCGGCACACTCCTTCAACTCATCATCCCGCTGGCATTCGCCGGCTATTTCGCCCTGAAGCGCGACTGGCATGCGGCGACGGTCCCGCTCTGGTGGACGGGACAGAACTGCTGGAACATCGCGCGCTACATCAGTGACGCGCGCGCGCAGGACCTGCCGCTCGTCGGTGGTGGGGAGCACGACTGGCTGTGGATCCTGGATGACGTCGACCTGCTGTACCGCGACCTGGCCATCGGCCGCGCGGTGCATGGTGCCGGGATCGTGATCTACCTGGTGAGCGTGATTGCGGGAGTTCTGCTCGCCCGGAAGGCGGCAGGTGACGGAAGCCTAGGCGACGACGTCGGTGTCCTGCTGGCCCGTGATGCGCCGCTTCACGCTCGACCAGGAAAGCCCGAGCCCCAGGATGAGCGCCACCGACACCAGCGTGAGGTGCACGATCGTGGTGCTGCTGTCCGGCGTGAAGATGTGCCAGTAGCTCAGAGCCCAGAAGAAGGTCGCGAAGAGCGCGAGGATGAAGATCGCGCCGACCACGCCAAGTGACCGCTGCGACGCCTGGAGGAAGAACCACCAGCAGGCGGCCAGGGCGATCCCCGCCAGCACCTTGAGGGGGTTGATGGTGCTTAGAGCGGCGGTCGGGGTGTCGAGCATCGGCTTGATGGTCCAGTGGAACCAAGAGAAGCCGGTCGGATTGAATGTCAGGTAGACCAGGAGCAGGGCTGCGAGGAAGCGGACGGCGATACCGCCCCAGGTCAGGTCCTTTGTGTTGGTCATCGGCGTGCTCCTGTGCAGAAGGTCCGGCTCAGACGCCCCGCGACTCGAGCAGCGCGAAGAAGTCCGCCGGGGTCGCAAGCGCCGCCAGGCGCTCCGGGATGTCGGCGTCCTTGGCGAACTGGGCGATGCGGCCCAGGACGGGCAGGTACTGGTTCGAGACCTCGAGTGGCGGGGCGACGATCAGGAAGAGGTAGTGCACGGGCCGGCGGTCGATGGCGTCCCACTCCACGCCAGCGGCATGCCGCGCGAAGGCGACGCGCAGTCGGGTCGATACCAGCGTCCGGCAGTGGGGAATGGCGATCCCGCGCCCGACGCCGGTCGAGCCAAGGTGTTCGCGGCGGCGGAGAATGCGCAGCAGGGTGGCGGTGGCACGGTCATCGGCATGAAGGAGCTGCGCCATTTCCGCGAGGACGTCGTCCTTCGACGTCCCGGCGAGGTCGAGTCGCACTGCATCGTCGCTGATGAAGTCACGGAGGCGCATGGGCCGCCAAGATAATCCAAAAGGGGCGCCCGCCGTAACCCTGCCGACCGACGGGCTGGCGGCCAGGGACGATCGCCAAGTATTTTCCTCGCATGCGTTTGCCCTTTCCATCCGCGCACGATTTCGCGCTCGTCCTGGCGCCCATGGCCGGCGTCTCGGAGGCGCCGTTCCGGCAGGTCTGCCGGGCGGCCGGGGCCGACGTCGTGATCTCCGAGTTCCTCTCGTCCGAGGCGATCCGGCGGCGAATTCGCGCGACGCTCGAAGGGGCCGAGTTCGAGGAGCATGAGCGCCCCATCGGCATCCAGATCTACGGGGCCGATCCCGATGCCATGGCCGAGGCCTCCGCGCTGGTCACGGCGCACTTTGCGCCGGAGTTCATCGACATCAACTTTGGCTGCCCGGTGAAGAAGGTCGTGCAGCGCAATGGCGGTTCGGGGTGCCTGCGCGAGCCCGAGCTCGTCACGAAGATCATCCGCGCCGTCATCGGTGCCACCCACCTGCCGGTCACCGTGAAGACCCGCAGCGGGTGGAACGAGGAGCGCCGCGACCCGGTGAGCATCGCGCTCCGGATGCAGGACGCCGGAGCCCGTGCCTTCACCCTGCATGCGCGCACGCGCACCCAGATGTTCGGCGGACGTGCGAGCTGGGACGAGATCGCCCGCGTGGTCGAGGCGCTCGACATCCCGGTGATCGGCAATGGCGACGTGCAGCGCGCGGAGGATGTCGTCCGGATGAAGGCCCACACCGGGTGCGCCGGCGTCATGGTGGGCCGCGGCGCCTTCGGCAACCCGTGGATCTTCCGCGACGCGCAGGCGCTCCTCGCGGGCGAGGCGCTTCCGCCGGCGCCCGACGCTGAGGAGCGCTTTCGCGTCGCCCTCGGGCACGCCCGGCTGGCGCTTCGGCTCCAGGGGGACACGCGCAAGACGGTGATGGAGTTCCGAAAGCACCTGGGCTGGTACACCAAGGGTCTCCACGGCGCGAGCGACCTTCGACAGCGGCTCTTCCAGGTGGAATCCATAGCGGAGGCGGAGTCGATCTTCGTGTCGTATCTCCAGCCGCTAGAGCAGGTGGCGTGAGCGGCGCCCGGCGGGGCGCGCCCGGATGATCCGCACCGTCATCGACGGAACCCAGGGCTTGACCTGGGTGGACGCGGTCGAACCGACGTCGTCGGAGCTGACGGAGGTGGCCCACCTCTATGGACTTCACTCCAACTCGGTGCGCGATTGCCTCGACCCCGAGCACCTTCCCAAGTTCGAGCGCTTTCCCGACCGCGTCTTCATCATCATCCGTGTCTTCGACACGGAATCGGCGCTGGATTGCGCGACGATCCACCAGATGACGCGCAAGGTCGCGATCTTCGCGGGCCCCGATTTCGTCGTCACGATCCACCGGAAGCCACTGCCGTTCCTGACGGTGCTGCAGGAACAGCGGCGCGCGGCCGAGCCCGATGGAAACGGCAGCGGAGAGACACCGCCGCAGCGCCTGGTGCTGGACATCGTCGACCGGGGCCTCGCCACGTTCGACCCGCCGCTCGTGAAGATCGAGGAGGGCCTGGACAACGTCGAGGACGCGCTCTTCCAGAATAGCCATGACACGGAGAACCTCCTCGACCTCTACCTGCTGCGACGCCGGGCGACCCTCTGCAAGCGCATGCTATGGCGAGGGCTCGAGGTCCTGAAGCTGTTCTCGCCCGCCGCGGAGGTGTCCACCCCGCACTACCAGGACGTGCGCGAGGCCGTCGAAGCATCGCACTTCTATGCCGATGAGTTGGTGGAATCGGTGACGAACCTGACCAACCTTCAGCTGTCGCTGGGGTCGCAGAAGATGAACCAGGTCATGGGCCGCCTGACGTTGTTCTCGGCATTGTTCCTGCCGCTCACGTTTCTGGTTGGTGTCTACGGCATGAACTTCGAGTACATGCCGGAGTTGTCGCGGCGCTGGGGATACCCGGCGGTGTGGGCCCTCATGATCGCGATCACGCTGGGCATCTATTTCTGGTTCCGGAAGCGGGGCTGGCTCAAGCTGTGATTACCGCCCTGCTCGGCCTGCTGGCAGGCCTCGCGATCGGCTGGTTTGTGCGTACCCGCCGCGCCGCACCGGAGGGCGAGATCGCCGATGCGGTCGGACCGCACCTCCTCCCCGATCCGGCGCTCGAGTGGCTCCGCGCGTCCCTGGGCGCCATGGCGGTATGGGCGGTCGAGGCGGAACGGGGCGACCTGCCGCGCGAAGTGACCCGGCGGCTCTCGATACCACCACCGCCGAATGACGATCTCTTCACCGCCGAGGTACGGCTGGACCGGGCCCGAAGCGAGGAACGCCCGCTGGTAGAGCGGCTCGAGGCGGGCGTGCTGGTGGTGCGGAGCGCAGGCGGGTTCGCGACGGCAGCGCTGATGCCGCCGGGAACACCCTCGCACGCGGTGGCCCGGCTCGAGGACGAGCTTGACCGCCTGCTCGAGGGACTCAAGCGCCGGCCACGGGTCACGGCGCTTGCGCCGGCGGATGCGCGGGATGCCAGCATCGAGTCCATTGAGAGCGTGGGCCGCCAGCTGGCGTTGCTACTCGAGAGGCTTACAGGAGCAGATGTGATCGTCGGCGTTCGCATCCGTGACGAGCTCACCATCATGGGGCTCGCTGGCGAAGCGGATGACCGCCTGCTGGGCACTGTGGCACCGGCTGACAGCCCGCTCGCCACGATGTTGCGCGCCGGGGGATCCTTCGAGGAAACCGACGAGCCACCCCTCGGGGCGGCGTCGGGCGATCGCCGCCGGTCGCTTGGTCCCGCCATCCTCATCCCGATGGAGGTGTCGGGCGAGCGCATCGGCGTCGTGGCCATCTGGCCCTCCGGCAGGCAGAACTTCCCCCAGCAGATCCAGCAGCGGGTCCGCGACCTCATCCGGCGCGCCGCGCCGCATGCCTGGCGCGCCCGGGAGTATCGGCTGCGCGAGGAGGAGGCGACGCGCGACCGTCTCACCGGACTGGCCAACCGGCGCGCGCTCGAGGGCGCGATGCATCGGGTGGGTCTCCAGCGCGGGGCCTATGTCCTGGCCGACGTCGATCGCTTCAAGGTCCTGAACGACACGCTGGGCCACGCGGCCGGCGACGCCGCCTTGCTGCACGTGGCCGGGCTGCTCCGGCGCCAACTGCGTGGCCGTGACCTGGCCGCGCGTATCGGCGGCGAGGAGTTTGTGCTCTGGCTGCCCGACGTGAGCTACGATGAGGCCCTCGCCGTGGCCGAGCGGGTGCGCGATGCGCTCGAGACGTCGGAATGGAACTGGAAGGGGACGCCGTGGCTGCTCACGGCCTCTTTCGGGGTGGCACAGTGGCCGGAGACGAGCCGGCACGTTGACAACCTCTTTGCCCAAGCCGACGCTTCGCTCTACGACGCCAAGCGGCGGGGGCGGAACCGGGTCAGTGGATCCCGGACAGACCCGATCCACCACTGACCTCTCGCGCGGAACGACGGACTGGTCTATAATGAACCGTATCGTCTCGCAACGTGGCGTCGCCTATTTCTACTGTTACTGACTCGCCGGACACGCCACCGCCAGCTCCCCGCCGGCGGGGACGTCCCCGCAACGAAGGGCTGCGGCGCAGTATCCTGCGTGCCGCAGCGTCGTTGCTGGAGGAGCGCGGCGTGGATGGCGTCACCATCGAGGCCATTGCCGAGCGGGCCACCGTCGGCAAACAGACCATCTACCGGCGGTGGTCCTCGCGCGCCGCAGTGTTGGTCGAGGCATTCCTTTCCCAGGATGAAGTCACCGCACCCATCCCTGATGGCGGTTCCCTCCGGCGCGATCTCGCCACCTTTGCCGGCGTGGTCTCGGCGTCGGCCAGCGACGAGTCCCTTCGCCGAAGCGTGGCGGGGCTCGTGGCCGCGAGCCACGCCGACCCCGAGGTGGGTCGCCTCTTCCGGGAACGGTTCGTGGCGCCGGCGCGCGCTGCCGTGCGCGAGTTGCTCGAGCGCGGCGTGGTGCGGGGCGAAGTGCATCCCGACGTCGACCTCGAGGTTGTCATCGACGAGCTGCTCGGTGCCATCTGGTACCGAGCGCTCATTTCCGGCGGGCGGCTCGACCACACGTACGCCGAGAGCCTGGCGGCGGCGGTGGGGCAGGGGATCACCTCGCGCGACCGCTCACCCGACCAGCGCAAGCGGCCCGGTCGCCCCGGGGCAGCGCCCGAGCCCACGATCGACCTGTTTGGCGGAACCGAACCAGGCGAAGAGCCCTAGGTGAGCGACGCGAAGGCGGGTATGGGCGCCGGCGAAGAGATCGGACTTCTCGGCGCCCTTTCGATTGGCATAGGCGGCATCGTGGGCGGGGGCATCTTCGCCACGCTCGGGCTTGCGGTGGCCGACGCGCGCGGGTCGGCGTGGCTGTCGTTCCTCGTGGCCGGTATGGTGGCCCTCCTCACTGCCTACTCCTACAGCAAGCTCTCCGTCGCATTCCCGAGCGAGGGTGGTACCGTCGCCTTCCTGCGGCGCGGATTCGGGGGCGGGCTCCTGAGCGACCGGCTGAGCACCCTCCTGGTGCTGAGCTACATCGTCATCATGGCGCTCTACGCCAATGCGTTCGCCACCTACGCGGTCCTGTTCCTCCCCGGCGGCGGGACTCCGCACCTGCGGCTGTGGCTCTCAGCCGGCATCCTGATCCTGCTCGGGCTGGCGAATGGCCTGGTGCCGGCGGTGATGGATCGGGGGGAGGGCGTGCTGAATGTCACGAAGCTGCTCGTGCTGGGCACTTTCATCGTACTCGGACTCGGAAGCGGCGGCCTCTCGCTCGAACGGCTCGGGCCCGCGAGCTGGGTGGGACCGGTGGACATCTTCGTCACCGGCATGTTGATCTTCCTCAGCTACGAGGGATTCGAGCTGATCGCGAATGCCTCCCCGCGCGTCAAACGGCGGGCTCACACACTTCCTATCGCCTTCCATGGCAGCGTCCTTGTGGCCATGCTGCTCTACACCTTGATCGTCGTCGTTTCGGTCGGGCGCCTTCCCTTCGAGCAACTCGAAGAGCAGAAGAACCACGCAGTCTCGGCCGTTGCCGAGACCTTCATGGGCCGGTTCGGCTTTGGCTTCATGGCGGTCGGTGCGGTGGTCGCGGCTGTGTCGGCAATCAACGCCGATATCTTTGGCTCGACCCGCCTGATGGGCATGCTGTCGGAGGAGGGGCCGCATCGCTGGCGCAGGGCCGGGGCCGTATTTGGCGGGCATCCCTGGAAGCTGGCACTGCTCACGGTGTCGGGAGTCCTCGCCACCACGACCATGAACCTGCACGCCCTGTCCGCGGTGTCGAGCGCCGGGTTCCTGATGGTTTTCGCCGCAGTGAACGCCGCGAACGCACGCCTGGCCAGAGAAACCGGGAGCATGCGGTGGATGTCCTTGACCGCCGCGATGACGTGCCTGGGGGCGCTCGGGGCGATGATGGTCCAGCTCGGTGGACGGGCAGCACGCCGCCACGAGGTCCTGATCATCGTGGGCATGGCGCTGCTCCCCTTCCTGATCAGGCCGCTCGACAGTGTGGCCCGGGCGGTTACTTCGAGACTTCGCTCCCGGGCCCGGCGTTCCTGAATAGCGACCCCGCCTACTTGCTCTGCTTCATCTCCGCCTGCATGGTCTGCCAGCCGGCGTACTGATCTCCGGTCAGCACCTTCTTGAGCGCGGCGTCCTGGTCGTCCATGGCCTGCTTCAGGTGCTTGTCCTCCTTCAGCTTTCGCCCGCCGCCGGCCTTCAGGCTGTCCACCTTGAGCATGGTCTGCAGGTTGATCTGACCGACCTGCTGTACCTGCGCGTCCGAGAGCTTGAGCTGAGTCTTCATCTTGTTCGTCAGCCCCTCGGCCTGCTGCTGGGGTGTCGGCGGCGTCGCCGGGGCCTGCGCTTGCGCGGCGGAAGTCAGGACGGCCGTGAGGGCCAGCCCCATGATCAATGTGCTCAGCCGCTTCATGGTGTAGCTCCGGGTCATGAGGTGGAGTTGGTGCCCGGCCACAAGATCAGCCTGCTCGCGGGGGAGCGGCAAGGCTCCCGGACCGCCCCTGAGAGGCCGGATCGACTATATTTGTAACAACCCGGGGGCGATCGGCTTCGACGGGTCAGATGAAGGAATGGCAGCGTGCCCAGGTCCAGGTCCCTGGCTAAACCACTTGGAACGATTCAAACGCCAATTCTGATCTGGCGCTGGCTGCGTAAGCTGAGCTAACGCTCGCTTTGCGCACCTTCGGCGACGAAGCCCGTCCGGGGCGTCGGCGTCGAATCGAAAATCCGGGCTGGCTGGCTCCGGTGCCCTGACGGAGTCGGCGAGATCAATCGGGGATAGACGTCCGGAGGGCTGGTCAGTCACCAGCCGGGCGCGACGGCGCAAAGGCTGGCCTACGCACGTAGACGCTGTTTTGGAGCCTGTCTCGGACCAGGGTTCGATTCCCTGCGCCTCCACTCAAGTGAAGAGGGCCAACCCCCAGCGGTTGGCCCTCTTCTTTTTCCCCATATCCGATCGCATCTTCTCCCCGAGCGTGGCGCGGTGGAGGGCTTCAAGTGATTTCTCACGCGATTCTCAATCAGGAATAGCGGGGCTGCGCACCCGAAACCGTTCTGCTGTGCTGTTCTCAATGAGTTTCTAAATCATTGTGTATCAGTTCTTTATCATAGTTAACGTGATGTAATTTCTCGGAGAGTCGATGGGTCTCGATCTGCTGGCAGAACAGATGGCGCCGGTCGAGGTTATTCGGCACGCATTCCCGGCGCTGGCCCGCCGTCATGGCGGTCAACCTGTGGCATACCTCGACGGACCTGGTGGCACGCAGGTGCCGCAGCGTGTCATCGATACCGTCGCCGACTACCTGGCCCACCACAACGCGAATACCCACTGGGCCTACCCCACCAGCCAGGAGACCGACGCCATCATCGCAGGCGCCCGGAGCGCGCTGGCGGACTTGCTGAACGCCGACCCGGACGAGGTCGCGTTCGGGGCGAACATGACCACCTTGACCTTCCATCTGGCCCGGGCCCTGGGGCGGCGGTGGGGCGTCGGGGACGAGATCGTCATCACGGAGCTCGACCACCACGCCAACGTCGGCCCTTGGCAGGCAGTGGCCAAGGAGCGGGGTGTCACGCTCAAGGTGGTCCCTTTCCTGCCGGAGACTGGCGAGCTCGACTGGGAGGCGCTGGGGAGGGCCATTGGGCCCAAGACCCGGCTGCTGGCAATCGGAGCAGCCTCCAACGCGCTTGGGACGATTACCGATGCGTCCCGGGCACGGGAGCTGGCGCGGGGGGTTGGGGCGCTGGTCTTTGTGGACGCGGTCCATTTTACCCCCCATCGGCTGGTGGATGTCCGGGCCCTGGGATGCGACTTCCTGGCGTGCTCGACCTACAAGTTTTATGGCCCGCACGTTGGGGTGCTCTACGGCCGTCGAGACCGGATGCGGGCCTTGGATCTGCCGAAGCTCGAACCGGCTCCCGAGACGGTTCCCGAGCGGCTGGAGACGGGCACGCTGAACCACGAGGGGATCGCGGGTGCCGGCGCGGCAGTCGAGTGGCTCGCGTCCCTCACCGAGGGCGGCAGCAGGCGGGAGCGCCTAGCCCGCCTCTACAGCGCCCAGCACGAGCGCGAGGCTGCCCTGTTCGCACGGCTGTGGGACGGCCTCGGAGCGATCAAGGGCGTGATCCGCTATGGCCCTCCGCCGTCCCGGCCGAGGACCGGCACCGTTTCAATGAGTATCGCAGGGGTGTCGGCGCACGACGCTGCGGTCGCACTCGCGACGGAGGGCATCTTCGCGTCGAGCGGCGACTTCTACGCGACGACGGTAGTGGAGCGGCTGGGCTTCGCCCGGGAAGGGCTGTTGCGCGTGGGGCTCTCGATCTATTCGACACCGGCGGAGGTGGAGCGGGTGCTCGCCGGGCTGGAGCGGGTGGCGGAGGGAGCGAAATAGGGGCGGATTGGGGCGGCAGGTACCTGCCGCCCCTTCAACTGCAGTTCTACTTGAGCGGAATCGCCACGCGAGTCGTCTGCCATTCGAGCACGACGTGCTTCGTCTTCTCGGCGCTGGGCTCGGCCGTGAAGGTGAGCTTCTCCACGGGGGCCTTCAGCGTCTCGGCCTTCACCTTGCCGCGCCCAACCTCCTGCTTCTGCACTTCCGGGGTGTAGCTGCTCTCGTGACCCCACTGAGTGATGGAGCGGTTCACGATGACTTCCCACTCCTTCTCGCCGGGCACGGTATAGATCGAATAGGTGCCCGCAGGAACCTTGACCCCGGCGATGTCAAGCGGCCCGTCGGTGTGAATCATCGTCGGCTCGTTCGAGCCGGTGCGCCAGATCTTGCCGTACGGCACCGCCTCGCCGCCGATCATCGTGCGTCCCTTGAGCGACGGACGGCTGTAGCAGAGCTTCACGTTGCTCTTCTCGACCTTGAACGAGATGGAATCGAGCGGGCTTACGCGCTTGTTGAGCGGTAGCTTCTCGGTATTCATGGTGATGCAGGCACCGACGGCGGGCGTTGGCACCGGCAGCGGGCCCAGCAGCGAAGCCAGCGTGGCAATCAACAGCATGTCATTCCCCTCCAGGAGTGTGGGGTGCTCACGCCGCCGAGAGTGCGGCGTGGGCAGCGGTGGCAAGTATCAGGGCTTCGTCGGCCGAGGCGGCAAGGCAGGTCAGGTGCCCCATTTTCCTTCCGGCGCGTGGTTCAGTCTTGCCATAGAGATGGAGCCGCACGCCCGGCAATGCCAAGGCGCGATCCCAGCGTGGTGTGCCATGGGCCCAGGAGTCGCCGAGGACGTTCACCATGCAACACGGGCTGAGCAGGTGCGGCTCACCCAGCGGCAGCCCCGCCAAGGCTCGGACCTGCTGCTCGAACTGGTCCACGCTGCAGGCATCGAGCGTGTAGTGTCCGCTGTTGTGCGGACGGGGAGCCAGCTCATTGACGTAGAGCCTGCCACCCTCGGCCACGAACATCTCCACGGCGAGCACGCCCACATACTGCAGTGCGGTGGCCACCTCGATGGCCAGCGCCATGGCCTGCGACATCACGCTGGACGGGACACGGGCCGGCACCGTCGAGGTGTGCAGAATGCCGTGGCGGTGCACGTTCTCCGCGGGCGGAAACGCGGCCACCGCGCCATCCCGGCCGCGCACCAGCACGACAGAAATTTCCCGCTCGAGTTCCAGTTTCTGTTCCAGGATGCAGGGCACGCCGCCGAGGTGCCGGAACGCCTCCGCAGCGTCCTCTGACGCGCCAATCAGTGCCTGTCCCTTCCCGTCATACCCCAGACGGCTGGTCTTGAGCAGGGCAGGCACGCCGATTGCTTTGAGGGCCTCGGTGAGATCCGCGGCCCGGGGCACCCGCGCGAAGGGGGCCGTAGGGAAGCCCGCACCTGCCAGGAAGCCCTTTTCGGCCATGCGGTCCTGGGCGATCGCCACCGATGCCGGGGCCGGGCTGACGGGCAGTCGCGCGGCGAGCCGCTCCAGAACCGGAGCCGGCACGTTCTCGAATTCAGTGGTGACGGCGGCGCACTGCTCGGCAAGCTGATCGACGGCTGCCGGGTCGTCGTAGGCGGCGACGATCTGCTGATCGGCAACCTGGCCAGCAGGACTGCGGGGATCGGGCTCGAGCACCACGACACGGAAGCCCATGACGCGAGCGCGGAGCGCGAACATGCGCCCGAGCTGCCCTCCGCCCAGTACTCCGAGCGTGGCACCCGGCAGGATCAACTGGGGTCCGGGAGCGAAAGGCCGAGGACACGCTGGGTCTGCGCGTCCCGCAGGGCAGCGAGGCGCCGCGCGAGCGCGGCGTCGGCCAGCGAGAGGATCGCCGCGGCATAGAGGGCCGCGTTGGTGGCGCCGGCCTCACCGATCGCAAAGGTGGCGACGGGCACGCCGGCGGGCATCTGGACGATCGACAGCAGGGAATCGAGTCCCTTGAGCTGGCGCGAACTGACCGGCACGCCGAGGATCGGGAGTGCGGTCTTGCTGGCGAGCATGCCGGGGAGATGTGCGGCGCCGCCGGCCCCGGCGATGATACACTTGAGGCCGCGGGCCGCCGCGCCGCTGGCGTACTCGAACAGCAGGTCGGGCGTGCGGTGAGCGGATACGACGCGTGATTCCCAGGGAATGTCGAGCTGGGTCAGCTGGCGGGCGGCTGCCTGCATGGTTTCCCAGTCGGAATCACTGCCCATGACAATGCCGACGAGCGGTTGCGGCATGAGATCCTCAGCGACACGTGAGGGTGACGAACAGCCGAGCGCGGAGAAATAAGGGGAGGCGACGGGAGCACGCAATGCCAGCCAAAGCCATCGAGACGGCGCCCGACCCGGCGCCGGCCACAGATACGGTGTTCGAGCGCGACCTGTACATGCTCGCGCCATTCAAGCTGCCCAGGGGCCAGCAGTACGCCGTGAGCTCCTCCGACGGGCAGATGCTCCTGCTGGTGAAGCGCCATCCCAACGGAAGTCGAGCCCTGGCCGCCGTTGCCAGCATTGCAACGGGGCTCATCGTTCTCGGTTTCACCAGTTCGTTCGGCGACAGCCTGGGCGGTCCGGTGATCAAGTGGTCGGCGGTCGTGGTTGGGTCCGTGCTGGGGTTCCTTGGAGCGATGGCGGTCTATCCCGCCCTCTTGGGGAAGCGCCTCGCCACCTTCAGCCGGCGGGAGCGGCCGGGCGAAAAGGTGCTGGAGGTGAAGCAAGCCGACCGGTCGCGCGCTTTCGAGGCGTCGTGCACCATCACCGGTGCCAAGGGCCGGCTGCTCGGCACCATCCGCCGAAACTACCTGGGCTCCCTGCTGCGCACGCAGTGGGTGCTGTACGGTGCCGGCGGCGACCCGATCGCGAAGGCGCGAGAGGACTCGATGCCGCGGGCCATCGGCGCGCGTCTGATCGGCTGGGCCGTTCCGAACGTGCGATCGAACTTCGTATTGATGTCGCCGGGGGGATCGCCGCTTGGCTTGCTGGAGCGGCGAGAACTGGTGCAGGGAAGGGTGATGTTCGACCTTCGCCAGGGCGGGCGTGCGGGGCTCGATCCCCAGCTTGGGCTCGCCCTGGCAGTGCTCATCGACCTGGACCAGCGATAGCCGTTCAGACCGCCGCAACCGTCGCCGTGACGAGAGGCGGGGTGCGCAACGTTTGCAGTACGACGCAATAGCGCTCCGTCAGCTTGAGCAGTGTCGCCAACTGTTCCGGGCTGGCGTCGGTATCGAGTAGAAATCGTACGCGAATGGCCAGGAAGCCCACTGGCGCCTCCTTGCTAACGCCCAGCGTTCCTCGAAAATCCAGGTCGCCTTCCGTCTCGATCCTCCCGCCGCGCACCGGAATCTCCAGTGCCGTTGCCACGGCGCGCAGCGTCACGCCGGCACATGCGGCCAATGCCTCCAGCAGCATGTCACCAGAACACGCCTGCAGCCCGGAGCCGCCGGTGGCAGGATGCAGGCCCGCCTCGACCAGTGCCCGACCGGTATCGACCCGGCACGTGATTCCCTCAGCATCGAGCGAGGCCCCGGCCTTGAGCACGACCACCGCCGCGGCGGCATCCTCCCGATACCGTTCCTTGAGCGGCGCCTGCCGCGACCGCAGTTCCTCGCTTGCGTCGGACACTTACGCCGTCACCACCATTGATGTGCAGATCTCGGCGGCCCGGCGCTCCGCGCCGGCGCGATGACTCAGCTCCCACACGGAATGCCACCCGATCGCCTCCAGCCAGCCGATCGCCTCGCGTCCGCGGCCGCGTTGATGCAGCAACTCGGCACGAAGCAGCCGGCCCTCGACGCCGGCGAAGACCGGCGACGCCATGGCATGCTGGAACCAGACGGCGGTGCGGGCTCCCTCGAGTGCGTGCAGCCCGCCGGCGGGATCGCCCTGGCCAGCACGCAGCGTTGCCTCCAGAGTCCGGAGCATGTTCTCGGTGAGCGCCTCGGCGCCATCGGGCACCACCAGCTCTGCCAACTCCTCCGTCCAGCGCGCCGTGGCTGGCAAGTCGCGGCGGCGAGCCGCCACGAGGCCGGCCACATGGGCACGAATGTGCCCATACAACCCGTCGTGCAGCATGAGTGGCAGGCTGACGCGCGGAAGCTCGGCGCCGGCATTCCACCGCTCCAGTTCCTCCTGCAGCGAGTCGAGCTGGGCCGCAGTGCTGGGCAGCGTGCCGGCCGCCGCCCGCAGGCCGCGCACCGTCAGTGACCATGCCGGGTCGAGCTCCCCGGCGATCTCGTACTCCTTCACCGCATCGGCAGCGCGGTCCTGCGCCAGTGCCGCCTCGGCCAGGAAGAGGTGTCCCAGTGCCCTCAGCTCGGCTGACGGCACCCGCGGAATCACCTCGCGCGCGATCGACTCCACCGACTCGAGCCGGCCGGAGAACAGCGCCGCGTCAGCCAGGGCCACGCCGACGCCGAACATCCGCGCGGACCGGAAGTCGCCTGCCAGCCGGAGCAGTTCCGCCACGTCGCCGCGGCGGAAGGCGCGCATGGCCCGGAGCGTGAGGGCCTGTTCGCTCGTTGGCGTGAGGTCGATGACGCGGTCCACGTAGAGGTCGAGCGTCGCATCCTCGCCTTCCATTGCGGCGATGCGCGCCAGCTTGCCCAATGCCCCGACGTGGGAGGCATCGAGCGTGAGCGCGCGCTGCAGCGCCGCCCGCGCCTCGATGGGGCTGCGCCCGCGGCACGGGTTGCCATGGAAGAGGACATCGCCGAGCAGGTACCAGGCCTCGACATTTTCCGGATACTCCGCCACGACTGCGGCATAGCGTTGCTCGGCCAGCGCGAGCCGGCCGTTGAGCCAGGCGTCCTGCGCCTCGATCATCATCCGCGTGCCAGCCGCCAGCGTGCCACTCGACGCGCCGGCGGTGCGACAGGCGTGGCGGGCCGGTAGCAGCATCGCGGCAGCGGCGCGGGTTCCCGCCAGGCGGTAGTGGGCGAGCGCAAAGTCCGCGTCGAGCTCTACCGCACGCTCGAAGGCGGCCATGGCGCGGGTGTGTCGCCCCAGCCGGAAATCGTGTTCGCCCTGCAGGAAGGCCTTGAGGGCAGGCCACGACGCGCTGGTGCGCGCGGCGAGCTGCGCGGGATAGGTGCCCGGCGCCTGGCTCAGGAGCGTCACGAGCCCGCGGGCGAGCACATCCACCGCGCTGAAGAGCCCGTCCTCCCCCGTGGCCTCCGCCTCTACGCGCCCGAGGGTTCCCTCACCGGTGCGCCGCAGGACGGCGCTGATGCGAATGCGATCACCGGCCCGAATGACGCTGCCGGTGACCAGCAGGCCGGCGCCCACAGCCCGCGCCATCATGTCGGTGTCTCCGCCATCGGATGCGTCGAGTTCGGGGAGGGGTGCAGCGAGCACGGCGCGGGGATCGACCGTGCGCAGGTCGCCCGCGCCATCCAGGGCGTTGCTCAGCAGGTCGACCATTCCCTCGCTGAGATACCCGAGGTCGGAGCCGCCGCGGACCACGAAGGCGCAGACGGCGAGGACGTTGCCGGCAGGTGGTGACTCCGCTGGTGCCACACCTGGCCTGACGGGTGCCGCGGGCGCAGTGCCGGCGACGCGCCTGGGGGGCGCGTGCGACGCTCGCGCCCGGATGGCTGCCACAAGGGCCGTGGTGTCAGGGGAGGGCTCGAGGTCCAGGTCCCGGGTCAGCCGTCCCGCGAACTCGTCGTACGCGCGAATGGCACCCGCGGTATCGCCGGCCTTCTCGAGCAGGGTGAGCAACCGGCGAACGCCGCGGTCCTCCAGTGGTGCGAGGTCAACGGCACGTCGCGCCCACATCGCGCCAGCGGCCGTCGCCCCGGCGGCATCGCACGCACCCCACGCGGCCCGCGTCGCCTGGGCGCGCAGCCGGCTCCTCTCGATATCCAGCCACTGCTCCATGTCCGGTGCGCCGGCGACGTAGAACCCCTCGAGCACGTCACCCCGGTACAACTCGAGTGCCTCGACGTGACGCCCCGCCGCCAGGGCCTGCTCGAACGCGGTCACGTCGCACCAGATCGCATCGGGCCGGATCCCGACATCATCCTCGCCCCGCGACATGATCACGTCATCGCCGCACGCGCGGCGAAGGAAGTAGAGCGACCGGCGCAGCGCGCCACGCGCGTGCTCCGCATCCAGGTCCGGCCAGAAGAGCCCGAGCAGGGAATCGCGCCGGCGGAAGGCGCCGGTCGGGGTGAGTGCGAGGTAGGCAAGGAGGGCGAGGCGCTTGGGCTGCTGAAGGACGGCGCGGATCTCTGCCCCTGATCGATCCTTGAAGTCGAGGGAACCGAGGAGCCTCAGCTGCAGCAAAAGCAAGCGCTCCGCAAAGCGCGCCGTGACCTGCCCGAGGGGGAGCGAGTCACGGCGCGGTCCACATCCAGAGGACGGGTGCTGTGCATTGTCCGAACGTACCGCGCACGGAGCCGCGGGGCAAACAGGTGCAGGCGGTCTTGACGGGACCTTGACCCCCCGACCGCACCATACCGGCGTCACGACTACCTGGCGATCCGGCCGCGCCTGAACCTGAACCTGGAGGGCCTCATGCACGTTGCGACCGCCGTTGCCGTCGGCCTGGCTGTCGGGATCCACGCCGCCACCTGGGGAGTGTTCAAGGACTCGCCGCACGAGGGGTTCTTCTGGTCGCGATTTGTCCGCAGTCCGATCCTCGGTGTTGTCGCGGCCCTCGCGCTCACCGCGCTGCTGCCCTGGCCGCCGGGCCCGGCCGGGGCAGTGCTCCTCTTCGGCGCGGCCTACACGGTCGAGCGATTCGTCATCGAGACGTGGAAGACGTTCTTCCGCGCCGAGGACCAGTCCAAGTACACGATCCCCATGCAGCTCGCGGTCCGCGGTCGACCAGTGCGGAACGGTGTCGTCCGGGCCATCCTCGGCGGGCTCTACTTCTTGGCCGGTTTCGGCGTGCTTGCCTGCGTGCGCTGGCTCGGGACCCAGGCGACGAATGGCGCGTGGGTGCTGCTCGTCCTGGCCGGAAGTGCCGGGGGATGGATCAGTGCATTCGGTGGGGCGTGGAAGGACGCGCCAATCGAGGGATTCGAGACCTTCAAGTTCTTCCGCAGCCCCGGCGTCGCGTTCGCCTACTCGCTGCTGCTGGCCCGGCTGACCGGCGACCTGGGCATCGTCATGCTGGCGGCGACCGGCCTCACAATCGCGACCCTCGAGACCTGGAAGAAGTTCAGCCGTCCCAATGAGCCAGGCGGCAAGTTCGCCGGGAAGCCGATCCACTTCCCCCACATGCTGCGCCACCGCTACCGGCTCGTCCCGCTGTACGCCGCCATCACGGGCGCTGTCGCCCTCGCCCTGCTCACCGCGGTTATAGAGTCGCGCGCAGGTGCCTGTGACGGCTGCATTGCCGCGCGGCCCGCGGTCACCGGGAGCGAGCCATGATCGACGCCACGGACCGGCAGGAATGGGATGCCATCGTGGTCGGCAGCGGCTTCGGCGGCGCGATGGCGGCGCACACCCTGGTGCATGCGGGCTGGCGCGTGCTCATGCTCGAGCGCGGCGATTGGGTGCCCCGCGGACCCGCGAGCTGGAGACCGAGCCAAGCCGGGATGGTGTCGCAGTTCTACTCGACCGAGTCGAGCTATCGGGTGCAGGAGGGCCGGCGGGCGAGCGAGACGGGGGGGATGTTCTGCGTCGGCGGTCCCTCGGTGTTCTACGGCGGCGCGTCATTACGCTACCGGGAGGCCGACTTCACGCCCGACCCGTCGATCCATGGGGCGTCGGGCGCCAGGTGGCCGATTGCCTACGCGGACCTGGAGCCGTTCTACACCAGTGCCGAGCGAATGCTCGGCGTTGTCGGCACCACCGGGGAGGATCCGGTGGAGCCGCCGCGCAGCGCCCCGTACCCTGCGGCACCCTCTCCGCTGGCGCCGCTGTCGCTCCGGCTCGCCGATGCGGCGCGGCGGCTCGGCCTGCATCCGAGCCGGCTACCGGTCGCCATCGACCAGCGCGGCCGCTGTGTCGCCTGCAGCGCCTGTGATGGCTTCGCCTGCGCGGTGGGCGCGAAGAACGACGTCGCCACGAGACTGATCACGCCGCTGCTGCGGGAGGGACTGGTGCTGCGGCCTGGCACCGTGGTGACCAGGCTGGTCGAGTGGAACGATCGTATCGGGGCAGTGGAGGTGATCGACCACGACAGCCGGCAGATCCGCCGACTGCGCGCGCGGCATGTCATCCTCGCCGCCGGTGCGCTCGCCACGCCGCACCTCCTGCTGGCGTCGGGGCTCGACGAGCTGAGCCCTGCCCGGGGTGCCGTCGGCCGCTATCTCACACGGCATTACAACCGGCTGGTGTTCGGCCTGTTCCCGACCCGGCCCGACCGGGGCCACCGCTTCGTGAAGCAGGTCGCCATCACCGACTTCTACTTCGGTCACGGGTGGACGGGTGCGGGGAAGCTGGGGGTGCTGCAACAGATGGCCGTTCCGCCGCTCTCAGTGGTGGCACAGCATCTCCCGCGCTGGCTGGTACCGGCGGCCGGGCAGGTACTATCGCGCTCGGCGGCACTCCTCGGGATCGCCGAGGATGAGCCACGTCAGGGCAACGGCGTGACGATTGACCGATCGGAGCGTGACCGGTTCGGCCTGCCCCGGCTGACGGTGCATCACCAGTACACGGCGCGGGACCGGCAGGCCGGCAAGGCGCTCGAACGCTGCGCGCGTCGCATCCTGAGCGAGGCCGGCGCCCTCACCTGCTTTGCCCGTACGATCAGCACCTTCTCGCACGCCCTTGGCACGGTGCGCATGGGCGACAACCCCGCGACAGCGCCGCTCGACGCAACCGGACGCTTCCGCGGGCTCGAGAACCTGTACGTGATGGATGGAAGTGCCCTGCCCACATCGGGCGGGGTGAATCCGAGCCTCACCATCTCTGCCAATGCCCTGCGCTGTGCGGCCCTGCTGGCCGCGAGCTCGTCCCGTTCCCATTTCCCACAGGAGACGCCCCATGAACGCCTCGCTCGGTATCGCGATGCTGGGATGCGGACGCATCGCGAGACAGCATAGCCGTACGCTGCAATCCATCGCCCCGGAGGTGCGGCGGTACGGCGCGAGCCGCTTCCCGGCGAGGGCAGAGGAGTTCGCGCATGACACGCATGCCAGGGGCTGGTTTGCCAGCTACGACGAGGCGCTCTGCGCAGCGCACATCGACGTGGTGCTCGTGGCCACGCCCCCGCTGCACCACCTCGCCTTGACGCTGTCCGCGCTGGCGGCTGGCAAGCATGTGATCGTCGAGAAGCCGGCGTTCCTCTCGCCCGCGGACTGCCAGGTGGTGGCGAAAGCCGCCGCATCGGCCGGTCGCATGGTGCTCGTCGCCGAGAACTACGCCTACAAGCCGCTGGCGCGCGTGCTGCAGGATGCCATCGGCAGCGGCGAGCTCGGCGACATCCGGTTCGTCCTGCTCAGCGCGCTCAAGCGTCGCACCGCCAGCGACTGGCGGGACGACACCGAGCTCTCCGGCGGCGGGGCGCTCTTCGAAGGGGGCGTTCACTGGATCGACCTGCTCGCGAACCTCGGCCTGACCGTCGAGAGCGTGCAGGGCTACTGGCCAGGCGACCAGCGCGGCGACGAACGGAGCATGGCGGTGGTGGCCCAGTACGAGCAGGGTGGCGTCGGCGTGCTGCTCCATTCGTGGGAGTCGCCTTCGCTGCTGCACGGTCTCCGCCTCTCCAAGATCACCGGCACCCGCGGGAGCATCACCTTCGAATCCAATGGGGTGTTCGCGTTCATCCGCGGTCGGCGCACCCGCTTTGTGGTGCCATCGGTGACCGACATCGGTGGCTATCGCGCCATGCTTGGCGACTTCCACCGGGTTCTCACCCGGGGCGGTGCGCCGCTGATGACCCTGGCCCGGGCCGAGCACGCCCTGACGCTCATCCGCCAGGCGTACGCCACCAGCGGCGTCACTGCCGCCGCGGCGCTCGCCATGCCGGGCCACCTGGGGCGGTGCGCATGAACGACGCGACCGGCCTCCTCACGCGTCCGTTCGGCGACCGTCGCTGGGACGGGATCGTTCGCGGCACTGGGGCCATGGCGGCCATCGGGATTCCGCTCGTGGTCCTGGCACCGGCCACTGCGCCGTTGCTCGTGTTCGTGCTCGCGACGCTGTGGACCCACGGGCCGTTGGCCATGTTCATGCCGGCGGCATATGAGCCGATCCTGGCGCACTTCGGGGGGTTGTATCCGCCGGTCGAGATCGCCGCGCTCGGCACCCTCGCGGACCTGGTCGTGGAGTACGTCGACTACCATGTGTTTCGTGCGCTCTGCAGCGACAGGCGCGCACGCCACGCGGTGGAGCACCGCATGGTGCAGCGTGCGATCCGCTGGTTCAACCGCGCGCCATTCCTCACGACCTTCGTGTTCGCGCTCACGCCGCTGCCCGACTGGGCCCTTCGGCTCGTGGCGCCAGCGGCGGGTTACTCAATGCCGCGATACCTGCTCGCGATGGGACTCGGACGATTCCCGAACTTCCTGCTCTTTGCCGCCGCGGGGACCATCTGGCGCCCGGGCGCTGGCGCGCTGGCGGTGCTGCTGTGCATGTCGCTCTGCCTGGGTATCGCCGTCGTTCGACGACAGCGGAGGACCGCGTGAGCACGCTCATGCTGCTGCTCGCGCTCGGCTCGGCGCCGGAGCAGCGTCGCATTGTGGTGGCGCCGGCCGAAACGCTCGTGGTGGAGTTGTGGGGTCCTCCGTCCGCGCCCGCCGTGGTCCTGATCGCCGATTTCCTGGGGTCGGCCTACACGTTCCGCCGCGTTGCGCCGGCACTCGTGGAGGCGGGGTACCGGGTCGTGGTGGTGGAGCCACTGGCAGTCGGCACGTCTTCCCGGCCGAAAAAGGCGGACTACTCGCTCAGCGCGCAGGCCCTTCGGGTCGCGGCCGTGCTCGACAGCTGCGGCGTCACTTCGGCCATCGTGGGTGCGCAGGGCACCAACGGTGCCATTGCAGTGCGCCTCGCCGCGACCGGCGGAGGCATGGCGTCGCGGCTGGTGCTGCTCGAGGGCGGCGGCGCGGAGCGTCCCGCCGGCCCCGGTTTCCGGCGCGCCATGCAGAACTCGGCGGGCCTGCAGCTATTCGGCGTTGGATTCCTGCGTGGCGCCATCCGCAAGGGAATGATCTCCGCGTCGGGTGATCCGTCATGGGTTACCGACGAGGCGGTGCATGAGTACACCCGCGGCGCCGAGAACAACCTGGGTGCCACCATCGATGCATACCGCGCCATTGCCCGGGCGAAGGAACCCGATGACATCGCCGACCGGCTGGCCGAGGTCAGGGTCCCCGTGCTGCTGCTCCTGGGGGGAGCGAAGCATGGGGCAGCGCCGCCGGAGGACCAGGTGCGCCTGCTCATGGCCCGCCTCAGCGAGTTGACCATCGAAACGGTGCCCGGTGCGGGTCATCACCTTGCCGAGGAGCGGCCCGATCGGGTCGTCGAGGCGCTGCTGGGCGCCTCGGTGCCGGGCGCCACCGCCGCGGTTCCGTAACCCTGTGCCAGGTCATGGGCAGGGGACGGGCACAGTCCATGTTGCAGGCATGCCAAAGCGATGCCGATAGTTCTGACGCGCAGCGCTGTAGCACGGCGTGACCGCGGCGCCCTTTGCGTTATGCATGGCCCTCGTCGTCGCCGGCCGCTGACCGGCTAGACCGTGGCGCGTGTCCTGTCCACTTCGCCACGCTCGGCCAGCGCGGCCTGGGCAGCCGCGAGTCGGGCGATCGGCACGCGGAAGGGTGAGCAGCTCACGTAGTTCATGCCGAGCTTGTCGCAGAAGGCGACTGATGCCGGCTCCCCGCCGTGCTCGCCGCAGATCCCGAGCTTCAGGTCCTGCCGGGTCTTCCGGCCCAACTCACAGGCCATCTGGATCAGCTTGCCCACCCCCGGCACGTCGAGTACCTGGAATGGGTCGTTGTCGATGATGTGCTGGTCGATGTAGTCGGGGAGGAAGCGGGCCGCGTCGTCGCGCGACAGGCCCCAGGTGGTCTGCGTCAGGTCGTTGGTGCCGAAGGAGAAGAACTGCGCCTCGCGCGCGATCTCGTCGGCGGTCAACGCGGCGCGCGGCAGCTCGATCATCGTGCCGAGGAGGAACGGCACGGAGATCTGCATCTCACTGAATACCTCCTGCGCCGCCTGCCGCACGATGAGCGCCTGTTTCCGGAACTCGACCACACTCGCCACCAGCGGCACCATGATCTCCGGCTGCACCCGTCCCTTCCGGAGCGCGATGGAGCATGCCGCCTCGAGGATGGCGCGGGCCTGCATGTGGGTGATCTCGGGATACTTGATGCCGAGCCGGCAGCCGCGCAGGCCCAGCATGGGGTTTACCTCGCGCAGGTTGTTCACGATGGTGCGCAGGCGGTCGACGGGGACGCCGAGCTGACCCGCGAGGCCTTCGATCTCGGCCTCAGTATGGGGCAGGAACTCGTGGAGCGGGGGATCGAGGAGCCGGATACAGACCGGATACCCCTCCATCGCCCGGAAGATGGCCTCGAAGTCGCCGCGCTGCATGGGCAGCAGCTTCGCCAGTGCCTTGCGCCGCCCGGCTTCGTCCTGGGCCACGATCATCTCCCGCATGGCGGTGAGGCGGTCGCCCTCGAAGAACATGTGCTCCGTGCGGCAGAGCCCGATCCCCTCGGCGCCGAAGTCGCGGCCCCTATGCGCATCCGCGGGGGTGTCGGCATTGACGCGGACGCGGATGTGGCGCAGTTCGTCGGACCATTCCATCAGGCGCAGGAAGTGGCCGGACATCTCCGGTGCGATCAAGGCGGCCTGGCCGGCATATACGCGGCCGGCGCTGCCGTCGACCGTGACCCAGTCGCCGTCGTGCAGCACGCGCTCTCCCACCTTGAGCTGGCGGTCGTGCTCATCCACCTCGAGGTGCTGCGCAGCGGCGACACAGGGCGTGCCCATGCCGCGCGCCACGACCGCCGCATGACTGGTCATGCCGCCGCGCGCCGTGAGGATGGCCTTGGCCAGGACCATCCCATGGAAGTCGTCGGGCGAGGTCTCGGTCCGCACGAGGATCACCGATTGCCCGGCCCGTCCAAGCTGCTCGGCCCGGTCGGCGTCGAACACGATCATCCCGCACGCCGATCCGGGTGACGCCGGCAGGCCGGTGGTGAGAAGGTCGAGGGTGCTGTGCGGATCGATGGTGGGGTGCAGCAGCTGGTTCAGGTCGTTGGGCGGGATGCGGCTCACCGCCTCTTCCTTCGAGATGACCCCCTCTTCCACCATTTCGCAGGCGATCCGGACGGCGGCATGTCCCGACCGCTGGCCCCGGCGCGTCTGCAGCATGTAGAGCTGCCCGCGCTCGATGGTGAACTCCATGTCCTGGACGTCGCGGAAGTGCCGCTCGAGCAGCCGCGCGGTGCGCTCGAGTTCGCGGTAGGAGGCCGGCAGCCGATTGGCGAGCGTGCCGATGGGCTCCGGTGTTCGCATGCCGGAGACGACATCCTCGCCCTGGGCGTTGATGAGGTACTCGCCGTAGAGCCGGTTCTCGCCGGTGGACGGATCCCGGGTGAATGCCACGCCGGTGCCGGAGTCCTCGCCGATGTTGCCGAAGACCATTGCGACAACATTGACGGCAGTACCCATGGTATCGGGAACATCGTGCAGGCGGCGATAGTCGATGGCACGCTGGGTGTTCCAGCTCTCGAACACTGCAGCCACGGCCCCCCAGAGCTGCTCCACCGGGGAATCCGGGAAGGGGTGGCCCGTCTCCTCCTCCACGCGGGCCTTGAGTGCCCGCACCAGCTCCTTCAACACCGGCACCGGCAGGTCGATGTCGCGGGTGACGCCGGCGGCGCGGCGACGCTCATCCAGCACCTGCTCGAAGGTCTTCTTCGAGAGGTTGAAGACGACACTCGCGTACATCTGCACGAACCGGCGGTAACTGTCCCATGCGAACGTGGGGTTGCCGCTCTGCGTCGCCAGCCCCTCCACCGTCTCCTCGTTGAGCCCCAGGTTGAGGATCGTGTCCATCATGCCGGGCATCGAGACCGGCGCGCCCGAGCGCACCGAGACCAGCAGCGGATTGGCGCGGTCGCCGAAGGAGCGGCCCGTGGCATTCTCGAGCCGCTGCAGGGCCTGCTCGACCTGCGCCTTGAGCCGCGGGCTGAACTGCTTCGCCTCGAGGTACTGCAGGCAGATGGTGGTGGTGATCGTGAAGCCGGGAGGAACTGGAATGCCCAACGTCGTCATCTCGGCGAGGCCGGCACCCTTGCCGCCCAGCACTTCCTTCATGGCGGCGGTGCCGTCCGCGCGTCCCTGGCCGAAGAAGTAGACCAGAGGCGGCGTGAAAGAGCCGGTCATACGAGCGTGGCGGCGAGCGGAGCTGCGTGGCGAAGCTGCACCAGTTCCTCCGTGATGGGCGTGGGGTACTGCCCCGAGAAGCAGGCGTGGCAGAATCCGGTGCTCCGTCCTGCTGCATCCAGCATGCCATCGAGCGACAGGTAGCCAAGCGAATCCACGCCCAGGAAGTCGCGGATCTCTTCCACCGAGTGGGTGGCGCCGATGAGCTCCTCACGGGTGGGGGTGTCGATGCCGTAGTGGCACGGCCCCGTGATGGGGGGCGACCCGAGGCGAAGGTGCACCTCCTTCGCGCCGGCGGCACGGACCATCTGCACCAGCCCCTTGCTGGTGGTGCCCCGCACCAGGCTGTCGTCCACCATCACCACCGAGCGGCCCTCGATGACCTCGCGAACGGGGTTGAACTTGATCTTCACCTTGGCGACGCGCAGCGCCTGGGTGGGATTGATGAAGGTGCGGCCCACGTAATGGTTGCGGATGAGGCCGTACTCGAGCTTGGTGCCCGAGACCTCGCTGAAGCCGAGGGCCATCGCGTTGGAGCTGTCGGGCACCGCGAACACGACCTGCGCTCCCGGGGCCGGATGCTCCACGGCGAGCTGGCGGCCGATCTCGCGGCGCACGGCGTCCACCGAGCGGCCGAAGATCCTGCTGTCGGGACGGGAGAAGTAGACCAGCTCGAACACGCAGCGGGTCACCGACATTGCGGGGCAGGGGGGCCAGCGTCTCGACCTGGCCCTCCACGATGCGCACGAACTCGCCGGGCTGCAACTCCCGGATGATTGTCGCCCCCATGAGGTCGAAGGCGCAGGTCTCGGACGCGACGATCACGCCCTCGCCCAGGCGAGCGAGCATCAGCGGACGGAAGCCCCGCGGGTCCACGACGGCGTAGATCTCCCGGCCACAGCTGATGACCAGGCTGTAGGCGCCTTCCGCGCGGCTCAGCGCCTCACGGATCTGGCCTTCCATCGTCGGCGCGCTGGACCGCGCGATGAGGTGGACCAGGCACTCGGTGTCGGACGACGACGTGAAGATGGCGCCCTGTTCGACGAGCTCACGGCGCAGCTCGGGCGCATTCGTGAGGTTCCCGTTGTGTGCCACCGACAAAGCGCCGCAGCGGGTGTTGGCAAAGCAGGGCTGCGCATTGGCGAGCACCGTGCTGCCGGCGGTGGAGTAGCGGGTGTGACCCACCGCGACGTCGCCGGTGAGGTGCTTCATCACCGGCTCGGGGAACGTCTCGGACACGAGGCCCATGCCACGATGCACCCGGGCCTGGCCCTCGCGGTCCACCGCGACGATACCGGCGCTCTCCTGTCCGCGGTGCTGCAGCGCGTACAGGCCCAGGTAGGCGAGTCGCCCCGCTTCGGGAATCTTCGATACGCCGATCACACCGCACATGGGTCAGGCCTCCAACGCCGCATCCGTCGCGACATGCTGCAGTCGCCGCGGAATCGCGTCAAAAAAGATGCGGCGGAGTTCATCCACCGGCCACTGCCAGCTGCCGTCGCCTGCCGTGATGGCGAGCGGGCCATGCCGCTCGCCCACCGTGCCCACCGCGACCGCGGGGACACCATGCTCACCGGCCAGCGCGATCACGCGGTCGGCGTTCGTGCGCGAGCAAGTGACGACCACGCGGCCGTGGTCCTCGCCAAAGAGCAGTTGCTGCGGATTCAGGGCTCCGGCCAGGGGCGTGAGGTTCACCGCGGCACCAATCCCGGATGGCGCGTACGGCCCCCCAATGGCGCATTCCGCGAGCGTGACCGCCAGGCCTCCCTCGCTGCAGTCGTGCGCCGACCGGACCAGCTTGTCGCGTGCCGCGGCCACGAGGAACCGCTGGAGCCGTCGCTCTGCCTGCAGGTCCACGGGCGCGGGTGCGCCGCCGACAAACCGGTCAAGTTCCGCCCAGAGCGCCGAGCCGCCGAGCGCGCCTTCGGTGCGCCCGAGGACGATGATCGCGTCGCCCATGTTGCGGAAGAAGCTGCTCACCCGGTGATCGAGCGACTCCAGCAGGCCGACCATGCCGACGGTCGGGGTCGGGTCGATCGCCCCGTTGGGATTTTCATTGTAGAACGAGACGTTGCCGCCCGTCACCGGCGTGTCGAACGCAAGACACGCGTCCGCGATGCCGCGGCAGGCCTCGCGGAACTGGAAAAAGACCTCGGGCTTCTCGGGGTTGCCGAAGTTCAGGCAGTCGGTGATCCCCAGCGGTACCGCACCCGTGCAGGCGATGTTGCGTGCCGCTTCGGCGACGGTGGCCTTGCCGCCCTCGTAGGGATCGAGCGCCACGAGCCGGCTGTTGCAGTCGACGGTCACGGCAATGCCGAAACTGGTGCCCGGCACCTGCGCCACGCCGGCGTCGCTGCCCGGGCCGAAGGCGGTGGAGGCCTGCACCGTCGAGTCGTACTGCTCGTAGACCCAGCGCTTGCTGGCGATCGTGGGTGTGTCCAGCAGGGCGCGCAAGTCGCCCTCGATGCTCGCGCCCGCTCGCGCCGGCGGCGACACCAACCTGCGGGCGATGGCGGCCTCCGCTTCGCGTGCCTCGGGATAGTAGACCGGCGCGTCGTCGACCAGGCGCTGACCGGGGATCGCGACGACGGTGAGGCCGTCGTGGGTCACGCGGAAGACGCCATCGTCGGTGACGTGGCCGATCGGCGTCGCACCGAGCTCCCATTTCGCGCAGACGGTCCGTACCTCGGCGACGCGGCCCGGCTCGGCCACGACGAGCATCCGCTCCTGCGACTCGGAGAGGAGGATCTCGTACGGCGTCATGCCCGGCTCGCGGGTCGGCACAAGCGCCGTGTCGATCTGCACACCGACCCCGCCACGCGCCGCCATCTCCGCGGAGGAGCTGGTCAGGCCCGCGGCACCCATGTCCTGGATCGCCACGATGTATCCGCCATGGATCAGTTCGAGGCTCGCCTCGAGCAGCAGCTTCTCGCAGAAGGGATCGCCGACCTGCACCTGCGGACGGCGGGCTTCGCTCTTCTCGGAGAGCTCCTCGGACGCGAAGCTCGCCCCATGAATGCCGTCGCGGCCAGTGCGCGCCCCGACCACGAGGAGCACGTTGCCTACACCGTGCGCCCGCGCCGTGATGAGCTGTTCCTCGCGCAGCAGCCCGACGCACATTGCGTTGACCAGCGGGTTGCCGGTGTAGCCCTCGGCGAAGTTGACCTCGCCGCCGAGCGTCGGGATCCCGACGCAATTGCCGTAGTCACCGACCCCCCGCACCACGCCGGCGAAGAGATAGCGGTTGCGGGCCGTGTCGAGCGAGCCGAAGCGGAGGCTGTTGAGCATCGCGATCGGCCGCGCGCCCATGGTGAAGACGTCGCGGAGAATGCCACCCACGCCGGTCGCCGCACCCTGGTAGGGCTCCACCGCCGACGGGTGATTGTGCGACTCGATCTTGAAGGCAACGGCCCACCCATCCTTGAGCCGGAGCACGCCGGCATTCTCGCCCGGCCCCTGCACGACGGCGGGGCCGGTCGTGGGGAACTTCCTGAGGATCGGCTTCGAGTGCTTGTAGGAGCAATGCTCCGACCAGAGCGCCGAGAACACCCCGAGCTCGGTGAGCGTCGGCGCGCGGCCAAGCAAGCCGAGGATCCTGTCGTACTCGAACTGGTTGAGGTTGTGCTCGCGCACGACCTCGGGCGTCACGCGGCGTTCACCCGGGAAAGCACACGCCGCGAGCAGGGCAGGGTCGATGATATCCGCGGTCGTCATGGCTTGCCGCCCGAAGGCGACGGGGCAGGTGATGCCGGCGTGGTGACGCCGGTGGAGTCAGTGAAGCCGGGTGCCCTGCTGCCCACGCTCGACGGGCCTTCGTAGGGGTGATTGCTCGAGCGCGCGATGGCGTCGACGACCTTGCCGCCAAGCAGGATCACGACGTCCTGGGTGCCGCAGGCCGGCATGCAGGACGATGGATAGCTGAGGTAGGTGTAGTCACCGCGGGTGCGGGTGGCCGATGGCGCGCCCCACGCAGCTGTCACCTCCTCGGCGGTCATGCCGGGACGCACCGGGGTCTGGGCGCGGGCCCCGGCGGCGGTGCCAGCAAGGAGCAGCGCGGTCAACAGCATCGAGGTCCGTGTCATCGGGTCACTCCTGACAGGGCGCGAACGCCGGCGAGAGAGCGCATGAACAGCAACCCGTCGGCCGAGCCGAGGCGCGGGTCAACGACACGCTCCGGGTGCGGCATGATGCCGACGATGGTGCCGGCCGCGTTGCAGATCCCGGCGATGTCATTGCTGGAGCCGTTCGGATTGCCCTCGGTCGTCGGAGAGGGCTTGAGATAGCGCAGCACCACCTGTCCCTCGCCCTCGAGGCGCGCCAGCGTCTGTTCGTCTGCGACGTAGCGCCCCTCGCCATGCGCCACCGGCAACCGAACCGGGGTCTTCCGATCGAAGGCCCAGGTGAAGACGGTGTCAGTGCGCTCGACCATCACATCGACCGGCTTGGACACGAAGGTCAGCCCGGCGTTCCGCATCAGCGCACCGGGGAGCAGGTGTGCCTCGCACAGGATCTGGAAACCGTTGCAGATCCCCACCACGCCACCGCCGGCCGCCGCGTGCGCCTGCACCGCCTGCATGATCGGGCTGAAGCGGGCGATCGCTCCCGAGCGGAGGTAGTCGCCGTAGCTGAACCCGCCCGGCAGGACCACGATGTCGGCGCCCTGCAGCGACGTATCGCGATGCCAGACGAAGTAGGCGCTGGCGCCGCTCTGCTCCGCCCCACGTCGGGCGTCCTCATCGCAGTTGCTGCCGGGAAACCGCACTACCGCGACACGTACCATCAGTCGGCCTCCACCTCTACCTGGTAGTCCTCGGTCACCGGATTGGCCAGCAGCCGGTCGCACATCAGGCGGGCCCGGGCCTCGGCCTCGTCCCGTGACCCGGCATCGAGCTCGATCTCCACCGCGCGTCCGACGTGCACCGTGCGGGCCTCGGCGAAGCCAAGTGCGCCCAGGGCATGTTCCACGGCCTGGCCCTGTGGATCGAGCAGGCCGGCGCGCGGCATGACGCGGACGTGGACCCGGTACGTCATTCCATCTCCTTGCGGCGCTCCCGGCGCTCGCGGGTAAGGGAGGTGATCTCGCCGCCGCCGGCATCCACGGCGGCCGCCACGTCGGGTTCATGGCGCTCCATCAGGCCCAGCAGCGCCCCGCGGACAATGCCGAACAGCGCGTAGGCGAGTCCCATCGGGAACAGGACGGCATCGGGCTTGATGAACGCCGCGACCATGCACGCGAGCACGAAGAGCGTGACCATCGTCTGGCGGCCGGTGCGGAAGCTGAAGCCCGGCATCTTCGGGTACTTCACGTTGCTGACCATCAGCACGCCGAGCACGAGCATCAGGAGGACGAGCCCCTGGTGCTGCAGATCGAGGTACGCGAGCGATGCGCGGTACCACGGCGTCTGGGTGAACGGGTAGTAGCAGGCCAGCGTCATGCCCGCGGCGGGTGACGGGATTCCCGTGAACCATGCCCCGGGCTTGCCGGCCGAGGCCACGTTGAACCGCGCGAGCCGGATCGCCGCCGCCACGACGTAGATCCAGCAGAGCACCCACGCAAACTTCCCCGCGGTGTTGAACTCGAGGAAGTACATGATGAGGGCGGGCGCGACGCCGAACGAGACCAGGTCGATGAGCGAGTCGAGCTCCTCACCGAAGCGGCTGCTGGTCTTGGCCAGGCGGGCGATGCGCCCGTCGAGCACGTCGAGGATGCCGGCGAACACGATGAACCAGCCGGCCCAGCGGAAGTTCCCGTTGTAGGCCGAGATGATCGCCCAGAAGCCGAAGAACAGGTTGCCGAGGGTGAACGCGCTCGGCATCACCACCACGACCTGCCGCATCGGCCGCTGCAGGCCATTCCCTCGAGGTCTCAGTTCCATCGTGCCACCACGGTGAGGCCGCACTTCGTGCGCATGCCGCGCTGCACCAGCACGCGCGCGTCGGTCGGCAGGAATAGGTCAACGCGAGAACCAAACCGGATCATGCCCAGCCGTTCACCCTGCTGCACCACGGTGCCCGCCGGATGATCGGTGATGATGCGCCGGGCGATGAGCCCGGCGATCTGCCGCACCAGGATGCGCCCGTGCGCCGTGTCGAGGCCGACCGATGACTGCTCGTTCTCCAGGCTCGCCTTCTCGTCGGCAGCGTTCAGGAACTTGCCCGGGTTGTAGTGGCGGTAGGCCACGGTGCCGCCGAGGGGATACCGGTTCACGTGGCAGTCAAAGACGTTCATGAAGATGCAGACCCGCTGGGCGCGGCCGCCAATGAACGACGGCTCCTCGACCTCGCGCAGGTCCACCACGAGCCCATCCGCCGGCGCGATGGCGAGGTCCGGCCCGCGCTCGCCGTCCCTCGGCGGGTCGCGGAAGAACGCGACGACCCAGATCGCGATGGGGAGCCAGAGCAGCGCCCACCAGCACGCAAACACCGCCAGCACGACGAGGATGACGAATGCGCCGGCAATGAACGGCTTCCCCTCCGGCGCGACGCGGATCATGCCGGAGGGCCCAGGGCGCGACCGGTCAGCAGCCGGTACGCCTCGAGGTAACGGGCGCTGGTTGCTTCGATGACATCGGCGGGCAGCGGTGGCGGGGGAGCCTCGCCGTTCCACCTGCCTGCCTGCTTGAGCGTCGCGAGGTAGTCGCGCAGCGGCTGCTTGTCGAAGCTCGGCTGCGGGCCGCCGGGCGCGTAGCGGTCGGCGGGCCAGAAGCGCGAGGAGTCGGGCGTCAGGACTTCGTCGATGAGCAAGAGGTTCCCATCGGGCGTGTGGCCAAACTCGAACTTCGTGTCGGCGATGATGATCCCCCGGCCGGCCGCGTAGTCCCGCCCGGCGGTGTAGACGGCGAAGCTCAGCGAGCGGAGGCGCCGCGCGACGTCCTCGCCCAGCGCCTGCACCACGGCCGCAAAGGGCACGTTCATGTCGTGTCCCGATTCCGCCTTCGTGGCGGGGGAAAAGAGCGCCGGGTCGAGCCGCGCACTCTCGAGCAGCCCCTTCGCCAGCGCCTCACCGGCCAGCGTCCCATGCGCCCGGTATTCCTGCCATGCCGAGCCGCTCAGGTAGCCGCGCACCACGCACTCGAAGGGGACGGGCTCGGTGCGGCGCACCAGCATGGCGCGGCCGGCCAGCTGGTCGCGGTAGCTGGCCAGTGCGGGCAGCCGCGCGACGATCTCGTCCTTGCACGCCGTGATGAAGTGTGAGGGCGCGGCCTGTTCCAGATGGCGGAACCAGAAGGCGGACAGCTGGGTCAGCACCGCGCCCTTGAAAGGCACCGGCTCATCCATGACGACATCGAACGCGCTGATCCGGTCGCTCGCGACGAGCAGGAGCGCGTCCGGGCCCGCGTCGTAGACCTCGCGCACCTTGCCGCGGCGCACCAGCGGCAGGGGCAGGGTAGAGGCACGCAGGGCGGCCGTCATACGCGCACCTCGGCAGTTCCAGCCTCGACGGCGAGGGCGCGCGCGCGCGCGAGCAGGGGCGGGAGGTAGTCGCGGGTGAATTCCTGCACCTGCTGCACGGACCGGCCGGTATAGCGGTGGGGCTCGAGCTCGGCCTGGAGGGATGCGGCGGGCACCCGCGAGAACGCGGCGTCCTGGCCCAGCCGGTCCAGGAGGTCGTTGGGCGCGCCGCCACTCACGGCCTCGGCCACGGCGAGGCTGTGCTTCCGGATCACCTCGTGCAGTGCCTGCCGGTCGCCGCCCTGGCCCACACCCAGCATGAGCCAGCGCTCCGTGGCCATGAAGGGCATCTGCTCGT
This sequence comes from uncultured Gemmatimonadales bacterium, assembly GCA_963773095.1. Taxonomy (GTDB): domain Bacteria; phylum Gemmatimonadota; class Gemmatimonadetes; order Gemmatimonadales; family GWC2-71-9; genus JAGGAG01. The sequence goes on from CAVYZY010000002.1 coordinate 152,390, forward strand.
CGACGTGCCGTCGCACCACCGCTTCGCGCACCTCGAGGCCCGAGGCGACGTTGGTGGCGAGCACGAGGATGGCGTCCGTGGCCAGGAATGCCTCGGGCAGGGTGAGGCGGCGGTTGGCGCTGTCGTCGAGCGTGCGCTCGAGCCACTGGTTGGCCGCGGTGTGCGCGCCATTGGCCTGGAGCGAGATGACGAAGCGCGCCAGGCTGCAGATCCGCTCGGCGCGCATCGGGTTCCGCTTGTAGGCCATCGCGCTCGAGCCGATCTGCTCCGACTCGAAGGGCTCGAGGAGCTCGCCCTCGTGCTGCAGGAGCCGGAGGTCCGATCCCATCTTGGCCGTGGACTGCGCGATGCCGCTCAGCACGTCGAGCACCTGCGCATCGACCTTGCGCGGGTAGGTCTGGCCGGAGACGGCGAAGGTCTCGTTGAACCCCATGCGCCCGGCGATGCGATGGTCGAGCTCGCGCACCTTGTCGTGGTCGCCGTGAAACAACTCGAGGAAGGACGCCTGCGTCCCGGTCGTGCCCTTGCAGCCATGGAAGCGGAGGGTCTCGAGGCGGTGGCAGGTCTCCTCCACGTCCAGCGCGAGGTCCTGCATCCAGAGCGTGGCGCGCTTGCCGACCGTGGTGAGCTGCGCCGGCTGGAAGTGGGTATACGCCAGGCAGGGAATGGTCGCGCAGCGGGTCGCGAACATGTCGAGCTCACTGAGGAGCGCCACGAGGCGGCCCAACACGAGCCGGAGGCCGTCGCGCATCACCACGAGGTCGGCGTTGTCCGTGACGAACGCGCTGGTGGCCCCAAGGTGAATGAACGGGCGCGCCGCCACGGCCTGGTCGCCGAAGGCGTGCACGTGCGCCATCACGTCGTGGCGGAACCGCCGCTCGTACTTCGCCGCCACGTCGAGATCGGCATCGTCGAGATGCGCGCGCATGGCGGCGATCGCCTCGTCCGGAATTGCCAGGCCGAGTTCCCGCTCGGATTCGGCGAGGGCCAGCCAGAGGTGGCGCCAGAGCGATACCCGATGGCGGTCGCCCCAGAGCGTCTGCATGGCGGCCGAGGCATAACGGGTGCCGAGCGGCGAGCGATAGCGGTCGTCGGTCATGAGGAGAAGGAGAGGTCGGTGAAGCGGATGCGCCGGTCGCGCTCGAAGAAGACGCGGAAGCCGCGCGCCGGCCGCAGGCGCTCGATCGTGCTGCCGACGGCGGCCGCATCCTCGACGCGTGAATTGTTGATCGCCAGGATGACGTCCCCGCTCTGGAGGCCGGTAAGGCGCGCCGCGTCGGGGGAAATGCTGAAGATGAGCGCTCCCTGCTCGGCGGCAATGCGGCGTTCGGCGCGGATGGCCGGCGTCACGGTGACCAGCTGCATGTCCTGCAGCGCCGGCACTTTCTCGGCGGTGACGCTGGGCAGTTCACCGGTGCGGATCCGGCGGCGCACGGTGGGCGCGGTGCCGCTCTTCACCTCGACCAGCACGGTATCACCCACGGCCACGTCGAGCTTGACCGCCTCCCAGTCGAGCCAGGTGCGCATCTTCTGGCCGTTCGCCAGCACGAGGATGTCGCCGGCCTTGAGGCCGGCCATGGCGGCCGGACTGCCGGTGGCGACGGTTTCGATGCGCAGTCCGTCGGGCGAACGGGTCAGCTGCATCTGGCGCGCACCCGACACTTCGATCCCGGTCCACGCGCGGTGCATCTCGCCCTTGCGGAGTATCTCGTCGGTCACGCGCATGGCGCGCTCGATCGGGATCGCGAAGCCCAGTCCGATGGAACCGCCGCTGCTGGAGAAGATCGACGCGTTGACGCCCACCACCTGGCCCAGGGCGTTGGCGAGCGGACCGCCCGAGTTGCCGGGGTTGATGGCGGCATCGGTCTGGATCATGTCCAGGTACAGACCTGGCTGGTCGCCCGTCGGCAGGATGTTCCGGCCAACGGCGCTCACCACGCCAGCCGTCACCGTCGGCTCCACGTTGCTCAGCAGGAAGCGATAGGGGTTGCCCAGCGCCACGACCCACTCGCCGATCATGAGATCGTTGCTGGTGCCGAGTGGCGCTACGGCGAGACCGGTGCGGGCAACCCGGAGCACCGCGATGTCGGTGGTCGCATCCTCGCCCACGAGCGTCGCCGGGACGTCGGTGCCGTCGGACAGTGTCACCGTGATCTGGTCCGCGCCGTCCACCACGTGCTGGTTCGTGATGATCACGCCGTCGGCACGCACCACGAAGCCGGTGCCGAAGCTCTGTACCTGCTGCTCATTCCCCTCGGGAGCGAAGAACATGTCGAAGGGCGACTGCTGCACGCGCCGACGTCCCTGGACGCCAACCGAGACCACCGATGGCGACACCTTCGCCGCCGAGGTGACGATTGCGGTCCGTCGCGACTGGTCGACCGACTCCTGCGCGCGGGGTCTGGCCTGCATCGCGCCGAAGGTCGCGAGCGAGAGTGGCTGCGGGTCCCGGTCGGAGCGTCCGCAGGCGGTGAGCACCAGCGCGAGGAGTGCGAGGCGGGCGCTGGTCATGCCGATGCCGCGGCGCCCGCCGCCGGCGCGTCAAGGTGAAACATCGCATCCGGATATGCCGCCCTGACGAAATAGAGGCCCTGCGGCGGTGCCGGCGGGCTCGTCTCGCTGTTGTCGGTGCGGGCGAGCAGGCGCGACATGTCATCGGCCGGCCGCCGGCCGAGCGCGATGTCGGTCATCGTACCCACCAGCATGCGGACCATGTGCTGCAGGAAGCGGTCGGCCTCGACGTGAAAGCGCCACCCATTGCCGTGCGGGCGCTCCTCCCAGCGTGCCTCGCTAATGCGGCAAGCGTAGTGCGGCTTGGGCTCGCTGCGGGCGGAGAAGGCTCGAAAATCGTGCTCGCCGGCAATGACGGCCGCCGACTGCTCGAGCAGGGAAGGCTCGAGCGCGCGACCGAGTGCCCACTCGTACTTGCGGCGGAACGGGCTGTTCGCGGCATCATCGCAGCCGATGTCGTAGCGGTAACGGCGGCTGTCCGCGTGCTTGCGCGCGTGGAAACCAGCGCGCATTTCTGAGAGCGCGGCGACCCAGATGTCGCGCGGGAGGAGGGCGTTGAGGGCCCGGCGAAGCGCGTCGGGCGTCCATGATTCAGGCATTGCGAAGCTGACCGCCAGACCCAGCGCGTGCACGCCCGCGTCGGTGCGTCCTGCCCCGTGGGCAGCGACATGACGATCCGCGAGGCGCGCCAGGACCCGTTCAACTTCGCCCTGCACAGTCCGGCCCGTTGCCTGTCGCTGCCACCCGAGGAACTCGGTGCCGTCGAAGTGGATCAGCGCGAGGAAGGACCGACTCATGAGCTTCAGAATCTAGCCGCCGCGGCCCCCCGGAACAAGCGTCGCAACCCTTTGTCTTGATTGACAAAAGCCCGCGCCACCCCCTACGCTTTCCCGGCCTTCTTCCGCCACCCCGGTCGCCCCGTGCCTGACGCCGTTTCTTCCCCGATCGCCCACGCGCTGGACCGCCTCGCGGCAGGCCGGTCACTGACCGCCGACGAGGTGGGTGCGGCGTTCGACGTGGTGATGCAGGGTGGGGCCACGGGGGCGGAGATTGCCGCGCTTCTCATGGGGCTGCGTGGGAAGGGGGAGACTGCCATCGAGGTTGCCGGCGCTGCCCTGGCCCTCCGGCGCGCGATGACGCCACTGTCTCTCGAAGAAGCCGATGACCTGGTGGACACCTGCGGCACCGGTGGCGGCCGGGCCGGGACCTTCAACATCTCGACCGGCGCGGCGTTCATCGTGGCCGGGGCGGGCGTTCGGGTGGCGAAGCACGGCAACCGGAGCTTTACGAGCCGATCGGGCTCGGCTGACGTTCTCGAGGCGCTCGGCGTTCCGGTGCCGACGCCACCCGACCAGGTGCCGCGGGTTCTCGAGGCAGCCGGCATCGTCTTCCTCTTCGCGCCAACCTTCCACCCCGCCATGCGTCATGCGGCTCCGGTACGGCGCGAGCTGGGCGTCACCACGATCATGAACCTGCTCGGCCCGCTTGCGAACCCGGCTGGGGTGACCCGCCAGGTGCTGGGCGTCGCCGAACGGGAGAGGGCACCACTGCTGGCAGAGGCGCTCGCGACGCTCGGGTGCCGCCACGCGCTCGTGGTGCACGGCGCCGAGGGGATGGACGAGATCTCGCCGCTCGGATCGACGATGGTGTGGGAGGTCCGGGACTGTACGATCACCGAGTGGGCGGTTGAGCCTGGCAGGCTGGGTATCGCGTCCGGCAGCATTGATGACCTGGCCGGGGGGAACCCGGAGGAGAATGCCGCCCGGATCGAGTCGGTGCTCGCCGGTACGACCCGTGGCGCTGCCCGTGACGCGCTGCGCCTCAACGCGGCGGCGGCGCTCTACGTGTCAGGCCGGGGCTGGTCGTTCGAGGAGTCGCTGGCCCGCGCGACCGCAGGCGCTGGACGAGGGGAAGGGAAGGGACGCACTGGAGCGGCTTCGCCGGGCGACGAGAGGGATCGAAACTGCGTAAGCGGTGAGCGGTGAGCGGGGAAACGGGAGCGCCCGCTTACCGCTCACCGCTCACCGTTCACGCAGTTCAGTACTTCCGGATGATCCCGACCACGACGCCCTGGATCAGCACGTCGCGTTCCTGGTACCGCATGGGGGTCATGGTCGTATTGGCCGGCTGGAGGCGGATCCACCCTCCGGTTTCGCGATAGAACTTCTTGACGGTGGCCTCGGAGCCGTTGACGAGCGCGATGACCATCTCGCCGTTCTCCGCGGCGTCCCGGCCATGCACCACGACGTAGTCGCCATCGATGATGTGCTCGTCGATCATCGAGTTGCCGGCGACCTTGAGCGCGTAGTTGGGACCACGGCGGGGCAGGATTTCGTCGGGCACGGCGATCGTCTCGTCGTGCATGAGCGACTCGATGGGCAGGCCGGCTGCCACCTTGCCGAGCAGCGGGATCTCCGTGGCCTTGGCGGTGCCCCGCGGCGGCAGCACCTCGATGGAGCGGCTCTCATTGTACTGGCGGCGGATGTAGCCCTTCCGCTCCAGGTTGGTGAGATGCTCGTGCACCGTGGCGAGAGACGCGAAGGTGAACTGCTCGGCGATTTCCTCGAAGCTCGGCGCATAGCCATGTTCGGCGATGTGCGCCCGCAGGTAGGCGAGGATCTCGTTCTGGCGCTTGGTGAGGGTCATTCGGCACGCTCCGGCTGTTGGCTGACCGAACAGAGGCCGAATTACATTACCCGAATACCAGCCGAAGGGCAAGATGCCCGTTTCCCTTGGACAGATTCTCGCCTCCACCGAGAGCACGTTGCCGGCACTCAAGGCACGGCGTCGTGAGCTCGAGCGGCTGGCCGCGGACGCCGCTCCAGGCGCGTCGTTCCGCGACGCACTCGAGGGGCCGGCGGTCGCGCTGATCGCCGAAGTGAAGCGGCGCTCGCCCTCGGCGGGAAGCATCCGGGAAGACCTGGATCCTGCCTCGAGGGCGGAGCACTATGCCGACGGTGGCGCCGCGGCGATCTCTGTTCTCACCGACGGTCCCCATTTCGGCGGCTCGCTCGATGACCTGCGAGCCGTGGTGGCGAGGGTGGGCGTGCCGGTCCTCCGAAAGGACTTCATCCTGTCCGAGGAGCAGGTGCTCGAGGCACGCGGCGCCGGGGCATCGGCGGTGCTCCTCATCGTGCGGGCCCTGCCGCCGCAGCGCCTGGCGTCCTTGCGGCGCTTTGCCGCCGAGGCGGAACTCGCGGCGCTGGTCGAGGCGCATACAGCCGCCGAGGTCGGCACCGCGCTCGACGCGGGTGCGGAGATCATCGGTATCAACAGTCGTGACCTCGATACCTTCCGTATCGACGTCAGCGCGGCCTGGCGGCTCTTCCCGAGTGTGCCGCGCGGTGTCATTGCGGTCGCCGAGAGCGGCATGGCGTCCGTGGCCGACGTTGCCCGGGCCGCCGCCGCCGGGGCTGATGCCGTGCTGATCGGCACCGCGCTCAGCGCTGCGGAGGACCCGGGGGTGCTGGTGCGCCAGCTCGCCGGAGTGATGCGCGTTGGGCGTTGAGGCGAAGATCTGCGGGCTGACGCGCCCTGGCGACGCCGCCCTCGCGGCGCGACTGGGCGCTGCCTGGCTTGGTGTCGTCTTCGCCGAGAGCACGCGCCAGGTCGGCCCGGCCACGGCGCGCGAGATCGTGAAGGCCGCGGGAGGCGTGCCCGTGGTGGGCGTGTTCGTCTCGCATCCGGTCGACGACATGCTGCGCCTGCGCGATTCCGCCGGGTTGAACGCGGTGCAGCTGCACGGCGCCTATGACGCCGCCACGCGGCGGCGGCTGCGGCGCGAAAGGCTCCCCGTGTGGGCGGTGCAGCACATCGCCGGCCCGGACGACGTTGAGCAGCTGGCGGAGCAGGCGGAGGGCGCGGATGTGATCATGATCGAGCCGCGCGTGCCCGGCGCGGTCGGGGGAACGGGGGTGGCACTGGACCTGACCCTCGCGCAGCTGGCACGCGCACGGGTTGGACGCCAGCGCCTGGCGCTGGCCGGCGGCCTCCGTCCCGACACGCTCGCGCGTGCCATTGCCCTCGTATGTCCCGACATCGTTGATGTAAGTTCAGGGGTGGAATCAGCACCCGGTCTCAAGGATGCCGACCGACTCGCCCGGTTTCTGGAGGTAGCTCGTGACGCTTAGCGTGATGCCAGAGCGCGCCATCGAGGGACGTTTCGGCCCGTATGGCGGCCGCTACGTGCCCGAGACGCTCGTGGCGGCGCTCGACGACCTCGCGGAGCTCTACGATGCGGCCCGGCAGGATGCCTCCTTCTGGGCCGAGTACGAGGAATATCTCGCCGACATCGTGGGCCGCCCGTCGGCGCTGACACCCGCCCCCCGCCTCTCGCAGGACGTGGGGGTGCCGGTGTGGCTCAAGCGCGAGGACCTCAACCATACCGGCGCGCACAAGATCAACAACACGATTGGTCAGGTGCTGCTTGCCCTCAGGATGGGCAAGCGCCGGATCATCGCCGAGACGGGCGCGGGCCAGCACGGCGTCGCGACCGCGACGGTATGCGCCCGGTTCGGCCTCGAGTGCGTCGTCTACATGGGCGCGGAGGACGTGTCCCGGCAGGCGCTCAACGTGTATCGCATGCAGTTGCTCGGAGCCACGGTGGTGCCGGTCGAATCCGGTACGCGGACACTGAAGGACGCCACGAACGAGGCGCTGCGCGACTGGGTCACCAACGTGCCCACCACGCATTACATCATTGGCTCGGTCGTCGGTCCCGATCCCTATCCGCGGATGGTGCGTGATTTCCAGGCGGTCATCGGGCGCGAAGCGCGGGCCCAGATGCTCTCCCGCACGGGCGGGCTTCCGCACACCGTGGTTGCGTGCGTGGGCGGCGGATCGAACGCGATGGGCATCTTCGCGGGATTTCTCGCGGACACGGGCGTTGAGCTCGTCGGGGTCGAGGCCGCCGGCGAGGGACTGGGCAGCCACCGCCACAGTGCCACGCTCACGGCAGGCACGCCCGGCGTGCTCCACGGCAGCCTGAGCTACCTCCTGCAGGACGCCGATGGCCAGGTGGCGCCGGCGCACTCGGTCTCGGCGGGGCTCGACTATCCCGGCGTGGGACCGGAGCACAGCTGGCTGCGTGACAGCGGTCGGGTGCGCTACGAGACCGCCGATGACGCCGAGGCGCTCGCCGCGTTCCAGGCCGTCTGCCGACTGGAGGGGATCATTCCGGCGCTCGAGACCGCGCATGCCTTTGCCTGGCTGCTGCGCCAGCGCGGGCAGCGGCCCGCCGACGCGTCGGTGCTCGTGTGCCTCAGCGGACGCGGGGACAAGGACGTCGCGCACGTCGCCGCGATCCTCGGGGAGAAGGCGTGACCGTCGGCCCGAACGAGATGATCCTGCCGACCTCACAGGTCTCCGAGCTCCTCCAGAGCCTGGTGAAGGCACTCCGCGCCTTCCAGATGTACCTCCCGAACAACCCGATGTACCACCGCGCCAGCCAGAACGTCCGCGCGGGCTTTGCGCCCCTCTGGCCGGTGCTCGACGACCTCGTGTTGCAGGTGGCCGAGACCGACTTCATGTGGGAAGAGCAGGTGGTGTACCACCAGCTCACCAAGACCGAGAGTCTCGCGTGGACCCTGTACAAGGACGGCATGCGGTTGCTGACCCTGAAGAAGGGCGTGGAAGAGGAAGAGATCATCCGCTTCCTCGAAGTGGTGAATCGTGCGCGCTTCATGCAGCAGGACGCGAGCGATGACCTGCTGACGCTGCTCTGGGAGCAGGAGTTCAACCACATCGCTTACCGCTTCGTGGAGGGCTTCGGCGACGAGGTCGTTCCGGAGGCGATGAGTGCCATGGGCGGCAACACCGCCACGTCAGCGGCCCAGGTGCAGCAGCAGGTGCGCGAAGAGGCACCGCCGAAGCAGGCCGGCATCGTCGATCTCGAGGAGTTCGACTCCACGCTCTATTTCCTGGACGAGAACGAGGTCGCGATCGTCGCGGAGCAGCTGCGCCAGGAGTACAGCCGCGACGCGCGCGCCAGCGCGCTCGCCGCGATCTACGACATCTTCGAGATGGAATCGGAACGGGCGATCCGCGATGAGGTCATCGGGGTCCTCGAGACGCTTCTGCCCAACCTCCTCAACGCCGGCGAGTTCCGCGCGGTCGCCTCCGTCATGCGCGACGTACGCTCCCTGGTGCAGAAGGCGCCGCACCTGTCCACGGAGCTTCGGGACCGGCTGCTCGCGTTCGAGGCGAAGCTGAGCGAGCCCGAGATCGTGCGCCAGCTGATGGTCTCGCTCGACGGGGCCGCGGCGCTGGCCGGGGACGAGGACGTCACCGAGGTGCTGCGCGAACTCCACCCCTCGGCGCTCGGGGCCATCGTGACCTGGCTGCCGACGCTGAACACTGCGCACGTGCGCGAGCTGCTCGAGCAGGCGGCCGACCGCATCGCGGCGAACTCGCCCACCGAGGTACTCAAGCTGCTGCGCGACCCGAACAGCACGTCGTTGAAGGAGGTCGTCGAGATGTGCGGGCGCCTCAAGCTGCAGGGCGCGGTGCCGGGGCTCGGCGAGACGGTGCGCTCGACCGACCCGGCGGTTCGCCTCGCATCGGTGCAGGCGCTCTCGGAAGTGGCGTCGCCCGGCGCACTCACGGCCATGGAACTCGCGATCGACGATGACGACCGCGCCGTGCGGCTGGCGGCGGTGCGCGCGATGGGCGCCCGGGGCATCCGGAACGCGCTCAAGCGCATCGAGCCGGTCATCCTGGGGAAGTCGGAGCGCGACCTCGACCTCACCGAGAAGATGGCCTTCTTCGAAGCGTACGGTGCCATCGCCGGCGCCACGGCCATCCCCACGCTGCAGAGCATGCTGCTGACCCGGGGCCTGCTCGGCTACAAGGCGGGACCGGAGACCCGCGCGTGCGCCGCGGTGGCACTGGGCCGGATCCGCACGCCCGAAGCGCGGGCCGTGCTGCAGAAGGTGGCGGACGACAAGGACCTGGTTGTGCGCCAGGCGGTGAGCCGCGCACTGAGGGGCCAGCCGGCATGAGCACCGGCATGCCGAGCCAGCGCCAGGGCGAGCCACCCACGCAGGACGGCGCACTCCGTACGGCGGGGCGCGGGCTGCTGCTGGACCTGTACGCGGCGCTGCGCAGCCTGAAGCTGTATCCCCTGGAGAACGCCACGGTGCAGAAGGCGCTCGATGACCTCCAGGCGACGGCGGTCAGCATCCTGCGCACCGAGTCGGAAGTGGAGATCCGCCTGGCGGGCGACTTCATCTTCATCAACCAGACGCGGCTTCGCCTGGAGCTCGACAACTACGCCTCCTTCAGCCAGATCCTGGCGCTGTTCCGCGCCTACGAAATCGGCGTGGTCCGGGTGCATCCCGGGGTGGAGCGACGCGAGTGGCAGGCATTGCTCAGCGTGCTGCTGAGCCTGCAGCCGCGGTCGGGGGCCGAGGGGGTCTACGAGGAAGTCCGCAGCCGGCTCGAAGGGGCGGGGGTGACCCACCTCGAGATCGAGCTGGCTCAGCCCAGCGAGGAGAGCCTCGAGGACGAGGAGCGGCAGAAAGAGGTCGCCAAGCGTACGTACGCCCAGGGCGTGGCGGTGACGCGCGAGGTGATCACCAGCATCCGGATGGGCCGCGCCAGCGGTGCCAAGAAGGTGAAGCGCGCCGTGCAGATGATCGTCGACCAGGTGCTCAACAACGAGACCTCGATCGTCGGCCTCACGACCATCCGCGACTACGACGAGTACACGTTCACCCATTCGGTGAACGTGTGCATCTTCTCCGTGGCGCTGGGCAAGAAGCTCAGCCTGAGCCGGCTGCAGCTGTACGACCTGGGCATGACGGCGCTCATGCACGACCTCGGCAAGGCGCGCGTGTCGCACGAGATCCTCAACAAGACGACGAGTCTTGATGAAAACGAGTGGCGCGCCATGCAGGCTCACCCATGGCTCGGTGCCCTGACGCTCTTCGGCCTGCGCGGCTACGACGAGATTCCCTACCGGGCGATCCTCGTGGCCCATGAGCACCACATGAAGACGGACCTCACCGGGTATCCGAGGCCGATCCGGCCGCGGCAGCTCGGCTTCTATTCCCGCATTGTCGCGGTGGCCGACGGGTTCGATGCGGCGACGACGCGGCGGAGCTACCAGACGATCCCGATCGAGCCGGACCAGGTGCTGCGCGAGATGTGGGAAAACCCGAAGCGGGGGTACGACCTCATCCTCGTGAAGGCGCTCATCAACCTTATCGGTATCTATCCGGTGGGGACGTGCGTCATCCTCGATACACTGGAGGTGGCCATCGTGTATGCGCCGAATCCCGACGTCACGCTCCTCAACCGGCCGCTCGTGCGCATCGCGATCGACGTGAACGGTGGCGCCGTGGCGGCGCCCGGCACGCTGGTCAACCTCGCCGACCAGGACGGACCCGGACACTTCATGCGGTCGATCGTGAAGGTGACGAACCCGACGCGCTACGGCCTCACGGTCGGGAACTACTTTGTCTGATGCCCCCCTCGCGGCCACGTGGGCCCGCCTCCGGGCTGCCCGCCGTCCGGGACTGGTCACGTACCTCACTGCGGGATTCCCCAGCCACGCGGTGAGCCGGGACGCGCTGCAGGTGGCCGACGAGCTCGCCGATGTGATCGAAGTGGGCGTGCCCTTCAGCGACCCGCTGGCCGACGGACCCACCATCCAGCGCAGCACCTTCACCGCGCTCGAGGGCGGCATGACCCTGCCGCGCACCCTGGAGCTGGTGCAGCAGGCGCGCCTGTCCCGCCCGGTCGTCATCTTCAGCTACCTGAATCCCATCCTGCGGTACGGCATCGAGCGCTTCCTGCAGGACGCTGCGAGCCTCGGCATCGCGGGACTGCTCCTCACGGACCTTCCGGCCGGAAGTGATCCCGGCATCGAGCAACAGGTGCAGCGAAGCCCGCTCGACCTCATCCGCCTGGTGGCACCGACGACGCGGCCGGAGCGCCTGGCGCGGTCCGTCACCGGGGCACAGGGATTTCTCTACCTCGTCTCGCGCCTGGGGGTTACCGGGGCGAGCGCGACGCTGGCGCTCGATCTCGAGGAGTCCATTGCCCGGGTGCGGGCCGCATCGCCACTGCCGATCGCGGTCGGCTTCGGCATCTCGACGCCGGAGCAGGCGGCGCGGGTCGGGCACCTGGCCGATGGCGTGGTGGTCGGCAGCGCCCTGGTCGACCGCCTGGCGACGGATGGCGTGGCCGGTGTGCGGGAACTCCTCTCGAGCCTGCGCGGGGCGGTGGATCGCACGGAGGCAGCCGCGTGAGCCAGAGCCTCAACCGCGTCATCGACATCTACGCCCGCTTCCTCGCCATGGGCGGGATCGCGCTGGCCGCCGCGGTGCTGCTCACCGACCCACGGTTCATCAATGCACCGATTTCGAGCCTGGCGCTCATCGCGTCGGTCACCTTCCTGCGGGCGTACCCGGTCCGGCTCAGCAAGTACTCCTATCTGACGCAGGTCGCGGTGCCGGTGCTGGTGGGTGCTCTCGCGGTGGGGCCGTCGCCGGTCGTGCTGGCGCTGCTGGTGGGCGTCATCGCGGCCGACACCATCTGGCTGCGCAAGTCGCAACGCGTCGCGTTCATCAACGCCGGCCGCGAGATCATCGCCTTCACCTGTGCCTTCGGGGTGTACGCCGCCGTCCTGCGGGCCAGCGGGGGCCCGGGCCTGTCGCTGGACTTCCTGCCGGCCGGGTTCAGCCTGGTGGCAATGTACTTCCTCGCGTCCCGCGCGCTGTTCTACTTCACGATGCTGGTGCGCGGCAAGCTGGAGCAGGTGGAGCAGTTGCTGATCCTGCGGTGGGAAGTGGTGTCGATGCTGCTCTCGCTCGGGGCCTGCGTCGTGGTGATCGCGGCGCTTCAGGCGCTATCTCCGGCGGGATGGGTGGCGGTGGCCGGTGTCCTGACCGCCATCGGCATGCTGACCAAGCGGATCCTCGAGGAGGCGATTGCCGCCGAGGACCTGAACAAGATCCATCTGATGGAATCGGCCATCACGGGGAACGCGGGGTTGCACGGCTCCTTCGAGCAGATCGAGCGGCTGGGGTACCGCCTGCTCGACTGGGGCGACTACCGCATCTGCCGCTGGAATGGCGCGGAGGTGACGCTGGCCTACCGCGGGCGGATCGGTCGGCCCAACCGTGAGCGGCTGCTGCCGGAGCTGGCGACGTTCCGCCGCGAGGTGGTTGCCACGGCGCGACCGCTCATGATCCGTGACGCCGGCCGCGATCCCCGCATCAGCGCGGCCGACCCGGACGTGCAGAGCATCCTCATCTACCCCGTCCGGTTCGGTGACGACCTGCTCGGCACCTTCGAGATCGACCACTTCAAGCGGAATGCCTACGGGCCGAAGGACCTCTCGGCGGTGAGCACGATCGCCGCGCAGGTGGCGACGGCGATCCATATCGCAGAGCTGCGCCGGCCGCTCGTCAGCACGGTGGAACAGATCAGCCAGCAGGTGGCGGCACTCGCGCGGGCCACGGAATCGCTGCGCACCTCCGCGGCGGCGCTGACGCAGGCCTCCGGCGCGATGCAGCGCACGGTGGCGGAGCAGGACGCGTTCGTCCGTGGCGGCCTCGACGCGACGGCGACGCTCGCGCGCGACTCGCAGGCGATGACGGAACAGGGCGCGGCGGCGGCCAAGACCAGCCGGGATGCCGCCGACGTGGCGATGCAGAAGCGCATTGTCATCGGGGACGCAATTTCGCGCCTGGTGAACCTGAAGGAGTTCGTGGCCGACAGTTCGCACCAGGTGGCGGCGCTGGGCGAGGTGACCCGGCGCATCACCGGCTTCATCGGCACGATCCGCGAGATTGCCGACGCGACCAACCTGATCGCGCTCAACGCGGCCATCGAGGCGGCCCGCGCCGGCCGCGAGGGTCGCGGATTCGCTATCGTCGCCGAAGAGGTCCGGAACCTTGCCGCCCAGAGCCTGCACGCCGCGCGGGAAGCGGGCGCGCTGGTGAGCGAGATCGGCGCGCAGGTGGAGAGCGTCACGAGCCAGATGCGCCGGGGCGAGGAGATCGTCGGGGGCGTGGAGGAACTGAGCACCGACGCGGCCACCGCGCTCGACGCCATCAGCCGCGCCACCGGCGAGGCGGGGGAGCATGCCAGCCGCATCGCGGAGACGGCGGCACAGCAGCGCCGCCAGGTGGATACGCTGTCGGGCCAGATCGAGCGGGTCGCCATGGTGGCCAGGCGCGCGCGGGAGGAATCCAACGCGCTGTCGGAACAGGCTACGAGCGCGGCGCGCGGTCAGGCCGATCTTGAGGGGGCGATCCGTGAGCTGGGCGAAGTCGCGACCGAGTTGCAGCGGATCGCCCGCCATTTCGCCGTCGATCATTGAGGACCACGGGCCCGTCCCGGGTCTATGTCGCGCTCGGCAGCAACCTCGGCGACCGTGCGGGCTACCTTTCCGCCGCGCGGTCGGCGCTGGGCAGCCTGCCGGGCACACGGCTTCTCGCCGCCTCCGCGATCGAGGAAACGGAGCCGCTCGGCGACATGGAGCAGCCGGCGTACCTGAACCAGATGCTGCTCCTCGAAACGGCGATGGCGCCGCGCGACCTGATGCATGCGGGCCAGGCCATCGAAGAGGCCAACGGCCGGGTGCGCCTGGCCCACTGGGGCTCGCGCACGCTCGACATCGATATCGTCCGCTACGGCGACCTGTCGCTGGCGGAACCCGACCTCGTCCTGCCGCATCCGGGCCTCGCCCTGCGCGAGTTCTGGCAGCGGGGAATTGCGGAGCTCGAGAGCCATGAGCGCTGACACCCGACCGCGCAGCATCCCCGACCTCGTCGCGCTCAAGCGGGCAGCGCGGCCGATCGTCATGGTCACCTGCTACGATGCCACGTTCGCCCGGCTGCTCGATCGTGCCGGCGTGGATGTGCTGCTGGTAGGCGACTCGGTCAACACCGTCGTGGCGGGACACGCCACGACGCTCAGCGCCACGCTGCCACAGCTGCTGTATCACGCCGCGGCCGTCCGGCGCGGGGCACCGACCATCCCCATCATCGTGGACCTGCCGTTCCTCACCTACCAGGTGAGCGTCGAGGAGGCGATCCGCAACGCCGGTCGCGTGCTCGCCGAGACCGGCGCCAACGCGGTGAAGCTCGAGGGTGGCGCCGCGATGGCGCCGACCGTCCAGGCACTCGTCGAACGGGGCATCCCCGTGGTTGGACACCTCGGGCTGCTGCCCCAGTCGGTGCAGGTGTCCGGCGGCTACAAGGTGCAGGGGCGCGAGGCACGCGCTGCCGAGCAGCTCGTGCGCGACGCAAAGGCGCTCGAGGAGGCGGGGGCGAGCATGCTGGTGCTCGAACTGGTGCCTGCACCGCTCGCGAAGCGAGTCACCCAGTCGGTGGGCATTCCCACCATCGGAATCGGCGCCGGCACTGACTGCGATGGGCAGGTGCTGGTCCTCTACGACCTCCTCGGCCTCGACGATCGGTTCAATCCGCGCTTCCTGCGGAAGTATGCCGACCTTTCGAGCGCGGTAAGGGAGGCAGCAGCGCGGTTCTGCCAGGAAGTGCGGGAGCGGAAGTATCCGGCCAAGGAACACAGCTTCGAGTGATCCGCGCGGATTTCTCCCACCCGTCATGATCGAACTCACCACCATACCCGAACTGAGGGACTGGGTCCGCGCCGCCCGGACGGGCGGCCGGCGTATTGGCCTGGTGCCCACGATGGGCGCGTTGCACGAGGGCCATCTCGCGCTGGTGGACGCGGCGCGGGCCGGCGGTGACGCGGTGGTGATGAGCATCTTCGTCAACCCGACGCAGTTCGGCCCGGGCGAGGACCTGAGCCGGTATCCGCGCGACCTGGCGCGCGACCGCACCCTGGCCGCAGCGCGAGGTGTCGACGCGCTTTTCGTGCCGGAAATCGAGACGATGTACCCGGCGGGCGCCGAGGTCCGCGTCGTGCCCGGAAAGGTCGCGGCGCGATGGGAGGGCGAGTTCAGGCCCGGACATTTCGCCGGGGTGCTGACCATCGTGGCCAAGCTCTTCCACCTGGTCGAGCCGGACCAGGCGTGGTTCGGACAGAAGGACTTTCAGCAGGCGACGCTCATCCGCCAGATGGTGCACGACCTGAACTTTCCGCTCGGCATCGAGGTCGTCCCGACAGTGCGGGAGAGCGATGGTCTGGCCCTGAGCAGCCGCAACGCGCTTCTCTCACCGGCCGACCGGGAACAGGCGATTGGGCTGAGCCGGGCACTCGCCGCCGCCGCCGCCGCCTTCGCGAGCGGGGAGCGCGGTGCCGCCGCGCTGGCGCGCGTCATGCGCGGCGGGCTGGCGGTCCATCCGGGGGTCGTGGTCGAGTATATTGCAGTCGCGGATCCGCGGACGCTGGAGCCGGTGGCGAGTGCCGATGAGGGCACGGTGGTCCTCATCGCAGCGCGGGTCGGATCCACGCGGTTGATCGACAACGTGATCCTGAGCGAGGGGCTCTGACATGCAACGGCATCTCATGAAGTCGAAGATTCACCGGGCTACGATCACGTCGGCGGATCTCCATTATGAGGGATCGCTGACGGTAGACGAGGACCTGCTGGACGCTGCCGACCTGGTCACGTATGAGGAGATCCAGGTCGTGAACGTGAACAACGGTGCCCGGTTCTCCACGTATGTCATCCCCGGTCCGCGGGGATCAGGTGTCATCCAGTTGAACGGTGCTGCCGCGCGACTCGGCATGCCCGGGGACCTGGTCATCCTCATTTCATACGGCGTGTTCGACGCGAAGGAAGCGGAGCGACACAATCCGCGGGTCGTGTTCGTCGACGCCGAGAACCGCATCGTCCGTCCGCCCCTCCGCGCCCAGGGCTGACCCCGGCACCGGTGTCCCGCCCATCGCGCCCGACGCCGCCCTCGCTCCGGCCCACGATCCCGCTGTGGGCCGCCATGTCACCCGAGCGACTCGATCACACCATCCGCGTCGCCGAGCTCGTATCGGAGTGGGCCGACGCCATGCTGATCCACGGCAGCGAGCGAAACCGCTGGCTCCGGGCGGCCTGGCTGCACGATGCGCTGCGTGACGCGCCCGAGGCCGAACTGACCAAGTGGGCCTCGTCCACTCCGGGCCCGGTGGAATTGCGGCATGGTCCGGCGAGCGCGGCGCGTGCCAAGGCCGAGGGCGAGATCGATCGCGGTGTGCTCGACGCGGTGCGGTACCACTCGCTCGGCCTCGCTGAGTGGGACATGGTCGGGCGCGTACTGTACTGTGCCGACTATCTCGAACCGGGCCGCGAGTTCCTGAAGCAAGAGCGGGCCGACCTGGCCGCCCGGCTGCCAACCGACATGAGCGGCGTGCTTCGCGACGTGGCCCGTGCTCGCATCCTCCACTCCATCCGGTCCGGCTGGACCCTCCCTGAGCCTACCGTCCGATTCTGGAACAGCCTCGTCGCCTCACGCCCCGCGTCCTGAAGGTCGCCGGCGCGCTCCTGCTCACGGCTTCCGTTGCCGTGGGGATTCATTACCTGACCACCCGACCTGAACTGGTGGAGGGGCACGCCTTCGCCGTTCCGCCAAGCAGCAATCGCGTGGTGGTCGAGGTGCTGAACGGCACGGAGACATCTGGGCTCGCGCGCGTGGGCGCGCGGGTGCTGAGGAAAGCCGGGTTCGACGTGGTCTACCTGGCAACGGCTCCGGTGGTCGATTCGACCACGGTGCTGCTGCGCCGGGGCGATGTCGACCTTGCACAGCGGGTACGGAAGGCGCTCGGCACGGGGAAGGTGAAGACGGTGCGGGACTCCACCCGGCACGTGGACGTAACGGTCATTCTGGGGCCGGACTTCAGGGGACCGCCGGAGATCCATCCCTGACCTGAATTCCGGCGACTGCGGGCAGGCTACGCGAACAGGGCCATCACGGTCAGCGTGGCGTTGTAGAACATGTGCGCGCCGATGCTGGGTACGATGCTCCGGGTTCGGAGGCGCAGGACCGAGACCAGCACCGTCATCGACGCGATGCCGAACGCCGCCGGCCAGTAGTGACTCCACTCGGCCGCGTGCAGCAGCCAGAACGCCGTCCCCGACAGCGCTGCCCCTCCGAAGGGGCCGACGATGGGAAGCAGCGTCCCCAGCAATACTCCCCGAAAGACATACTCCTCGACTGGCGGTGCCAGCAGCACGGCCGTCAACCCGAACGCGATCCTGCCGAGCGGCCCGCTCGAGAGCGCCTGCGCAAGCAGCCCCGTCTCCACGTCGGGCGCGGGAGCGAAGGCGGACAGGATCCCGAGCAGTGTCGCGAGCAGGGCGCCGGCGCCGGCGGCCAGAAGAACGGAGCGCCGATCCGCCGGCTGGAGCGCGAAGGCGAGCCGGGCCGGTGCCGCGCCGGTGCGACGCGAAAACCGTTCCGTCAGGAGGAACACCGCAAGCGCGCTGGCGAGCATGCTGAGCGGCAGTGCCACGGGAAAGACGCGGAGCACCGCAGCGGTCGTCTCAGCCCCGGTGTCACCGCCCCGGATGGGGAGGGCCGCGAGAAGCACCGCGGCGAGCCATACCACGAGTTGGGTGGTGAGAAAGGCTGCGAGGACCTTCAGCGCGTCGACCAGCCGGGCGGGCCGTGGCGCGCACGCCGGGTCGGGAGCCGGTCCCGGTGAAACGGAAAGTGCCTCCGGGTCTGGAGCGACCGCCTGCGTGTGGTCGGCCGGTGGTGCAGCGGACCCGAACCACGATGCCAGCCCGGCCGAGGCCAGCTCGTACGCGCCCGCCATCGTGCCGAAGACCGCAGCGGCCACGAGGATGGAGACCGCGTAGTCACCCTCCTCGCGTCCGAGGTACCATCCGGCGGCGAAGGAGGTGACCCCGACCACGCCTGCCTTCGCCGCGATGAGCTGTTGCCGGGTGTAGCCTGCCAAGGAGCGACCTCAAGTCAGGAAAGCGTTCAGGGCGTCAGCGGCGATTGATGAGCAGCACGCCGGCGATGACCAGCAGCCCGCCCAGGAGGCGCGCCGGCGTGAGCGGCTGCTGTGCGAAGCCGACCCATCCCCGCGCGTCGAGCACCAGCGACGCCATCATCTGTCCGGCCACGATCGCCGCGATCAGTGTGGCCGCGCCCAAGCGTGGTGCCAGCACCACCGCGGCAGCGATGTAGATGGCGCCGAGGAGCCCGCCGGTCCACTGCCACCAGGGAATCCCGGCAAGCGCTTCCGCTGCCGGCGGCCTGACCCGCAGCGCCACGCAGAGGATCGCCAGGGCCACCGTCCCGATGGCAAACGACGCGAACGCGGCAAGGACAGGATGGCCGAGCCCTGTGCGGAGCTCCGCATTGATGCCGGCTTGTGCCGGGAGCAGTATGCCGATGAGCAATGCCACGAGCACGAGGGCTGGCATCAAGTCCCGATCCGCTGCCTGGCGGCGTTGCGTGCCTCGGTCACGGGCACATGCCGTCCTGCCCGGGCGAGCCCCTTCCGGGGCATCGCGCCATAGAGCGCCTCGAATTGCCCCGCCCGCACGAGGTAGGTCTCGTGCCAGACTCCCACATCGCCGCTGCTGGCGCGCACGCGCCTGTTGAATGCGGTCCAGGCGGGCCAGTGCTCGCGTCTCGGGTCGCGGGCGTACGCCTCGAGATGATCGAACGAGCGCCAGTACTGGATGATGGTACCAAAGGCGCCATCGGTCGCCAGGCAGCCGCTGTCCGGGTTCGCTTCCAGTTCGCGCAGCATGCGCGGCATTGCCATGGCCACTGGCCACCACTTGTGCACCTTCCACCAGCGATTGATCCGCATGCCGACGAGGAACACGACAAAGTCGCCGTCCATCTCGGCGGTCATGCGGCCCGGAATCACCTGAGTCACGATGGCCTCCGCGAGAGAGTACTAGCCGCACATCAGGCGCGAGGGACGCCAGGCGGCGTTGAAGCCGCCCGAGACAGTCGATCCATCAGCGAAACCGAGCGACACGACACCGGTGACCGTCGTATCGGTCCCGATCGGGCGTAATTGCACGGTGACACTCGTAGCCTCCGCGCATGCACCGGCGGCGTCACAGCGGCGCGCCATGCCGTCGCTGGAGGCGCCGGTCCACTCGATCCGCCGATTGGAGAGTGAGGTGACACCCTGCCAGATCGCGACCTCGATGAACGGCGGCGTCGGCGGCAGCGCTTCGGCCGGCTCGGCGGCGAGATACAGCTGCGTCGCGGGCCCGTCCGACGGGGCACACGACGCCGTCGCGTACGCGGTCGGGTACCCGGGGGGCGGGGCAGGGAGCGAAAGCTCGTTGTCGCCCGTGCAGCCGGCGAGCAGCACGACGACGGCCGCGTGCGCCAGGCCCATGGATGGGTGCGTCATGCCGATTCCCCCAAGTGGTTCATCTACCGACCTAGCCGAACTTCGACTCGACCGTGGCCAAAATGCCGGCCTCGCGCTCGGCAGCCACGCGCTCCAGTTTCGCGCCCGCGGCCATGATTGTAGCGATTGCCGCCTTGTCCTTCACGCCACCGGCATTGGTCTGCACATTGAGCCACGCACCGCGGACGGCAGCGCGCGCGCAGATGGCGCCGACACCGGCATCGGATGCCGACGCGGGGTTGCCTCCCTCAGCCATGGCGGCGAGGAGGTCGAAGGCTTCGAAGGCGGCGCGCATGACTTGCCATGGCACCTCCAGCGCGCCGAGGTTGGCGGTCGCGAGCGCCGTGGCACGCGCGGCCTTCTCGTCCGCCGTTCCCTTGGGCATGGCGAGAGCCGTCATGACCCGCTCGAATGCCAGCGTATCCTCGTCGACCAGCCGGAGCAGGTCCCCCTTGAGCCGCTGACCCCGTTCCGCCCATTGGGAAAATTCCTGCCAGCGCTCGTCCCAGCCGCGCTTGTGCGCCGAGAGGTTGGCCACCATCGTCCCCAGGGCCGCACCAAGGGCACCCAGAAGGGCCGCGACCGAGCCGCCGCCCGGCGCGGCCGATTCGGAGGCGGTCTCGTCAGCGAATCCGCGCACCGTCATGCCGACGAGGCGTCCCGCTGAGCGGTCGCGCAGCCGGTACTCGATGATGCGCTCATCGGGGTTGAAGGGAGCCAGCTCGTTGAGCCCCATTGAACGGATGGCGGTGCGCACCAGTTCCTCGTCCGAAACACCGAGCGAGCGCTGCTGCTTCGCGAGAAAATGGCGTCCGGCATCGAGCATTGTCTGGAGCGGTACCAGGCCAACCAGCTCCGATCCGGTAACCCGAACCCCCCGGGCTTCGGCCGCTCGACAAACCTCGTCGAACGCCACGTGGAGCGGCGTCACCGCAAGGTCAGTGAGGTTCATGGATACCTGGGTCGTGCCATACTCCGTGATGTACCAGCCGATCGCCTTCACCGCCTTGAGAGTGCCCGGCTCCATCACCGGCTTGCCCGCCGCGTCGGTGATCGGCGTACCGGTGATCGGATTGCCCTCGCGTGCCGGCCGCCCCGCCTCGCGCACGTCGAAGGCGATGGCGTTCGCCCGGCGCGTGGACGTCGTGTTGAGGTTGACGTTGAAGGCGACGAGGAAGTCGCGGGCGCCAATCACGGTGGCGCCGCTCTGCGGGTTGAAGGCCGCCGGACCGAAGTCGGGCTTCCAGACGGGATCGGCCTGTTTCGCGGCCAGTCCTTCGTACTCGCCGGCCCGGATGACGGCCAGGTTCTTCCGGGCCGGGTTGGGCTGGGCCGCCTCGTAGAGGTAGACCGGGATGCGGAGCTCGACGCCGACCCGCTCCGCGAGCCGGCGCGCGAACGCCGCCGTCTCCTCCATCGAGATGCCGGAGATCGGCACGAGGGGACAGACATCGGTGGCGCCCATTCGGGGATGCTCCCCGGCGTGGTGCCGCATGTCGATGAGTTCGGTGGCCCTGCGCGATCGCGCGGAAAGCTGCCTCGATCACCGCATCCGGCGGCCCGGCGAGCGTCACGACGGTGCGATTGGTCGCTTGGCCGGGGTCCACATGGAGCAGGGTGGCCCCGTCCACCGATTCGATGGCCGAGGTGATCTGGCGGATGATGTCGGGGTTGCGTCCCTCGCTGAAGTTGGGAACGCATTCGATTATCGCGGTCATGTAGGAAGCCGGGGTAGACGATCGGGGAAACTTACCGCCGGGGACCGCTTTCGCGGAGGAACGAACCATGGAACTGATACTGTGGCGCCACGCCGAGGCTGAGGATGGCGCGCCCGACAGCGCGCGGGAGCTGACCGGCAAGGGGGAGCGTCAGGCAAAGGCCATGGCAAAGTGGCTCGTGCCGCGACTGCCGAAGGGCACGCAAATCATCGCCAGCCCGGCCAGGCGGTGCCAGCAGACCGCAGCCGCGCTCGGCAAGTGCGACGAGGTCCCGGCCATCGGAGTCGGCGGCTCGGCTCGCGACGTCCTGAAGGCCGCGGGGTGGCCGGATGCCACCGGTGCGGTTGTTGTGGTGGGCCACCAGCCGACTCTGGGTCAGGTGGCTGCACTGCTACTGACAGGCGTCGAAGGCGACTGGAGCGTGAAGAAGGGCGGGGTGTGGTGGCTTTCCGGCCGGCAGCACAGCGACGAGTTCGAGGTGGTGCTCCGGGCGGTGCTGTCCCCGGACCTGGCGTGACAAAGCACGACGCGCGCGAGCCCCGCCGGCCATTCCCGGCGGGGCCGTCCCTGTGCTCAGGGGTTGGTTACCGTGATCTGGAACGAGAAGTAGAAATTCCCCTGATCCACTATCGTGGTCTTCCCCTTGCTGGTGACGTACTTGAGGAGCTTCGCGACGTTCGCCTGCCGCACCGTGCCGCCCACCACGTAGGACGCGCTCGGCGCAAGCGTCCAGGTGGTGCAGGGACCACTGCCGCTCGCCGGCACGACGCAGGTAACGGTCGCGTCGTTCGTTTCCGGGTAGCCCTCCGAGGCCCCGCCGGGGACCGGGTTCATCTGGACGGCGTACTCGCTGCCATTGTAGGCGAAAGCCACGTGCAGAGGACAGGACATCGTCGCGCCTGGCGCGAGCGCCTGCATGCTGGTGCCGCGGAGGTTGCACTTCGAGATCATCCGGGCCCGATACAGCCCGGAAGGCACCGGGCTGCTGTGCTCGCTGAAATCCAGGTAGAACGGGCGGGTCGCATTACCGGGGTTCTTGGAGTCCAGGACCCACGCGCCAATGGCCTGGATGATCGACAGGAGCGCGCTCGAGTTGCTGTAGGTGCCAGCCCCGTCGCTCCGGATCTGCAGCGTCGGCGCCATGGCGAGATTCGCGTCGGCGACAGTCGCCGTGACCGGAATGTCGCCACCACCACCACCCGGCTTTGCGTTCGCGGGGATGAGGTCGGGCGTCGTGGAGGCCGGGTCATCCACCGCGCAGGCGGCGAGGGTGGCCAACATGAGGATGAGGGCACGGCGCGGCAGACGTGGCATGGGGTCCTCCGGGACTGGTGGTAGCGGGGTGGTCTGGGGTCGCACTTGGCTTGCTGGTCGTACTGTTCAGCCGTATGCTAGCGATCCATGACCACCTGCCGATGAGCCAGCCATCACCCGCGCGTGAGCACCAGGCGAAGCCGTTGATGTTGCGCTGCTTAGGCGGTCTGTCGCTGGAAAACGGCGGCCGGCCGATCGTGGGTGCGGGCAACCAGCCTCAGCGCCTTGCCATCCTCTCCGTCATTGCCCGCAGTGCCCAGCGCGGGGTCAGCCGGGAGCGGCTGCAGGCGATGTTCTGGCCTGACAGCGATACCGAGCGAGCCCGGGGCGCACTCAACCAGGCGCTCTATGCGCTCCGGCGTGATGTCGGTGAACGCGAATTCATCCTCGGCACGATCTCGGTGCGCCTCAATCCGGAGGCCATCACCTGCGACGCTGGCGAGTTCGACCGCGCGCTGGACGACGGCGCCGTGGAGGCCGCGGTTCGCCTGTATCGCGGCCCGTTCCTCGACGGCGTACATGTGGATACCACCGCCGATTTCGACAATTGGGCTGAAAGCCAGCGTGAGCAACTGGCACAGCGATACGTGCTGGCGCTGGAACAGCTGGCACGGGGGGCGTCGGAACGGGAGGACTTGGCAACGGCGCTCGACTGGTGGCGGCGCCTGTGCGAGGTGGATCCGCTCAACTCGAGGTCGGCGCTGGGTCTCGTGCAGGCGCTGGCCGCCACCGGCGACCGGGCGGGCGCGGTACTGCACGCGGCAAGACACCAGGATGCGTTGCGCGCCGAGCTGGACCTGCCGCCTGATGCGGCGCTGGCCGCGTTCGTGACGCGGCTGCGGACGGCACTGCGCCCGGCCGGCCCGTCGGAGTCAGTCAAGCCAGTCGAGGTGGTGATGTTAGGTGCGCCGCCGCCCGCGGCGAGCGCCGTCGCTCCCGCGCTCCCCGTGCATGCGGAGATCCCAGGCCGGACCGCGGCGCGCCGGTCCCGCCGCAGCCTGACCGGGGCGACGGCGGCGCTCGTCGCCGTGCTGGGTACGGCCTGGCTCGCGTTCGGGCGGCGCGCCGATGATGTCTACTCGATCGGCCGTGCAACGCAGCTCACGTTCGAGCCCGGTCTCGAGATCGACCCCGCGCTGTCCCCCGATGGGCGATCGGTTGCATACTCGGCCGGATCATTGTCGTTCATGCGGATCTACGTACGTCAGGCGGGCGGGCGCGCGGTGCGGGTCCTGGGAGACGGCAGCCCTGGCCAGCGGCGGCCGCTCTGGTCGCCGGATGGTACCCAGCTGCTCTATCTGCACGGGCGGCTCACCCAGGACCTGTCGCTGGTACCGGCATTAGGCGGCACGCCGCGGCTGATCGCGCCCGGATACGTGACGTCGGCGGCCTGGGCTCCCGACGCCCGCCGCGTGGCCTACGTCCGCAAGGACACCTTGTACGTGCAGTCGATCGATGGGGGGGACGCCCGCGTCATCGTGTACTACAGCGCGATGTACGCCTTGGCGTGGTCGCCTGATGGCCGGCGCATCGCCTTTGCCGCGGGCAACTCCAAGTTCGCGATTTCCGATCTCTCCGCTTTTGGCACGACCGGGCCGAGCCGTATCCTGACTATCCCGGCCGACGGTGGGGAGCCGGTCGCGGTGACGGACCTCGCCTCACAGAATGTCAGTCCCGCCTGGGCTCCGGACAGCCGTCGGTTGCTGTTCATCTCCGATCGCGATGGTCCTCGCGACGTCTACGTCGTGCGGCTAGGCTCCTCGGGAGCACCGGAGGGACCGGCCACGCGCCTTACCGCAGGCCTGTCGCCGCACTCGATCTCGCTGTCGGCCGATGGGCTGCGCCTGGCCTACTCGGCCTTCGAGCAGCGTTCGAACATCTGGGCAATGCCCATATCATCCGGCATTCCGCTCTCGCAGTCGGCCGCCGTCCCGGTGACCACGGGCAGCCAGTTCATCGAAGACATGGCGGTGTCGAGTGACGGAAAGCGACTCTACTTCGACTCCGGTCGTGAGGGTAACGCCGATATCTACCGCATGGCCTTGCCGGACGGTGATCCGGTGCGGCTCACCCGGGACCCGGCCGGCGACTACTACCCGAGTGAGTCTCCCGACGGACGATGGATCGCGTTCTACTCCCTGCGATACGGTTCGCGGGACATCATGGTGATGCCCACCGACGGGGGCACGCCCCAGCGCGTGACGACGGATACACTCGACGAACTCTGGCCGCGCTGGTCGCCGGACAGCAGGTCCCTGATCTATGCCCTGGAGGACCAGAGTGACCGGAGTGGTCTGAACGGCATGTACGTGATCTCGCGCGATACGAGTGGGATCTGGGGGCATCCGCGGAGGGTATCGTCGATCGCAAACGAGCCAGCGTGGTCGCCGGATGGTCTTACCATACTCGTTGCGTTCGACCCCGTGATCTGGGTCGTTGCCGCCGAGGGTGGTCCGGAACGACAGATCTACGCGCCCCGACCGGGCACGGACGACCCCCGCATCGAGATTGCCCAGTGGATGCCTGACGGTCGCACGATGGTGATGAAGTCCCATGACGAGAACGACCTCGCCTCTTTCTGGTCCATGCCGGCACGGGGCGGGCGGCCCCGGCTATTGGGGCGACTCGAGGACCCGTCGCGCGCATCACCGCGGGACGAGCTGGCAACCGATGGCAAGCGGCTCTACTTCACGCTTCACGATCGGCAGAGCGATATCTACGTCACGGAGTTGTCAGGCCTGCGGTAGGTTCGGCGGCCGCCTCATCGCGAATCCCGCTGGTCAACGCGGCGGCAGCCGATGGGCGCCGTGAGCGTTGACCAGACGCTCGCGCGTGACCGCGGCGTGGGCTGACGTGGCGAGAATGCCGCTGCCGGCAGCGCTGAGAATCCCGAGGCCGAGCAGGGGCATGTACGCGGCCGCAGGTGCGCCGAAAAGAAGGCCGAGCGCCGTGAAAAGGACGGCCGGTGCGGCTCCGCCAAGAATGCCCCAGAGCGCAATACGACGCGTGGATATCCCCTCTGCACGACGTCCGCGCTCGAGCTGCGCGAGCAGGAGACCCAGGTAAAGGCCCGAGATCGCACCCAGGGCGCCGTAGGCTACCGCGTTGTTGATGACCCAGCCGCCGAGCGTGTTACCGGTTGACGGAATGTCGGAACTCGAGAACCAGCGCACGACGGCGACGGCACCACCGAGTACCGCCCACGCCAAGGCCCAGAGGCCAGCAAGCTTGAGCAACGCGCGGAACTGCTGCGAGAAGGGCATGCTCGTGCCTCCTACCTACACCACGCCGATCACCACGTCCATCACGTTCGTGCCGGTGAGGCCTGGGCGGAAGAGGGCGCCTGCAGCATCCAGGGCAGGGTAGGCGTCGTGGCGGGCCAAGTCGGTGACGGGGTCCCGGCCTGCGGCGGCGATGGCCGCCCAAGTGGACCCGTCCACGATCGCCCCGGCCGCATCGGTAGGTCCATCACGGCCATCTGTCCCGGCCGCAAGGACGGAAATCCCCGTCGTTCCCGCGAGTCCGCGCGCCGCTGCCAGCGCTAGTTCCTGGCTCCGTCCGCCCAGTCCATGATCGGTCCCAAGCGTTACCGTGGTCTCACCACCCAGAATTACGCAACGCCTTGCGGCCCCTTGCGTTCCGTGGGCTTGTGAATAATTTCTCAAAGTCGCGGCTACACTGGTTCCCGCCCGACTCGCCTCGCCATCAAGCGGGGCAGGGTCGATTTCGGCGACCAGGCCCAACGCTGCCGCTCGCAGGGCCGCTGCTTCCACCGCGCGCCGATTACTCGACACAATTTTCGTAACCACCGAGGCGAAGGCCGGGTGCTCCGCCTTTGGTGTTTCCGGTCGTGTGGCATCTTCGGTCTCCGTCACGATCGCGCGAAGGGTGGCCGGCAGCCGTTCCCAAAGCGCGGCGCGCTCGAGGGTTTCGCGGACTTCAGTTGCCGTGGCAGGGTCGGGGACACAGGGGCCCGACCCGATGGATGGCAGGTCGTCGCCGTTGACGTCGGACACGATGAACTGGCGAACCGACGCGCCACTGAGGGCCGCCGCGAGCTTGCCGCCGCCCCAGCGGGTGAAGCGCTTCCGGACCTGGTTCATGGCACTGATGTCGAGCCCTGAACCGAGCAGCAGGTGGTATAGCTCCCGGAGGTCGCCATGGGGTATGCCCTCGAGCGGCGCACCGACCAGGCTGGTGGTGCCTCCAGAGAGGAGCACCCAGACATGGTCGCCCGGTTGGACCCGCGCCGTGAGCTGGCCGAGCGCGGCGGCGGCCGCGAGGGAACCGGGGCCAGGCTCGGGGTGGTCGCCCACCGCGACGGGTACGGCCGGGTGCGGTGCTGGAGCCGGAGCGGGGGCCACGGCCAGCCCGCCGGATACGGCGACGCCGGCTCGCGCCGCGACGCGGATCGCCGCTTCTGCCATCGGAATCGCGGCCTTGCCGAGCGCCACGATCCAGAGTGGGTGGCCGCGCGCCGCGGCAAGATGTCCAGCCGACTCGAGCGCGGCGGCCACTGCCGGACCGGGATCGACCGCGGCGACGGCGGCACGATACAGGTCCTCCAGCAACGCGCGGTCGGGCGTGCCGGCGGGTAGGTTCTCAATCATGAAGTCTTGCAGGCTGGTGTTGGGTCGCTGAGCGGTTGAATATACCAGTAGCTGACAGTCGCGCTGCTCAGGGTGAGCCGGGGCCCGGTGAGGCCGCGGAGCTGGTTTCCTACTTTTCGTGAGGTTGGCAATGTCGGGTCGCAATTTTCTCTTCGTGCCGGGGCCTACCAATACCCCCGACAGAATCCTCCGGGCGATGCACGTCCCGATGGAGGATCACCGCTCGTCGTCATTCCCCGCGCTTGCCGGGCCGATCCTCATCGACCTCAAGAAGGTCTTCAAGACGGATTCGGGGCAGGCGATCGTGTTTCCCGGCACCGGCACCGGTGGCTGGGAGTCGGCGCTGGTGAACACGCTGTCGCCAGGCGACAAGGTGCTTTCGTTCCGCTATGGCCAGTTCAGCCACCTCTGGATCGACATGATGCAGCGACTCGGCCTCGACGTCACCGCGGTTGATGTCGAGTGGGGCGAGGGCGCCCCGCCCGAGACGATTCACGAGATGCTGAGCAAGGACACGAAGCACGAGTACAAGGCGGTGTGCGTGGTGCACAACGAGACCGCCACCGGGGTGACGAGCGACATCGGCGCCGTGCGGAAGGCGATCGACTCGGCGAAGCACCCGGCACTCCTCTTCGTGGACAGTGTCTCGGGTCTCGGGAGCCTCGACTTCCGCATGGACGAGTGGAAGGTGGACATCTGTGTCACCGGGTCGCAGAAGGGCTTCATGCTGCCCGCCGGTGCCGGGATCGTCTGCGCCAGCCCGCGCGCGATCGAGCAGGGCAAGACGGCGAAGCTGCCACGCTGCTACTGGAGCTACGAGGACATGCTGAAGGCAAACGCCACGGGCTACTTCCCGTACACGCCGTCGATCCCGATGCTGTACGGGCTGCGCGAGGCGCTCAACATGCTCTTCGAGGAAGGGCTGGAGAACGTGTTCGCTCGCCACCACCGCCTGGCCGAGGGCTGCCGCCGTGCGGTGAAGGCATGGGGACTCTCGCTCTGCGCCAAGGCGCCCAAGTGGCACTCGGACACCGTGAGCGCGATCATGGTGCCGACCGGCTTCAACGGCGGCGACGTGATTGACATCGCATACCGGCGCTACAACTTCGCGCTGGGCGCGGGGCTCAACAAGGTGGCCGGCAAGCTGTTCCGCATCGGCCATCTCGGCGACCTGAACGAGATCACGCTGCTGGCGGGCATCGGCGGTGCCGAAATGGCGATGACCGACGTGGGCATCAAGGTGGATCTGGGCAGCGGCGTGGCGGCGGCGCAGAAGTACTGGCTGGAGACCGCCAAGCCACTCCCGGCGAAGAAGGTGGCCGGGCCCGCCGAATCGGCGGCGCCGGCCCGGCGGCCGGCGGGGGTCGCGTGAGCTTCACGCGGTTCGAG
The DNA here is from genome assembly GCA_963773095.1 of uncultured Gemmatimonadales bacterium. GTDB lineage: Bacteria > Gemmatimonadota > Gemmatimonadetes > Gemmatimonadales > GWC2-71-9 > JAGGAG01. The sequence continues at coordinate 181,197 of CAVYZY010000002.1, forward strand.
CCGGCCCGGACCCGCCTGCAGCGCAGCACGCTGGCGGTTCCGGGCTCCCAGCCGCAGATGTTCACCAAGGCGCTCGAGAGCGAGGCGGACACCGTCTTCCTCGACCTCGAGGATGCCGTGGCCCCGGCCGACAAGGAGCAGGCGCGGTTCAACGTGATCGCGTCGCTCCTGGAGCACGACTGGCGGGCCGGTGGGAAGACGATCATGGTGCGGGTCAACGGCATCGACACGCACTATTTCTATCGCGACATCGTGGACGTCATCGAGCAGGCGGGGCACCGCCTCGACCTGGTGCTCATTCCCAAGGTCGGCGTGCCGGCCGACGTCTACCTGACGGACGCCCTGCTGACGCAGATCGAGGCGGCAAAGGGCATCTCCCATCGCATCGGTCTCGAGGTGCTGATCGAGACCTCGCTGGGCATGGCGAACGTTGAGGCCATTGCGCAATCCAGCAAGCGGCTCGAGGCGATGCACTTTGGTGTGGCCGACTATGCGGCCAGCGTCCGTGCACGCACCGTGAACATCGGGGGGCTCAACCCCGACTATCCCGGTGATCAGTGGCACTTCGCCCTGTCGCGCATGACGGTGGCCTGCCGGGCCTACGGCCTGCGCGCGATCGACGGACCGTTCGGAGACATCAAGGACGCCGAGGGCTACGTGCAAGCCGCGAAGCGCGATGCGGCGCTCGGCATCGAGGGCAAGTGGGCGATCCACCCTTCCCAGGTCGCCCTGGCGAATGGCGTATTTTCGCCGCCGTCCGCCGAATTGGACCGAGCGCGCCGCATCCTTGTGGCACTCGACGAGGCCGCCAGGGCGGGCAAGGGGGCAGCACAGCTCGACGGCCGCATGATCGACGCCGCCAGCGCGCGGCAGGCGCAGGTGATTGTCGAGATCGGGGAGAAGGTGGCGGCCAGGACAGCGAAGACCTGAGGTGTAAGGGGTTCTCGGAAGGCTGTACCCAACCGGAGATCTTTCTGTGGACATCCACGAATACCAGGCCAAGGAACTCCTCGCCGGCTTCGGCGTCGCCATCCCGCGGGGCGGGGTGGCCTACAGCCCGGAGCAGGCGGTCTATCGTGCCTCCGAGATCGGCGGCAATCGCTGGGCGGTGAAGGCGCAGATCCACTCCGGCGCGCGAGGCAAGGCGGGCGGGGTGAAGATCTGCAGCACCGAGGATGAAGTGCGGCAGGCGGCCAAGGCGCTCCTCGGCAAGCGACTCATCACGCATCAGACCGGCCCTGAGGGCCGCGTGGTTCACCGCCTCTATATCGAGCAGGCAGTGCCGATCGAGCGCGAGCTCTACGTCGGCCTGGTGCTCGACCGGAAGAGCGAACGCATCATGGTGGTTGCCGCGCCGCAGGGTGGCATGGAGATCGAGGAGATCGCCAAGTCCTCGCCCAACGCGATCCTGCGCGAGGTGGTCGAGCCGGCCATCGGCATGACGGCATTCCAGGCCCGCGAACTCGCGTTCGGGCTGGGTCTCGGGCCGGCGCAGGTCAGTCGCGCCGTGACCACCCTGCTCGGCGCATATCGTGCCTTCCGCGACCTGGACGCGACGATGGTGGAGATCAATCCGCTGGTCGTGACGAAGGACGGCTCCCTCCTGGCGCTCGACGCCAAGATGACGTTCGACGATAACGCCCTCTTTCGCCGGCCCAACGTCTCCGAGCTCCGCGATTACGCGGAGGAGGACCCGCGCGAGGCCCAGGCCGGTGAGTATGGTCTCAATTACGTGGCGCTCGACGGCAACATCGGCTGCATCATCAATGGCGCCGGCCTCGCCATGGCCACGATGGACATGATCAAGCACGCGGGCGGCGAGCCGGCCAACTTCCTCGACGTGGGCGGCGGTGCCAGCCCCGAGCGAGTGGCAGCGGCGTTCCGGCTCGTCCTGGCCGACCCCAAGATCGAGGCGATGCTGGTGAACATCTTCGCCGGCATCAACCGCTGCGACTGGGTGGCTCAGGGCGTGGTGCAGGCCACCCGCGAGACCCAGCTCAAGATCCCGCTGGTGGTGCGCCTCGCGGGCACGAACGTGATCGAGGGACAGAAGATCCTGAAGGACAGCGGGCTGCCGATCATCACCGCCGACTCGCTGGCCGAGGCCGCGGACCGGGTGGTGAAGGCGATGAATGATGCGAAGGGGCGGTCTACTGCGGCGGGGAGGGCCTGAGCCATGAGCATCCTGATCGACGAAACCACGCGCGTCATCGTCCAGGGCTTCACTGGCGACAAGGCGACCTTCCACGCGAAGGAAATGATCGCCTACGGCACCAACGTCGTGGGTGGCGTGACGCCGGGCAAGGGTGGCACGAATGCACCTCGACCGGCCGGTGTTCAACACCGTGAAGGAAGCGGTGCAGAAGGCGGGTGCCACGGCGAGCCTCGTGTTCGTGCCCGCGGCATTCTGCGCGGACAGCATCATGGAAGCGGCAGCGGCCGGCATCAAGTTCGTGGTGGCCATCACCGACGGCATCCCGGCGCAGGACATGATGATGGTCAAGCGGTACATGCTGCGCTTTCCCAAGGAGAAGCGCACCATGCTCGTGGGCCCCAACTGTGCCGGGGTCATCTCGCCGGGCAAGGCCATGATGGGCATCATGCCGGGCCACATCTACATGCAGGGCAACGTCGGGGTGGTGACGCGCTCGGGCACGCTGGGATACGAGGCGGCATCGCAGATGAAGGCGCTGGGCATCGGCATCACGACCAGCGTGGGCATCGGCGGCGACCCGATCAACGGCAGTTCCTTCCTCGACGTGCTGAAGCTGTTCGAGGAGGATCCCGACACCCACGCCGTCATGATGATCGGCGAGATCGGTGGCCCGCAGGAGGCCGAAGCGGCGCAGTTCGTCAAGGCGAACATGTCGAAGCCGGTGATCGGCTACGTGGCCGGGCTCACGGCGCCGAAGGGCCGCCGCATGGGCCACGCCGGTGCCATCATCTCCGCGTTCGGCGACACCGCCGCGGAGAAGGCCGAGATCATGCGGTCGCTCGGCCTCACCGTGGCACCGAGCCCCGCCGAGCTGGGCACGACCGTCGCCAAGGCGCTGGCCGCGCACAAGAAGAAGACCACGGTGAAGGTGTGACCCGCCCCGTCGTCGTGGTGACGCGCCGGCTCCCTGCCGAAGTCGAGGCGGAGCTGCAGAAGGACTTCGACGCCCGGCTCAACCCGGACGACAAGCCGCTCACCCCGGCGCAGCTGCAGGATGCGCTGCGCACGGCAGACGCCCTCCTACCGACGGTGACCGACAAGTTCACCGCCGAGGTTCTGGCAGCGGAGCCGCTGCGCGCAAGGCTGCTGGCCAATTTCGGCGTCGGGTTCAACCATATCGACGTGAATGCGGCGAAGGCGCGCGGGCTGTCCGTGTCCAACACACCCGACGTGCTCACCGACGCCACCGCGGACATCGCGATGATCCTGCTGCTCACGGTGGCGCGGCGCACCGGCGAGGGTGAGCGGCACGTGCGGGCAGGGCAGTGGACCGGGTGGCGTCCCACGCACATGATCGGCACGCAGGTGAGCGGGAAGACGCTGGGGCTGATCGGCATGGGGCGGATCGCACGCGCGGTGGCGCGGCGGGCGCATCACGGCTTCGGCATGAAGGTGCTGTTCCACGACCCGTTCCCGCCATCGCCGCAGGAAGCGGCCGCCCTGGGTGCCGAGGGGCTTGCGTCGCTGGACGAGGTGCTGGAGCGCAGCGACTTCGTCTCGCTCCACTGTCCCGCCACGCCTGAGACGCGCCACCTCATGAACGCCGAGCGGTTCGGGCGCATGCGGAAGACGGCGTTCCTCATCAACACCGCCCGGGGCGACGTGGTGGATGAGGCGGCGCTGGTCGCCGCACTCCAGTCGGGCCTGATCGCCGGTGCCGCGCTCGACGTCTTCGAGCGTGAGCCAGCGGTGACGCCGGCGCTGCTCACCATGGAAAACGTCGTCCTGCTGCCGCACCTGGGCAGCGCGACCCGCGAAACCCGCGCCGCCATGGGCATGCGGGCGCTCGAGAACCTCCGCCTCTTCTTTTCCGGCAAGCCGCTCCGCGACCGCGTGGTCTAGATGTCCGACGTGCTGCACCCGTTCGCGGCGGCCGACCTGCCCACCTCGTCCGACCCGGTCGCCGCGAGCGCGGCAGCCTATGCCACCGAGGTCGCGGAACTCCTTTACACCCTCCTCGTCGACGTCGTGCGCATGCGAGCCCCGGACATCGAGCCGGTGGTGCGTGGTGACGCATCCGGCCTCGGCCTGCCGATCGATCGCTGCGTGCGCGCCTTGCAGGCCCAGGGCATATGGTTCCAGCTCCTCAGCATCGCCGAACAGAACGCAGCCATGCGCCGTCGCCGCCAGGTGGAAATCGCGCGCGGCCTGGAGGGCGTGAAGGGCACGTTCGCGAGCGTGTTCGCCGAGGCGGTGTCTGCCGGCACGCCGGCCTCCGCGATCGAGGCACTGCTCGAGCGCCTGCGCATCCGGCCGGTCATCACGGCGCATCCCACGGAGGCCAAGCGGGTGACGGTGCTGGAGAAGCACCGGCGCATCTACCGCAGGCTCGTGGACCTCGAGTCGCCCCGCTGGACACCCCGGGAGCGCCGCGCGCTGGTGGACCAGCTGCGGGACGAGATCGACCTGCTGTGGATGACGGGCGAGCTGCGGCTGGAGAAGCCGACGGTGCCGCAGGAGGTGTACTGGGGCCTGCACTTCTTCCAGGAGACGCTGTTCGACGCGGTGCCCGAGACGCTTGAGCGCCTCGAGCTCGCGCTCGCGCAGTTCTATCCGGGCATCGCCTTCAACGTGTCGCCCTTCTTCCAGTTCGGGTCCTGGGTGGGCGGCGACCGGGATGGCAATCCCTTCGTCACCAACGAGGTGACCCGCAATACCCTCAACGAAAACCGGATCGCGTCGCTTCGCCGCTACCGGCAGCGGCTGACGGAGCTGGTGCGTCGCCTGAGCATCTCCGACCGCGCGGTGCCGGTGTCACCGGCATTCCGTGCGGCGCTCGAGCGTGCGCTCTCAGCGAGCGGCGATGGTGACGGCATCGTGAACCGGAACCCGGGCGAGGTGTTCCGGCAGTACCTGGCCTGCATGACCCTCCGGCTTGATGTCACCCTGCATGCGGCGGAGCAGGGCAACATCGCGGGCGACGACGGCTATCCCAGCGCCGACCTGCTCCTCGTCGACCTGCGCCTGCTGGAGCAGGCTCTGGCGGAGACCATGGGTGGCGGGCTCGAGCACCGGGTCGTGACGCCGCTGCGTCGCGAGGTGGAGGCGTTCCGCTTCAGCACAACTCGCCTGGACCTGCGGGAGAACTCCACCAAGCTCACGGCGGCGCTGCACGCGCTGTGGCGTGCGCGCCAGCCAGGAGCTGGCGAGCCGCCCGAGGTGACGAGCGACGCATGGCGCGACTGGCTGGTCGCCGAGCTGGCCCGCCCCCGCCGGCCCGATGAGGCGCCGGTGGTGCTGCCGGCGGACGAGAACGAGACGCTGGGGATGTTCCGCCTCGTGGCCGAGCAGCGGGACCAGGTGGACCGGGAGGCGTTCGGAAGCTTCGTGCTGAGCATGACGCGCTCGGTGAACGACATGCTGGGGGCATTCCTGCTGGCCAAGGAAGGTGGCCTCTTCGCCGACCTTGCGGCGGTCGAACGCTGCTCGCTCCCGATCGTGCCCTTGTTCGAGACCATTGACGACCTGCAGCGGGCGCCCGCCATCATGCGGGACCTGCTCGCGATCCCGGTGGTGCGCCGCAGTGTCCGCAGCCAGGGTGGCGTGCAGGAAGTGATGATCGGCTACTCCGACTCCAACAAGGATGGGGGCTTCCTCACCTCCAACTGGGAACTCAGCAAGGCGCAACGGAAGCTCACGCGTGTGGGTACGGAGTCGGGTGTTCCACTGGTGTTCTTCCACGGGCGCGGAGGATCGGTCAGTCGCGGCGGCGCACCGCTCGGGCGGGCCATCGCTGCACAACCTGCCGGATCGGTGCAGGGCAGGATGCGGATCACGGAGCAGGGGGAGGTCGTCTCCTACAAGTATGCCAACCGCGGCACGGCGCAGTACCAGTGCGAGCTGCTCGCGTCGAGCGTGATGGTGCACACGCTCAAGTCGGAGCGTGAGGAGGCCCTGGCGCCGGTGGGCGAGTTCGATGAGGCGATGGAAGCGCTGTCGGGGGCGGCGCAGGCGGCGTACCGGCGCTTTGTCGAGCACACGCATCTCTTCACCTACTACCAGGCCGCGAGCCCGCTCGACGAGCTGGCGCTGCTCAATCTCGGATCGCGACCCGCACGGCGGTTCGGGGCGCGCTCGCTCTCCGACCTCCGCGCCATCCCGTGGGTGTTCGCCTGGTCGCAGAACCGCCATTTCGTGCCGGGGTGGTTTGGCGTCGGCAGCGGGCTCGCCACTTTCCTCGAGGTGCGCGGGGCCCGGGGCGAGGCGCTGATCGGCAGGATGTACCGGGACTCCCGCCTCTTCCGGCTGATCATGGACGAGGTGGAGAAGACGCTGACCTACGTGGACCTCGACATCGCGCGCGAGTTCGCGTCGCTGGTGCCCGAAGCGGAGCCGCGCGAGGCGATCTACCGGCTGATCCTGGACGAGTACGAGCGGACGCGCGAGATGGTGCTGCGGGTTACCGGGGCCACCACCCCCGCCGAGCAGTTTCCCCGCTTCCTGCGCCGCCTCGGCCGCCGGCTCCCCGTGCTCAACCAGGTGAGCCGCCAGCAGGTGCAGTTCATCCGCCAGTTCCGTGGCGCCAGCGACGAGGCCGAACGGAAGGAAGTGCTCTCGGCGCTGCTGCTGTCGATCAGCACGATCGCGGCGGGATTCGGCGCAACCGGCTGAGTCGTGTGGCGGAGGATGCCTTCGGGCTGACGGCGCTGCTAAGTTGAGCCACCTGGGCGGAGGAAGCAGAGGTGGCGACGACGCTGGACCAGTTGAACGAGGCGCTGACCGAGCGATATCACGTCGAGAGGGAACTCGGCCGCGGCGGCATGGCCACGGTCTATCTCGCGCAGGACCTTCGCCACGACCGCCCGGTCGCGCTCAAGGTGATGCGCCCCGAACTGGCAAGTTCGCGCGGGGCCGAGCGCTTCTTCCGCGAGATCCGCCTTGCCGCCCGCCTGCAGCATCCCCACATCATGCCGGTGTTCGATTCCGGCAATGCCGGCGACCTGCTGTGGTACGCCATGCCGCTCGTGGAGGGCGAATCGCTGAGGCGCCGCCTGGACCGCACCGGTCCCCTGCCGGTCGAGGAGGCGATCAGCATCGCGCGCGGCGTGGCGGCCGCACTCGATTACGCCCATCGACACGGCGTGGTGCACCGCGACGTGAAGCCCGAGAACCTGCTGCTGCACGAGGGGGGGCCGCTGCTCGCCGATTTCGGGATCGGGCGCTTCCTCGAATCCGAAGGCGGACCGCACCTAACGGAAACCGGCCTCGCGATAGGCACGGTGGCGTACATGAGCCCCGAACAGGCGGCCGGCGACTCGGCGGTGGACGGCCGGGCGGACATCTACAGCCTGGGCTGTGTGCTGTACGAAATGCTCGGGGGCACCGCCCCGTTCAGCGGTCTCAATGCGCGTGCCGCGCTCGCGCGGCGCATCACCCAGTCGGCTCCGCCGCTTACGGCACTGCGGCCGGAGGTGCCCGAGCCGGTGGCGCGGGCCGTGGATCGCGCCCTGTCGCCGGCGCCCGACGATCGGTTCGGGACTGCGGCGGAGTTCGGCCACGCGCTGGCGGGAAGGAGCAGTACTGAAGACGGCTCCCGGCCGGGCTCGATCGCGGTGCTGCCGTTCATCAACCTGAGCGCCGACGGGGATGACGACCACTTCAGCGATGGCATGACGGACGAACTGATCAATGCGCTCGCCAAGATCGAGGGCCTGCGTGTGGTGTCCCGCACGTCGGTATTTGCCTTCAAGGGACTGGCGCAGGATGTCCGCGCAATAGGCGCCCGGCTCAGCGTCGGCGCGGTGGTGGAGGGAAGCGTGCGGCGCGCCGGCTCACGCCTGCGGGTTTCGGCGCAGCTGGTCAATGTGACCGACGGCTACCAGCTGTGGTCGGCCACGTTCGACCGCCAGCTGGATGACGTCTTCGCTATCCAGGAGGAGATTGCCCGCGCCATTGTCGGGACCCTGCGGGTCAAGCTTCTCGGACCGGCGGAGCCCGTCTCCAGTCGTCCCCCAACGCGCAACCTCGCGGCGTATACCTGCTACCTCCGCGGCCGCCAGCTGTGGAATCGACGTACGGTGGAAGCCCTGCGGCTCGGCCTGACCCAGTTCGAGCGGGCCCTGGAACATGATCCGGAGTTCGCCATGGCGCATGTCGGGCTCGCCGATTCCTATGTCATCCTCGGGTTCTACGAAGCGATGCGGCCGGCGGACGCGTTTCCGCGTGCCCGCGCCGCGGCAGAGCGGGCCCTCGCGCTCGAGCCCGGGCTCGCGGATGCATACCCGGCGCTCGCGTACGTCTACATGTACCACGACTGGGACTGGGCCGCAGCGGCCACGGAGTTCCAGCGCGTGCTGCGGCTCAATCCGGGGCACTCCACGGCCCTCCAGTGGTACGGCAACTACCTGACGCTGATGGGACGATTCGACGAGGGTATCGCTGCGTTCTCCCAGGCGGTCGAACTCGACCCGATCTCGGGGGTCAAGACGGCAGCGCTCGGATGGGGGTGCTACTTCGCCCGCCGCTACGAGGACGCCGAACTGCATGCGCGCCGCGCGCTCGAGATCGAACCAGACAGCGTCGTGGGGCACCTGTGGGTGGGCCAGGCACTGCTCGGCCAGCGGGAATTCGATCGGGCCGCCCAGAGCTTCGCGGAGGCGGCGCGGCTGACGCGCCGCAACGCGCTCAGCCTGTCGGGCCTCGCGGTGGCCGAAGCGGGAGCGGGGCGAGAGCCCGTTGCGCGCGAGTTGCTGGCCGAGGTGCAGACCCTCGCATCGGGCCAGTACGTATCCTCGTTCAACCTGGCCGTGGTTCACGCGGCCCTTGGTGAGTTCGAGCTGGCCATCGATGCCCTGGAACGGGGGTACATGGAGCGGACGCACTGGATGGCGCTGCTGCGGGTCGAGCCCCGGCTCGACCCGTTGCGCGGGCACCCCCGGTTCGAGGCGCTGCTGAAGGCGATGGCCTTTCCGTGATACCCGACGACCAGACCGTCGCGCCTTCCATGCTGGAGCGCCTTAACCGCGCCCTGGCGGGGCGCTATCGCGTCGAGCGCGAGCTCGGCCGGGGCGGCATGGCCACGGTGTTCCTGGCGCACGACCTCCGGCTCGACCGCATGGTCGCGATCAAGGTGTTCGCCGCCGGGCGCCCGATGCACCTGGAGGCCAGCCGGTTCGAGCGCGAGATCCGAATTGCCGCCCGGCTCACCCATCCGCAGATCGTGCCGGTACACGACTCGGGCGAGGCTGACGGACTGCTCTATTACGTCATGCCCCTCATCGAGGGCGAGTCCCTGCGCGACCGGCTCAAGCGGGAGGGCCGCCTGCCGGTCGCCGACGCGGTCCGGATTGCGGGCACCGTGGCGCGCGCGCTCGACTATGCCCATCGGCAAGGGTACGTGCACCGCGACATCAAGCCCGAGAATATCCTGCTGCACGAGGGCGGCGCCCTGGTCGCCGACTTCGGCGTGGCCATGGCACTGCGAGAGGCGTGCAGCACCGACGACACGTCAACTGCGCCCGGACTCGCTGTCGGCACTCCCGCGTACATGAGCCCGGAGCAGGCCGCCGGTGAGCGGGAACTTGACGGTCGCACCGACCAGTATGCCACCGCTTGTGTGTTGTTCGAGATGCTCGCAGGGCACGCTCCGTTCAGCGGCACTGCCCGGCAAATCATGCTCCGTCACGTGGTGGAACCGCCGCCCTCGGTCCGGGTGGTGCGCCCCGACGTTCCCTGGCCGGTTGATGGGGCGCTCCTGCGCGCCATGGCGAAGGAGCCGGCCGAACGGTTCGAGAGCGCAGCCGACTGGGCCGACGCGCTCGTGGCACGCCCGCGTGAGGTCGAGGCTGCCGGCGCGTCGACCCGCCGGCGCGCGATCGCGGTGTTGCCGTTCATCAACGCCACCAGCGATCCCGACAACGAGTACCTGAGCGACGGCATGACAGACGAGCTGATCAGCGCGCTCGCCAATGTCGGGGGGCTCCGGGTCGCCTCGCGCACCTCGGTGTTCGCGCTCAAGGGGCGGAAGGAGGATGTCCGCAGCCTCGGTGCCCTGCTCGGGGTGGGAACCGTGCTGGAGGGAACGGTGCGGAAGGCGGGCAACCGCATCCGGCTCACGGCCCAACTGAGCGATGCCGCCGATGGGCGGCTGCTCTGGTCCGAGCGCTTCGACCGCGACGACGAGGACATTTTCGCCATCGAGGACGAGATCACTGCCACCATCGTCCGGACCTTGCGCTCGCGCCTGCTGGGTGAGTTGGGCGAGCCGGTGCCGAAGCGCTATACGGAGAATCCGAAGGCCTACAACCTGTACCTGCGCGGCCGCTTCGCCTGGAACCTGCGCAGCTCCGACGGGATGCGTCAGGCGATTTCCTTCTTCGAGCAGGCGATCGCCGAGGATGCCGGCTACGCGCTCGCCTGGAGCGGGCTCGCCGATGCCTACGCCATCGGCGTGGACTACCGCAACGGCCCGGTCGCGGAGGGGTTCGAGCGGGCGAAGGAACTGGCGCGACGCGCCATCGCGCTCGACGACGGCCTTGCGGAGGCCCATACCTCATTGGCGTGGGTCACGTTCATCCATGACTGGGACTGGGCAGCTGCCGAGCGTGAGTTCCGGCGCGCCATCGACGCCAACCCCAACTACGCCTCGGCCCACCAGTGGTACGCCTGGCTGCTCGCGTCCCAGGGACGCCTGGGCGAGGCCCTCCGCGCGGGGGAGCGCGCCGTCGAGCTCGATCCGGCGTCGGTTTCGGTGCGCCGCGGCCTCGGCTGGCTGCACTTCTACGTGCGCGATTTGCACCAGGCCGTCGAGCACCTGCGCCGGGCCCTCGCCATGAATCCCACGGCGCTGGAGACGATCCTGGTCCTCGCGATGGTGCTCAACCAGGCGGGGCGCCCGGCCGAGGCGGAGGCCACGCTGCGCGACGGGCTCAACCTCGCGCCCGAGGACACCGCGCTGCTCGCCGTGCTTGGCCGCGCCTACGTGCTTCAGGGTCGCCGACCGGAGGCGGAAGCGATCAGGGAGCGATTCATGACGATGAGTGGCTCGCGCTACGTCTCCCCGACCGATCGCGCCAAGCTGGCACTGGCACTGGGGCTTGGGGACGAGGCGTTTGCATTCGCGGAGCAGAGCCGGGTTGAGCGGAGGGGATGGATCGTGTACATGAAGGTGGATCCGCTGTGGGATCCGCTGCGCGAGGATCCGCGGTATCGCGCGCTCCTCAGCGCCATGGCCATTCCCGGCACATAGCCGGCAGGGCAGGACGCGCCCGGACCGCGGCTCAGGGCTGCTCGAACCCGCCGACCTCGACGGCCTTGCCGCGCTTCCGCAGCAGGATATCCACCGGTTGACCTGCCTGCCGCTCCACCGTCAGGGTCACCGGTGTCTGCACGAAGCGCCTGGCGTAAGCGGTGGCGTATTGCTTGCCCCTGGGCAGGCACGAAACGACAATTCCACCGACCTTGGTCGTATCGGCGAGCAGCTGGAGCCGGTAGGCACCGGGGCACCCGTTCGGCCAGGTACGCGCCGGGACCCGCACCGTGATGGAATCCGCCGCCTTGCCCGACTGGCCGAGACGGTTGGCGCCCTCCCGCAGGCCAAACGCAACGCGCTCCGCCGAATTGCCGGTGACACCCTGGCAGGCTGTGAGGAGCAACGGGACGAGGAGAGCGCGGGTTCCGATGAGCACGCATGAAAGATCTTCCGGACGGCGCGACAACGGAAGCGGCTGGCCATCGGGGCGAAGGAGGCTGGTCCGGCCGTCCGCAACCTACACGCCGCAGGTTCGCCTGGGTAAATTTGAACCACACCTTCCCGGAGCACCCGCTGTCACCGATGATCATCCTCCGTCAGGCGGAGCTGTACGCTCCTGAGCGGCTCGGCCGCCAGGATCTGCTCATCGCCGGCGGAACAATCGTCGCCACGGCTCCGGTCCTCCCGAAGCTGCCGGCGGCGCTCGGGGTGGAAGAGGTCGACCTCGGCGGCCTGCGCGTCATCCCCGGCCTCATCGACGGGCATGTGCATTTCACGGGGGGCGGCGGCGAAGCAGGACCGCACACCCGGGTTCCGCCCCTCAAGGTCACGGCGCTCACCGCCGCCGGCATCACTACCGCTGTCGGAGTCCTCGGCACCGACGACGCCGTGCGCACCACGGCGGAACTCGTCACGGTTGCGCGGGGGCTCCGGCAGCTGGGGTTCTCTGCCTGGTGCCATACCGGGGGATACCACCTGCCGCCCACGACGCTCACCGGCACGGTGCGCGGCGACATCGCACTCATCGAGGAAATCATCGGGGTGGGCGAAGTGGCGATCAGTGACCATCGATCGAGCCAGCCCACCCTGGACGACCTGCTCCGCATCGCGTCCGAGGCGCACGTCGGCGGACTGATGAGCGGGAAGGCGGGCATCGTGCACCTCCACGTTGGCGACGGCCCGCGCGGACTGGACCTGATCCGGCAGGCGCTCGACGCGAGTGAGCTGCCCGCCCGGGTCTTCAACCCGACGCACGTCAACCGGCGGCGGGCACTCTTCGATGAAGCCATGGAACTCGTCGCGCGCGGACCGTGCATCGACATTACCGCGTTCCCGGTCGAGGACGGTGAGGATGCATGGGCCGCGCAAGACGCGCTGGAGCGCTACTGGGACGCGGGCCTGGCCCCGGAACGCGTGACGGTCAGTTCCGATGGGGGCGGGTGCCTGCCACGCTTCGACGGTGACGGGCGTGTCGCGGGCATGGACGTGGGCGCGCCCGGCGCATTGATGGGGACGCTGCGCGCGCTCCTGGCGCGCGGGCGCCCGCTCGAGCAGGTGCTGGCCCCGTTTACCAGCAACGTCGCCGCGCTGCTGCGGCTCGGTGGAAAGGGCCGCCTGAATACCGGGGCGGATGCCGACCTGGTGGTGCTGGCGGCGGACAATGCGGTGGCGCACGTCATGGCGCGCGGGTGCTGGCACCGGTTCAATGGACAGCCCCGCATCCAGGGACCCTTTGAGAAAGAGGATTCGTGAGCCCGGCAAAGTCAGTGGAGGGCGATGTGCGCGGTTTCATCATCCCGGTGGGCGGCGCCGAATCGAAGATCGGCAGCCCGCTCATCCTGAAGCGGTTCGTGAGGCTGTGCGGGGGGCGCGATGCGCGCATCGTCGTGATACCGACCGCGTCGAGCCTCGCCGATACGGGAGAGCGCTACGAGACGCTCTTCAGGGAGCTGGGTGCCAAGCGGGTCGACATACTCGACTTCGAGACGCGGGCCGACTGCGAGGACGCGGACGGGCTGGCCACACTGGAAAATGCCCGGGGGGTATTCCTCACCGGCGGAAACCAGCTGCGACTTGCCACCACGCTCGGGGGAACCTCCGTCGCGCGGGCCCTGCGGCGGCTCAGCGCCGCGGGCCTGCACGTTGCCGGCACCTCTGCCGGCGCGGCGTTCCTGTCGGAGCACATGATCGCCAGCGGTGAGGAAGGTGCCACGCCCCACTCGGGCGACGTGACCCTTTCCCCGGGCCTGGGTCTTACCAATCGCGTGGTTATCGACCAACATTTCCGGCAGCGCGACCGGCTGGGACGGCTGCTGACGGCTCTCGCCTACAATCCCTTCGCCATCGGGCTGGGCCTGGACGAGGACACCGCGGCCTTCATCGGGCCCGATGACACGCTCGAAGTGGTCGGCAGCAGTGCCATCACCATCATCGATCCCGCCGACGTGGAGTACTCCTCCATGGACCAGGCGGAAAAGGGCGATCCGATCTGCCTGATCGGGGTGCGGCTTCACGTGCTTGTGCGTGGCGCCGGCTACGATCTTCACCGACGAAAGGCGCACGCGCCGCCGGCTGCCACCGGGCGGGGCTGACGCCGAGGGACTTGCCCCATGCGAATCCTCGATCGCTCGGTCTATGTCGGGCCGAGCGTGTACGCGCTCTTCCCGGTCATCCGTCTGGAAGTAGATCTCGGCGCGCTCGAGGACTGGCCCTCGACCCGCCTCGGGTCCCCCTTCATCGAGGGCCTGCTGGGCGTGTTGCCGGGCCTCCGGGAGCATGGGTGCTCGTACGGCGAGCCGGGCGGTTTCGTGCGGCGGCTCACGGAGGACGAGGGGACCTGGATGGGCCACATCCTCGAGCACGTCGCCATCGAACTGCAGGCGCTTGCCGGCCACCATGTGTCGTTCGGAAAGACGCGGGGCGCGGACCTTCCCGGCGTCTATCACGTCGTGTTCGAGTACGAGCAGCAGACCGTCGGCCTCGAGGCCGCGGCCTTCGCGATGCGCCTCCTCCGGAGCCTCCTGCCGCCCGCACTGGCCGCCGACATGGTGGTCGAGTCGCCGGGCGAGCCGTTCAACTTTGCCGAAGAGCGCGACAGCTTCATCCGCTTCGCGCAGCGTCGCAACCTCGGGCCGAGCACCATGTCGCTCGTGCGGGCGGCCGAGGAGCGCGGCATCCCGTGGATCAGGCTCAACGACCAGAGCCTGATCCAGTTCGGGCACGGCCGGTTCCAGCAGCGCATCCAGGCCACGGTCACGAGCCGCACGTCCAACATTGCGGTGGAGCTCGCCTCCGATAAGGAGGAGACCAACAAGATCCTCGGCAACCTCGGCCTCCCGGTGCCGCAGCAGCGCCTGGTGCAGCGCGAGTCCGACGCCGTCTCGGCCGCGTCGCGGATCGGATATCCGGTGGTGGTGAAGCCCTACAACGGCAACCATGGCCGCGGGGTCTCTATCAACCTCGCCGATGCCGATCAGGTTATCGCCGCCTTCCGGGTGGCGCAGGCGATCAGTCGCAGCGTGATCGTCGAGAAGTTCGTCGTGGGACACGACCACCGCATGCTCGTGGTCAACGGGGAACTCATCGCGGTGTCCAAGCGGATGCCCGGCCACGTCGTGGGCGATGGCCGGCAGACGATCACCCAGCTGGTGGACGAGGTGAACCGCGATCCCCGGCGTGGCGTCGGCCACGAAAAGGTGCTCACCCGCATCGACTTCGACTACCAGGCTGAGCGCCTGCTGGAGGAGCATGGCCTCAGCCGGGATTCCGTTCCGGAGGCGGGCCAGATCGTGTACCTCCGTACCACGGCCAACCTGTCGACCGGCGGCACGGCAGAAGACGTCACCGACATCGTGCATCCTGACAACGTGGAGATGGCAGTGCGCGCCATCAGCGCGATCGGGCTCGACGTGGGCGGAGTGGACTTCCTGAGCCCCGATATCTCCGAGAGCTACAAGGACGTTGGCGGCGCCATCTGCGAGGTGAATGCCGCTCCGGGGTTCCGCATGCACATGGCGCCGTCGAGCGGCCGGCCGCGCGACGTCGCGGGGCCGGTGCTCGACATGCTCTTCGCGCCCGGCAGCCCGAGCAGGATTCCCATCGCGGCGCTGACCGGCACGAACGGCAAGACCACGACGGCGCGCATGCTCGCCCACATCATGAAGCTCGCCGGGCATCACGTCGGGCTCACGACCACGGACGGCGTATACGTCGATGGCCAGCGCACCGTGGAGGGGGACATGACGGGGCCGGTGGCCACGCGCATGGTGCTGAGCGACCCGTTCGTCGACGTGGCGGTGCTCGAGACGGCGCGCGGCGGGTTGCTGCGCGCCGGCATGGGTGTGCGCCACTGCGACGTGGGCGCGGTGCTCAACGTCAAGTCCGATCACCTGGGCATGAAGGGCATCGACACGCTCGAGGACCTGGCGCGGGTCAAGCGCATCATCGTCGAGACGGCCCGGGATACCGCAGTGCTCAACGCCGACGACCCGCTCTGTCTCAAGATGGCAGATTACACCGAGGCGAAGTACGTCTGCTACGTGACGATGAACCCGGCGCATCCGCTGGTGCGGGAGCATATCTCGGCCGGTGGGCGGGGCGTGGTGCTCGAGACGGCCATGAAGGGCCAGATGATCACGATCTACGATCGCGGCGCCCACATCCCGCTGCTCTGGACGCACCTCATCCCGGCCACGCTCGAGGGACGCGCGGTGCACAACGTCCAGAATGCGATGTTCGCTGCGGCAATGGCGTTCTCCATGGGCGAAAAGCTCGAGAACATCCGCCACGGCCTCCGCACGTTCGACACATCGTTCTTCCAGGCCCCTGGCCGGATGAACGTGTTCAACGAGCACCCGTTCCGGGTGATCCTCGATTACGGCCACAACGCGCATGCCGTACAGATGCTGGTGGAACTGGTGGAGCGCCTCGATGTGAAGGGCCGGCGCATCGTCGTGCTGGCGGCGCCGGGCGACCGGCGTGATATCGACATCATGGAAATCGGTTACGTCGCCGCAGGTCATTTCGATCTCTATATCTGCCGGCGCGATGACCAGCGCCGGGGCCGCGATGCCTCCGAGGTGCCACAGATGCTCCGCAAGGCGCTGCTGGAGCGGGGCGTGCCCGAGGCGAGCATCGTCATGATTCCCGATGAAGTAGAGGCGGTGGACCACGCCCTCCAGGTGGCGCGCGAGGGCGACCTCGTCCTCATCTTCGCCGACGCGCTGACCCGGACGTGGAAGCAGATCCTGCACTTCGTGCCCGAGGTGGATGGGTCGACGCCGCGCGTCTCGGCCGCCAGTAACACGCCGGCTGCCGCCCGGGCGACCAATGGTGCGGCCGCGGTTGCCCGCGACCAGCCGGCGTCGGCGCCGCTCCCGTTTGACGCGCCGGCGTTCGACGGGGACCTGCTCGTGCGTGATGAGCGCGGCGTGCGGCTCGCGCGCGAGTCGGATGATTGAGCACGCCAGCGTCGTTGACTCGCGCCGCCTGCTGGGCCCGAGCCGGCTCATGGACCGGGCCGGGGCGGTGCTCGATGTCGAGTTTGCAGGGGAACAGCGCGACCAGTTGATCGCCGCGTGGACCGCCGGCCTGCAATCCATGCTGGCCAGCCTCGGATGGGATCCCGCAGCACCGCGAGTGCTTCTCCTGACTGGCGGTGCCAGCCTCGCTTTCGAAGCGCCCGTCGACATGCTCTTCGCCGCTACCGAGATCAACGAGTGGGCATGGGCCCGGGCGCTCGAGGAGGCCGGGGGCCCGGCCGCCGAAGCGATGACCGACGCGCGCACCCGCATCAGGCAGCTCATCGAGGCGGAGCGGAAGCCGGCCCTCCTGATCCTGGCCGCTGCCGCGCGGGCCCGCCAGGTGGCGTTCTTCGCCGACGATGAATCGGCCACAATCGGCATGGGCAGCGGCTCGCGCACGTTCCCGCTGGCGGCGGTCCCCGACGCCGGGGCGATCGACTGGTCGGGGGTTCACGATGTGCCGCTGGCGCTCGTCACGGGATCCAACGGGAAGACCACGACCGTGCGGCTGCTTGCCGCGATGCTGCGGGCCGAAGGCCGGCATCCGGGCTGGAGCAGCACCGACGGAGTGCTGATAGACGGTGAGCGCATCGTCGAGGGCGACTACTCGGGACCTGACGGCGCGCGCCTCGTGCTGCGGGACCACCGCATCGACGCGGCCGTCCTGGAAACAGCGCGAGGCGGGATCCTGCGGCGGGGACTCGCCGTCACACGTGCCGACGTGGCAGTGATCACCAACGTGGCGGCCGACCACCTCGGCGAGTATGGAGTGCACGACCTCTCCGGGCTCGTCGCGACCAAGCTGGTCGTCACCAGGGTCATCGGTCCGCGGGGGAGGGTCGTTCTCAACGCGGAGGACGAGGCGCTGGTCGAGCATGGCAGGGACATCGCAGCACCGGTAGCCTGGTTTGGCGTCGATTCAGGCAGCGCGAAGTTGCGGAGCGCGGTGGCGTCGGGATGTGAGGTGGCAACGGTGAGCGGCGGCAGGTTCGTCCTGTTGCGGGGCAGCGAGCGTATCGACCTCCTGCGCGTGGACGACGCACCGGTCACGCTCCACGGCTCAGCGGTGCACAACGTGGCGAACGCGCTCGCGGCCTCGCTCGCCGGCTGGTGCCTTGGGTGTCCACCAGATGCCGTCCGGGCCGCGCTGGCCACGTTCGGGCAGTTGAACACCGACAACCCGGGACGGGCCAACCTCTACGAGCTCGACGGCGTGCGGATCCTCCTCGACTACGCCCACAATCCCCATGGCATGCAGGCGCTGGCCGCGGTCGCACGCGCCCTCCCCGCGGGGCGGCGCGCGCTGGTGCTGGGACAGGCCGGGAACCGTGACGACGAGTCCATTCGCGGGCTGGCGCGCAGTGCCTGGCCGATCGGGGTCGACCACGTGATCCTGAAGGAGATGGACGCCTATCGACGGGGCCGCGCCGCGGGCGAGATCCCCGGGCTCCTGGCTGGTGAGTTCCGTCGCCTCGGCCTGCCGGAGGGCGCGATCGAGTTCGCTGCCAGTGAAGTGTCCGCCGTGGACAAGGCGCTCAGTTGGGCACGGGAGGGCGACCTGCTGGTGTTGACCGTGCACAGCAACCGAAGGGAAGTGCTCGAACTGCTTGCCGCGCGGGGCGCGCGGGAGCTGCGAGGGGCAGGGACTACCGCTTAGCGCCGGTCCCTGTTACTGTTATTGCCAGTGAACATAGCCCTTCGGGGCCCCGGGGCAGACCGGGTGATCAATCTGCCAGAACCATCGTCCCGGTCGGTGCCCAGAGCACTGCCGGGTCGTTGTGTTTTTGGGAGGTGGGCAGGATGCCGGTGCTGCTATACGACGGGCTGTGCGGGTTCTGCGATGGATCGGTGCAGTTCATCCTGGCCCGGGATCCTGCCGGCTCGATGATGTTTGCGCCGCTGCAGGGCGAGTTTGCCGCGGGCATTTTCCGGCAGCGGCCCGAACTGCGGGAGGTCGACTCCCTCATCCTCGTCGAAGGCGTTGATGACGCGGGTGGGCCCCGCGTCTCGGTGCGCTCGGCGGCGGTCCTGGCAATCGCGGATTATCTCGGCGGGCCTTGGCGCGCGGCAACAATCCTCAAGCTCGTGCCATCCGCCGTGCGGGACTGGGGGTACGACCTCTTCGCTCGCCACCGGTACCGCCTGTTCGGGCACTACGATTCGTGTCCGGTACCCACGCCCGAGCAGCGGGCGCGCTTCGTCCCCTGAAGCACGCTTGCGGTGATTGCCACCGGTCAGGCCAGGTCGTCCACCGAACAGTCCCGCTCACTCCCGTCGATGATCCGCCGTCCCAGCTCGCAGCACCCCGCCACCGCGGCATCCTCGGTGGGATAGGTCGTCGATCGACTGAAAGCGCGCAGCACCTCACGCCGGCTTATCAGCAAGTCCAGCGTCCAGCGTCCCGTTCCGCGGACCTGGTAGGTCCGCGCGGTGATCGCGAAGCCCTTGTAGGCGAGAGATTTCATCGGAGACTCCAGCGTAGTTGCTACCGGAGTATACCGGGTTCTCCGCCGGCATGCGGCGCGCGCTCAGCCGCCCGTCCGGCAACGACGGTCAGCGGCCACCGCACCTGCCGCGCGCGCTCCCCGGGCCAGAGCGGCGCGAGTTCCGCCTCCAGCGCCGGGATCGGGTCCACGCCAGTGGCCGTGCGATACCGGCTCACCGCCGACCAGCTCCCGAGATATCCCAGCAGCGCCGCGCGTGTCAGCATCGCCTCCATGGCGAACGCCGGGGTGTCGATGCGCGCATAGGGAAATGGCAGCGTGCGGTAGTCGGCGTCGATGTGGCGTCGCTCGGGGGGCCAGTACGGTCCCACGCGCTCGTGCTCAAACCGATGCAGCACCGCGTCGACGCGGTCATCAATGGACAGAATCCCGTAACACCACATGGCCACGACGCCGCCGGGCTTGAGCACCCGATCGACCTCGCGATAGAACGCATCGAGGTCGAACCAGTGCGCCGCCTGCGCGACCGTCACGAGCGATGCCGCGCCGTCGGCGATTGCCGACTGGCCCTCGCGCAGCACCCGGTACGTGACCCGCGAATGGCGCGGCGCCTTGGCGAGCTGTGCCGCACTCGCGTCGGTCGCGACCACGGCGTGGAACCTCTCTGCCAGCGCGAGCGCCGCGATGCCGGTGCCGGTGCCGCAATCCCAGGCCAGGTCCGTGTCCGGCGAGTGCGCGGTGACAAACTCGAAGAGGGCTGGTGGATAGCCGGGACGGAAGCGAGCGTACTGTTCGGCGACGCTCGCGAAGTGATCGGTGAAGGCCGCGCCGCCGCGCGTCACGCGGTCACGTCAGCGCGGGCCGGACGGGAGGAGTCCCAGCCCCAGTGCCAGCGCAAAGAGGGATACTGCCAGGAGCACGAGTCCCACCCGCCGCCGCCGCTGCCCGCGCGCATTCCACGCATCCTGGTCGAGGTACCACGTTCCGGGCGCTCCCTTCCGGATCACCTCGTGCCGATGCAGTCGCTCGAAATGACGCGATTCGTCCAGCCCGAGCGCCCCAAGCGGCTTTGCCGTCGCGGCGCTCGTGGCACCGGCTGACTGGAACACCTTCACGATGTCCTTCTCGTGACGAATCATGACCGCGACCGCCGTAGCACCCATCCGTCACCAGACCTTTCTCGCGCGACCCAGGAGCTGGGGCGCAAACAGCGTCGTCAGCAGCACGAGAATCCAGACGCGACCCGCGGCGACATTGTAGTCGGCCAGGAGCACGTGCCATGGCTTCTTCGCGATGAAATGCCCGAAACCGAGCTCGAAGGCGAGCGTGAGTGCCAGCCAGAGGGCGCCGACCCGGAGCCCATCACGGCTGGACCCGGGGCCGATCCAGCCAATGAGCAGGCCGGTGAGCAAGAGGACCAGCGCACACAGCATGATGGTGCTGATCACGTGCCCGAGGCTCTCGCCGAGACGGGGGTTCAGGACGCTGATGCGAAACGTTCCGTTGAGCACGGCGCCGACCATGAGCACGCACCAGGCGACCAGGGCGCGCAGCATCATTGCGTGACGGTCGCCGGTGCTATCGACAGCACCAGCGCCATGAGGTGCACCGCAGGCCAGCGCAGGGGCCGCATCACCCGGGCATTGGCTCCGGCTCGTAGTTTGTGAATGCCGGCGTCCACTCGGGCACCGAGCTGTCCGCATGGTGAAACCCGTGGATCAGTTCCACCGCGTCGCGCACGCGGCGCACGCGCGATTCGAACAGCGGGCCGCGCCCCTCGCCCCAGCCCATCTGGTTGAGTCGCTCGGCCTCGAAATGGCAGATCGCGCCTGGGGTGGGGCAGGGGCGCGGATACGCTTGCTCGTGGTGATCCACCAGCGCCTGCCAGTGTGCCGCACCGGCCCGTTCAATGGACGCGCGGACATGCGCTGCCGTGAGCATGGTGGACCGGCGAGATCAGCGCCGCCGCCGCCGCGCCGGCGCCGGAGGATCGGGCACAAACTGGATGTTGATCGAGAGCAGTTCGCCCTCGAACCAGCCGATGAGCCGTCCGATGAACTTTTCCGTCAGGTAGAACTGGTCGCTCGGCGTCTTGGGCTTGATGTGCGCCACCAGCACGCCGCCGGCGCTGCTCACCTCGATGTGCCCGCCCTTGGGCCTGGCCACATGCTTGAGCCGTGTCCGGGCCTTGTTGCTCCAGGACCAGGTGCTGGCTTCGCGGATGCGCGCGCGCAGCAGCTTGAAGGCGTTGAGCTTTCCGGCGGGAACGGCTTGGAGGACCAGCATGGGCACTCTCCGGCTCGAGGGTGATACCGACGCGAGTGAGCGGCCTGCGTGAAGGGTAGGGGGGCAGGCCGCTTCGCGCGACCGCTATGGCATCGGGGCCGGCGGCAGCGGCTGGGCGAGACAGGCAGGCGTCATGTCAGCGGCACTCCTTTCAGGTTGGTATCCTGCGCTCCTTCTTCTCCATCTGGACTCGCAGCTGTCCGCAGGCGGCATTGATGTCCAGGCCGCGACTCCGCCGCACGGGCGCCTCGATACCCTGGTTCCGGAGCCGATCAGCAAACTCGCGAATCCGGGCGGGCGAAGCAGGCGTGAGTCCGCCCTCGCCACCCGGGTGGAGCGGCAGCAGGTTTACCAAGGCGCCCAGGCGGCCCGCGAGCTTGGCGAGCTTGTCGGCGTCGGCATCGCTGTCGTTCTTGCCGGCGATGAGCACGTACTCGAAGGTGACGCGCTTGCGGAAGCTGGCCGCCGCCTTGAGCACCGCCTCGAGATCATACTTCTTCTCGATGGGCATGAGCGCAAGCCGTCGGGCTGCCGTCGGGGCGTGCAGCGAGATGGCCAGCCGGAACTGCTCCGGCCGCTCCGCGAGCTTCTCCATGCCGGGGAGGATGCCGACGGTGGAGACCGTGATGTGCCGGGCGCCGATGCCGAAGCCTTCCTCGTCGTTGAGGATGGTCAGCGAGATGTCGACTGCCGCCCAGTTGAGCAGCGGCTCGCCCATCCCCATGAACACGACGTTCGTGGGCTTGTCCTCGGCGTTGCGCAGCACCACCTCGCGCACCTGACAGGCGATCTCGGCGGCCGTGAGGTTGCGCCGGAATCCCATCGTGCCAGTGGCGCAAAAAACGCAGCCCAGCGCGCACCCTGCCTGCGAAGAGATGCAGAGCGTGCGCCGGGCGCCGCTCGGAATCAGCACTGACTCGATCATCTCGCCGTCGTGCAGGCGCCACAAATACTTCGTGGTGCCATCCTGAGACTGCTGGATCGTGACGGGCTCGAGGCGGAGCAGGGGAAGGGCGGTGTTCAGTTCGTCACGGAGGGGCTTCGGCAACTCGGTGGCCTCGGCCCAGCTGGCGACCGGTGCGATCCACAGCCGACGGACCAACTGCTCGGCCCGGTAAGCCGGCAGGCCGTGCTCGCTGACCCACTCCGCCAGTCGCGCGCGGGCGGCAGCTGGTGTCAGGTCGAGGATGGATGCACCGGGCACTGTGGCGTTCATGCCCAAAGATACACGCGGCCTTGCGACGGACCGAAGGTCGTGTGCATCTAGCAGCCATGACTCGACCACTCGCCGTACTCCTCGCCGCGTCGCTATTGGCGACGCCGCGCCTCGCGGCCCAGGCGGCACCATCGCTTCCTCAGGACCAGTTGCTCGCCCGCCTGGGCAGGACACTCGACTCCCTCACCGCCGCGGGGCAGTTCTCCGGCGCGGCGGCGTTGAGCCGCGGGGGAAAGACGGTCTTCGCGCGGGCGTACGGCATGGCCGACCGGGCCACGAAACGCCCGAACACAGCGGAAACCGAGTTCAACATCGGGTCCATCAACAAGGTGTTCACCGCGACAGCGATCCGGCAGCTCGCTGCGGCCGGGAAGATCAACCTCGACTCCACGCTGGGGTTCTACTGGCCGGACTATCCGAACCCGACGGCGCGCAAGGCCACCATTCGGCAACTGATGGAGCATCAGGCCGGGCTGGGAGGCAACATCTTCGACCCGCCGCCCGGGGGCACCCGGCACGACGTGAAGCACAACAACGACTATCTCCAACTCTTCGTGTCCGAGCCGCAGGCGTTCGCACCCGGCACCAGCCGCAGGTACTGCAACGCCTGCTATGTGCTTCTCGGGATCCTGATCCAGCGGCTTTCGGGCGAGGACTACTACGCCTACATCCGGCGCCACATCTACGCGCCGGCGGGCATGATGTACACCGGGTCCTACAAGGTGGATTCGCTGCCGCCCAACACCGCGATCGGGTATACCACTGGCGAGGGGGACGCACCACCGAACGCACCAGTGCATCCGAACACAGCGGAGCTCCCCGGCCGGGGAAGTGCAGCGGGCGGTGGTTACTCGACGGTCGGGGACATGCTGCAGTTCATCGCGGCGCTCAGGGCGGGAAAGGTGCCAGCAGGCCCGCCGGCCGGGATTGGCATCGCCGGCGGGTCGGGCGGACTCAATGCGGTCCTGGAGGGTGACCTGCCGGGGGGATATGACCTGGCGGTGGCCGCGAATCTAGACCCGCCCGCGGCAGAGCACATCGCGGAAATGGTGCGGGGGTGGTTGGGTGCAACGGATGGACCGGGGCCCAGGCCGGGACCGGGTCCGGGCGGTCAAGGAACTCCCTGAGTCACGTTTCCGGCATTCAACGCTCCAAAGCGGATCTGCAGCCTGCCGTTCCCTGGTCCCATCAGTTCCATTCGCGTGACAAGTCTCGCGACATTCGTGTAACGGAGTAACGGACTCGCCGTTCACCCTTGCATGAACCGATTTTCACGTGCCAATTGCGGAGCGCCCTGGGTCGGACCTCCGCGTTGACCGCTCCCTCGCGGCGTCGAACCATTCATGGAGTCATGAAGCCATGCGAACTCGTCCTGCAGCTCCGTTTCTAACGGCGGTCGCGCTGTGTGTGTTGGCCGCGCCGGCGACCGGCCAGACAGCCAAGAAGCCCAACATCCTCGTCATCATGGGAGACGACATCGGCTGGATGCAGCCGAGCATCTATCATCGGGGCCTGATGGTGGGCGAGACGCCGAGTATCGACCGGATCGGGCAGGAAGGCGCGATCTTCATGCACTACTACGCAGAGCAGAGTTGCACCGCCGGGCGTAACGCCTTCTTCACCGGCATGCATCCGCTGCGTACCGGTATGATTCCGCCGCAGCTCCCGGGGAGCCCGTCGTACCTTCGCCCGGGCACTCCGGCCCTCGCGAAGTTCCTCCTCGACCTGGGTTATAACACCGGCGAGTTCGGCAAGAACCACCTGGGCGACCACACCGACGCGCTGCCGACGGCGCACGGGTTCCAGGAATTCTGGGGCTACCTCTATCATCTCGATGCGATGCAGGGGGTGAGCTTCCCCGACATCAACAAGACCCCGACGCTGCAGACCGTGGCGCCGCCCTGCAAGAACACGCCAATCCCGGGGCTCCCCGAGGTGCCGGGAGCGGTCGACCCGAAGACGACGATATGCCTGACCCCACCGCGAAACGTGCTCTGGTGCACATCGAATGACGGCACTTCGAAGAACCAGACCTGCAGGGACCAGGGCCCGCTCACACTGGAGCGCTCCAAGGGCGTGGACGAGGAGATCTCGGCGAAGGTCATCGACTTCCTCGGCCGCAACGACCCCACGAAGACCGGCAAGCCGTTCTTCGTGTGGTACAACCCGGCGCGCATGCACATCACCACCGTCCTGAATGAGAAGTACATGGCGATGGTCGGTGAGCCTGGCGGGAAGGACTGGGGCGTCAACGAAGCCGGCATGAAGCAGATGGACGACAACATCGGCTACGTGATGAAGAAACTCGAGGAGATGGGTCAGCTCGACAACACGATCATCGTCTTCACTACCGACAACGGTGCCGAGACGATCACCTACCCCGACGGCGGCACGACGCCCTTCAAGGGCGGCAAGCTGAGCACCTGGGAAGGCGGGATGCGCGTCCCTGCCGTCGTCCGCTGGCCGGGGCACATCAAGCCTGGAACGGTCAAGAGCGGGATCTTCGCCTCGCTCGACTGGTTGCCGACGTTTGTCGATATCGCGGGGGGACCGACCGGTGACGGCCTCAAGAAGCAGATCGAGGCGGGATCCTATCCCGGCATCGTCAAGACGACGCTCGACGGGGTGGACCAGCGGGCGTATCTCGAGGGCCAGTCCGACACTTCAGCGCGGAACACGTTCTTCTACTACTCGGGCTCGCAGCCGTCGGCGGTCCGGTACAAGAACTGGAAGATCTACTTCACGATGGTGTCGGACGCGCCGTCAGGGTTCATCGCCGGTGCGGCCCCATATCACTGGGCCCAGGTGGACAACATCAAGCGCGATCCATTCGAGACGGCGCTTGGCGATCAGATCAAGACGCTATTCGGAATGGGCGGGGCGCTCGCGGGACCGGTGAGTGCGTACGTTTATGACTGGAACATGCTTCCGATAGGACAGGCGCTCTGGCTCAAGGAGCTTGAGACGTATATCGCCTACCCGCCGATGCAGGATCCGGCAACCTACAACCTGACGCAGGTGATGGAGCAAGTTAAGAAGCAGAAGTCGGGGGCGGGCGAGTAGCCCCGGCGGAATAACATGTTGAACGGCGGGCGCCCAACTGGTTGGCATCCGCTCGCCTTCCTGAACGGGAGAGCAAGTCATGACGCACACGTGGCCCGTCGTGCTTCCACAAGGTGAATCTCCAGCGCGGAGGAGGTCGAACCGGGTGCGGTAGCCGTAACTCATGATGTGGGTTACGTTTGGGCCATGACACATGTGACAGATTCGATGCTGGTGGACCCGTCGGCCGCGACTGCGCTACGCACACATCGCTGCGGTGAGCTCGGGCGCGACCAGGTGGGCGAGACCGTGCGGCTGGGCGGCTGGGTTCACCGTCGTCGCGACCTCGGCGGGCTGGTGTTCATCGACCTGCGCGACCGCGCCGGGATGGTGCAGCTTTCCTGCGACCCGCGGTGGACCGCTCCCGAGGTGATGGCCCGTGCCTCTGCCGCCGGCACGGAATCGGTGGTTCTCGTCGAGGGCACGGTGGGAATGCGCCCGGAGATGGCGCGCGACTCCTCGCTGGCGACGCGCGACATCGAGGTACACGTTACTGACCTGCGCGTGGTTGGCCCGGCGGTCACACCGGCCATCCCGGTGGCTCGGAAGGAAGGAGAGGAGCTGCCAGGCGAGGAGCTTCGACTCAAGAACCGGGTGCTCGATCTCCGCCGGCCCGAACTCCAAGCCAGCCTGCTCCTGCGCCACAAGCTGGCCCAGCGGGCACGGCGCACGTTGAGCGACCTCGGCTTCCTCGAGATCGAGACCCCGATCCTCACCAAACCCACGCCCGAGGGTGCGCGCGACTACCTCGTGCCGAGCCGCGTGCACGCAGGCGAGTTCTATGCGTTGCCGCAGTCGCCGCAGATTTACAAGCAGCTGCTGATGGTGGCCGGCTACGACCGCTACTTCCAGATCGCGCGCTGCTTTCGCGACGAGGACCTGCGTGCCGACCGGCAGCCCGAGTTTACGCAGATCGACCTCGAGGCCTCGTTCGTGGCGCAGGAGGACGTGCAGGGGTTCATCGAGCGCGTGCTGGTGGCGATGTGGGACGAAGCGGGCGAGACGGTCGCGGCGCCGTTTCCGCGCCTGTCCTATCGCGATGCGATGGAGCGTTACGGCATCGACAAGCCCGACCTGCGCTTCGGCTTCGAGATCCAGGACTGGACGCCGCAGGTGCAGTCGGACGCCGCGCCATTCGTCCACGACGCCATCGCCATGGGTGGTCGCGTACGGGGCATCCTCGCGGCTGGGGCTGGCAGCGCGTCGCGTAAGGAGATCGACAGCCTGACCTCGGCGGCAAAGGAGTCGGGTGCGGGCGGACTGATCTGGGCGCGACGCGCAGTGGGAACGTGGGAGGGGCAGGGCGTCAAGGCGATTGGTCCGGAGACGCTCGCCCGCATCGGCGGCGCCGATGGTGACCTGCTGGTCGCAGTGCCGGGTGCGGATGCGGTCACGTCACCGGCGCTGCACGCGGTGCGCTCCCTGCTGACGCGGCGTCCGGGCGTGACGCCGTCCATGCCGCACGCGTTCTGCTGGGTCGTCGACTTCCCGCTGTTCGAGAAGGACCCGGCGACGGGTGAGCGCATCTTCGTGCACCACCCGTTCACGTCGCCGCACATCGAGGACATTCCATTCCTCGACAGCGATCCCTTCCGGTGCCGCGCCCTTCACTATGACGCGGTTTACAATGGCAATGAGCTGGGCAGCGGATCGATCCGCATCACGGACCCCGCGCTGCAGCAGAAGATCTTCAGCCTGCTCGGTATTCGTGGCGACGAGGTTCGCCGCCGCTTCGGGTTCCTGCTCGACGGCCTCGCGGCGGGTGCGCCACCCCATGGCGGCTTTGCGATCGGGTTCGACCGGGTGGCGATGCTGCTGTCCGGGGCGTCCTCGCTGCGCGACGTGATCGCGTTTCCGAAGACCACGGCGGCTCGCGCGCTGTTCGAGGGGGCGCCGACGCCGGTGTCGGACCGGGAGTTGAGTGCGTTGCACCTTCAACTAAGGAGTGAGCGGTGAGCGACGACTCCTCCCACAGGCTCTCCGCTGAAGGCGCCGATCCACTGCTGCTGGCCGGCGTGGGTGACGCCAACCTGCTCGAGCTGCAGCGGTCGCTCGGCGTGCGCGTCGGGTTCCGTGGCGACACGCTGACGATCGGCGGCACCGTCGAGCAGCTCGAGCGCGCGACGCCGGTGGTGCAGGGCATGATCGACCTCGCGCGGATGGGCGAGACGGTGACGCCCGAGGATGTGCAGCGGCTCGCATCCGACGGACAGCTGCCGGAGCTCGTGGCCAGCGGTTCCGACGGGCGCATCGTGCTGCCGGGCATGCGGCGCGCGATCGTGCCGAAGACGCCGGGACAGCGCGAGTACCTGAACACGATCCAGAAGCATGACATCGTGATCGGCATCGGCCCGGCGGGCACCGGCAAGACGTACCTCGCGGTGGCGAAGGCGGTCGAAGCGCTGGCACGGAAGCGGGTGAAGCGCATCATCCTGGCGCGCCCGGCGGTCGAGGCAGGCGAGTCGCTCGGGTTCCTGCCGGGCGACCTGCAGGCGAAGGTCGATCCCTACCTCCGGCCGCTCTATGACGCGCTCGAGGACATGATGCCGGCCGACCGGGTGCAGCGAGCGCTGGAGAGCCGCACGATCGAGATCGCGCCGCTCGCCTACATGCGCGGGCGCACGCTGTCGGACGCGTTCATCATCCTGGACGAGGCCCAGAACGCCACCGGCGCGCAGATGAAGATGTTCCTCACGCGCCTGGGCACGAACAGCCG
Organism: uncultured Gemmatimonadales bacterium; assembly: GCA_963773095.1. Taxonomy (GTDB): domain Bacteria; phylum Gemmatimonadota; class Gemmatimonadetes; order Gemmatimonadales; family GWC2-71-9; genus JAGGAG01. Next base: position 209,888 of record CAVYZY010000002.1, read on the forward strand.
CACTGTCGTGACCGGCGACAAGACGCAGATCGACCTGCCGCACCGGGAAGACTCGGGGCTGATCCAGATCGAGCGGATCCTTCCCGGGATCGACGGTATCTCGTTCTGCTACCTGAATGAGAGCGACGTGGTCCGTCACCGTCTCGTGCGCGAGATCATCCGCGCCTACGCCGAAGACCAGAGCGGCTAGGACGCCGGCATGTCGCGCGGCCGCGGTGACGTACGCGTGTCGGGCAGGCGGCCGGCGCTCGCCGGGGCCACCGTGCGGCGGGCGGTCCACGCCGTGCTGCGCGGGGAACGCCGCGATGCCGACATCTCCGTCACGTTTCTTGGCGCGGTCTCCATGCGCCGGCTCAACGGTGAATACCTTGGCCACGACCGGCCCACCGACGTGATCAGCTTCGGCCTCGCGGGCCCCGATGGTCGGCTGGCCGGTGACGTATATGTCTGTCGCGCGGTCGCGGCGCGCAGCGCGCGGTGCCACCGCGTCCCGCTCCGGCAGGAGCTCCTGCGGCTCATCGTTCATGGGACACTTCACGTGCTGGGCTACGATCATCCCGACGGCGATCACCGCACCCGTTCGCCCATGTGGCGGCGGCAGGAGCGCTACGTGAAGAGGCTAGGCTGATGGCGGCACTGCAACTCTTCCTGGCACCGCTGCTCGCCGGCGTCTTCACCCTGTGGGCGGCGTGGCTCGCGCTCGCGGCTGAATCCGAGGCGGAGCTGCCGCGGCTCTTCGCGGCACGCATGGAGCAGGACGGCCCGCTCCGTCTCGAGCGGAGCCTGCACCTCGCGCATCTCGTGCTCGTCGTGCTGGCCGGGGCGATGGCTGGTGGCGCGGTGGCGTGGTGGACCTATCCGCCCATGACCGGCCTCGCGCGGCTCCTGGCCGCCGTGGGCCTCGTGTGGGTCGTGGCCGACCTGCTGCCACGGCTGGTGGCGTCGATCGCCCCCGAGGTTGCCCGGCCGGTGCAGCGCCTCGCCCTCCGCACCCTGATTCCGTTCCAGCCGCTCTTCCGGATGGTGGGCTGGGTCGAGCGACGGGTGCGCGCCAACTTCGGGGGACAGGAGGGAGCCGGTCACCTGGAGCGGGAGATGCTGGGCGGCGTCTTCGCGCTGGCCGAGACCATCGTTGCCGAGGTGATGACGCCGCGCATCGACATCATCGCGGTCGATGTGTCGATGGAGCGCGACCAGGTCCTCGAGCTGCTGCGGAGTTCGGAGCACGCCCGCCTCATCGTCTACGACGGGCACCCCGACAATATCGCCGGCGTCCTCTATGCCAAGGACATGCTGAACGCGCTCGACAGCCACTCGGCGCCGGGACAGTGGACCGCGCTGATCCGCCCGGCGGCGTTCGTGCCCGAGGGAAAGACCCTCGACCGCCAGCTGCGCGACTTCAAGCGCGGTCCCAGCCACCTGGCCGTCGTCGTGGACGAGTTCGGCGGTACGGCGGGGATCGTGACCCTCGAGGACATCCTCGAGCAGATCGTGGGCGAGATCCAGGACGAGCACGACACCGACGAGGTGGCGCCGGTGCTGCAGCTCGACGAGACCAGCTGGCGCGTGCTGGGTGGTGTGGGCCTCACCGAGCTCGAGGGGTGGCTGGGCCACCAGTTCGCGCGCGAGGACGTGAGCACCGCCGGCGGGCTCGTGCTGGCAGAGTTCGGCCGGGTACCGCGACAGGGTGAGCGGGTCACCGTGGACGGCTACGAGTTCGCCGTGGACCAGGTGGCCCGGCGGCGGATCCGCCGGCTGACCGTGCGACGGCTCGAGCCGTCGGCCTCGGTGGAGGTGGAGCGATGACCTGGGCGGTGTTCGTCCTCGGTCTGATGCTGGCCACGCTGGGCGCGACCGCGGGGAGCGCCCTCATCGCGACCAGCCGCGCGGAACTGGCCCGGTTCGCCGCGACGCAGCTGCGGGGCGGGGGCATGCCGCTCGCCCGGCTTGCCGAGGTGGAGCGGCTGCTGATCGCCGCATCGTCCACCACCTCGCTTGGCGTGCTGCTGCTGGGTGCCGCGCTGGTGGGGCTCCTCGCGGGGGCCGGCCGACTGACATCGTTGCTCGTGCTGCTCCTGGTCGGCGTCCCCGCGGTCGTGGTCGGCGGCTATCTCCTGCCACGGCTCTTCGCGACCCGGCGCGCGGAGCGGGCGCTTCGTGCCACGCTGCCGATGCTACGCCCCTGGTCGGCGGTGCTGGCGCTGCTGCTCCCGACGGACGGCCCGGGAGCGGAGTCGCGGTTCCGTGCCATCCTGCGGGGCGGCGCCGCGGTCGATCCGGACGCGTCGGGCGAACTGGAACTGGTGGGTGGCGTGCTCACCTTCGCCGAGCGCCCGGTGCGGGAGGTGATGACGCCGCGCACCGACATCGTGGCGATCGCGGAGGATGCCACCAAGTCCGAGATCGGCCAGGCGTTTGCGCAGAGCGGCTACAGCCGGCTCCCGGTGTACCGCGGTACCCTCGATGAGATCATCGGGATGCTGCACGCGTTCGACCTCTTCCGGCTGGAGCAGGGGGCACCGCTGCCGGTCCGTCCGGTCGCGATGGCGCCGGCGAGCCGCGCCTGCGGCGACCTCCTCATCGACATGCAGCGCGAGCGGCGCCTGATGGCCGTGGTACTCGACGAGTACGGCGGTACCGCCGGCATCGTCACGCTGGATGACCTGCTCGAGTCCATCGTGGGCGAGATCGTCGATGACGACGAGCCCGGCGCTGCCACCGGCACCGGGCCCGGGGTGCTCGAGACCGACGGAAGCGCCTCGCGCGAGGCGATCGAGACCCGGTTCGAGACCCGGCTGCCGCCGGGCCGGTCGGCCTCGATCGGTGGCCTGCTGGTGGAGCTCGCGGGGCGGATCCCGCTGGCGGGCGAGCGCTTCGTGGTAGCCGGCCTCGAGTTCGACGTCGTGCAATCCTCACCGACCCGCGTGGAGCGGATCCTCATCCGCACCACGCCTCCTCCCGCGATCGCCCTCCAGGGACGCGCTCCGTGAGCGACGTCGCCGAGCGCGAACGCGAGGAGCTCGTCAGCGAGCTCGTCGCGCTCGTCCGCGACGGCAAGCTCGACCTGTTTGCCGAGCGCGCCGGCGAGCTGGAGCCAGCCGACCTCGCCGATGTCCTCGCCGCACTCGAGGACGACGAGCGCGTCACAGCGGTGCAGGCGCTGCCGGCGGAGATCTCGAGCCAGGCGCTCATCGAGATGCCGGACGAGGAGCACGCGGGCGAGACGCTCGCCGCGCTCGACCCGGAACACGCGGCCGACATCGTCGAGGAACTGGCCGACGACGATGCGGCCGACATCCTCGGCGACCTCGAGCCTGCGGAGCAGGAGCGCATCCTCAGCGAAGTCGAGGATGTGGGCCGCGCCGAAGTGGAAAAGCTGCTCGTATACGACGCGGAGAGCGCCGGCGGGCTGATGACCACCCGTCTCGTGACCGTGCCCGACACAGTGACGGTGAGCGAGGCGCTGGACGAGGTGCGGCGGCAGACGGAAGAGGTGGAGGACTTCTACGAGGTGTTCGTGGTGGATACGCGGCGCCGCCTGTCGGGCGTGCTGTCGTTCCGCGCCCTCGCCATCAACCCCGCGTGGCGCCCGGTACGGGAGATCATGGAAGCGCCGGCGGTCACCGTCGGGCCTGAGGAGGACCAGGAGGAAGTCGCCCGCGTCCTCGCGCGCTACAATCTGCCGAGCGTCCCGGTGGTGGACATGGACGGCCGGCTGCTCGGATGCGTCACCTTCGACGACGTGTCCGACGTGGTGGAGGCGGAGAACACCGAGGACATCCTGCGCTTCGGTGGTGTCTCGGCCGGCGAGGAACTGAAGGGCGACTGGCAGGCGGCGGTGAAGAGCCGCCTGCCCTGGCTGCTGGTCAACCTGGTCACGGCGTTCGTCGCCGGGGCAGTGGTCCTTTCCCGGCAGGACGTCATCGCCAAGGTGGTTCTGCTCGCGGCGTACATGCCCATCGTGGCCGGCATGGGCGGCAATGCCGGCACGCAGGCGCTTGCGGTGACCGTGCGCGGCCTCGCGGTCGGGGTGATCCCGCGCGACCAGGCCTTCCGCGTCGTGGCGAAGGAGATGACCGCGGGCCTCATCAATGGCCTGGTGAACGGCACCATCGTCTGTATCGTGGCGCTCCTGCTCGGGCACGGGGCAAAGCTCGGCATCGTCGTGTTCCTCGCCATGAGCGTCAACCTGTTCGTGGCCGGCTTCGCGGGGGCGTTCATCCCCATCATTCTCGAGCGCGTCGGGGTCGACCCGGCGATCGCGTCCTCGATCTTCGTCACGACATTCACCGACGTGTGCGGGTTCTCGCTGCTTCTCGGTCTGGCGAGCGCGCTACTCATCTGATGCGACCGGTAGTCATCGTCGGCCGGCTGTCGCCCTTCGTCATCGCCTTCCTGCGGGATCGCCGGCGCTGGATCGTGGTGGGTCGTCCGGCCCGGCGCAGTCCGAAGGATCACGAGCGCCGCGCGACACGGCTGGTCGATACGCTGGCCGCGCTGGGGCCCACCTTCGTCAAGCTGGGACAGGTGTTCGCCGCGCGTGCCGACCTGCTCCCCACGCCCTACCTCGCCGCGATGACGCGGCTCACCGACCAGGTACCGCCACTCGCACCGGGCGTGGCCGAGCGGGTGGTGCAGGAGGAACTCGGGGGTACGGTCGCGACGCACTTCGACAGCTTCGATCCGGTGCCACTGGCGGCGGCGTCGCTGGGGCAGGTGCACCGGGCGCGCCATGCCGGGCGGGATGTGGTGGTGAAGGTGCTGCGCCCGGGCGCCGAGGCGATGGTGCGGCGCGACCTCGACATTTCCTTCCGCCTGCTCTTCGTGCTCAACCTGCTGTTCCCCAACCATCACATGCGGGCGCTCTCCGCCATCGTGAGCGAGTTCGCGAAGCGGATCGGCGACGAGCTGGACTTCCGGGACGAAGCGCGGAACGCCGAGACGATGCGACGCAACTTCGCTTCCGAACCGCGCGTGGTCGTGCCCGAGGTGATCACGTCGTTCACGCGGCGCCGCGTGCTGGTCCTGGAGTACATCGAGGGCACCCGGATCGACCGGCTGCACGAGCGGCTCGCGTCGGGCGAGCTGCGACTGGCGACGCTGATGGGTACGCTGATCGAGGTCTACCTCAAGATGATGCTCGAGGACGGCTTCGTGCATGCCGATCCCCATCCCGGCAACCTGCTGATCGACCCGGCCGGACGCCTTGTGCTGCTCGACTTCGGGATGGTCGTGCGGGTGGAGCAGGAACTGCGGACCCGGCTCATCCAGACGGTGCTGGCCGTGACGCGCCAGGACGTCGATGGCGTGATCAACGGCTTCTATGCCCTCGGCATCCTCGACCCCGACGTCGACCGGGGAACGGTGCAGGACGCCGCCCGGCACCTCATGAGCGCGGTCCAGCGCGAGGACGCCACGCCGCGGCACATCCAGCAGGTGGTGGAGGAGGTGCTGCAGACCTTCTACGACTGGCCGCTGATGTTGCCGAGCGACCTGGTCTATTTCGGCCGCGCAGCGGTGCTGGTGGAGGGCGTGGCCTTGCGCTACGACCCCAACTTCAACGTTGCGAGCGTGGCGCGGCCAGTGGTGACTCACTTCGCCACGCGGCTGCTCGGCGGGGCGGCGAGCGAAGCCCGCGCGCGCCTCGCCGACTGGGGCACCGAGCTTTCGACCGCCGTGCGTTCGCTCCGGGAGTTGCTGCGGCGGGTAGAGCGAGAGGAGTTCCGGGTGCGCTGGCACCCGCGCGACACCATGGAGCTGCAGCGATTCCTGGCGCAGCAGGTGCGGCGGGCTCTGCTCGCGTTCTTCGCATTCACTTTCGGGCTCGTGAGCGTGGTGATCTGGGCCGTGAGCCGGCGCCTCGAGGTGCTTCTGGTCGGCCTCACTGTATCGTTCGGCATGTTCCTGATCATCTTCCTCCTGCCCAGCCACCTCTTCCAGAACCCATTGCGGTATCGCCGCACGTGGCAGGAGCGCTGATGCGCCGCAACGCAGTGCCGGCCCGGTGGAGGAGCTCGGACCGCAGGGTCTTGTACCGACCGCGAGTCCGCTGCGCTTGCTCCCCCAGTGCGGCCGGATCACCTTTCGCATCCCCGAGCCAAGGGGCGACTGACGGAAGAAGGGAATCATGAAGCCCTCAACACGTACACGGACCCCGGCGGGGAGCCGGAGCCGTCAGGCCACGATCGCGGCCGTCATGAGCCGCCTCGAGGCGATCCGGCCGGGCCCGCACTGGGTAGTGTCCTGTTACCTCAAGATCGAGCCGCGCGACCGGTCGCGGGGCAAGTACCTCATCAAGCTCAAGAATCGTGTGCGCGAGCTGCAGCGCGCCTTGCCCCGGCTGGGGCTCGAGCGGGCGGCCGCCGAGGCAGTGCTCGCCGACCTCGAGCGGATCCAGCAGTACCTCCGCGCGCCGGGCAACCTGCCGGCGGCGCACGGCATCGCTCTTTTCGCATGCAGCGGTCTGAAGCTGTTCGAGGCGGTGGCGCTGCCGTTCGTGCACCGATCCCGGCTCGCCGTGGATCGCTCGCCCCTTGTGCGTGAGCTGGTGGCGGCCCAGGAAGAGTTCGGGCGGGTCTATGCGGTGGTCACCGATCGCTCGGCCGCGCGCATCTTCGAGGTGACGGCCGCCGAGGCGAAGGAGGTGGCGGCGCTCACGGCAACGAGTACGCGGGGCGGCCGCTACCGGGGCGACCAGGACGCGCCCGGATGGGGTGAGTTCGCCTACAACAATCGCATCCGCGAGGAGAAGCAGCGCCACTACGACGCGGTGGCGCGGGCACTCTTCACCCTCGACCGCGCCGCACCGGCGCACGGCATCCTCGTGGCGGGCACCGGCAGTGATGCGGCCGCGCTCACCCCATTCCTGCACCAGTCGCTGCAGGAGCGGGTCGTTGCCTCGATCAAGCTGAATGCCCGCGAGGTGACGCCCGCCGCGGTGCACGAGGCGGCGCTCGCCGCACGCGAGCTGTTCAAGCGCGAAGAGGAGCGGATCCTGGTAGAGGAAGTACGCCAGCGCGCCGGTGAGGGCTGGGCGGTCAGCGGCGTGTCCGACACCCTCCGGGCCCTGGCGCGCGGCCAGGTGCGCACCCTCCTCGTGGCGGCCGACGCGAGTGAGCCGGGATTCCGCTGCGGCCCCGGGGGGCGCCTGGTGCTGGACGCGCGCGACTGCCGGGGTGAGGGTGAGGCCGTGGCGGTCGTCGACGTCGTGGACGACGCGATCGAGGATGCACTGGGCCAGCGCGTCGAGGTGAACGTCATCTTCGAGCCCGACGCCGCGGCGCGTATCGACGGGCTCGGCGCCCTGCTGCGCTTCCGGTGACGCCGGCCGCCGTACTGTTCGACGCCGGCAACACGCTGGTGTTCCTCGACTATGGCCGGCTCGCCAGCGCCATCGGTACCACGCTGGGACTGCCGCTCACCGAGACGGGCTTGCGGCAGCACGCCGCGGCGGCAGCGCGGGCGATGGAGCAAGGGCGGCTCACCGACCGCGAGCGTGGGAGCGTGTTCCTCCTCACGCTGTTCGAGCGGGCGGGCGTACCCGCGAGCCGCACCGAGGAACTCAGGGCGGCGCTGCTCAACCTGCATCAGCGCGCCCATCTCTGGGGCGCTACGGAACCGGGAACCGCCGAGGCGCTGGAACGCCTGAAGGGCGCCGGTGTGCGGCTGGCCGTGGTGTCGAACAGTGACGGACGGGCGGCCACCGCCCTCGCCGCGGGCGGGCTGCTCAATGCCTTCGAGTTCGTGATCGACTCCGGCGAGGTGGGCGTGGAGAAGCCCGATCCCCGGATATTCCAGATCGCCCTTGATCGCCTCGGCGTGAGCGCGGCGGACGCGCTGTATGTGGGCGACCTTTACGAGGTCGACGTGGTCGGCGCCCGGGCCGCCGGACTCGATGTCGTCCTGCTCGACCCGTCCGGCGAGTACGACGGCCGGGACGTGAGGACCGTCCGGTCCATCGCGGAACTCGCGGACGGACTGCTGGCCGCGCGCGCGGCGTGATGTGCCTCCTTCTTTCCTGAGCTAGTCACCATGGCGCGAACGCGTTCCAAGGACGAGCCTGCCGCGGCGAAGGCGAGCCGGCTCCAGACCCTGACGGAGGAGTACCTTGCCCTCGCGGCAAGGCTGCGTGAGGGCGGCGGCGCATCGCGCGTCAAGCGGATGCACGAGAAGGGACAGCTGAGCCCGCGCGAGCGCGTGACCAGGCTGCTCGATCCCGGGGCGCCGTGGCTCGAGATCGGGCTGCTGGTCGCGTATGACCGGTATGAGGGCCAGGCGCCCGGTGCCGGTGTCATCACCGGCGTGGGGGTCGTCGAGGGACGCGAGGTCGTGGTGGTGGCCAATGACGCGACGGTGAAGGCCGGCAGCTGGTGGCCCGAGACCATCACCAAGATCCTCCGGGCGCAGGAGGTCGCGATGCGCCAGCGCATCCCGATCATCTACCTGGTGGATAGTGCCGGCGTGAACCTGCCGTACCAGGAGGGCGTTTTTCCGGGGCAGTATGGCGCGGCCCGCATCTTCTACTACAACTCCCTCATGCGGCGCTACCTGCGCGTGCCGCAAATCAGCGCGGTCATGGGCAGCTGCATTGCCGGGGGCGCCTACCTGCCGGCGCTGAGCGACGTGATCTTCATGGTCGAGGGGACCAGCTTCATGGGGCTTGGCGGTCCGAACCTGGTGAAGGGCGCCACTGGCCAGACGATCGACGCCGAGACGTTGGGAGGGGCGAAGGCGCATACGGAACTCAGTGCCGTGGCACACTACCGCGCACCGACCGATTCCGACTGCCTCGCCCGGATTCGACAGTACGTGGGTCGGCTGCCGGTCACGGGCGGCGTCCAGCATGCACGACAGGACACCCGGCCCCCGGCCCGGGACCCGGCCGATCTCTACGACCTGCTGCCGCACGACCACCGGCTCTCGTACGACGCGCGGCAGGTGCTCGCCTGCCTCCTCGATGGCGGGCGGCTGGATGAGTTCCAGCCCGACCTGGCCCGGGAGATGATCTGTGGCCACGGCCACATCGAAGGGTGGCCGGTAGCGGTGATCGCCAACTCGCGCGGCATCATCCGCGGCCGTGAGGGCGAGCGGCCGCGCTTTGGCGGCATCATCTACACGGAGAGTGCCGAAAAGACCGCGTACTTCATCGAGACGGCCAACCGGGAGCGGCTCCCGATCCTCTTCGTACAGGACGTGAGCGGCTTCATGGTGGGGGCGGATGCCGAGCATTCGGGGATCATCCGGGCGGGCGCCCACTTCGTCGAGGCGATGGCCACCGCGACGGTGCCGAAGATCGTGCTCACCATCAACCACGCCTCCGGCGCGGGGTATTACGCGATGGCGGGGCAGGGGTTCGATCCGGATTTCATCGTCTCATGGCCCACGGGACGAATGGCGGTGATGGAGGGGGAATCAGCGGTGATGGCCGTGCACGGTGCCGAGATCGCCAAGTCCCAGGCCGCGGGCACCCCGTTGCCGGGCACGGTCCAGTCTTCCGTGGCCGAGATGCGCGCCGACTACGAGCACCAGCTGGACGCGCGCTATGCCGCGGCCCGAGGGTTCGTGGACGCCATCGTGACCGCGGAGGAGACGCGGGACCAGGTGGCATTCCTCCTGCAGGTCACGTCCAGGTACGCCGGGCCGCACCTGGGCCCGTTCGTGCTGCCGCCGCCGGATCCTGCGGACAACCATTGAAGCTGGCACACCGGGGCCTGCCGCCGAGGCGCCCTCACCACACTTCTCGCTGTCGAAGGGGGACGATGTGCGACTGCTGACCAGGGGCCTGGGACTCGCGCTCGTATCGCTGCTGGGTGTTTCCGGGGTCTCCGTGGCCCAGGTAACGGAGATCGACCTCGGGGGCAATATCGGTATGAGCCTGCCCACAAATGAAGCCTCCGACCTGTACGTGCCGGGTTGGATTGCGGGCGGCACGCTCCGGGTCGTGCCGGCCAACTGGCCGGTCGGGCTGCAATTCGACGGGACCTACGCGAGCTACAACCGGGACACGCCGAATATCTTCGATCGCGGGATGAGCATCGTGACGGGCGCGGTGAGTATTGTCTACCAGGTGGAGCTCGACGCGTCGCCGATCGAGCCCTATTTCCTCCTTGGCGCGTCGGTGAACAACCTGAAGGTGGAAGACCCGCGGACCATCGAGAACTACGGATCGGCCACGAAGTTCGGAGTCGTGCTCGGTGGCGGTGTCGCCTTCAAGAGCGACCATGGCCGGATCGCCCCACTTATCGACTTCAGGATGAACGGCATCTTCGGTAGTGACCCGCGCGAGAACGCCTATATCAACCTGAGTCTCGGGTTCCTCATTCTGCTCAAGGGGCGTCACTCCGCTCCATGAGTCCGACACGCATCTTCAGTACCCGGGCGTCGACAACCTCGCTACTCCTCGCTGCCCTGGGCGCCTGCGCACCGAAGAGCCATCTACCGGTGTCGACGCCCACGCCGGCCACCACCCAACCGCCAGCCGCCCAACCTTCCGGGCCGCCAGCCGCACCAGCCCGGGCCCAGCGCAAGCTCCCTCCTCCGGTGCTGGCGCCGGAGGCGGCGTTCCGTCGCGGGTGGATGCCGCTCGCACCGACGGGCGTCACGAGTTTCGCGACACAGCACCCGACCTACGACGGCCGAGGCGTGCTCATCGCGATCCTCGACAGCGGCATCGATCCCACGATCCCGGGGCTCGGGCTCACCAGCGCCGGCGACCGGAAGGTCCTCGACCTCCGCGATTTCTCAGGTGAAGGCCGCGTCCCGCTCACGCGGCTCTCTCCTGTGGGTGACACGGTCGTCATCGCGGGACGCCGGCTGGGCGGGTTCTCGCACGTCCGGTCGATGGATGTCGACGGCCCCTGGTACGGTGGCTCGATCGCCGAACTGCCACTGGGCGACCCCGAGGCAGCCGACCTGAACGCCGATGGCGACGTCTCCGACACACTGCTGGTCGTGGTGACCCGGGCGTCCGACGGCTGGGTGCTCTTCGCCGACACGAACGGGGACGGCTCGCTGAGCGACGATCGCGCCGTGCACGACTACCTCGTGGCCCGCGAGACGTTCGGCTGGGCACCGACTGACGCAGCACCGTACGTGAACCTCGCGGTCAACCTTGCCGAGCAGGACGGCCAGCCGACGCTGGACCTCTTCTTCGATACCAGCGCGCACGGATCGCACGTAGCTGGCATCGCCGCCGGCCACGACCTCTACGGCGTGAAGGGATTCGACGGCGTCGCGCCCGGGGCGCAGCTGATCGGGCTCAAGATCGCGGATGATGCCCAAGGCGGAATCTCCCGCACCGGCAGCATGATCCGCGCGATGGACTACGCCATCCGTTTCGCCGAGTCGCGGCGGATGCCGCTCGTCATCAACATGAGCTTCGGCGTGGGCAATGAAGTGGAGGGTCAGGCGCGCATCGACCACATGATCGACTCATCGCTTGCAGCGCACCCGGGCGTGGTCTTCACCATCAGCGCGGGCAACGACGGTCCAGGGCTCTCCACGCTGGGATTCCCGGGATCGGCCACGCGGATCATCTCGGTGGGAGCGCTCTTCCCGGGTGTCTTCCTCTCGGCCGACGGATCGGAGCCGGCGCCGGCCAACACCATTGCCGACTTCAGCGCGCGCGGTGGCGAGATCGCCGGCCCCGATCTCATCACGCCTGGAGTTGCCTACTCGACCGTTCCGCTCTGGGACCGCGGCGGCGAGCGCGAGGGCGGCACGAGCATGGCGTCGCCGCACGCGGCCGGGCTCGCGGCGAGGCTGTACTCGGCGGCGGGGCAGGAAGGGAAGTCGCCATCCGCGTGGACCATCCGGCAGGCGCTGATGGTCACCGCGCGACCGCTCGACGGCGCCACCTTCGTGGACGAGGGAACGGGCGTGCCCGACCTGCCGAGTGCCTGGGCCTGGCTGCGTGCCCGACTCGACATTCCGGTCGTGGCCGTGACCAGCGCCGGTGGCACATCGGCGGCATTCATCGACGGCGGTCGCGCTGGCGGCATACCCGCAACGCAGCGTTTCGTGCTCCGGCGTGCCAGCGGGAAGGGTACGCTCGCCCTGCGCTTTCGCAGCTCGGTTCCCTGGCTCGAGGCGCCGGCGGGGGCAACCCTCGGCGCGGATTCCGTGGTCGTCGATGCTCGTCTCCGCGCCGCGTCGCTGGCCAGGCCGGGCGTGTACGTCGGCGTGATCACCGGATGGAGCAGGGATACGGTCGCGGGACCCCTGGTACGGCTGGTTACTACGGTCGTGGTGCCGTACCGCAATTCGGATGTCGACCTGAAGCAGCTTCGGATCGGGACCGGCCAGTGGGTTCGCGTGCCGTTCGCCGTGGATTCCGCGCAGCCGTTCACGGTGCACGTGAGCTCGGATGCCGCGTCGCCACCGCTCGCATACCTGCACGAGCCGGCTGGCATGCCTTATCGCGACAACAATTCCCGCCCGGCGGGCGATGGCGACCGCGCGGCGGCATACGACGTGCTTGGCCGCGATGCGCTGCGGGGCAACTACGAGCTGGTCGTGCAGGCATCGCAGTTCGAAGCTGCAAGCGTCAACGTCAGTATCCTCCAGTCGCCGGTGCGCCTTGGCCTCTCCGCCGGCACGTCAGGTTTCGAGGCGTCAGTGACGAACCTGACGCGCGACGGCGTGAGGGCCGATGTCGGCGCAGCGGTCGTCGGTGCGGGGCGGGTGGAGGAGGTGCGGGCGGCCGGCAGCGCGCGGCGCGACCTGCCGCTCGAGGTGCCGGCATGGGCGCGGGGCGTTCAGGTCGATGTTCAGATGCCACGCGGCGAGTGGGCACGCTACACCGACTTCGGCCTCAGCCTGTTCGATTCCGCCGGACGCCAGCTCGCCAAGGCGCCACTCAACTATTCGTTCGGCCGGCTGGAGCACGAACTGGAGGCAGGCCACGGGCCGCAGCGGCTTACGCTCTCGCTCTTCCCCGGGTTTGCGCTGCCGGAGGACGTGGCACCGTGGACGCTCAGCGTCAACATCCGCTACTACGCCGACTCGGCGCAGGCGCTGGCCCCGGGCGACGAACGCGCCCTCACGCTCGGGCCGGGTGAGACCCGCACGATGCGGTTCTCGGGCGCCGGGGCGGTGAGGTCGATTTCCCCGGGATACGTGCCGCTCGGGCTGCTGCTCGTCCGGACGGGTGAGGACGAGATCTGGGCGACGGAAGCACTGCTGGCGCCCCTGACTGGAGTCGGCGCGAAGTGACCATCCTGCTCTCGGAGCGCCGGGGTGGGGTCCTGACGCTCACCCTGAACCGCCCCGAAAAGCGAAACGCACTGAACGGCGCCATGGTGGAGGCGCTGCACTCGGCCCTCGATGACGTCGACCTCGACCCCGAAGTTCGGGTCGTGGTGATCCGTGGCGCAGGCAAGGATTTCTGCGCCGGTGCGGACCTCGAGGAGCTGCTCGCCTCCGCCGGGCGCTCCCCCGCCGAGAACGAGCGTGACGCGATGCGCCTGGGCGCCGTGCTCGGGCGCATTCGCGCGTGCCCGCGCCCAGTGGTGGCGCTGGTGCAGGGTCGTGCGCTCGCGGGAGGCGCGGGCCTGGCCACGGTCTGTGACGTGGTGGTGGCCACGGAGTCCGCCCAGCTCGGCTATCCCGAGATCCAGCGCGGCTTCGTACCGGCGATGGTGATGGTGTTCCTGCGGCGGCTGGCCGGCGAGAAGCTGGCGTTCGACCTCGTTGCAACGGGGCGGATCCTGGGCGCGGCGGACGCACGGGCAGCAGGGCTGGTGACCCGGGTCGAGCCCGATGCCGATTTCGAGTCGGCGGCGCAGACGCTGATCGACGGGCTCGCCGGCTCGAGCGCTTCGGCGCTTCACCTCACCAAGAAGCTGTTCTACGAACTCGATGGGGTGAGCGTCGCCGACGGGATCGCGCTCGGCGCGCGCATCAATGCGCTGGCCCGCACCACCACCGACTTCCGCGAAGCCATCGCCAGGTTCCTGTCGCGCTGAGCCCGTCACAGTCGCGCACCGCACGCGGGTTGCCTATGTTGAACCACCTGTTCCACCAACCTGGAGATTCGATGCGCAAGACGATTCGACTGGCAGCGGTGCTGTGCGCCCTCGTTGCGTTCGCTCCGCGCGCGGAGGCCCAGGCACCGGCGGCGAAGCCCAGCCCCCTCAAGGCGGCTGCCAAGGAATACAGCTTCGAGATCCGGCCGACGATCGGCCTCGTCATCCCGCTCGCGCCGACCGGCGATGTCGGCTGGGACATCGGTGGCAGCTTCCGGGTCAAGCCGCCGAGCTGGCCGCTGGGCCTGCAGATGGACCTGATCTGGATCGACCTGAGCGGCAGCCTCTTCCAGTTCACGCTGGACGGCGTCTACCAGTTTGGCGCGTCGGCCAGCTTCGCGCCGTACGCGATCGCCGGCCTCGGCATGTACGATGGCGAGTTCGGCCTCAACGCCGGCCTCGGCGCAGACTTCGCCATTTCGGGCTCGCCGATCGGTTTCTTCGCGGAAACCCGCTTCCATGTGGTGTTCGAGCCGGGCGACGATCTGAACCTGCTCCCGATCAACGCAGGCGTCCGGATCCGGTTCTAGGATGAGATTCCGTTTCATGGCGCTGGTGCTGGCCGGCCTTGCCAGCACCGGTACCACGGCGGCGGCCCAGGAGATCAGCGCGGGGATCCGGGCCGGCGCCACGTTCCCGGCAGGGTCGTACGGCGACTCCGCCTCGTCGCTGGGGACAGGCTGGAATGTCGGTGCGGTCGGCCGGGTGGACTTCGGGTCGTCGCGCTTCGGGGTGCAGCTTGACGTCGGGTACAGCGCCAACTCGATCGAGGGACCGCCGTACGGCACGGTGAGCGACTGGCAGGCGGGGCTCGGCGTGCTCTTCAGCATACTGCCGATGTCGGCGAGCATTCGGCCGTACGTGCTGGTCGGCGGAGGAGTCGACTACTGGCAGGACGACACGGACAATGGGCTGACGCCGGCTTTCTACGGCTCTGCCGGTTTCGACCTGCGGCTGGACCCCATCATGCCGTACGCCGAGGTGCAGTACCGCAAAGTCCTTACCCCGGGCTCCAACCTCAGCACGATCCAGCTGATCTTCGGGCTGCGATACGTGATCGGCTACCGCTAGCCGTCCCTACATGTTGCGGCGGTACTGGCCCCCAACCCCATAGAGCGCCGCCGAGAGTTGCCCGAGGCTGCACACCTGCGCCGCCTCCATCAACTGGGCGAACACATTCCCCGATGCCAGCGCCGAATGCTTGAGCGCCGCCAGTGCGAGCGGTGACTCTCCCGCGTTCCGCGCCTCGAAGGCCTCGCGCGACGTGATGGCGAATTCCTTCTCCTCGGGCGTCGAACGAATGACCTCCGTCGGCGTGGTGGTGGGCGAGCCGGACGGATCGAGGAAGGTGTTCACGCCGATGATCGGCAGCGTGCCGTCGTGCTTGCGCTTCTCGTAGAGCAGGGACTCGTCCTGGATCCGGCTCCGCTGGTACATCCGCTCCATCGCGCCCAGCACGCCGCCCCGCTCGGAAATCCGGCGGAACTCGAGCATCACGGCTTCTTCGACGAGCTCGGTGAGCTCCTCCACTACGAAACTGCCCTGCAGCGGGTTCTCGTTGCGCGCCAGCCCCAGCTCCTGGTTGATGATGAGCTGGATCGCCATCGCGCGGCGCACGCTCTCCTCGGTGGGCGTGGTGATCGCCTCGTCGTAGGCATTGGTGTGGAGCGAATTGCAGTTGTCGTACAGCGCGTACAGTGCCTGCAGCGTCGTGCGGATGTCGTTGAAGGAGATCTCCTGCGCGTGCAGGCTGCGACCGGAGGTCTGGATGTGATACTTGAGCCGCTGTGACCGGTCGCTGGCGCCGTAGCGGATCTTCATCGCCTTGGCCCAGATCCTCCGGGCCACGCGGCCGATGACCGCGTATTCCGGGTCGAGGCCGTTCGAGAAGAAGAACGAGAGATTGGGGGCGAAGTCGTCCACCCGCATGCCCCGGGACAGGTAGTACTCGACGTACGTGAATCCGTTGGCCAGGGTGAAGGCCAGCTGCGTGATCGGGTTGGCCCCGGCTTCGGCGATGTGATAGCCGGAGATGGACACGGAATAGAAGTTCCGCACCTGGCGCTCGATGAAGTACTGCTGCACGTCGCCCATCATCCGCAGCGCGAACTCGGTAGAGAAGATGCAGGTGTTCTGGGCCTGGTCCTCCTTGAGGATGTCGGCCTGCACCGTGCCGCGCACCCGGCTGAGGGTCGACGCGCGAATGCGCTCGTACACGTCGAGCGGAAGCACGTCGTTGCCGCTGACGCCAAGGAGCAGCAGGCCAAGCCCGTCATTGCCGTCCGGCAGCCCGCCGCGATAGTGCGGGCGTGCCAGGCCGCGCTCGGCGTAGCGGGCGTCGATACGCGCACTGACCGCGTCGGCCTCGCCTCGCTCGCGCAGCCAGCGCTCGCACTGCTGGTCCACGGCGGCATTGAGGAAGAAGGCAAGCACCATCGGTGCGGGCCCGTTGATGGTCATCGACACCGACGTGGCCGGATCGCACAGGTCGAAGCCGGAGTAGAGCTTCTTCGCGTCGTCCACGGTGGCCACGCTGACCCCGGCGTTCCCGATCTTGCCGTAGATGTCGGGTCGCCGCGCGGGGTTCTCGCCGTACAGCGTCACCGAATCGAACGCCGTGGAGAGCCGCTTGGCCGGCATGCCGTTCGACACGTAGTGGAAGCGCCGGTTGGTGCGCTCCGGGCCGCCCTCGCCAGCGAACATCCGCCCCGGCTCCTCGCCCTGCCGCTTGAGGGGAAACACCCCCGCGGCGAAGGGGAACATGCCCGGCGGCGCCTCGGTGAGCAGCCAGGTGAGGATGTCGCCCCAGTCGGAGTAGCGTGGCAGGCTGACCTTGGAAAGGCGCGTGCCGGAGAGCGACTCGGTGAACAGGTCCTGGCTGATGACCTTGTCGCGCACCTTGAACTCGTACCGATCGGCGCGGTACCGGGCGACCAGGGCCGGCCAATCGGCCAGGAGCTGGCGGCATTCGGGCGTGAGCCTCGATTCGAGTGCGGCGCGCTCGGCCTCGAGTTCCGCTATCCACGCCGGTGCCTGGCGATCGGTCTGCTCCACACGAACGACATCGCCATCCACGGGTTCCTGCACCGCGAGGGCCGGCGTGCCCTCGCGCAAGCGAAGCTGCTCCATGGCGCCATGAAGCTGGTACATCCGGCGCGCGATGGCCGCCTGTTCCTGCACGAAGCGAGCGTAGCCCTCGCTGCCCTCGACGATCTCGGCGAGGTAGCGACCGCGCTCGGCGGGGATGATGCGCGCCGTCTCGCCGCCTGCCACCAGCGGGCGCTGGGCCGAAAACGGCACGCCGGTCTTCCGCGCGATCGTCTCGAGGGTGGCGGTGAACAGGCGGTTCATCCCGGCGTCGTTGAACTGGGCTGCGATGGTGCCGAAGACCGGAAGAGTCTCGTCGGCCGCATCCCACAACTGCCGGTTCCGCTTGTATTGCTTCCGCACGTCGCGGAGGGCATCCAGGCTGCCGGGTTTGTCGAACTTGTTGATCGCCACCAGGTCGGCGAAGTCGAGCATGTCGATCTTCTCGAGTTGCGTCGCGGCGCCATACTCGGCGGTCATGACGTACAGCGACACGTCGGCGTGCTCGGTGATCTCCGTGTCCGACTGCCCGATGCCCGACGTCTCGACGATGACGAGGTCGAAGCCGGCGGCGCGACAGATGTCGATCGACTCGCGGACATGCTTGCTGAGGGCAAGGTTCGACTGTCGCGTCGCCAGCGAGCGCATGTACACCCGCGGATCGTGCACCGAGTTCATGCGGATGCGGTCGCCCAGGAGCGCGCCACCGGTGCGGCGGCGGGAGGGATCGACCGAGATGATGGCGATGGTGCTGGTGGGGAGGGCGGCGAGGAAGCGGCGCACGAACTCGTCGACCAGGGATGATTTCCCGGCACCGCCGGTGCCGGTCACGCCGAGCACGGGCGCCTTCGCCGTGGCGAGGCGCGCGGCCAGGCCCTCACGCAGGTCGGCCACCCGCTCCGGCTCGTTCTCGGCGAGGGAGATGAGCCGGCCCAGCGTCTTGGGATCGCGCGCCGACACGGAGGCCCACGCGGCGTCGAGGTCAATGGCGGGGCGCGCGCGGTCGCAGCGGCGGAGCAGGTCGTCGATCATCCCCTGCAGGCCCATCGCGCGGCCATCGTCCGGGGTGTAGATCCGGGTGATGCCGTAGCGCTGGAGTTCATCCACCTCCTGCGGCAGGATGGTGCCGCCACCACCGCCGAAGATCAGGATGTCGGCGCCACGCTGGGCCAGCAGGTCGTGCATGTACTTGAAGAACTCGATGTGGCCACCCTGGTACGACGTGACGGCGATGGCCGTGGCGTCCTCCTGGATGGCGCACTCGACGATCTCGGCCGCCGAACGGTTGTGGCCGAGGTGGATCACCTCGGCCCCGGACGCCTGGATGATGCGGCGCATCACGTTGATCGCCGCATCGTGCCCGTCAAAAAGGGACGCAGCGGTGACGATTCGCACCGGCCGCCGGGGGTGTGGCTCGGCCGCGGTCGGCAGTGGCAGGGCCTGAGTCATTCCGTCTCCTGTCATGCAGGCAAATGTAGGCAGGTCACCGGCTTTCCGCCCGGCGAATGCCGGTGTCCCTCTGTACCTTTCCGGGATGCCCACCGCCGGACGTGCCTTGCCTTTTCCACCCGTCAGCTACGCGGCGTGGCGGGCTGGCGTCGAAGCCGACCTCGGTCCCGACGCCGTTGCCAGCAGGCTCCGCGCCATGACCGAGGACGGCATCCCGATCGAGCCGCTCTACGCGCCGGGGGGGCCGGGCGACGGCGACGCCCGCAACCTGGCGGGGCGTGTCGCCGGCCTGCTGCCCGCATCCGGGGGGTGGCGCATCCGCCAGCAATTCCCCGTGAGCGCCCCGCCGGATGTGCTGGCGGCTGCGCTCGCCGGCGGGGTTCAGTCACTCGAGTTTCTCTGCACGGACGGAGCGCTCCAGCTCCAGCGATGCGCCCAGGTCCTGGGGCAGCTCGACCTTCGCGATGTCGAGGTGTCGTTCGAGGACCTGACTCTGGCGCTCAGCGAGACCATCGAGTTTCCCCGCAACCGGGTTTCGCTGGGGATCGATCCCATCGCGCGATATCTCCGGCGTCGGGGCACTGCCGGTGACCTGCGCTCCGACGTTGCTGCCTTGGGCCGCGAGCGGCCGGCGGGCGATCGCGCCGTCATGCACCTTCGCGCCGCCGGCGACGCCTTCTTCGATGCCGGCGGCACGACCGGGATGACACTTGGCGCTACGCTGTCGACGGCACTCACCTACCTGCGGGCGCTCGCCGATGGGGGGGCCGACCCGGCATGGGCTGCCGGCACCATCGAGCTCCGGCTGCCGTGCGGGCCCCGCTTCTTCGAGAACATCGCGATGCTTCGCGCGGCACGGCTGGCATGGGCGCGCCTGCTCGAGGTGGGCGGCATCGCACCGACGGCGCTCAGGGTGGTCGCGAGCAGCGGCCGTCGCACGCTCACCCGGCACGATCCCTGGGTCAATGCGCTGCGCAACACCGCGGTCGCATTCTCCGGAGCAGTCGGCGGCGCCGACATCCTGCAGCTCGTGCCACACGATGTGCGGGTCGCGGAACCGGGCACAGCGGCCCTGCGGCTGGCCCGCACGACGGGTCTCGTGCTGCGCGAGGAGGCGTCGCTGCGCCGCGTGCTCGACCCGCCGGAGGGCAGCTGGTTCCTCGAGGCGTTCACCGCGGAACTCGCCGAGGGCGCGTGGGACGAACTGCGCCGCCTCGATGCAGCCGGGGGAATCGTTGCCGCGATCGAGTCGGGCCAGTTGAGCCGGCGCATTGCCGATGCTGCCGCCGCGCGCCACGAGCGCGTTCGCACGCGTCGCCATCCAATCATTGGTGTCAGCGAGCATCCGATTCCGGGCGAGGTGGCTCCACGTGCACCGGCGGAGATCGCGGAGGACGCGGGGGACCCGAGACCGTTTCCATTCCGCCCCGATGCCCTGCCATTCGAGGAACTCCGCGATGCCGCGACACCGGAGACGGCACGGCCGGCGGAGGGTGGCCTGCGATGACCCGGATCCCGAATCTCGAAAATGTCGGATGGAGCCCGCCGGCTCGCCGCGATGCTGCGGCGGGTGGAGATGCCTGGTCGTCGGCCGAGGGCATCGTCATTCCGGCGCATGTCGCCGCCGACCTGCTCGATGGCATCGACGTCGCCACCATGCCGGGTGCCGCGCCGTACCTGCGCGGTCCCTATCCCACGATGTACCTGGGGCAGTCGTGGACGATTCGGCAGTATGCCGGCTACTCCACCGCGGAGGAATCGAACGCGTTCTACCGGCGGAACCTCGCCGCTGGGCAGATGGGCCTCAGCATCGCCTTCGACCTCGCCACGCACCGGGGGTACGATTCCGACCACCCGCGGGTCAGCGGCGACGTGGGCATGGCCGGTGTGGCCATCGACAGCATCCTGGACATGCGCATCCTCCTCGACCGCATCCCGCTCGACCGGATGAGCGTCTCGATGACGATGAACGGCGCGGTGCTCCCGGTGCTGGCCCTCTTTGTGGTGGCGGCAGAGGAGCAGGGGGTCAAGCCGGCGCAGCTCGCCGGGACGATCCAGAATGACATCCTCAAGGAGTTCATGGTCCGCAACACGTACATCTACCCGCCCGGACCCAGCCTGAGGATCGTCGCCGATATCTTCCGCTACACCAGCCAGCACATGCCGCGCTTCAACAGCATCAGTATCAGCGGGTACCACATGCACGAGGCCGGGGCCACTGCCGACCTCGAGCTGGGCTACACGCTGGCCGACGGCGTGGAGTACGTGCGCACCGGACTGAACGCCGGGCTGGGCATCGATTCCTTCGCACCGCGCCTCAGCTTCTTTTTCGCTATCGGCATGAATTTCTTCATGGAAGTGGCGAAGCTGCGCGCGGCGCGGCTCCTGTGGACCCGTCTCATGCAGCCGTTCAAGCCCGCGAACCCGCGCAGTTCGGCGCTGCGCATGCACTGCCAGACGAGCGGGTGGAGCCTGTCGGCGCAGGACGTCAACAACAACGTGGTGCGCACCTGCATCGAGGCAATGGCGGCGACGCAAGGCGGCACGCAGAGCCTGCATACCAACGCGCTGGACGAGGCGCTCGCGCTCCCCAGCGATGCATCGGCGCGGATCGCCAGGAACACCCAGCTGTTCCTGCAGCAGGAGACGGACACGTGCGTGACGGTGGATCCCTGGGGCGGAAGCCACTACGTCGAGTGGCTCACCGACCAGCTGGCCCGGCGCGCACAAGGGCACATCGACGAGGTCGAGAAGCTCGGGGGCATGGCCCGCGCCATCGAGGCAGGCCTGCCGAAGCTGCGTATCGAGGAGGCCGCCGCGCGCACCCAGGCGCGCATCGACAGCGGGCGCCAGGCGCTGATCGGGGTCAACTGGTACCGTCCCCAACGGGACGAACTGCCCGAGGTGCTGCGCATCGACAACCGGGCCGTTCGCGCGGCGCAAGTGGCCCGGCTGGCCGAGTTGCGGGCGACGAGGAACGCCGAGGCGACGACGCGTGCGCTCCAGGCGCTCACCGCGGCGGCACGGACGGGTGAGGGGAACCTGCTGGCGCTGGCCATCGACGCGGCCCGAGCGCGGGCCACCGTGGGGGAGATGAGCGAGGCGCTCGCGACCGTGTATGGCCGGCACGCGGCGCCGGTGCACTTGGTGAGCGGAGTCTATGGAGGTGAAATGGCGGGCACCGACGAGGGCATCGTGACGGTTCGCAACGCGGTCGACCGCTTCGCCGCGCTCGAGGGAAGGCGTCCCCGGCTGCTCGTGGCGAAAGTGGGACAGGATGGCCACGACCGGGGCCAGAAGGTCATTGCGACGGCCTTCGCCGATCTCGGGTTCGACGTGGACATCGGCCCGCTCTTCGCCACGCCCGACGAGGCGGCGCGCCAGGCCGTGGAGAACGACGTGCACGTCATCGGCGTGAGCTCGCTTGCGGCCGCGCACCTGACCCTCGTACCGGAACTGCACCAGGCGCTGGCGGCGCACGGACGGCCAGACATCATGATCGTTGCCGGTGGCGTCATACCGCCGCAGGACCACGAGGCGCTCAGGGCCGCCGGCGCCAGCATGATCTTCGGCCCGGGCACCGTCATCCCGGACGCGGCGCGCAGTCTCCTCGCGGAGCTCGCGCGGCGGCTCGGCCTGAGCGAGTCGAGGATCTTTGCCGTACCGGATGCGCCGAAGTGAGTGAGGCAAGGCGGACGGACCAGACCCTCGACCAGTTGATCGACGGGGTGCGGCGACGCGAGCCCGCGGCGCTGGGCCGCGCCGTGTCGCTCATCGAATCGACGGCGGCCACCGATCGCACCCGCGCCGGCGAGCTGCTCACGCAGCTGGGACCGGCGGCGCGGCCATCCGTGCTGGTCGGCATCAGCGGCGTGCCCGGCGTGGGGAAGAGCACCTTCATCGACGGTCTGGGGGCCCGGCTGCTCTCACAGGGCCACCGCGTTGCGGTGCTTGCGGTGGACCCCTCCAGTACGGTGTCCGGGGGCAGCATCCTCGGCGACAAGACCCGCATGCAGCGCCTGGCGGGCGATCCGCGGGCGTTCGTGCGTCCCTCGCCGACGGCGGGGACCCTGGGCGGCGTTGCGCCCCGCACACCGGAGACGATCGCGCTCTGCGAGGCAGCGGGATTCGACGTCATCATCGTCGAGACGGTGGGGGTCGGGCAGTCGGAAACCTCGGTGGCGGACCTCGCCGACGTGTTCCTGGTGCTCATGCTGCCGGGTGGGGGCGACGAGTTGCAGGGCATCAAGCGCGGCCTGATGGAACGTGCGGACGTCATTGCGGTGAACAAGGCCGACGGCACCAACACCGACCGCGCGACGGCAACGGCCCGCGACTATCGCACGGCCATGCACCTCATGCGCGGGCGCGATGCCGCGGGACCGCCGCCGGTGTTGACCTGCAGCGCTCTGGACGGCACCGGACTCGATGAGGTATGGAGCGCGCTGCTGGAGCGCCGGCTGGGGCTGGTGGAGAGCGGCGTGCTGGCCGCGCGTCGCCGGGAACAGCGGGTGCGATGGATGTGGGCGCTGGTGGAGCAGCGGGTGCGGGCCGCCCTCGAATCGCATGAGGGCGTGCATGGCTTGCTGGGTGAGGTTACCCGGGGGGTGGCAAACGGATCCCTGCCGCCCAGCGTGGCTGCCGAGCGGCTGTTGCGTGCCGTCGGACTGGGGTGAGGCCTAGAACTCCCGCCGCTTCATTTCGTCGAAGAACTCCTCGTGTTCCTGCTGGTCCGGCCGCTCCGGCCGACGCGTGGCATCGAGCGTCGAATCGTAGGTGGGACGGACCTTTGACTTGGGCTTCTCGGCCTTCGCCATGTTCTTCTTGATGAGCGCCTCGAGCTGCTTGTCCTTCATACCGCCCTCGTGTGAGTGCCCCCCAAACCTAGCAGCGCACCGGCCCTGACCGAAGGGGTGGGGAATCAGGCCAGTGTCCGCGCGATTCGGGTGATGCCTCCATCGCCTCCGGAGCCCAGCATGCGGGCATGCCGACCTTCGCCGACGCGCGCGCCGTGCTCCTGCGCCATTTCGGGTTCCACGATTTCCGCCCGTCCCAGCGCGAGGTAGTCCGGGCCGTCCTGAGCGGCCGGGACACCCTCGCGGTGCTGCCGACTGGCGCGGGGAAGTCCGCCTGCTTCCAGGTGCCGGCACTGCTCTTCGACGGCATCACCGTCGTCGTGTCGCCCCTCATCAGCCTCATGACCGACCAGGTCGCTGCGTGTCGCCGACGAGGAATCGCGGCGGCTGCACTGACGAGTTCCATGTCCGTCATCGACCGGGTGGTGGTCACGGAGGCGCTCCGCACACGGAGCGTCCGGCTGCTCTACCTGTCACCGGAGCGCCTGGCGGCGTCGGCCACGTCGCTCCGGGCACAGATCGGCGTGCCGGCGATGCTTGCGGTGGACGAGGCTCACTGCATCTCGGAGTGGGGTCCAGATTTCAGGCCGGCCTATCGCCGGCTCGGCCTGGTGCGGCGCCAGCTTGGCATGCCGCCGGTGGTGGCCCTCACGGGCAGCGCGACGCCCGACGTGCGACGGGACATCACGCGGCAACTCGCCTTCCGCGGAGGTGCCGGCGCAGTGGAGTGCGTCGCGTCATTCGACCGGCCAAACCTGGACTTCAACGTGCGGGTCGTGTCATCCGAGGCGGAACGCTTCCGGACCATGCTTGCCGAGCTCGACCGGGCGCACGCCCTCGCGATCGTCTTCACGCCCACGCGAAGCGTCACGGAAGCACTGACACGGGCGATACGCCACGCGGGGTACGATGCCGTGCCTTACCACGCCGGGCTCACGAGCGAGTACCGGCTCCGCGCCCTCGAGCGCTTCACCAGTTCGCAGGTACAGGTCGTGGTGGCGACCTGTGCCTTCGGCATGGGCATCGATGCCCCGAACGTGCGCCTGGTGGTGCACTGGGCCATGCCGCCCACGCTCGAGTCGTATTACCAGGAGGCGGGTCGTGCGGGGCGGGACGGGGCCACCGCGCGGTGCGTCCTCCTCTACCGGAAGGGTGACGGCGAGCGGCAGCGAGAACAGCTCGACGTCACCTTTCCACCGCCCAGGGCGCTGGAGCGCATGTGGCGGGATCCCGACGCGGCGAGGCGGGCGCCCGCGAGCCTGCGCGAGTCGGCGGAGCGACTGCGACGCGAGGTGCTGCTGGACTCTGGGCGGGCGGAGTGGGCACCAGTGAAGCGCCGGCGGCGCCTGGCGGAAGGACGCATCGGGGCGGTGGAGAACTATGCGACCACCCGGCGGTGCCGGCGTAGCGTCCTCCTCGGGTACTTCGGCGAGCGACTGGCCCGGTGCGCCGGCTGCGACCGCTGCAGTCCGCGACCCTGAGTCAGCGGGTTCCGTGGCTGTCGCCAGCGCGCTAGAATGAAGCCGTCGTCGTTGTCGCCTCACCCCGGCACCTCCCAGTTCAAGAGCCGCAGGCCACGCTTTCCAACCGGATTAGAGCATGGTGCAGACTGTTCCCAATGCCCGAGTGCTAGGCGACATCGCGTTCAGCATCAGCATGGGGTGGTGGTTCGCTCTGTTCCTGTTCCTGGGCATGCTCGTGATGCTCGACCTGGGCCGTCGTTTCGGCATCAGGCAGCGCAGGTCTTTCGGCGAGCACCACGCGGAGGGCCTCTCGGCGGTCGAGGGCGCCGTCTTCGCGCTCCTCGGCCTGCTGGTTGCGTTCACGTTTTCGGGCGCTGCCACCCGGTTCGACGAACGTCGCTCGCTGATCGTCGAGGAAGCCAACGACATCGGCACCGCCTACCTCCGGCTTGACCTGCTTCCGCCCGACCTGCAACCGGCGGTGAGGCGGAAGTTCCGCGAATACACCGACGCCCGGATCGCCGCCTACAGGGCACTACCCGACGTCGAGAAGGCCCTGGAGCATCTGGCCCGGGCCAATGCACTGCAGGGGGAAATCTGGAAGCTGGCAGTTCCCGCCGCGGCGCAGGCCGCACCGGGAACCGCGGCGTCCGTGCTGCTGCTGCCCGCACTGAACGCCATGTTCGACATCACGAACGTCCGGACGTGGGCCACACAGATGCACCCGCCGCAGGTGGTCTTCATGATGCTGGCGGCGCTGGCGCTCGGCTGCGCGCTCATCGCCGGGCACGGCATGTCGGCGGCGCCGGAACGGAACTGGCTGCACATGATCACCTTCGCACTCGTGCTCGCCTCCGCCGTCTTCGTGATCATCGACCTCGAGTATCCGCGGCTCGGCATCTTCCGCGTGGATACCTTCGACCAGGCGATCGTGGAGGTGCGACGGGGCATGGAGTGAATCGCGGCGGTGTGCATGGTGGCCAGTGGCGCCCTGATGTGGCTGGCCCAGCGCGACATTCCGATCGGTACGGCCTACGCGGTGTGGACGGGTGTCGGCGCCGCGGGAACGTTCCTGCTCGGCATCCTGTTCTTCGGTGACACCGCCTCCACCCCGCGCGTCACTTCCACGTGCCTCATTATCGCCGGAGTGATCGGGCTGAAGATCGCCCACGCGTAGCTTTCAGGCGTATATTCCGCCTTCATGGATCTCTCCCTCTATTTGTCCGAGCAGCACTTTCAGGTTCGCGACATGGTGCGTGAGTTCGGCCGCACCGAGGTCGCGCCCGTCGCCCGCGAACTCGATCGCACCTCCACGTTCCCCTGGGACAACATCCGGAAGATGGCGGACCTGGGCCTCCTCGGCGTGCCCTGGAGCGAGGAGATGGGTGGGGCGGGGATGGACCAGTTGTCCTACTACGTCACGATCCACGAACTGGCCAAGGTGGACGCGAGTCACGCGCTGACGATCAGTGCCCATACGAACCTTGGCACGTCGCCGATCATGGATTTCGGCACCGATGCGCAGCGGCAGAAGTACGTTCCGCTCCTTGCCTCGGGGAAGGTTCTCGGTGGCTTCGGCCTGACGGAGCCGGGTGCAGGCAGCGACGCCGGCGGCACCGCGACCACGGCGGTCGACAGGGGCGACCACTACCTGCTCAATGGGTCGAAGATCTTCATCACCCACGCGGGCGTGGGCGAGATCTTCAGTGTCACGGCACGCACTGAGCCGGGGAAGGGCAGCCGCGGCATCACCAGCTTTCTGGTTACCAAGGACACCGTGGACCTGGCGGAGGCGAAGCGGGTCGGGGTGGGGCACGCCGCCGACCTGCCCAAGATCAAGGGCGTCCGGGCCGGCAAGAAAGAAGACAAGATGGGCTGGCGGGCCAGTGACACCCGTGAGCTGGTCTTCGAGGACGCCGTCATTCCCAAGGAAAACGTGCTGGGCAAGGTGGGAGACGGCTTCATCAACTTCCTCAAGACGCTCGATGGCGGCCGCATCGGCATTGCAGCGCTCTCCCTGGGTATCGCCGAAGGGGCCTACGACGAGGCCCTCAAGTACGCCGGCTACCGGAAGCAGTTCGGGAAGGCGATCGGGTCGTTCCAGGGGATCAGCTTCCAGCTGGCCGACATGGCGCTCGAGATCGAGGCCGGCACCCATCTCCTGTACCACGCCGCATGGCTCAAGCAGAACGGCAAGCCGTTCAAGAAGGAAGCGGCGATGGCCAAGCTCTTTTGCTCGGAACTGGCCATGCGTGCCACCACGAAGGCCGTCCAGATCTTCGGCGGATACGGCTACACGACCGAGTACCCGGTGGAGCGGATGATGCGCGACGCAAAGGTGTGCGAGATCGGCGAGGGGACCAGCGAGATCCAGCGCCTGGTCATCGCCCGGCATATTCTGGGCGACCTCGTGAATGGCTGATATTGCCCTAAACGATTGCTCATCTTACCTTTAGACAGTCTTGCAGCGCGGCACCACCGTTCGCCCGCCGGCCAGTCGGGCAGCAAACCTCGGGGTGTTACGCTCATGTTGCCGCCTCCAGCGCCAGTCCGGCGTCGGGGGCCTGATGCTCGGAGCAGTGCCGCCGGTGAGCGGACTTGCTCCACCAAACCTTGCGCATGCCGTGTCCCGTTTCCTCGTGGCCGAAACAGCCGCAGGGGGAGCATGTGGGTGCGGCTGAGGTTGGCTCGTGAAGCGCGAGATCCTCATCAACGGGAGCCAGCGCGAGACGCGCCTGGCGATCCTGGAAGATGATCGGCTGGTCGAACTCCTGGTCGACCGACCCGATCACCGCCGCACCGTCGGCGACATCTATCTCGGACGGGTCGACGCCGTCCTTCCCGGTATACAAGCCGCGTTCGTGGACATCGGACAGGAGAAGAGCGCCTTTCTCCATGCCTCCGATCTCCTGGAGCCGGATGAGGACGACGACGAGCCGACCGAAGACGACGCCGACGAGCGCGAGGCGGTCGAGGAGGAGCAGGCCGAGGAATCCGGCGAGGCTGAGCCGGGCAGCGGTGACGACCAGAAAGCCTGGCGCGGGCGCCGAAAGCGGGGCAACGGCAATGGCGGCAACGAGCCCCGCCAGCGCGAGGTCTCGAGCCGGCGGCAGCTTCCCAACATCGCCGAGATCCTGAAGAAGGGTCAGAACCTCGTCGTTCAGGTGACCAAGGAGCCCATCAGCACCAAGGGCTGCCGGGTCACCGCCCAGATCTCCCTCCCCGGCCGCTTCCTCGTCTTCATGCCCTTCGCCTCCAAGGTGGGGGTGAGCCGCAAGATCGAGAGCCGCGAGGAGCGGGCAAAGCTGCGCGAGATGGTGGGCCGCCTCCTGCCGCCTGATTCGGGTGGCATGATCGTCCGGACCGTGGCCGAGGGCGTCACGGAGGAGAACTTCCAGCGCGAAGTGGACTCGCTGCTCAACCTCTGGAAGAAGATCAACCGGAAGAAGACCTTCGTGCGGAAGGCGCCGGCGCTGCTCCAGCGGGAAACGAGCCTCACGCGCGGCATCATTCGCGACCTGTTCAGCTGGAAGGTGGACGCGCTGCAGGTGGACTCGAAGGAACTGCACCACGAGATCGACCAGTACCTGCAGCAGGTCGATCCCGAACTGATGCAGCGGGTGCACTTTTACACCGAGTCCACGCCGCTCTTCGACAAGTACGACATTGAATCCGAGATCCGCGACCTCTTCAAGGCGCGCTGCGAGCTTCCGACGGGCGGGTCGATCATCATCCAGCCCACCGAGGCGCTCACGTCAATCGACGTGAACACCGGCCGGTACACCGGCAAGAAGGATCCCGAGAAGACGATCCTCCGCACCAACCTCGAGGCCTCCCGCGAGATCGCGCGGCAGATCCGCCTGCGCGACATCGGCGGTATCATCGTCTGCGACTTCATCGACATGGAGACGCGCGCCAACCGCGACCGGGTCCTGCAGGAGCTCCGTACGCACCTCGGCCGCGACCGGGCTCGCACCAAGGCCCTGGCGGTGTCCGAGCTCGGCCTCGTGGAGATGACGCGGCAGCGCGTACGGCCGTCGCTGTGGCACTCGATGACCTTCGATTGCCCCACGTGTGCCGGAACCGGACGTGTCTTCACCCCCGAAGTGGTGGCGCGCCGGCTGGAGCGGTCGCTCAAGCGGGCGGGGCACGAGCATCGCGAGCGGCAGCTGACCGTGCGGCTCCATCCCGAGGTGGCTCTCTATCTCCTGGAGGAAGAGCCCAAGTTCCTGCAGACCCTCCAGAAACTGACCGGACTCGACCTGGAACTGCGGGACGACCCCATGATCCGACTGGACGA
Source organism: uncultured Gemmatimonadales bacterium (assembly GCA_963773095.1). Lineage (GTDB taxonomy): Bacteria > Gemmatimonadota > Gemmatimonadetes > Gemmatimonadales > GWC2-71-9 > JAGGAG01. The sequence goes on from CAVYZY010000002.1 coordinate 239,067, forward strand.
CTTCCGGCTCATGAGCAAGCCGGCGGGGCGGGACGTGACGCAGCAGTACGCCGTCGCGTAGGGCCGCTGGCCCCCACTTGCCCGAACCCCGCTCGCCATCTATACTTGCGGGCTAGTTTTTCACGTAAACGTATTCGGCAGGACGCCATGTCTTACGCAATCTTCCGTGCCCTCGGCAAGCAATTCCGGGCCGAAAAGGGCAAGACGCTCAAGCTTCCGCTGATGGTCGCGGAGCCGGGCGACAAGGTCACGTTCAACGAGGTGCTCCTGGCCTCTGACGGCACCGACATCAAAGCCGGCGCTCCGCTCGTCAAGGGTGCGAAGGTCGTGGTCGAGGTCGTCGGACATGGCAAGGACGAGAAGCTGTACGTCTTCAAGTTCAAGCGTCGGAAGAACTATCGCCGCAAGACTGGACATCGGCAGAAGCACACCGAAGTCCGTATCACCGACGTCAAGGTGGGGTAACCCATGGCTCACAAGAAGGGCGTCGGCTCAAGCCGCAACGGTCGCACGAGCAACCCGCAGTACCTCGGTATCAAGAAGTACGGTGGCGAGAAGGTGCGCGCGGGGAACATCCTGGTGACGCAGAAGGGTACGAAGTTCCACCCGGGCAAGAACGTCCGGAAGGCCACGAACGACACGCTTTTCGCCCTCGTGGACGGCGTCGTCCAGTTCGAGTGGAAGGACAAGGACCGGAAGAAGATCTCGGTCTACCCCGTGGAGGCGCCGGCTACGGCCTGAAGCCGGGGGTCCCTGAAGTGCGAAGGCGGTCGAGGCAACATGCCCGACCGCCTTTTTCGTGCACGGACGAGCGAGACTCAGCTCCTCAGCGCAACCACGCGCTCGGGATAGTCGGTGCAGATCCCGTCGACGCCGCATGCAATGAGCCGGGTCAGGTCGGCATCGCTGTTGGCGGTCCAGGCGATGATGCGCCGGCCGGCGCGGTGCAGTTCATCGACCAGGGCTCGATCGACCATGACCTGCGCCTGCCACAGCACCGTGGCGCCGGCCGCGGCCAGCACGGGAAGCGGGTCGATCAGGCGGGCGTCGAGCAAGACCCCGCGGCGCAGTGCGCCGTCGCGCTCGCCCAGGCGGCGCACGATGCGGTGATCGAACGAATGCACCGCGTAGCGCTCGGGTTCCGGCCCTGCATGCAAGGTGCGGAGGAGCACGGCATCCAGGTACTCCTCGATACCCTTCACTTCGACCCATACGTCGAGCCCGCGGAGCAGGGTCAGGACCTCGCTCAGGAGCGGGACGGTCTCGCCGTTCGGGAGACGGTGCTGCTGAACCGCATCCAGCGTCAGGTCGCCGATCCGGCCCAGGCCAGCGAGGGCGGGGGCATGATGCACGACGATCGCGCCGTCGCGGGTGGCGTGGATGTCCAACTCGACCCCCTCGGCGCCCAGGGCCTTGGCGCGGCGAAAGGCGGCGCGGCTGTTCTCATGCTCGTGGCCGGATGCACCACGGTGTCCGATACTGAGCGGTCGAGCCATGAAGTCCGGATGTCGGAGAGGATGACGATCGCTGCGAGGTGACGCAGCTTATTGCACTCAATATACTTGCGCGGGACGCCATCGGCACTCCGGCCGGATCGTTGCCTCGGTGCCCGCAGGCTTAACACCACCCAACTCCTGTCGTCCACAGCCCGTACATGGTAGCGATGACGGAATCCGAGCCGCTTTCCGACGCGTCCCTGGCAGCCGCCTGGCGCGCGGGCGATGAAGGTGCGGCGGCGGAGATCGTCCGGCGGCACGCTGGGGCTGTCGCCCGCTTCCTGTACAGTTCCGGTGCGGGCCGGAGTGACGTCGATGACCTGGTCCAGGAGGCGCTATTCCGGGCCTTCCGGAAGCTGGGCACCTGGCGCGGTGAGGCCTCCCTCAGAAGCTGGCTCTGCTGCATTGCCGGCAACCTGCTCAAGGACGAGTACCGGAAGCAGCGTGGGCGCCAGGTGATTTCAATCGAGGATGATCAGGTGGTCGATGCCGCGGATCCGCATGAGGAGGCGACGGCGAACGAATCGAAGGCCCGGCTTCGGGCAGGCCTGCTGACGCTGCCGCGGCTCCAGCGCGAGGTCTTCCTCATGCGGGCTCAACAGGGGTCCGAATACGGCGAGATCGCCGCGGCGCTCGGCACAACGCCGGGCGCTGCGCGGGTTCACTACCACCATGCTGTAAAGCGGCTCAAGGAGCTGATGTCGTGAACAGGTGCGAGGCGTGTTCGGACGGGATGCCCTTGGTGGCGTCGGGGCGAAGCGAGTGGTCGGCGACCGAGCGGGAGCACCTCGCCGGGTGCAGCGATTGTGCTGCCGAATGGACCCTGGTGTCGGCGGCGTCCGCGCTCGGACGTGACATCACGATGGATCCGGCGGCGCTGACGCCCCGGCTGCTGGAGCGGGTCCGCGCCGCGGACCGTGAGGAGCGGCAGCGCCGGTGGGTGCGCCGGTCGGCACAGGTGGCCGGTCTCGCCGTGGCGGCGATGGTCCTGCTGATGATCGTGCCGCGCCGGCGCACGGCTGTGCCGGGGCAGCCGTCACCGGCCGTCGCCACGGAAACGGCTGGCCTGCAGCTGGCCGAACTGGATGGTGCCGCAGCGTCGGAACTGGCGGCGGTGCTCGCCGAGTTCGACGAACCCGCAGTGCCGGGCAGTTCCCTGGACGGGCCCGATGTCGAGGGCATGGATGTGTCACAAGTGGAGCGCGCCCTGCGCTCATGGGAGGAAAGCTGAATGTCATTCGGGAGACTCTCGCTGCTCGGCCTGCTGGCTCTCGTGGGCAGCGCACAGCCGGTGATGGCGCAGGACAGCGTGCCGGCGGCGGAGATGGGGCCGGCGGAGTTGCGGCGGCGCATCGAGGAGCGGTTTACAGAGCGGGTCAAGCTCGAGCTCGGCCTCAATGAGGAGCAGACGGCGAAGCTCAAGCAGGTGGCTCGCAACTGGTTCGCGAAGCGCCGGGCGATGGAAGGCGAGGAGCGGGATATGCGGCAGGCCCTGGCGGGGCAGCTTCGTCCGGGGGTCGCGGCCAATTCCGACAGCGTGAGCCGCCTGGTGTCGCGGCTGCTCGACCTCAAGGTCAAGTACGCCGAGAGCTACCGTGACGAAAACAAGGAACTCGGGTTCCTCACGCCGGTGCAGCGGGCCCAGTACTACTCGCTGCGTGAACGGCTGCTCGACATGCTCAAGCAGGCGCGCCAGGCCCGGACCGGTCAGCGGCCATACGGCCGCCCGTAAGTCGGGTCAGCCGGGGAACTTCTCCGCATAGAGCCGCTGCGCCCCGACGATTGCCGCGCGGGCGGCAGCGGCATTCTCGAATCCCCGCGTTTCCGTCGTTGTTCCCTCCAGGTCCTTGTACACCCGGAAGAAGTGCTCGATCTCCTTCAGGTAGTGTGGTGGCACGTCGTTCAGGTCGTGCATCTCGGCGGCGTACGGATCACCGAGGGGGACCGCCAGCACCTTTTCATCGGCCTTGCCGCGATCGACGAGGTGAAAGAGCCCGATCGGCCGTGCCTCGACCAGGCACCCGGTGAAGAGCGGGATGGTGCTCAGAATCAGGATGTCGAGCGGATCACCGTCATCGCCCAGCGTGCGAGGGATGAAGCCGTAGTCGCCGGGATAGTGGACCGCGCTGTAGAGCACGCGGTCGAGCCGGAACATGCCGATTTCCTTGTCGAGTTCGTACTTGTTCCGCTCGTTGGTGGGGATCTCGATGACCGCCGTGACCTGGTCGGGCGGCGATGATCCGGCCGGAATGTCGTGCCAGGGATGGAAGTGCCGGATGGGCGTGCGGGACATTCAGTGCTCCAATGGCGGGATGCGGGAAAATAGGCGCGACTGGCATGCCTTGCGCCCGGAGGCCGTGCCTTTGACCTTTGTGCCAAGCCCGGGTGGCGGAATGGCAGACGCAGTGGACTCAAAATCCACCGGGGGGCAACCCCCGTGCGAGTTCGACTCTCGCCCCGGGCATGGTACTCTGGAACAGATCCGCGGTGTCGAAACATCGAGTGCAGTGCACCTGCTCATCCCACATGGAGGACTCATGAAGGCTCGCTGGTTTGCTCCCGCGCTCCTGCTCGCCACCGTGACTTCACCGGCGCAGGCGCAGTTCGCCATCGACCTCCTCGTGGGCCCGAACTGGTCCTCCGTCAGTGAGGTTCCCGCCGGGGTTCCGCCTGGTGGCACCTCCAGCAGTGACGTCGGGTACTTCCTGGGGGGCCGGATACGCTTCGGCCATCTGCTGTATATCGCGCCGGGGCTCAACTACCAGTACCAGAGCTTCAAGGTCGAGACCACTGGCCTCAGCGACAACATCGGCATCAGCTCCTTCATGATCCCGCTCGAGGTTGGCGTCAACCTGGACGCGAAGGTCGTCGCATTCCAGATCGGGGTGGCTGGTACACTGACGCTCAACAGCTCGGTCAACGACAACGCGTTCGGCGTCACCAAGGACAACACGAACAACACCCGCTGGGGCTGGATGCTGTCGGGCAGCGCGCGCATCCTCATGCTCGCGTTGAACCTCGGGTGGCAGCAGGACTTCACCGAAACCTTCAAGAACGACCCGACTGGTGCCAAGCTGAGCCAGTTCAGGGTCGGCATCGGCATCGGCTTCTAGTTCGGGATGCCGCGTGGCGCGCGGCCGTGCCCGGAGAAGCATCAAGGGGCACCCGATGGGGTGCCCCTTTTGCGCAGTTCCACTCGCCCGCGGTTCCGCTAGATCTTCCCGCTGGCGACCGCTCCAACGATATCCGACTGGGAAATGACGCCGACGAGCTTGTTTCCCTCTTCAACAAACAGGCGCTTCACGTCGGCGTAGAGCATCTGCCGAGCCGCCTCCTTGATAGTGGTATCGGTTGTCACCGTAATGGGCCGCGGATTCATGAGGTCCTCAGTCCGGGTGTCCTCCAGCACGGCGACGCGACTCTCCTTGTCACTGGCCTCCGCCTCAGCCTGGATGACATCTGAACTGGTCAGTACCCCAACCAGCCGGCCGTGCGCATCGACCACCGGAACCCCCGACACATGCGCATCGGCGAGCGTGACGATGGCTTCCGCCACCGTGGAATCGGCAAAGACGGTCTTGACGTCGGTGTGCATCAGGTCGGCTACTCTCATCGGGCACCTCTCTGGGGGGACTGACCCAAGGAAGCACCTGTCGCCTGAAGAGGTCGTGAAGCTGCCATGTGAGCTGCCATAGGCCGATCAACCTACTTGGAGCGCCCGCTTGCGGGGCCATGGACCGGTTCGCATACTGGACGGGCCCCCGTGAATGACCCCTGCTTGAGCATCATGTCCGCCCTCGTGGCGGGCCTCCCGTCGAGATACCGCGTCGTGCGGTTCATCGCGCAGGGAGGCATGGGCTGTGTCTTCGAGGGACACGACGCCAACCTGGACCAGCGGGTCGCGTTCAAGGTGCTCCGGCGTGACCTCGCCTCCGCCGTCACGGCTGAGCGCTTCAGGCGCGAGGGTCGCGTTCTCGCCCGGCTCAACCATCCGAACATCGTCAGGGTCTTCGATTCGCTCGAGACACCCAACGGGCTCCTCGTGCTGGTGATGGAGTACGTGGACGGTCCGACGCTCCAGAAGGTGCTCCGGGACGACGGGAGACTGCCGCTGGACGGGGCACGGAAGTTCGGGTCGCAACTGCTCCGCGCGTTGCAGCACGCCCATGATCTGAGCATCATCCACCGAGATATCAAGCCGGGGAACATCTTCATCCGGGGCAGCGACGCGTTGCTGGGTGACTTCGGGATCGCGAGTGTCAGCGACTCGGATTCCGGGACGCTGACCGCAGACGGATCCCAGCCCGGGACACTGCTGTACATGGCGCCGGAGCAGTTCCGCGGGGTCGCGACCCGACGCTCCGACATCTTCTCCATGGGTCTGGTGCTGCGGCAGTGCTTCACTGGTGTGGCCGAGCAGGACGTGCGGAACCCCGATAAGGACGCATGGAGGGGTCTGTCGCTCGTGAAGGAGGTGGTCGAGCGCGCTGCCGCGGAGCAACCCGAGGAGCGGTGGCAGAGTGCCGCAGCATTCCGCGTGGCGCTGGAAAGGACGGCGCAGCCGCTGACCGCCCGGTGGCGCCCCGCGCTCCTGGCGGCGGCGGCACTGGTCGTCGTGCTGGCGCTGCTCCGGTTGCGCCCGCCACCGCTGCCCCTCTACACGCCGCAACTCAACGACCTCGCCATTCTGCCCTTCACCGGCCCGGCGGGCCGTGATGTCTCTCAGCTGGTCGGGGAGGACATCAGGCCGTTTCCCGTGATCAAGCTGTGGAACATGGCCAAGGCGGCCGCGTGGTGGGATTCGCTGCCGGCGGACAAGAAGGATATGCCCCCGCCTGACACGCGATTCCATGCGTCTGGCAGCGTCACGCAGTCGAACGGCCGGTTCGAAGCGCGGGTCGAGGTCGACTCAGCGGGCGTCCCGTATGCGAGCATCCGCGCCACTGAAGACACGGCCCACCTGCAGCAGTTGGCCCGGATCGTAGCGGATTCGACCGTCTGCAAGGCGTTTCCCCGGGATTGCGAGGACTTCATGACCTTACGCCTGTACCAGGGTGACATGCAGGCGATCAGGGAGTTCTTCAAGGGAAGGGACTCCGTTGCCAAGGGGAACTGGAGGGCAGGGCAGAGGCACTTCGAGAACGCGCTCCGCCGGGATCCGGGCTTCATGGTTGCCGCCTGGGAGTTGATGATCGCAAAGCGGATACGGCGCGAGAACTTCAGTGAGGACCTGCAGGACATCGCACGGAACATCGACTCGCTGCCACCATTCTACCGCAAGCTCGCCAGGGCCACGCTAGCACCGGACCTGCGGGAGCGCTTCCGGCTGCTGGAGCAGGCGGTGCAGGAGTCCCAGCAGAATGGGACGGCACTGCTGCTGTACACGAACGAGCTGTTCCACCGCGGGGCCCTCGTCGGGAAGCCACTCCGGGCGACGGTGGACACCATGACGGCGCTCGCGGCCACGGAGCCCGAGATGAACCACACATCGACCTACGACATGGCGTGGTGGGGGGAGCTGCGCCTGGGGCGGGAGGACCGGGCCTGGCATGACCTCGAGAGGCGCAAGGCGCTCGGACCTCCGCCCGGCGATCCCTACGCGCCATTCCAGCGGCTGGGGACTTACGCGCGCTTCTCGCCATGGATTGCGAACCTCGTGCGGTTTCTCATGCTCCGGTCGCCCGATAAGTCGACCCTCGAGTCGCTCCAGAATTTCGCGCGCCTTGGCAACCTGATGGACATTCCCGAGGAGCAACTGGCCCTGAGCCAGATTCTCGTCTCGAAGGGCGAGACGGTCCCACAGCGCGCGGCTGGCTGGATCGGACTCGCCGGGGGAGACCTGATGCTGGGTCGCCCCGAAGCGGCGCTCGCAGAACTCGACTCGGCCTCAGCGAGCCTCGGTACCACCGAGATGCAATTGCAGCAGCGGGAATGGCCGGTGCACCTGGCGGCGCTCGGACTCTACTTCGACTCGGCCCGTGTCGCCTCGGCACGCACATGGTTCGAGACCACACCCCTGCAGGGGAGAGACCGGGTGCGCGCCCTGTATGCTCTCGGGCGCGATGCCATCGCGCGACAGGACACCGTGCGCGCCGCACAGGTGGAGTCACAGCTGCGGATCCTTGGCGCTACGTCTCCCTCGGCGATGCGCCACGCCGACCTGTTGAACGCCGAGCTGTCGGCAGCCCGCGGTGACGCACACGCGGCCCTGCAAGCCAGCGAGGTGATCTACCTCCGCGACACCACGCTCGTACGCCTCAGCCCGTTCGCCCGTGCCACCACCTACCTCAACCGTGGGAAATGGCAGAGTGACCTTGGCATGCCCGACTCGGCGGACGCCGTGTGGCTCTGGTACGAGAGCAGTGACTTCGAGGGGTGGCCAAACGGCCCGCCGCAGGAAGGTGAACTCGACGCGATCCTGAGCGTGTATGCGCGACTGCTCCGGGGCGAGCTGGAAGCCGACCGCGGCAACAGGACCACCGCATGCCGGCACCTGACCCGCGTGAAGGCGTTCTGGAGCGAAACCGAGCCGCGCATGAGCAAGCTGCGCGAGCGGGCGAGGCGGGCCCGGGAGAAGGCCGGGTGCCCATGATCGCCTGCCGCGCCCTCGGGCCCGTGGCCGTCAGTGTTGATGGCGTGCCCGCCCCGGCTGAGCTCCTCTGGCGCAAACATCTCGCCCTGCTGCTGTACCTGCTTCGGTCCCCACGCCGCACGCGGGGACGCGAGCACCTCATCGGCTTGCTGTGGGCCGACAGCATGGAGAGCAAGGCGCGTCACTCGCTCAACGAGGCGCTGCGGCTGTTGCGGCGCGCGGCCGGCGACCTCGCGGTGGAAACCCTGGCCGACCAGGTGCGACTGGGCGAGCAGTTCACGCTGGACGTGGACGACTTCGACGCGGCCGTGGCGGCACAGGACTGGGCCCGCGCAGCGGCGCTGGCGGCAGGCGAGTTCGCCGAGGGCTTCGCGGTGCCGGGCGCGACTGCCTTCGAGGACTGGCTCGAGGCCGAACGGCGGCACTGGCGTGCCCAGGGTGTCGAGGTACTCGCACACCGCGCCGAAGTATTGCTCGCGCAGGGAACGACCGTGCCGGCAGTCGCGCTGGCGGAGCGCGCGCTTGCCCTCGATCCGTTGTCTGAACGTGCGGCCCGGGCGGTGATGCGGAGCCGGCTCCTGTCGGGTGATCGGCGCGGCGCCCTTGAGTGCGGACAGCGATTCACCGAGCGCCTGATGGCGGAGCTTGGCGTGGAGGCTTCCGCCGAGTTGCGGCACCTCCATGAAGTTGCCGCGGAGAACATGCCGGAGGCGCGGGCGGGGCGGATCGCCTCGCAGGCGGAGCGCACGCCTTTCGTGGGTCGCGAAGCCGAACTCACGCGCCTGCTCGACGCATGGGCCGACTGCCGTGTCACCCGGCGTGCGACCCTGGTGGTCGTGGCTGGTGATGCGGGTGCCGGCATCTCGCGCCTGCTCGAAGAACTCGCGACCCGGGTGGTGCTGGATGGTGGCTCGGTCGCCGGCCTGCGTGCCGTGGAGGCCGACCGGGACGACGATGCCAGCCTCATTCCGGGCCTCGCGACCGGTGGCCTGGAGGGTCTGCCAGGCGTGGCGACCGCCGCGCCTGCGCGCGCTGGCCTCCTTCGCGCGCCGTTTTCCCAGGTGGGCGGAGCGCTATGCGGGCGCAGGGCAGGGCGGTGAGGTGCTGGATCTCGAGGCGGCCCTGGCCGAGGTGGTGCGCGCAACGGCGGAGGAACGCCCGCTGCTGCTGCTCATCGATGACGCACACCGGCTCGACGCCGCCAGCCTGCGCCTGCTGCCGCGGCTCCTTCGGGCGGTGAGCGACTTGCCGGTGCTGCTGCTCGTGGGGGCCACGAGTGATGCCACGACCCCCGAGCTCGACGAACTGAGGCGACTCGTCGGCCAGGTGCCCGGCGTGGCATTGACCATCGGCGCCCTCCCCAACCGGGCCCTGCGCGATCTCGCCGCCGCCATGCTGCCGAGCTACAGCGAGGTGGAACTCGACCGGCTGGTGCGCCGGGTGTCAACCGACTCGGCGGGACTGGCACTGCTCGCCGTCGAGATCCTGCGCGCGGTGAGCCGCGGGCTCGAGCTCGACGCGGGAGGCAAGGCCTGGCCCGCCACCGCGCAGACGCTGGACCAGACCCTTCCCGCCGAGTTGCCCGACGCGGTGGCGGCGGCACTCCGCATCAACTCGAGGCGCCTGAGCAAGACGGCTATCGCGGTCCTCGCCGCCGCGTCCCTGGCTCCTGATCGGGTCGCCGCTGACGTGCTGGCGCACGCCACCGGGCTCGAGCGGCGCGTGGTGGACGAAGCGCTCGACGAGCTGGAATGGCAGCGCTGGCTGGTGGCGGAAGGCCGGGGCTACAGCTTCGTGGCCCGGCTGGTTCGCCGAGTGCTTGCCGAAGACCTGCTGACACCGGGCCAGCGCCGGCGGTTGCTGGCGCGCATGGAGGAATCGTCCCTCCCGGCGGGCTGACCTGATTGGCAGTTGGTGCCGCACGATTCCGGTCAGTGCGGCGCGTTCTCCGTGGTCGGGTTGCTGTCCGTTTCCGCGATGATTTAGGTTCATGCAAATGACTTCCTCCGCGGAGCCAGCGCGCGACACCGGACAGCTCGTCTCGGCGGTGTGCCATCTCGACGCCGATCGCGGCCGCCTCACGTATCGCGGGTACGACGTCAACGAACTGGCGGAACACGCCACCTTCGAGCAGGTCGCCTTTCTCCTCGTCGCGGGTACGCTTCCTTCGAAGCCGGAGCTGGCGGCATTCCGGCGCGCGTGGGCGGCGGCGCAACGCCTCTCGCCGGGCGAGCGGCGCTGGCTCCGTTCCGTGCCGCTCGACGCGGACGAACTGGTGGTGCTTCGCACCGTCGTGAGCGGGCTGTCACTCGCGGGTCCCGCGGTCGCCCCAGAAGGGACGCCGCCGGCGATCGCCCCAGACGCGCTGCGACTGCTGGCCAAGGTTCCGGCCCTGGCCGCAGAACGCCAGCGATTGCGGCGGGGTGGCGCGGCGGCGCCGGCGTGGGGGCGGCAGGGTGTGGCGCATGGCTTCCTGCGGGTCGCCACGGGTGCCGAGCCGCCCGGCGCGCTGGTGCGCGCGTTCGATGCGGCGCTCATCCTGCGTGCCGACAACGAGCTCAACCCCGGCACCTACGCGGCGCGGGTGGCAGCTTCCACCGGGGCTGACCTCACGAGTTGTGTCACGGCGGCAATGGGTGCGCTGGCCGGGCCGAAGCACAGTGGCCACACCCTGGCGGTGGCACGGCTGCTCGCGGAGGTGGGATCACCCGAGCGGGCCGACGGCGTGGTGGAGAAGCTGGCCCAGGCCCAGAAGAAGCCGGCGGGGTTCGGCCACCCGGTGTACCGGGGCGAGGACCCGCGAACCCCCACGGCGCGCGGCGTGGCGGAGGCGGCATGCGCAGCCTCGGGAGCCATGGCCACCTTCGAGGTGGCGCGGTCGGTGGAGGCGGCGGTCGTCCAGCGTACCGGACTTCGGGCCAATGTCGATTACTATCTGACCGTAGTTTATCTGGCGGCGGGCCTTCCCCCCGCCTCGTTCGCCCCAATTTTTGCGGTGGCCCGAACGTCCGGCTGGATCGCGCACGTGCTTGAACAGTCACGCGATCCGGAGCTGATCAGGCCTCGCGCAAGCTATGCCGGCCCGATAGAGCAGCATTTCCAGAACCTGCGGCGTCGCGCCGCCCGACCGTCGCCCACAGACCGCTGACCGCAGTACGAGAGGACCATGGCCTTCGAATCCCGCGTCGTCGCCGCTGACCCGTCGCAGTACAAGACCCCGCTGCTCGCCGTCCTGGTGCCCAAGGGCGACCTTCCCGGCTCACTCGCCGCGCTCGACAAGGCAACGTCGGGCGCGCTGGGACGGGCGTACAAGAGCGGCGACTTCACCGGCAAGCGCGACGACACCTTTCTCGCGTATGCCGACGCGCCCTTCGCCCGGGTACTGCTGATCGGAGTGGGCAAGGGCGACGAGAGCAGTGCCGCGGCGTTACGCCGGGCTGCATCCACCGCATCGAAGCGGGGGCGGGCTCTCGGTGCCGGCACCGCGGCGTTGCACGTGTCGCCCGAGGCCATGGGGAAGGTGAGTGCCCGGCAGGCGGCACAGGCCGTTGCCGAGGGGCTGGCGCAGGGGGCATGGCACTTCACCGAACTCAAGCGCCCGCCGGAAGAGCCGAAGGCGCCGCTCGAGCGGGTCGACGTGCTGGCGCCCGCCGACACCGCCGCCTGGGAAGAGGGCCATCGCCGCGGCGCCGCCATCGGTGCCGGCCAGACGCTCGCGCGCGGGCTCCAGATGCTCCCTTCCAACCAGCTGACGCCGACGGCGCTCGCCGGCGCGGCTCAGGACCTCGCCAAGCGTCACGGCATCGCGGTGACGGTCCTCGACAAGGCGGCGATCGTCAAGGAGAAGATGGGCGCGCTGCTCGCAGTGGCGCAGGGCAGTGTGGAAGAGCCGCGTTTCATCATGCTGGACTACCAGGGCGCCCCGGGCGCGCCGGTGGTGCTGATCGGCAAGGGTGTCACGTTCGACACCGGCGGGATCTCGATCAAGCCCGCTCTCAACATGGAAGAGATGAAGTACGACATGTCGGGTGCGGCCGCGGTGCTCGGTACTTTCGAGATGCTGGGGCGGCTCAAGCCGAAGGTGCACGTGGTGGGGCTCATCCCGTCCACGGAGAACATGCCGTCGGGCACGGCGATCAAGCCGGGTGACGTGGTGACGAGCCACCTGGGCAAGACCATCGAGATCATCAACACCGACGCGGAGGGGCGCCTCATCCTGGCGGACGCGCTGTCCTATGCGCGCCGGCTCAACCCGTCCTGCGTCATCGACATCGCGACGCTGACCGGCGCCATCGTGGTGGCGCTGGGTCACACCGCCACGGGCCTCTTTGGCACGGATGAGCCGCTCATCAGCGAAGTGCGCGCGGCGAGCGAGCGGGCCGACGAGCGCGCCTGGCCGCTGCCCCTCTGGGACGACTATCGCGAGCTCAACAAGTCGGACATCGCCGACGTGAAGAACAGCGGCGGCCGCCCGGGCGGGAGCATCTCGGCGGGCTGGTTCCTGCGCGAGTTCGTGGATGGCTTCCCGTGGGCCCATCTCGACATCGCGGGCACCGCCTACACGGAACGCGAGGATGCGAGCCGGGTGAAGGGCCCCACCGGCGTCGGCGTCCGGCTCTTCTCCGAGTTCGTCCTCGCGCGACAAGGCTGATCGCCCAGCGTGGCCGCGGAGCCGCACCGCCGTCTCCTGAGCCCGCGACTCTGTCTTGCCGCGATGCTCATGCTGCTCGCCGCGCCGCTGCAGGGACAGGTGCAGCAGCTGGCTGACAGCATCCGCGCCGACTCCATCCGGGCCGACTCCCTGCGCGCCGACTCGGTGGCGAACCGTCAGGCCATCCAGACGAAGCGCTACCTCGACGCCACCGCCAAGAACGACACCTGGGTCCCGCCGCTCCCGTACATCGGCGCTGAAGGACCGCGCGCGGTCGGCGCGCGCATCGTCTTTACCCGGGACTCCATGGACTGGGCGATGGCCCAGACGCTCGGGGACCTCGTGGCCCTCGTGCCGGGATCCTACCTCTGGCGAACGGGCTGGCTCGGCACCGCGGCACTCCCCAACTATCACGCGCGCGGCGCTACCGCGGTGGAGTACTTCCTCGACGGCCTGCCATACGTCGCCGCCGGGCCCGACAGCGTATCGATCGACCCGTCCATCTTCGCGCTCAGCCTGCTCGAACGGGTGGAGATCGAGCAGTGGCCCGGCTCGCTCCGCGTCTACCTCTACTCACGCCGTTATGACCGCGTGGTGCCACGCTCGCTGATCGGCCTGGGGCGCGGTACCAACAGCCTCACCCGTTTTCAGGCACAGCTGGAGAAGCGCTCGGTCAACAAGCTGAGCTTCGGCATTGCGGGCGACTATTACAACAGCGGTCGATTCAGCAACTCGAGCGGAAGCTTCTACCTGAACACGCAGGCATGGGCGCAGGTGAGCTACGTGCCGTCGCCGAAGTACGGTCTCGTGGCGCAGTATGTCACGTCATCGCCGAACCGTGAGGACGAGGTGTCCCTCACGACCGGGGGCAAGGTGCTGGGCGTGGACGGCGGGCGGAGCGACCTGTTCCTGCGGGGCTTCCTGCGCAAGCGCGACGATGGGCTCGGGCCGGGGCTCGACCTGACGATCGCGCGCACCGCGTTCGGGGGCGACACCATCAAGCAGAGCATCGGGTCCGTGACCGCCAACGCCTCGTGGCGCACGCCGACGATGAGTGCCACGGCGTCCGCGGCCTACCGCACCCGCTGGACAACGCTCGACTTCGGCGCCACTGCCGGCTGGTCGCCATCGGCGCGCGTGGGGGTCAATGCAAGAGCCGTCTATCAACTTCTGTCGGCCAGCCGCTCGAGTGCGTGGGTGGGCGTGGAGGCGTCGATCTCGCCGTTCAGCCACGTCCTGATTCGGGGCAGTGGCCGGGCCGGGTCGGTCGTGCAGGCGCCGAGCATCGAGTCCGATACGGCACAGTCGGTGCTCGAGGCGTCGGGCAGCATCGGGTGGGACAGCAAGGTGCTCGGCGTGGACGTGGGGGTCGTGCGAACATCGGCGTTCAATCCCATCGCGTACCAGGAGACCCAGCTCATCGTACCCACGATTGCATCGTCCCAGGCGACGAACTGGTTCCAGGCGCGGGGACGGTTCAATCCCACGAACTGGATTTCCGTGGACGCGTGGTACTCGAGCGCCATGACCGTGGCCCCGGACGGACAACCACCGGAGCATGCGCGGGTGATGGGCACGGTGCGCTCCAGGTTCCTGCGCACCTTCCCGAGTGGCGCGTTCGACTTCAAGGCATCACTCGGCTTCGAGCGGTGGAGCGGCGGGGTGCTTGGTACCGGCGCTGGAGGGTCGCTGGCGCTGCCGTCGCAGATGTATCTGGAGACGCTGATCGAGCTCAAGATCCAGAGCTTCGTGGTGTACTTTTCCCGGGCCAACCTCCTATCCGAAGTTCCGGGTTACGTGCCCGGATTCGCGGTTACACCGCTCGCCACCACCTTCGGCATCCGCTGGGGCTTCCTGAACTAGCCGAGCCCGGCGTTCCATCCTCAATTTCTGCAGTCACTTGCGCGTTTGGACGAGGGCGCGGAGCCCACACAGGCGGAGCCTACCAGCCGGTGCCTCTGGACGCTATCTTTCCCCGCTTTCCCACGGACGGGGGCCGGGCTTGCCGCACAGCATGACGGGGTTCGGAGCGGCGGAGGGGGCGGTCGCCGGCGGGCGCCTGCGGATCGAGATCCGTACGGTCAACCATCGGTTCTTCAACTTCGCGCCCAAGCTTCCGAATGAGCTGACGGCGGTCGAGGGGGAACTGCGCGAACGGGTGCGCAAGGACCTCGACCGGGGGCATGTGGCGCTGTCGGCGCGCTGGACGGAATATCCCGAGCGGGAGGCAACGCTGGCGATCGACCTCCCGCGCGCGGAGGCTGCGGCGACCCGGTTGCGGGAACTCAAGTCGGCGCTCAACCTCTCCGGCGAGGTGACGCTCGAGCTGGTGGCGCGGCAGCCCGAGGTGCTGATCACACGGAGCGGGGAGGCGACGGAGATCGCGTTCGCCGAGGTGGAGCCGATCCTGGCGCGCGCGGCTGCCGAGTGCCGGGCCATGCGGGCGCGGGAAGGCGCGGCGCTCGGAGCCGACCTGCTGGCGCGCATCGCGGCGGTCGAGGCGAGTGCGGCGATCATCGCGGACCGGGCGCCGGAACGGCTGGTACGGGAGCGCGACCGGCTCCACGCGTCGGTGACGCAGCTGCTGGCGGGTCGGCCGGTCGACGAGCAGCGCCTGGCGCAGGAGATCGCGGTCCTGGCGGACAAGCTCGACATCACCGAAGAGCTGGTGCGGTTCCGGCAGCACCTGGTGGCGTGCCGGGCGGCACTGACGGGCGACCAGCCGGCCGGCAAGCAGCTTGGGTTCTTCGCGCAGGAGCTGGGGCGCGAGGTGAACACGATGGGGGCCAAGGCGAACGACGCGGTGATCCAGCAGGCGGTCATCGCCATGAAGGGGGAGCTGGAGAAATTCCGCGAACAACTCGAGAACCTCGAGTGACGCCCTTCATCCTCGTGCTGTCGTCGCCCTCGGGCGGCGGCAAGACGACGATCGCCCGGCAGCTGGTCACGAACCGGCGCGATCTCGGATACTCGATCTCGGCCACCACGCGCGCGCCGCGGGCCGGGGAGCGCGAGGGGGAGCACTACTACTTCGTGCCCCGCGACGAGTTCATGCGCCGCGTGAATGCAGGTGCCTTCATCGAGTGGGCGGAGTACGGCGGGAACCTCTACGGGACGCTGCGGGCCGAGATCGAGCGGATTCACGAGGCCGGCCGGCATGCGGTGCTCGACATCGACCTGCAGGGCGCGCGGCAATTGCGGGGCAATCGCGCGGCCGCGGTGGAGGTCTTCGTGCTCCCGCCCTCGGGCGCGTCGCTGGCGGACCGGCTGGTGCGGCGCAACACCGAGACGGCCGAGGTCCTCCGTCGCCGGCTGGAGCGGGCCGCCGAGGAGATCCTGGCGGCGGGCGAATACGACTACGTGATCATCAACGACGATCTCGAGCATGCGGTGCAGCAGGTGGACAGCATCATTGAGGCCGAGTCGCGGCGCGCACATCGCCTGGCCGACCTGCCGGGGACATTGCAGGAGCTCCGGCAGGCGGTCGAAACAGAAGCCCGCAGGCACCCGGCCGTGAACGCAGGATCGTAAGGAGGCAGTAGAATGCGGATCATTACCCCGAACGAGGTGGCCAAGCAGGCCGGCAACAAGTATCTCGGCGTGCTCGTGGCGGCGAAGTTCGCCCGCTACCTCAATGACTTCCCGAAGGACCATCTCCAGATGGAGGAGAAGCTCACCACGCGCTCGCTCGAGGAGCTGGCCGAGGGAGATCTCAACTACAAGCTGGTGCGCCGCCGCCGCTCCGAGGCGTGACAGTGTGGTCCGGCCGGCACGTCGTTCTCGGCGTGTCGGGCGGGATCGCCTGCTACAAGAGCTGCTATCTCGCCCGGCACCTGACCGAAGCCGGCGCGCGGGTCGACGTGGTGCTGACCCGGTCCGCGGCGGAATTCGTGCGGCCGGTCACCTTCGAGGCGCTGACCGGGCGGCCGGTGCTGGTGTCGCTGTGGGACCGCGACGCGGCGCTCAACCACGTGCGCTGGGGTCAGCAGGCCGACGTCGTGATCGTGGCTCCTGCCACGGCGCAGTTGATCGCGCGCATGGCGCAGGGGCTCGCGGACGACGCACTGACGAGCCTGCTGCTCGCGGCCACGGCGCCGGTCCTGCTCGCTCCCGCCATGAACGACGACATGTATGCCCACCCACAGACGCAAGTGAACCTGGCGCTGCTTGAGCGGCGCGGCGTGACGGTCGTCGGCCCCGCGATCGGGGCGCTGGCGGAAGGACCATCGAGCCGCCCGGGTCGGATGAGCGAGCCGGCCGCCATCGCTGCCTATGCGGCCCGGCTGCTGCGGCGGGGCAGCCGCCTGGAAGGGAAGCGGGTGGTGGTCACGGCCGGTCCGACGCGCGAGGCGATCGATCCGGTGCGGGTCGTGACCAATCGCTCCAGTGGCAAGATGGGATACCGGCTGGCGGAGGTGGCGTGGGAGCGGGGAGCCGAGGTGCAGCTCATTTCCGGGCCGGTGATGCTCGATGCCCCGGTGGGTGTGCAGGTAAGCCGCATCGATTCCACCGCTGAACTGGAGCAGGCCGTACGGGATGCGCTGCCCACGGCCGACATCCTGGTGATGGCGGCGGCGCCGGCCGACTACCGGCCGAGCGCGTTCAGCGCGTCAAAGCGTTCGCGCATCGATGGCGCGCTCGCGATACCGTTCGAGCCCACCGCGGACATCCTCCGGGCCACGCGCGATGCCCGCCGGCCGGACAGCATGATCGTGGGCTTCGCGCTGGAGACCGGTGACGCGCTCGCCAAGGGGCGGCAGAAGCTCGAGCGGAAGGAACTCGACCTCATCGTGGTGAACGATGCGCTCGAGCCGGGCGCGGGCACGGAGGTGGACACCAATCGCGTGGCGATCCTCGCGCGCGATGGCAGTTCCACCATCGTGCCGCTCGGCACCAAGCGGGAAGTGGCGGAAGCGATCCTCGACGCGGTCGAGGCGAGACTTGGGTGAGCGCGAGGAACTTCGGCGTCTGTACCTGACGCAGCAGATGGAGCTGGGCGGGGCGGAGGTGGTGCTTGGACCAGCGGCAGCGTGGCAAGGCGGCAAGGCGGCAGGAGTTGCACGGCTCGAGATTGTGGCCAGTGAGGCTGGTGCGTCCTCCCCGAAGTGGCGGGAGCATGCGCCGGCGATCCCGGGGCCGGGGCTGACGGTCGTAACCGATTTGCCCGCGATATTGGGTGATGCGCTCAACGATGCACCGAGCCTGGATGCCGTCGCCGAACTCATCGCGGCCTGCCGCAAGTGCACGCTCTGCGAGGGCCGCTCCCGAACGGTGCCGGGCGAGGGGAGTTCCGACGCGCGGCTGATGCTCGTGGGCGAGGGTCCCGGGGCGACCGAGGACGCAACGGGCCGCCCGTTCGTGGGTCAGGCGGGCCAGCTGCTCGACAAGATCCTCGAAGCGATCGAGTGCCCGCGCCCGACGACCTTCATCGCGAACATCGTGAAGTGCCGGCCGCCACAGAACCGCAAGCCGCTGCCCGATGAAATGGCCGCGTGCCTGCCGTACCTGCACCGGCAGATCGCGCTGGTGCGCCCGAAGGTGCTCATCGCCCTTGGCAGCACCGCAGCCGAAGGGATGCTCGGGGTCCGGAAGAGCCTCGGCGAGTTGCGGAACAAGGTGCATCGCTGGAACGGCATCCCGCTGGTGGTGACGTACCACCCTGCGGCGCTGCTGCGGAATCCGAACTGGAAGAAGCCAACCTGGGATGATGTCCGAATCGCCCGCCAGCTCCTCGACAGCTGACACCTTCGCGGGGCGCGCCGCGCCCTGGAGCAACGACGCCGAACAGGCCGTGCTCGGCGCGATGCTGCTCGACCAGGACGCCGCACTGCAAGGCGCCCAGCTGCTCACCGACGAGATGTTCTACAAGGAGGCGCACCGGCGCCTCTACCGCGCCATGGTGGCCCTTACCGAGCGCCGCAGCGTCATCGACCACATCACGCTGCGCGACGAACTCACGCGGCGGGGCGAGCTCGACGTCATCGGCGGCTACGACTACATCGCCGAGCTCGCCGACGTGGTGCCCACGGCGGCGAACGTCGAGTATCACGCGCGCATCGTCCGCGAAAAGGCGATCCTGCGACGCCTCATCGAGACGGCGACCGGCATCATCACCGAGGCATACGGCGGCCACAGCACGGCGAACGAACTGCTCGACGTCGCCGAGTCGCGGATCTTCCAGGTCAGCCAGCAGCGGCGCGACGAGGGCTTCACCCGGCTCAAGGAAATGCTGTGGCCGACGATGGAGCGCATCGAAACGCTCCAGAAGAGCGGCAAATCGATTACCGGAGTGCCCAGCGGCTTCACAGACTTGGACAACCTGACGTCGGGGTTCCAGCCGTCAGAACTGTCGATCATCGCGGCGCGGCCCTCCATGGGCAAGACGGCGTTCGTGCTCAACATCGCCACGCACGCCGCCGTCGAGGGATTCGGCGTGGCGGTGTTCTCGCTGGAAATGTCGAAGGAAGCCCTGGTGCAGCGCATGCTCACTGCCGAAGCGAGAGTGGACAGCTCCCTGGTGCGCCGGGGCCTGCTGCGCGACTTCGACTTCACCAAGCTCGCGCGCTCTGCTGGTGTGCTGCAGAGCTGCCCGGTATGGATCGACGACACGCCGGCACTGACGCTGCTGGAGATGCGCTCCAAGGCGCGCCGGCTCAAGGCCGACAGCGACATCCGCATGATCGTGGTGGACTACCTGCAGCTCATGCGCAGCCCGGAATACGCTGACAACAAGGTGCAGGAAATCTCCGACATTTCGCGCTCGCTCAAGGGACTGGCGAAGGAACTCGGCATTCCGGTCATCGCACTCTCGCAGCTGTCGCGCGCCTCGGAGCAGCGCGGCGGTGACCGGAAGCCGATTCTCTCCGACCTGCGCGACTCGGGTGCCATCGAGCAGGACGCCGACCTGGTCATATTCATCCACCGGGCCGAGTACTACGACCGCGAGGATGAATCGAAGAAGGGCGTCGCGGAAGTGATGCTCGCCAAGCACCGGAACGGCCCCACCGGCGACATCCACCTGCGCTTCAATCGCGAGTACACCCGCTTCGACAACCTCACGCAGCGCGAGGAGGGCGAGTAGGTGGCCCGGCCGCGCTCTGTCTACCGCTGCACCGAATGCGGCCATGAGCACCCGAAATGGGCCGGGCGGTGCGAGGGGTGCGGGGCGTGGAACGCGGTGTCGGAGGAACCGATTGTCGTGTCGGCCGGGTCGCTCGCCGGTGGGAAAGGCGGGAAAGGCGGTGCACTGTTTGTTCCACCGCAACGACTGCGCGATGTATCGGCCACGCCGCTCGCGCGCTGGCGCACCGGGCTACCCGAGCTCGATTTCGTGGTCGGCGGCGGATTCGTTCCCGGATCCCTGACCCTGATCGGCGGCGAGCCCGGCATCGGCAAGTCCACGCTGCTCCTGCAGGCCGCGGGACGGCTGGAGCAGTCGGGACGCATCGTGCTGTACGCCAGCGGCGAGGAATCCACCGAACAACTGCAGTTGCGTGCCGAACGGTTGGGCGGCGGCGCCGGGGCGGTGCACGCCATCGGCGAGACGCGACTCGAAGCCATCCTCGAGGCCGCCGCGTCAATCAGCGCCGACGTGCTCGTGCTCGATTCCATCCAGACGGTCGCCACCGATTCCCTGGAGAGTGCGCCGGGCAACGTGGGCCAGGTGCGCGAGTGCGCCGGCATCCTCATGCGCTACGCCAAGGCCTCGGGCACGGCGGTGCTGGTGGTGGGCCACGTCACGAAGGGCGGGGGCATCGCAGGCCCCAAGACGCTCGAGCACATCGTGGACACCGTGCTCTACTTCGAGGGCGAGACGTCGCTCGACTACCGGCTGCTGCGCGCCACGAAGAACCGCTTCGGTCCCGTCGACGAGCTCGGGGTCTTCACGATGTCGGAGCAGGGACTGGTGCCCGTGGCCAATCCCTCGGCCCTGTTCCTCGCCGCGCGCGCGGCGAATGTGAGCGGCAGCGCGGTGACTGCACTCATGGAAGGCACCCGCCCGGTGCTGGTCGAGGTCCAGGCGCTCGCCGCCCGTGCGGGTTATGGCACGCCGCAGCGTGTGGCCACCGGCCTCGACCCGCGCCGGCTGGCGGTGCTCCTTGCGGTGCTCGAGCGCCGGGCCGGGATCTCGTTCGCCGACCTCGACGTGTTCGTGCAGGCCACCGCCGGTGTGCGGCTGGTGGAGCCGGGGGCCGACATGGCGATCGCGGCGGCCTTGCTCTCCAGCCTCAACAACCGGCCCGCTCCCGCCGATGCCCTCTTCCTGGGCGAGATCGGCCTGGGTGGGGAGATCCGGCCCACGGCGGGGCTCGAGCGGCGCGTCGCCGAGGCGGCCCGTCTCGGGTTTACGCGGGTGTTCGGGGCGACGCAGGCGAGCCCGGCGACGGCGGGCGTGACACTCGTCCGCCTCGAACACATCGGCGACCTGGCGCGTGCCCTCGCCGCGTGATGTCGGCGTCGTCATCGTCGCCGCGGGGCAGGGAACGCGGATCGGCAGCGCCACGCCCAAGCAGTTCCTCGAGATCGGTGGCGTGCCCATGCTCCTGCGGTCGATCCGGCCGTTCGCGCGGCACCCGTCGGTCGCGCATGTCGCGGTCGTCCTGCCGGCCGCCGACGCGGCGGCACCGCCGGCCTGGCTTCTCCCGCATGCCGGCGGACTGCTGACACTGGTTGCGGGCGGGGCGGAGCGGCGCGATTCGGTCGCTGCAGGCCTCGCGGCGCTGCCGCCCGCGTGCCGGGTGGTCCTGGTCCATGACGCGGCGCGCCCGTTCGTCGACGCGCCGCTGATCGACCGCGTCATCGAGGCTGCCCGGGCCGGGGACGCGGTGGTGCCGGCGCTCCCGGTGACCGACACGATCAAGGAGATGGACGCGGCGGACCCGTCGCGCATCGCGCGCACGGTGCCGCGCGAGCAATTGTGGCGGGTCCAGACGCCGCAGGGATTTCCGCGTCAGGTGCTCGAGGAGGCTCATGCGCGCGCCCGCCGCGATGGCGCCCCGGCGACGGACGATGCGGCACTGGTCGAGCGACTGGGCGGGTCCGTGCGCACCGTGGCGGGTGATCCGCGAAACCTGAAGGTGACGACGGCAGAAGACCTCGAGTTCGCGGAATACCTGGCGCGGCGGGGCGCGTGATCCTCCCGTTCAGGACGGAGCCCGACGCGCGCGCGGCCGCGCCGGTGGTCGCGGCGCACCTCGCCGCCGGGCGCCTGCTCGCCTACCCGACGGAAACGGTGTACGGGCTTGGTTCCGCGCCGAACCGAGAGGCACTGGCCAGCCTGGCGCGGCTCAAGGGCCGTCCACCTCGCAAGCCGTTTCTCCTGCTGGTGTCGAGCCGGCGCATGGCCGAGGATTACGGCCTCGCCTTCAATGCGTCGGCTCGCGCGATGGCCGATGCCTGCTGGCCCGGGCCGCTGACGCTGGTGCTGCCCGGAGGCGAAGGGCGGCTGCCGCCGGAACTGCGCGGCGCCGAAGGTGGCATTGCGGTGCGGCACACCTCGCAGCCTGAGGTGGCGCTCGTGATCAGCCTCATGGGCCACGCGCTGACGTCCACGTCGGCCAACCGTCCGGGCCATCCGACGGCGCCTGGTGTGGATGGCATCATCGCCACGTTCGGCGACGCGGAAGCGTCGGGGGAACTGCTCGTGCTGGATGGCGGGGTGCTGGGCAACGTGCCGCCGTCGACACTGGTGGACTGCACGGCGCCATTGCCCCGGATCATCCGGGACGGCGCCATCCCGCGCGCCGAGTTGCGCCGCATGGTGGGGAGACTCGCGCCGTGAATGTCCTGTTCGTGTGCACCGGCAACACCTGCCGCAGCCCGCTGGCCGAAGCATTGATGCGCCGGCTCCTGGCGGAGCGGCGGGTCGAGGGGATTACGGTCGGGTCGGCGGGAACCGGGGCCTGGGCGGGCGCACCGGCGTCGGAGGGCAGCTACCTGGTGGCGCTGGAGGATGGCGTGGATCTGTCCGCCCATCGCGCGCGGCCGCTCACGCCCGAGCTGGCCGCATCGGTCGACCTCATTCTCACCATGTCCCGGTCGCACCGGCAGCGCCTGAGCGACCTCGGGTATGGGGACCGCACGTTCCTGCTGGGCGAGTACGCCGGCCGCAGCGGCACCGCCGGGGAGGTGGGCGATCCCTATGGCGGCACCCTCACCGATTACCGCGATACCTATACCCAGTTGAAGAGCCTGCTGGAATCCGCGGTCCAGCGGCTCGAGCGCGAGCGTACTCCATGAGGGTACGCGGAAGCACGCGGGTCTTCGCCATCCTGGGTGATCCGGTGGCGCACTCGCTCTCGCCCGCGATGCAGAACGCCGCGTTCCGTGTGCTCGGGCTCGATGCCGTCTACGTGCCGCTGCGCTGCTCGGCGGCCGACCTGCCGGGGTTGATGACCTCGCTCGCCCGGGCGGGCGGCGGAGGCAACGTGACGATTCCGCACAAGGCGGCGGCGGCGCGCGCCGCGGCCCGGCCATCAGCCTGGGTGCGTGCCATCGACGCGTGCAACACCTTCTGGGGCGAGGGCGGTGGCGACGCGCCCCTCTTCGGCGACAACACCGACATCGAGGGCATCCTGGCGGCGCTCGAGCGCCTGCGCATCCCCGAGGGTCCCTGGCTGCTGGCCGGGACCGGCGGTTCGGCCCGCGCGGTCGCGGCGGCGGCGCAGGAACGCGGCGTGGCGCTCGCGGTGACATCGCGCGACGCGGTGCGGGCCGCCGAATTCACCGCGTGGGCGAAGCAGTCGCTCGGCGTCCAGCCCGCGGAGCCGGCGCAGTGCCGCGTGCTGGTCAACGCGACGCCGCTGGGACTGGGCGCCGGAGACGCGGACCCGATCCCGGCCGGGATGGCGCCGGAGGCTGCGGTGGTGCTCGACCTGGTGTATGCGCCACGGGAGACCGGCTGGGTGCAGCGAGCGCGAGCGCGCGGCCTCGCGGCGGCCGACGGGCGCGAGGTGCTCGTGCGGCAGGGCGCGGCGGCATTCTCCCGCTGGTTCCCGGGGAAGCAGGCGCCGGTCGAGGCGATGCGCGCCGCCGTCCATGCCGCACTGGGCTGATGCCATCACCGCCGTCCGGGCGCTGGAGCGCTTTCTCCTCCCCGGCGAGTGCCTGCTCTGCCGTACCGCCATGCCGGCGCGCGAATGGGACGGCCTCGTCTGTCCCCTGTGCCGCGCGCGGTGGCGCCCGGTGCCGCCACCGTGGTGCGCGCGATGCGGCCAGCCGGGGCTCGTGGACGTAGCGTGCCGTTTCTGTGCCGCCTGGCCCGAGGCCCTCGGCCGCGTTCGCAGCGCCGTGTGGCTCGAGGGCTCGGCGCGCGAGGCGGTGCACCACCTGAAGTACAACGGCTGGCCCGGCGTGGCCCGGGCGATGGCGCTGGTGATGCGCGGGCTCGAGCCGCTCACCCTCGACGCGGTGCTGGTGCCGGTCCCGCTCTCCCGGAAGCGCCTTCGCGCCCGCGGCTACAACCAGGCGGCCGTCCTGGCCGGCGCACTCGCGCAGGCGACGGGGCTCGTGGCGGCGCACGACGTCCTCCAGCGCGCGCGGGACACGCCCACGCAGACGGCGCTCGCGCCCGAGGCCCGCGCCGCCAACGTGGCGGGCGCCTTCATGGCCCCGGCGCTGGCGCGGGGTACATTTGTGCTCGTCGACGATGTGTGTACCACCGGCGCCACGCTGGCCGCGGCGGCGGCGGCGCTGCGGGGGGCAGGCGCGGACCGGGTGGACGCGGTGACGTTCGCACGGGCGCCGCTGCCGGTGGAATTTTCGGTGTGACGGGCACGTCGCCCGTCCGGCTCATACACGGGAGAGAGTGATGGCGCTCAAGGTCGGGATCAACGGATTCGGTCGCATCGGCCGCAACGTCGTGCGCGCGGCCAAGCAGCAGGGCATCAAGGACATCGACTTCGTGGCGGTGAACGACCTCACCGACACGGCGACGCTGGCCCACCTGCTCAAGTACGACTCGGTGCACGGGCGCTTCAAGGGCACCGTGGAAGCCGCCGGCGACGCGCTGCTGGTGGACGGCGACCGCATGCGCGTCCTCTCGGAGAAGGATCCCGCCAAGCTCCCGTGGAAGGAACTCGGGGTCGACATCGTGCTGGAGTCAACCGGCCGTTTCACCGACCGGGAGCAGGCGGCCAAGCACCTGGCCGCGGGGGCGCGCAAGGTGGTCATCTCGGCCCCGGCCAAGGGCGAGGACATCACGATCGTGTACGGCGTCAACCACACGAAGTACGACGCGGTGAAGCACCACGTCATCTCCAACGCGAGCTGCACGACGAACTGCCTCGTGCCGGTGGTACACGTGGTGCTCGAGGCCTTCGGGTTCGTCAACGGCTTCATGACCACCGTGCATTCCTACACCAACGACCAGCAGATTCTCGACCTGCCGCACAAGGACCTCCGGCGGGCGCGCGCCGCCGCGGTGTCGATCATTCCCACCAGCACCGGTGCTGCCAAGGCGACCAGCCTCGTCATCCCCGAGGTCAAGGGCAAGATCGACGGCGTGGCGCTGCGCGTCCCGACGCCCGACGTGTCGGTGGTGATGCTCTCGGCCACGGTCGCGCGGAAGACCACCGCCGACGAGGTGAATGCCGCATTCACGAAGGCGGCGAATGGCGCGCTCAAGGGCGTGCTGGCGGTCAGCAGCGAGCCGCTGGTGTCGGTGGACTACATCGGCAACCTCTCGTCGAGCACGATCGACCTCCTGAGCACGAACGTGGTGGACGGCAGCCTCGTCAACATCACCTCGTGGTACGACAACGAAATGGGCTACTCGGCGCGCTGCGTGGACCTCATCCGGTACCTCGGTTCCCGCTGATGAAGCGATCCTTGCGCGGACATCGCAACGACGTCATTTGAAAACCAGCGAGCTCTCGATGGCCAACGGGCGCTGGTGCGGGTCGACTTCAATTGCCCGGTGAAGGACGGGGTGGTGACCGACAGCACCAGGATTCGCGCGGCGCTCCCCACGATCCAGTTCCTCCGCGACCAGGGCGCGCGCGTGGTGCTCATGTCGCACTTCGGGCGGCCCAAGAGGGGGCCCGACCCGGCGTTCTCCCTGGCCCCGGTGGTGCGCGAACTGGAGAAGCTGCTGGGGGCGCCGGTGGAACTGATCACCGACCCGTTCAGCGACGCGTCCATCACGGCGACCAAGCGGTTGCCACGCGGCGGCGTGGCGGTCATCGAGAACACCCGGTTCTTCCCTGGCGAGGAAGAGAATGACCCGAAGCTGGCGCAGCAGTTTGCCCGGCTGGGGGACGTCTACGTGAACGACGCGTTCGGGTCGGCGCATCGCGCGCACGCCAGCACGGAGGGTGTGGCCCGCGTGCTCAAGCCGGCGGTGATGGGCTTCCTCATGGAGCAGGAACTCAAGTACCTGGGCGAGGCGCTGGACAGCCCGAAGCGGCCGTTCGTCGCCGTGCTCGGTGGCGCCAAGATCTCGGGAAAGATCGACCTCATCGAGGCGCTGCTGCCCAAGGTGGATGAGATCCTGATCGGCGGCGCCATGGCGTGCACCTTCTTCCGCGCGATGGGACTTGAGACCGGCAACTCGCTGGTGGAGGCGGAGCGCGTGGACATGGCGCGGGACCTGATGCAGAAGGCCGGCCACAAGCTGGTCCTTCCTGGCGGGGCGGTCATCGCGCAGACGCTCGAGGCCGGCGTGCCGACCCGCGCGGTGCCGCGCGACCAGATTCCCGCCGGGTGGGCGATGTTCGACGTCGATCCCGGCACGGAGGCGGACTTCGCGCGCCGCATCACTGCGGCCGGCACGGTGGTCTGGAACGGGCCGATGGGAGTGTTCGAGACGCCGCCCTTCGATCACGGCACGCTCGCCGTCGCGCGCGCGATGGCGGCCGCCACGGCACGGGGCGCGATCACGGTGGTGGGTGGCGGCGACTCCGCCGCCGCCGTCGCGGTCGCGGGCCTCGCCGACCAGATGACGCATGTCTCGACGGGCGGCGGCGCGGCCCTCGAGTTTCTCGAGGGAAAGGTGCTGCCCGGCGTGGCCGCACTGGATGACGCCTGATGCGAAAGCGGACGTTCGCCGCCAACTGGAAGCTGCACCACGACCCGCTCGCGGCCGTGACCTTCGCGCTGCGATTCCAGGAAATTTCGCCAGCGCACGAGGGGCGCGACCTCTGGTTCTATCCGCCAGCGGTGTCACTGGCCGCAACGGCCGAGGCGTTCGGGCGCCGGCCGGACATCGCGGTTGGCGCGCAGAACGTCTACTGGGAAGCCAAGGGCGCCTTCACGGGCGAGACGTCGCCGGTCATGGTGGCGGGATGCGGCGGCCGCGGCGCGCTGGTAGGCCACTCGGAGCGGCGCCACGTCTTCGGCGAAACGGACAAGGAGACGGCCAGGAAGGTGAAGGCACTGATCGCGCAGCGTCTCGTGCCGATGCTGTGCGTGGGCGAGAAGCTGCACGAGCGCGAGGCGGGGCACACCGGCGACGTGGTGCGGCGGCAACTCCTGGCAGTGCTGTCCGAACTGACCGTCACCGAGGCATCCGAGCTGCTCATCGCGTATGAGCCAGTGTGGGCCATCGGCACCGGCAAGGTTGCGCGGCCACAGGACGCGGCCGAAGTGCACCGCCTCATCCGGGTGGTCTTCCATGAACACCGGGTGCCGCTGCGCGTGCCAGTGCTGTACGGTGGCTCGGTCAGCCTCGCGAATGTCGCGGGCCTGCTGGCGGAGGACGAGATCGATGGCGTGCTGGTTGGGGGAGCCAGCCTCGAGCCGGTCGGGTGGGCCGCGATCGTGGCGGCCGGGAGCTAGAATCGTTGCCCCAAGCTCAACCAGTGACTAGCTTTGAGGGCTTTTTCACCCACTGGGATTGAACACATGTACGCGTTTCTTCTGGTACTCCTGATCCTCGACGCGCTCCTGCTGTCGGCTGTCGTGCTCCTGCAGGCGGGGCAGGGCGGCGGGCTTGCGACTCTCGGCGGCGCCGGAACCGAGTCGGTGCTGGGCGGCCGTCAGGCTGTCACCATCCTGACGAAGTTGTCGTGGTGGTGTGGCGGGATCTTCCTGGGGCTCTCGCTACTCCTGTCGGTCATGCACCGCGGTGCGGGGACGAGCGACCTGCAGCAGCAGTTGCGCCAGTCGGCGCCTCCCACGAGCCAGGCGCCCACCGGGCCGTCGCCGCTGCAGGGCCTGACGCCTGCTCCCGGCGCCGCGGCCCCGGCAGCCACAGTGCCCGCCGCCGCTGCGCCAGCCCCGGCTACGACCGCTCCGGCAACGCCGGCTCCCGCAGCGAAGTGATCTCACGCAGCTCGGAGCGCCTCGGACAGTGACGGAGCGTCCAGCGTTCGTCCTGCTCGAAGATGGAGCGTGGTTTGCCGGCACGGCACCACGTTCCATCACCCCGACCTTCGGTGAAGTGGTCTTCACCACCAACCTGACCGGCTACCAGGAAGCTTTTACTGACCCGAGCTTCCTCGGGCAGATCATCGTCATGACCGCCCCGATGATCGGCAATTACGGTGTGAATTTCGACGATATGGAATCGCGCGGTCCCCAGGTCAGCGGGGTCGTGTGCCGGGAGTTGTCTCGAAACTACTCCAGCTGGCGGGCGCAAATGGGTCTTGGGGAATGGCTTGCGGAGTCGAGCGTTCCCCTGATCGAAGGGGTCGATACGCGCCGGCTCACTCGGCATCTCCGGGAGCGTGGTGCGATGCGTGGTGTCATCGCGGAAGGGTCAGAGCCGACCGAAGAGTTGAAGCGCCAGTTGCTTGCCTCCCCGTCCATGGAGGGGCTCGACCTCGCCTCCCTGGCGACGGCAGAGGCGGTGCATGTGGAGGGTGAGGGCCCGCTGGTGGTTGCTTTCGACTACGGCATGAAGCGGAACATCGTTCGCATGCTGGTGGACCACGGGATGAAAGTCGCCGTGGTGCCGGCCGAGACGACAGCCGATCAGGTCCGCGCGATGAAGCCGAAGGGAGTGTTTCTCTCGAATGGTCCAGGCGATCCAGCCGCAGTGACTTACGCGTTCGGCACCATTCGGGAACTCGCCCAGGACGGCATCCCGACCTTCGGCATCTGCCTGGGACACCAGCTGATCGCCCTCGCGTTCGGGGGCCAAACGGTCAAGCTGCCCTACGGTCACCGCGGGGGGAACCATCCGGTGCGCGATCTCGTGACCGGGCATGTGCTTATCACCACCCAGAACCACGGGTTCGCCGTTTCGGGAGACGAAAACGGCATTTACGGGGCGCCAGAGCTCGAAGTGACGCACATAAATCTCAATGATGGAACGGTGGAGGGACTGCGTCATCGCAAGCTCCCGGTCTTCGCCGTGCAGTACCATCCGGAGGCCGCTCCGGGTCCGCACGATGCCTACCCGCATTTCGATCAGTTCCGCCGCGCATTGCTCGGTTGAGCCCTCAGGCCCCCAACCCCTTGACAGACAACACTTAAGCTCCTAGAATCGGCCTCATTGGGGCTGCTCAGCGGAGCCTTCACGTTGTCTTTCCCGGGGGATGCATGACCAAAGCCGATCTTGTCGAGCAGGTCACAGCATCGATTGCCCGCACATCGGGCCCGATGATCTCGAAGAAGGACTGTGCGCGCGTCGTCGATGCGTTTCTCGATGCCGTGAAGCACGCGCTCAAAGAGCAGCACAACATAGAGGTACGCGGTTTCGGTACCTTCAAGATCCGCAAGCGGAAGACGCGGATGGCGCGCAACCCGCGCACGGGAGAGCCGGTGGAAGTTGCGGCGCGCCCAGTGCCGGTGTTCAAGCCCAGCAAGGAGTTGCGGGCCCTGGTTGCGGAAGAGGGCGACTTCATTCCCTCTTCGGAGCACGATGACGGGGTCGAGGAATAGGCCGCACAGTTCACGGTCGCATGCATCAAGTCGCGGGGCTGCACACCAGTGCGGCCCCGTTGCGTTTCCAATGGGCCTAAGTCGAGCTAGCTTGGGGATATGGCCACGCCAGCAGTGCGCATCAGGGTGCTTCTCTTCGCGCGGTTTGCCGAACTTCTGGGCAGCAAGGAGCTCAACCTGGAGCTCGGTTCGCCAGCCACTGTCCGCACAGTTCTCGACAGTCTTCGGGGGCTCGCTGGCGGCAGCCTCTTGCCGCCGAGTCCACTTGTAGCGCGCAACCAGGTCCACGCGCAACTCGACACGGCGCTTGAGGATGGAGATGAGGTGGCGGTGCTGCCTCCCCTCGCCGGAGGATGACGATGGGCTTCCTGGTCGAACAACCAATCGACGTGCGGCGGGTCGCCGCCCGGGTCGTGACACCGGAGTTCGGGGGCGTCGTGACATTTGTCGGGGGGGTTCGGAATCATCATGCCGGTCGATCGGTGGTGCGGCTGGAGTACAGCGCTTACGGCCCGATGGCGGACGCGGAATTCGCCCGGATCATCGAGGAGGCGGAAGGGCGATGGCCAGCCCGCGTGGCGGTGGAGCACCGCATCGGCACCCTGGAAGTAGGTGACGTCGCCGTCGTGGTGGTAGCCGCCGCGCCGCACCGCGATGCGGCATTCGACGCCTGCCGATACGTGATCGAGGAACTCAAGCGCCGGGTGCCGATCTGGAAGCGGGAGCACTACACCGACGGCACTGCCGGGTGGGTCGATTCGACGGCGGCGACCGGTGTATCCTTCTAATCGAATGTCCCCCACCGTCACGCCCGTCCGCGATCACTTCGCGCGTCCCCTCGGCAGCTTGCGCCTCTCGGTCACCGACCGGTGCAACATGCGTTGCCGCTACTGCATGCCCGAGGCGGAGTACGCCTGGCTGCCGCGGGCATCGCTTCTCACGTTCGAGGAGCTGACCCGCATCGCACGGATCTTCACGTCGCTGGGCGTGCACAAGGTCCGCCTGACGGGTGGGGAGCCGCTGCTGCGGCACGGCCTGCCGCTGCTGGTGCGCGAGCTGTCCGCCATCGATGGCGTGGGCGAGATCGCGCTCACCACGAACGGGCTGCTGCTGCGGCGCTTCGCCAACGAGTTGAAGGATGCCGGGCTCGACCGGGTCACGGTCAGCGTCGACACGCTTCGCCCCGAGCGAGCCCTTGCGTTCTCGCGCACGGCGCAACACGCCGATACGCTCGATGGCGTGCGCGCGGCGCGCGAGGCGGGCTTCGACAGCGTCAAGCTCAACACGGTGGTGGTTCGCGGATTCAACGACGACGAGCTGGTGGACCTGCTCGAGTTCAGTCGCGAGCATGGGGTGGAAGCGCGTTTCATCGAGTACATGGACGTGGGTGGTGCCACGCAGTGGTCGATGGATGACGTCGTGCCGCGGGACCGCATGCTGGAGGTCATCGGCCGCCGGTACGGCCGTGTCGAGCCGCTGCACGACGGCAGCCCCGCACCGGCCGAGCGGTATCGCCTCGCGGACGGACTCACTTTCGGCATCATCGCCTCGACTACGGCGCCCTTCTGCCGCTCCTGTGACCGGAGCCGGCTGACGGCCGCCGGCACCTGGCTGCTGTGCCTCTATGCCGACGATGGCGTGGACCTGCGGGAACCGCTGCGCAGCAGTGCCACGGATGCGGAAATTGCCGGGCTCATCCGCGAGCGCTGGCAGCGGCGCACCGACCGGGGCGCGGAGGTGCGGCTGTCCGCCCCGGACCGGGGCGTGCTGTACCAGGTCGAGGGACTCCGCGCCGATCCTCAGCGCGAGATGCACACCAGGGGCGGCTGAGCCACTCCGCCAGCGTGGCCAAACCCTTCTCCCCGACATCATGCCCCTGAACGTCGCCCTCATCGAACCGCGCATCCCGCCCAACACCGGGAACATCGCGCGCCTGTGCGCGGCCGCCGACACGCCGCTGCACCTCATCGGTCCGCTCGGGTTTTCGCTGGAGGAGAAGGAGGTGCGGCGCGCCGGGCTCGACTACTGGGACAAGACCGACCTCTGGGTGCACGAGAACTGGTTCGCCTTCCGTGACGCGATCAGCCGCGACCGCTGCCTGTACTTCTCCGCCAACGCGGTGCAGGACTACCGCCAGGCACCGTTCCGCGCGAACAGCGTGCTGATCTTCGGCAACGAGACCGACGGGCTGCCCGCGCGGATCCTGGAGAAGCATCCGGACCAGTGCTATCGGATCCCGATGCCGGGCGACGTACGGAGCCTCAACCTGGCGAATGCGGTGAGCGTGGTGCTGTACGAGGGGCTGCGGAAGCTGGACATCGCGCTGCCGGAAGGCGCCGAGGTCGCGTCGGACGGCGGGGATCCCTCGTCGTCGGCGCCTGCCGCCACACGGCCGGCCCGCGCTGGTCGCGGACGGGGCCGCGGCAAGCGGGTCACGAGGCCGAAATAGCTGCTAGGATCGCTGGCGCAGGAGGCGACTCAGCCGAAGGTGCTCCTCGCGCTCACGCTCGTCGAGTGCCCGACGGATGAGCGTGATGCGGTCGCCGAGATCCGGCCCGACGCGGCGCTCGAGGGTATTGACCTGACGGGAGGTGCGCGACACCGCCTCCCCGAGGCGCCGCAGCAGCGTCTCTCGATTGGCGGCATCGAGCAGCAGCTCGATCAGCTGTTCGAACTCGGTGGCAGCGGTGACCGGTGCCGTGCCGGTGCTTCCCGGCGGGGTGCCGCGGGCGGCGAGACTCCGTCGTATCGGTGGCCGCTGCAGCAGTTCGGCAATCGGTATTCCCCACACCTGCGCCGGGCGGATCTCGACCCGCAACTCTCTCCAGGGCCATCCGATGACGCGCAGGCCGGCACTGCCTTCGCCCGCGAGCGCGGCGAGTAACGCCGGATAGGCGTGCGCCGCGCGGTCGGCGATGGACACGCGCTGATCGGCCGCAGGCCGCGCAATCCGGAACAGCTCGGCAACCAGCGCCTCGCGCTTCCGGCGCAGCAGGCTCACCCCCTTAGTGACGCGTTCGAGGCGCCGCCGGCAGCGGAGGAGATTCTGGCGCGTCAGGGCGCCGCCGCGGCCCGTGCTCACGGTGTCGCCTCGGCGTCGCGCGATTCAGCGGCCTGTCGCGCGTTCCAGGTCGCGTCGCGGATACGGAGCAGGTCGTCCCGCGGCATCGACTCGATCAGTCTCCAGCCACACGCGATCGTCTCGTCGATGGTGCGACGGCTGCCCCCCTGATTCACGAACTCGCGCTCGAAGCGGTCGGCGAACGCAAGCGCGCGCCGGTCGGCCTCGCCCAGGCCGGACTCGCCCACGATCGCAGCCATCAACCGTGCCTCCCGTCCCTGGGTGTAGCACGCGTAGAGCTGGTCGGCCCACTCGCGGTGCTCGCGGACGGTGCGGCCCTGGCCAATGCCGGCATTCATCAGGCGCGAGAGCGACGGGAGCACGTCGATCGGCGGCGCCACTCCCTTCCGGTGCAACTCGCGGCTCAACACGATCTGACCCTCGGTGATGTACCCGGTGAGGTCGGGAATAGGGTGGGTGATGTCGTCGTCGGGCATGGTGAGGATCGGGATCTGGGTCACCGAGCCCGGTCGGCCCTGCAGCATGCCGGCGCGCTCCAGCAGCGTTGCGAGGTCGGTGTACATGTTGCCCGGGTACCCACGACGGCCCGGGATCTCCTCCCGGGCGGTGGCGATCTCCCGGAGCGTCTCGCAGTAGTTGGTGAGGTCGGCCATCACCACGAGCACGTGCAGCCCCGCGTCGAAGGCGAGGTACTCGGCTTCGGCGAGCGCCACTCGCGGTGCCAGGATGCGCTCGATGCTCGGGTCGCGCGTCTCGTTCAGGAACAGGACGCTGCGCTCCATTGCGCCGCTGCGTTCGAGGCGATCGAGGAAGGTGCGCGTCTCGCGCGCGGTGATGCCAATGGCGCAGAAGATGGCGGCGAATGGCTCTCCGTGCGGGGCGCGCGCGCCCTCGACGATCTGGGCCGCGAGTTCCAGCGCGGGAAGCCCAGGGCCGGAGAAGACCGGGAGCTTCTGGCCGCGCACCAGCGTGTTCATGCCGTCGATGGCAGAGACACCGGTCTCGATGAAATCCTCCGGCTTGAGCCGCCGGGCGGGATTCATTGGGGCGCCCCAGATGGGCCGGAGCGCCTCGCCTACCGGAGGTGGCAGACCGTCCCGCGGCGCACCGACGCCGTTGAACGCGCGGCCGAGGAGTTCGCGCCCGACGGTAACCTGTGCCACATCGCCAGTCAGCGTTATGTCGGAAGTGGCGGGTGCGAGACCGATGGTCTCCTCCAGCACCTGCACCACCGTCACGGCTTCACCCGCATCGATGACCTGGCCACGGCGCGGCGCCTCACCCGGCGTTTGCACGGTTACCCACTCGCCCAACGCCACCCTGTGCGTGTTCCGGAGGAAGAGCAGGGGACCCGAGGCCGCGCTGGCACCATGAAAGGTGCGGGGCAGGCCGCTCACGACGCTGCCTCCGCGCCGAGACCCTCGATCAGCGTCCGCGCCTCGGCGGCGCGCGTGCCACGCTCGGCGGCCGGCGCGCCGCGCAGCGCGGCGAGGGCCCGGCGAATCGGTCCGAGATTGAGCCGCTCGAACGGCAGTCCGCGCTGGAGTGCGCCGAGCGCCCGCCGGTGCAGGGTGACCGCGAGGGCCACGAGCTCGTGGGTCTTCGCCAGCGGCGACGATGCATCGTTGGGATCGTAGGCGCTCTGGCCCAGGATCAGTTCGCGGAAGATGCGCGCGCTCTCGAGTACGAGCCGGTCGGCATCCTGCAACGCCTCGGGACCGACGAGTCCCGCGATGTCGCGCAGCTCCTGACCCCGCTGCAGCAGCTCGGCGACGGTGCGCCGGAGGTCAGGCCAGTCGGGCGACGTCGCCTGGACGAACCAGGGCGCCATCTGGTCGGCATACAGCGAGTAGCTCGTTTCCCAGTCGACCGCGGGGAACTGCCTCTGGTTGGCGAGCGAGGCATCGAGCGCCCAGAGGGCGCCGGCCACTCGGAGCGTCGCCTGGGTGACCGGTTCCGAGAGATCGCCACCGGGCGGCGAAATGGCGGCGATGACCGTCAGCGATCCTTCGCGCGGCGGCTCACCGAGTGGGGTGACCCGGCCGGCGCGCTCATAGAACTGCCCCAGCCGGTTCGAGAGGTAGGTTGGGTAGCCCTCCTCACCCGGCATCTCCGCGAGGCGGGCCGCGATCTCGCGCAGTGCCTCCGCCCAGCGCGACAGGCTGTCGGCCAGGAGCGCGACCCGGTACCCCATGTCGCGATAGTACTCCGCGATCGTGATGCCCACGTACACCGAGGCCTCCCTCGCGGCGACCGGCATGTTGGACGTGTTCACCACCATCACAGTACGGTCCATGATGGAGCGGCCGGTGCGGGCGTCGGTCAGGCGGGGAAACTCGCGCAGCACCTCCGACATCTCATTGCCGCGTTCACCGCAGCCGATGTAGACCACGATGTCGGCCTCGGCGTACTTCGCGAGGGACTGCTCGATGATCGTCTTGCCGGTGCCGAAGCCGCCCGGCACCGCCACCGTGCCACCCTCAGCTGCCGGAAAAAGCAGGTCGAACACACGCTGCCCCGTTACCAGGGGCCTGTCATCCGGCAGCCGGGCACCGACGGGGCGCGGGCGACGCACGGGCCAGTCGTGTGCCAAGCGTAGCGGTGTGCCGTCCTCGAGCCGCCCGATGCTGTCCACCACGGTGAAGGCGCCGGCGTCGAGACGCGCGATGCGCCCCTTCACGCCCGGGGGCACGAGGATTCGGTGTTCCAGCGTCCCGCGCTCGAGCACGGTACCGAGCACGTCTCCTTCCCGTACCTCGTCCCCCGACTGACGCTTCGGCCGGAAATCCCAGTGCGCGACAGGATCGAGCGTCGGGGCGCGCGCCCCCGGCTGCACGAAGTCGCCTGTCAGTTCGGCCAGGCGCTCGAGCGGCCGGCCGACGCCGTCAAGGATGGAACCCAGCAGGCCGGGTCCGAGCGGGAGGGTGAGCGCCCGCCCGCTGCGTTCCACCGGTTCGCCTACCTCAAGGCCGGTGGTCTCCTCGTAGACCTGCAGCGTGGCGACGTCGTCGCGCACGCGGATCACCTCACCGAGCAGGCCGCGATGCCCGACGCGCACCACTTCGTAGAGCGATGCCTCACGCAGCGGTCGCGCCTCGGCGAGGGCGCCGGTGACGCGGGTGAGCACCGGCGCGGTCATGCCAGCTTCACCCGATAGCCGATGGCCTGCCGGAGCAGGTCGGCGATGAATGCGTCGGGCCCCTCGACCGTGGGCTCCCACGACGGAACGGGGAAGGGCACGACCATCGGCAGCGGGCGCCGGGCAAGCTCGTGACGGACTTCTTCGGACAGCGCATCGAAGATGTCGGCCTCCACCAGGACGACACCGAGGTTCGGTTCATCGAGGAGCGCGGCCAGCTGTCGCGCGCCATCGGCGGGGCTCGCTGTTTCGAGCGACTGCAGCCCGGCGAGCCGGAACCCCGTTGCGACCGCGGGTCGCGCGAGTACGCGCACCGTGTAGCTCATGCGACATCCTCGACAGCCGCGGCGCGGCCAGCCGGCGGGACGCCGAGTTCCGCGCCCCACAGATAGCCGCGAAGCGCCACGACCTGGGCCCGCAGCCCCAGCACATAGGCGAGCACGGGCGCGGCGCCCAGCGGGTCATGACGCGCCTCCAGCCTGAGGGTGCGCACCCTTGCGCGGAGCAGCGCGCCATCGAGACGTGCGATATCACCAGCATGCCGAAGCATCACGCCGCCCAGGCCCTGCGTGAGGTGAGCCGCCAGTTGCCGTGCCGCGGCCGCGAGCGACCCGGCCACCGCCGCCTCATGGAACGCCGTGCGCGACAGGTGACGCCCGCCGGGAAGGAAGAAGTCGCCAGCCGGGAGTTCGGTGTCCGAGGCCGCGAGCAGCAGCGCGGTCCGGGCATTGTCGAGGTCGATCGACTGTTCGACATAGTGGCGGAAGGCGCGCCCACCGTGGCTCGCTCCGGCAAGCGTCTGGCGCGCGAACCATCGATCCAGTTCGAGTTCGAGGCGCAGCAAATCCGGTTCGGTGGCTGCTGCAGCCGGCAGGAGGGCCGACCCCAAGGGGTGGTTCCAGGCCACCAGCAGCGCGGCAACGTCCGATGCCCGGGGTTGCCTGGCAAGCTCCTCCAGCGCACGCTCCGGCAGATAGGGGGTCGGTATCAGGCCCGCGAGACGCGCCTCCGCTGGCGCGCCTGCCGTCGCACCGCGAATCATCGCCCGGACCGACCGACGGTCCTCGTCATGGAATATCAGGTCTGCCGCGGGGCTCTTGTCGCCGAACCACCGCGCGAGGCGCCGCAGCTCGCTGGCTGCGGCCCGCCGGATGCCAAGTTCAATCGCGTGCGATATGAGGCCACCCTCCCGCGGAATGGCGATGCCCGATGCTTCGAGCAGCACAACCATCGCGGGCAGGTCGGCGGCGGCGGCGAGGGCGGCCATGGCCTCCCGTGGGAGCAGGTGTGTGCCGAGGCCGCGGGCACGGGCGTTGGGGGCTTCCCATCGGGTCGGCATCAGCGCGACTCCACGCGCCGCACGATGTCCATGGCGAGCCCGGGCCAGAGGCGCACGAGCACGCCTTCCAGTGTGGCGTCGACCTCGACGCTGGCGTCCGCGGCGGCAAGGCGAGTACCGGTGGGTTGCGGGGTGGCCCGGGCGCTGGCTGCTGCCTCGCCCAGGTATGTGAGCGCGCGGGCGACGAGGGCGGCGACAGCCGCCTGGCCCCGGGTCGTGCCCGCGTGCTGCGCGAGGTTATGCCGCGCACGCTCATGCACCCGCCCGAGCAGTTCATGGAGCGCCAGCAGCTTGGTCCGTTGGGCGTCCCGTTCCGCGGCAACGATGCTCCGCTCGCCGTCCGCGCGAAGCACCTGCGCGCGGACGGCGAGCGCCTGTTGCCGGCGGGCGGCCAACTCGGCCGTGTGAGCAGCCCTCAGGCGTTCCGCCTCGGCGTGCGCGTCCGTCAGGCGAGCGTCGGCCCGCCCGGTTGCTTCGCGCTCCAGCGTCTGCAGGAGGTCGGTGAGCGCCACGTTGCCTCAGACGGCGGCGGTGCCGCCACGGAGCATGATGATGACCGCGACGACGAAGCCCAGGATCACCATCGTCTCGGGAATCGCGATCATGATAATGACGGTTGTGCTCAATTCCGGTTTTTCAGCGAGACTCGCCGCGGCAGCCGGGCCGATGCGCGACTGCGCCCACGCCGTCGCCAGAGCGGGGACGCCGATGGCGAGGGCGGCACTCAGCGCGATCCAGACGATTTCCATGGTCTCACTCCTGTGGTTAGGCAGTCGTATCCGACTTCGGGGTCCAGTGACCGAGCGGGTGATAGCGCACGCCGCCCGGGCTGTAGAAGGCCCCGAAGAACTCCACGTAGTGCAGGCGGAGGGCGTGAATCGTCGGGGTGAAGAGGCTGAGGCCGAAATTGACGAGATGGAACAACAGCGCGAACAGCGCGCCCACGGCCACGCTGCCCAGGGCACCCACCATCTGGTTGGCGACGATGGCCAGCATGACGGACGAGGTACCGAGCGCCATGATCCTGGCGTAGCTCAGGATGTGCCCGAAGGTGGAGAAGAGCTCGATCGGCGCCACGATGCCCTCGAGGATCACGATGATCGGGAAGGTCACCAGCACGACCACGACCGCCGGGGTCAGGAAGGCGCGCGGGAGCGCGTTCAGCGCGGCGAGGATGGCGACCAGCACCACCAGGACCATCAGCGCCGACAGCCCGCGTCCGATGGCCTTCCGGGGATCGGCCGTCCGGGCACTGGAGATGGCACCGAGCACGAGCCCGAGCACCATGTGCACGACGCCGATCGCCAGCGCGAGCATGAGGAACGAGATGATCTCCTCACCCCGGTCGAAGAGCAGGGGCTCGAGCCCGAACCAGCGGTGTCCGAGATCGCCGAAGAACTCGCCGAAGCCGATGCCGAACGCGATCGAAAAGAGGGCGCAAGCGCCCGCGATCCTGGCGATGGCGCGCCGGGTGGAGCCGGGCTTCGACCCGCGGTGCATCGCCAGGGCGACGGCGACAAGCATGAGGCCGTAGCCGACGTCGCCAAGGATCAGTCCGAAGAACATCGGGAAGAACACGGCGACGAATGGCGTGGGGTCGATCGTGCCGTACCGTGGCAGGGGGACCATCCGGGTCACCACCTCGAATGGCCGGAAGAGCCGCGGATTGGACAGCACCACCGGGGCGTCCTCGGCCCTCCACTGCTCCCGTCCGAGATGCTCGACCACGATGTCGGCACCAAGGCCGGCCGCCAGCGCCTGGCGGAGCCGCGGCTCCGCCGCTTCCGGCGCCCAGCCCTCGATGACGAACGCATGCTCAGTGACGCCGGACTGGGCGAGGGTGTCATACCGGGCGAGGAGATCGTGAATCGCGGCCCTCGTGCCGGCCAGCGCCGCGCCATGGGCACGAGCCAGTTGCTCCAGGCTGGAGCGCGCGCCGGCGAGGTCACCGGGCAACTGCTCGCTGCGCGCGAGCATCCGGGGAATGGCGTCGGCCAGCGTGCTGCCGTACCCGTGCGGCACCGGGATCTCCTGCACTCGCGTCTCCGCCAGCAGGTGGTCGATCCTTTCGCTCGCCGAGCGTGGCACCAGCAACAGCGCGGCAAGCTCGCCGCTCGCCAGCGCCTGCGAGTAGAACTGGAAGGCGTCGCCCAGGATCTGCCCCAGGGCCTTCCGAAGGGCGGGGAGCGCATCGGCCTGTTCCCGGCGAAGCACAACGTGGTAGGCGATCAGGTCGGGCATGTTGCCGCGGGCCGCCTCGAGCGCCCGGAACGCGGCAAAGAACGGGCGGTATCGTTCGATCAGCGCGCGCTCTTCCTCGAGCCTGGCGAGGCGTTCCGTCAGGCCCTGTGCCTCCCGGCGCACGCGATGTGCAAGGCAGGCCTGGACGGCGAGGTTGCGAACCGAGCTGTCGGTGGGCATGCCCTTCTGGACAGTGCATCCGATCCCTTCAAGCGCCGCATCCACATCCTGGAGCACGCACCCGAGCTGACGCTGGCGCCGGGTCTCGGCCGGCGAGAGCGGCGCGCGACGGACCGCGGACTCATCGGCGGGGGGCGCGAAATGGAGCAGACCGGTGTCCTGCACCGTTTCGATGACCGCCGGCAGGCGAGCGCGTGGACCGAGAATCCGCAGCTTGACCATCGGGACGATCATGAATCCCGTTCCTCCGATGCGGCCGCGAGGACGCGGTCCGCTACGAACTCCGCGAGCGCATGAACCGATGCGTCATCGAGCGCGCGGAACCGACGCGCTACGTCTCCGGCGGCCTGCCCGATCGACTCGATCCGGGCCCGGCGCGCCGATTCCTGCGTGGCCTCCAGCGTCTTCAGTTCCGCCCCGAGCAGCGCCGCAGACTCCACCTCGGCGGCAACCTTCTGGGCCAGTGCCTCGGCCCGGATGCGCTCCGTCTCGCGCTCGATCGCCGTCGATCGTTCGGCGAGCCGCGCCTCGAGGCGCAGGAGCTCGGCCAGTTCGCCCTGTGGGGCGACGCCCTCTGTGGGTGGAGCGCGCTTCGGTGCCGACATGGTCGGAGTATCCGCTGTGAGCACGAAAGTGCGTATGAAGGGGTCTTGAGCCTTTCTTCAATTTGAATCCCGAATGCTAACTCGCTACGTTTCCCCACCTTACCAACCACCTCACAACCTCCCCAGAGGCCGCATGCTCCAGAAAGTCGCGGTGGTCGGCGCCGGCAACGTAGGCGCCACGGCGGCGCAGCGGCTCGCCGAAAAGAACCTGGCCCGCACAGTCGTACTGATCGACGTGATCGAGGGCGTACCCCAAGGCAAGGCGCTGGACCAGCACCAGTCCGGGCCGATCGAGGGCTTCGACACGCGCGTCATCGGCAGCAACGGCTACGACGAGGCGTCAGGCGCCGAGGTCTTCGTGGTAACGGCCGGTATCGCCCGGAAGCCGGGGATGAGCCGTGACGACCTGGTCAAGACCAACGCGGGCATCGTCAAGTCGGTGGGTGAGCAGATCAAGCGGGTGGCGCCCAAGGCCATCGTGGTGGTGGTGTCGAACCCGCTCGATGTCATGTGCTATGTCGCGATGCGCGCCACCGGGTTTCCGCGCGAGCGGGTGATCGGCATGGCGGGCGTGCTCGACACGGCACGGTACCGGACGTTCCTGGCCGAGGCGATCGGCGTGTCGGTGGAGGACATCCAGGCGATGGTGCTGGGCGGCCACGGGGACACGATGGTCCCGCTGCCGTCCTACACGACGGTGTCCGGCATTCCCGTCACGCAGCTGATCAGCCAGGCCAAGCTCGACGCCATCGTGGACCGGGCCCGCAACGGCGGCGCCGAGATCGTGAGCTTCCTCAAGACGGGGTCGGCGTACTACGCGCCGAGCGCGGCGGCGGTGCAGATGGTGGAAGCGATCGCGCTCGACAAGAAGCGGATCCTGCCGTGCTCCGCGTGGCTCACCGGCGAATTCGGGCTGCGCGACGTGTTCTGTGGCGTGCCGGTGAAGCTCGGTCGCGCGGGGCTGGAGCAGATCGTGGAGATCGCGCTCTCGGACGGGGAGCGCGCGGCGCTCGCGGCGTCGGCCGAGGCGGTGCGGAGCACGATGACCACGCTCGAGGCCTGAGCCCATGAGCCGGCTCGCCGCCTTCTGGGATTCGTCGGTCGGCAAGAAGTCCGTCATGGCGGTCACCGGCATTATCGGGGTGCTGTTCGTGATCGGCCACATGGTGGGTAACCTGCAGGTGTTCCGGGGCGCGGAACGACTCAATGCCTACGGGCACCTGCTGCACGGCCCGCTCAACGAGCTGATCTGGGGCGCGCGCGTGGTGCTGCTGGCAGCGCTCGTGCTGCACGTGGTGGCGGCGTGGCAACTCACGCTCCGCAACCGGGCGGCGCGCCCGGTGGAGTACGCCGCCCGCACGCCGCAGGTGTCGACGCTGGCCTCACGCACGCTGCGGTGGGGCGGTGTCCTCCTGCTCGCCTTCATCGTCTACCACCTCCTCGACCTCACCATCGGCACGGTGAATCCCGCCTTCCAGGAGGGGGATGTCTACGCCAACCTGCTCGGGTCGCTGCAACGCCCGCTGGTCGCGGTGTTCTACCTCGTGGCGATGGCCGCCCTGGCTCTTCACCTGTATCACGGCGCCTGGAGCAGCGTGCGGTCGCTGGGCGTGGCGCAGCCGTCGGCGTCACCGCTTAAGCGGCGGGCGGCCGTCGTCATAGCCGTGATCATCGCCGTGGGGTTTGCCGTGGTTCCTCTCGCCGTCCTGCTGGGAATAGTGCGATGACTGGAGTGCCTGCATGGAACTGAACGCGCGCATCCCGTCCGGCCCGCTGGCTGACAAGTGGGAGCGCCACCAATTCGACCTGAAGCTGGTGAACCCCGCCAACAAGCGGAAATTCACGGTGATCGTGGTCGGCAGCGGGCTCGCGGGCGCCTCGGCGGCGGCGAGCATGAGCGAGCTGGGCTACAACGTGAAGTGCTTCTGCTTCCAGGATTCGCCCCGGCGGGCGCACTCGATCGCGGCGCAGGGCGGCATCAACGCCGCCAAGAACTACCAGAACGACGGTGACAGCGTCTGGCGGCTGTTCTACGACACGATCAAGGGCGGCGACTTCCGGGCACGCGAGGCGAACGTCTACCGGCTGGCCGAGATCAGCGTGCGCATCATCGACCAGTGCGTGGCGCAGGGCGTGCCGTTCGCGCGCGAGTACGGCGGCTTCCTGGCCAACCGGTCGTTCGGCGGCGCGCAGGTGTCGCGCACCTTCTACGCGCGCGGCCAGACGGGCCAGCAGCTGCTCCTCGGGGCCTACCAGGCGCTGGAGAAGGAAGTGCAGCGGGGCGGGGTGACGATGAACTCCCGCAGCGAGATGCTCGACATCGTGACAGTGGACGGCCGCGCGCGTGGCATCGTGGTGCGCGACCTGGTGACGGGGCAGGTGGAGTCGCATGCGGCCGACGCCGTGGTGCTCGCCACCGGCGGTTACGGCAACGTGTTCTACCTGTCGACCAACGCGCGCGGCTGCAATGTCACGGCGTCGTGGCGGGCGCACCGCCGCGGGGCACTCTTCGCCAACCCCTGCTTCACCCAGATCCACCCGACCTGCATTCCCGTGAGCGGTGACTACCAGTCGAAGCTCACGCTGATGTCGGAGTCCCTCCGCAACGACGGACGGGTGTGGGTGCCGGTGAAGGCGGGCGACCAGCGGGCACCGGGCGACATTCCCGAGGCGGAGCGCGACTACTATCTCGAACGGAAGTACCCGAGCTTCGGCAACCTCGCGCCGCGCGACATCGCGAGCCGCGCGGCCAAGGAAGTGTGTGATGAGGGACGGGGCGTGGGTCCGGGCGGCCGCGGCGTCTTCCTCGACTTCGCCGGCTCGATCGCGCGGATGGGCGAGGCGAAGATCGCCGAACGGTACGGCAACCTGTTCGACATGTACCAGCGGATCACGGACGAGAACCCGTACCGGGTGCCGATGCGCATCTATCCGGCGGTGCACTACACCATGGGCGGCCTCTGGGTGGACTACAACCTCATGAGCACGGTGCCGGGGCTGCACGTGCTGGGCGAGGCCAACTTCTCGGACCACGGGGCCAACCGGCTCGGGG
The DNA here is from genome assembly GCA_963773095.1 of uncultured Gemmatimonadales bacterium. Taxonomy (GTDB): domain Bacteria; phylum Gemmatimonadota; class Gemmatimonadetes; order Gemmatimonadales; family GWC2-71-9; genus JAGGAG01. Next base: position 282,268 of record CAVYZY010000002.1, read on the forward strand.
CGAGCGCCCTGATGCAGGGCCTGGCCGACGGCTACTTCGTCATCCCGCTCACGATCGGCGACTACCTCGCGACGGCCAAGCTGGCGCCGGTCGACACCGACCACGCCGAGTTCAAGCGGGTGGAGGCGGAAGTGTCCGGCCGGATCACGCGACTGCTTGGCGCCAAGGGGCGGCGCACCGCCGACTCGTTCCACCGTGAGCTCGGCAAGATCATGTGGGAGCAGTGCGGCATGGCGCGCTCCGAGGCGGGGCTCAAGGAGGCGCTGGCCCGCATTCCCGCGCTGCGCGAGGAGTTCTGGAGCGACGTGCACGTGCCCGGCAGCGGCACCGCACTGAACCAGTCGCTGGAGCAGGCGGGCCGGGTGGCGGACTTTCTGGAACTGGGCGAGCTGATGTGCCGGGACGCGCTGGAGCGCGAAGAATCGTGCGGCGGGCACTTCCGCGTGGAGCACCAGACGGAGGATGGCGAGGCCCGCCGCGACGACTCGCGGTTCTGCTATGCGGCGGCCTGGGAGTGGGCGGGCGAGGGCACGCCACAACGGCTCACCTGCGAGCCGTTGCAGTTCGACAACGTCACGCTTTCGGCGCGGTCCTACAAATGAGCCACGATACGATGCAGATCACGCTCCGCGTCTGGCGGCAGGGCGGACCGACGGCGCCTGGTTCGCTGGTCTCGTACGACGTGCCCGGCGTGAGCCCGGAGATGGCGTTCCTCGAGATGCTCGACGTCCTGAACGAACGGCTGATCGCACGGGGCGAACTGCCCATCGCGTTCGATCACGACTGCCGCGAGGGGATCTGCGGCATGTGCGGCCTCATGATCAACGGCGTGGCGCACGGACCGGCGAAGGCGACCACCACGTGCCAGCTGCACATGCGCAGCTTCAGGAATGGCGACGTGATCACGGTGGAGCCGTGGCGCGCGGCGGCGTTCCCGGTGCTGGCCGACCTGGTGGTGGACCGGCGTGCGCTCGACCGGATCATCGCGTCGGGCGGGTTCATCTCGGCCCCCACCGGCGGTGCGCCGGACGGTAACGCGATCCCGGTGCCCAAGCTGGCGGCCGACGGCGCCATGGACGCTGCCGCGTGCATCGGCTGCGGCGCGTGCGTCGCGGCCTGCCCCAACGGGTCGGCGTCGCTGTTCACCGCGGCCAAGATCTCGCACCTTGGGCTGCTGCCGCAGGGCCAGGCGGAGCGCTACCGCCGCGCGCTCTCGATGGTGCGGCAGATGGACCTCGAGCACTTCGGCAGCTGCACGCTCTTCGGCGAGTGCCAGGAGGCATGCCCAAAGGAGATCAGCATCGACAGCATCACGCGCATGAACGGCGACTTCCTGCGAGCGGCTGCCCAGCCGCCGGTCCGGGAGGCCGCCATCGGCAGCATCTGATCCGTGGCGCGCGGGCGCGCGCCGTGTGCAACCCGCCACTTCGTTCGTCTCCCTTGGCGGAATCCACGAAATGTCCTTCACTCGGAGCGCCTGTGCGCTCGCCGTCGGTCTGGCCACCGGGGCCGTGCCGGCGGTCGCGCAACGCCTCCGGGGGCACGCCATGGGGCAGGCGCTCCCCTCGGTGATTACTGCAGCCGCGGTGCCGGGCGGCGGGTCATTGACCGAGGTCACCGTGCTCCAGCCACTCCTCATGGGTGAGCTGGCATACGGCAGAGCGCTTCGCGGGCGCATGACCCTCGACTTCGAGGGCGTCACGATGCCGGCGGGCGAATTGGCACTCGGCGGATGGGGCGAGGGATTCGTGGACCGGCGCCATCCGCATACGTATCTCCACGAGGCGATGGTGTGGGGTGCGGCCCCGGTTGGCAGCGTGGCGAGTGCGGGCATCGCGGGCGGGCTCGCCGCGGGGAAGGGAATCGTACCGTTCGGAACGGATGACCCGATGTCCCGTCCGTTCGTGCGTTTCCCGGTGAACCATCACCTCGCGCAGATCGTCGAGCGTGCCGAAATTGCCACGGGATGGCGGCTCGGCCCGGTGGGCCTCGAGGGCGCCGTCTTCAACGGCGACGAGCCGGAGAATCCGGGCCAGTGGCCGAACATGGACCGGTTCGCGGATTCCTGGGCCGCGCGGGTAACGCTCTGGCCGCTTCGTGGCCTCGAGCTACAGGGCTCCTTCGCCTCCGTGAACTCACCGGAGCACCGCCCGGGTGCCGGGCTCGACCAGGCGAAGTGGAGCGCCTCGGCGCGCATGCAGCGGGTGGTGGGGCGCACCGGGATCTACGGGCTGGTGGAGTGGGCCCGCACCGAGGAGGGCGACAACGCGTTGGTGTTCGCGTTGGTGTTCGCGTCGGTGCTGGCGGAGGGATCGGTCGTCGCAGGCCGCCACCGTATCGGATACCGGGTCGAGCGCACTGGCCGGCCGGAAGAGGAGCGGTACTTCGACAACCTGTACCGCTCGCCACGGCCGCTGCTGGACAACAGCATCGTGGGACAGACGCGATGGACCCTGCACACGCTCAACTACGCGCTGCAACTTTCGCTGGCGCACGGCAAGTTCGGTGTGCAGCCATTCTTGGAGGTCACATTCGGGCAGGTGAGCGACGTCGGCACCGGACTCTTCCAGGCCGCGGCGCTGTACGGCACCAACGACATGCGCGGCCTGACGGTGGGAATGCGGCTCGATTTCGGCGGCGCCATGGGACGGATGGGACGCTATGGGGTGGTGGCAGTACCCGACGAACAGGTGATGGGAACAACGAGTAGACATCTACACTAGGAGGATGACGCCATGAGAATGGCACTGGTGAAGTTGGCGCTGGCCACCGGAGTCGGGCTCGTGACCCTCGCTGCGTGTGGCTCGGCAAACGACGGCTACGACCCCAGCGTACCGACGGCAGTCGAGTACTTGGCGGGCTCGGGCCAGTCCGGCGAAGTGATGCAGCTTCTCCCTGAACTGCTGACGGTGAAGACCACCAACATCAAGGGGGATCCCGTCGGCGGCGTCACGGTCCAGTGGTACGTGCAGAGCGGCGGCGGAAACACCAGCACCGGCACGTCCGTCACCGACGTCAACGGCGTGGCGCAGGTCAGCTGGGTCCTCGGCCCGAGCGTGGGGACGCAGGTAGTGCAGGCTGTTTCTGGTTCGTTGACGGGATCTCCCGTCAATTTCGGCGCGACGGCCAATCCGGGCAGCGACGGCGGCGGCGGCGGCGGTGCCACGCCGCTGATGGGCATTCCGTGACGACTCGCCTCCGCCGCTGGATGCTCCTTGCAGCAGTGGTTACGGGAGCGGCCTGCGGCGGAGGTGATCCGGGTGGGGGCGGGCCGGTGGTGCGGCCGCCGGCGGAGGGTTTCGCGGCGGTCGGCGGGAGCAGGCAGCGGGCGATAGCGGGCACCACGCTTCCGGTGCCGTATACCGTCCGCGTCACCAACGAGGCGGGGCAGCCGGTCGGCGGTGCCACTGTGCGCTGGACGCGGGTCGCGGGCACCGGCGCCCTCTCAGCCGCATCGAGCACCAGCGATGCGCAGGGTCTAGCATCGGTGGTCCATACGCTCGGCCCAGCGCCCGGCGTGCAGGCTGTCTCGGCGGCAATTGAGGGAGACGCGGTGGCGACCCCGGTGGTCTTCAGCACGACTGCGGTGGCCGCCGCGCCGGCCGTCCGCGTAGCCGAAGTGCCCATCCCCGCCTACTACGGCATCCACGATACCTTCGTGCGTGACGGACTGGCGTTCGTCAGCGCGTGGGATACCGGCCTCATCATCTACGACGTCGGCCACGGCATCCGGGGCGGCAGCCCGAGTGCCCCCGCGGAGGTATCCCGTATCGTTCCGCCGGCTCCTGGCCCGGAAAGCCGCATTGCCGGCTCCATCCACAACTCCTGGTGGTTCCACAATCCGGTGCGCGGCGAGCAGCGGTATGTGTTCCTCGGCCAGGAAGGACCCACCATCATTGGCGGCTCGTCACTGGGGGACATCTTCGTCGTGGACGTCTCCGACCTGACTCAGCCGCGTGTGGTGGCAGCCTTCGGCATGGCGGGCGCCGGCGTGCACAACTTCTGGATGGATGAAGCCGCGGAGGTGCTGTACGCCGCGTACTACAACGGCGGCGTGGTCGCGATCGATGTCTCGGGTGTGCTGGCGGGCAATCTTGCCGCCCGGCTGATCGCCCAGGTTCGCCCGGGCGGGAGCGACAGCACGTTCACCTGGGGCGTGCAGGCTGCCAACGGGTTCGTCTACGCCGCCGACATGCTTACGGGGTTGTGGCAGCTGGCACCCGCTGCCGGCGGTCTGGCGGTGCTGGGGGGTGGACAGAACGTGCTGGACCGCTGGACGTCGGATCTGTGGGTGAACGGCGCTTACGCGTTCACGGGGAGTTGGGGTACGCGGCCCGACGGCACCGGCAACCTCAACCCGGGAAATGCGGTCAAGATCTGGACGCTACTCCCCTCGGGGCACCCGATGCTGACGGACTCACTGATCCTCAATGTGGGGACCGTCAGCGACGTGGAAGTCAGCGGCGACGGCCAGCGACTGCTGCTGACAGCGGAGCGGGGCGGGGCGAACGGGTTCTTCATCTACTCGCTGGCGGGTGCCGGGCATCCCAGCCTGGTGACATCAGTACCCGTTGGGCAGGGGCTCCATACCGGCACCTTCGCGACCATCGGCGGCCGGGATTTCGTGTTCGCCGCGCGGAACCCGGCACAACCTGCGCTCATGGTCTACGACGTGACCGGGGCGCTGCACTAGGGACTCGATCCCGCCCGCGTCCCCCGAGCTACAACCGTGGCAGCGTGACTCCCCGCTGGGCCTGGTATTTCCCCTTCTTGTCCGCGTAGCTGGTTTCGCAGATATCGTCTTCATCCGCCTCGAAGAACAACACTTGGCAGATCCCTTCGTTCGCGTAAATCTTTGCGGGCAAAGGTGTTGTGTTGCTGATCTCAAGCGTTACATGACCTTCCCATTCGGGCTCGAACGGGGTGACGTTGGTGATGATCCCGCAGCGGGCGTAGGTTGATTTCCCCACACAGATCGTGAGTACGTTCCGGGGAATGCGGAAGTACTCCACCGACCGGGCCAGCGCGAAGCTGTTGGGCGGGACGACGCAGACATCGCCGGAGAACTCGACAAAGCTCTTGTCATCGAAATTCTTGGGATCGACGATGGCAGAGAGGGCGTTGGTAAAGATCTTGAACTCTGGCGCCACCCGCATGTCATAGCCGTAGGAGGAGACCCCGTAGCTGATTGCCCCGGCCCGCACCTGGCCGTCGGTAAAGGGCTCGATCATCCCGGTTTCGCGGGCCATGCGGCGGATCCAGCGGTCGGACTTAATGGACATAGTCGGGGGCGATACGGGGTTCAGGGAGCTAACAACTGGATAGCGTTCGGGCCGTGCAATATAACCCCCGGCGCAGCCACCGACGCGAGCGCCCGTAGAGTGTTTGCCTGTCGGCAGTTCGGGTTGAATTGCCCGGTCCCGTGCGGTTACTTTGCAGCGCGCAAGTGAAAACATTCACGAGAGCTTCCTAATGCTCAGGCCATTCGCACCGATCCTGCTGCTGATCGCGTTCGTGGTTGCCAACGCGATGCTGCTCATTGGGCTCTCGCACTTCCTGTCGTCGTCCCGTACCAACCCGGCCAAGCAGCAGCCGTACGAGTCAGGCATGCCGACGATCGGCGATGCCCGGCAGCGCTTCTCGGTGAAGTTCTACCTGGTGGCCATGTTGTTCATCATCTTCGACATCGAAACCGTCTTCCTGATTCCGTGGGCGGTGGCCTTCCGCAGCCTCCCGGAGTCGGCCGGCCTGCTGATGATCGAGATGTTCGCCTTCATGGTGGTCCTGGGCGCTGGCTACCTCTACATCTGGAAGCGCGGAGCCTTGCAATGGGATTGAGCGAGATCGACCCCGGGGCGCCCGGATCGCCGGTGGTGTCGGCGGTGTCGCCCAACTTCATGACCACGAGCCTCGATTTTCTGGCCAACTGGGCCCGGACGGGGTCGCTCTGGCCGATGCCCTTCGGGACCGCCTGCTGCGCCATCGAGTTCATGGCGACGGCCGCGTCCCGCTACGACATCTCTCGCTTCGGCATGGAGCGCATGAGCTTCTCACCGCGGCAGGCCGACGTGCTCATCTGTGCGGGCCGGCTGCCGTTCAAGCTGGCCCCGGTCATCCGGCGCGTGTGGGACCAGATGCCGCAGCCCAAGTGGGCCATCTCCATGGGCGCCTGCGCCTCGTCGGGCGGGATCTTCGACAACTACGCGATGGTGCAGGGCATCGACACGATCATCCCGGTGGACGTGTACGTGCCAGGCTGCCCGCCGCGTCCGGAAGGGCTGCTCTACGGCGTCATGCTGCTGATGAAGAAGATCCGGGGCGAAAGCTTCACGGACGACTTTCTTCGCCGGGAGCAGACCATCGGGGCCAACGGTCTGTACCTCCCGCCCGACCTGATCGACGAGCTGTCGGAGCCCTTCGGCAACTCCGTGTCCCAGACTCGATCCACGTGACGGCGACGCTCTCTCCCTCGGTCGCGCCGCTCCGGCGGGAGTTCGGCGAGGCCATCGAGCGCCACCTCGTCTCCTGCGGCGACACGATCGTCTATGCGTCGCGCGAGCGGGTGCACGACGTGCTCGAGTGGCTCAAGGAAACCCCGGACCAGGGCTACAACTACCTCACCGACATCACGGCGGTGGACTACCGTGACCCGGAGCGCCCGCTCGAGGTCGTCTGGCAAGTGCGTGCCCTGGACCGTCCGGTCGACCTCCGGGTCAAGGTGGCGCTGCCGGCCGACCAGCCGCTCGAAGTGCCGACGGTGTGGGACCTGTGGCGGGGGGCCAACTGGCTCGAGCGCGAGGTATTCGACATGTTCGGCGTCCTGTTCATCGGCCATCCCGACCTGCGGCGCATCCTCATGTGGGAGACGTACGCGGAGGGGCACCCGCTCCGCAAGAGCTTCCCGCTGCGCGGCCACTTCAGCCGCTCGGAGCAGACCAGGCAGGCACTCGCCGCCAATCCCGAGGCGCACTACTCCCTCGAGGAACTGTCGATCGCCGAGGAGTACCGGAACCTGCCGCCCGACGTGCGCGAGCGGCTCAGGCAGGGCAAGCGGGGCTTCGTCGAATGAACACGCGTACGGTGGACGTGGCCCTCGGCACCTCGGGGCTCGATGCCCGCGGCCGGCCGATCACGGTGCCGCTCGGGTTGCAGGACACCGGCGAGTTCGAGGTGCCGGGCCACTTCGACGAGGCCTTCGGCGCCGAGCACATGCTGATCAACATCGGGCCACAGCACCCCGCCACGCACGGCGTGCTGCGCCTGGTGCTGGAGCTCGACGGCGAGACAGTACGGCGGTGCATCCCGCACATCGGCTACCTGCACTCGGGCTTCGAGAAGCTGGGCGAGTACCGGCAGTACAACCAGATCGTGCCGCTCACCGACCGCACCGACTACCTGTCGCCGATGGCGAACAACGTCTGCCTGGCGCTGGCGGTCGAGAAGCTCATGGGGATCGAGATCACTGAGCGCTGCACGGTGCTGCGGGTGATCGCCTGCGAGATGAGCCGCATCATCTCGCACCTCGTGTGGCTGGGCACGACGGGCATCGATCTCGGCGCCTTCACGCCGTTCCTGTGGGCGTTCCAGGAGCGGGAGCGGATCTACAACCTGCAGGAAGCGTGGACCGGCGCGCGCCTCACGACGAGTCTCACGCGGGTCGGCGGGCTGATGGCCGATATTCCCGACGGCTGGGACGCCGAGCTGCGTGACTTCTGCCGCACCTTTCCGGCGACGCTGGCCGAGATCGACTCCATGTTCACGCGCAACTCGATCTGGTGCGGGCGGACGCAGGGCGTGGGCGTGATCAGCGCGGACGATGCGACCAACTGCTCGCTCACCGGCCCGATGCTCAGGGCGAGCGGCGTGCCGTTCGACATGCGCAAGGACCGGCCGTACCTGGGCTACGAGACGTACGACTTCGACGTGCCGGTGGGCGAGCACGGCGACATCTACGACCGGTACCTCGTGCGCATGGAGGAGATGCGCCAGGCGGTGCGGATCCTGGAGCAGGCGCTGGCGCGGCTCAAGCCCGGCCCCATCAACGTGGACGACCCGCGCGTGATCCTCCCACCCAAGTCGCGCGCCATGAGCGACATGGAGGCGATGATCTTCCACTTCAAGCAGGTGATGGAGGGGATCAAGCCGCCGGCAGGCGAGGCCTACCTGGGCATCGAGAACCCGAAGGGCGAGCTGGGCTACTACTTCGTCTCCGACGGCACGGCGAAGCCGGTACGCTGGCGGATCCGGCCGCCCTCCTTCCTGAACCTTTCCGCGCTGTCCCGCCTGTGCGAGGGCGCGCTCCTGTCCGACGTGATCGCGATCAACGCGAGCATCGACATCGTCATGGGAGAGATCGATCGATGAGCCACGCAGCAGCGCACGGTGACGGCACCGTCACCTCGCACCTACCGGTCTTCACCGGCGAGTTGAAGGCGCGGCTCGAGGCCCTCTTTTCCGAGTACCCGACGAAGCAGGCCTGCCTGCTGCCGGCGCTCTGGATGGTGCAGGAAGCGCGCGGGTGGATTTCGGAGCCTGCCATGGCCGAGGTAGGCGAGGTGCTCGGCGTGACGCCGGCGTTCGTGAAGGGCGTGGTGACGTTCTACACGATGTACCACACGCATCCGGTGGGGCGGCACTTCATCCAGGTGTGCACCACGTCGCCCTGCGGCCTGTGCGGTGCGGAGGAGACGCTCCAGGCGATCCTGCGCGAGTCGGGCTGCGGCGAGCTGGGAGCCACGAGCCCGGACGGCCGGTTCACGGCGATCGAGGTGGAGTGCCTCGGCGCGTGCGGCTTCGCCACGCCGATCCTGGTGGACGATGACTTCATCGAGGGCGTGACTCCCGAGCGCGTTCCCGGCATTCTCGCCGCGTACAAATAGGGGCAGACGAGCACACCCATGGGCTATCCGCACCCGAGCCATCCGAAGGAAACGGTCCTCCTCTCGAAATACTTCGGGGATCCTGGCGCCCGCACGTATGCCGGCTGGGTCGAGCGCGGCGGCTATGCGGGCCTGCACAAGGCGCTGGCGATGCCGCGTGCCGACCTGATCGAGATGGTGAAGCAGTCGGGGCTCCGCGGCCGCGGCGGCGCCGGCTTTCCCACCGGCCTCAAGTGGTCCTTCATGCCGAAGGACGACGGCAAGCCGCATTACCTCGTGTGCAACGCCGACGAGTCGGAGCCCGGCACCTTCAAGGACCGCGAGATCCTGCGCTGGACCCCGCACGCGCTGATCGAGGGTTGTGCGATCGCCGCGTACGCGATCCAGGCGGAGCGCATCTACGTGTACATCCGGGGCGAGTTCACCGAACCGTGGCGGGTGATGACCCGCGCGGTGGAGGAGGCGTACGCCAGCGGGGCGCTCGGGGCCAACGTATTCGGCAGCGGCCCCCGCATCGACCTCGTGCTGCATCGCGGCGCGGGCGCGTACATCTGCGGTGAAGAGACGGCGATGATGAACTCGATCGAGGGGAAGCGCGGCAATCCCCGGATCAAGCCGCCGTTCCCGGCGCAGTCCGGCCTCTTCGGCATGCCGACCACGATCAACAACGTGGAGACGCTGAGCGCGGTGCCGCATATCCTGACCCGCGGCGCCGAGTGGTACAAGGCCCTGTCGCTCAGCAGCCCGAAGAGCACCGGCACCAAGCTCTTCTCGGTGTGCGGGCACGTGCAGCGGCCCGGCAACTACGAAGTGACGATGGGCACGCCGATGCGCGACCTCATCTTCGACATGGCCGGGGGCATGCGCCCGGGACGGACGCTCAAGGCGCTGATCCCCGGCGGCTCGTCGGTGCCGATCATGACGGCGGCCGAGGTGGAGGGCTGCGCGCTGGACTACGAGGGCATCGTGGCCAACGGGTCCATGCTCGGCTCGGGCGGCGTCATCGTCATGGACGACAGCACCGACATGGTCCGGACCATCTGGCGCTACACCCGCTTCTACGCCCACGAGTCGTGTGCCCAGTGCACCCAGTGCCGCGAAGGCACGGCGTGGACCACGAAGGTCCTCGAGCGGATCCTCTCCGGGCGGGGCAAGCAGGAGGACCTGCAGCTGCTGCTCGACCTGGCCGACAACATGACCGGGAAGACGATCTGCGTGCTGAGCGACTCCTGTGCGGCGCCGGTGGTGAGCGGCATCCAGAAGTTCCGCGAGGAGTTCGACGCCTATATCGCGGGGGCGCGCCGCCCCGTCCTCGCCGCCGTATGAGCACAGACGTCACGGTCACCATCGACGGGATGCCGGTCACGGTGCCCGCCGGGACGATGATCATCGAGGCGGCCAAGCACGCCGGCGTGCTGGTGCCGCACTACTGCTACCACCCCTCGCTGCCGTCGCCGGCGGTATGCCGGATGTGCCTGGTGGAGGTGGAGAAGAGCCCGAAGCTGGTTCCCGCCTGTGTCACGCAGGTAGCGGAGGGCCAGGTGGTGCACGTGACCAGTGAGAAGGCGAAGGAAGCGCGGCAGGGGGTGCTGGAGTTCCTGCTGATCAACCACCCGCTCGACTGTCCCATCTGCGACCAGGCCGGCGAGTGCGAGCTGCAGGACTACGTCTTCCAGGAGGGGCGGGCCGGCACGCGGTACAGCGAGTACGCGAAGCGCTTCAACCCGGTGGAAGAGTTCGGCCCCGACGTGCTGTACGTGCCCAACCGCTGCATCCTCTGCACCCGGTGCGTGCGCTTCATGGACGACGTGGCCGGCGCGCCGGTGCTCAACGTGTCCGAGCGCGGGGATCGCGCGTACATCGGGATCGCGCAGGAGCAGCTGCTCGACCATCCCTGGGCCGGCAACGTGGTGGACCTCTGCCCGGTGGGCTCGCTGCTGTCGAAGGACTTCCTGCACAAGGCGCGGGCCTGGGACCTCGACAAGACAGCGAGCATCTGCCCGGGCTGCACCCAGGGGTGCAACATCAACATCGACACCCGCGACGACGTGGTGGTGCGGTTCCGCCCGCGGCCCAACCTCGACGTCAATCGCCATTTCATGTGCGACACCGGGCGGCAGGACTACCGCCGGCTCAATCGCGGTGACCGGATCGAGGCGCCGCTGATGCGCGAGGGCACGCGCCTGGTCGCGACCGGCTGGGACACCGCGCTCGACCGCCTGGGGCAGCTGCTGGAGAAGGCCACGGGTTCGGTGGTGCTGCTCGCCTCGGGGCGCCTGAGCACCGAATCACTCGGCCTGGCGCGCCAGCTCGTGGCGGGACGCGACGTGGCGGCGGCGATCGGCGTGCCGATGGGCGACGAGCAGCCGCTGGCGGGGATCCCCAACCTGGCCCTGCGGCGTGAGCGCGTGCCCAACCTCCGGGGCGCGGAACTGACGGGCTACGTGGCCGGCACCGAGCGCGCGCTGGCGGCGATCCCGCGCGCGGCGCTGGTGATCGTGCTGGACGCCGAGCTCTCGCCCGACGAAGAGGCCCGCGTCGCGTCGTCGAGCGGCGCCGTGGTGTGGATGGGTACGGTGGCCCGCGACTCGTATCGCAACGCGCAGCTGGTGCTGCCGCTTACGACGATGGCGGAAGAGAACGGCACCTACGTGAACCGGGATGGCCGGGTGCAGCTCTTCCAGCAGGCGAGGGGCGCTCCCGGCATGGCGCGACCGGCGTGGTGGGTGGCCGGTGAGGTTCTGTCAGGACCGGGCCCGGACAGTGACACGCCCGGCACGGGCGCCGAGGCCTTTGCCGCGCTGGGGCAGTACTACCCGGCGTTTGCCGGCCTCTCACACGCCGATTTGGGCTTCACCGGGCGGGTGCTGCAGCCGCAGTTCGCCGAGGCGGCGCGATGACGCCGGAACTCAAGGGCTTCATCCTCGTCTCGGTGGTCAAGCTGCTCGCGATCTTCTCGATCACGATGGTGGCGGTGGCGTACATGACGCTGCTGGAGCGGAAGGTGTCGGCCTGGATGCAGAACCGGCTGGGCCCCAACCGCGTCGGGCCGGGCGGGCTGCTGCAACCGGTCGCCGACGGCATCAAGAACCTGATCAAGGAAGAAACCTTTCCGCTCACGGCCAACGGAGCGCTGTTCTTCATCGCGCCGGTCATGGCGTTCGTGCCGGCGCTGATCATCAGCGGCTTCATTCCGTGGGCCGCGCCGCTGCCACTGAATTTCGACGTGATCCTCCCCATCATCGGGCAGGTGTCGCACTCGGGCACCACGCCGATCGCGATCACCGACCTGCCGGTCGGATTCCTCTACGTCCTGGCGATCACATCACTCGGCGTCTACGGCCTCGCGCTCGCCGGATGGGCCTCGAACAGCAAGTACAGCCTCATCGGCGGCCTCCGCGCCGCGGCGCAGATGGTGTCGTACGAGGTCGCGATGGGGCTCAGCGTGGTGCCGGTGCTCCTGCTGGCCGGCAACGTGTCGTTCAGCACCGTGGTGGAGGCGCAGCACCGCAGCTGGTTCATCGTGCCACTGTCGCTCGGCTTCATCCTGTTCTTCGTATCGGGCTTCGCCGAGACGAACCGGGCCCCGTTCGACCTGCCCGAGGCCGAGTCGGAACTGGTGGCCGGCTATCACACGGAATACAGCGCCTTCAAGTTCTCGATGTTCTTCATCGCCGAGTACGCGAACGTGCTGACCTCGTGCGCCATGACGGTGTCCCTGTTCCTGGGCGGGTGGGACATCCCGTTCACGAGCTGGGACGAGGTGCCGGGCGTGCTGCAGACGCTGGCGACGGGCATCGTGATGGCGGCCAAGACCTCGATGCTGATCTTCGTGGTCATGTGGGTGCGGTGGACGCTGCCGCGCTTCCGGTACGACCAGCTGATGGCACTGGGCTGGAAGTTCATGCTGCCAGTGGCCCTCGGTTACATCGTGGTGGTCACGACCACCCTGTACCTGCTGCAGCACGTGGCGGGGATGACCTCGCTGCGCGCCGTGATGCTTGGGCTTGGCGGGGTGAGTGCCGTGCTCCTGCTTCTGCTCCTGTTCGTGATCGACCGGGGCATCCTGCTCAAGGGTTCGGGGTCGCGGCGCACCGAGCGCCCGCTGATCGCCGGCCGCATGCGGCCGGCTGCCGTGAGGGGAGAGGTCTGATGGCGATCGGGGTGAAGGTGCTCCGCCGTCCGGAGCGCGAGATGAGCTACCTCCGGGCCACGCTCAAGGGAATGGCACTCACGTTCCGGCACATGGGCCGGAAGGAGTTCACCATGCAGTATCCCGAAGAGCGGAGCGTGGACGACAAGCGCGGCACCTGGACCCTCTCGGCCCGGTGGCGCGGCACCCACCGCATGCTCACCGACGAGCAGGGCCGCGCCAAATGCGTGGCCTGCGGCCTCTGCCCGCAAATCTGCCCCTCCAACTGCATCAAGCTGATCCCGGGCGAGGACGAGGCGGGAAACCGCTATCCGCTCATCTACGAGATCGACGAGTTCCGCTGCGTGTTCTGCGGCTACTGCCAGGAAGTGTGTCCGGAGGAGGCGATCCACGTCGGCGTGCACTACGAGAACGCCGAGTATTCCCGGGAGCGCTTCGTGTACGACCTCGAGCGCCTCTGCTCGCAGACACACCCGGTGTCGACACTCTGGGATCCCGCCGACCCGAAGGGCGAATAGTGCATACTGTCTTCTGGATCTTCTTCGCCGGCGCCGTGGTCTCGGCGGCCATGTGCATACTGCGGCGCAACCCGGTCAGCGCGGCGATGTGGCTCGTGGCCACGATGTTCTCGCTGGCCGGCATCTTCGTGATCCTGGACGCGCCGTTCCTGGCGGCCATCCAGGTGCTGGTCTACGCCGGCGCGGTGATGGTGCTCTTCCTGTTCGTCATCATGCTGCTCAACCTCGACATCAGGACGACCGACCTGCGGGGCTCGCTCAGCATCGCCGGGGCGGTGGCGGTCACCGGGCTGCTCGCGGTGGAACTGGGCGCGCTGTGGGCCTACACGCCGGAGCGACTGGCGCAGGAGCTCCTGCCGGCCGGCGCCACGGCATTTCCCGGGGCAATTCCGGCGGGCGCCGCGTCGGGCAACATCGTGCTCGACGTGGCCCGCCCGCTGTTCGATGCCTATCTCATCCCGTTCGAGGCGACATCGGTCCTGCTCCTGGCGGCGGTCGTCGGGGCGGTGGTGCTTGCGAAGCGGAGGATCTGAATGGCCCCCGACCTGCTCGGCCCGACGCTCGCGCTGTCCGGCATCCTCTTCAGCATCGGGGTGCTGGGTGCACTGCTGCGGCGCAACGCGATCATCATCTTCATGTGTGTGGAGTTGATGCTCAACGCGGTCAATCTCGCCTTCGTGGCCTTTGCCAGGTATTACGGCTTCGGCGGCCATGTGCTCGTTTTCTTCGTGATGACGGTGGCGGCGGCTGAGGCGGCGGTGGGGCTGGCGATCATGCTGGCGCTGTTCCGCCACAACCAGACGCTGGACCTGCAGGACATCAATTTGCTGCACGGCTGATGCATCCAGCCCTGTTCCTCCTCCAGGCTGACGCCATGCCCGCTGGCGCCGGGGTTCCGTTCTGGCTGGTCCTCTGCCTACCGCTTGCCGGCTTCCTCCTCAACGCCGCCATCGCATTCACGCGGCCGAGGTGGAAGCACGTCGTGTCCGTGGTTGGCCCGGGCGTCGTCCTCGGCAGCTTCGCCGTGGCGGTGGCGTGCTTCCGCCAGCTGCAGGCGCCGGGTGCGCCGGAGGCGTTCACGCTCGACCTGTGGCGCTGGATCGAGGCCGGCGAGCTCAAGATCGACATCGCCTTCCGGCTGGACCACCTCTCCGCCCTCATGGTGCTGGTGGTGACCGGCGTGGGCGGGCTCATCCACCTCTTCAGCATCGGCTACATGAAGTCGGACGACGGCTACGCGCGCTACTTCGCGTACCTCAACCTCTTCATCGTGTTCATGCTGGTGCTGGTGCTGGGGAGCTCGATGCCGGTGATGTTCATCGGCTGGGAGGGCGTGGGACTCTGCTCCTACCTGCTGATCGGGTTCTGGTACGGCGTCCAGGCGAACGCGGATGCCGGCAAGAAGGCGTTCATCATGAACCGGATCGGCGATTTCGGGTTCCTGATCGCCATGTTCCTGACGTGGCACGCCCTGGGGACGCTCGACTTCGCGGAGATCGCCACCCGCGTGCCGCAACTGGCGACGAACGGCGCGCTGGTGACCGCGATCGCGCTGTTCATCGCGCTGGGCTGCGCCGGCAAGTCCGCCCAGATCCCGCTGTACACCTGGCTGCCCGACGCCATGGCCGGCCCCACGCCGGTTTCCGCGCTGATCCATGCGGCGACGATGGTCACCGCGGGCGTGTACCTGGTGGTGCGGAACAACGCGATCTTTTCGCATGCGCCCACGGCAAGCCTGGTGGTGGCGGCCATCGGCGCGGCGACCGCGCTGTTCGCCGGCACGATCGGGCTCCGGCAGAACGACATCAAGAAGGTGCTCGCCTTCTCCACGGTGTCGCAGCTCGGGCTCATGTTCCTCGCGGTGGGGAGCGGGGCGTATGTCTCCGGCATCTTCCACCTTGTGACGCACGCGTTCTTCAAGGCGGTGCTGTTCCTCGGCGCGGGCAGCGTGATCCATGCCATGCACCACGCCTACCATCCGACCCACCGCGAAGCCGACCCGCAGGACATGCGGAACATGGGCGGCCTCCGGAAGTGGATGCCGTGGACGTCCACGCTCATGTGGATCGCGACCCTGGCGATCGCGGGCATCCCGCCCTTTGCCGGGTTCTTCTCCAAGGACGAGATCCTCGCCTCGGTGTTCGGGCGCGGCGCGGGGCAGGGGGTCTTCTACCTCTTCTGGCTGCTCGCGTCGCTCACGTCGCTGCTGACGGCGGTGTACATGGGCCGACTCATGGCGATGACGTTCCACGGTCCCAACCGCAGCGGGATCGCGGAGCAGGCACGGCTGCACGAAGCGCCGTGGATCATGACCGCGCCGCTCGCCGTGCTCGGGCTCCTGAGCCTCACGGGCGGACTGATCAACCTGCCGCACTTCGCCGGCGGTCACGCGTGGCTGGAGCACTGGCTCGAGCCGGTGCTGGCCCCGTCGCACGGGCTGGTGCCGCTCGCGATGCCCGAGGGGTCCACCGAGATGGCCCTGATTGCCTTCGCGGTGCTGGTTGGCATCGTGGGACTGGTGGTGGGCGTGAAGGGTGTGCTGCGGACGGCGGTAGCGACGCCGGCGGACGCGTTGCCCGAGACCGGATTCCGCCGGGTGCTGAGCGGCCAGTACTTCGTGGACGCGATCTACGACCGGCTCATCGTGCGGCCAGTGCAGTGGTTCGCCCGGACGGTGCTGTGGAAGACCATCGACCAGTGGCTGGTGGATGGCGTGGCCGTCATGGGCAGCGCCCGCCTGCTGCAGGGCATCGGCTGGCTGGGCAGCCGGTTCCAGACGGGGCAGCTCGGACTCTATCTCCTCCTGTTCGTCGCCGGCGCCGTGTGGGTGCTGGGCGTCGTCCTGCAATAGGCCGGCATGCGCGCCTTCCTCGAGTCGATCGGTTACGCACACTGGATCCTCAGCGTGCTCCTGCTGCTGCCCATGGCGGGCGTGGTGCTCGTCCTCTTGGCGCCGGAGCGCTTGGCCCGCTGGCTGACGCTGGTGGTGGCGATCGTGGAGTTCGTACTCGCGCTCGGGCTCTGGTGGGCCTTCGATCCCGGCAACGGCGGGATGCAGTTCACGGCGACGCTCACCTGGCTGCCGGAACTGGGCATCAGCTACCGGATCGGCCTCGACGGGCTTTCGCTGTTCATGATCCTGCTGGCGACGGCGATGATGCCGCTGCTCGTGTGGGGCAGCTGGTTCGCGATCGACCAGAAGGTGCGGGGCTACTACGCGCTGCTGCTGGCGCTCAAGACCGGCATGATCGGCGTGTTCATCTCGCTCGACCTCTTCCTGTTCTACTGCTTCTGGGAACTGCTGCTCATCCCCATGTACTTCCTGATCGGGACCTGGGGCAGCAGCAACCGGCTCTACGCCGCCACGAAGTTCGTGGTGTACACCTTCGCGGGCTCGATCCTGATGCTCGTGGCGGTCATCACGATGGTGACGATCGTGGCGCGCGGCACCGGCGAAACCTCCTTCGCCTACGACCACCTGGTGCGGCACAGCGACCTGCTGGCGCCGTACGCGCCATGGCTCTTCAGCGCCTTCGCGCTCGCGTTCGCGGTGAAGGTGCCGATCTTCCCGTTCCACACCTGGCTGCCCGACGCCCATGTGGAGGCACCCACGGCGGGCAGCGTGGACCTCGCGGTGATCCTGCTGAAGATGGGCACCTACGGCTTCCTGCGGTTCGCGATCCCGTTCTTCCCCGCGTTCGCGCTGAGCCGGCAGGTGGCGGCGGTGTTCGTGGCGCTCGCGGTGATCGGCATCGTGTACGCGGCGCTGGTCTCGATGGTGCAGCCCGACCTGAAGAAGCTGATCGCGTACTCGTCGGTGAGCCACCTGGGCTTCGTGATGCTCGGCATCTGGGGCGGCACCGTGGCGAGCGTGCAGGGCGCCATCATCGTGATGATCGCGCACGGCATCTCCACCGGCGCGCTGTTCTTCCTCGTGGGCATGCTGTACGAGCGGCGGCACACGCGGCTGCTCGCCGACTACGGCGGCCTCGCGCGGGTGGCCCCGAAGCTCGCGACGGCCTTCGTCATCACGGCGTTCGCGTCGATCGGCCTGCCGGGCCTCAACGGGTTCATCGGCGAGTTCCTGGTGCTCCTCGGCAGCTTCGGCCGGTTCCCGGTGGCGGTGGGCATCGCCACGACCGCCGTGGTCTTTTCGGCGGCCTACCTGCTGATGGCGGTGCAACGGGTGTTCTTCAACCCGATCGCCAACCCGGAGAACCAGGCGATACACGATGCGACGCCGCGTGAGCTGGCGGTGCTGCTGCCGCTCATCGTGGCCATGCTGTGGATGGGTCTGTACCCGCAGCCGATTCTGCGGCGCACCGAGGCCGCCGCCCGGCGGTACGTGGAGACGGTGCGACCCTACCTCCCAGCCAGCACGACCGCCGCGGCGGGGGAGTCGCCCTGATGCCGATCGACCTCCGGTCCCCGTTCGGCGTGACCCTGGCGCTGCTGCCCGTGGTGCTCCTTACCACGTGGTCGCTCGTGGTCCTGCTCGTGGTCGCGTGGCGGCATGGCTCCGAGGAAGACAGCCGGCTGGCCGGCTGGCTGTCGGTGGCCGGCGTCCTCGGCGCGGCGGCGGCCACGCTCTGGCTCTGGCTGTCGGGCGCGGAGCGCGCGGGCCTGCCGCACATGGTCTACCTCGACGCATACCGCTTCCTGAGCGAACTGCTCATCCTGTTCATCGCGGGCGCCACCTGCCTCCTGTCGCTCCGGTTCCTCGGCAAGCAGCGCCTGCTGGCGCCGGAGTACTACGTGCTGGTGCTGTTCGCGACCATCGGCATGCAGCTGATGGTCGCCTCGGCCGACTTCATCCTGCTGTTCCTCGGCCTCGAGGTGATGTCGATCTCGGTGTACGTGCTGGCGGGCTTCGACCGGTTCCGGCGCTCGTCGGCGGAGGCGGCGCTCAAGTACTTCCTCGTGGGCGCCTTCGCCTCGGGATTCCTGCTCTACGGCATCGCGCTGGTGTACGGGGCCACGGGGCAGACCAATTTCATCCTGATCGGCCAGCAGCTGGCGGGCAGCGACCGGTCGCTGCTGGCGCGTCTGGGGCTGGCGCTGCTGCTGGTCGGGTTCGCGTTCAAGACGGCGGCGGTGCCGTTCCACATGTGGGCGCCCGATGTCTATGACGGCGCGCCAACCCCGGTGACCGGCTTCATGGCAACCGGCGTCAAGACGGCGGCCTTCGTGGCGCTGGTACGCGTGCTGGCCGACGCGTTTCCCGCCTTCACCGGGCTCTGGCAGCCGATCATCGCCGTGCTGGCCGTGGCCTCGATGATCGTCGGCAACGTTGTGGCCCTGGCGCAGGGCTCGCTCAAGCGGATGCTGGCCTACAGCTCGATCGCGCATGCCGGCTACCTGCTCGTGGGCGTCTGGACCGCGACCGACATGGGTCGCGCGGCCGTGCTCCTCTACCTGATCGCGTACAGCATCACGTCGCTGGCGGCGTTCGGCATCATCACCGCGGTGGAACGGGTCGGTTCGCGCACCGTCATGCTGGAGGACGTCGAGGGCTTCTTCCGCGTGCGTCCGTGGGGTGCGCTCTCGATGGGCGTCTGCCTGCTGTCACTGCTCGGGTTCCCCGGCACGTTCGGGTTCATCGGCAAGTGGTATCTCATGACCGCGGCCATCGACCGCAACCAGCTGCTGCTGGCGGTGGTGATGGGGCTCGGCAGCCTGGTCTCCCTGGGCTACTACCTCCCCGTGGTCATGGCCATGACGATGAAGCCGGAGCGCACGCCGGATGCGCACCGGCAGGTGCTCTTCTCGCGCGCGGCCAAGGCGATCGTCGCGGTGGCGGTGATCGCGAACCTGCTCTTCGGGGTCTGGCCCCGGAAGGTGGTGGAGCTGGCGCGCGGCGCCGCGAGCCACATGAGCGCCCAGTCAGCGCAGCGCCCGGCCAACGACCGGTGAACGTCCCGAAGGGCGTGTTCCGCCAGTACGACGTGCGCGGCCTCGTGGATGGCGAGCTGACGCCGGCGTTCGCACGGGCCCTCGGCCACGCGTTCGCCAGCGCGGCCTGGGATCACTGCGGGCACGCGCCCGTGCTGGCCGTCGGCCGCGACAACCGGCCGTCCGGCGCGCCGCTCGCCGCGGCCTTCCGGCAGGGCATCGCGGATGCGGGCGGCACCGCGGTGGACGTGGGCCTGCTCCCGACACCGGCGCTCTACTTCGCCGTCCAGGATCTCGGCACCGATGGCGGATGCCAGGTGACGGGATCGCACAATCCGCCGGAGTTCAACGGCTTCAAGATGGTGCTTGCCGGCGGCTCGATGCATGGTGACCACATCCTGGCCCTCTGGGAAGCGATCGTCACCGAGCGCTGGCGCAGCGGCAGCGGGCGGGAGACGGCCGATGGCACCGTGCTGCCGCGCTACCGCGACGCGATCGTGGCGCGGCACCGGCTCGAGCGGCCGGTGAGCGTCGTGGTGGACTGCGGCAATGGGGCGGGCAGCGTCATCGCGGTGGAGACGCTGCGCAAGCTCGGCGCCGAGGTGACACCGCTCTTCTGCGAGTCGGACGGCACCTTCCCGAACCACCATCCCGACCCGACCGTCCCCGAGAACCTGCGCGACCTGCGGGCGGAGGTGCGGCGGCATGGCACGGAGCTCGGCATCGCCTTCGATGGCGACGCCGACCGGATCGGCGCCGTCGACGAGACGGGCGAGATTCTCTTCGGCGACCAGCTGCTCGTGCTCTTCGGGCGCGATGCGGTGCGGCGCTTCGGCGTCGGCACGCCAGTGGTGTTCGACGTGAAATGTTCCGAGGTGCTGCCGCGCGCGCTGACGGAGGCGGGCGCCAGGCCGGAGATGTGGAAGACGGGGCATTCGCTCATCAAGGCGCGCATGAAGGAACTCCATGCGCCGCTCGCCGGGGAGATGAGCGGGCACATGTTCTTCGGCGGCGACTACTTCGGCTTCGATGATGCGCTCTTCGCTGCCGCGCGGCTGCTGGAGATCGTGAGCCGGGGCCCGCGGGGGCTGGCGCCGCTGCTGGCCGACCTGCCGAGGACGTTCGCCACGCCGGAACTCCGGGTCGACTGTCCAGACGACCTCAAGTTCGGGATCGCCGAGCGCGCCGTGGAGCACTTCAGGGCCCGCTATCCCGTCAACACCATCGATGGCGTGCGCATGACCTTCCCGAAGGGATGGGGACTGATCCGGTCGTCCAATACTCAGCCGATCCTCGTGCTCCGGTTCGAGGCGACCGAGCCCGCCGCCCTCGCGGCCTACCAGGCCGAAGTGATGAGCTGGCTCGCGGAGCAGGGGGTCAGCGCCTAGCCGCGCCATGTCGAATGGCATGCGGCGCGCCCTGCTCGCCGCCGGCGTGCTGGCCCTGGTGCTCTTCGCGGGGCGCTGGACCGCGACCACGCTGGCCGACCGGTGGTGGGGCCTGGCGGTCTCCCCCGCGGCCGCGCAGTTCCTCACCGACGTCAACCTCCTCCGCCTTACCCTCGACCTCGCCGGCGTGGTCATCGCCACGGCGTGGTTCACCGGCAACCTGCTCGTGGTCTATCGCGCCATCGGCGGGGTCGAGGTCTCCCGGCAGATCGCCAACCTCGAGGTGCGCGAGGCGCTGACGCAGCGCACGCTGCTCGCGGGCACCCTCGTCCTCGGCCTGATCCTCGGCCTGGTCACCGGTGGCGACATTTCGCGCCACTGGCCGGTGATCGCGCTCGCCTGGCAGGGCGTGCAGTTCAACCTCACCGAACCGGTCCTGGGACATGACGCCGGGTTGTATGTCGCGCAGCTGCCGCTCTGGTCACTGCTGCGCGGCTACGCCTTCGCCCTCGCGCTGACCAGTCTCCTCGTGGTCGTGCTGCTGTACTCCGTGATCGGCGCGATCCGCTGGATCGACGGGCGGCCCGCCATCAGCGATCATGCGCGCCGCCACCTGGGCTGGCTGCTCGCCGCGCTGGCACTCGTGCTCGGGTGGGGCCTGCTCCTCGAGCCCTACGAGCTGGTGAGTGGTGCGCTGGGCGATGTCGGCACCAGGCAGTTCCAACTTGCCTCGCTCACCTCACCGGCCCTCGCCGGGACGGCGCTCATGGTGGCGGTGGTGTCCCTGCTGTGGGCAGTGCGCTCCTCCGTCCTCAAGCTCAACTTCCTGCTGCTCGCTGGATGGGCGGTGCTCGGCATCGGATGGTTGCTGACCCGCATCGCCGTCGGCTCACTGGTCGTGCCCGGCGACGTGGCGCTGGGTGACATGGCGAGCCGCCGGTCCCTCGATGCCGCGGCATTCCACCTCGAGTCACTGCACGACACCCTGGCCGTGCCACGGGGCGACGCCGGCACGCCGCCGTCGTGGCCGTCGCTCTGGCAGACGGAGCCGCTGGTGCGAATCGGCGACGCCGATTCGCTGCTCACCGCCGCGGCCGACCCGGCCTGGATCACGACGCCGGGGGGCCGACGCCCCGTGTGGCTGCTGCTGGTGACCACGCACGACAGCGTCGCGTCGCTCCGGGCGGTGGCCGACGACCGAACATCCGCCACCGGGGGGCCGCTGTTCTATCACCCGGACGATTCGGTGCCCGCGCCCGCCCCGGTCGCGTACCTGCAGCTGTCCGATCATGCGCTCTACCCGGGCGCTGCCCGCGTCGTGATCGCCGATGACGTGCGGGGCGTTCCGGTGACCGGGCTGGTGCGCCGCGTGGTGCTGGCCTGGGCGCTGCAGGAGCGGAGCCTGCTCGCCGCGCCTGCGCCCGATGCGGCGGTGGACTGGGCGCGCGCGCCGCAGGCGAGGCTCGCCATGCTCGCGCCCTATGCCGAGTGGTCCCCACCGGTGCCGCGGGTGGAAGGTGGGCGCCTGCTCTGGGTGTCCGACGGCTATCTGCTCGACGAGCACTTTCCGCTTTCCACGCGGGCGACCCTCGGCGGCCGGCGCGTCGGGATGCTGCACGCGGCATTCGTCGGTGTCGTGGAGGCCGAGGAGGGGGAAACCCACATTCACCTGCGGCCCGATGCAGGTCCGGTCGCCGATGCGTGGGCGAGGCTCGCATCGGGCGTGGTGGAACCGTGGGACTCGCTGGCACCCAGTCTCCGCGCCATGCTCCCGTATCCGGCGGAGTTGTTCCTGGTACAGTCCCGCGTTCTGGAGAGCGCCGAGAGCGGCGCACTGGCCGGACGGGCGGACTCGCTGCGCATCACGCCCCCTGTCTCCAGCTTCTTCTGGATGCCGTTGGCTGCCGACGGTCCGGTGCGAACCGCCGAGTACGTCCGCGGTTCAACGGGCCAGCTGCAGACCTTGCTGGTCGGCTCCTCCGTCGAGGGCCGGCTTGGGATCGCCCAGATCGAGATCGACTCGAGTGTTGGGCTGCCCGGTCCCGCCGGGCTGGAGCAGCGCTGGGAACGCTTCGCCACGTTCGTCCAGGTGCTCGACTCGGTGCGCGCCGGGGGCGGCGTGCTCAGCGCCGGTGGCGTGCGGTACTGGGTATCACCCGGCGCGGTGGGTGCGATGCAGGCGCGGTATGGTCCGCGGGGTGGGGGGGGGGCCTCCGTCACCTGGGTCAGCGTGGCCAGCGGCCCGCGCGTGGGTGCGGCGCGCACGTTCGGGGAGGCCTGGACCAACCTGCGTGGTGCGACCGTGCCGCAGCCGCCGGGCGCGCCCGGCGGTGCCCTCGTCGACGCGCGGCGCTGGTTCCGGGTGGCCGACTCGGCCTTCCGGCACGGTGATTTCACCGCGTTCGGGCGCGCCTTCGAGGAACTGCGCGCGGTGCTCGAAGTGCCTCCCGTCAACCCGCGCTGACTCTCCGGGGCACGGGCGGGCACCTGCGCTTGCTCGGCCTTGGGGCGGCGGCTACCTTCGGGCCTGTTTTCCCATGGTATCCGAGGAGCGGCCGTGAACATCCATGAGTACCAGGCGCGCGCGCTGCTGAAGGCGGCAGGCGTGCCCATGCTGGACGGCGACGTCGCGTCGACGCCTCCCGTCGCCGAGGCCATCGCACGGCGCATCGGCGGCAAGGTGGTGGTGAAGGCACAGGTCCACGTCGGCGGACGCGGCAAGGCCGGCGGGGTGAAGCTGGCGGCGTCGCCCGGCGAGGCAGCGGACGCCGCCGAGCGCATCCTCGGCATGGAGATCAAGGGCCTCACGGTGCACAAGGTGCTCGTGGTGCCGGCTGCCGACATTTCCTCCGAGGCCTACGTTGGCCTGATCATGGACCGGGAGACGCAGCGACCGGTCTTCATGGTGAGTCCGGCGGGCGGCATTGACATCGAGGAGGTCGCGGCCACGACGCCGGAGAAGATCCGCCGGCTCCCGGTCGATCCTACCTACGGACTGCTCCCGCACCAGGCCCTCGCGCTCGCGTTCTTCCTGTACAAGGACTTCGCGCAGGTGAAGGCGGCGGCGCAGATCCTGGAGCGGCTGTACACCGTCTTCACGCATAATGGCTGTTCGCTCGCCGAGATCAACCCGCTCGTCACCACGCCGGACGGCCGCGTGCTCGCGCTCGACGCGAAGGTGGTGATCGACGACAACGAATTGTTCTGGCGTCCCGACCTCGAGGAACTGCGTGACGAGTCGGAGGAGCCACTGGCCGAGGCGGCGGCGCGGCGCGCGAACCTTTCGTTCATCAAGCTCGACGGCAACGTGGGCTGCGTGGTGAACGGGGCCGGGCTCGCGATGGCGACGATGGACCTGGTGAAGTACTACGGCGGGGAGCCGGCCAACTTCCTCGATATCGGGGGCAGCTCCAATCCCGAGAAGGTGGTGAACGCGCTCAAGATCATCACCACCGATCCCAACGTGAAGGCAATCCTCTTCAACATCTTCGGTGGCATCACCCGCACCGACGACGTGGCCAACGGCATCAAGACCGCGCTCGCGCAGTTCCCGGTGAAGGTGCCGATCGTCGTGCGCCTCACCGGGACCAACGAGGCGGAAGCATTCAGGATCCTCAAGGGCATCGGCATGACAGCCCTCAGTGACATGGACGAGGCAGTGAAGCAGGTGGTCCGCGCCGCGCAGGGGGGCGCATGAGCGTCTTCGTCAACAAGACAAGCCGGGTGCTGGTGCAGGGCATCACCGGCCGGGAGGGATCGTTCCACACGCGGCAGATGCTCGAATACGGCACGCAGGTGGTGGGCGGCGTCACGCCGGGCAAGGGCGGCCAGCTGTTCGAGGGCAAGGTGCCGGTGTTCAACACCGTCGCCGACGCCGTAACTGCCACGGGCGCCGACACGGCGGTGGTCTACGTGCCGCCCACGGCGGCTGCCAGCGCGCTGTTCGAGGCGGCCGACGCCGGCATCAGCCTGATCGTGTGCATCACGGAGGGCATCCCCGTGCAGCACGTCGCGCGCGCGATGCCGTACGTGCGTGCCCGCGGCGTGAGGCTCATCGGGCCCAACTGCCCGGGGCTCATCACGCCGGGCGAGTCGAAGGTCGGGATCATCCCGGGCAGCATTTGCCTTCCGGGGCGGGTGGGCATCGTGAGCCGGAGCGGCACGCTCACGTACGAGATCGTGAACCACCTGACGAAGGCGGGCATCGGCCAGAGCACCTGCGTCGGCATCGGCGGCGACCCGCTGATCGGCACCAACTTCATCGACGTGCTCCGCGCCTTCCAGGACGACCCCGGGACCGACGCCATCGTCATGATGGGCGAGATCGGCGGGACGGATGAACAGCAGGCAGCGGCGTTCGTCAGGGCACACGTGACCAAGCCGGTGGTCGGCTTCATCGCGGGGCAGACGGCGCCCAAGGGACGCCGGATGGGTCACGCCGGCGCGATCATCTCGGGGTCCTCCGGCACGGCGGAGGAGAAGCTGGCCTCGTTTGCGGCCGCCGGGATGGGGATCATGAAGCGGCCGGTGGACGTCATCGAGCTCGTGAAGGAACGACTCAAGTAGGTCAATACCGTTCACGCTTTATGGGATCTCAAATGGCTGCCAACCGCACGCTCGCCATCATCAAGCCAGACGCCATTGCCAGCGGCAAGGCGGGGCACATCATCGCCCACTTGCAGAAGGAGGGGTTCTCCGTCCGGGCCGCCCGGCTGGTGCGGCTGTCGCAGGGCGAGGCCGGGGCGTTCTACGCCGTTCACCAGGGGCGCCCGTTCTATCCGGAGCTGGTGACGTTCATGATGAGCGGGCCGTGCATGCCGCTGGCGCTGGAGCGGGCCGACGCGGTGGCGACGCTGCGGACGGTGATCGGGGCGACCGACCCGGCGGAGGCGGCGCCGGGCACGATCCGGAGGTTGTACGCCGAGTCGAAGGGTCGGAACGCCATCCACGCGTCCGACAGCGACGAGAATGCGGCCCGCGAGGTCGGGTTTTTCTTCACCGAGGGGGAGTTGGCGAGCCTCTGGGGCTGAGGAATCCGCACCCCGTTGCCTTGACCTAAGTCCTTCTCCCACTTAGCTTCCGGGGCTATGCTTCGGGTCGATCTCCGGGATTTGAAACACGGGCCGGTAGCCACCACCGGCGTGCTGGCGCAGGATGATCCCGTTTTCGAAGGGCTGGACCTGTCCCTCACCGGACCGGTGCAGGTGGATGGCCGGCTTCAGGCCAGCGGAGCAGGCGGGTACTTCTGGAAGGGCCACGTTCGCGGGCAGGTACAGGCACAGTGCCGTCGCTGCCTCTCGGATGTGGCCCTGCCGGTCGATACGGATATCGGGCTCATGTTCAGCAGCGACCCCGATCTCCAGGATGATCCCTCGGTGCACGAGTTGGCGCCGTCGGCCACCCAGATCGACCTTGTCGAGTTCGTGCGGGAGGAGCTGGCGCTCGCGGTGCCGGGATATCCGCTGTGCCGCCCCAACTGCGCCGGACTCTGCCCCCGCTGCGGGGCTGACCTGAACGCGGGACCGTGCGGGTGCACGGTTCCTGACCACGGATGAGGATGTCATGGCCGTACCGAAGCGCAGAACCTCGAAGTCACGCAAGCGGCTCCGCCGGGGCCACCACACCGGCGCCGGCATGGCCACGCAGGCCTGTCCCCGCTGCAGTTCGCCGCGTCTTCCGCACCGCGTCTGCGGGTCCTGCGGCTACTACGCCGGCAAGAAGCGGATCGAGGTAGAGGACAACTGACGGTGATCCGCGTCGCGCTGGACGCGATGGGCGGAGACCATGCGCCGCAGGCCGAGATCGAGGGTGCGCTCGCCGCACTCGAAACGCTTCCGGGCGACTTCACGATCCAGCTGGTAGGGCGTGTGGATGTGATCGAGGCGGAGCTGGCGCGCCATCCTGGTGCCGACCGGCGCCGCCTCGAGTGCATTGAGGCTCCCGACGTGGTGGGCATGGCCGAGAAGCCCATCGCCGCCATCCGGAAGAAGCCGAAATCCAGCCTGATGATCGGCATGGGCCTGCAGAAGGCCGGCCAGTCAGATGCGTTCATCTCTGCCGGCAACACGGGCGCGTCCCTCGCGGCCGCGACGGTGGTGCTCGGGCTGCACGATGGCGTCATGCGCGCCACGGTGGCGACGCCGTTCCCGACGGCCGACGACCCGGTGGTGGTGCTCGATGGCGGGGCCAACGTGGATTGCTCGCCGCGTGAGCTCGTGGGCTTTGCGTACATGGGGACGGTCTATGCCCGCGACGTGCTGGGCAAGCCCTCGCCGGTCGTCGGCCTGCTCAACGTGGGCGAAGAGGACGAGAAGGGCACGGCCATGGTGAAGGACGCCCACCAGCTGCTCAAGACGGCGCCGGGCCTCAACTACGTGGGCAACATCGAGGGCCGTGACATCGTCGCCGGCCACGCCAAGCACGGGCACATCGACGTGGTGGTGTGCGACGGCTTCGTCGGCAACATCGTGCTCAAGTTCTACGAATCGGTCGCACGGCTCATCGTGCGGCTGGTCAAGCGGAACGCCCCCGAGATCCTCGAGCGCGATGACGTGCGCGAGGTGTTCCGCATCCTCGATTACTCCGAGTACGGCGGCGCGCCGCTGCTCGGCGTGAAGGGCATCTGCATCATCTGCCACGGCGCGTCGTCCCCCAATGCCATCAAGAACGCCATCCGGGTCGCGGTGCATTCGGCGCAGGTAGGCCTGAGCCAGCACATCGGCGCCGAATTCGCGGCCATCGCCGCGCGCAGCGCATGAGCCGGGCCCCCATTGCGGCCTTCCGGGGCCTGGGCGTGGCCGTGCCGCAGACGGTCGTCACCAACGAGGACCTGAGCAGGACGCTCGAAACCTCCGATCAGTGGATCGTGGAGCGCACCGGCATCCGTGAGCGCCGGGTGGCGCGCGCGGACGAGTCCCTGACGCAGCTCACCGCCGAGGCCAGCCGCATGGCGCTGGCGCGCGCGGGCATGAGTGCCGGCGAGCTCGATGCCATCGTCGTGGCCACGGTGACGCCCGACCGGCGGATGCCCTCGCAGGCGTGTGACCTGCAGGCAGTGCTCGGCGCCAACCGGGCCGCCGCCTTCGACATCATCGCCGCCTGCCCGGGGTTCGTGTTCGCCTCGGGCGTGGCCGAGGGCCTCATCGCCACCGGGACCTACAAGAACGTCCTGATCCTGGGCGCCGAGCGCCTGTCGACCATCACCGACTGGCAGGACCGGAGCACGGCCGTGCTGTTCGGCGACGGCGCAGGCGCGGCGGTGCTGACGCCGGCCACCGGTGATGGCCGCGGAATCCTGTCCGCCTATCTCAGGTCGGACGGGCGCCTGGCCGAGCTGCTCTACATCCCGGTGGGCGGCGGCATGAACCCGCTCACCGCCGAGAACGTGAACGATCGGGGCCAGTACATGAAGATGGCCGGCCGCGAGGTGTTCAAGGCGGCAGTGAAAGCAATGGGCGAGGCTTGCGACGAGGCACTGCGCCGCGCCGGCGTCACGGCGGAGGAGATCGAGCTCTTCGTGCCGCACCAGGCCAACCTGCGGATCATCGAGGCGACGGCGAAGCACTCGAACATCCCGATGAGCAAGGTAATGGTGAACGTGGAGCGGTACGGCAACACGTCGGCCGCGTCCATCCCGCTCGCACTGGCCCAGGCCGAGGAAGAGGGCCGGCTCAAGCCGGGCACGCTGATCCTTCTCGTGGCGTTCGGCGCCGGCTTCACCTGGGGTGCGACGGTCGTCCGGTGGTAACGGTGCTGCTGTGCCCGGGGCAGGGCGCGCAGAAGGTCGGCATGGGCCGCGACCTGGCGGAGCGCTTCCCCGCGGCGCGCGACACCTTCCTCGCGATCGATGAGGCGCTGGGTGCGCCGCTCTCGCGACTCATGTGGGAGGGGCCGGAGGAGGAACTCACGCGGACGCACAATGCGCAGCCGGCCATCCTCGCGCACACCTGTGCCGTGCTGTCGGTGGTGGGGGAGAAGCTGGGGCGGGTGGTGGCTGGCGCCGGGCACAGCCTGGGCGAGTACAGCGCCTACGTCGCGGCCGGCGCCCTGACGCCGACCGATGGTGCGCGGGTGGTGCGGCGACGGGGCGAGCTGATGCTGGAGGCGGGGCAGGCACGGGCCGGCGCGATGGTGGCGGTGATCGGGCTCGGCGCCGCCGAGGTGACGGCGCACTGTGCGGCCGCGTCGAGCGACGGCGAGATTGTGATACCGGCAAACCTCAACGCTCCCGACCAGACCGTCATTTCCGGGGATTCCGCCGCCGTCGCGCGCGCGGGAGACGCCTGCCGCGCCGCGGGCGCCAAGCGCGTCCTCCCACTCAAGGTCAGCGGGGCGTTCCATTCGCCACTCATGGCGCCGGCGGTTCCGGGACTCCGCGCGGCACTCGAGGCGGCGGCGTTCGCCGCGCCGCGCTTTCCAGTGGTGGCCAACGCGACCGCGCTGCCGGTGCGAGACATCACGCGGGCGCGGGCACTGCTGGCCGACCAGGTAGTGTCCCCGGTGCGATGGGTGGAGTGCATGCAGACCTGCGCGGTGGACCATCCGCGCGCGCGGTTCCTCGAGGTCGGGCCGGGCAGCGTTCTGAGCGGGCTGCTCAAGCGCATCGTGCCCGGCATGGCGGGGATCACGCTCGGCACGGCCGCCGAAGTCGAGAAGTTCCTCGCCGCATGAGGTCGATTGACCTGGCCGGCAAGGTCGCCTTCGTCACGGGGAGCACGAGGGGCATCGGGCTCGCCATCGCCAGGACGCTGCACGAGGCCGGGGCCCGGGTGGCCGTGGCCGGGCGCGATGCCGCGCGAGCGCAGGAAGTTGCGACGGGACTGGGCGCCGGCACGGTGGGCGTGGGATGCGAGGTCACGGACGCGGCCCAGGTAACGGGCGCCATCGCCACGGTCGAGCAGGCGCTCGGCCCCATCGATATCTTGGTGAACAACGCCGGGCTCACCCGGGACAATATCCTGCTGCGGCTGAGCGAAGCCGACTGGGACGCGGTGCTGGATGCCAACCTCAAGGGGGCGTTCCTCACCATGCGCGCGGTGACCAAGGGCATGATGAAGCGCCGGAGCGGACGCATCATCAACATCACCAGCGTGGTCGGCCTGATCGGCAACAAGGGGCAGGCGAACTATGCCGCTAGCAAGGCGGGCCTGATCGGCCTGACCAAGTCGGCGGCCAGGGAATACGCCAGCCGGGGCATCCTGATCAACTGCATCGCGCCGGGCTTCATCGAGACGGACATGACGGCCGCCTTGCCCGAGGATGCACGGAAAGTCTTATTAGAGGAGATCGCGCTGGGCCGACTGGGGGCGCCCGCCGACATCGCGAATGCGGTGCTCTTCCTGGCGTCCGACCTGGCGAGCTACGTGACGGGGCAGGTGCTGGTGGTCGACGGTGGCATGGTCATCTGAGCGCGTTGCAGGAACTCATTTCTTCATCGAGGAACACATGGCCGACAGCAACGTGGAAGACAAGGTCAAGGACATCATCGTCGAGGAACTCGGCGTCGAGCGCGAGAAGCTCACCAGCGAGGCGAGCTTCATGGAAGACCTCGGGGCCGACAGCCTCGACACGGTCGAGCTCGTGATGGCCTTCGAGAAAGAGTTCGACATCGACATCCCGGACGAGGACGCGGAGAAGCTGCGTACCGTCGGTGATGCGATGAAGTATCTCCACGACAAGATCGGCAAGTAATTGGCACGGCGCGTCGTCGTGACGGGCCTCGGGCTCGTCACCCCCGTTGGCAACACGGTTGAGGAAAGCTGGGCCAGCCTGCTCGCGGGCCGGCCCGGGGCGGGGCCCATCACCCGGTTCGATCCGTCACGGCTCAGCGTGCGGTTCGCCTGCGAGGTGAAGGGCTTCGACGCCCTGCAGTACATCGATCGCAAGGAGGCCAAGCGGTACGACCTCTTCGCGCAGTACGCGATCGGTGCGGCCCACCAGGCGGTGATGCAGGCACGCCTGACCGAGACCGCGCCCGACAAGAACCGGGTGGGTGTGGTCATGGGCAGCGGCATCGGCGGCATGCAGACCTTCGAGGACAACTGCACCGCCTACGCGCTGAAGGGGCCCGATCGCGTATCACCGTTCTTCGTCCCGATGTTCATCCCGAACATGGCCGGCGGCCTCGTCTCGATGCGATACGGGTTCAAGGGGCCCAACTTCGCGCCGGTGTCGGCGTGCGCGTCGTCAGCCCATGCCATCGGCGAGTCCTACCGGATGATCATGGACGGCATGACGGACGCCATGGTCACCGGCGGCTCGGAGGCCTGCGTCACCGGGCTCACGATCGCGGCGTTCTCTAACATGAAGGCGATGTCCACCCGCAACGACGATCCGGCCACGGCGAGCCGACCGTTCGACCGCGACCGGGACGGCTTCGTGCTGGGCGACGGCGGCGCGTGCCTCATCCTCGAGAGCCTGGAGCACGCGGAGAAGCGCGGCGCCGAGATCCTCGGGGAGGTCTGCGGCTACGGGCTGTCGGGCGACGCGTATCACATGTCCGCCCCGGCACCCGAGGGTGAAGGCGCGCAGCGCGCGATGCGCATGTGCCTCGAGAGCGGCAGGATCGACCCCACGGACGTCGGCTACGTCAACGCACATGGCACGTCGACGCCACTCGGCGACATCGCCGAGACCCAGGCGGTGAAGGCGGTATTCGGCGCGCACGCGCGCAAGCTGATCTTCGGGTCCACCAAGTCGATGACCGGGCACCTGCTTGGCGGCGCCGGCGGGCTCGAGTGCGTGGTGGCGCTGCTGGCGGTGATGCGAGGCGAAATCCCGCCCACGATCAACCAGTTCCACCAGGACCCGGAGTGCGACCTGGACTGCGCGCCGAACAAGATGGTGCGGAAGGACTTCAAGGTGGCGGTGTCGAACGCCTTCGGTTTCGGCGGGCACAATGCGGCCCTGGCGGTGAAGCGCTTCGAGGGATAACAGGGCGGGTAAGGCGGGTAAGCCGGGTACGGCGGATAGAGAGCCCCGATCGCATCGCATCGATCGGGGCATTTTCATGCTCTGGCGCCCCCCGGGGGCGTATGCCATGTTAGCCGTGGATCGTGCCGGGCGCGGCTGCATCCCGGCTGGCCCTGTCACTCCGTCCAGGAGGGACTCATGCGATCGCTCACGATTGCTGCGCTGGTCTCCTCACTCGCACCGTTCGGCCTTGTGGCCCAGGGGCCGCCTCCAGAAACCGCCAAGCTCGGATACTACGAGGGCAAGTGGGACCTGGCGGGGGAGGACCAGAAGGGCCCGATGGGTTCGGGCGGGAAGACCACCGGCACCGAGAAGTGCGAATGGTTCGAAGGTCGCTTCGCGATGGTGTGCCGCGCCGACGTCAATACGCCGGGCGGGCCAGGCAAGTCGATGTCGACCTATACCTACAACACCGAGAAGAAGAAGTACTCCTTCGACGGTATCGACAGTTACGGTGCCGACATCAGTGCCACCGGCGTGATCGCGGCCAGTGCGTGGCACTGGACGAGCTATCCCATGACCATGCCCGACGGTTCCTACGTCATCAAGTACGACGTGACGCCGGTCTCCGATCGCGAGTACACCTACACGTGGAGGTGGTCGAAGAACAAGGGCGCGTGGCATGTGGGCGGCGCGGGCCGCGCCAGGAAGAAATAGGGCTCATGGAATCCCGGGCGCGCAGCAATGGAAAGTGTACCGGCTGCTCGGATAGGCGGTGTACCCGGGGCGGACTCTGGCACCACTGGCGGGGAATGGTGTAGATTGATGGGAGACGTTAGTTACGGTCCCACAAGGAGATAGCATGGCGCCGACCCTCGATCCAGGCCGGCTGCGCGACTCCGCCCTTCGCCCCATCGCCGAGAAGGTTCTCGAGGGCGCTCGGCTCTCGGCCGCAGACGCCCGGACACTGTATACCACCACCGACCTGACCGGACTGGGGCGACTCGCCGACATGGCGAACCAGCGTCGCAACGGCGACCGCGTGTTCTTCTCCGCCAACCAGCACATCAATCCCACGAACATCTGCGTGCTGCGGAACACCTGCACGTTCTGCTCGTTCGCGCGCATGCCGAAGGAGGAGGGCGGGTACACCCGCTCCCTCGAGGAGGTCTTCGCCGAGGCGGAGCAGGCCCGGGGCACGCCGACGACGGAGTTTCACATCGTGGGCGGGCTGCACCCGAAGCTGCGCCTGAGCTACTACACCGACATGATCCGGGGGCTCAAGGAGCGCTTCCCGCAGGTGCACATCAAGGCGCTGACGGCGGTGGAGATCGCACACCTGGCGCGGATCGAGAAGGTCGCGGAGCGCGACGTGCTGATCGCCATGAAGGCGGCAGGGCTCACGAGCCTGCCGGGCGGCGGTGCGGAGGTGTTCAGCACCGCGGTGCGCGCCACGATCGCGGAGCGGAAGCTGACGGGACAGGAATGGCTGCGGGTGCATCGCGTGGCGCACGAGCTCGGCATCCCGAGCAACTGCACCATGTTGTACGGGCATGTCGAGACGGTGGACGACCGGATCGAGCACCTGGGCATGCTGCGCGAGCTGCAGGACGGGACCGGCGGCTTCCTGACCTACATCCCGCTGGCGTACCACCCGGACAACAACGAGCTGGGCGAGGAACTGGGGCGCGTCGGCTCGGCGACGACCGGCTACGAGGACCTGCGGAACATCGCCGTGGGCCGGCTCTTCCTGGACAACATTCCGCACATCAAGACGCACTGGCCGATGGTGACGCCGTTTCTCTCCCAGATCGCGCTGGCGTACGGCTGCGACGACGTCGAGGGCACGGTGGTGTACGAGCGCATCTATCACGAGGCCGGGGCCCATACGGCGATGCACATGCCCTACGAGCAGCTGGTGCGCATGATCCGCGGTGCAGGGAAGCGGCCGGTGGAGCGCAACAGCCTGTACGAGGCGGTGCGAGAGGACTTCACCGAGCTGGCGCCCGACGCGCCGGGGCCGTTCGCGTCCGCACCGGTGGTGCACGCCGCATGAGACTCGGCCGCATCCCGTGGATCAACTGCTATCCGGTGTACGGCGCCATCGACCGCGGGCTGGTGACGGCGCGCGCCGAGTTGGTGACGGGCACGGCCTCCGACCTCAACGACCTGATGGCGGCGGGCGAGCTGGACCTGAGCGTGGTGTCGGCGGTGGAGTACGCGCGCAACGCGGCCGCGTATCACCTGCTGCCCGACCTCGCCATCAGCTGCGACGGGCCGGTCCACAGCGTGCGGCTCTTCTCACGCCGGCCGATCACGGAGCTGGACGAGGCCACCGTGCTGCTCAGCTCATCGTCGCGCACCTCGGTGCTCCTGCTCGAGCTCCTGTGCCGCCACCGGTGGAAGGTGGCGCCGCGCTTCGCGACAGTGCGCGCCGAGGCAACCGACCTCGCGGCCCTGTCGCGGTTTCCGCACGACGCCGTGCTCGTCATCGGCGACGCGGCGCTGGTGCTGGCCTCGCGCGGCGTCTATCCGTACCAGGTGGACCTGGGCGAGGCGTGGAAGGACTGGACCGGCCTACCGTTCGTTTTCGCGGTGTGGGCGGCGCAGCGGCGCGCCGACCAGCAGCAGGTGCGTGCCGCGCACGCGCAGCTGAAGGAATCGCGCGACTGGGGCCTCGCGCATCTCGACCTGCTGGCCGACCAGGCCTGGGCCACGACCGGCATCGACCGGCAGGGGTGCCGTGATTACCTGGGCGACCTGGACTACCGATTTTCCTACCGGCACCTGGCCGGACTGACGGATTTCTTCCGGCGGCTGGCGCAGGACGGCCTCGTTCCCGACGGGAGCCTGAGCTTCATCAGTGCGGCGTAATAGGCGGTAAGAGTTAAGAGTTAAGAGCTAAAGAGTCGTCGTGTCGTGGGTCGTGGGTCGTGGGTCGTGAAAGGGTATGGCATGGTCGAGAGGACATCCGCGGAATTCAAGGGGTACCTGGAGCTCTATCAGAGGGCCCCACTGCTCGAACTGGCCGAGATGGCCGACGCCGAGCGGTGGCGGCACCATCCGGACCCGGAGGTGACGTACATCATCGACCGGAACATCAACTACACCAACGTCTGCGTGGCGGACTGTGGCTTCTGCGCGTTCTATCGCCGGCCCAAGAGCCACGAAGGCTACGTCCTGAGCTTCGAGCAGATCGGCCGCAAGATCGACGAGTGCAAGGCGCTGGGCGGGGCGCAGATCCTCCTGCAGGGCGGGCACAACCCGTACATTCCGTTCGAGTGGTACCTCGAGCTGATGCAGTACATCAAGAAGCATCATCGCATCCACATCCACGGCTTCTCGCCATCGGAAGTGGTCTTCTTCAGCGAGCGCTTCCGGATGCCGGTGCGCGACGTGGTGCGGCAGCTGCGCGAAGCGGGGCTCGACAGCATCCCGGGCGGCGGCGGCGAAATCCTGGTGGACCGTATCCGCCAGCGGGTCGCGGCGAAGAAGGCGCAGACCGAGGAATGGCTTGGCGTGCAGGAAGAAGCGCACCGGCAGGGCATGAAGACCTCGGTGACGATGATGTATGGCCTGGGCGAAACGGACGAGGACCGGATCGAGCACCTGCTGCGCGTGCGCGACCTGCAGGCGAGGACCGGCGGCTTCACGGCGTTCATCTGCTGGCCGCTGCAGCCGGAGGGAACGCCGGAGATGTCGCAGCAGCCGAAGACCGATGCCGTGACTTACCTGCGCACGCTGGCCCTGAGCCGCATCGTGCTCACCAACGTGCCCAACCTCCAGTCGTCGTGGGTCACGATGGGCCACAAGGTCGGGCAGGTGGCCCTGCGCTATGGCGCGAACGACTACGGCAGCCTGATGATGGAAGAGAACGTGGTGTCGGCGGCGGGCACGACGTTCCGCACCACGGTGGTCGAGATCGAGCGCAACATCACGGACGCGGGCTTCACCCCGCGCCGGCGGCGCCAGGACTATTCGCTGATCGAGTCGCAGCAGACCGTCGCGGCATGACACGCACGGGCATCGGGTACGACTCGCACCGGTTCGCCCCGGGCCGCCGTCTCGTCCTCGGCGGCATCACGATTCCCCATCCCGAGGGCCTTGCGGGGCACTCCGATGCCGACGTGGTGGCGCACGCCCTCACCGATGCCATTCTCGGGGCCGCCGGTGCCGGAAGCATCGGCGGCCTCTTTCCCGACACCGACACGCGCTGGAAGGATGCCGACTCGATGGTCCTGCTGCGCGAGGCATACGCGGCGGTGCAGGCACGGGGCTATGCCTTCGTGCAGTGCGACATCACAGTGATCGCCGAGGCCCCGAAGATCGCGCCGCATGCCGCAGAGATGGCCGCGCGCCTCGCCGGGGTGCTCGGTGCCGAGCCGGGTGACGTGAACGTCAAGGGGAAGAGCAACGAGGGCATGGGATTCATCGGGCGGCGCGAAGGCATGGCGGCCATCGCGGTCGCGACGCTGGAGCGACGCTGATCGACGCCATCCTGGGCTGGCTCGCCTCCCTGCCTCCGGCAGGGGTGTATGCGGTCCTCGCGGTCCTGGCCTTCCTCGAGAACATCGTCCCGATCGTGCCGGCCGACGTGGCCGTGGCGCTGGGCGCATTCCTTTCGCATGCCGGAACCACCAGGCCGCTCGCGGTCTTCCTCATCGCGTGGTCGTGCAATACGGCTGGCGCGATGCTGATATACGCCCTCGTGCGTCGGTCGGGCCGGAACATCTTCAATCTCCCCATCGTCCGCCGGCTGATGGCGCCCGAATCGATCGCGGTAATCGAACGGGACTACCTGCGCCTCGGCATGGTCGGCTTGCTGGTGGCGCGTTTCCTCCCCGGGATCCGCGCGGTGGTACCGCCCTTCGCCGGCATGCTCCGGATCCCCGCGTGGCGCGTCTTCCTCATCATCGCGCTGGTCTCCGGCACCTGGTACGGGGCGGTCACCTGGGTCGGCGCGGTTGCCGGCAGCGAGTTCGACCGGGTGCAGGAGCTGCTGCACAGCATGGGCACGACGACGGCACTCGTGGCCTTGATCCTCGCCGCAGCAATAGCGCTGTTCGTTCATTCCCGACGGCGGCGGCGCGAGGAGCCGGTCGTCAGTGCCGTCAGGGCGGCTCTTGGCGGCGACGCGGACCTCGAGGCGCCGGTGGACCTGCGCCACGCGGCCCAGCTGGTCATCGAGATCGCCTACGCCGACTCCGGGCTCGACGCAGAGGAACGATCCCGGGTGGAGCGCGACCTTCGGGCGCGCTGGGGACTCGCGCCTCGTGCGGCAAAGGCGTCCGCGGCGAGCAGCGGGGCCGAGGAAGGGCGCCTTCACCGGCTGGGGCAGCGCCTGCACGGCGAAGTAGGAGAGGAACGCCGGCTCTTGCTGATCGAGCAGATGTGGCAGTCGCTCTTCGCCGACCGCGGCGTCGACCCGCAGCAGGAGTCGTGGCTGCTGGGTCGTGCAGCTGAGCTGCTTGGGCTCGGCGCGGATGAGGTGGAGCGGGTAAGGGCAGTGGCAGCGTCCGGTCGTCAGTCGTGAGGGGGCAGTACGGCAGAGAGTCGTCAGCCGTGAGCGCCGAGGAGGATGTGCGGGCCTTCTGGCTCGAGGGATTCCGGGACTACCTGGCGCTCGAGGCAGGACACAGCCAGCACACGGTGGAGAACTACGGCCGTGACCTGCGCCGGCTGGCGGAGTTCGCCCGATCGAAGGGGATCACCGGGCCGGAGAAGCTGACACGGGGCCTGTTGCGCGACTTCGTGTTCCTTCTCAAGGATGTAGGGCTAAGTCCCGCCAGCATAAGGCGATGTGTCTCAGCCACCAGGACTTATTTCGGGTTCATGATAGCCGAGGGCCGCCTCAAGGAAGACCCGAGCGACCGACTGGAGAGCCCGGCACGCTGGCGCAAGCTGCCCGAAACACTCTCCGTGGCGGACGTCGACGCCATGCTCAGCGCGCCCGACGTGTCGGAGCCCCTGGCCTGGCGTGACCGGGTGCTGCTCGAGCTGGCGTACGGCGCGGGCATGCGGGTGTCGGAGCTCTGCGGACTGGGCCTGGCCGACCTGCTGATCCCGGAGGGATTGGTGCGGGTGTTCGGGAAGGGGTCGAAGGAGCGGCTCGTGCCGATCGGGCGGACGGGGATCGGCGCGCTGTCGGTGTACCTGCACACCGTGCGACCTGAACTCGACCGGGGCAAGAGCCAGGGGCGGGTGCTGCTCAACGCGCGCGGCGGGCCGCTCTCCCGCGTCGGGGCGTGGGGCATCGTCAAGCGGGCCGCCGAGAAGGCGGGCGTAAAACGTCGGGTGTCGCCGCACACACTCCGACACAGCTTCGCCACGCACCTGCTCGAGGGCGGCGCCGACCTCCGGGCGGTGCAGGAAATGCTGGGGCACGCCGATCTCTCCACCACCCAGATCTACACTCACGTGGACCGCGAATACCTGCGCAGCGTGCACCGGCAGTTCCACCCGCGCGCATGATCCGGTGCGTCACGAGCCTCGCGCTGGTCCTGCTGGCGGTCGCAGCCGGCGCGTGCGCCAAGTACCAGCCACAGCCGCTCGCCCCTGAGGCCAGTGCCGCCGCGTTCGGCAGCCGCACGCTCGACGACTCCGCGCTGGGCGCCTTCCTCGCCACCTACGACTCCACCGGCGGCGCCGAGTGGGATGCGCAGCGGCTCGCGCTCACCGCATGGTACTTCCGGCCCGATCTCGAGGTGTCCCGCCGCGCATGGCGCACGGCCCAGGCCGCCGAGGTGACGGCCGGTACGCGTCCGCCGATCGGGGTGGCTGGGGCCGTGGAGGGATCCATCAACGCCGGTCCAACGGTGGCGCCGTGGACCGTGACGCTGGGCCTCGTGTTCCGGATCGAGCTAGGCGGCAAGCGCGGCGCCCGGATCGCCGCGGCACAGGCGCGCGCGCTCGTGGCCGAGCTGGAAGCGAGGGCCGTCGCGTGGACCATCGCGAGCGATGTGCGATCTGCCGCGCTTGCCGTTGTGCAAGGCGATTCGAGCGTGACCGCGTGGACACGGCGGGTGAGCCGCAGCCGGCAGGTCGCCGAGCAGGTGGAGCGGCTCTACCAGAACGACGCGGTGGGCCAGTCGACGGTGGACCAGGCGGCGGCTGAAGCGCGACTCGCCGGGAGGGAACTCGCGTCGGCGGAGGCGCAGGCGATCGCCGCCAGCGCGACGCTGGCGCGCCTCCTCGGCGTGCCCGCGAGGGCCGTCGACACGCTGTCGATCGCGACGGCCGGAAGCATCGGCTGCGGATGGACCGCGCAGGAGAGCCTCGAGGCGCTTCGCGCCATCGCCCTGCGTCGCCGCTACGAGATGGGAGTGGCGCTGGCCGAGTACGCGGTGGCCGAAGCGGACTTTCGCGTCCAGATCAGCAAGCAGTACCCCGACCTCGAGCTGGCACCAGGCTATTCCTGGGATCAGGGACTGCACCGGTGGATCGCCGCGCTGGCGCTGCCCAACCTGCTGCGCAACCGGAACCGGGGCCCGATCGGGGAGGCGATCGCGCGGCGGAACCAGATGGCGAGCGCCGTGGAATCGATGCAGCAGGTGGTGCTGAGCCAGGTCGAGGTGGCGTTCACGGCGTGCCGCGCGAGCGCGCAGCAGCTCGTGGCCTCCGAGCAGTTCGTCGGTGCAATCCGGGTGCGTGAGCGCACGGCACGCGCGGCCTACGAGCGCGGCGAGACAAGCCTCTTCGAGAGAATGGGATTGGCGCTCGCGGTGGCCGATGCCGAGACCTCCCTGCAGGATGCCCGGTTGCGCCGCGCCGTAACGGGTAGTGAGCTGGAGCGAGTGACCGGCGTGTGGACGCCCGACGCACCGGGCCTGCCCGATCCGCTGCCGCTGCCCACCGCCACGTTCGTGGTCCAGGAGACTGCCCGATGAAACCGATCCGCTGGCTCGCCGGCGCCGCCGCGTTTGCCCTGCTGGCATGGGCGCTCATCTTCGCGTACCGGAAGGGGAAGGAAGAGCGGCAGAACGAGGTGCAGCGGGAGGAGCCGGTGATTGCTCCGAGCCGTGTCGCGACGGGTGAACAGGGGGTGGTGGTCAAGCTGGACTCCGTGGAGGCGGGCAAACTGGGGCTCGTGCTCGAGGTGGCGCGACCGGTGTCGGTGGCGCCGGTGGTACAACTGAACGGTGTCGTCGTCCCCGATTCCGCCCGCATTGCATTCCTGCGCGCGCCGGTGGCGGGCAGGCTCGAGGCGGCGTCGAGCGCGGCGTGGCCCGAGCTGGGCTCGCGGGTCATCGCCGGCGACGTGATCGCGCAGGTGTCGGATGCGAGGCCCCTGACCGTACCGCGCAGCGGCATCGTGACACAAGTCGGCGCGCGCCCGGGAGAGATCGTGCAGGCGGGGCAGGTGCTGCTCGCCATCAGCGACCTGTCCCAACCGCTGGCCCGCATTGCCTGGACGGATGACGCGCCCGCGCGACCGCCGGTCCGGCTTGTGATGCAGCCGCTCGACCGGAGCCGGTCGGTGGCCGCGCACCTCGTTGGCCCGGCCTTCGACGTCGACCCGGTGACGCAGCGCCCGGCCTTCAACTACCGGCTCGCGGGCAGCTGGCCCGGCCTTGCCGTGGGGCTGCCGGTTACCGCGTCGGTGCCGATCGGAGCGCCGCTCGCTGGCGCGGCCGCGATACCGGCATCGGCCACGGTGCAATGGGAAGGACTCCTGTGGGCCTACGTGGAGCGCGCGCCGGGACAGTTCAGCCGGGTCCGGATTCCGACGACGACGCCGCTGCCGGAGGGCTGGGCGGTGCGGGGAGGCGTCCTACCGGGTGACCGGCTCGTGACGGTTGGCGCAGAACAGCTCCTGTCCGAGGAGTTCCGGGCACAGGTGAAGGTGGGCGACGAGGTCGCGGAGTGATCCGCCGCTGATGCTCGCCGCACTGGTCCGCTTCTCCGTCCGGCACCCGGGCATCGTCCTCGGGCTCGCGATCGTGCTCGTGGTGTACGGCACGTCGCGACTTCTTGCCGCACCACTCGACGTCTTCCCCGAGTTCGCCCCGCCGCAGGTCTCGATCCAGACCGAAGCGCCGGGCTTTGCGCCCGAGCAGGTGGAGGTGCTGGTGACGAAGCCGATCGAAGACGTGATCAACGGCGTGGCAGGAATCGCAATCGTGCGATCACAGTCGATCCAGGGGCTCTCCATCATCACGGCCGTGCTGTCACCGGGCACCGACATCTTCCGCGCGCGCCAGGCGCTCGCCGAGCGGCTGGTGGAAGCAGTGCCCCGACTGCCGCGCTCGGTGCCGCCTCCGGTGATCAGCCCGCTTACGTCGTCATCCAGCACGGTGCTGGTCATCGGCTTCACGTCCTCGACGCGCACGCTGCTGGAGCAGCGCACCGTGGTGGACTGGATGGTCCGCCCGCGGCTGCTCGCCACGCCGGGCGTGGCGAAGGTGGCGTCGTTCGGCGGCGAGGTGCGCCAGCTGCAGGTACAGGCCAATCCAGCCAGGCTCCGGGCGTATGGTGTGGGCCTGAGCGAACTGACCGACGCGACCCGTCGGGCGACGGGCGTCCGCGGCGGCGGGGTCCTGGACGGGCCCAACCAGCGGATCGTGGTGCGGTCGGAGGGGCAGTCGCTCACGCCCGAGGCGATCGGCCAGGTGGTCGTGCGCGAACGTGACGGCTCAGTGCTGCGCATCGGCGACGTGGCGCAGGTGGTGGTGGCCGGGGCGCCAAAGTTCGGCGACGGCGCCATCAACGGGGAACCAGCCATCGTCACGGTGGTTTCGGCGCAGCTCGGCGGCAACACGAAGGTGGTGGCCGGCGCGGTAGAGGAGGCGCTCAAGGCGCTGGCACCGGCGCTCGAGCGCGAGGGCATCACGCTTCACGAGGACGTCTT
Source organism: uncultured Gemmatimonadales bacterium (assembly GCA_963773095.1). Taxonomy (GTDB): domain Bacteria; phylum Gemmatimonadota; class Gemmatimonadetes; order Gemmatimonadales; family GWC2-71-9; genus JAGGAG01. Next base: position 323,856 of record CAVYZY010000002.1, read on the forward strand.
CCGGCCCGCGACGTTCATCGACCTGGCCCTTCGCAACATCACTTCGTCGCTGCTGCTGGGCGCATTGCTGGTCTCCGTCATCCTCATGCTGTTCCTCGCCGATCTGCGGACGGCGGCGATTTCCCTCACCGCCATCCCGCTTTCACTGCTCTCGGCCACGATCCTGCTCGAGGTGCTGGGGTTCTCCATCAATACGCTGACCCTGGGCGGGCTCGCGATCGCGCTGGGCGAAGTGGTGGACGACGCCATCATCGACGTGGAGAACATCGCCCGGCGCCTGCGGGAGCAGAGCGCCGGCGCGGCCGGACCGGACATCAGTGAAGTCGTGGTGCGGGCATCGCTCGAAGTGCGCGGCAGCGTGGTGTACGCCACCTTCGTGGTAGCCCTGGTGTTCCTGCCGGTGCTGGCGCTCACCGGCGTGCAGGGGGCACTGTTCCGCCCGCTGGCCCTGGCCTACATCTTCGCGACGCTGGCCTCGCTCATCGTCGCGCTCACGGTGACGCCGGCGCTGTCCCGCGTGCTGCTTGGCCGGCCCACCGCACGCGACCACGAGTCGCGGGTGCTGTTGTTGCTCAAGCGCGGCTATGCGCGCCTCTTGTCCGCCCTCTTCAAGGAGCCGGCGCTCGTATTCGGGTCTACGGTGTTGCTCTGCATCGGCGCGGTGGCGACGCTACCGTTTTTCGGCGCCACCTTCCTGCCGGAATTCCGCGAGGGGCACTACCTCATCCACATGTCGGCGGTGCCGGGCACGTCGCTGGAGGAATCGGTGCGGCTCGGCAAGATCGTCTCCGCGCGGCTGCTCACGGATCCCCGGGTGCGCCTGGTGGCGCAGCGCGCCGGGCGTGCCGAGCTGTCGGAGGACACCTGGGGCACGCACTACACCGAGTTCGAGGTGGACCTGGTGCCGCTCACGGGCAAGGACGCGGAGACGGTGCAGGACGACCTGCGCCGGATGCTGGAGGGGATCCCGGGCGTCAACTTCGCGATCCGTGGGTTCCTGGCGGAGCGCATCGAGGAGACGCTCACCGGCTCGACGGCGCAGGTGGTGGTGAAGCTCTTCGGCGACGATCTCGACAGCCTCGACGTCTCGGCGCGTCGCATGGCCGAGGCGATCGGCCGGGTGCGTGGTGCCACCGACGTACAGTACGACCCGCCGCCCGTGGCGCCGGAGGTGACGGTGCGGCTGCGCCCGTTCGACCTGGCGAGTGTCGGCCTGCGCCCTGACGAAGCGCTTGAGGCGGTCGAGACGGCGACGCGCGGGGCTACCGTGGCGCAGGTGTTCGACGGCAGCCGCACGACCGACGTGGTGGTGATCCTCGATTCCGCCTCGCGGCGGCGCCCGGAGCAGCTGCGGCGCATTCCGATCAGCAGCGTCAACGGGCGCGTCGTGTCGCTGCAGGCCGTCGCCGACGTGGAGCGCACCACGGGCCGCTTCCTGGTGTCGCACCAGGGGACGCGGCGGGTGATGACCGTGACCGCGAACGTGCAGGGCCGTGATGTGGCGGGCTTCGCGCGTGAACTCGAAGCGAAGGCACAGGCCTCGGTCCGCCTGCCGGCGGGCATCTTCGCCGAGTTCGGCGGCACGGCCGCGGCGCAGCGGAGCGCCCAGCATGAGCTCCTGCTCAACGCCCTGCTGACGGGGCTCGGGATCCTGATGCTGCTGGCGTTGGCATTCGGGGAGGTGGACCGGCTCTCGCTGGTGCTGCTCAACCTGCCGTTCGCCCTGGTGGGCGGGGTGCTCGCGGTGTTCACGACCGGTGGCGTGCTGTCGCTGGGTTCGCTGGTGGGGTTCGTCACCCTGTTCGGTATCGCAACCCGGAACGCCGTCATGCTGCTGTCGCACTACGATCACCTGGTCAAGGTGGAGGGCGCGCCCTGGGGTATGGGCACGGCCCTCAGAGGTGCCATGGAGCGACTCGGCCCCATCCTGATGACCGCACTCGTCACCGCCATTGGCCTGCTGCCCCTCGCGCTCGGCAGTGGCGACCCGGGCCGAGAGATCGAGGGGCCGATGGCGACGGTTATCCTCGGCGGGCTCCTCACCTCGACGCTGCTGAGCTTGATCGTGCTGCCGGTCTTCGCGCTGCGAGTCCTGCGATTCAGGCCGCCACTCGAGGCACCGGATACCCTTTGACTGGACGTGAAGGCCGTTCCTGAAGCTCTCACGCCCATTTCGGAACACGGGAGCAATATGATGACAATGTGTTCAAAGCCGCCCCTTGCCGGCGGCGCGCCCATCGCGAGGAACCCCATGCGTACCCACCGCTCGTGCCGCCTGCAGTCGCCCTTGCTTTCAGTGCTGCTGGTCATCGCGGTGCCCCGCGTCGCTGGTGCCCAGGCTGTCAACCACCTCTACGACAAGCTCCAAGTCGGCGTGCAGGGGTCCGACGTCATCCTGAGCAGCGACATTCGCGTCGACGCCGACGCCGGTCCTGCGGGAACCGACTTCGAATTGGCCGACGTTGGCCTGTCAAGTGGCGGGATCACGTGGGCAGCCAGCGCGCACTGGCGGCCCGGACGCCGGCATGAGATTGACCTCGGCTTCGTCAACATCGGGCGGAGCGGGGAAAGAGTGCTGACCGACACGATCAACATTGGCGACACCTCCTTCGCCGCGGGCCTCAGGGTCAATACCAAGTTGAGCGCGCCGACTCTCCAACTGAGCTACCGCGTCGCCTTCCTGGCCAAGGAGAACGTCAAGGTTGGCTTCGTGCTCGGCCTGGGGGCCCTCTTCTTCAGCCTGGACGCCAACGCGGTGGCAGGCGCCACGGCGGGCGGCGCGGACACCGCCATCGTGAAGTTCTGGGCCAGCACGAGCGTCACTGCTCCGACCGCTTCGCTCGGTGTGTTCGCCTCGTTCCGGGCCGGTGGCCACTGGTACTTCAATGTCGAGGCGGGAGGGATCGGGGCCAGGATCAGCAACGTCGACGTCGGCTCGTGGCGGGGGAGTGCCGAGGCCCAGTACTACTTCACCGATCACTGGGCTGCGCTGGGCGGATGGTCGATCATCGGAGACAAGATCACGTCGGAGAGTGACACCGGGGGCTGGCTCGATTTCAAAGGCAGCCTCAAGTTCAGCTTTCAGACCATCCGGCTCGGCGTGATCTACGCCCTGCGCTGAGGCATGCCGGGCGCTTCACCCGCCCAGCGCGATCGCTATCCCGACGAGCACGACACCGATCGCGACCATCGACAGGCCGGTGCGGCGCGCCGGGATGCCAGTTGCGCGACCGAGCGTATTTCCGAAGAAGTACAGCAGTCCGATCGCCGTCGCGTTCGAGACCCTGAGGGCGGTGAACGGGTCGTGAATCAGGGCCAGCGGCACAACCACCGGTACGGTCGACACGACGACGGTGACGAACACGAGGAGGGCGGCCAGGTAGTCGCGGCGCTCGAGCGTCGCGGGATCGGTCGATGGCGGAAGCCCGGCAATCCTGGCCCGCAGCGCCTTGAGCTCCTGCGCATCGAGCACGGCGGAGACTGGGCCCGGCAGCGCGTCCTTGAGGATCCGGAGCGCATCGTCCGGGTTCGCCGCTTCTTGCAGCTGGCGCAGCCTCAGCCGGTCCTCCGCTCGTTCCGCCAGGCAGGACAGCAGGTACATTACGCCGTCCACGACGCCCCATGCGACATTGCAGGCCAGCGCGCCAAGTATCACCGTGCGGACGCCAGTGTCGCCGGAATTGGCGACGCTCAGTGTGCAGGTGAACGTCAGGGCCATGATGAGGCCCGTCAGGAACTCGGTGTCGCGGTCGACCGGGTCGAGCAGGGGTGGCGCCTGCTCGCGGGCTTGATCACCGCTCCCGGTTCCGCTCATGCCGCCGGCCTCAGAGCACCGGCCCGGCCAGCCGCGACAGGGCGACCCCGAGCCGCCACCAGAACGGCTTCCGGTCGAACTCCGCGGGGTCGATCGGTTCCGCGTGCGCGAAGTCCTGCTCGAACATCGCATTCATCTGGCGGCCCAGGGCCGGATCGACGATCAGCGCGGTCACCTCGAAGTTCAGGCGGAACGAGCGGTTGTCGAAGTTGGCCGTGCCGACGGTCGAGATGTCGTCGTCGACAAGCATGACCTTCTCGTGCAGGAAGCCGGGCTTGTAGGCGTAGAACCGGATGCCGAGGTCGCGCAGCTCGTGCATATAGTGAAACGCCGCAAGGAACACCGGCATGCTGTCGCCCTTGCCCGTCGTGATGATGCGCACGTCCACGCCCCGCAGCGCCGCGAGCTGCAGCGCCTTCATCACCGCCTCGTCCGGCACGAAGTAGGGCGCCGAGAGCCAGATGCGCTTCTGGGCCGACTGGAGCGCCGTCACGAACAGCAGCCCCGCGGTCTCCAGTCGGTCGGCCGGCGAACTCGGGACGATCATCGCGTGCACGTCCGACGTCTCGCTCGCCCTGGGCGCCCACGTCACGTCGGGAATCCGGCGCACCGCCCAGTACCAGTCGTGCAGGATGGTCATCTGCAGTTGCAGCACCACCGGCCCGTCGAGGCGCACATGGGTGTCGCGCCATGGGGTGAACTCGGGATCGAGCCCGAGGTACTCGTCGCCCACGTTGTGGCCGCCGACCCAGCCGGTCTCGCCGTCGACGACCACCATCTTGCGGTGGTTGCGGAAGTTGATCTGGAAGCGGTTCCGGGAGCCCTGCGTCGGCTTGAAGGAACTCACCTCGACGCCGGCAGCCTGCAGCGCCTCGACGTAGGCCTTGGGCAGACCCTTGCTGCCGACCTCGTCGTAGAGCATGTACACCCGCACGCCGGCCCGGGCCCGTTCGATCAGCGCCTGCTGCATGCGCCGCCCCAGGCCGTCGTCGTGGAACATGTAGAACTGCACCAGCACGTACTCCTTCGCGCTCGCGATCCCGGCAAGGATGCTGTCGAAGGTGGCCGGGCCATTGATTAGCAGTTCCACCTGGTTGCCCCGGGTCAGCGATGTCTTCGCCAGTTGCTGGATGGCGCGGTACGATGCGTACCGCGCCGCCTGTCCCACGTCCCAGGGCTGCAGGTTCTCCCGGATCTGCCTGCCCAGGGCGTCAATCTCCTGCCGGCGCTGGTCATACGCCGACGCCATGCCGTCGAACTTGCTCCGGCCAAACACGAGGTAGGCGGGAATCGCCACGAAGGGTGCGGAGATTAGCGAGACCGCCCACGCGATGGCGCCCTGGGCCGTCCGGGTGTTCATCACCGCGATGATCGCGGCGATGAACCCGGCGAAGTAGGTGGCGGCGACGAGGATCGTCCTCGTCAGGCTCATGCTACTTGAGTCTCCATTCCGCGAGTTGCTTCGCCGCCGTGCCGAACGGGCCCAGCTGGTAGACGGCTGCCCCAGCCGGCGAGAAGGTGAACGGCTGGAACGGTTCGCCAAGCATCTTGTCGAGGTATGCGCGGGGCGCCACGCCGGTCGTGACGTGCGGATTGAAGTGTCCGCCTGCCGACTTCTGCACAAAGGACGCCACATACTCGATCAACTGCGCATCGGTCGCGGGGTCATCGTGCCCGGCGGTGAAGGCGCCGATGGGGCCACTTGGCAGCATGAACGGACCTGCGGCGGCAATGATGTCCGCTTGCAGCTTGAGCAATTGAGTGGTCGGCTTGGCGACAATACCCGCGACGCCAAGCTCGCCGGTCGGGATGTAGTAGTACTTGAATGCATCCAGTTTCAGCACGGGGACGCCGGCGAACACCTTGCCGAGCGCCGCGTACAGCTGATCGAGATCGGCGGTGCGGACGAACAGTTGCAGTATCGTGATGTGCGGACGGTGCGTCGCATCCAGGGCGAATCCTTGCGGGTACGCCTTGAGCAGGCGGCCATTGCTGGCATTGGCACGGCCGAGCATCGTGACGTCGGGTTCCAGCAGGATATCGACCGCGGTGACCTCGGACTGCGCCGCCGGGAAGATGCTCTTCCAGTCGTTCTTCATGCTGACGACTGTCCATCCCTCGCGCCCCGCCTGGTCGTACAGGTCCTGCTTGAAGGCCCCGAGACTCACGTCGGGTAGCCCCTGGGCCGGCCCGTAGGCGAACTCGCGGGCGGCGTCGTCATGCAGGACCAGCAACTCGAACCGCGCGCCGGTACCGCCCTGCGTGTATTCCAGCATCTCCCTGTCACCATTGGAATTGCCGAACGCCATGAGGGGCCGGCGGCCGATGTGCTGGTTGATGCCGACGGGCTTGCCGCCCTTGTCGTCATTGAAGTTCAGTTCCGGTAGCCGCTGGAGCACGGGCTTGCCGTCGCGCATCGCAAAAGCCGTCTTGATGCTGCTGCCGACGACCTGCTCGGGTGGGATGCCGTACACCTGCTCAGTCCATGGCCGCATGAACTCGATGCCGCCGCCGGAGACGATGAAGTTCTTGAAGCCATTCGCCCGGAGGTAGGCAAGCAATTCCAGCATGGGCTGGTAGACCATGTCGGTGAAGCGCTTCCCGGACTTCGGGTTGGTGGCGGTTGGGATCCAGCCTTTGACGATGTCCTCGAACTCCGCCGCAGTCATGCCGGCGTGCGTGGCCATCATGAGCTCCAGCAGTGCCTTGTCGCCCCCCGAGAGCGCGGCATTCACGTCGCCCTTCAGGAGCGAGGCAAACGGCTCCGTGGTCTTCCATTCGGGATGCTGCGGTGCGAGCGCCTTCACGCGGTCGAGCGCGAAGTACAGCTGGACAGGGAGGGGCTGCTCGCTCCACAGCGTGCCGTCGTTGTCAAACGTGGCAATGCGCTGCGGCATCGGAACGAAGACCGGCGACCCGGGCGTCGTGACCTTCTCGACGAAGGCGACTATGGATTGCTTGGCGGCGCCGCTATTCCATGAAGGAAGCGGGTCGTTCTGCGCGCACGCCCTGTCTCCAGGCAGCAGCAATACACACAGCGTCAAGGCAGCGAAACGGCCCATTCTGGAACAGGTGCTCGCTGATCTCACCCGATACTCCTTTCCATCACGATGGTCGACGCATGAGGGCATCGACTGTACATGACGAAGGTGTTGTTCGTCTGAGGGGGAATCCTATACCTGGGCGCCGGTCCCTCCTAACTCGCTTCCGAGTATGAACAATTTCCTGAATGTCGGGCCTGCTACTGCTGGCTGGTTCAAGGCATTGTGGCCGATTTCTCCCTGGAGCTCTTTCGGGCGCCTAGTCCAGCGCCGCGCTCGTTGCCGTATCGATCCTCTCGAATCGCACCCCCAGCCACCGCACCAGCCCCCAACACTCCGCCCCCAGTACCACGCCGATCACGACGGCGCACACCACCGGCACCCACGCCCCGCCTTCGCTGCCCCGCCACACCAGCCACGCCAACGCAACCGGCACCGCCGCGAGCAACCCCAGCATCAGGATCGTGAGCGCGCTGTTCGCAAGATTCGTCCCCAGCGCCGTCGCCGTCCCGCGACGCGCCGCCAGCCGCGACCACGTCGGCAAGAGGATCACCGCGGCGTTCTGGAGCAGGATCCCCGCGAGTGATACCGGCCCGATCACGAGCACCGCCGCCAGCAACCACACCCCGCGATGCTCCGCCGGCAGCGGCGGCTGGTTGCTTCCTGCCATCGCCACCGCGCCTGCAAGCAGCAGCGCGATCACGCCCGACGCCAGCGTCAGCGCCGCCGCACCACTCGATCCCAGGATCACCTCATAGCCACGCACCGGCAGCGTCCGAAGCAGCGCCAGCATCCCTTGGTCCCGCCTCAAGTCGTTCCGCACGAACTGCGGCCCCATCAGGAGCAGCAGCAGCGACCACATCAGCAGCATCCACCCCAGGAATTCACTCGCACCTACCCGTCCCGCCGACCTGAGCACCACCGGCAGCATCACCACCGCGACCGCCATACCAACCGCCAGCATTGCGGTAGAACGGCGAACCAGCGCCGTCACATTCTTCCAGAAGAACGCGCCCGCCGCCGATCCTCTCGGCGCGAGCATCCAGAGCGGCGCCCCCTGCGGCGACGTCAAGGGATCCGGCTCCCGCTCCAGCTCCGGCCCCAGCCGCCTCACCCACAGGTAGTGCAGCAGAAGGATCGCGAGCGCCGGCCACAGCATCGCGATCCAGTCGCCAAACGAGGCAGCGGTCAGCGGCCGGAGCACCAGCACGAACGGCAACAGCACGGCGCGCGCCCACGGATTCACCGCCAGCCCACCCAGGAACGCCGTGAGCCCCGGCGCCGATTCCCGTATCGCCCCCGAAAGCACGACAGGCACCAGCGCCACCAGCCCGATCCCGAACAACCCGAGAATCCGCCGGATCGCCGGATGAATCGCCGCGCTCGCCCGGCTCCGCGCCGCGCCGATGCGATGCAGCTGCAGCGTCGTGATCACCACCCAGAACGCCACCGCGCGCCGGGCGATCGTATCCCAGTGCTGCCCGCCACTCGTGAGCGCCGTCCACATCACCGCGTTCCCGAGCGCGGTCGCCTGCAGCCGCATCAGCTTCACGTCCATCACCCGCGCCGTGCTGATCGGGGCAGGGAGCAGCAGTGCCCGCTCGGCAGGACTCAGTTCCACCAGCTTGGCACCCGTCCCCAGCAGCCACGCCGAGATCACCAGCACCATCAAGCCCAGCGCGCCCACCACCGCCGCGATCTGGGTGTCGTGCGTGCCGCCGCCACCCTTGGGACTCAGCCAAGCCAGGAACACGAAATACCCGATCGCCGCGACTGCGGCGATGCGCGGTCCCGGTCTCTTGAACTCGGAGGCGATCCGCCGCGTCCGGTTCCATGCCGACCGGACCAGCAGGTAGCCGATGGCTCGCCTCACGTAAGCAGGTCCAGCACCGCGTCCTCGAGAGTGCCACCCAGCGTCGGCCCGCGCGCGGCGATCTCCGCCGGCGATCCCTCCGCGAGTGCCTTCCCATGCCCCAGCACGATCACCCGCGAGCACAGCTCACTCACCACCGCGAGCAGGTGCGAGCTCAGCAGCACTGCCGCTCCGTCCGCCGCCTTCTTCGTGATCCCGTCCTTCATCCGCCGGATCCCCACCGGATCCAGCCCCGTGAGCGGTTCGTCCAGCAGCAGCACCTTCGGGTCGTGTATGAACGCACACCCGAGCGCCAGCTTCTGCCGCATGCCGCGCGACAGTTCGTCGGGGAGCGATCGGCGTCGGTCGAGCAGTTCAAGGTCGGCGAGGAGGGCGGGGAGCCGCTGGTCGATATCGGTGACGCCATACAGGCGCGCCATGAACCGGAAGTGTTCGTCGACGCTGAGGTAGTCGAAGAGGGCGGGCTCGTCGGGCACGAAGCCGAGGAGGCGCTTGGCCCCGACGGGATCGGTGGCGAGGTCGTGGCCAGCGATCCGGACCGCGCCGGCATCAGGCCGGAGGATGCCGGCCACCGAAAGGAGGGTGGTGGTCTTGCCGGCGCCATTGGCACCCACCAGGCCCACCACTTCACCGGCGGCCACCTTAAAACTGAGGCCGTCGACGGCGACCTGGGTGCCGAACGACTTTGCCAGCCCGGATACGTCCAGCACCGATGACTCCCGAGGTCGTAAGGCCCTATCTTACAATGCAGTCGCCCCTGAAACCTTATGTGCGGCTTCCACGTCTCTGATTGCAACATCGTACCTGAGACAGGTGGGACATGAACAGATACTGGATGCGAATCATCCTCGGCGCCCTCGGAATCTTCCTTCTGGGCACGACGGCCTACTATGGCGTCCGGAGCGGCAAGCGCCGGGTGCAGCGGGTGGTCGAAAGCGCCGCCCCGATCACGATCCCGCTCGCCTTCATTCCCTTCAAGGTTGACGGCCGGGAACTGGGCACGCTGAGCCGGCTGCAGATCCTGCGGAGCAGCCCGAAGCAGGTCGAGGCGGTGAACTTCCGGGTCAAGCTGGCCGACTCGGTGGGCGACGAGCAGCTGAGCCAGTGCATCCTGGTGGCAGGCGACAACGGGATGAACTTCCAGCTGAAGCACATCAACCCGAACAGCACTTTCTACTGCGCGACCGCCAAGGACACCGCGGGGAAGAACCTGGCACCGCTCGGCAGTATCGAGACCCAGCGGGGCAACACGTACGTACTGCTCTCCGGCGCTGACGCCCTCAAGAACTTCGACCACGACCTGCACGGGAGCAACGACGCGCAGGCCGACTCGATCAGCGCCGTCTACGAACGGATGGCCGACTCCATCCAGCAGGCGGCGGAATCGATCGGTTCCGCCGCGGAGCAGCGCGCCGACTCCCTCCGTGCCGCGGCCGAGAGCCGCGCCGACTCCATCCGTGCCGTTGCCGAGGCTCGAGCCGATTCGGTGCGCGCCGGGGTGCACGGCACGGCACCGTCGGCGCACCCGAAGACCAATGTGCGGGTGAAGGTCCAGTAGACACCGCGTGCTGCTCATCCTCGACAACTACGACAGCTTCACCTACAACATCGTCCAGTATGTGGGTGAACTTGGCGTGTCGCCGGTGGTATACCGGAACGATGCGCTGACGGTGGATGAGGCAATGGCCCTCGCGCCGCGCGCCATCATCATCTCGCCTGGCCCGTGCACCCCGGCTGAGGCCGGCATCTCGGTGCCCCTGGTGCGGGCGGCGGTGGCGGCCGGGGTGCCGCTGCTGGGCGTATGTCTCGGCCACCAGGCAATCGGGGAGGCGCTGGGGGCGACGGTGGTACGGGCCGACCGGTTGATGCACGGCAAGACCACGGAGGTGATCCACGACGGCGCCGGGGTCTTCGAGGGGCTGCCTTCGCCGCTGACGGTCATGCGCTACCACTCCCTGGTCATCGCCCCAGCCACCGTGACCAGCGACGTGCAGGTGTGCGGGTGGTCGTCCGACCGTCCGGCAGGGCAGGAGATCATGGCGGTGCGGCACCGAAGCCGCCCGGTCCACGGGGTCCAGTTCCATCCGGAGTCGATCGGCACTCACCACGGCCGCGGGCTTCTCGGCAACTTCCTCAGGGTCGCCGGCTACGATGCGGAAGTGCCGGCTGGAACGTCCACCTAACCTCTGGCAATTCAGCAGGATAGGCTTTGTCAAGAGTCGTGTCGGAGGTCCGGCACGACTTTTGACTAGCGGACCCGATCTATTTATGATGGGTCGATGCCCGTTCTCGGAGTTATTCCCGCCAGACTCGGGTCGACCCGCTTGCCCCGCAAGCCCCTGCAGCTGATTGGTGGGGTCCCCCTCGTTGTCCGCGTTGCCCAGCGGGCCCTAGCCGCCGCCGTCACCGATGCCCTGGTGGTTGCCACCGACTCGGAGGAGATCGCGGCCGTGGCCCGTGAAGCGGGAATCACGGCCGTCCTGACCTCCCCGGAGCACGAAAGCGGCACTGACCGCGTGGCCGAGGTGGCGCGGCGCCCGGAGCATGCCGGGTTCGACATCGTGGTGAACATCCAGGGTGACGAGCCGTTCCTGAGCCCGGCGGCGCTGGCCGGGTCAGTGGGCCAGGTGCGCGCCGGGTTCGACATCGGCACGGCGGCGGGAACGGTGGTGGGCGATGCGGCGCAGAGCCCCTCGATCGTGAAAGTCGTCTGCAGTGCTTCAGGCCGCGCGCTCTACTTTTCGCGCGCCGCGATCCCGTTCCATCGCGAGGGCGGTGACCCCGGCCGTCGCCGCTATCACCAGCACATCGGCGTCTACGCCTGCACGCGGAGGGCGCTGCTCCAGTGGGCAGCCCTCGAACCGACCCCCCTCGAGCTCACGGAGCGCCTCGAGCAGCTGCGCGCGCTGGAGCACGGGCTCAGCATCGGGGTGGCGCTGCTCGACGAACCCGCCCTGCCGGGCGTAGACACCCAGGAAGACCTGGAGCGCGCCCACGCGCACTGGACCGCCACCGCACGAGGACTCGCATGACGACGTCCGTCCCCAAGAACACCAAGTTCATCTTCGTCACCGGCGGCGTCGTGTCGTCACTCGGTAAGGGGATCGCCGCGGCCTCGCTGGGGCGCCTGCTGGTCGAGCGTGGGCTCAGCGTGACGATGCAGAAATTCGATCCGTACATCAACGTCGATCCCGGCACGATGTCCCCGTTCCAGCACGGCGAGGTCTTCGTGACCGACGACGGCGCGGAAACGGACCTCGACCTCGGCCACTACGAGCGCTTCATCGACCGGTCCCTCTCCCAGCAGAACAACATCACCACGGGCCGCATCTACCAGACCGTGATCAACAAGGAGCGGCGCGGCGAGTACCTCGGTTCCACCGTCCAGGTCGTCCCCCACATCACCGACGAGATCAAGAACGCGATCCGGCGCACGGCGCCGGGACACGACGTGGTGATCACCGAGATCGGCGGCACGGTGGGCGACATCGAGTCGTTGCCGTTCCTCGAAGCGATCCGTCAGTTCCGCCAGGAAGTCGGCCGTGACAACGCGCTGTTCATGCACCTCACGCTGGTGCCGTACATCGCCGCCGCGGGCGAGCTCAAGACCAAGCCGACGCAGCATTCGGTGCGCGACCTCATGCAGATCGGGATCCAGCCCGACATCCTGGTGTGCCGCAGCGAGCAGCCGCTCTCGGCGGACATCAAGCGCAAGATTGCGCTCTTCTGCAACGTGGATTTCGAGTGCGTGATCGAGAGTCCCGACGTGCAGTCGATCTACGAGATCCCGCTGCGCTTCCGCGACCAGGGGATCGACCGCGTGGTGTGCGAGCGCCTCCGCCTGGAGACGAAGGAGCCGGAGCTGGGGCCGTGGCGCACGATGGTGGAGACGATCCTGCGGCCGAAGGAGCGGGTGCGCATCGCCGTGGTGGGCAAGTACACCGACCTGCACGACGCCTACAAGTCGGTGCAGGAGGCGCTCATCCACGGCGGCATCGCCAACGACGCCGGCGTGCAGATCGACTGGCTCTCGAGCGACAACTTCACCGACCAGGCGGCCGCCGGACAGATCCTGCAGCACTACGACGGCCTGCTGATCCCGGGCGGCTTCGGCGTGCGTGGCGTGGACGGAATGATCCAGGCGATCCAGTGGGCGCGCGATCACGACCTCCCGTTCTTCGGGATCTGTCTCGGCCTGCAGGTGGCGGTGGTCGAGTTCGCGCGCAACGTCTGCCGGCTGCCGGGTGCCAACAGCACGGAGTTCGAGCCGGAGGCGGAATCGCCGGTCATCCACATGATGGCGTCGCAGCGTGACGTGGTGAACCTTGGCGGGACGATGCGCCTCGGTGCGTACACCGCTCGGCTGCGGCCGGGCTCGAAGGCGGCCCTGACCTACGGCACCAACGAGATCAGCGAGCGGCACCGGCACCGGCTCGAGGTGAACAACGCCTATCGCGACGTGCTGGCCGAGTTCGGGCTCCGGCTCTCGGGCCAGTCGCCCGACGGCGGGCTGGTGGAGATGATCGAGCTGCCCGACCATCCGTTCTTCCTCGGCTGCCAGTTCCATCCCGAGCTCAAGTCGCGTCCCAACCGTCCGCATCCATTGTTCGCCGGGTTCGTGGGTGCAGCGCTCAAGCGGCGGACGCAGCAGCGCGCCGGGCAGCCCTCGCTCGCGGAAGTCACCACGTCGTGAGCCAGTGGAGCTTCCGCGAGTCGCCGTTCCTCATCGCGGGACCATGTGTCGCCGAGGAGGGCGACGTGGTGTCGCGGACCGCGGAGGCGCTGGCTGGACTGGCGGTGCGCCTGGGCATTCCGGTCTGCTTCAAGGCGAGCTTCGACAAGGCCAATCGCGCCCGGCTGGCGGGTGCGCGCGGTCCGGGCATGGAGCGCGGCCTCGAGGCACTCGCCGCGGTGAAGCGGTCGACGGGCCTCCCGGTCCTGACTGACATTCACGAGGCGGACCAGGCGGCGGCCGCGGCGCAGGTTGTCGATGTGCTGCAGATCCCGGCGTTCCTCTGTCGCCAGACGGACCTGCTGGTGGCGGCTGGGCGCACGGGGCGCCCGGTCAACGTGAAGAAGGGGCAGTGGATGGCGCCCGAGGCGATGGCGGGCGCGGTGGAGAAGGTTCGCTCGGCGGGCAGCGCCGACGTGGCGCTGACCGAGCGCGGCACCTTTCTCGGGTACGGTGACCTCGTGGTGGACATGCGCAGCTTCCAGCGGATGGCGGACGCGGCGTCGGTGCCGGTGATCTACGACGCGACACACAGCGTGCAGCAGCCGGGCATGGGCGCCGGTGGCATGAGCGGGGGGCAGCGTGAGGCGATCCCGCCACTACTTCGTGCCGCGGCGGCCGCGGGCGCCGACGGCTTCTTCATCGAGACGCATCCCGATCCGGCGCGCGCCGTGAGCGATGCGGCGACCCAGTGGCCGCTGGACCAGATGTACGAGCTGATGGCGCCAGTCCTCGACATCTGGGCCCGGGCGCGAGGGGTCGAGAGCACCCGGCGGTGAAGCGCATCGAGCCGCACGTGGCGCGCCGCATCCGCCTCGTGGTGCTCGACGTCGACGGCGTGCTGACGGACAACGGATTGTTCATCGGCGTGGCGGGCGGGGTGCCGGCCGAACTGAAGCGCTTTCACGTGCAGGACGGGCTCGGGCTGCACCTGCTGCAAATCGCGGGCATCCCGGTCGCCCTGCTGAGCGGGCGGTTCTCCGAGGCGACCCGGGTCCGGGCCGCCGAGCTGGGCATCGCCGACGTGATCCAGGACCCGTCGGCCAGCAAGCTGCCGCGACTGCAGGCCCTGCTCGACGAGCGGGGGATCCGCTGGGAAGACGTGCTGTACGTCGGAGACGACATTGCGGATGTGCCGGTGCTGCGGCGGGTGGGCCTGCCGGTCACGGTGGCGAATGGCGTCGCCGAGGTCCGGGCGGTGTCGGCCTGCGTGACGGAGCGGGCGGGCGGGGACGGCGCGGTTCGCGAACTGGTCGAGGCACTGCTCCACGCACGAGGAGAATGGGACCGTACCCTTGCCGAGTACTACCGTGAGCGCGGTGGCGACACCACCTGAAGCCCTGCTGGCAGCCGGTCGCCGCGTCCTCGAGCTCGAGGCCGCCGAGGTGGCCGCGGCCGGACGTCGACTGGATGCCCGGTTTGCCCGCGCGGTCGAGTTGCTCGCGATGCGCGGGGGACGGGTCATCGTGTCGGGCGTGGGCAAGTCGGGGCTGATCGCGCGCAAGCTGGCCGCGACGCTCACCTCCACCGGCACGCCGGCGACGTTCCTGCACCCGGTGGACAGCCTGCACGGCGACCTCGGCATCGTGGGCAGCGAGGACGTTGCCATCGTGCTGAGCAAGAGCGGCGAGTCGAGCGACCTCGACGGCCTGCTCGCCTCGCTCGAGCGGAAGGGGGTCCCAATCATCGCCATCACCGGCGAGCCCAATTCGTTCCTCGGCCGCGTGGCGACCGCGGTGCTCGATGCCTCGGTGAGCGAAGAGGCGTGCCCCCACGACCTGGCACCCACCTCCAGCACCACCGTCGCGATGGCCCTCGGCGACGCGCTTGCCGTGGCGCTGCTGGTGGAGAAGGGGTTCCGCCCCGAGGACTTCGCCGGGTTGCATCCCGGCGGCCGGCTCGGACGCCGGCTCCTGGTGCAGGTGCGCGACGTGATGCTGCCGCCGCAGGGACTGGTGGAGCCGGAGACGCCGATGCGCGAGGTGATCGTGCAGCTGGCGCGGCACCGCGGCATCGCGCTGGTGAGCCGGGACGAGCACCTGCTCGGGGTGTTCACGGCCGGCGACCTGACCCGGCTGGCCGAGCGGGAGCGCGACTACTTCGCGTGGCCGGTGGAGCAGGTCATGACGGACACGCCGCACAGCTGCGGGCCCGAAGACCTCGGCGCCGCGGCCCTCGGCTTCATGGAGCGCAAGGGCATCATGGCCCTGCCCGTGCTCGACGAGGACGTCATTGTCGGCGTGGTGCACCTGCATGACCTGATGCGCGCGGGAGCGGTATGAGGGGTGTCTCCCGGCTCGCGGCAGTGGCGGCGCTGCTGGGCTGCACCGGGTTCGCGGCCTGCAACGAGAAGGGTGCGACGCCGACCGCGGTGGTCGCGGCGTCGGACTCGGCTGACCAGGTGCTCTACGGGTTCGTGCACTACCTGACCCGGGACGGCGTGCGCGAGGGACAGGTTGAAGCGGACACGGCGTACTTCTACGACCCGACCCAGACCACGGTGCTCCGGCAGATGAAGCTCGTCTTCATCGACAGCGCGGGGAACGAGAACGCGACGATCACGTCGCGTACCGGGACTTACAAGTGGCAGACTGGGGACATGACGGCCGACGGCAGCGTGATCATGCGGTCGCGCGACGGGCGGGTGCTCAAGACGGAGAAGCTGTTCTATGACGCGGCGAAGAAGGAGCTGACGACCCCGCTCTTCTTCACCTTCGACAGGTCCGACGATCACGTCGAGGGCCAGGGCTTCAGGTCCGACCTCAGGTTCGAGCATGTCGTCGTGAAGCAGCCGGTGGGCAGCGCCAAGGAGGGCTTCCTCCTGCCCAACCAGGACAAGGCGGACACAACGTGAGGCGGGCACTCCTGGCGCTGCTGTTGCTCGCGTGTGCGGCGCCGCAGCTGTCGGCTCAGGACACGAAGAAGTGCCGCTTCCGCGTCACGTTCGTTGGCGACAGCGGGCGGCAGGTGCCGGCGATCGAGGGCGCGAACTACTTCGCCGGTGGCGGGGTGATCATCGTGTGCGAGGGCACCTCGATCTCGATGAAGAGCGACAGCATGGCTGCATACGGATCCAAGATCGTGCAGTTCATCGGCAACGTGCACTACCGCGACTCGACCGTGACCATGGATGCCGACAATGGCACCTACTACAAGGACGGCGAGCGCTGGGAGGCCCGCGGCAAGGTGCACACGGTGAACCTGGCCACCGGGTCCACCATGGATGGCCCGAGCCTCGATTATCTGCGGGCCGTGAAGGGCGTGCGGGACACGGTGGAGACCTACTCCATCGGCCGTCCCACCATTCACTACGTCCCCAAGGACTCGGCCGGCGCCAAGTCGGAACCCTATGTCATCGTGGGCGACCGCATCCGCCAGAAGGGCGAGAACCAGGTCTGGGCTGGGGGCAAGGTCACCATCGACCGGAGCGACCTCACCGCCCGGGGCGACTCACTGTGGCTCCGCACCGGCAAGGACGGCAAGGGTTCCATGATCGGGGGCGAACCGACGATGCGAGGGTTCGGCAAGGACACCTTCGACCTCAAGGGCCAGCGCATCGACTTCACGCTGGACGAGAAGGACCTGACCGGCATCATGGCCATCGACAGTGCGCACGTGGTAACGGGCGACGTGGACCTGACCGGTGACACGGTTGCCATCGCGCTCAAGGAGAAGAAGGCGGAGTTGACCCGTGCCTGGGGCCACACGCGCAGGCCGGTGGGCATCGCGGGCGACTACGAACTGCGGGGCGATTCGCTGGCCATCGACACGCCCAAGGGAGTCCTCCGTGAGGTACGCGCCTTCTTCAACGCGTGGGCCGGCACCAAGCCCGATTCGGGATCGGGCGAGCGCGACTGGGTGGCCGGCGACACGGTGATCGTGCGATTCGTGGAAAGCGACTCGGCGGGCACGAAGAAGACGAAGGTGCAGCAGCTCGAGGCGATGGACAGTGCCCGTTCGTTCTACCGCGCGGTGGACAAGGGCAAGGCGGCCGACAGCACGAAGAAGGCCGAGCCGTCGCTCAACTACGCCAGGGCCGATCGCATCGTGATACGCATGGGGACCAGCGGCGACGGAGACATGGAGCGGGTGGACCTGTTCGGCCACGTCGACGGCATCCAGCTCGAGCCGGTCAAGACGAAGCCCCCCCCGGCCATCCCGCCGGGAGGAGCGGCGCCCAACGCCACCCTGGGCGTGCCCGCGCCGCCGCCGCCGCCCGGCAGCGACAGCACGATCGCGCCGAAGTCCTTGCCGTGACGGCGATCGAGGAGCGACCGGCAGCCGGGCTCGTGGGCACCGGCTCGCTGGTGGAGGGTGTCGGCCTGAGCAAGAGCTTCCGGGGCCGTCGCGTGGTGGACGACGTGTCGCTGTCGCTCCGGCAGGGTGAGATCGTGGGGCTGCTGGGCCCGAACGGGGCGGGGAAGACCACGACGTTCTACCTGCTCGTCGGGCTGATCCGGGCGGAAGCGGGGCGGGTGGTGCTCGACGGGACCGACATCAGCGGGTGGCCGATGTACAAGCGTGCACGGCACGGCATCGGTTACCTGTCGCAGGAGCCGTCGGTGTTCCGCAAGCTGACCGTCGAGGAGAACGTGCTGGCGATCCTCGAACGGCGACGGCTGCCGCGCGCGGAGCAGGCGGCGGTGCTGGAACGGATGCTGGAGGAGCTCACCATCAGCCACCTGCGGCACGCCCCGGCGTATTCGCTGAGCGGTGGCGAGCGGCGCCGGCTGGAGATCACCCGGGCGCTGGTGAGCGACCCCAAGTTCATGCTGCTGGACGAACCGTTTGCCGGCGTGGACCCGATCGCGGTGCATGACATCCAGAGTATCGTCGCCGGCCTGCGGCACCGGGGCATCGGCGTGCTGATCACCGATCACAACGTCGAGCAGACGCTCGACATCGTCGACCGGGCGTACATCATGAGTGAGGGCCGCGTGGCGAAATCCGGCACGGTGAAGGAGCTCGTGTGCGATGAGGAAATCGCGCGCCTCTACCTGGGTCCCACGCTTACGGCACGCCTGCGGGCGCGCTGGGGGGGCTGTCCATGAGAACAGGGCTGTCGCAGCAGACATCGATGCGCCAGGAGCTGCGGGTCAACCCGCGGCTCTACCAGGCCATGGACATGCTCTACATGCCCATGATGGACCTGCAGCAACACCTGAAGCAGGAGCTGCTGGCCAACCCCTTCCTGGAACTGCTGGAACCGGAGGAAGACGAAAACCCGGAGCAGGCGGACACCAAGCAGGAGAAGGAACAGCAGCAGAAGGACGACGAGGTGGACTGGGAGGAGATCCTCCTCAACGGCTTCGATGTCGGTGGCACGCGGGAACAGTACGAGCAGCTCGAGTACACCGAGCCGGTGACGGTCGAGACCACCACGCTCGCCGATCATCTGCAGGACCAGTTGCAGATGCTCGACCTGACGCCGCGGCAGCAGCTGCTCGCCGAGGAGTTCGTGGGCAACATCAACGACGACGGCTACCTCGCCGCGACGCTGGAGGAGATCCTCGACTCGGTCAACAGCCTCATGGCGGCGCACCACGCGGCGCGCAACGGCGGCAACACCGATGACGAGGATGAGGACGAGCTCACCGAAGTGCTGGAGGAGATACCCACCGGCCATCCGGCGGAGATGCTGGGCGAGCCCGAGGCGCCGGCGCGCCCGGCGTGGGCCGACCTGCCTCCGGAACTGCTCTACACCATGGCCGACCTGGAGCAGATGCTGGGGATCATCCAGCGGCTCGACCCGCCCGGCATCGGGGCGCGCGACCTGCGCGAGTGCCTGCTGCTGCAGCTGCGCGAGGCGAAGGACACGCCGGCGCTGACGCACCGACTGGTGGACGAGGCGTTCCCCGACCTCATCGCGCACCGCTGGAACGACCTGGCCAAGCGGTTCAGCGTGGACCCGGCGGCGGTGCAGAAGGCGGCCGACGAGCTGGCGCGATTCGACCCGAAGCCCGGGCTCAAGCACGCCGACAAGGGCGACGTCGTACATCCTGCCCGACCTGGTGGTGGACAAGATCGACGGTCAGTACAAGGTGTTCCTCAATGACACCGGCGTACCGCGGCTGCGGCTGAGCCGGTCGTACCAGGAGATCGCGCGGGACAAGAAGAAGCTGACGCCGGAGAACCGCGAGTTCATCGCGCAGAAGATGAACAGCGCCAACTGGATGATCCAGGCGATCGAGCAGCGCCGGCAGACGATGCTCAAGGTGATGAACTTCATCGTGGACCGGCAGCGCGACTTCTTCGAGAAGGGCGTGGAGTACCTCAAGCCGCTCACGCTGCGTGAGGTAGCCGAGGTCATCAACATGCACGAGTCGACGGTGAGCCGGGTGACGAACGAGAAGTACGTGCAGACGCCGCGCGGCGTGCTGCCGCTCAAGTTCTTCTTCTCCAGCGCGCTTTCCACCTCGTCGGGCGAGGACGCGAGCGCCCGGAGCATCCGCGCCAAGCTCGAGAAGATGGTGGCGGAAGAGGACCCGAAGAAGCCGCTCACCGACCAGCAGATCGTCCACCTGTTCCAGGAGCAGGGCATCCAGATCGCGCGCCGCACGGTGGCCAAGTACCGCGACCAGCTTGGCATCCTGCCGGCGCGGATGCGCAAGCGGGTATGACGTTCACGCCGGCCACCCACGTGGACGTGAGCGTCCTCGTGCCGGCCAAGGACGAGGTCGAGAACCTGCCCGAGTTCGCCCGGCTCTGTGACGAGGCGCTGCGGTCGGCGCCGTTCACCGCCGAGGTCATCGTCGTGAACGATGGCAGCCGGGACGAGAGCGCCGAGGTACTGCGCGACCTGGCGTCGCGGTACCCGTTCCTCCGGGTGGTCAACCACCGGACCCAGCGGGGCATCGCCGACGCGCTTCGTTCCGCGAGCGACGTGGCCCAGGGCGAGGTGTTCGTGTTCTATCCCGCCGACCTGCAGTACCTGCCGGAGGACATCCCGACGCTGGTGGCACCGATCCTCGCAGGCGACGCCGACGTGGTGACCGGCACCAAGCAGGGCCAGTACGAGAAGGCGTTCGTGTCGGGGGTGTACAACGGCCTCTGCCGCTGGCTCTTCGGGGTGACGGTGACGGACATGAACTCGGTCAAGGCGTTCCGGCGGCAGGTCATGGACCACGTGCCGCTGCGCCCGGACTGGCACCGCTACATGGTGGTGATCGCGGCGGTGGACGGCTTCCGCCTCGAGTCGCGCCCGGTGCCCCTGCACGCGCGCCGCCACGGCGTGTCCAAGTTCAACTGGCGCCGCATCCCGGTGGGGGTCGTCGACCTGATTTCGGTGTGGTTCCAGCTTCGCTTCGGGCGCAAGCCGATGCTGTTCTTCGGCGTCGGCGGCGCGGTGCTGTTCCTCGTCGGCCTGCTCGCCGGCATCGCCGCCCTCGTGCTCCGCTTTGGATTCGGCTACGGCTTCCGGCCGTTGCTCAACCTGGTCGAGACGATGGTGATCTGCGGCGTGGTCCTTTTCGGCTTCGGCTTCGTCGGGGAGCTGATCGCCGGCATGCGGGAGGAGAACCGCGCGCTCGCGCGGGAGCTCGCGCGCCGGTCCCAGGGCGATCCGCGAGACTGACCGTGCGGGTCGTTTTCCTCACTCACAACTTCCCCAGGTTCCCGGGGGACGTCTCCGGGAACTTCCTGGTGCCGCTGGCGCATGGGCTGCTGGAGCGCGGCATCGAGGTGGTGGTGGTGGCCCCGTCGGATGCCGGCGACGTGGGCCCCGCCCGGGTGGACGGCATCCCGGTGCGCCGGGTGCGCTACGCCCAGCCGCACAACGAGACCCTGGCCTATCGCGGCACGATGCTCGACGCGGTACGCATGCAGGGCGGGATGCGCGCGCTGCACGGATTGTGGCGGGCCATGCGCCGCGCCACGCAGGCCGAACTCGCGGCGGGGGCGCAGCTGGTGCACGCGCACTGGTGGGTGCCGGGCGGACTCGCCGCGCCCACGAGCGCGCCGCTCGTGCTCACCGTCCACGGCACCGATGCCCGCCTGCTGCAGCGCTCGCGCCTGGCCCGCATGATCGCGCGGCCGCTCTTTCGGCGCGCGCGCGTGGTGACCACCGTGTCCAACCCCATCGCCACGACGATCCGTGAATCGCTCGGCACGTTCATCGAGCCAGAGCGGGTGCAGCCGATGCCGGTGCCGCTGGCCGACGAGCGGTGGACCACCGGTGGCTCGGGGCTCATGGTGGTGTCCCGGCTGACGCCGCAGAAGCGAGTGCACCTGGCGCTCGAGGCGCTGGCGTGCCTCCGGGACCTCGACGTGCGGCTGCCACTCACTGTCGTGGGTGACGGACCCGAGCGCGCCGCCCTGGAGCAGCGCGCGGCCGCGCTCGACCTGTCGACGCAAGTCACCTTTGCCGGCGGCCTGACGCGCACGAGGGTGCTCGACCTCCTGTGCCGCGCCGACCTCATGCTGTTTCCCGCCGAGGGCGAGGGCTTCGGGCTGGTGGCAGCGGAGGCGCTGATGCGCGGAGTGCCGGTGGTGTCCTGCTGGGATGGCGGCGGCGTGCTCGACGTCGTGCCGGAGCACGGTGCCGGCCGGCTGGTCATTCCGTCGGGTGAAGCGATCGCCGACGCCGCGCTGGGGCTGTTGCGGGACCCGGACACGCCGGAACTGGCGCGCCGGGTGGGTGCCGAGTGGCGGCACCGGCTGTCGCCGGCGCGAGTGGCCGAGGTGTGCGAGGGATGGTACCGCGAGGCGCTTCGCCGTGACTAGCATCTGGAAAGTGGTGAGGATGGGGCTGGGCGCGCTGCTGGTCGTGCTGGCGCTGCGCCAGCTGGCGCGCGCCTGGGCCGACGCGCAGGCGGCGCCGGTCGCGTGGCACATCAAGCCGCTGCTGCTCCTGGCCAGCGCAGTGCTCACCTGGGCGATGTACGCGGTGCTCATCATGGCGTGGCGCCGGCTGGTCACCGCCTGGGGCCAGGCGATGCCGCTCCGCTCGGCGACCCGGATCTGGATCGTGTCGAGCCTGGGCAAGTACCTGCCGGGCAAGGTGTGGGCGATCGCCGGGATGGCCGTGATGGCGGGGCAGGTGGGTGTGGCGCCGTGGGTGGCCACTGGGGCCGCGGTGCTCAACCAGGCGCTCTCGGTGGCGGCGGGTGCCGTGGTGGTGGGCGTCACCGGCACGTCCCTGCTGGAGGCGCAGTATCCCTGGATTCGCGTCGCGCTCGCGGTGCTGCTGGGCGTCAGCATCGCCGGCATGCTCTTCCTCATGTGGCCTGGTGCCGTGGAGCGGGTGCTGGCGCTGGCGCGGGTGAACGCGGGGAAGCCCGCGGCGCCGACCGCGGGCGCGCTCGCGCTCGCGGCAGGGGCGAACGTCGTGGCGTGGTGCGGATATGGCGGCGCGCTCTGGCTGCTGGCGCACGGCGTGCTCGACCGGGCACCATCGCTGGCCCAGTGCATCGGCGCGTTCGCCGCATCGTACGTGGCCGGGCTGGTGGCGGTGGTGGCGCCGGCGGGGCTGGGCGTGCGCGAGAGCGTGTTCATCCTGATGCTGCAGGGCACGCTCGGCGCGCCCGCTGCCGCGGCGCTGGCCATCGCGTCCCGCGTCATGTTGACGATCACCGAGGTAGGGGCCGCGGTGCCCTTCCTCCTTACTTCGCGGGAGCATGCGCGTGCCGCATCCTGAGCAGTCGCCCATGGCCGGTTTCGAGCCGCGCCGTCCCTTCCTCATCGCGACCCTGGTGTTCATCGCCGCCATGCTGACGCTCTGCTGGCCGATGCTGGCGGGGAAGTTCATCTATGGCAGCGACCAGCTGATCGCGGGCTATGCCTTCCGTCATTTCGGGGCGGAGTTCTTCAAGGCGCATGGCCGGATCCCGGAATGGAATCCCTACATCTTCGGCGGTATGCCGTTCATCGCCGCCATGCACGGCGACATCTTCTATCCCGCGGCCTGGTTGCGCTGGGTTCTGGCCGAGGACCTGGCGATGACGCTGGCCTACGCGGGGCACCTCGTGCTCGCGGGGCTCGGGATGTACGCGCTGCTGCGCGGCCTCAAGGTGAGCTGGACGGGGGCGGTGGTGGCGGGCGTGTCGTACGAGATGAGCGGGATCCTCGCGTCGCTGGTGAGCCCCGGGCATGACGGCAAGCTCTTCGTGTCGGCGCTGGCGCCGTTCTTCTTCCTGGGCCTGCTGCGCGCGGTGCGCGACGGGAAGGTGAGCGGGTACGGCTGGGCCGCGGTCATCACCGGCCTCTGCATGGTGAGCCCGCACTACCAGCTGACCTATTACATGCTGGTGGCAGGCGGCCTGTGGACGCTGTACCTCGTGTTCTGGGCCGAGGACCGGCGGGCCAACCTGCGGTGGCCGGTGACGCTGGCGGCGAGCCTTGGTGCGGTCGTGCTGGGAATCGCGATCTCGGCGATCCAGGCATTTCCGTTCCTGAGCTACCTGCCGTATGCCGCGCGCGGTGCCAACCAGGGGTGGGAGTACGCCACCGGATTTGCGTTCCCGGTGGAAGAACTGATGACGACGTTCCTGCCGCAGTTCAATGGCGTGCTCACTTCGTACTGGGGCCAGAACTTCTTCAAGCTGCACACCGAGTACGTCGGCGCCATCGTGATCCTGCTGGCGGTGTTCGGGCTGGGCGACCGGGCGAGGCCGCGGCTCAAGTGGGCGCTGCTGGCGATCGGCGGGCTGTTCCTCCTCATCGCGTTCGGCGGGCACACGCCGTTCTACCGGCTGTGGTATGAAGCCATGCCGCTGATGAAGAAGGTGCGCGCACCGGGCATGGCGTTCTACCTGGTGGCATTCGTGACGTGCGTGTTCGCCGGGCTCGGCGTCGATCGCCTGCTCCGGGGCGAGGTTTCAAAGCGCGCCGCTATCGTGGGCACGGCCGTGCTCGGCGTGATCGCGCTGCTCGGCGCCGTGGGTGCGCTGCAGGGCGTGGCGGAATCGCTCGCCGCGCCGCAGATGGCGGGGCAGGTGGTCGCCAATGCGGGAGCGCTGCAGGGCGGGGCAGTGCGCCTGCTCGCCATCCTGCTGGCCGGCGGTGCCATCATCTGGGCCATGGCGGCCGGCCGGCTCAAGGGTGGAGTGGCGACCGCGCTCCTCGTGCTCGTCACCGTCGCCGACCTCTGGAGCGTGGACCGGCTCTTCTTCGAGTGGAACCGGCCGGCGAAGGAAATCTTCGCGGACGACGCCCTGATCACCCGCATGCGCCAGACGGCACCCCCGTTCCGGGTCATGAACGTGCCGGGTGCCCAGGGCGTGTACCAGGGATCGACCCTGATGGCGCACGACGTCCAGCAGGTGTTCGGGTATCACGGAAACGAGGTGCGCTTCTACGATGAACTCTGGGGCGGCAAGAACATCTGGAGCAACGTGGGGAACCCGAATCTCTGGGACCTGCTCGCTGTGCAGTACCTGCTCCTGCCGCAGGAACTGCCAGTGTCCGGGTTTCACCAGGTGGCGGGACCAGTCAACGCGGCGGGTGGCGCGCCGGCGTTCCTGTACGAGCGGGACTCGGCTGCGGCATACGCCCGGGTCGTGGGTGCCGCGGCCAAGGTGCCGGAGGCCCAACTGGTGCCGACCGTGATCGACACGCGCTTTCCGGTGCGTGATCTCGTGCTCTTTCCTGACACGGCGTCGGTGACGCCGGCCGCGATTGCCGGCGGACAGCTGCCGGCGCGCCCCGCCATCGACGCGAGGATCTCGCAATGGGAGGCGGGGCGCATGACCATCGGCCTCACGGGGCAGGCAGCATCACCGACGTGGCTGGTGGTGTCCGAGACCTGGTATCCCGACTGGCACGCCACGGTGGACGGCAAGCCGGCGACGGTGCTCCGGGCCGACAACGCGCTCCTGAGCGTGGAGTTGCCACCGGGCGCCAGGGAGGTGGCGTTCGCGTTCAGCTCACCATCTTATCGCATGGGCCGGATGGTGACCCTGATCGCCTCGCTCATCGCCCTCGCGCTCATCGTGGTGCCGTTCCGCGCACGGAGGCAGGATGCCTGAGCGCGCGCTCGTCATCATCCCCACGTACAACGAGCGGGAGAACCTGCCCCAGATCGTCCCCGCGGTCCTGCTGCAGGACCAGCGCCTCGAGATCCTGGTGGTGGACGACAACTCGCCGGACGGCACCGGGGAGCTGGCGGATGAGCTCGCTTCGCACGAGCCGCGAGTGCACGTGCTGCACCGGATGTCGAAGGATGGCCTGGGACGGGCATACATCGCCGGGTTCCAGTGGGCACTCGTGCACGGGTACGACTTCGTCTTCGAGATGGACGCCGACTTCTCGCACGACCCCAAGTTCCTCCGCGACTTCCTGCTGCAGATCCAGAATGCCGACCTGGTACTCGGATCGCGCTACAAGCAGGGGGTCAACGTCATCAACTGGCCGATCTCCCGGCTGCTGCTGTCGCTCGGTGCCAACGCGTATGCGCGCTGGATCACCGGGCTGCCGCTCAGTGACTCGACCGGGGGATTCAAGTGCTTTCGCCGGCAGGTGCTCGAGGCGATTGACCTCGAGGCGGTCCGGTCGAATGGCTACGCCTTCCAGATCGAGGTGAGCTTCCGGGCGTGGCGGAAGGGCTTCCGGCTGGTCGAGCTTCCAATCGTCTTCACGGACCGGGTGGAGGGGACGAGCAAGATGAGCAAGCGGATCGTACGGGAAGCGATCTGGATGGTGTGGTGGCTCAGGCTGCAGGGAATGCTGGGGAAGATCTGAGTCGGGGAGAAACAGCCGGCAGTCCTAGGTGGTGGGTCGTGGGTCGTGGGTCGTGGGATGCGCGTGAGAAACTACTTGAGCGGTGTACTGTGAACGGTGAAGCGGTGCGGTTCTACAAGATGACGGGGTCGGGCAACGACTTCGTGATGCTGGACGGGCGGGAGCAGGAGCTCGCCGACTGGCCCGCGGAACGGATCGCGGCGGTGTGCGCCCGGCAGACGGGGGTAGGGGCCGACGGGCTGGTGCTGCTGACGCCCGTGGGTGCCGACCGAGTCGGCATGCGCTACTTCAACGCGGACGGGTCGTTCGCGGCGATGTGCGGCAATGCGGCGCTGTGCAGCACGCGGCTCGCGGCCCGCCTCGGGCTGGCGCCGGGCGAGGGGATGACGCTGCTGACGCCGGCTGGAGAGGTGGAGAGCCGTTGCGTCGGATCGGGAAACGAGGCCGAGATCAACCTCCCCGCAGTGGCACCGCTGGTGCGGGTCGAGGGCGTGTGCAGCGCCGGGGAACACCAGGCGTGGCTGGGCACCGTGGGGGTGCCGCACCTGATCGTCCTGGTGGACGATGTCGAGCGGCTGGACGTGGTGGACCGGGGCCGGCAACTTCGGTTCGAACCGGCCCTGGGACCGGAGGGAGCCAACGTCAACTTCGTCAGTCCGCCAACGGCACCGGGAAAGCCCTGGCTGATCCGGACCTATGAACGCGGGGTGGAAGGGGAGACCCTGGCCTGCGGGACGGGGACGGTGGCCGCGGCGCTCCTGCTGGTCCAAGTCGGGCGGACCCAGCTGCCGCTGGTCTTTGCCAGCCGGAGCGGGAACCTCCTGTCGGTCCGGGCGACGCCCACGACCGCGGGCGGGTTTGACGATGTGTGGCTTCAGGGTGAGGGTCGCTTCGTGTTTGACGGGGTCCTGTCCGAGGTGGGCGGCTCCCGTTGAGATCGGGAGTTCCCGGGGTGCAAGATACCTGGCAGGGACGTCAGCCACGCCGTCCTCAAGCAGCCTCGCAGACTCGCGCCACCCGCAGCGACCTCGCGGGACTCTCGGTACCGTAGTCTTCGTCGATTCCGGCCAATTCCACTGGTTCCTGCCCGCCATACTGTCGTAATGCTGCCGCGTCGATGTCACTGCCGTGTGGATCAGGTGTGAGAAGGGAACGACATCTCCACACGGCCCTGGGGTTATCCTCACAGCGAGTTAACATAATACATCTTATACGACGTCAATTTCCACAGAGGGGCGACAAGGGGCTCGGCCTCAGATTCCAGTTAAGAACCCAGTTGAGGTTATGCGCATCAACTATCTATAAACAAATTACTTGAGTTGACACAATTCTCCGCACGAGCGCAGGCGTGAGAAAAGGGCCAGAACGCTTGATGCGTCTGGCCCTGCTCCATACCCATGCCTTTCAGATGCCGATACGGTAGACCGCAGCCCAGCCGCCCGGCAGTAGCCTTACTTGGCGCCGTTCGTCATCTCGGCCAGGCGAACCTCGGCCTCGTTGAGAGCCGGAGTCTTGGGATAAGTGTCGATGACCTTCTGGTAGGCCTTGATGGCCAGGTCGGGCTTGCCACCGTCGCGGTAGGCCCGGCCAGCCTGGAGGATGTAGTCGGCCTTCAGGTAGTCGACCTGTGCCCCCGCCGACGCCTGTTCGTAGGCCGCAGCGGCCTCAAGGGGCTTCTTCGTGTTCTCGAGCGCGACCCCGAGGAGCCCGTAGGCCGGCACCCGGAATTCCAGGGGCGGGTTCTTGGCGATGAACTCCCGGAGGCCGACAACCGCCAGCTCCGTCTGCCCATTCACCATGCGGACCTGGTTGAGGACCAGCATCGCCTCGACGGCAGAACGGGTGCCGGCGTAGGTCTGCGTGACCTTCTGGAGCTCGCTCGCGGCCAGCGGCAGGTTGCCCTGCTCGGCGGCCATACGCGCCTGCTGCACCGCCCGGGAGGCGAACGCCTCCTTGCGGGCCGCGGTAGTGTTCCAGAACCAGGCCCCCGCGACAACGACGATGAGGGCGCTGACGAGGGCGAGCACCAGATTTCGGCGCGCCGGGATTTCCCACCAAGTGCTCCCGCTGGCCGACAGGCTCCGGGCTGGCGCGGTGACGGTCTGGGCGGGCTTGGTCGGTGGTGCGTGCATCGTTGTCGTCGCCACGGGTTGCCGAAGGTCAGTGGTCAGGGTGCCTGCCGCCCGGAAAAGGTTCCGGGTCCGGGAACAACAGCCTTTAAAATTAGCTGGCACAGACGCTTGCGGTCAACGCACGCTTTTATCGAGCCCGGTGCGCGCCATCCATCGAAGGGCCGGCTCCGGGTCTAATCCCGACAGTCGATGGTGGCCGGGACGAGATTGACTAGCGTTCGTGCTGCGATGCCGGTGACCGAAGCCTGAGGCCGGGATCATCAAGGAGGGCCGCAAAGTCGTAGCGAATCAGTGCCCCCGAGAGGAATCGAACCTCCGGCCAACAGTTTAGGAAACTGCTGCTCTATCCAACTGAGCTACGGGGGCGTACGACCGTAAAATGTACACCATGCGGGCCCGCCTATGGAGCCGGCCACCCTCAGGTGCTGACCCGCGCCGCGAGCGCGATTCGCGCCATGGCTGCAGTATTCGACCATGGCCCGCGCACCGTACGGCACTCTTACCCTGACCCTGCTGCTCGACGTCGGCGAGCGGATCGACCTCGCCTTGGCGGAGCCGCGCGCGCGATCGTCGGGCCGGGAGGGACACCGTCCAGCGCTGCGCCGCGGCGAGGCCCGGAGCAGCATCCGGATTCCCACCCCGCCACTCATCCTCGAGTTGCCGGCCGAATCGACCGCCACGGACCTCCCCGTCGGCTGGACGGAGGCACTCCAGGTCGCCGTGTACGACTTCGGCGTGCTGAGCTGCCGCCGCATCCTGAAGTGGCCAACCGAAACGCCCTGGGCCGGGCTCGTAGGTGCCGTCGCGCAGCTGATCCACAAGGAAGAGATGCAACGATGGGGAGAACCGCTTGGCAACGCCGCGGAGTCGCTGCTCGGTGCCGCGATCCAGGAGCCGGAGCGGAGCCCCGTGCGCGAGGTCTACGCTATCCTGAGGCTCGACACGGAGCCGGAAGGCGGTTTCAGTGAATCGGACCTGCCCCGGCTACTTCTGGGGGAGAACCGCCCTCTCGCACCGGCCGCACGTGAGGGGCTCCTGGGCCGGGAGTTTCGCTACACGCTGCAGGACCGCACCATCGTGGCCTATGACGCCGCGCTCGTGGTGGAGCCCGACCCGACGGACCACGACGTCGAACTGCTGATCGAGTTCGCGAACGCGCAGCTGCTGGAGCTCGAGGTGTACGACGCCATCCTGGAGACCCGCCTGCCGCTGCTCGACGCCCGCGCCGCCGCGATGGGCGCAGGCCCCGGGGCCCTGCTGGCGCGCCGCTCGCAGCGAGTGGTGACCGAGCTGCACCAGCTGACGACCCGGACCTCGCGGCTGATCGAGCACGCCACGAACGCCCTGCGGATCACCGACGACATCTACCTCGCCCGGATCTACCGCGCCGCGCTCGACGTGATGAACGAGCCGGCCTGGCGACAGAGCGTCGAGCGGAAGCTGATGCTGGCGCGCACCATGGCCGAAGCGCTGAACGACCTGGCGGTGTCGGCGCGGGCGCAGGCACTCGAGCTCACCATCGTCCTGCTGATCCTGTTCGAAATCGTGCTGACGCTCGCCCAGCGCTGGCGCTAGACAGAGACGAGCGAGTGGTGGCGGGCGCCGGCCAGGCGCCGGCGCCCCTCCAGCACGCCGATCTCGAGCAGGAACGTCCAGCCGACCAGTTCGGCGCCGAGCCCGCGCACGAGCTTCCCCGCCGCCTCGGCGGTGCCACCGGTGGCGAGCACGTCGTCGGCGATGAGCACGCGGTCGCCGGGCCTGCACGCATCGCGATGGGCCTCGAGGCTGTCCTCGCCGTACTCGAGCGCGTACTTCTCGGCCACCGACTCCCATGGCAGCTTGCCGGGCTTGCGGAGCGGAATGAACCCCGCGCCGATGCGGGTGGCGAGCGGCGCGCCCAGGATGAACCCGCGGGCCTCGATCCCGACCACGTGGGTGACGCCGGCGTCACGGAAAGGCGCCGCCATGGCGTCCACCGCATCGGCGAAGAGGCGCCCATTGTGCAGGACAGGCGTGATATCCTGGAAGATGATGCCGGGCTTGGGATGATCGGGGATGGCGCGCAGGGTGCGAAGAACCCGCTCGGCGACGTCGTTCGACATGGTTACCGGGTGCTGAAGGTAGTGAATGATTCAGTGACCTGCGCGGGCTCGGTCACGACACCGGTGACGTGCGCCGAGCGCGGGCCGCGGGCGAGTGCCTTTTTCAGTTCATCCAGTGCTTGCGCCTCGCCATCGGCCACCACCTCCACGCGACCATCGGCAAGATTGGCGGCGTAGCCCACGAGGCCCAGCCTCACGGCCTCCCCGCGCGCAAAGAAGCGGTACCCTACGCCCTGCACGCGGCCGCTCACGAGGTACCGCCGGGTCATGCGGAGGGCTGGCGGCGCTGGCGCACGAACTCGATGAAGATCGGCGCGGTGGACACGGCGATGATTGCGATCACGACGAAACTGAAGTTGTGCTTCACCGCCGGGAGGTTGCCGAAAAGGTAGCCGCCAACCACGAAGAGCCCCACCCAGAGCAGCGAACCGATGAGGCTGAACACGATGAACCGGGCATACAGCATGTGGCCGATGCCGGCCACGAAGGGCGCGAAGGTGCGGATAATGGGGACGAAGCGTGCCATGATGACCGTATTGCCACCGTGCTTTTCATAGAACCGCTCGGTGCGCTGGAGGTAGGCCTGCTTGATGAACCGGATATTGCCGCTGAAGGCGCGGCGGCCAATGCGCGAGCCGATGAAATAATTGACGTTGTCGCCCAGGAACGCCGCGAGCATGAACAGCGGCGCCAGGATACGCACGTCGAGCCCGCCCAGCCCGGCGATGGCGCCGGCAGCGAAGAGCAGCGAGTCGCCCGGCAGGAACGGCGTTACCACCAGCCCCGTCTCACAGAACACGATGAGAAAGAGGATGAGGTAGGTCCAGGTCCCGTATTGGGAGGTGATCTCGGTAAGGTGCTGGTCGAGATGCAGGAAAAAGTCGAGGGCCAGCTGCAGGAACTCCATCAAGTCTCCGGTTGCTAGCTGCGGAAGCCGTGTTCGCCGATGAGCGGCACGAAGCGCACTTCGTCGAGTGTGGTGGTCTCGTAGTTGCCCTGGTCACGCCGCGTCATCAGGTGAAGCACCTGCTTCTCGCGGTCGCCGATGGGAATCACCAGCCGTCCGCCCACGGCGAGCTGTTCGAGCAGCGGGCGCGGAGCCTCAGGCGACGCGGCGGCTACCAGGATCGCGTCATACGGCGCGTACGGACGCCAGCCGAGCGTTCCGTCGCCGCCCATGATGGTGACGTTCTTGATGCCGAGCTCCAGCATGATTTTCCGGGCCTCGCGGGTCAGCTCGGGCACACGCTCGACGCTGAAGACGCGGTCGGCCAGCACCGCGAGCAACGCCGTCTGGTATCCCGACCCGGTGCCGACCTCCAGCACTTTCTCCTTCCCGGTGAGCCCCAGCACCTCGATGTAGCGCGCCTGCACCCACGGCTGCGAGATGGTCTGCCCGCCGCCGATCGGGAGCGCGGCATCCTCATAGGCGCGGTGCTTGACGCCCTCGGGCACGAAGCGGTGCCGCGGCACGAGGCTGACGGCGCGAAGGACACCGAGATCGTGAATGCCCTTGGCTTGCAGCGTCTCCACGAGGCGCGTGCGATAGCCCTGGTAGCTGTCACCGGCACTCAACCCTCCAGCGACCATCCCCTCACCGTTTCGAGAAGGCCGTAGTTCGTGAGGTCCATCTGCAGCGGCGTGACGGAGATGTACCCCTCGTGGATCGCGGCGTGATCCGAGGTGATGCCACCGGTCCAGGTGATGCTGCCGCCGCCGATCCAGAAGATCTCCCTGCCCCACGGGTCCTTCATCCGCGAGAGCGACTCCGAGAAATAGCGGCTGCCGAGGCTCGTGACCTTGAGGCCCTTCGCCTCGCCAGACGGCACCGGCGGCAGGTTCACGTTGAGCAGGGTGTTCGCCGGAAACACCGCGAGCGTGGTGACGTGCCGCACCAGCCGGGCAATCTCGTCGCGATAAGTGTCCATCGTGTCGGGGCTGTGCCCCGCGAACGACAGCGCCACGCCAGGCACGCCGAGCATCACCGCCTCCATGGCCGCGGAGACGGTGCCCGAATACAGCACGTCCTCACCCATGTTGGGGCCGTGGTTGATGCCGGAGAAGACGAAGTCGGGGCGCTCGGGCATGAGCGCCTGGAGCGCCAGCATCACGCAGTCGGTGGGCGTGCCATCGACCTGCCAGGCGCCGTCGGAGCGGCGCTGGGGCCGGAGGGGTCGATGCAGGGTCAGGGAGTGGCTGGTGCCGCTCTGCTCCCGGTCGGGGGCCACGACGGTGACATGGCCGAAACCCCGGCACGCATCGGCGAGGAGGGCCAGGCCAGGAGCAAGAATGCCATCGTCGTTCGTGACGAGGATGTTCACTGGCCGGCAGCCACCTTCCGCCCGTCGATGAGCGCGAGGAGCTCGTCGAGGCAGGTGCGCAGGTCGCGCACCGTTTCGAGCTCGAGCGCGCGGCGTGACTCGGCCCGGAGCGCGCCGGAGCGGCGGTACTGCTCCACCCGGTGGCGGGCGCCCTCGATGGTGTACTTGTCGGTGTAGAGCAGGTGCTTCACCAGGAGGATCAGCTCGATCTCGCGCGCCTTGTAGACGCGATTGCCCGAGCGATTCTTGGCCGGATTGAGGAAGCGGAACTGGCTTTCCCAGTACCGGAGCACATGCGGCTTGAGGTCGGTGAGGGTGCAGACCTCACCGATGGAGAAGAACTCCTGGGTCGTGCCAATGGTCGTTACCGCCATTGTTCCGCCTTGAGCGTGCGCTCCATCAGGTTGCGGGTGGCCTCGGCCGGCGACTGTCCCTGAAAGAGGATCGCGGCCACTTCAGTGGAGATCGGCAACTCGACCCCCAGCCGCTCGCCCAGTGCCGCGGCGGCCCGGGCCGCGTTGGCACCCTCGGCGACGGTGCGATGCCGCGCCCGGTAGGCCTCGTAGCTCTCACCCTTCGCGAGCGCGATGCCGAGCTGGCGGTTGCGGCTCAGGTCGCCGGTGGCGGTGAGGATCAGGTCGCCCATGCCGGCGAGTCCCGCGAAGGTAAGCGGGTCGGCTCCATGCGCCACGCCCAGCCGGGTGATCTCGGCGAGGCCGCGGGTGAGGAGCGCCGCGCGCGCATTGTTGCCAAGATCGAGCCCGTCGAGTACGCCCGCCGCGATGGCGATCACGTTCTTGAGCGCGCCGCCGAGCTCGACCCCCACCACATCGGCATTGGAGTAAACGCGGAAACGCGGCGTGGCGAAGGCGCCCTGCACCACCTCGGCGACCGCGGGATCGACGGAGCTCGCCACGACCGCGGTCGGGCGCCGCTCATACACCTCGCGCGCGAAGCTCGGCCCCGAGAGCACGGCGAGGCGGGCCTGCGGGAGCTCGGCGGCGATCACGTCGGACATGAGCGCCAGGGTCTCGGTCTCGAGGCCCTTGGTGGCGCTCACGATGATGGTACCCATCGGCACCGCATCGCGCACGCGACGGAGCACGGAGCGCAGGACGTGGCTTGGCGCCACCGAGACGACAAGTTCCGCACCTTGCACCGCCTCTGTCGCGTCGCCGACGGCGCGAAGCGAGGGCGCGAGCGGGGAGTCCGGCAGGAACACGGGGTTGAGATGGGACGTGTTGATGGCCTCGACCACATCGGGCTCGTAGGCCCAGAGGCAGACGTCCTCACCCTTCCGCGCCAGCAAGTCGGCCAGCGTCGTGCCCCAGCTCCCGGCGCCCAGGACGGCGATGCGCATCAGGTCGTCTCCGCGCGCCGGCCGAAGCGATTCTCGGTACCCGAGAGCAGGCGCCGGATGTTGGCGCGATGGAGCCAGATGATCGCCGCGGCCACCAGCGCATCGATCCAGACCACTTCCCTGCGTCCGGGATACATGAAGTAGACCGCGAACGGCAAGCCGGCTGCGCCCACGATGCTGCCGAGCGATACGTAGCCGGTGAGCCAGACAATGAGGATCCAGGTCGCCGCCACCACACCCACCGCCGCCGGCGTGAGGCCGAGCATGACGCCGGTGGCGGTGGCGACACCCTTGCCGCCCTTGAAGCCGGCGAACACCGAGTAGACGTGACCCACGATGGCGGCGATGCCGATGAGCAGCGCCGTGACGAGCGACGGCGACACGCGGGGCGCGAAGAAGAGGACCGGAATCGTGCCCTTGAGGATGTCGAGGATCGCCACGGGAACGGCGTACTTCCAGCCGAGCACCCGGTAGACG
This sequence comes from uncultured Gemmatimonadales bacterium, assembly GCA_963773095.1. GTDB lineage: Bacteria > Gemmatimonadota > Gemmatimonadetes > Gemmatimonadales > GWC2-71-9 > JAGGAG01. The sequence continues at coordinate 358,383 of CAVYZY010000002.1, forward strand.
TTGGTGGCGCCGAGATTCCGGCTGCCGTGCTCGCGCAGGTCGATCTTCCGGAACAGCTTCCCGACAATGAGGCTGGTGGGGATCGCCCCCACCAGGTACGAGAGCAGGAACCACGGCAGCGCGCCGATGGTCACTTGCGTGAACCCCGGCTGGTGAACTTGAGCCTGAGGGGCGAGCCCTTGAACGACCAGGCGGCGCGGAACCCGTTGATCAGGTAGCGCTGGTAGCTCTCGTGAATGTCGAGCGGCCGGTTCGACACAATGGCGAACTCGGGTGGGGCGGTGCCGATCTGCGAGATATAGAGCAGCTTCACTTCCTCGCCGGCCTTCTGCGGGGGTGAATTCCGGTCCAGCAGCTCCCCGAGCACCTTGTTCGCTTCGGCGGTCGGGATGCGCTTCTCCCGCTCTTCCGCCACCCCGATGATGAGGTCGAGCAGCTTGCGCACGCGCTGTCCGGTCAGCGCCGAGACATAGAGGAACGGCACCCACTCGAGGAACGGCGCCTTCTCGATGAGCAGCTTCTCGCCGCGCGCGGCGGTGTTGGTGTCCTTCTCGTCGACCAGGTCCCACTTGTTCACCAGGATGATGAGCCCGCACCCCTGCTCCCACGCCTGGGTCGCGATGCGCAGGTCCTGGTTGTGCAGCCCCAGCTTCGCATCGACGACGAGCACGCAGACACTGGCGCGCTCGATGGCGCGCTGGGTGCGAAGCGTGGAGTAGAACTCCAGGTCCTCATCCACCTTGGCGCGGCGGCGGAGGCCGGCAGTGTCGATGAAAGTGAAGTGCCTGTCGCCCAGCTCGAGGTGGGAGTCGATGGCATCGCGGGTGGTGCCTGCCTCGGGCGCCACCACGTGCCGCTCCTCGCCGAGGAGCCGGTTGATGATGGAGGACTTGCCGGCATTCGGCCGGCCAACCACGGCGACCTTGATCGAGTCGGGCGATTCTTCCTGGCCCGCGGGCAACGACTCGACCAGCTTGTCGAGCAGGTCGCCACTTCCCTTGCCCACACCCGCCGACGTGCCGATCGGATCGCCGAGGCCGAGGCTGTAGAAATCGTACTGGGCAGTGGCGCGCTCGAGGTCATCGAGCTTGTTCACCACCACCAGCACCGGGCGCTTCGACTTGCGGAGCCGTTCGGCGATGGCGCCGTCGATCGGGTGCAGGCCGGCCTTGCCGTCCACCACAAAGAGGATGAGGTCGGCTTCGTCCACTGCGGTCTCGACCTGCTGGCGGATCGCCTGGTCCATCGGCGCGTGGGAGTCGGGTACGAGGCCACCGGTGTCCACGAGCCAGAACTTCCGGCCGTTCCACTCGCCCTCGCCGAAATGGCGGTCGCGGGTGGTGCCGGCCTCAGCCGACACGATGGCCTTCCGGCCACCCTGGATGCGGTTGAAGAGCGTGGACTTCCCCACGTTGGGACGGCCGACAATGGCCACAGTGGGCTGGCTCACGCACTGACCTCCAGAGAGAGCGCATCGACGAAGTCGCGGGAGAGCCGCAACTCGACCGGGAGCGATGCGATCAATTCCTCGATCGCGAGATTGTCGATGAAGAACCCGTCGTCGTTGACCGATTCGGCGGGCAGGAGCACCAGGTCGAGGTCGCGGCGCCCGAGGAGCGCGTCCCGCATGGCCGAGCCCGGGAGGAGCCCGGCGGTGGTCACGGTCGCGCCGAAAAGGGTGTTCTCGAGCGGGATCAGCTCGAACTCCGCGCCCGTCAGCGCGGTGAGGGGCGCGATGACCTGCGGCATGAGGGGCGCCATCGCGGTGCCGGTGACGACGCCCACGCGCCTGCCGCGCCACCCGTCGAGCGACTCGGCCTCGTTCGCGATCTGGCGCTGCAGCCAGCGCACCGCGCCCACGCCGTTCTCCACCTGCTCGAAACCATCATAGAGCGACGCGGGCGGCAGCTCGACCCCGGCACGCACATAGAGTTCGTCGGCGCCGAACGCCCAGGAGATGCCCCGCTCACGACGGGCCACCTCCGCCCGTGCCTCGATGACGTCGATGGCGGCACGACATTCGTCAGTGGTCGGTTCGCGCACGAGCTTGTGCTTGCTGTACTCCGTAAGACCGACCGGCACGACCGAACAGCCGAGCACCTGCGGCCCGAACTCGTAGAGGTCGCGCAGGGTCTGCTCCAGCACCACGCCGTCATTCACTCCGGGTGACATCACGATCTGGGTATGAAACTCGATGCCGTGCTCGGCGAACTGGCGCAGCTGGGGAATGATGTCCGGCGCGGTCGGGTTCCGGAGCAGGTAGCGCCGGACCACCGGGTCGGTCGCGTGAACGGAGACGTAGAGCGGCGAGAGCCGGTACTCGATGATGCGCGCGACATCGCGCGGCTTCAGGTTCGTGAGGGTCGCGAAGTTCCCGTAGCGAAAGCTGAGCCGGTAGTCGTCGTCGCGGATGTAGAGCACGTCGCGCAGCCCCTGGGGGTTGCCATCCACGAAGCAGAAGTCGCAGCGATTGGCGCACCGACGGATGCGGGGCGGCTCCAGGCCCAGCCCCATCGGCTCCTCGAGCGGGCGCTCGATGTCGAACTCGAGTTCCTCGCCGTCCGGCTGCCGCACGTGGAGAATGAAGTTTTCCTCGGAAGTGAGAAACTCCCAATCGAGGAAATCATCGAGCTCCCGCCCGTTGACGCTGAGGAGCTCGCTTCCCGGTTCCAGCCCCAGTTCGGCGCCGATCGTCCCGGGCTCCACGGCAGTAACGCGAATCATGGCGTGAAGATGGTGTGCTCCTTGCGTAAATGCAAGGTGCACAAGAGCTTCCACAGTCACGCCTCAACTTTGTTAAGAGGCCCCTTCAAGGAGGTTTTCGCGACCGCTCCAACGCTAGTCGTGCTCGCGGCCGGCCTCGGCTCGCGCTTCGGCGGGGACAAGCAATTCACGGCGCTTGGCCCCCGCGGTGAGACGCTGATGGACTACGCCATTTTCGACGCGGCGCGTGCCGGGATCGACCGGGTGGTGTTGATCGTCCGGCCGGATGCCCTCGCGCTGCTGCCGGGGCTCCAGCGGCGTTACGGCGCGTCAATGGAGGTCTCGGCCGTAACCCAGCGCCTCGACGACCTCCCGGCCGGCACGAGCCTGCCGGAGGGCCGGGCGCGGCCCTGGGGCACGGCGCACGCAATCCGGGCGGCCTGGCCGGCGGTGGATGGCCCGTTCATCGTGGTCAATGGAGACGATTTCTACGGTGCAGCGCCCTACCGCGCACTGGTCGAGGCGAGGCACGGCGACCGAGGTGCAACGGCGGCGTGGCACCTGGCCGGCTTCAGGATCGAGGATACGCTTTCACCATCGGGTCCGGTCAACCGCGCGGTGTGCCGCATCGATGCCGACGGCACGCTGACCGGCCTCGACGAGGTGCGGGGGATCCACGCCGAAGGCGATGGCACGCTGTGGGGCGGAGCCCCGCTGCAGCGGATCATCCCGGGAGACGCCGTGGTGTCGATGAACATGTGGGGCCTCACGCCCACGGTCTTCGACGTGATCGAGCGGGCATTCAAGGCGTTTCTCACGCGCGCCGACCTGACCTGCGACGAGTACTACCTGCCGGAGGCGATCGCGGTGGCCATCGCGGAGGGCCAGAAGGTGAAGGTGCTCCCGGCGTCATCGCAGTGGTGCGGGGTGACTTTTCCCGAGGATGCGACCGTGGTGCGGGCGCACCTGGCGCGGCTCGCGGCCCGCGGCGACTACCCTGCCCCGCTCTGGCCATGAGCGACCCCGGCATCGCGGAACGGATGGCCGGACGCTGGCTCACACTGGCCGACGCACGCGTGGTTCCCGCGCGGGGCGGGCACATCAATGCGTCGTTCTTCATCGCCGATGGCGGCGGCGCGCCCCGCTGGCTCCTGCAGTGCGTCAACCGCGCGGTGTTTCCATCGCCGGAGCTGGTGATGCGGAACATCGAGGTGGTGCTCGCCGGTGCTGCCGCGGCCGCATCGGACATCGCCCTGCCCGCCCTCCTGCGAACGCCGGGCGATGAGGCCTGGGCGTATGATGGCGACGGGGAGTTGTGGCGCTGCTGGGCGGTGTTGCCCGGCGCCCGGGGCACGGTGAAGGTGACAGGCGTGGCGGATGCGCGCGAGGCGGGCCGCGCCTTCGGCGCGTTCGCGCTGATCGCGACAACGCTGGATGCCGGGCAGCTCACCGAGACCATCCCGGGATTTCACGACACGCCGGCCCGGCTGGCGCGGCTCGAGTCGGCAATCGCGCGGAATGTCATGGGCCGGGTGGACCGGGCGCGAGAGGAGATCGCCCTGGTGTTGCGCCACCGCGCGCTGGCACCGCTGCTCGTGGCACCGCTCCGGGCGGGTGCGATCCCCACGCGCGTAGCGCACAACGACGCCAAGATCGGGAACGTGCTTTTCGATTCGGTGTCGGGCCGGGCCGCGATGGTGATCGACCTCGACACGGTGATGCCGGGCACGCCGCTCTTCGATTTCGGCGACCTGGTACGCTCGAGCGTGAGCCTGGCGGCGGAGGATGCGACGGCGCTGGGCCAGGTCGTGGCTGAGCGGGAACTCTTTGAGGCGCTGCTGGAAGGTTACCTCGGTGGCAGCGGCGGCCTGCTGACACCGGCGGAGCGCGCCCTGCTGGAACCAGCGGGGCGGGTCATCACCTGGGAGCAGGCGATCCGGTTCCTGACGGACTACCTGGAGGGCGACACCTACTTCGCGACCTCGCACCGGGAGCACAACCTGGAGCGGGCGCGAGCGCAGGTGGCGTTGTTGGTGTCGCTGGAGGAGCAGCGGGTGGAGTTTGAGGGTGCGGTACAGAGTCTAGGGTCTGAGTCTAGGGTCGAGGGTCGAGGTAACCTCAACGCTGGACCCTAGACTCTAGACTCTGGACCCCTGGGCCTCCCGCGATGGCGCCCAGAGCCTGGGCAGGAGCCGCGCCAGAGAAGTGCCGCTCACCACGAACACGACAATCCACATCGAGGCCTGGGGCCACTTGCCGTAGAGCATGCTTCCCGTCCCGAACATCGCCGCCAACACGAAGGTGCAGCCGAGCACCCAGCCGAGCAGCGCCTGTGACAGGCTGTCGGGCGACGGTCCAAGCCCGGTGGCGGCACGGACCGCTGCCCAGCCGGGACCGGCGGGCCGGATGCGGCGATAGAACGCCTCGAGCGTGGCCGCATCGGTCGGCTTCGTGAGATAGGTCGCGACGAGCCACACGACGGTGGTGGTCAGCACGGACGCGAGCAGCGAGACGTGCGACGGCACCCCGTGCCCGTTCTTCGCGGCAACGAAGAACCCGGCCGACACGACGAAGGAGCTCACCATCGCCGCGATCTCGCTCCAGGCGTTGATGCGCCACCAGAACCAGCGCAACAGGTAGATCAGTCCCGTCCCCGCCCCCACCGAGAGCATCAAGTCGAACGCCTGTCGCGCCGAGTCGAGCACGAAGGTGAGGCCGGCGGCCACGATCATCAGCAGCCCGGTGACCAGCCTTCCAACCGCCACGTAGTGCTTCTCGCTCGCGTCCTTCCGCAGGAAGCGGCGGTAGAAATCGTGCACCAGATACGACGTGCCCCAGTTGAGGTGCGTCGAGATCGTGGAGACGTAGGCGGCGAGCAAGCCGGCCACCATGAGGCCGAGCACGCCGTGGGGCAGGAATTTGAGCATGGCGGAGTACGCCATGTCATGGCCCAGCAGCCGCGGATCGACGTAGGGGAAGGTGCGGGCGATGTCGTCGAGCGTCGGGTAGACCAGCAGCGACGCCAGCGCGGTGATGATCCAGGGCCAGGAGCGGAGGGCGTAGTTCGCCACGTTGAAGAAGAGCGTGCCCGCCAGCGCATCGCGCTCCGACTTGGCAGCGAGCATGCGCTGCGCCACGTAGCTCCCCCCGCCCGGCTCCGAACCGGGATACCATACCGACCACCACTGGACCGTGAGCGGAATGATCAGCACCGACAGCGTAAGCCCCCAGTCGCCGAAGTCGGGCAGCAGCGAGAGCGTGCGGGGATCGAGCTTGCTCACCAGCCCGGCGAGACCCCCCACCTCGGGCTGCTTGAGCGAGTAGTACGCGGCGGCGAACGACCCACCCATCGCGATGCCGAACTGGATGAAGTCGGTGACCAGCACGCCCCAGAGGCCGGAGGTAGCGGCGAAGGCGATGTTGATCGCGGCGCAGATGGTGAGCGTCTGCCACATGGGCCAGCCGAGCATGACGTTGGCGATCTTGGCGGCAGCGAGGTTCACCGTGGCCATGATCACGGCATTGAAGAACAGGCCGAGGTAGACGGCGCGAAAGCCGCGCACGAACGAGGCGGGCCCGCCGGCATAGCGCAGCTCGTAGAACTCGAGATCGGTGAGCACGCCGGAGCGACGCCAGAGCCGGGCGTAGAAGAACACGGTGAGCATGCCGGTGAGCAGGAACGACCACCAGGCCCAGTTGTTGGCGACGCCCTTCTCGCGCACGAGGTTGGTGACGAGGTTGGGCGTATCGGTGCTGAAGGTGGTGGCGACCATCGACACGCCGATGAGCCACCAGGGGGCGGCGCGTCCGGAGGTGAAGAACTCCGCGGTGCTGGAGCCGGCACGCCGGGCGAGGACGATCGCCGGGATGAACGAGATGACGATGGACAGGACGACGATGAACCAGTCGAGCGGCTGGAGTTCCATGGTCAGTCCGCCGGCGCAGGGCCGGAGTGGGGGGAAAACAAAGGCCGGTCGCGTCGCGACCGACCTTCAAGCGGGCGACGGGGTTCGAACCCGCGACCCTCAGCTTGGGAAGCTGATGCTCTACCAACTGAGCTACACCCGCAAGTGCCTGAAACCTAGCGCGATACCCCGACGACCGGTATCCCGGTCCCCGGCGCGATGCAGACATTCCGGAGCGAGTCACCCTCGCCGTGTGTGCGTTGCCATGGGCCGATGGCCCGGCTACTTCCCGACCGCGGCCACCAGGAAGCTGCGCAGGTCGGCCTCGCTCACGGCCGGTTCCCCGCCCGACACGTTATCCAGCCTGCCGGAACGCATCCAGCGCTCGAGCTGGTCCACCAGCGAGAACAGGTGATCGAACGAGTCGACCACGAACAGCAGCGGCTGGTAGCTGTCGATCTCGAAGTACTGATTGATGACCCACTCGAGCTGCACGGGATAGCGCTGTACTTCCGCCGAGTCGATGGCGTGGGCGATCTCGCCGTAGGAGCTGAGGAGGCCGCTGCCGTACACCTTGAGGCCGTCCCCGCTCCGCATGAGGCCGAACTCGATCGTGAACCAGAAGAACCGCGCCATCGCCTTGTAGATGCTCGTCATACGGCGGATCTTCTCGCGCTCGTCCTTGATCCCGGCCACGATCTCGGCCGCCGTGTGGGCACAGTCACCGAAGCGCACCAGCGTGTCGGCGAAGGCCCGATCGGTGTGCATCGGCACGTGGCCGGCAATGTCGTGGAAGATGTCGGGCTCGGGGAGGTAGTCGAGCATCCCCGCATCGCGGATCGTGATGGTAGTGGGAAACTCGCGATTCCGCAGGCAATCGAAGAAGAGGAACGACGGCACGTAGCCGCTGACCGCCTTGGCCTTGAACCCCGTAAGCGGGCTCAGGAAGCTGTTGACATCGTCCAGCCGCGGCACGCGCGTCGGATCGAGGCAGAGACTGCCGATGCCCTCGAGGAAGCGGGGATTGGCATAGCGCTGCCACCGGTCTTCCATGCGGTGGTACAGCTGCCGCCACGCTTCGTGGTTGGCGTCGCTGTACAACTCGTACGGCTGATGGATGTACAGCTCACCATTTGCCTGGGCCTGCTCGATGAACGAAGCCCGGGTGGTCGTGAGACCACCCTCGGAACTCGCCGCACCGGGCGACGCTTTCATGGCCTCACCGTGTGATGGCAGTCAGGCTCCCTACTTCTTGACGGTGTACCTGTAGCTGCTGATGCCCTCGCCCTTTGCCTCGAAGGCGAAGTCCTTCGTCGCATCGGGAGCGAGCGGCTCGAACGCCACTTCCTGGGTCGCGACGGTCCTGCCCGACTTGTCGAGCATCTCGAACACGAGCGTGAACGGCGCGGCAGGAATCGGATTCCCCGTCTTGGCGTCGGCCGCCTGCAGGCCGGTGGCCGTGCCACCCAGGCTCGCACTCGCCGGCTTGAGGGTGAGCTCGGTGATCACGACCTTGGCCGGCAAGCCGAGGATCCGCTCGCCGACGGCGTTCGCTTCCTTGGGCAGCTTGCTGAGCTGATAGCCCGCCCGCTGAAGCCGCAGCGCGTCCTGGTTGAGCGGCTCGGCCGCCACCAGCTTGGCGGCCGACGCGGAGAGCAGCGGTCCATCCTTGAGCGCGAGGTAGCAATTCGCCTGCGCCTGCAGGGCGCTCACATTCGTGGGCTCGGCTGCCAGGACCCTGGTGAGGAGTGCCGCCGCACCGGCATAGTCCTTGTCATTGTAGAGCTTCGTGGCGTCAGCGAGTTCGGTGTTGGCCGTGGGTCCAGCAGCGGTGGTGCTGCCGGTCACGGCGTCGAGCGCCTGCGCCTTCTCGGTCTGGCCGGTGGCGCGGTACGCGCGCGCGAGCGCCTTCTGGGCATCCTTATCGCCGGGATTGGCCTTGAGGTACTTCTCCAGCAGCGGAACGGCTTCGGCCGCCCTGTTGCCGTTGATGAGCAGGGCCGCCTGAGCGTAGAGCGCCCGATCGCGGAGCTTCGCGTCGTTCGAGTCGCTGGACGTGCCGGCAATGACCTTGGCAAAGTAGGCGTATGCGCTGTCCTTCTGACCGCGGTCGGAGTAGATGACGCCGATGTAGTACGGCGCAAACGCCGCGCTGGGCCGCAGCGCAGCCGCCTGCTGAAGCGCCTTGAGCGCCGCAGTGGTATCGCCGCCCTGCAGCGCCGTGACACTGGAGTTGGCAATCGGGACGTACGCGATGTAGCGGAGCCGGTCGATCTCGGCCTTGCAGTCGGGCCCCAGCTTTTCAGCGCGCGCCAGCGCCGTGTCAGCGCCGGCCACATCGCCCTGGAACAGGTCGACCCAGCCGAGTCCGTACCAAGCCGATACCGCCTTGTCCTGCCCGTCGGTGGTGATGGCTTCGAGGATGACACGATTGGCCGATGCGAGCAGCGGCTTCGGGTCGTTCTTCGACTCGATCGCCGACTTGAGGTAGGTATAGCCGCTCGAGACGTTGAACTGCTTGCCCCTGTCCGCGGAGCAGGCGGGTGACTTGTACTTGCCGCCGGCCTGATCGAACATGGCCTTCGCCACCGCCGGGTTGCTCTGTGCGGCTGCGGGCACCGCAGAAATTGCCACCAGGAACGCCGAGACCATCACGGGCTTCTTCATCATCGCGCTTGCAACTCCGGGTTGAGAACCATCGCGTCAGGTACTGCACGTCGCGGTCCAAATATCGCCCGGCCGACGGGCGACCGCAAACTCAAGCCCGGTATAGCCATCCAGCGCCTGTGTTGAAGATCACAACCCGCGATTCCGGCCCGAGTGTCCCCTGCCGGCGCAGGTGTCCCGCCGCGGCGAATGCGGCCCCACCCTCGGGGGACACGTCGACGCCCTCGGTGCTCGACGCCACCCGCGCGGCCTCGGTCAATTCCTCGTCGGATACCGCAATGGCGCCGCCACCGCTGTCGCGGAGCGCCCGCAGCATGAGCCGGTCGCCAAGGGGGGCCGGCACCCGAAGCCCGGCGGCGACTGTCTGCGGATCGATCCACGGCTCGCCATGGTCGGCGCCGGACTCGAACGCGCGCACCACCGGCGCACAGCCGGTGGACTGGACCGCGTAGAACCGGGGCGGTGTTCCCTGCACCCAGCCGGCCTCGATCAGCTCGTTGAATGCCTTCCACATGCCGATGAGCCCGGTACCGCCACCCGCTGGATAGATGATGACGTCGGGCATGGTCCACCCGAACTGCACCGCGATCTCGAAGGCGAGCGTCTTCTTCCCCTCGATGCGATACGGTTCGCGCAGGGTGGACACATTGTACGCGCCCTCCGCCGTACCCCAGGCGGCAGCGAGCCGGCCGGCGTCGCCGATGTGGCCATCCACCAGCTCGAGCTCGGCGCCGAAGACGCGTACCTGCGCCAGGATCACGCGGGGCGTGGTGCGCGGCGCAAAGACCCGCGCCTGCACGCCGGCACGACTGGCATAGGCGGAGAGGGCCACCCCGGCGTTGCCGGCGGTCGGAATGACGAAGCGGGTGGCCCCCGCGGCCACCGCCCGGGTGACCGCCGCGCTCAGTCCACGTGCCTTGAAGGAGCCGGTGGGGTTGGTGCCCTCATCCTTGAGCCAGAGATCGGGGAGGCCCAGGCGCGCGCCGGTGCGCCAGAGGTGGAGCAGCGGGGTGTCGCCTTCACCGAGCGTGACCGGGTGTTCGCCCACCGCGAGCGGGAGGAAGGGACGGAAGCGCCACATCCCGTGGCCGCGGCGCACCTCCGCGCGGGCGGTAACGGTGGGCGCCGCGCGCTGGTACCGCACGAGCCAGGGCTGTCCGCAGAGGTCGCAGACGGTCGGCAGGCCGTCGGGGGCGCGCGTGTTGGCGCACGCCGAACAGGCGAGGATCCAGTCGAGATTCATGTTCAGCTGCCCTGGAGGTGCTCGAGGATGCGTTCGGCGAGGCGGGTGGAGACGCCCTCGACGCTGGCGAGTTCGGAGACGGTGGCGGAGCGCACCCCGGCCAGGCTGCCAAAGCGCTCGAGGAGGAGGCGCCGGCGCTTGGCGCCGATACCGCGAACGTTGAGCAGCTCGGAGGTGATGGTGCGTTCCGAGCGCCGCTTGCGGCTGTAGGCCACGCCGAAACGGTGCGCCTCGTCGCGGGCGCGCTGGAGCAGGCGCAGCGACGGACTGCGGCGTGGCAGCCGGAGGCTCTCGGCCCGCCCGGGAATGAAGACCTCCTCTTCCTTCTTGGCGAGGCTCGCGAAGGTGACCTCGCCCATGTCGAGGGCGCGCGCCGCCTCGAGTGCCGCCCCGAGCTGGCCCTTCCCGCCGTCGATGACCATGAGGTCGGGGAGCGGGAGGCCCTCGTCGCGGCGGCGCGTCAGGTAGCGGGTGATTACCTCGTGGATGGCGGCGAAGTCGTCCTGCTGCCCGAGCCCGCCGATGCGGAACTTGCGGTACTCGCTCTTGCGCGGCCGCCCGCCCTCGAACCAGACGAGCGACCCGACGGTGTCCCGGCCGGCGTTGTGGGAGATGTCCACGCACACGAGACTGCGCGGCACCTTCTGCAGGCCGAGGTCGCGGCCCAGCGCGTAGACGGGATCCTCGGCGCGCTCCTCGGTCTCGAAGGACTCGATGCGCAGGCTCTCGAGGAGGTGCCGGGCGTTCTGCTCCGCGAGCATGAGCCAGCGATGCATGATGCCGCGCTGGGGCAGCGCCCAGTCGGTCGCGGGCTCGAGCTCGGCGAGGAGCTCCAGCTCGGCGGGCGGGAACGGCAGCACCACGCGCAGCACGCGGGCGTCGGCGGGGAGGTAGTAGCGCACGATGAACGCGTTGAGGATGACGGGATCCTCCTCGCCCTCGACGTTCTCGAGGAAGCGATGTTCCCTGCCCAGCACCTTGCCGTCGCGCACGCGCAGGAGGACGGCCACGGCGTCGTCGCCATCGCGGGCAAAGCCGATGACGTCGGCATCGCCGCTGCCAACGATCTCGACGGCGGAGGTCTCCTCGAGCTTCTCGAGCCAGCGGAGGGCATCGCGATGCTCGCCGGCGCGCTCGAAGTCCTCGTGCTCCGCCGCCACGGCCATCAGCTCGCGAACGCGAAGCCGGATGTCCTGGGTGCGCCCCTCGAGGAAGGCGAGGACTTCGTCGATCATGGCGCGATAGTCAGCCTCGGTCTGCCAGCCAACGCACGGCGCCTTGCAGCGACCGATGTGATAGTCGAGGCAGGGCCGTTCGCGGCGCTCGCGCGGGAGGTCGTCCGCGCAGCTGCGGACGGTGTAGATGCGGCGCACGATGGCCAGCGCACGCCGCAACTGGGACACATCGGTGAACGGGCCGAAATAGCGGGCCCCGCTGAGGTCGCGGCGGCGGGTGACCAGCACGCGGGGAAATGGCTCCCCCGTCGTGACCGCGATGGAGGGATAGCTCTTGTCGTCCTTGAGCCGGACGTTGAAGCGGGGACGGTATTCCTTGATGAGGTTGTTCTCGAGCAGCAGCGACTGCGCCTCGGTGGCGGTCACCACGGTCTCAACGTCGGCGATGAGGCGGCGGAGCAGGATGAGCTTGGGGGAGGCGACGGGATCACTGGCGAAATAGCTGCGCACGCGCGAACTCAGGCGCTTGGCCTTGCCCACGTACAGCACCTGGCCCTGCGCATCCTTCCACAGATACACGCCCGGCCCGTCGGGCAATGTCTCGAGCTTGCGCTGCAGCGCGTCCGGCGCGCCGGCCTCGCCGCGCGTCCCATCCTTCACCGTCATGCCTGAAAGTTCGCCGGTAGAGTCACGAATAGGGAGGGCGCGTCTCTGGGGCGGCTCCTCCGGCTCTCGTGCCGTCGCTCCCAGCACCTGCCAAATTTGTCAGCGTCGATCCCGGACGCGCCGGGCAACAGAGCCTTCGGAGCCATCCCCATTCGACGCGCCGGAGCGACCCGCCTTACCCGCCCTGCCTGTTCACCCTGCCTCGGCTGAGCCGGGCGACGAAGGCGCGGGCCTCGCGGATGCCCATCAGGTGGGTGCTGGCGACGTAGATGGCGGCATAGCAGCCCATGACCACGACGAACACGAGGATGGGCGGCCGCTGGTACACGAGCCGCAGGACGCCCCAGGCGCCGGCGGCGGCCACCGCGGCCGCGCCCCAGAGCCGCGCCAGGAGCCCGGCGTCGCTCACGGCGCGCCCGACGACACGGCAGAGCGAACGGCGCAGCAGGAGGAACTCGAGCCATCCGGCAAGGCTCCCCGCGAGGGCCAGACCGGGCGCTCCCCAGGCAGCTTCAATGCCGTACATCCGCGGCAGGTACACCGCCAGCAGAAACCCGAGTGCAATTCCAGTCAGCACGCGGAGGATCGCGAACCGCATCGGGGTGCGGGTGTCCTGGATCGCGTAGAACGTGGAGGAATAGAGGCGGCCCAGGGTTCCGGGGAGGAGCCCGATCCCGGCGCCGGCGAGGATGCGCCACACGTAGAAGCTGTCGGCGCGATTGAAGCGGCCGGTCTCGAAGAGGGCGGCGGCCACAACCTGGCCCAGCGCCAGGAAGATGCCACATGTCGGAATGACAAAGTACGAGATCTGGCGGAGCCCCGCCTCGAGCCGCGCGCGCAGGTGCGCGTCGCGGTCACGCTGGTCGATGGACGCCCCCGACTCGCCCGACATGCGGGGCAGCTCGGCGGCCGAAACCGACATGCCGAAGAGGCTCACGGGCAGCACGTAGAGATTCTGGGCGTAGCTCAGCGCCGCCACCGCACCGCTCGGCAGGAGGGTCGCGATGAGCGTATCGACGTAGGCGCTGATCTGCACGACCCCGCGGCTCAGGAACGCGGGAAGGAAATTGTGGATGACGGTGCGGACGTGGTCGGTGGTGCCCTCGACACTGCCGCGCATCCCCTTCAGCATCGCCGTCACCGTGGGGAGCTGCACCAGCACCTGCAGCGCCGCGCCGACCACCGAGCCCCAGGCCGCGACCACGACGAGTTCCACCTCGCCCACGCGCCCGCCCCAGAAGAGCAGTGCCGCGATGATCGCGAGGTTCCAGACGGCGGGCGCGGCGTAGGAAAGGAAGAACTTCCCGTGACTGTTGAGGACTCCGAGGCACCAGGCGGAGATGACGAAGAGTCCCGCACCGGGGAAGAAGATCCGGACCAGCCGGATGGTCAGCTCGCGCTTGTCGCCCTCGAAGCCGGGCGCGATGAGGTCGATGAGGAAGGGCGTGGCGAGCACGCCAAGCAGCACGAGGACGCCGACCACCAGCGCCAGCAGCGCACCGACGGCCCGCGCCACTTTTCTCGCCTGCACCTCGTTGCCGGCGCCGAGCAGCCGGGCGTATACGGGGATGAACGAGGCGGAGAGCGCGCCCTCGCCGAAGAGGTTTTGCAGCAGGTTGGGGATGCGGAACGCGGCCGCGAAGGCGTCGGCCGCGTCGCCGACGCCGAGGTAGTGCCCCAGCACCCGCATCCGGACGAGCCCGACGACGCGGCTGGCCAGGATGCCCAGCGCCACCATCAGCGCTGAGCCGCGTCGCAGCGCCGGCCTGGCTGGAATGGTGGTCAGGCGTTGGGTGGCGGTGGGAGGGTGCGAGGCGGAGCGTCTTCGATGAGCCGCTGGAGGAATTGATTCTCCTCCTTGAGCTCCTGCACGGCGCGAGAGAGGTCGTCCACGTCGCTCTCGAGCAGGTCCACCTTCTTGGCGAGTTCCGCGATGCCGGCCGGTTCCTGCGACGGCCCCTCGAGACGGCGCGCAAGCGCCCGCCCGATGGGCGAGTCGAAGACGATGCCCATGATGGGAATCATCAATGCAACGAGGAGCAGCAGGGCGATGATGGACATTGATCCTCGAACCTAGGAGCGGGCCCCCACCCCTTCAAGGGCGCCAGCGTACCAGGCGCCGGCCTCGGCCAGCACGGCGTCGAGGAAGCCCCGGCCGTTCCGCGCCAGGAACGGGGCCACGGTGAAGACGCGCTCCTGCGGTTTTCCGTCGGGCCGCACGAGGTTCCGGGCGCGCGCCACCTGGCCCAGCTCGGTCTCGCTGCGCTTCTTCAGGTGCTGCACCAGCTTCTTCTCGATCTCCTCGACGCCACGCAGCGCGTTGCCGCGGGCACCCTGCACCGTCTTCTCGAGAGTCGGATCGATACCGACGGCGGCGGCCGCAAGGCCGCCGTACTCCTCCTCGAGCGCCTGGCGGAGCCGGGCGATGCCGGCAATGGCGCCCTGCGGCAACTGGGACCGCGCGATGCGTCCCTCGATGGCGCCATCGGGCCCGCGCAGGTCGTCCACCGTGAGGCGGAACTTGGCCATGACGCGTTCCACCCTGGGCTCGATGACGAGGCCGGACCAGCGGGCGACCGGGAGCTGGCGGTCCATGCCGAGCGCCGCGTACACCGGCGGCGTGAGGGCGAGATAGCGCAGCTCGCCGGGACCGGCGACGTACGCGACCGTCGGCAGCACGGCGCTCTCCACCACCGGACGCAGCAGCACATTGGGCGAGAGACGTTCCGGTTCCGATGCCGCAATCGCAGAGAGTTCGGCCATGGTGTACGTCTGGCCACTACGCCGATCGCGGAAGTCACTACCGGCGCGTACGAGGCGGTCGCGTCCCTGGGCACCGTCGAGGAACACGAGCGTCGCACCGTCACCCACGGCCACGCCGGGATCCTCGCCCTGGCGGGCCAGCTCGGCGGCAAGCGGGACCAGCGGCTCCTCGATCGCCCGGGCCTGGGAGAGCGCGCGCATCATGACGGGTGCCGCGAGCTGCTTCAGCGCACGACATCCGGCATCGAGGCAGACGACACCGAGTGGCGCCACCAGCTCGGCGAGGGCACCCGCGTAGGCAGCGCCGACGGTCGCGTCGGCGTGATAGTGGCGCTCCAGCCAGGCCAGGGTCTCATCGGCGAAGCCGTCGCCGGGGAGATCGGCCCTGAGCGTGGCCAGGGCGGTGACGATCTCGGGGCCGAGCGCCTCACGGTACATCGGCGCCATCACCGCATCGGCGGCGCGCTCGCGGAGGATCACGTGGCGCACGCTGCCGTCGGGCGCGGGCCACGCGGCGCGAGTGGCTTCGGCGAAGTCGTGATCGTCGGTAGCGAGCCAGAACACGGGCACGACGGGCCGCTGCCAGAGCGCCTCCAGCCGCCGGGCGAGGGTGGTGATGGAGACAGCCTTGTAGACGGTGTAGAGGGGCCCGGTGAACAGCCCGGGCTGCTGCCCGGTGGTGACCACGAGGGCGCCGGGCTGGAGCAATCGAGCGCGCGGATCGGGATGACCGACGGGCACCACCGCCGCCTCGAGCACGCGGGGATCCACGCCGCCGGCGCGCGGCGACGGCATCGGCAGGCGTTCGCGCAGCGGCGTGGTGACGAGCTGGATACTCATGCCGCCTGCCCGATCAGCAGGGCACGCGGGGCGCCGTCGACGAGCGCCGCGCCCTGGTAGTCGCCGAACCGGTGCCGGACCGAGATACCTGCCGCGATGAGCATCGCCTCAAGGTCAGCCGCGTCGTAGAGACGCACGCGCTCAATGAACTGCCGGCCATCCGCCAGATGAATCTCCTTGATGACGTGCCGCTGATCGGCCGAAAGGTACCGGCGCAGGCGGCTTCCCCGCTCCCCCGGCTCGAGCGCGCCCGTGCCCCCGCTCACGCGCGCGCGCACTTGTGCCGCATTGAGGAAGTCGAGCACGAACCAGCCCGCGGGCCGCAGGACCTCCGCCATGCCGGCGATCGTGCGGGCGTGCTCGGCGTCGCTCTCGAAGTACCCGAAACTGGTGAAAAGGCTCAGGCAGGCGTCCATGGATCGCGCGCGGATCGGCAGGTGCCGCATGTCGGCGCGCACCAGTGGCGCCGCCGTCACCTCGCGGGCGCGGTGCAGCAGGACCCGGGAGAGATCGAGGCCAATGGGGCGGAGCCCGGCGCGGTCGAGCGCCGCCGCATGGCGGCCGGGACCGCAGCCGACATCGAGGATGCGCCACGCGCCGGTCCACTGCGTGCAGCGCGCGATGAGCGAGACCAGCTGCTCCGCCTCCGCCGCATCGCGATGGGGATAGAGGGCGAGGTAGTCGTCGTTGAACCACTCGGTGAACCACTCAGGCACGGCGTCGAGAGTTAAGAGTCGAGAGTCGAGAGTCACGAAGCACGGTCCAGCTCACTTGTGGTAGGGCTCGCCGCGGAGGATGGTCCAGGCACGATAGACCTGCTCCAGCACCACGACGCGCGCCAGTTCGTGCGGCAAAGTAAGGGGGCCGAGGCTCCAGGCGAGATCGGCGGATTCGACGAGTTCGGGGGCGAGGCCATTGGAGCCGCCGATGACGAGGCACACGGGCCGGGCGCCGACGCGCCAGCGATCGAGCTCCTCTGCGAGGGCCTCGCTCGAGAGGCCCTTCCCCGCCCGGTCGAGGACGACCACGCGGCTCCCGGCGGGCAGCTTCTCGCGCAGCCGGGCGGCTTCTTCCTTCAACTGCACCGCTGGCGAGGGCGCGCGCGTGGCCTCGCGCACCTCCACCTCGGCGAACTCCACGAACCGGGTGACCCGCGAGGCATACTCGTCGGCGAGGGCCCGGTATTCCGGCCGCAGCCGGCCGACGGCGGCGAGGGTGAGCTTCACCCGTTACGCGTACATGCCCCGCAGCCGGTGCACGGCCGCGACCCGCTCGATGGCCAGCATGTAGGCGCCGGTCCGCATGTTCAGCGCGTGGGTGTCGGACATGCCCGCCACCTCGTCGAACGAGCGGACCATGATCTTCTCCAGCCGCTGGTTCACCGTCTCCTCGTCCCAGAAGTAGCCGCCGCGGTCCTGGACCCACTCGAAGTAGCTCACGGTGACGCCACCGGCGTTGGCGAGGATGTCGGGGATGACGAAGACGCCTTTCTCCTCGAGGATCCTGTCGGCGTTGGCCGTGGTGGGGCCGTTGGCACCCTCGCAGATGACCTTCGCCCTGATGGTCGCGGCGTTCTTGCTGGTGATCACGTTCTCGAGGGCGGCAGGGACGAGCACGTCGCAGTCCACGGTCAGCAGTTCCTCGTTGGTGATCCCCTCGCCCTTCGGATACCCGGTGAGGAACTTGTTCTTCCGCACATGCTCGAGCAGGTCAGTGACGTCGAGTCCCTTCGCGTTCCAGATGCCGCCGGTCTTGTCACTCACGGCAACGATGGTGCACCCGGCCTGCTCCAGCAGCTGGGCGGCGATGGAGCCGACATTGCCGAAGCCCTGCACCGCGACCCGCGCGCCCTTCACCGGCATGCCGAGCCGGGCCAGAGCCTTCAGGGTGACGATCATGCAGCCGCGGCCGGTGGCCTCGCGACGACCGAGCGACCCGCCCATCTCGATGGGCTTGCCGGTTACGACGGCGGTGACGGTGTGGCGCTTGTGCATGGAGTAGGTGTCCATGACCCACGCCATGACACGCTCGTTGGTGTTCACGTCGGGCGCGGGAACGTCCGAGTCGGGACCGAGGGTATCGATGATGGCGGAGGTGTAGCGGCGGGTGAGGCGTTCGAGCTCGGGCATCGACATGTGGGAAGGATCACAGATGACACCGCCCTTGGAGCCACCGAACGGAATATTGACCACCGCGCATTTCCACGTCATCCACGCCGCCAGCGCCTTCACCTCGTCGAGATGCACGTTCATGTCGAACCGGATGCCGCCCTTGGCGGGCCCGCGCGACGAGTTGTGAATGACGCGATACCCGGTGTAGACCTCGACCTCGCCGTTGTCCCGGTGGACCGGCACGGCGACGATGATCTGCTTCTCGGGGTGTCGCAGCACCTTGTAGAGGCCGGGGTCGAGGCTGAGGCGCTGCGCTGCGTAGTCGAACCGCGACATCATCGCCTCGAACGGATTTTCCTCGGTGAGGAAGCGATCCTTGTCGGGCGAGATGATGGGCTGGCCCCGATGGGTGGCGATGCTGGTCATTGGGTTCTCCGGCGCCGCGGCGCACGGCCTGGGTTAAAGGCGATCCACACTGTTGACGACGGCATCGAGCGCCGCGACGATGCGATCCCCGGCGCGCTCCCACTCGAGGCCGAGCACGGCGACGAGCGGCTCAGGCACACTGGCGGGCCAGCGATCACGCAGCTTGACGGCATCCTTCTCGGTCATGACGACGTGATCGGCGCGGCGCGCGGCATGGGCCAGCCACGCGAGGTCCTCGTCGCGATAGTCATGATGATCCTTCCACGTGGCCACCTGCACCTGCGCCCCGATGGACTTGACCTGGGCCACGAAGGCGTCGGGATCGGCGATGCCGGCGGCGGCCACGACGCGGCGCCCGGACAACTCGCTCGCAGCCACGCGACGGCCGGAGACGAGCCCCTCCAGGTGGCGCAGGCCCAGGTGCGCGATCGCCACGGGCCCGGCCACGCGCGACGACAACTCGTCGGCCAGGACCTCGGCCGCGTCGGGAGTGGCGCGCTTCCGGGTGACGATCAGCGCGTCGGCCCGGTCGAGCGCCTCCACGCCCTCGCGCCACGGCCCCGCAGGCACTGCCCAGCGCACGGCGCGGGTGGTCTCGGCGGCCACGACCGCGAGATTCAGGTCGCGCCGCACATCCAGCCGCTGGTACGCGTCGTCGAGCACCAGCACCTGGGCGCCCTGGGCCAGGGCTGCCTCCGCTCCGGCCACCCGGTCGGCGTTGGCGACGACGATCGCCTCGGGCACGGAGCGGCGATGAACCAGCGTCTCGTCGCCGCCATAGCCCCGCAACAGGATCCCCGGCCGCAGGCCCTGCGCGGCGTAATGTCTCGCTATCCATATGGCGACGGGCGTCTTGCCCGAGCCACCCACCGTGAGGTTCCCCACGGCGACCGTCGGGAGGGGCAGGTCATGCGTCGTGGCCCATCCACGCCGGTACGCTGCCTCCCTGAGCTTCATGCCAGCCCGCCAGAGCGCGGAGGCGGGAACGAGCGGGGCACGGGCCAGGCGGGCCTCCGGACGCCGGCTGGTCCAGAGCCAGCGCAGGAACCTGTGGGTATCGCCCCGCCGGCCCCCGATCATGCCGCCGCTCCAAGCAGGTTCAGTGCCCGTTCGGCGACCGCGGCGGCCTCCGAAACGCCCTCCGAACCGGGGCCGACCTGGATGGGATCGCCGTAGGCAACGCGGACCAGGGAGCCCGGCTTGGGGATGGCGAAGCGGTCCCAGGACCGCAGGCGCCAGGCCTTCGCCGGGGTAGCGCGGATGGGGACGAGCGGCACCCCGGCGCGCTGCGCCGCGAGGGCCGCCCCGGACTTGAACACCCGGCGCGGGCCACGGGGGCCGTCGGGGGTGAAGGTGACGCTGGTGCCCGCCTGCAGCTCGCGCACAGCCTCCAGCAGCACCCGCGCGCCGCGCCGGCTGCTCGAGCCGCGCAGCGGCCGGTAGCCGAACCCCTCGGCGACCTGAGCGGCGTACTCCCCATCACGCGAGCCACTCACGACGACACCCATGCCGACGCCCCGCCCGTGCCACAGCAGGGGCAGCAGCTCTTCATGCCAGCAGGCGAGCACGACAGCCGCCTTGCCGGCCCGCACGGCATCCTCGAGGTCGGACCGGGGTGGCAGTTCGAAGCGCCAGGTGCGCGCGAGCGCAGCGATGAGCGGGCGCGCGATGACGCGGACCTGGGGGGGCGAGAGCCGGATCTTCATGCCGCGAGCAGTGCGGTGGCCATGTCGGCGACCCGGTCCGCCGCGCCGGGCGTACCGAGGCGCTGGCGCACGAGGGAGAGTCCCTCGCGCTGCGCCTGCGTGGCGGGATGCGCCGGATCGAGCAGCGGTGCCACCGCCTCGACCAGCCGCGCCGTGGTCACCTGCTCCTGGAGGATCTCGGGCACCACTTCGCGGCCGGCCACGAGGTTGACGAGGCTCACCCACTGCACGGTTACGAGCCGGCGAGTGAGGAACGCGGTGAGCGCATTCACCTTGTACGGCACGACCATCGGCGTATCGGTGAGGGCGGCCTCGAGGGTCGAGGTGCCCGACTTCACGATGGCGGCATCGGCGGCCGCGGCCACTGCGGGCGAAGCGCCGTACACGAGCGTGACCGGCCCCTGTTCGGGATAGTCACCCTGATCCGTGGCGGCCACGAGGACGTGCGTCGCCACACCGCGATCGAGCAGTGATCGCGCGGCATCACGGAAGGGCGCCCAGAGGCGGCGAATCTCCCCGGCGCGACTGCCGGGAAAGAGGGCGAGCACCCGCTGGTCCGCCGAGACGCCGAACATCTCGCGCGCCGCGGCGCGGGAGGGCGGCGCCTCGCGGTCGAGCAGCGGATGGCCCACGTATTCGGCGTTCACGCCGACGTTGCGGAAGAAGGCTTCCTCAAAGGGGAGGATCACGGCGAGCCGGTCGCAAGCGGCGGCGAGGCGGCGCGCGCGCTGCGGGCGCCAGGCCCAGAGCTGCGGCGCGATGTAGTAGAGCACCGGAATGCCGGCGCGGTGCGCGGCCTCGGCGACATGCAGGTGAAACCCGGGATAGTCGATGAGGATGACGAGATCGTACTCCGAGCGGGCGAACGCGCGTTTCATGCGGCGGAGCAGCCGGAAGTGCGCCGGGATCTTCTCGAGGATCTCCACGATGCCGAAGGCCGCGAACCCCTCCATGGAAAACCGCACGTTGGCCCCCGCCGCCGCCATGCGCGGCCCCCCGAACGCGTCGAGCGCGGCGGAGGGCATTCGCTCTCGCAGGGCCCTCACCACCGCCGCCCCGTGCAGGTCGCCGGATGGCTCACCCGCCGACAGGAATATGCGGGGGGTTGCGGCGGTCATGCTCCCGCCGAGCAGGGACAGTGGCGTGGTGGTCACCGCATCGGTGACGCGGAGCGCCAGCGCGAGTGCCGCCCTGCCCTCCTCGCCGGTGATCACCGCCTCGCGGTCGCCCCGCACGGCGTGAATGAAGCTGTGCAACTCGAGCGAGAGCGCGTCGGCCTCAGGGGCGTTGAGCGGGATGAACTCCACGATGTCGGAGAGCTCCTGGGCAATGCCGGGGCGCCAACCGTCGCGCAGGCGCATGAAGTCGCCGCGGCCGGTGGCGAGGTCGAGCGAGAGGTAGCCGTTGGCCTGGAAGATCCGCAGCCGCCGCACGCGATCGCGGGCCACGCGGGAGGCGGTGACATTGGCCACCACACCGCCCTGGAACTCCACGCGCGCGTTGGCCATGTCGAGGTGCTGCGAGAGCACCGCCACGCCCGAGGCGCGCACGTCGATGGCCTCGGCGCCACCGGTGAGGTGCAGGATCAGGTCGAGGTCGTGGATCATGAGATCGAGCACGACGGCGACGTCGGTGCCGCGCGGCTGGAAGGACGCGAGGCGCTGACTCTCGAGATACAGCGGATGATGCAGCAGCGGCTCGGCGGCGCGCAGCGCCTGGTTGAAGCGCTCGATGTGCCCGACCTGCAGCTGGACGCCCTGCCGCGCGGCCTCGGCGATCAGCTCGTCGGCCTCGGCCACGGTGGCGGCGAGCGGCTTCTCCATGAGGATGGGGATGCCGCGGCGCAGCACCCGCAGCCCGACTTCCGCGTGGCACGCCGTCGGGACCGCGACGGTGACGGCGCGCACCTGGCCCAGCAACTCATCCAGGTCGTCGAAGGCCCGGCAGCCGCAGGCGGCCGCGACCTCGCGGGCGCGGGCCCGGTCGGTGTCGTACACACCGACGAGGATGGCCTCGGGCGACGCGGCGAGATGGCGGGCGTGGTGGCGCCCCAGCGCGCCCACGCCGATGACGCCGACGGGCAGCGCTGAGGTCACGCGGGAACCCCGCGGCCGGAGGACTCGACGAACGAGAGGAAGCGCTCCACCTCGGGCAGCGGGGGCACCTCCTCGCGCGCGCGCGCGATGGCGCGGCCGAGGCTCAGGTCGGAGTTGAAGACGATGCGATAGGCGCGCTTGAGGCTGGTGACTACCTCGGCACCCACGCCGGCGCGCTGCAGGCCGATGGTGTTGAGCCCGTAGAGCTCGATGGGGCTGCCAACGGCCTTGGTGAACGGCGGGACATCCTGGGTGACGCGTGACCCTCCGCCGACGAACGAGTACTCACCGATGGTGACGAACTGGTGAATCCCGTTGAGGCCGCTGATGATGGCATGATCCTGCACGGTGACGTGGCCGGCCAGCTGGGTGGCGTTGGCGATGACGACGTGCGCACCGACGCGGCAATCGTGCGCCACATGCACGTAGGTCATGAGGAAGCAGCTGGCGCCGATGACGGTGCGACCGGTGGCGGTGGTGCCGCGGTTGATGGTGCAATACTCGCGGATGGCGGTATCGGCGCCGATCTCGACCCAGGTTTCCTCGCCGCGATACTTGGTGTCCTGGGGATCGCCGCCCACCAGCGTGCCCTCACCGAGGCGCACGCCGGAGGCGAGGCGCACATGCTGCTGCAGCGTGACGCGGGGGCCGAGGTGGCAATGGTCGCCGACCTCGACGCCGGGACCGACGAGCACCCACGGCCCGACCTCGACGCCGACGCCGAGGCTCGCGCCCGGGTCGATGATGGCGGTGGGGTGAATGCGGGTTGCGGTCACCGGTCGACCACGCGCGCGAGCATCTCCGCCTCGGCCACCAGCTGACCCTCGACGTAGGCCTCGCCCTTGAGGCGCCGGGCGCGACCCTTGCCCTGCACGAGAGTCACCTCGAGACGCAACTGGTCGCCGGGCACGACGGGCCGGCGGAACTTCACGTTGTCGAGCGCCATGAAGTACGCGATGTGCTTCGCGGGATCGATCTGCTTGTCCATGAGCGAGGACGCAGCCGGCCTGGGCCAGGGCCTCGACGATGAGCACGCCGGGCATGATGGGATGGCCGGGAAAATGACCCTGGAAGAACGGCTCGTTGATGGTCACGTTCTTGATGCCCACCACGCGGCGCTCCTCCTCGACCTCGATGATACGGTCGACGAGGAGGAACGGATACCGGTGCGGCAGGATATCCATGATCTGGCTGATCTCGAGCACGTGCCCTCCCTGACGTTCCGCCGTGCGAATGAGGCGCTGCGCCAGCGCCACGTTTCCCTGGTGGCTGGGCCGCTCGGCGATGATGTGCGCCTTGAGCCGCCCGCCGATCAACGCAATGTCGCCGATGACGTCGCCGGCCTTGTGGCGCACGAACTCATCGGGCCAGCGCAGCGTGGTGCCCACCACGCCGTCGTCGGACAGGACGATGACGTTCTCGACGGCGCCGCCCAGGGCGAATCCGCGCGCCCGGAGCTCGACGACCTCGCGCTCGAAGCCGAAGGTGCGCGCCCCGGCGATCTCCCGCCCGAACGTTCCCGCATCGACGGTCCACTCGCCGGTCTGCCGTCCGATGACCGGGTGATCCCACTCGACGCTCACGGTGAGCCGGAAGTCGTCGGCCGGCAGCACCCGGTAAGATGCACCCCCCTCGGTCAGGACAAAGCCCTCCCGCACCTGGTACGACACCGGGCTGCCGGGCACCTCGGCCACCCCGGCCGACGCCAGGGCCTCCAGCCAGGGCTCGAAGGAGCCGTCGAGGATGGGCAGCTCGGGGCCGTCCACTTCGACCGCGATGTCGTCGAGCCCCAGGGCGAAGGCAGCGGCAAGCAGGTGCTCCACGGTATAGATGGTGTCATCACCCTCTCCGAGGCCGGTGCGCCGTTCGGTGGCGCCCACGCGATGCGGGCGGGCCAGCACGGCCGCCGTCTTCCCACCACGCTGGGCGAAGGTGATGCCCTGCCCCGCCGGCGCGGGCCGGCACTCGACGGTGCTGGTGACACCGGAATGCAGGGCGACGCCGCGGAGCGTGACCTCGCGAGCCAGGGTGCGCCTAGGCATCGCCGCGGCGCTCCGCGACGATCCGCTCGAGCTCGGCCATGAGGGCCGGGAGGCGCAACGAGGCCGCCTGCACCCGCAGCGTCTCGCGGTGATTCCGGGCGACGTATCCGCTGACGGTGGCGCCCGCCGGCACGTCGCGGAACACGCCCGAGCCGGCGCCGACGCGGGCGCCATCGCCGATGCTCACATGATCGCCGAGGCCCGCGCCACCGCCCACGACGACGAAGCGCCCGAGCCGGGTGCTCCCGCCCACCAGCGTGCCGCCCGCCAGGATGCAATGCTCGCCGATGCGCACGTTGTGCCCCACATGCACCATGTTGTCGATCTTGGTCCCCCGCTCGATGACGGTGTCATCGATGCTGCCGCAATCGACGCTGCAGAGAGCACCGATCTCGACGTCGTCGCCAATGACGAGGCCGCCGACGTGGGGGATGCGCTGGTGTCCGGCGGCGCTGCTGTGGAAGCCGAAACCGGTGCCACCCAGGACCGTGTTCGCCTTGATCCAGACCCGAGCGCCGATCCGCACCCGCGCTCCGCACACGACGTGGGCGCCAATGCGGCAAGTCGTCGCCGAGGACCACGTCGTCCTCGAGGATGACGCCGGCATCGAGGCGGGTCCCTGCGCCGAGCTTCACCCGCGCACCGAGCACCACATGCGGCCCGATGGACACTCCACTCCCGAGTTCGACGCCGGGCCCGAGCCGGGCCGTCGGGTCGAGGCCCGGCACCGGGACCGGGGACGGGTGCAGCCGGGTCACCACCTGCGTCAATGCGCGGGCGGGATCGGCGACCACCACGGTGGTCGTGACGGCGGCCGCCTCGGCGGCCAGCTCCTCAGGGACGAGCACAACGCCGGCGGCAGAATTCTTCAGCTCGCCGCGATACGCCGCGGACACCACCAGCGACAGGTCATCCGGCCCGGCGCGATCGAGCGACGCGACCGACCGGATGAGCACCGACCCATTGCCAAGCAGGCGGCCGCCGACGAGGTCGGCGACCGCCTGCGCGGTGAGAGCGGTCCTGGCCACCTGGGTCAGTTGGTGGCCTTGAGCTTTTCGATCACCCGGTCGGTGAGGTCCAGGGACCGGTCGGCCGCCACGATGTTCCCGCCCTGCGCGCTCACGTCGAAGATGAAGGCATAGTTCCCCTCCGCGCGGAGCGACTCGATGACGGCGTTCACCTTCTGCTGCAGCGGAGCCAGCAGCTCGGACTCGCGCGCCTGCGCCTTCTGCTGGAGCTCCTGGGCGCGCGTCTCGAGGGCGGTGCGCTTGGTCTCGAGTTCATTGCGCTTCGCCTGACGCTGGGTCGGGCTCAGCACCACGGACTGCTGCTCGTACTCGGAGGCCATCGAGTCAAGGGAAGCCTGGAGCTTCTGCAGCTCGGCGCGGTAACCTTCACTTTCCTTGGTGAAGGTCTGCTCCGCCGTGGTCCATCCCGGGGTGGACTGGAGGATCCGGCGGGCGTTCACGAAGGCGAGCTTCGTCGCGCCGGAGGGGGCCGGGGCCGGGCGCCGCCGGCTTCGTGGCCGGCTTCGCCTGCGCCTGAACGGGGGCCACCGCCACCGCCGCCACCACCAGCGTCCCAATGCCGCGCATCACCACACCTGCGAACCGCATGTCATGCTCCTGAGTGAGAAGGTTCACCGCTACTAAAAGAAGTTGCCGAGCCGGAAATGGAGCTGCCAGCCGGGATCGGGCTGCAGCAACAGATTGGTCCGGTCAAACCCGTATCCAAGATCGATGCCGATCGGTCCGAGCGGCGACACGACGGCCACGCCGAAGCCGGCGCCACGCATGAGCCGGGTCGGGTCCCACTGGGCCGCGCTCCGGTAGTTGTTGCCCGCGTCGGCAAACACGTTCACGTACAGGAACTGGCTGACGCGCGCGCCGAGCGACAGGTTGAACGCCGCGGCCGACTTGCCGAAGGCGTTCGGGCTGGCGCGGTTGGTGGCCGCCAGCGGATCGTACCCGTTGGGCGTAATCGAGAACTCCGGGTACCCGCGCAACGGAATGCCGAACTGCACGCCGCCCATGGAATAGAGCTCCGTAAAGAACGGCCCGGCGTCGCCGAAAATGAAACCTGAACGCGCGGCGAACGCGAGCACGAGTTGTATGCCGCTGCCCAGCTGGGCCGGATTGCCGCCCAGAACGCCCAGGGGGGCATAGAACCGGGCTTCCGCGTCGAACTTCTGGAAGTCGCCGGTGCCGCCCAGGATGCCGCCGTTCATTTCGCCCGAGAAGTTGAGGTACGTGCCGCCCGTGGCAAAGGGGAGGCCCACCCGGGTGTCCTTCACTACGGACGCGCCAAGGGTGGATCGGGTGCACTGGATACAGTTGTAGCGGGCGCGGAGGCCGATCGAGCCGCCGGAATATGAGATCCGCTGCAGACCGTAATTCAGGAAGAGCCGGGTGTACCGGGCCCCCAGCAGCGGGAAGCCGAACTGGATGAGCCCGCCGGCCTGCCGGCGCCGACCGAGGTCGCCGACTATGTACCGGGCACGGGAATCGAAGATCGAGAGCGTCCCCGAAATCCGGGTTTCCCGGATGTTGGGGTCGGTGTAGGACAGGTTCAGGTCCTGAATGTTCCGGCCGAACTGCCACTGAAGCTTGCCCCGCTTGCCCTGGCCGAAGAGGTTGGGCTCCTCGAGCCCGATGAACCCGCCGATGCCGGTGCCCTGCCCGAGTGATGCGCCAAAGTTGATGTTGCCGGTGTGCTTTTCCTCCACCCGGAAGGTGATGTCCACCTCAGTGTGGGTCTCGGAGGGCACCACGTCGGGGGAAGGCATCGGCTGCTGGAAGAACCCGAGGTTGGCGATGTTCTGCCAGGAGCGGATGAGGGCCTCCCGGCTGAACACCTGGCCGGGATACAGGACGACGGCCTCGCGGATAACGCGCTCGTGGGTCACGTCGTTGCCGACGATATTGATCTTGTTGACGGTTACGACGTTCCCCTCGCGAATGTTCCAGCGCAGGTCGACCACCGGCTGCGAGTCGGCGCCAGTCCTCCGGATCTCCTCGGGCACGACCTGGGCGTAGATGTAACCGGTGTTGGCGTAGAGGTTCTGGATCCCCTCGGTGGCCTTCTCCCAGGCGGTGCGGTTGAACGGGATCCTGCCCCTGGGGGCGCCACCCGGCGCCACCGGTCCGAACGGGAAATACTGCATCAGCTCGTCAGTGGAATACTGCCGGTTGCCGATCATGTCGAAGGTGCCCACGGTATAGAGGGGCCCTTCCTCGATGGTGAGCCGGAGCGTGGCCTTGGCGCGCTTCACGTCGGGGATGAGGCTGTCGTCCACGACCTGGAAGTCGATGTAGCCCCTCGAGGCATACCAGGCCGGCAGGCGCTCGCGAATGTCTCCCTCGAGCACGTCCTCGTCGTAGGCGCCCTTCTGCCACCACCAGAATCCCTCGGGCTGGGTGCCCATGTGCTTGACGATGTCGCCGTCGGTGTACTTGCCCTTCTCGCCCTCGATCTCGACCATCGAGACGGCGACACGCGCGCCCTCGACGATGGTGTAGGTGACGTCCACGCGGCCATCGTACGCGGTGATGGCCTGGACGGTCACGGTGGCGGAGTAGTAGCCGCGATTGCGATAGAGGGAATCGATGGCGAACTGGCCGTGCGCGATGGCCACCCGGTCCACGGGGCGGTTGACCAGCAATTTGACCTGGTCGCGCACGGTGCCGATGGGGATCTTGCTCGGGCCGACGACGGTCCAGCTGGCGAGGAGCGGGCGTTCCACGACGGTGATGACGAGGATGTTCTTCCCGTTCTCGAGGCGGGTGTCGATCCTGACGTCGTCGAACCCGCCGGAGCGGTAGACCGCGGCGATGGCCTTCTGGATGTCGCGGGGGCTGGGCCGCTGCTGCAGCACGAGGCCGGTCGCCGAGATGATGAAGGAGGCGGGGACGCGCGTGGCGCCCACCACCTCGAAGCTGTCGATGGGGGCAGGCTGCGCCGGCGGGGTGACCGGCGCCTGCTGTGCCGTGAGCGGTGTTGCCGCCCATGCCAGCAGCGGCCATACCAGCAGGAGGAAGAGCCGGCGCATCCGCGACAGACAGACGGCGGCGCCCCCGGAGGGACGCCGCCGGGGCTGCGTCAAGCCTGGCTGCCCGAGCCCGTAAGGGCGCGGAAGGCGAGTTTGTCGCCCTCGGGGGCCACGTCGACCTCGATCTCGTCGCCCCGGCCGAGTTCACCGAGGAGGATCCGCTCACTGAGCGGGTCCTCGATGTAGCGCTGGATGGAGCGGCGCAGGGGCCGCGCACCGTAGTTCTTGTCGAAGCCCTTCTCGACCAGGAAGTCGAGGGCGGCCTGCGTGAGACGGACCTCGTCGCCCAGGCGACGCTGGACCTCGCGCATCAGGATCTTGACGATCTCCGCGATGTGCTCCTTCTCGAGCGGATGGAACACGATCACGTCGTCCAGCCGGTTGAGAAACTCGGGATTGAAGGTCTTCTGCATCTCCTCCCGGACGGTCTCCTGCATCTTCTCGAAGGTGGCCCCGGCCGACCCGCCGTGGAACCCGAGGGAGCGATTCTGCATGATATCCCGGGCACCGACGTTCGAGGTCATGATGACCACGGTGTTCTTGAAATCGATGAGGCGGCCGTAGTTGTCGGTGAGGTGACCCTCATCGAGCACCTGCAGCAGGATGTTGAACACGTCGGGGTGCGCCTTCTCGATCTCGTCGAGGAGGACCACCGAGTACGGCTTGCGCCGGACGGTCTTGGTGAGCGTGCCCGAATCCTCGTAGCCGACGTAGCCCGGGGGCGCGCCGATGAGGCGGGACACGGAAAACTTCTCCATGTACTCCGACATGTCCACGCGGATGAGCGCGGACGGATCTGCGAAGAGGAACTTGGCGAGCGCGCGCGCCAGTTCGGTCTTGCCGACGCCGGTGGGGCCGCTGAAGATGAACGAGCCGATGGGCCGCTTCGGGTCCTTGAGCCCCGCGCGCGAGCGCCGGATGGCCCGGGAGACGGCCTTGATGGCCTCGTCCTGACCGACCACGGACGCGTGCAGCTCGTCTTCCATGCGGAGAAGGCGGGTGGCCTCGGCCTCCTGCAGGCGGGTGACGGGAATGCCGGTCCAGCGGGACACGATGAAGGCGATGTTCTCCTCATCGATGACCGGGCGGCGGGTCTGCCGCTCGCGCTCCCACTCCTCCTGCTTGAGGCGGATCTGGTTCTGCAGGTCGCGCTCCTGGTCCCGGAGCGCGGCTGCGCGCTCGAAGTTCTGGTCGCGCACCGCCTCTTCCTTCTGGACATTCACCTTCTCGAGCTGCGCCTTGAGCTCGGACACCTCGGCCGGGGGTACCTGCGACGCGAGACGCGCGCGGGCACCGGCCTCATCGATGACGTCGATGGCCTTGTCGGGCAGGAACCGGTCGGTGATGTAGCGCTCGGAGAGCTCCGCCGCCGCCACGAGCGTGGCGTCGGGGATGCTGACCCGGTGGTGGTCCTCGTACTTCTTGCGCAGACCGCGGAGGATTTCGATCGTTTCGGGGATCGAGGGCGGCTCCACAACAACGGTCTGGAAGCGGCGCTCGAGGGCGCCGTCCTTCTCGATGTACTTGCGGTACTCGTTGAGCGTGGACGCGCCGACGCACTGCAGCTCGCCCCGGGCCAGCGCGGGCTTCAGCATGTTGGAGGCATCGATAGCGCCCTCGGCGGCACCGGCACCCACCAGCGTGTGCAGCTCATCGATGAACAGGATGATCTGCTTGTTCGCCGCGATCTCGTTCATGACGGCCTTGAGCCGTTCCTCGAACTGGCCGCGATACTTGGTGCCGGCGATGACCGCCGCCATGTCGAGCGACAGGACACGGTGGTCGCGCAGGACGTCGGGGCAGAGGGCGTTCGCGATCATGAGGGCGAGGCCCTCGACAATGGCGGTCTTGCCCACGCCCGGCTCGCCGATGAGCACCGGGTTGTTCTTCTTGCGGCGCGCGAGGATCTCCATGACGCGCTCGATTTCCTTGGCCCGCCCGATGGTGGGGTCGAGCTGGCCCTCGGCGGCGAGCTGCGTGAGATCGCGGCAGAAGTGGTCGAGCGCCGGGGTCTTGGACTTCTTCTCGGACTTGGGGGACGCGGTGGCGGCCTGCGCCGCGGCGGGCGCGCTGGCCGGCATGTCGCTGCCCAGGAGCCGCAGCGTCTCGGCGCGCGACTGCTCCAGGTTGACGCCCGCGTCGGTGAGGACCTGTGCCGCGATGCCCTTCTCCTCGCGCAGGAGCCCGAGGAGCAGGTGCTCGGTGCCGACGTAGGAGTGATTGAGCTCGCGCGCTTCCGTCATGGCCAGCTCGAGCACCTTCTTGGCGCGCGACGTGTACGGCAGGTCGGGACCGGCCGCCGCCGCCGCCTTGCCCTTCTTGACCGTCTCCTCGATCTTCTGCTGGATTTCCTCGAGGTCGACGTTGAGGTTCTGCAGCACGGCCGCCGCCACGCCCTCACCCTCGCGGATGAGGCCGAGCAGGATGTGTTCGGTGCCCACGTATTCGTGGTGCAGGCGCGCCGCTTCCTCGCGGGCCATCTGCAGCACCTTCCGCACGCGATCCGTGAAGTTGTAGCCGTTCATCTGGAGTTTCCTGCCAGGAGTCTTTTCCGCTTCATCGCCGCCGACCGACCTCGTCCTCGAGGACCCTGCGCACGTGGGCCGCGCGGCGCACGGGGAGATCGGGATCACCGGGCGTCATCCCCTCCAACTGGGCGAGGTGCGCCGGCTGCGTATTGATCAACAACTTGTTGAGCGGGTACATGCCGACGCCGGGGATGATGTTCATGCCCACGCCAAGCCGGACACCGCTGAGGAGGTTCATCGCCTCCTCGAAGGACATCGTGCGGGCGTAGCGCAGCAGCCCGAACGCGCGCCAGACCTTGTCCTCCGTGACAGTCGGCGCATTGCGGAGCAGCACATCGCGAGCCTGTTCCTCGTACGCCATCACCTGCCGGACCATCTTGGCGAGGTGATCGAGCAGCTCGTGCTCCGACTTACCGAGCGTCGTCTGGTTGGACAACTGGAAAAAGTTGCCGACGACCTCGCTTCCCTCGCCGTACAACCCGCGGTAGGTCAGACCGACCTGCGCCAGGCCCTGCAGGACCTTCGAGATTTCCTTGGTCAGGACGAGCCCCGGAAGGTGGATCAACACCGAGGCGCGCAGACCCGTTCCGACGTTGGTCGGACACGAGGTAAGGTAACCGAACTCAGGATGAAATGCGAAGGGAAGTCGTTGTCCCAGTTCGGTGTCCAGACGTTTCACCTCGTCGTAGACGGCGGCCAGATTGAACCCCGAACAAAACCCCTGCAACCTCAGGTGATCCTCCTCGTTGACCATGACGCCGAGGTGTCCCTGGAGGAGCAGGCTGGCGCCGGTCCGGACCCTCGCGTCGGCCTCCAGGCCGGCCAATTCGCGGCTCACGAGGTGCCGCTCGTGCAGCAGCTGCCGGTCGGCGTGTTCCAGCCGGTCCAGCCGGAAGCGAACGGCCTGCTTCAGCACCGGCGTGTCGGCGGCGGCGCCCTCGAGGTCGCGCAGGACGAGCTCGCGCTCGCGATCGGTGTTCCGGCTGGTGAAGATGCGGCCGGCGAGGTTGCGGGCCAGGCGCACGCGGGTGGAAAGCACCATGTGGCTGGCCGGCCCGCTCGCGTCGAGCCAGCCCACACCGCCATCGGGCACCAGCGAGAGATCGATCATTCGACGCCCTCCAGAGTGCGCAGGCGGTCCCTCAGCTCGGCGGCCAGCTCGAAGTCCTCGGCGGCCACGGCGGCGCGGAGCCGGTCGCGCAGGGCGACCGCGGGATCCTCCGTGACCGACAGGTTCTCCGGCAGCAGCTCCCCCGGGGTGGCGCCAGGCGCCAGGTACCGGTCACCGACGTGGGTGGTGGAGCCATGCAGGCGGCGCAGGAGGTCACGCAGCTCGGCGCCGAAGGTGGCGTAGCACTCGCCGCAGCCGAGACGGCCGGCCTCGCGGAAATCCTGGAGCGTGGCGCCGCAGCCGGGACAGGCCACGCGGGTGCCCGTGCCGCGGGGCCCCGGCGACTTGCCCATGGCGGCGAGGAAGCTCCCGAGCGGCGTCTTGGGCAGGAGCGTGGAGCTCTCCACCCCGCGCTCGGCGGCGCACCGCTCGCACAGGTGCTGGGTGGTGACCTGCTCGTCGACGATCTGGGTCAGGTGGACCACCGCTTCGCGTTCGTTGCACTGGTCGCACTGCATCAGGACACCGCCCCCGCGCCGCCCGCCGGCACCAGCCGTCCCTCCTCGAGGGAGAGGATGCGATCGGCGCGCTGCGACAGCAGGTGATTGTGGGTCACGACCACGACCGCGGTTTCGTAGCTGCGCGCCAGTCCGGCGAACAAGTCGTGCAGCCGATCGGCGTTGTGCGCATCGAGGTTGCCGGACGGTTCATCGGCCAGCAGGAGCACCGGATCGTTCGCCAGCGCGCGGGCCACCGCGACCCGCTGCTGCTCGCCCCCGGAGAGGCGGCCGGGCTCGTGCGTCATGCGACCGGCGAGCCCCACGGCCGCGAGCAGCTCCTCGGCGCGGGCGCGGGCGGCCGACTCGGCCGCCCCGGCGATCAGCTGGGGGAGCATGACGTTCTCCAGCGCAGTGAACTCCCGCAGGAGGTGATGGA
The DNA here is from genome assembly GCA_963773095.1 of uncultured Gemmatimonadales bacterium. Taxonomy (GTDB): domain Bacteria; phylum Gemmatimonadota; class Gemmatimonadetes; order Gemmatimonadales; family GWC2-71-9; genus JAGGAG01. The sequence goes on from CAVYZY010000002.1 coordinate 391,349, forward strand.
ACTGGAACACGAACCCGATTTTCCGGCTGCGCAGCGCGGCCAGTTCGTCGCCGGAGAGCGCATGGTACTCGCTCCCATCCAGTGATACCGTGCCGCTCGTGGGCCGATCCAGTGCGCCCAGGAGGTGGAGCAGCGTGCTCTTCCCCGCCCCGCTCGCGCCCATGATCGCGACGAACTCACCCCGGGTGACGCTCAAGTCGGAGTTCACCAGCACGTCGATGGGCTGGCCGTCACCACCTTCGTACACCTTGCGAACGCTGCGCGCCTCGAGGAGTGCCATCACTCGTGCCGGATGGCTTCGACCGGCGTGAGCCGGGCAGCCGCACGCGCCGGGAACACGGTGGCAACCACCGCCAGGAGGAAGCTCGCGAGGATCACCACCAGCACGTCGAGCGGCTGCACGTGCACCGGGAGGCGGTCGATGAAGTAGACCGCCGGATCGATGCGCACGAGGCCCGACTGGTCCACGACATAGGCGATGCCGAGGCCGAGCATGAGGCCGACGCCGGTGCCGACGGCCCCGATGAGCGCGCCCTGCAGCAGGAAGATCCGGCCGATGGAGCGGCCGGTAACACCCATGGCCTGGAGGATGCCGATCTCCCGGGTCTTGTCGGTGACCACCATCGTGAGCGTGCCCACGATGTTGAACGCCGCCACGATCATGATGAAGAAGATCACGAGCCCCATGGCGATCTTCTCGAGCTGCAGCGCGCTGAAGAGCCCCTTGTTCTGGTCCTGCCAGTCGAGCGCGCGGAACGGGAAGCCGAGCTTCGCCTCGAGCCGCTTGCCCGCCTCCGGAGCCAAGTCGGGGTTGCGCAGGCGGATCTCGATGCCCGACACCGCGTCGCCGAGTCCGGCGAACTGCTGGGCCGCCGTCCGCGACATGACCACGAACTGGTTGTCGTACTGGAACATCCCGGTGTTGAAGATGCCGGTCACCTCGTACTGCCAGAGGCGCGGCACCGCGATGCCGAGCGCGGCGTTCACCCTGGGCGGCTTGGGCGGAATCAGGGTGACGACGTCGCCCACCTGCACCCCGAAGCGGTCGGCGAGACGCTCCCCGAGAATTACGCCGCCGTCCACCGAGGCGTTGGTGGTCTGGAAGCGGAGATCGCCGCGGATGATCTTCTCCGGCAGCGTGGTGACCGCCATCGACCCGGTGTCGGCCTCAAACCCAAGGATGTTGACCGCCTCGGCATAGTCGCGCCCGGCGGTGAGGAGCGACTGGGAGATGACCTCGGGCGCGGCAGCGACGACCTCCGGATCCTGGAGGATGATCTCCCGGGCCTTCTGCCAGTTGTCGATGCGCAGGCCGGAGCCGTAGGTCAGGATGCGCAGGTGCGGGTTGGCGACGAGGATGCGCTCGCGCAGGTCGTCGCGAAGGCCGTTCATGACACCGAGCACGACCACGAGGGCCGCGACGCCCACCATGACACCGCCAGTGGCGATCAGGGTGTTGAGCGAGAGGAAGCGCCCTTTGCGGCGCGACTGGAGGTAGCGTCGGGCGATGGTCCACTCGAGGCGTGAGGACGTGAAGACGTGAGGACGTGACGACGTTCCGCTCACGTTCCGTCCTCCGCTGATGCCGGGCGTCCATCTTCTTCCGGGCGCATCGCGGGAAACAGGATCACGTCGCGGATGCTGGCCTGGTTGGTGAGGAGCATGACAAGTCGGTCGACGCCGAGCCCGACACCGCCGGCGGGCGGCATGCCATACTCCAGCGCCCGCAGGTAGTCGGCGTCGTAGACGTGGGCTTCCTCGTCGCCGGCGGCGCGCTGGGAGACCTGGTCCTCGAAGCGGGCGCGCTGGTCGTCGGGATCGTTGAGCTCGCTGAAGGCGTTGGCGATCTCCCGGCCCCCGATGAAGAGCTCGAAGCGCTCGGTGAGGACGGGGTCGGCGCGGTGGGGCTTGGCCAGGGGCGAGAGCGCGCGCGGGTAGTCCACCACGAGGGTGGGCTGCACCAGCGACGGCTCGAGGAAGGCCTTGAACATCTCATCAAGCAGCTTGCCGCCCGACCAGAGTGCCGCCTCATCGCGGGAGACGCCCCGCTTGTGGAGCGCCGCCCGCATGTCGGGTTCGGTCGCCTTCAGCACATCGACGCCGGAGGCCTCGCGGATGCCGACGACGAATGGCACGCGTCGCCAGGGCCGGGTGAAGTCGTAGGTGACGCCGTCGCCGGCCAGGGTGGGGCCGCCGCTCACCTCCTGCACCAGGCCGGAGACGAGCTCCTCCACCAGTTCCATCATGTCGTGGTAGTCGGCGTAGGCCTGGTACCACTCCACCATGGTGAACTCGGGGTTGTGCGTGCGGTCCATCCCCTCGTTGCGGAAGTTGTGGCCGATCTCGTAGACGCGCTCCAAGCCGCCCACGAGGAGCCGCTTGAGGTAGAGCTCATCGGCGATGCGCAGGAAGAGTTGCTGGTCGAGCGCATTGTGATGGGTGACGAAGGGCCGGGCGGCGGCGCCGCCGTAGATCGACTGCAGGATCGGGGTCTCGACCTCGAGATACCCGCGGGTGTCGAGGAAGCGACGGATGTGGCTGATGATCCGCGCGCGCACGCGGAAGATCTCGCGCACCTCGGGATGCACGGCAAGGTCGGCATAACGCTGGCGAAAGCGGACCTCGGGGTCCTCGAGGCCCCCGTACACCTTCGTGCCCTCTTCCGTCTGCTGCACCTTGCCGCGCGGCAGCGGCCGGAGGCTCTTGGCGAGCAGCGTGAGCGACTCGACGCGGAGGGTGGTCTCGCCGGTGCGGGTGCGAAACAGGCGACCGCTCGCCCCGACGTGATCGTCGAGATCGAGGAGGCGCACCACGTCGAAGGCGGCACCCAGGGCATCCTGGCGGAAGTAGAGCTGGAGCCGTCCGGTCTCATCTTCCACATGGGCGAACGCGGTCTTGCCCTGGGAACGGTACGCCACGAGCCGGCCGGCGACGGTGGCCGCGGGGCCGTCATCGCCCATGGCGGGATCGTAGGCGTCGAGCGCCGCGGCGGCGGTGTGGGTGCGCGCGAAGCGATAGGCGTACGGCGCGACGCCCATGGCCTCGAGGGCCGCGCGCTTCTCGCGCCGCGCCGCCTCGACGTAGGTGGGTTCAGTGCCGCTGGTCACGCCGCCTTGCTCCCGAAGCGCTTGAGGTACGCCTGGATGAACTCATCGATGTCGCCGTCCATGACGCGATGCACGTCGCCGAGCTTGAGCTCGGTGCGGTGGTCGTTGACCATGGTGTAGGGCTGGAACACGTAGGACCGGATCTGGTTGCCCCATGAGTTATCGGTCTTGGTGGCCTCGAGCTTGGCCTTTTCCGCTTCCTGCTCCTCGAGCTTCTTCTGGTAGAGCGCCGCGCGGAGCATCTTCATCGCCATCGCCTTGTTCTTGCCCTGGCTGCGCTCCTGCTGGCACGCCACGACGATCCCGGTGGGTTCGTGGGTGAGCCGCACCGCGGACGACGTCTTGTTGACATGCTGGCCGCCGGCGCCCGATGCCCGATACACGTCCATCCTGATGTCCTCGTCGCGCAGGTCGATGTCGATAGTCTCGTCGATGTCGGGATAGACGAACACCGACGCGAAGGAGGTGTGCCGGCGCGACTGGGAATCGAAGGGCGAGATGCGCACCAGACGATGCACGCCCTTCTCGGCCTTGAGATATCCGTAGGCATACTGGCCCTTGATCTCGAGCGAGACCGACTTGATGCCGGCCTCTTCACCGGGGAGCAGGTCGAGGAGGGTCACGGTGAAGCCGTGGCGCTCGGCCCAGCGGTGGTACATGCGCATGAGCATCTCGGCCCAGTCCTGCGACTCGGTGCCGCCGGCGCCGGGATGGATGGTCAGGATGGCATCGCGACCATCGTCGGGGCCCTGCAGCATGGCCTGAAGCTCGAGCGCACGCACACCCTCGTCGAGGCGGGCCACCTCGCCCTCCAGTTCCACCTGCATGCCCGCGTCCGGCTCGGCCTGCAGCAGGTCGGACAGCCCGCGTGCCTCGGTGGCGCGCGAGTTCAGGTCATCGAATGGACCGACCCAGTTCTTGAGCTGCTTCACTTCCTGCACCACGGTGCGCGCCCGTTCCTGGTTGGCCCAGAAACTGGCATCGCCCTGCTGGGACTCCAGCGTGCTCAGACGCTCCCGCTTGTTGTCCAGGTCAAAGAAAACCTCGGAGTTCGTGGAGGCGGAGCTCCAAGTCGGACAGGCGGTCGGTCAGGTCGGACATGAAAAGCCCAAGTAAGAGTCGGAGGGAAAGTTAACAGCGTGAGGAGGAACTGCGACTGCGTGAGGGGGAACTGAAACAACGGGGAACGGGAAGAGAAGCGCTCGGCTCCCCTCCCGTTCACTATTTCCCTTCACTCCGTCTAGAAGATCGGGCTGCCGTCCCCCAGGATCTCGTTCAGCGCTTCGCGGAAGTACGGGGTCGAGTCGGCGAGCTCGCGGCCCACCTGCTCGACGTACTCCTCCCAGCTCTTAGTGATCTCTTCCTTGAACGAGTCCTTGATGGTGCCGGCCTTGAGCGCGTCACGGCGCTTGGCGGGGTGATAGACCACCATGTCGGACACGAGGGCGCGCGCGAGGCGGCGGGCCTTGAGGGCCGGGTCCTGGGACAGGAAGGGATTGCCGGCGCGGCCGCCGGCCGCGGGACGCGGAGGCACGACGGGGTGCGGGAGCGGCGTGGTGCCGGCCCGCGTCTGCGGGGGACGGGCGCCGGGAATAGCGGGCGGAGGAATGAGTGCTCCCGCCTGCATGGGGCGCGGGGTAACCGGCGTCGCCATGGGCGCCGGCGGCGCGGTACGCACCGGGGGCGCCACGGGTTCGGCCCGGGGCGGCGGCACCGGCGCGGGCGGTGGCGGTGGCGGCGGCGGGGCCATCCGGATCGGTGGCGGTGACTCCACCGCAGGCGCACCGGCCACCGGCGTGACCGACACCGGGAACACCGCGGCGCAGACGGAGCAGCGCGCGCGAACGCCTCCCGCCGGAACCTTGGCGGGATCGACACGGAAGGTGGTGGAACAACTCGGGCACTGGACGTTCATGCGCCCTCCTCTGCCGCCGTCCCCCGACGGCGATCAACGACGAATACGGAACCCGGCAAGGTCTTGGCGTAGCTCTTCATCTCGGTCGCGAGCTCGCTGACCTGCGCCGGATGGGTGAACTTCCGGTTCCGGTTGGTGACGATGCCGATCGACAGCGTCATGAGCGGAACGCGGTGCAGCTGCCCGCGCCGGTCCTTGCCGAAGAAATACCCTGCCCGCCGGTCCTGGTCACTGTACTGCAGCGGGATCAGGATGTCGAAGACACTCAGGATCTCGGTGCAGACGAGGCTGATCTCGGTAGCCGGCACGATGAAGATGAAGTCGTCACCCCCAATGTGTCCCACGAAGCCGCGGGCGCCAAGCAGGCCCTTCACAACGTCGTGCAGCAGCCGGGACAGCAGGTAGATGACCCGGTCGCCATCATAATAGCTGTAACGGTCGTTGTATTCCTTGAAGTGGTCGAGGTCGGCGTAGCAGACCGCGAACTCCTCGGCCGTCTCCAGCCGCCGGCGCACGTCCCGCTCGATCTCGGTGGTGCCGGGGAGCCGGGTGGAGGGGTGGACCGAGACGTCACGCTCGGTGCGGGCGCGCATGGCCTCGATGCGGGCACGCTGCTCCTCGGGCGAGAAGAAGCTGGTCAAGACCTCGTCGGACCCTGCAGAAAACCACTCCCGGACCACCTCGCTGCGATGCTCACTGGCCAGGGCGACCACGGGCACGATGGCGGTGAAGGCGTCGCCCTTGAGCCGGCGCACCAGCCCCAAGCCCTGCTCGGTAGCCCGCTCGGCGTCGAGAAAGAGCACGCACGGGTGACCACGGAGCACGATCGATTCAATTTCCTCGGCGACGGCGAGTGAAACCAGGGGATAGGAGTGCTCCTGAGCCCAGTGACGCACCAGCGTCGGCACAGAAGCGCCGTCGGGTGCGTAGAAGAGAATTGTGGGTCTGGTTCGCACCCTACTGGCCTCGTAAACTAATAATTGATAGTAACTTACGCAGTTCAGTAGGCAGAGTCAAACCGCCCGCCCCCACCGCCGCCCACTGTTACGTCCCCTAAATGAAGTACGCCGCAACCGCGATCATGGCATACACTGCAAGGAGCTGCACGCCCTCGAACCAATGCGACTCCCCGTCCAGGGTAACGATCGAGGTGGACAGCGTAGCGAGGAACAGGATCGCGACCTCGAACGGGGTGAAATCCAGGTTCATTGGCTGGCCCAAGAAGAGGCCGATAAACACGAGCAAAGGAGCGACAAGCAGTGCAATCTGTGTGCTCGAACCGAGGGAGATCTGGAGCGAAAGTTCGATCTGTCCCTTGCGGGCCACGGTGATGGCAGTGGCGTGCTCGGCGGCGTTGCCGATGATGGGGATGATGATCAGGCCCAGGAAGACCTGGGACAGTCCGAGCTGGGCGGTGACCGCTTCGGTGGCATGTACCAGGATCTCGGACTCGACGGCGATGCCGACCGTCGCGAGGGCCAGCACCAGGACCGCGAGTCCTAGGCCCCAGGGCTTGCCGGACACGGGATGCGGCTCGCCAGCGAGGAGGCGGCGGTGGGTCTTGAGGGTGAAGAGAAGCGACGCCGCGTAGGTAACGAGCAGCACCAGCGACACGCCCTCCTCCAGGTGCAGTCCGGCAACGCCGGCGCCGGGCTCGGGATGCGCGTACCTGAACAGTGCCGGCAGGACGAGGCTCATGACGGCGAGCATGAGCATGCCGGCGCTCATGCCGGCGTTGGTGCGATTGAACTTGAGCTCGGCTTTCCTGGCGCCTCCCGCCACGATCGACAATCCCAGGATGAGCAGCAGGTTGCCGAGAATGCTGCCGGTGATCGAGGCCTTGACCAGGTCCACGAGACCGGCCTGCAGGGCGACGATGGCAATGATGAGTTCCGCGGCGTTGCCGAACGTGGCGTTGAGCAGGCCGCCGAGGGTGGGGCCGGACCGGGCGGCAATCTGCTCGGTGGCCTCGCCCATGAAGCCGGCAAGCGGAAGCACGCCGAGGCAGGCGGAAGCGAACACGAGCAGCGGTGAGGCGTGCAGGTAGTTGAGCACGATGCTCGCCGGCACGGCAAGCAGGAAGAGGAACCGGCCCCACGAGATCTTCGGCCTGGACCTGGGTGCGAGCTTTCCCACCGACGGGGGCCGGCGCTCCTGGGGCTCGGTTTCGGGGGATTCGGTGCGCGGAGGGCGCTCAGGCCGCAGAGGGTGCTCAGGGCGCTCAGGGCGCGGAGGCCGCGCGGGACGCTCGGTGCGTTCATGCCGCGCCGGCCGCTCCTGCTTCTCGCGGGGCGGCTTTTCCTGACGCGGCTTCTGGGCACCCGGCTCGGCGGTGCGCTCGGGACGCGGCTGGTCCTCCCGCCTGGGTGGCACGGTCATGCCCGCACGGCTCGCCACTTCAGCGATCACGGCGTCGGCGTCGATGCCCTTGTCGCCGAGGAAGCGGGCAAGGGCGCCGCGCCGGTCGGTGAGTGCCGCGAGGAGTAGCTTCGCCTCGAGCGGTCCCTCGCCGGTGGTGCCAGCCTCGAGGAGGCGCCGGGCGTGCGACGAGAGTGGCACCCCCTCGGCCTGGGGGGCGTCGCTCCGCACGCGCACGCGCTTCTGCCCGTTCTCGAGTGCCGACGCGAGTGCAGCGCGCTCGATGCCGGCGGCATCGAGCGCTGACTGCGCCAACTCACTCGATCGCAGCAGGCCGAGGAGCAGGTGCTCGGAGCCGATGAACTCGTGGCCGAGACGCTCGGCCTCGGCGCGCGCTTCACCCAGGACGCGCTCGGCGCCTTCGCTCAGGGGTTGCTCAGACATTGGACGGCAGGCTGGATGCGGTCACGAGTCGTGGGTCGTGAGTCGTGACTGTTCACCTGGCAGGCGGGTACACTGACTCGTCGAGCGGTATCGCTTCCTCGATGAGCATGATGGGGATGCCGTCCTCAACGCGGTAGACGAGCTTCGACTCCCGGCACACGAGCACCTCGGGTGGCCCCTCGTGATACTCCAGTGGTGCCTTGCTCTTGGGGCAGACCAGGATGTCCAGCAACTCCCTGGGCAGGCTCATTTCTTCCGATCCGCGGGAGGAAAGCCGAAGCGCTGGAGCTGCGACTCGTTCTTGCGCCAGCGCGGCGCCACCTTCACCCGACATTCGAGATATACCTTCTGGCCCAGCAGGGCCTCCAGCCGGGCACGCGCGTGACTGCCGATCTGCTTGATCATGGCGCCATTGCGCCCGATGATCATGCCCTTCTGGGACTCTCGTTCAGCGAACAGTGATGCCCGAATGTACACCGGCTCCGCGGCCTCGCGGAACTCCTCGACCTCGGCTGTAAAGGAATACGGCAGTTCGTCGCCGAGGAGCTCGAAGGCGGCCTCGCGGAGGTACTCGACGACGAAGAAACGCATGGGCTGGGTGCCGACGTCATCGGGATCGTACTCGAACGGCGCTTCGGGGAGCAGGGTGGCCACGCGCGCCAGGAGATGTTCGATCCCGTCCCCCGATTCGGAGGAGACGGCGAGGGCCTCGCGGGCAAGTTCGCGGCGGCGATCGGCGTGGACGAGATCGACCTTGGTGTAGACGACGAGGACAGGGGCGGAGAATTTCGCGTCGGGTCCGACCAGGTCGCGGAAGGCAGGCGCGGGGGCGTCGGCGGCCGGGTGGAGATGGAGGATGACATTCATGCGAGGCAAGGCGGCGAGGGCGAGCTCGCGCATACGCTCCTGCATGAGGTAGCTGGGGTCGAGGAGCCCCGGGAGGTCGTGCCAGATGTACTGGACGTCGCCCTCGGTGCGGAGCCCCACGACGGGGAGGCGCGTGGCCTGCGCCTTGGGGCTCACGATGGCGAGGTGGACGCCGACGAGGCGGTTCAGGAGCGAGGACTTGCCGACGTTTGGTGCGCCGGCGAGGGCAATGTGGCCGGTCTTTGTCATGCTGGAAGCTAGCGGAGGAGCAAGGCGTGAGGAGGAACAGCAACGGCGGAGGAACCGACAGCGGAAGGGGGCTACGGAAAGACCAACGGCGGGCCCTAGCGCCGTACGCGGGCGGCGTGCAGGAGAGCGGTACGGCGGAGGCGGCCGCGTTCGTGTGACGGGTCGGTGGGGGTGCTGGCGCCGCTCAGGTGCCAGGCGAGGGCGCGAACGGTGGGAAAGCTGAACATGTCGGTGAGGGCCACGTCGCGGCCGGTGGCCTGCCGGATCCGCTCGCGGCAGATGATGGCGAGCAGTGACGTTCCCCCCAGGTCGAAGAAGTTCTGTTCCCGCCCCACCGTCTTCACGCCCAGCAACTCGCACCAGAGGCCAGACACCAGGCTTTCCAGCTCGGCGTCGGCGGTGCCGGCCACCTCGAGTGGCGCAGCGGGCTCGGCCTTGCGGGAATACACCTCCGCCGGGACGCCGACCGCGGTCGCCCCGGCGGGCACGTCGTGCATCACGGCGGACCCGGCGCCCACGATGGCCCAGGCGCCGATGGTGACTTCCGGCAGGATCGAGGCGTTGGAGCCCACGTAGGCACCCTCACCCAGCACCACCCGCGCATTGAGCACGGCGTTGGGCGCGATGACGGCGCAGGCGCCCACATGCGACTCGTGCCCCACCACCGCACCCATGAAGACGCACGCCCCGTCCTCCAAAGTGGCCTCGGGGCCGAGCGTGGCATTCTGGTAGACAATCACGTCGCGCCCGAGAGTCACGCCGGTGACGTCTACGCCGGGGCTCACGAGGGACGCGAAGGGCACGCCAGCGGAAAGGATCCGGTCGCGCACCGCCTTGCGGTCGCGCGTGGCGCGCGCCACCAGATTCGCGACCTCCGAAATCGCGGGATCGGCGTTACGCAGGGCATCAACCGGCCCAACCACCGGCACGTCGAGACGCCGGGTGCCCAGCTTCGCGGGGTCATCGTCGAGGAGCACGATTCGATCCCACCGGGGGGTGCGGGCGTTGACCTGCTGGGCCAGGCGCACGCCTTCGGAGTTCCCCGCCCCGCAGAGGTACAGGGTGCGCATGGTCAGGTGATCCGCTTGAGGTCGGGACGGATTCGCTCGGCCGCGCCGGTCATCCAGTCGCTGCAGGTATGGCAGCGCTGTGGCAGCTCGTCAAAGCGGTGCTGCAGGTGCAACTCGCGATAGCCGCCAAGCCGGTGCCAGAGGGCCACGAGCGGGGTGTGCCAGGCATTGCCGACACTCTCGTCGCCCTCGGTGTCGCCGGGGCAGCGCGGCACGCGACCGTCCCAGAACACGTGCATCATCGTAAGGGCCCAGGGGCACGGGATGCGATCTTCCGCCGGCACCGAGAGGACCGTCTCGAACTTGCCGCCCCAGCTCAACTGGTTCCGCACCTTGAGGGTGGCGCCGCGTTCCAGCCAGTAGTCGGAGAACGCCTGCAGCTCGTGGGCATTGTCGGCCATGGCAATGAACTGCACCTGGATCTCGGGCCCGTCGGCTCGCTGCTGCCGCATGCGGATGAGCCGCTCGACGTTGGCGTAGACGATGTCCCGGTCGCTGCCGACGCGCGCGGCCTCGTAAGTGGCCTTGGTGAAGCCGTCGATGCCGATCACGATGAGGTCGACGCCACTCTCGAGGAGCGACGCGGCGACGGGCTCGGTCAGGAGGAGCCCATTGGTGTTGACGTTGAGCGACTCGAGTCCGACCCACTTGCCGTAACGCAGCATGCGGCCGAGGAGGTCGGGCTCGAGCAGGGGCTCACCGCAGAAGGAGAACCAGCATTCGGTGCGGGGGGCGAGGGAGGCGATCTGGTCGGCGAGGCGGCACCAGAGGGCCATGGGCATGACGCCCTTGGGACGGCACATCTGGGGATGGTGGCACATCGAGCATCGGAGGTTGCAGTCGGCGCAGACCTCGACGGCGAACTTCCTGGGGAACGGTATCTCGTGGAGGGTACCGGCGATGGCGGCGAGGTCGTTGGCGAGCATGGGCGGCATCTCTCCAGGCATCAAGGCGGTGCACGGGACCAGGTCCCCTGACGCACAATGCATGGAGCCGGTGAGGAGATGGTGAAAAAGGGGTGTACGGATCTTCAGGCGAGCTGAAGCGGCGTCGGGAGGCCCTGTGACCGAGTGAGGCGGAATCGCAACAGTGGAGGAACCAGGGAGAAATGGAGAAGCCCGGAATCCTTTAGGGATCCCGGGCTTCAGAGGCTGGCAACGGCCTACTCTCCCACGCCCTCTCGAGCGTAGTACCATCGGCGCTACAGGGCTTAACTACCGTGTTCGGAATGGGAACGGGTGTGGCCCCTGCGCGCTAGTCACCAGCCAAAACTGAGTCGAGAGTCGAGAGTCAGGAGTCGAGAGATACGTCTCACGACTGCCGGCTCACGGCTTACGACGATCGAAGGATCGGATGGTGTGCTTTCGGTGTGAGGAAACTGGAAGAGATCAAACTTCACGGGCGATTAGTAGCGCTCGACTGAAGGCCTCGCGGCCCGTACATCTGCGCCCTATCAACGTGGTAGTCTCCCACGGCCCTTCAGGGGGCTTAAGCCCCAGGAGTGTTCATCTTGGGAAGAGTTTCCCACTTAGATGCTTTCAGCGGTTATCTCCGCGCGACATCGCTACCGGGCGTTGCCCCTGGCGGGACAGCCCGTACACGAGCGGTCGCTTCGTCTCGGTCCTCTCGTACTAAAGACGACGTCCCTCAACACTCCCACGCCCACGACGGATACAGACCGAACTGTCTCACGACGTTCTGAACCCAGCTCATGTGCCACTTTAACCGGCGAACAGCCGGACCCTTGGGACCTTCTCCAGCCCCAGGATGTGACAAGCCGACATCGAGGTGCCAAACCGCGCCGTCGATGTGAACTCTCGGGCGCGATAAGCCTGTTATCCCCAGCGTACCTTTTATCCGATGAGCGATGACCCATCCACACGGGATCACCGGATCACTTACGCCGACTTTCGTCCCTGCTCGCGCCGTCGCGCTCGCAGTCAGGCGGGCTTCTGCGTATACACTCGTCGTGCGATTACCGACCGCACTGAGCCCACCATTGCGCGCCTCCGGTACTTTTTAGGAGGCGACCGCCCCAGTCAAACTACCCACCAGCCACGGTCCTCGGCGGTGTTGCCGCCTGAGTGAGAACGTTAGTAAAAGAAGGGTGGTATTTCACTGTTGCCTCCCCGCCGGCCAAAACCGACGGATCAACGGCTCCCACCTATGCTACGCAGCTTATACCGACGTTCAATGACAGGTTGTAGTAAAGGTGCATGGGGTCTTTTTGTCCTGTCGCGGGTAATCGGAATCCTCACCGATACTGCTATTTCGCCGAGCTTACGGAAGAGACAGCTCCCAAGTCGTTACTCCATTCGTGCAGGTCGGAACTTACCCGACAAGGAATTTCGCTACCTTAGGACCGTTATAGTTACGGCCGCCGTTTACCGGGGCTTCGGTTCATTGCTTCGCCTTGCGGCTGACAACTTGCCTTAACCTTCCGGCACCGGGCAGGAGTCAGTGTCTATACGTCGGCTTGGAAAATGCCTTAGCAGACACCTGTGTTTTTGCTAAACAGTCGCTTGGGACGATTCTCTGCGGCCGGCCTGGGCTTGGATTGTACACCCTCACCTACTACCGGCACCCCTTATCCCGAAGTTACGGGGTCATTTTGCCGAGTTCCTTTTCCGTAAATCACTCGAGCACCTTAGGCTGCTCGCCTCGCCTACCTGTGTCGGATTACGGTACGGTCAACGTTGCATCCTGGTCTGCGAAGCTTTTCTCGGCAGTGTGCGTCAGCCACCCTTTGTCGGGGTCTTGCGACCCCTTCGGCATCGGTTCTCGACTATCCTGGCGGATTTGCCTACCAGGAAACGTCTACCACCTTACAGCGGAATCCACCACCCGCCGGTGACCTTGCTCCTGCGTCCCTCCTCGGACTCGATAACGGCTTACAACGTTGGTACGGGAATGTTGACCCGTTTCCCATCGTCTACGCCTCTCGGCCTCGACCTTAGGGACCGACTGACCCTGAGCTGATCGACATGGCTCAGGAACCCTTAGGCTTACGGTGACAAGGGTTTTCACCTTGTTTCTCGCGTACTTAATCCGGCATCCTCACTTCCCACCGCTCCACCGGAAGGCTTCCGCCCCGGCTTCACCGCTGTGGGAACGCTCCCCTACCCCTCATGCTTGCGCATGAAGACATAGCTTCGGCGGGTGGCTTAAGTCCCGACCATTATCGGCGCGACATACGCTGGACTGGTGAGCTATTACGCACTCTTTAAAGGAATGGCTGCTTCTAAGCCAACCTCCCAGTTGTCACAGCATACATCACATCCTTTGCTACACTGAGCCACCACTCCGGGGCCTTAGCTGATGTTCTGGGTTCTTTCCCTCTCGCCACAGTACATTAGCGCACTGCGACTGCCTCCCGGGCAGCATTCAACAGGCATTCGGAGTTTGGTTGGGGGAGGTAACGTTATTCACGGCCCGGACCCATCCAGTGCTCTACCTCCTGTGAACTCATTTCCCGAGGCTATACCAAAATATATTTCGGGGAGAACCAGCTATCTCCGAGCTTGATTGGCCTTTCACCCCTACCCTCAAGTCATCCCAGCGGTTTTCAACCCACATGGGTTCGGTCCTCCACCGCCTGTTACGGCGGCTTCAACCTGCTCAAGGGTAGATCGCCACGGCTTC
>CAVYZY010000003.1:0-22138 GCA_963773095.1 uncultured Gemmatimonadales bacterium
ACGGTCGATGCCCACGACCGGCGGCACCAGCACCGTGCTGGTAGACTTCGACGACCCCAACCGCCAGCACGTCCGCTACGGTTTCGCCACCGACGGCAAGGTCTTCTACTTCACGATCGGCTCTCCCCAAAGCGACATCTGGGTCGCGGATCTGGCAAAACCATGAACGACCAACTCGCGACCTCGAAGCCCAGGAGCACTAGACCCCGTTCGACATCACGCCCGACGACAGGCGCTTCATCATGGCGCGCAAGGTCCGCGCTGGCACGGAGGTGGCACCCACCTTCCTGATCGTTGAGAACTGGTTCGAGGAGCTGAAGGTGAAGGTCGGGCAGAAGTAGATCGAGCGGATCATGCACCTCCGCTCGCGCGGAGGCTCCGGGATGACTATGTTGAATTCACCTGAAAGCGATTCGCTTTTGGGTGTAATGCTAAAAGGCGAACCGGGAGGCTGGAATGCCCCGCCCGAGGAACCCCTTCCAGGTCACGACCTTGGCAGCGGGGGAGGATTTCGCGAACCGGACCAGCGAGGTCGCGACGCTCAAGGCCGTCTGGGAGGCGCCGGGGAGCAAGCTGGTCATGTATGGCGAGCGCCGCATGGGGAAGACGGCGACCATGGAGGTCGCCGCTGGACAGGTGCGGCGGGCGAAGCGGCCTGTCGTCGTCGTGAACCTGGCCACCGCCGTCGACCCTGCGGACGCGGTGCGCCGACTGCTGGCCGCGGTCCAGGAGGCCGTTGGCCGATCCTGGAAGACCGTCCTCCAGGATCTGGCGGCGAAGCTCAAGTTCCGGCTCTCGATCACGCCGAGTCCCGACGGCAGCGCCGCGCCGAGCTTCGCGCTCGAACTCGAGCCGGGAGCCCACGGCGCGCGACCGGCGCTCTTCACGGACGCGCTCGATGCCATCGAAGCCGAGCTCACCAGGCGCAAGCTCACCCTCGGACTTGGCATCGATGAGTTCCAGCGACTCCTGCTGTGGGGCGGAGAGGACATCGAGTGGGCGCTCAAGGCCTCACTCGAACGGCACCGACACATCAGTTATGTCATGGCCGGGAGCGCCCGAAGTCTCATCGAGGAAATGGTGACAAACCGCCACCGGGCACTATGGAAGGCGACGGACTCCCTTGCAGTGGGACCCATTCCTCCGGATGAGTTCGCCGCATGGATCGTGCGCCGGTCGTTGGCCTCAGGCGTCCCGCTGTCGCGTCGGACGGCCGACGCGACCGTGGCGCTCGCGGGACCACGGACCCGCGACGTGGTCCTGCTCGCCGGTGCGGTCTGGGAAGACGCCCGGACGACGGGCGCCGGGGATCCCGGCCGTGCGATGAACACGTACGTGGAAACCACCGGTGCGCTGCACGAGAGGCTCTGGGACAACTGCACGACCCGCGAGCGCCGGATCCTCAGGGCGCTGGCCGCCGACCCCCGGCTCGAGCCGACATCCACGGCCGCCAGGGTACGCTTCGACCTGGGCGCGCCAAGCACGGTCGCGAAGGCGCTAGGAGTGCTGGTCGCCAGGGAACTGCTCACCCGAGAGGCGGGTCGGTATGCCTTCGACGATCCTTTTTTCCACAGATGGGTAGAGCGACACACGCTTGCCGACCTGGGCTTGACCCCGGAGTGAGCAGCACATGAGCGCCACACCCGTCCGCCTCGCCGCGGCCCTCGCCGACCGCTATCGCCTCGAACGGGAGCTGGGCCAGGGCGGGATGGCCACCGTCTACCTCGCCGAAGACCTGAAGCACGCCCGCAAGGTCGCCATCAAGGTCCTGCATCCTGAACTCAGTGCCGTCATCGGCGGCGACCGCTTCCTCGCCGAGATCAAGGTCACCGCCAGCCTGCAGCATCCGCATATCCTCGGCCTCATTGATTCCGGTGCCGTTCCTCTGGACTCTGGACTCTCGACCCTCAGCCCGCCGAGTCTGCTCTATTACGTCATGCCCTACGTCTCGGGCGAGTCCCTCCGGAACCGCCTCACCCGCGAGAAGCAGCTTCCGATCGACGACGCGCTGCGGCTGTCCAAGGAAGTCGCCTCGGCCCTCGACTACGCCCACCGCCAGGGCGTCGTCCACCGCGACATCAAGCCCGAGAACATCCTGCTCCAGGAAGGCTCGGCCCTGGTCGCCGACTTCGGCATCGCCCTCGCCGTGCAGCAGGCCGGCGGCTCCCGCATGACCCAGACCGGCATGTCCCTCGGCACCCCGGCCTACATGTCGCCCGAGCAGGCGATGGGCGAGCGCGACATCGGCGCACGCAGTGACGTGTATGCGCTGGGTGCCATGACTTATGAGATGCTCACCGGCGAACCGCCCTTCACCGGCCTCAACTCCCAGGCCATCGTCGCCAAGGTGCTCACCGAGACACCACCGCCCCTTCGCCCCAAGCGCCCGACGGTACCACCCACCGTCGAGCACGCCGTGCTCACGGCGCTGCAGAAGCTCCCCGCCGATCGCTTCGGCACCGCGAAGGACTTCGCCGACGCCCTCGACGGCACCGGCAAGGGCGCCAGCTACGCCGCGACAGTGGTAACCACACGCCCTCACGCCCTCACGCCTTCACGTCAGCGTGTTCCCCTCCTGCCCGCCTTCGCTGTCCTGGTCCTGACCGCGATCGCTGCAGGTCTCGCGGGAAGGTCACTCCGATCGGGGCGCCCCCCTTCCGTAACACGCTTTCAGCTCCTCCCCACCCCCGGCACTCAGATCGCCTTCCCCGTTGCCGGCGTCGCTACCTACGTCGCCCTCTCACCCGATGGCAGGCAGGTGCTGTACGCCGCAAGCCATGGCAGCGGAAGCGGCGACTGGGCGCTCCATGTCAGGGACCTCGACCAGCTGAATGCGAGGGCCCTGCCGGGCACGGAGGGCGCAACCTCGCCTGAGTTCTCGCCCGATGGCCGCTGGATCGCGTTCGGCGCGCCCGACGGCACTCTCCGGAAGATCGCAGTCGACGGAACCTCGCTCGCCACGCTCGCTCAGATCGGCGCGGGTGGGGTGGAGGGACTCACCTGGATCTCGGACCGGGGGCTCGTGTTCAGCAAGACGAACCTCGCGTCACGCCGGCTGTGGCGCGTGTCGTCCGAGGGTGGCACGCCAACGCTCTTCTCGCAGTTCGACAGCACGAGCACGGAGCGCCTGCAGCTCTCGCCCCGGTCGGCGGACAATGGCCGGCTCGTGTTCTACAGCAGCACCAGGGCCAGCAACCTCGACCTCACCATCGGAGTGGTATCCAGCGCGACTGGCAAGGCGAAGGTGCTGACGGGCCTGCGCGGCGGCCGCGCACTTGGCCTGGCCGCCGGGTTCCTCGTGTACACCCGCATCGACGGCGCGCTCATGGCCGCACCCTTCGACGTGCGCACCCTGACCGCCGGTGCTCCGCTCCAGATTCTCGACAGCATCGCCGCACGCGGGTGGCTGACGCCGGCGGCACTCTCCGCCAGCGGATCACTGCTGTATCAGCGCGGCGGGCTGGCGAGCCAGCTGGTGAGGGTCGACCCGCACGGCGCGGCCCGCCCCCTCCTCGATTCCGCACGGGTATACCTGCACCCGCGACTCTCCCCCGACGGCAGGCGCATCGCCTTCGAATCGCAGGCCGGTGCCAGCAACGAGATCTGGGTCGCCGACCTTGCCTCGCAGGCCGCGGAGCGGCTCACGCGAGAGGGATTCAGCGACCGCCCCGAGTGGACCCCGGATGGTCACAGGGTCCTGTACGTCAACGCCAGGAAGCCCATCAACGAGCTCTGGTGGCAGCCGGCTGACGGCAGCGGGGCCGCCGAGCTCGTATACCAGCCCACGGACGCGATCCGCGAAGGGGTATTCACGCCGAACGGCGACACGATCGTGTTCCGCATGGATACACCGGACAGCAATCGCGACCTCTACCTGCTGCCGCTGCGGGGCGAGAGGAAGCCGGTGCCGCTCCTGACCAGCATCGATGACGACAAGCAGCCTCGCGTCTCGCCCGACTCGAAGTGGCTCGCCTACGTCTCCGACCAGTCCGGCCGTGAGGAGGTGTACGTCCGGCCGCTCACCGGTGGGGGCGCCCGCGTCTCCATCTCGACCGGCGGCGGCGGCGAACCGCTCTGGGCCCCCGATGGAACGCGCCTGTACTATCGTGTTGGGGCGCGGCTGATGGCTGCCCGCGTCGTCACCTCACCCACCTTCACCGTGGTCGCGCGTGACACGCTCTTTGAAGGCCCGTACATGACCGATCAATGGCACCCGAACTACGACGTCGCCCCCGACGGGAAGAGCTTCGTCATGGTGCGGCCGGTGGCGCAGGACCGCCAGCTGATCATCGTCATGAACTGGCTCGAGGAACTGCGGCAGCGCACCCGGGGGCACAGGTAGGCGCCGTGCCCACCCACATGGTCGTCGAGAACTGCCTCGAGGAACTGAAGGCCAGGATCGCGGCGAAGCAGGGTCGTGTTCGGTAGATTTCGCGTTCCAATCCCGGACCCGGAGCGCTCATGCAGGATCCATCGGCTCGACGCCTGCCCCGGAGCGAATGGCCCGTGCGCGTGGTAGCCTCGCACGATGCCTCTGCATCCTCGGAAAACCTCGCGGGCACCCTCCCGCCCGCCGAACTGGTCGCCTTGGTGTGGGAGCTCTCGGCCCGCATGTGGGAGTTGACCGGTCGTCCCCAGCCGACGTACACGCGGGGGTCGATTCCCGTTCGCGTCGTCCGCAGGGCGTGACCGACGACTGGTTCGACGCCCTGGCCGTCCTGATCGACGCCGGGGCCCGCTTCATCGTCGTCGGGGCGCACGCGCTCGCCGTTCACGGTGTGCCGCGTGCGACGCAGGATCTCGACGTGTGGGTGGACGCGACCCCGGAGAACGCCGAGCGGGTGTGGAAGGCCTTCGCGGCGTTCGGTGCCCCATTGGAGGCCCTTGGCGTCAGTCGCGGCGACTTTCACCGGCCCGGCATGGTGGTCCAGATCGGCCTCCCGCCCAACCGCATTGATGTGCTCATGGGAATCAGCGGCGTGCCGAGCTTCGACGAGGCCTGGGCCAACCGGGTGATGGTGCCGGTGCGCGGGCGCGAGGTGCCCTTCCTTGGACGTGCGTCGCTTCTGGCCAACAAGCTGGCGGCCGGCCGCCGCCAGGACCTGGCCGACGTCGAAGCGCTGGGAGAATCTCCCCCCTGATGCTGAGCCGCACATGACCGTACCTCCCGCCCGCCTCTCCACCGCCCTCGCCGACCGCTATCGCCTCGAACGGGAGCTGGGCCAGGGCGGGATGGCCACCGTCTACCTCGCCGAAGACCTGAAGCACGCCCGCAAGGTCGCCATCAAGGTCCTGCATCCTGAACTCAGTGCCGTCATCGGCGGCGACCGCTTCCTCGCCGAGATCAAGGTCACCGCCAGCCTGCAGCATCCGCATATCCTCGGCCTCATTGATTCCGGTGCCGTTCCTCTGGACTCTGGACTCTCGACCCTCAGCCCGCCGAGTCTGCTCTATTACGTCATGCCCTACGTCTCGGGCGAGTCCCTCCGGAACCGCCTCACCCGCGAGAAGCAGCTTCCGATCGACGACGCGCTGCGGCTGTCCAAGGAAGTCGCCTCGGCCCTCGACTACGCCCACCGCCAGGGCGTCGTCCACCGCGACATCAAGCCCGAGAACATCCTGCTCCAGGAAGGCTCGGCCCTGGTCGCCGACTTCGGCATCGCCCTCGCCGTGCAGCAGGCCGGCGGCTCCCGCATGACCCAGACCGGCATGTCCCTCGGCACCCCGGCCTACATGTCGCCCGAGCAGGCGATGGGCGAGCGCGACATCGGCGCACGCAGTGACGTGTATGCGCTGGGTGCCATGACTTATGAGATGCTCACCGGCGAACCGCCCTTCACCGGCCTCAACTCCCAGGCCATCGTCGCCAAGGTGCTCACCGAGACACCACCGCCCCTTCGCCCCAAGCGCCCGACGGTACCACCCACCGTCGAGCACGCCGTGCTCACGGCGCTGCAGAAGCTCCCCGCCGATCGCTTCGGCACCGCGAAGGACTTCGCCGACGCCCTCGACGGCACCGGCAAGGGCGCCAGCTACGCCGCGACAGTGGTAACCACACGCCCTCACGCCCTTACGCCTTCACGTCCAGGGCGCGCCTTCGCCCAGGTCGCCGCAGCCGGCCTGATCGCTGCCACCGCGACCTGGGCGCTGTTGCGGCACGGAGGGACTGGCGCGCCCCCCGCCCCGACCATGCGATTCAGCATCGCGATGCCACCCGGGCACGAGGTCGTGAGTGCCACACCGTCCCTGTCCGCCGACGGACAGCTGCTCGCATTCATGGCCGAATCGGCAGGCACGCGGCGGATCTTCCTCCGCAGCATGGGCACGATTGGCTCCCGCCGGGTTGCCGGCTCGGACGGCGCCGTGAGCGAACCCGTGCTCGCAGGCGACGGCGCCAGCGTCATTTTCCAGCTCGGAGATCGCCTGGTGAAGGCACCCACCGACGGGAGCCAGCCGCCGACGCCGATCCCCGGCGCTCCCCTGTTCGCACGAATTCGCGGGCGGGGCTTCGACGTCGCCGACGATGGCGCACTCATCATCACCCCGGACCTCGCGGTCGGTCTGCTGCGCCTCGACCCGGCCTCCCAGCGCCTCGACACGCTGCGCAGTGTGAACGTTGCGGCCGGCGAGTATGGCGTGCTCTACCCGACCGCCCTGCCTGGCGGGCGCGTTGTGCTGTTCTGCCTGCTCTCGCGTTCCGGCTATGCCCTGATGGCGCGAACGGTGGATGGCAAGCGCGAGGTGAGGCTCATCGAGGGAGCTACCGCGGCGCGATTCGGGGCGCCCAACTCGCTGGTGTTCTCCAAGAACAGCGACCTGTACATCGTGGGGTTCGACGTGGCCAGCCTGCGGACGCTCGGCGACCCCCGGTCGATCGCGCAGGGGCTCCCGGGCACGCAGCTCGCCGGGAGTAACGCCGCCCTGTTCACCCTGTCCCAGGCCGGCATCCTCGCCGTACTCACCGGGGAACGGGGGCTCGGCGCCGCCGGCATCCTGACGCTGATGAACAGGGACGGCAGTGGGCGCACCACACTCCGCGACTCGGTGGGCGTGCGCGCGCGGTTCTCGCCCGATGGACGGAGCGTCGTCGCGGAGGATTCAAGTGTTATCTGGCTCTACGACCTCACCCGCGGTGGTACCCGCACCCGCTTTTCGCGTGGCAACCTGAACTACATCGGGGTCTGGACGCCCGACGGACGCCGGATCGTCACCTCCACCTACGAGGGCGGCCCGGCACAGCTCTGGTCGTATGCCGTGTCCGATCCGGCCGATGCGGTACGGCTCACCACCTCGGCGCGGCGGCGCTATGCCGCGTCCTTCACACCCGACGGGAGTACGCTTGCCTTCATCGAGACGACCGCCGGTGCTGGCTCGGACATACTCGTGCGACACGCCGATGGCAGCGAGACGCCGGTGGTGAGCACATCGGCATCGGAACACCACCCACGGTTCTCTCCCAACGGTCGCTTGCTCGCGTATGCATCCGAGGAGACTGGCCAGGCGGAGGTGTATGTGCAGGCCTACCCGGAGGCCGGGCGGCCCGTGCGCGTCTCCGTGAACGGCGGCAACGCACCGGTCTGGGATCCCTCGGGCCGCGAGCTCTTCTTCGTTCACGACAAGGAGATCGTGTCGGTCACGATCTCGGGAGATGTCGCGCCGACCGTCGGGCCGCCCCGCCTCGTGCTCCGGGTCCCGGACCTCGGCAGTATTGACGAGGCCAGCTCACCATTCGACATCTCGCCCGACGGCCGCAAGTTCCTGATCATGGTGCGACCCGCCGTGCAGCCGGCCCGCGAGCTTCAGGTGCTCGTGAACCTCCACGCCGGGCCGCGGTGACGACGACGACGGCCCCGCCCCGCAGATTCGGCTCCCCCGCCTCCACCAGTGGCGGCGAACAGCCGCGCTGGTCAGCGGACGGCCGGGAACTGTTCTACCTTGATCTGGTCACCAATGAACTCCGCGTCTCCCAGCTTCGCCTCGCGCCCGCGTTCGAAGTCGTCGAGCGCCGGAGGCTGTTCGGCATCCAGTCGTTCCAGATCGACCCGTACCACCAGTCCTATGACGTGCTGCCAGGCGGCCGCGGGTTCGTCTTCATTAGACCACGGGCGTTTACTGAAACGGCAGTCCAGCCGGTGCTGGTGATGGCCGAGAACTGGTTCGCGGACTTGCGATCACGTCTCAAGCGCTGATCGGTGCGCCAGCAACAACCGCTCCCTTCGCCCAAGGTCCGGATGCCCGACGCACAGGAACGCCTCGCCACCGCGCTCAGCGATCGCTACCGCCTCGAACGCGAGCTCGGCGCGGGTGGCATGGCCACCGTCTACCTCGCGGAAGACCTCAAGCACGCCCGCAAAGTCGCGATCAAGGTCCTGCATCCGGAGTTGAGTGCCGTCATCGGCGGCGACCGCTTCCTCGCCGAGATCAAGACCACCGCCAGCCTCCAGCATCCCCACATCCTGGGGCTCATCGACTCGGGCGAGGCCGACGGCCTCCTGTACTATGTCATGCCCTACATCGAGGGTGAGACCCTCCGCGGGCGCCTCACCCGCGAGAAGCAACTCCCCATCGACGACGCCGTGCGCCTCACCAAGGAAGTCGCCAGCGCCCTCGAGTTCGCCCACAAGCGCGGCATCGTCCACCGCGACATCAAGCCCGAGAACATCCTGCTCCAGGACGGCCAGGCCCTGGTCGCCGACTTCGGCATCGCGCTCGCCGTGCAGCAGGCCGGCGGCAGTCGCATGACGCAGACCGGCATGTCGCTCGGCACCCCGGCCTACATGTCGCCCGAACAGGCCATGGGCGAGCGCGAGCTTGGCGCCAGGAGCGATGTGTACGCGCTGGGGGCGATGACCTATGAAATGCTCACCGGCGAGCCGCCCTTCACCGGCCCCAACTCCCAGGCCATCGTGGCGAAGGTGCTGACGGAAACGCCGCCACCGCTCCGCCCCAAGCGCCCCTCCGTGCCGGCGGTGGTGGAGCACGCGGTGCTCATCGCCCTGCAGAAGCTCCCCGCCGATCGCTTCAACTCGGCGAAGGATTTCTCGGATGCGCTCGAGGGCGGCGGCAAGGGCGCCACCTACGCCGCCACAGTGGCGCTGGGCGCCACCCACCCTACCCGCCCTCCCCGCCTTACCCGCCCTGTCATGCTCGCCGCCCTCGCACTGACCGCTGTCGCCGCGGGCGCCGCAGGGTGGTTCCTGCGAGGGAGCCCGCGCGCCGGCGCCTCCGGCGCCGAAGTCATCCGCGCCTCCCTCGACCTCGGTGACAGCACCACCATCCGCGCAATCGGCAATGCCCGGCTGGCTATTGCACCATCCGGCCAGCGGATCGCCTTCGTCGGCGCCAGCGGCGGAGATGTCTCGCTCTGGGTACGCGACCTGAACCAGGCGGTGGCACGCGCGCTTCCCGATACCAAAGGCGCCTTTGCCCCGTTCTTCTCGCCTGACGGCCAATCGATCGGATTCTTCACTGCACAGAATACCCGGGCAGTCATGAAGACCATCTCCCTCGCGGAGGGAGTGACCCGAACAGTGGTGCAGGATTCCATCGCGAGTTTCGGCGGTGCGAGCTGGGGCGACGATGGCCAGATCTACTTCACCCACGCGAATCGAGGCCTGGCCCGGGTGGCCGCGTCAGGTGGGGCCGTGACCCATGTGTCACGCCCTGACTCCGCCGCTGGTGTCCAGGAGCACGATTATCCCGACGTCCTGCCGGGCAGTCGGCATGCCGTGGTGATGCTGTGGAAGGGCTCGATCTCCTCGAATCACATCGGCGTGATCGACTTGGCCTCGGGCACCACGACCGAACTGACCGAGGGGTCCCTGGCCCGATACGTCGCTCCCGGATTCCTTGCGATCGGCACCGCCGACGGCCGGGTGCTGGCGGCCCGCTTCGACCCCCGCAGCGGGCGACTCCTGGGAACGCCGGCGGCGATGCTGCAGGATGTGCAGGAGGAGTCCTCCAACGGCACTGTCCAGTTTGCCGTCTCGGCGACTGGTACCATTGTCTATCAACGGAAGGCCGGCGATCTCGACGGACTCGCGTGGGTGGCGCGTGACGGCGCGCGAACGGCTGTGGACTCGGCCCTCTCCGGACGATTCGAGGCCGTGGCGCTTTCGCCCGACGGCACCCAGATCGCCGTGGCCCGGAACGAGTCGGGTTCAACCCAGATCTGGATCAAGCAGCTCACCACCGGTGCATTCAGCCGTCTCCCCTTCGATGCCGGCGATGCCAATCGCCCAGTCTGGACACCCGACGGTCGCAAGGTGGCTTTCCTCGGCACCCGTGACGCCCGGCGCACCGCGTGGGTGCGTCGAGGCGACGGCAGCGACAGCGCGCAGGCCGCCGCTCCTGGTAGCCGCGCGGCGGATGAAATCCTGTTCGATCCGCTCGGTCGGTACACGCTCATCCGCACGGAGGGCACGGGCGCAGGCACCCGGCAATTGTTCGTGTTCGGGACCGGCAAGGACTCTGTCGGCACAAGGCTCATCCAGTCGCGGTTCGATCACTATGGCATGGCCCTCTCTCCCGACGGACAGTGGCTCGCGTACGTGTCGGAGGAGTCGGGAACCGCGGAGGTCTACGTGCGACCGTTCCCCAACGCCGACTCGGCGCGTATCGCGATCTCGGTGGCCGGTGGGACGGAGCCGCTGTGGCGCCGGGATGGCGCTGAGCTCTTCTTCCGGAATGCGCGCGGTGCCATGTTCAGCGTCCCCGTCACCACCGGCGCCCACTTCACCCATGGTACGCCCCAACTCCTGTTCTCGGTCCCCGGCCTGGCCCAGGCGTCGTACTACCGCGCCTATGATGTGCACCCGGACGGCAAGCGTTTCCTGATGGTGATGTCCGGCGGGATCGACGCGACGTCGCTCGCCCTGGTCCTGAACTGGCGGTCCGACCTCGAGCGACTCGGCGCGGCAACCAAGTGACCATGTAATTGCAACCCGGTCGCACAAACGGAGCATTCCTTGTCCAGCGCAGTAGACCGCCTCACCGCATCCCTTTCCGACCGTTACCACCTCGAGCGCGAGCTCGGCCAGGGAGGCATGGCCACGGTATACCTGGCCGAAGACCTCAAGCACGCCCGCAAGGTCGCCATCAAGGTCCTGCATCCCGAGTTGAGTGCCGTCATTGGCGGCGACCGCTTCCTCGCCGAGATCAAGGTCACCGCGAGCCTGCAGCATCCGCACATCCTGGGACTGATCGACTCCGGCGAAGTCGACGGCCTCCTCTACTATGTGATGCCTTTCGTCGATGGTGAGACCCTCCGCGGGCGACTGACCCGCGAGAAGCAACTCCCCATCGACGATGCCATCCGCCTCTCGAAGGAAGTCGCCAGCGCCCTCGACTACGCCCATCGCCATGGCGTGGTCCACCGCGACATCAAGCCCGAGAACATTCTCCTGCAGGACGGCCAGGCGTTGGTCGCCGACTTCGGCATCGCCCTGGCCGTGCAGCAGGCCGGCGGCTCCCGGATGACCCAGACCGGCATGTCGCTCGGTACCCCCGCCTACATGTCGCCGGAACAGGCGATGGGCGAACGCGACATCGGCGCCCGCTCCGACGTCTACGCCCTTGGTGCGATGACCTACGAGATGTTGACCGGCGAGCCGCCCTTCACCGGTCCCAACTCCCAGGCCATCGTGGCGAAGGTGCTCACGGAGACGCCGCCCCCGCTCCGCCCCAAGCGCCCCACGGTGAGCGCGGCGGTGGAGCACGCGGTACTGGTCGCGCTGCAGAAGCTCCCGGCCGATCGGTACGGCTCGGCGAAGGAGTTCGTCGACGCGCTCGACGCCAAGGGCGGGAGCTACGCCGCAACGGTTGCGACCGCGGCCACCCGCCTTCCCCACCCTCCCCGCCTTCCCCGCCTGGCGGCGATTGCCGCCACCGCACTCATCTCCGCGGCCACCACTTGGGGCGTTCTGCGGCTCGGAGCCAGGGGCGCGCCCTCCGGCACCACATGGCAGTACCTGTCCCTCGGCGACGGCCCCGCTCTCCAGATTCGGCTCCCCGGCCTGGCGCTTTCCCCGGATGCGACCAATCTGGTCTACGCTGGGGCGCGGCCGCCCTTCGAGCTGTGGCTGAAACGCCGGCGCCAACTCCAGGCCACGCCGATCACCGGCACCGACGGAGGCATCTACCCCACCTTCTCACCGGACGGCGCATGGATCGCGTTCATCGCCGACGGGCGCCTGAAGAAGATCCGGCCCGACGGCGGGGCGCCGATCACGTTGTCCGATTCGGCATTCGCCACGTTCGGGGGCGCAGCGTGGCTCGACGACGGCACGCTGGTCTACGTGGGGCCAAGCATCACCGAATTCTCGCGCGTGAGCGAGGCCGGTGGCGCAGTCACCCGGGCCCTCAGCGACCCGGCGCTCGCGGGATTGGGCATCGGCTCGCCCACGCCGCTGCCCGGCGCGCGTGGTGTGCTGTTCACCGTGTGCAACTCGGGCTGTGTGACCATGGCCCTGCACGTCCTCGACCTGCGCACCGGGCGGTATCACAAGCTGCTCGATGACGTGGCGATCGGCTGGTACCTGCCCATCGGCCAGCTGCTGTACCTGCGCCGCGACGGAACCGCGCTCATGGCGCCGTTCGATCTTGATCGCCTCGACATCTCGGGCCCCGCCACCCCTGCCCTGGAAGGGGTCTTTGCGAGGCTCGGCACCACGTATCTGGCCTGGTCGCCCACCGGAACGCTGGTGTACCTGCAGGGCAGCGGCAACGCAAACGAGTTGGATGTCGTGCGCGTGATGCGGGACGGCACAGCGGAACCGATCGACAGCGCCTGGCACGGTGGGTTCAATTCCTTCGCCCCGGCGCCGGATGGCCGGCAGATGGCGATCGGTGCGGGACTCGCGAGCGGCACGCTCGCCGTCTGGATCAAGCAACTCGACCGCGGCCCCTTCACCCGCCTCACTTTCGGCGGTCAGGACCGCCGGCCGGCCTGGTCTCCCGACGGCAAGCTCGTGGCATTCATCCGGGACACGCTGGGTGGCAGCACCGTATTTGCGCGCCGCGCCGATGGAAGTACCGCCGCTCAGCTGCTTGCCCGGTTCGACCGGGCCGTGCAGGAAGTGACCTGGTCACCCGACGGACGCTGGATCGTGGCCCGCACCGACAACGGGGCCGCTGGCCTCGGCGACATTGTCGGCGTCCGCACGAGCGGCGACACCTCACCGGTGTCGCTGGTCGAGAGCGAGTTCACCGAGCTGCATCCAGCCGTCTCGCCCGACAGCCGCTGGCTCGCCTACACGTCGAACGAATCGGGCAGCAACGAGGTCTTCGTCCGCCCCTTCCCGGCAACGACCGGCGGCCGCTGGCAGGTCTCCACCAGTGGAGGCGAACAGCCGCGCTGGTCAGCGGACGGCCGGGAGCTGTTCTACCTTGATCTGGTCACCAATGAGCTCCGCGCCGCCCAGCTCCGCCTCGCGCCCGCGTTCGAGGTCGTCGAGCGCCGGAGGTTGTTCGGAATCCAGTCATTCCAGATCGACCCGTATCATCAGTCCTATGACGTGCTGCCGGGCGGCCGGGGGTTCATCTTCATGAGACCACGGGCGCTTGCTGAAACGGCAGTCCAACCAGTGCTGGTGATGGCGGAGAACTGGTTCGCCGACTTGCGATCCCGTCTCAAGCGCTGATCGGCGCCCGAACAACAACCGTTCCCTTCGCCCAAGGTCAGGATGCCCGACGCACAGGATCGTCTCGCCACCGCGCTCAGCGACCGCTACCGCCTCGAACGAGAACTCGGCGCGGGTGGCATGGCCACCGTCTACCTCGCGGAAGACCTGAAGCACGCCCGCAAGGTCGCCATCAAGGTCCTCCATCCTGAACTCAGTGCGGTCATCGGCGGCGACCGCTTCCTCGCCGAGATCAAGACCACCGCCAGCCTCCAGCACCCCCACATTCTCGGCCTGATCGATTCGGGTGAGGCCGACAGTCTCCTCTATTACGTCATGCCATTCATCGAGGGCGAGACCCTCCGCGGCCGCCTCGCCCGCGAAAAGCAGCTCCCCATCGAGGACGCGGTGCGGCTCACCAAGGAAGTGGCCAGCGCTCTCGAGTTCGCCCACAAGCGCGGCATCGTCCACCGCGACATCAAGCCCGAGAACATCCTGCTGCAGGACGGCCAGGCCCTCGTGGCCGACTTCGGCATCGCGCTGGCGGTGCAGCAGGCCGGCGGCAGTCGCATGACGCAGACCGGCATGTCGCTCGGCACCCCGGCCTACATGTCGCCCGAACAGGCGATGGGCGAACGCGAGCTTGGCGCCAGGAGCGATGTGTACGCGCTGGGGGCGATGACCTATGAAATGCTCACCGGTGAGCCCCCCTTCACCGGTCCCAACTCCCAGGCCATTGTCGCGAAGGTGCTGACGGAGACGCCGCCGCCCCTCCGCCCCAAGCGCCCCTCCGTGCCGGCGGCGGTGGAGCACGCGGTGCTCGTTGCCCTGCAGAAGCTTCCCGCCGATCGCTTCAGCACCGCGAAGGACTTCGCCGACGCCCTCGACGGCAAGGTCGGTACCTACGCGGCCACCGTCATCACTCCCGGCGCTCGTCCACCCGCCTACCCGCCTGCCCGCCTCGTCGCTCCCGCCTTGGCACTTGGGACAGTGGTGGCCCTTGCGGCGGCCGCGGCAGGCTGGTTCCTGCATCGCACGCCCCCCGCCCCCGTCAACCGCTACAGCATGGGGCTCCCGCCCGGCCAGGCGATGCGCCAGGGCGTCCTCGGCGTGAACATCGCCTTTTCGCCCGACGGCCGGCGCCTCGTGTACATCGGACCTGGCGAGGGAGGCGACCAGCTCTGGCTCCGCGAGCGCGACCGGCTCGACGCGACGCCGCTCCCCGGAACGATCGGGGCGCAGAGCCCGTACTTCTCATCCGATGGACAACGCATCGCCTATTCTGTCGGCGTCAACGTTCAACTCAAGGTCGTACCGGTTACTGGCGGACCGCCCATCACGCTGGCATCGCCCGGAGTGGGCTCGGGTGGTGGCGGAGCGTGGGGACCTGACGGCTGGATCTACTTCGACTCCCCCGGTGGCCTGAGCCGGATTCGCGCTGATGGCGGCACGCCGGAGAAGTTCCTTCCCCTGGATAGCGCCTCGCACGAGATCGGCCACGCCTGGCCCACGGCCCTGCCCAACCGGAAGGGCCTCATCTATCGCTCGCGCCGGAACCTCGATCCGTCGGACTTCGATCTCGTCGCCTACGACTTCGCCACGAAGCAGCGCCATGTCCTCACCAAGGGGCTGCTGGCGCGTTACGTGGCTCCGGGCTACCTCGTATACCTGCGCGCCGATGGAGCAGTGCTCGCGGCACCGTTCGACCAGGACAAATTCAAGCTGACCGGACCCGCGGTGCCGCTGTTCGAGGGCGTCATGACCAAGCCCTTCGGCTCCGCCGATCTTGCCATCTCCGGGAACGGGACGCTGGCCTATGTCCCCGGTCTCGCCTCGAACGGCGGTGGCGTCGCGGAGCTGGTCATGGTGAGCCGGGAGGGCGCGATCTCCCCACTCAACCCGCCGGTCACGTACAACCCGAGCGCGAACAACGCACTGAGCCTCTCCCCCGACGGGAGTCGGGTAGCGCTCGAGATGATCGGGACGGCGTCGCCGGACATCTGGGTCAAGCAGCTTCCCTCCGGCCCGCTGTCGCGCCTTACCTTCGACTCCCGGTTCGCGTTCCGTCCGCGGTGGACGCCGGATGGGCGATCGGTGGTGTACGTCGCCCCGGCTGACAGCGTCGGGACTCCCGCAGTCTGGAAAAAGCGGGCCGACGGCAGCACGCCGCCCGAGTTGGTCTGGCGCGTTCCGGGAAAGCCGATCCCGGAGGCCCTTCTCTCCAGCGACGGTCAGTGGCTGGTCTACCGTCAGGGCGCCACGACCGGAACCAGGGATATCTACGCCGTGCGACCGGGGCGTGACACCGCCGCCATTCCGTTGCTGACGGATTCCTTCAACGAGACCGGCCCGGCGCTCTCGCCCGATGGGAAATGGCTGGCATACACCTCGGACGAGTCGGGCCGGAACGAGATCTTCGTCCGTCCGTTCCCGGGTACTTCGGGCGGGCGCTGGCAGGTCTCGACGGCTGGCGGTGCAGCCGCGCGCTGGGCGCACAGCGGCCGTGAGCTGTTCTTCGAGGCCCCCTCCGGCGACATGATGGTGGTGCCGGTGACGCCGGGACCGACGTTCACGCCGGGAGCATCGCAGCGGGTCTTCCCGCTTGGATCGGGCCTGCTCGGCTCCAATGTCGTCCCCCTGTACGACGTCACCCCCGACGACAAGCGGTTCGTCATGCTGCGACTCGCCGCGGTGAATCAGGCGCCGGGGGCCGGTCAGCTCGTCGTGGTGGAGAACTGGTTCGAGGAACTGCGCACGAAGATGAGCGGGAAGCCGTGAAGCAAGTATCCCCCCACACCCTCGGCCGTTATCGGCTCGTCGAACGGATCGGCGCGGGCGGCATGGGCGAGGTCTGGCGCGCCCGCGACGCCAACCTCGACCGCGATGTCGCGATCAAGCTGCTCACCATCGCCGGCGGCGCCAGCGAAACCCGTGAGCGCTTCCGGCGCGAAGCATTCGCCTTGTCCCGCCTGTCGCACCCCGGCGTCGCCACCATCTTCGACTTCGATACCCAGGATGGCACCGACTTCCTGGTCATGGAGTACGTCCCCGGCGGCTCACTCGAGACGCGGCTCGAAACCGGCCCGCTTTCACTCGATGACCTGACACGATTCGGCGCCGTGATCGCGGATGCCCTGCACAGCGCGCACGAACGCGGCATCCTCCATCGCGACCTCAAGCCCGGCAATGTCGTGCTCACCGACGCGGGGCAGCCGAAGATTCTCGATTTCGGTATTGCGCTCCTCATGGGCGCCGACCCGAACGCCGTGAAACTCACCCAGACCGGGATGATCGTGGGCTCGCTGCCCTACATGGCCCCGGAGCAGCTCACCGATGACCCCGCCGATGCCCGCACCGACATCTATGCCCTCGGCGTGCTGCTGTTCGAGATGGCCACCGGTCGCCGGCCGTTCATCAAGCAGCGCCCCGAGGCGCTGATGTTCGAGATCTTCAGCACTGCGGCACCGTCGCTGCAGTCCATCCGCCCGGAGATCCCTGCCGCTCTCGACCAGCTCGTCGGAGCCTGTCTCCGGAAGGAACCGGGGCAGCGCCCCGCGTCGGCGGCACAGGTCGCGGAGTCGCTGCGGGCAATTGGCAGCGGTTCGACGTCGGGCGCGCTGCCGGCAGCGGCCCGCGACGGTATTCGTGCCATCGTCGTGCTCCCGTTGCGCAACGTATCCGGCGATGCCTCACAGGAGTACTTCGCCGACGGCATGACCGATGCGATCATCTCCGACCTCGCTCGCATCAAGGCGCTGCGTGTCATCTCCCGCACCTCGGCGATGCAATACAAGGGATCCACCCTGTCGCTTCCCCACATCGCCCGCGAACTCAACGTCGATGCCGTCCTCGAAGGATCAGCGCTGCTCGTGGGCAACCGGGTTCGTGTCAGTGTTCAGCTCGTCGCTGCCCGCAGCGACGAGACTCTCTGGGCCGACCGCTACGATCGCGATCTGGTGGATGTGCTGGGTCTCCAGAGCGATCTTGCTGCCACCGTGGCGCGCGAGATCGCCGTTCAACTCACGCCCGCCGAGGCCAGTCACCTTGCTCGCCGGGCCCCGGTGAACCCCGAGGCGCATCTCGAGGTCCTCAAGAGCCGGCACACCCTGATCGCTGCCACCAGGGAGGCCCTGGAACTCGGGCTGCGTCATGCTCGCCGCGCGCTCGAGATCGATCCGGAGTACGCCCTGGCCTGGTCCGCGCTTGCCGACTGCCAGGCTCTTCGCGCGGCGAGGGGCATGGCGCCGCCGGCTGAAGCCGGAACCGAAGCCGCGGCAGCCGCGCGACACGCCCTCGAACTCGATCCCTCCCTCGCCGACGCGTGGACCTCACTCGGCATGATCGCCGCGCACTCAGGGGATGTAGCCGGGGGCATGCAGGCGCTGCAGCAGGCGACCGCGCTCAACCCCGGCCTGGCGCTGGCGCACAACCTCCTCGCGCGCACCCTGTACGCCTTCGAGCGCCACGAGCAGGCGTTGGAGGCCGCGAACCTCTCGGTCAGGCTCGATCCGCTATCGACCCTCATCCGCACCGCCGTCGGCGATGCCTACTACTTCGCCCGCGAGTATGAGAAGTCGGTTTTTCACTATCGCATGTCGATCGAACTCGATCCGCGCTTCGATGGCGCCCACACCGACATGGCCCGCAGCCTCGAGGCGCTCGGCCGCTTCGACGAGGCCCGCGCCGAGTATGAGGAGGGACGGCGGCTTTCCGGCGGGATCGCGGGGCCGTCGTTCGGACTGGCGCATCTCGAGGCGGCATCCGGAAACGAGGCCGAGGCGCGTCGCATCCTCGCCGAACTCACCGCCGCGCGCGGTACCAGGGTGATATCGGCATGGGGGATCGGCGCGCTGCACGCCAGCCTCGGTGACGTCGACGACGCATTCAAGTGGCTGGAGATCGCGATCACGGAGAAGGCGTCAGGTCTGATCCTGCTGCGGGTGCACCCGAGGCTCGACCCCATCCGGGGAGATCCGCGCTACCGGCCGATGGTGCAACGGGTTGGGCTGGCAGACGCAGGGACGGGCATCTATCGCAGCGCAAAGTACCCGTCGCACATCGAGCTGGAACTCCTCGCGGGGCTTCAACAGAAGGACGCCAAGTGAGCGCCAGCACCATGGATCGGCTCGCCGCTGCCCTCGCTGACCGCTACCGCCTCGAGCGTGAGCTGGGCCAGGGCGGCATGGCCACCGTGTACCTCGCCGAGGACCTCAAGCACGCCCGCAAGGTCGCGATCAAGGTTCTGCACCCCGAGCTCTCAGCCGTCATCGGCGGCGAACGCTTCCTCACCGAGATCAAGACCACCGCCAGCCTGCAGCACCCGCACATCCTGGGACTGATCGACAGCGGCGAGGCCGACGGCCTCCTTTACTATGTGATGCCCTTCATCGAGGGCGAGACCCTCCGCGCCCGGCTCACCCGGGAGAAGCAACTCCCGGTTGACGACGCGCTGCGTCTCACGAAGGAGGTCGCCTCCGCGCTCGAGTTCGCCCACAAGCGCGGCATCGTCCACCGCGACATCAAGCCCGAGAACATCCTGCTGCAGGACGGCCAGGCCCTCGTCGCCGACTTCGGCATCGCCCTCGCCGTGCAGCAGGCCGGCGGTTCGAGGATGACGCAGACCGGCATGTCGCTCGGCACACCAGCGTACATGAGCCCCGAGCAGGCGATGGGCGAGCGCGACCTCGGCGCCCGCAGCGACGTCTACGCCCTGGGGGCAATGACCTATGAAATGCTGACCGGCGAACCCCCGTTCACCGGCCCCAACTCCCAGGCCATCGTCGCCAAGGTGCTGACGGAACAGCCGCCCCCACTCCGTCCCAAGCGCCCCTCGGTGCCGCCCGCGGTCGAGCACGCCGTGCTGGTCGCGCTGCAGAAACTCCCCGCCGACCGCTTCAGCACCGCGAAGGACTTCGCCGACGCCCTCGACGGCAAGGGTGGACGCGCGAGCTACGCCGCGACGGTGGCGACCGGAGCCGCTAGTCTTCCCCGCCCTCCCCGCCTTCCCCGCCTGGCAGCGATTGCCGCCGCCGCATTGATCGCAGCTACCGCCCTCGCCACGGGCTGGCTCATGCGGGGAACGCCGCGCGCCCCAACCTCCCGCCAGCACGTCGTCCTCTGGCAGCACACGCGTGGCAGGTTCGTCTCGGCAGGCCTGAACCGGCTCGTGACGCAGGCGGCCATCGCTCCAGACGGCTCGAGCATCGTCTTCACCGATTCGACCGCCTATGGCATCCGGCTCATGCGCAAGGTTCGGAACGAGCGCGAGCCGCTGCCCATCGCGGGCACGGAAGAAGCGGTGTCGCCCTTCTTCTCGCCCGACGGGAAGTGGATCGGCTACGTCACCACCGATGGCAGGATCCGCAAGGTCAGTGTCGATGGAGGTGGCTCGATCACCATCGCCGAGGACGCGAATACCACTCAGATGGCGGCCGCATGGCTCGATGATGGTACCATCGTCTTCGTCGGCGTGACGACTGACCTCCGCAAGGTTTCCGCCGATGGCGGAGCCAGCGCATCGGTGCTGACGGACAGCACGATGCGCCGCCACACCACCCTGACGGTCCAGCCCCTCCCCGGCAGCAAGGGCGTCCTCATCACGAGCTGTCCCGGGAACTGCGCCATCGAGTCTGCCGTGTACGTTGTGGATCTGAAGGCAGACAGTGCGCGACTGCTCGTCCCGAATACCGCCGGTGTCTGGTACTCGCCCACGGGCCACCTGCTCTATACCGACCGCGCGGGCGGCCTGTACGCCGCGGGTTTCGACCCGGACCGGCTCGTGATGACCACCCCGGCCGTGCCGGTCATCGAGGACGTCGTGCCGACCACGCTGGCGCTGTCGGCATCAGGGAGCCTGCTCTACTCCGTCGCCACCGGCAAGCAGAAGCCATCCGAACTCATGTGGGTCGCGCGCGACGGCAGCACGGAGCCCGTCGACACGAGCTGGCAAGGGGAGTTCGATTATCCCGCGGTGTCGCCCGACGGAAGGGCCCTGGCCGTGAGTGTGCGCGACGGTTCGACCCAGATCTGGATTCGCCGGGCAGACGGGACCCGACAGAAGCTCACCCAGGACGGCACCGTCAACTGGAGGCCCTCCTGGTCGGCCGACGGACGGTCCATCGCGTTCATCTCCAACAAGCGTGGTGGCGGGACCCAGGACGCGTACGATGTCTACCGCATGCCCGTGGACGGCAGCGCGCGGCCCGAGCTCCTCCTGCGCCACGCCTTCGGGCTGTGGGAGGCGGAGCTGTCGCGCGACGGGCAGTGGCTCGTCGTCCGCTCCGACGAGGCAGTGGGCGCCTCGAACATTTACGGCCGGCGCCTCACCGGTGATACCGTCCTGGTGCCGCTGGTGGCAGACAAGTACATCAGCCTGCAGGCGGCCATCTCTCCCGATGGCCGATGGCTCGCCTATACCTCGGATGCAACCGGGCGCTTCGAGGTCTATGTCGCACCGTTCCCCGGCATGAGTTCCACCCGCCTCGTCTCGACCGGCGGCGGCAACGAACCGCGCTGGTCCCACAGCGGCAGGGAATTGTTCTACAGGGGCGGTGGCAAGCTGATGGCCGTGGACGTCATGCCGGGAGCCGCCTTCACGCCCGGCACGCCCCACCCGCTCTTTTCACTGGCGGGCTACCGGGCGGCCCGGAATCGACCGCAGTACGACGTCGCACCCGATGACCGTCGCTTCCTGATGATCAGGGAGTACAACGATGGCTCGGATCAGGAACTCGTGTATGTGGAGAACTGGTTCCCCGAGCTCAAGTCGAAAGCAGGGAAAAAGTAGATGGTCTATCTCGCCGAGGACCTGAAGCACGGCCGCAAGGTCGCCATCAATGTCCTCCACCCCGAGGTCTCGGCCGTCATCGGCGGCGACCGCTTCCTCGCCGAGATCAAGGTCACGGCCAACCTGCGCGATTCCGTGATCGCCGGACGCGCGGCCCTCCTGACCAGCGCTGGTACAGACTGACTCGATCATGCCCGACATCCTGCATGAATTACCCATCAAGGCGCCGATCGACCGGGTGTTTCACGCAGTGAGCACGCCGGCGGGGCTGGACACCTGGTGGACGAAGCACTCGGCGGGAGTTCCCGAGGAAGGTGCCGCGTACGAGCTCTCGTTCGGGCCGGAGTACCAGTGGCGCGCCACGGTGACCCGGTGCATCCCGAACGTCGAGTTCGAGCTGCAGCTGGTGCACGCCGACACTGATTGGCTCGACACCCGCGTAGGAATCCGGCTCGAGTCCCGTGCCGGCGCGACCTGGCTCCAGTTCCACCATACCGGCTGGCCGAGCCTCAACGAGCACCACCGGGTATCATGCACCTGCTGGGCCATGTATCTCCGGATTCTTCGGCGCTCCCTGGAGAATGGGGAGGCGGTTCCGTACGAGGACCGGCTCGACGTGTGACCGCTGCCGGTCTTGCCATGAACTTCGACCGTTCCCGCACGACCTGGGCAAGGGCAGCATGGCCACCGTCGTCCTCGAGGACCATGATGTCTGCAGGGATGCCTCCACCTC
>CAVYZY010000004.1:0-124589 GCA_963773095.1 uncultured Gemmatimonadales bacterium
CACGGATCGTGCATGGGCGACCGGGAATGTGAAAGCCCTTCGGGCTGCCCTGCAGCGCGCGCAGAATGCGCGGTCGTTGCTAGAGAAGGCTGACGCCGAACCCAGGCGCGTGGCCACTGCCACAATTTCTCCCACTGCTTCCGCTGCTCCCGTTTCCACATCTCCTGTTGCCCTCGTTCCCACACCTCCCACTCTACCGCACACAGGGAACTGGAAGGAAGCTAGGGCAAGGTGGTTGAACGGAGCGAAGGCCTATCAGGGGAAGTTTAAGGCGTCATTCCTTGTCGATGGAGGCTACAGTGATCGGTTCCACGCTATTGAAGCCGGCTACGAGTCAGCAGTCCGTGCCGAGCGGATCGCAGACGTAGAACGTAGCCAACGACAATCTCGCGTCACTCTGGCCGAAATCGCCGCCGCCGACGGAAAGCCAGTCGTTCAAGCAGACACGGATAACCCGCAGCCCCCCACGGATCACGGGCCACCTTCCCAGCACCAGGCAGCGGCTCCAACTTCGACCCCGACTGAGGGCGCGTCGTCGAACGGCCCGTGGGTCACCTACGAGGGTGATTACACTGCCACCATTCGCGCCCAACACGCGATTCCTAGGCACCCTCCGACTGACCGGCACGAGTGAAGCCCTCTCTGGAACACTAACAACCAACTCTGGACGGGCAGCCGTCGTGACCGGCACACCGACCGCAAGTGGCGCCAGTCTGGTATTTACCTTCACGGACTCATGCGGGGGCAAGGCAGATGCCGTAGCTTCACTTGTTGGAACCACGCTGTCTGGGAGCTATCACGCCGTAGACTGCAATGGCGCCTATGATGGAGCATTCTTGCTCATGCATCACTAAGTACTGGTGGTCTGACCCCCGATTCGTGAGTGCACTATGGCCGCCGAGCATCCATCGCTGACGGGTCCCCAGGTTGACTTGCTGCAAAGCCTGTCGCGAGGACCGATCACAATTGTGGGTGATAAGCCAGGGACCGAGGAGGAACGCACCCTCGCACAGGAGCAGTCCGAATGGCTGGTGGAATGGCGCGCCGCTGGGCTCGTCGACCTCGATGGACCGCCACGTCGGTCGTCCACTAGTGCCTCTGGCGGTTGGCTGGTAGTCCATGCGCGCCGCCTCACGGAAAAGGGGCGACGAGTGCTCGCCGCGTACGGTTCCGCCGCCCGTAGGCGTCGTCCGCGCCGTGGAAGGTCGTATAGCCGTCATGCTTGAAGAGCGCCGGAGCGCCTTTGCCGTTCAGTACCGCAATCTGAGAGATGAGGGTGTCCGTCACGGAGCGACTCAGTCGAGCAGGCACACCATAGCATTGCGAGAGATTGTTCGCGTCGAGTTAACAACCCGCGCTCGTGAAGCGGCTCGCTTCTGGAGCAAGATGGCGCTCGAGAAGGGCTGGCAGCCAACCATTGTGCATGAGGCTGTTGTGCGGAGCTCAATCGAAGCGGCGCTACATGCCGGCGACGAAGCTGCGAGAGCCGCTGCGGGTAGCCTCTGAGACGGGCCCTCTACCGCCTCTCGAACCGGGGCAACTGCACTCGGTGGCTCTAGAAACCGCAGTTCAACAGTGGATCTACGATATGCACGTTCCCGAGGAACAAAGACCCGAGACCGCAGGTTCTCCGCATTACGGCGACCGCATCAATATCAATGCCCCTGTCGGTGCGGTGCAGACCGGTCAGGGCGCCGTCGCGAATGTTGAAATGACGTGGAACTCCCAAGTTGTCGAGAGTCTACGTTCACAGCTATCCGCACTACGAACTGAGGTTGCTCGCGAGGGCGCCAATCTTCCGGAACGCCAAGCAGTGGAAGACGTCGTGGATCTCGCAGTCATCGAATCAAATCGTGATGAGCCTAGTGTCGGGAAGCTCACGAAGTATCTGACAGCAGCCGCAGTTCTCGTTCAGACAGCCGGGGCAATGCCCGAGGCGTATCGCCTGCTCAAGGTAATCGCGGGTTTGGTGCATGTGCAGTCGCCATAGATTGGGGCTCTTAGGGGCGTCGCCGGTAAACAACGGCGGTGCCCCTCCGGCTTCCTCGGTAGGCAGGTGAACCGTGTCCGCATGCCTATCTCTTAACCCGTGGGTCATTTGATGGGTTAAGAGATAGAGGTGCAGGACGGGTTCACCTTTGGACTCCGGACAGGCCACCGAGAACGTGAAGCTTCGCTCATTGAGCTCTCACGTCCGTTTCCCGAAGCGAGTGGCAAGCTGACACCGTGATCTTGGCACCATTCCTCGGTGCGGAAGAACGGGCGACTAGTACCCACCCCCTGTCTGGAATACCGCTGGCACATTTCCTATGTCAGACAAGAGCATGGCGCTTACGCGTATCTGCCAGGCGCTCACCGGCGGACGGCTTGACGAGGCTATCGCCGTCGCAAGACGGGACTACCCGTTTGCCCCGGAACCGTTAGTCAAGCGTCGCTACGGCCCTGTCGAGTCAACGCGTGTCTTTGTGCGGGATGGCTTCGTCGACAGATACACCGGTGACCGATTGGTCTTCCCGCCTGTTCTTCGCGTCCTCTCGATGGTGATGCCAGAGGAGTTTCCATTCCATCCGAACTGGAAGACAGACGTGACGCACTCGTCATTCTGGGAGATCGGAGCAACCGTAGATCACGTGATCCCAGTGACCCACGGCGGGATCGATGGTCCCTCCAACTGGGTTACGACCTCCATGGCGCGCAATAGCGCCAAGATGAACTGGACCATCGCGGAGTTGGGATGGACAATGCATCCGCCAGGCGACCTGCACGCATGGGACGGGCTCTTGGGTTGGTTTCTCGCCTACGCCGGAGAGCACCGCCAGGTGCTCGGCAGGGGGTCGGTACGAGCGTGGTATCGGGCTGCGGCAAGCGCGTTGGCCCCCGGCAAGCTTGGATGAGCTGCCCTTCGTCACTTGCGGCGCAGGCCATGGACGACGAACGCTTTCAAGCCGCGTACCGAGAGCTTGAGGCCCGGATGAAGGTCCTCGCCGAGGCCGATGGTGACGTGTTTCTGCCAAATCCCGAGCCGTCTGGACCGGTTGAGTACGTCTTCGTCTGTATGGAACCGTCTCTCGGAAGGTGGGCTCGCTCCGCAGACGAGGCGCGAGCGAAGGTCAAGGCCGGATTCAGGAACTTCATCTCTTCGATAGAGACCATCATCCTCCACTACTGCATTCGGCAGTACCTCTGCGAGCCGACGGAGCAGTACCACATTACCGACCTGTCGAAGGGGGCAATGTTGGTCAAACGCGCAGGCGTCACGAGGACCCAACGCTATGACAGGTGGTATGGGCTGCTCCTGGAAGAGTCTGGACCTCGTCGCGACTTCGGGAGCGGGAATCTTTGCCATGGGCAATGCCGTCGCTCAGCATCTGGAGAGGCGCTCATTCCCGAGACCTTTCAGCAAACTGATTCACTATTCAGGCGTAGCAGCACGGGCTCGCGCCGCAGCTGTCGTTGGCCACGAACGTAGTTTTGAGGAGTTTAGGAGTTCAGTGTCCCTAGAGCGCGTCCTCGCGACGGCGGAGGTTGTGCTGACGACGTCAGGTGTGCCGGCGCGCTTCCGGGACGAAACGCTTGCGCAACTGGCGAAGAGTCAGCTGTCGCAGTCCCGGCAGCATCTCATCTTCAGTTACAAGCGCGCCTTTGAGGCAATGCGAGCGTCAAGCCAGAGATGGTTGTCATGAACGCGAGTCGCGTGAGCCACTCATCAACCGAGACCTCGACCCTACCGGCGAGCTTGGCCGGGTGTTCGTACCGCCCCGGTCGTGTGATGGAGGAAGTTGCTGCCAGCCATGAATTGAATATTCGAGTGATCACCCGCACGGAGGGGCAGTTGCATGCCTAGCGGACCCACAGCTGACGCCACATTGGAGCGCTTCTGGGTTGCCTTGAGTAAACATGCTGCTACGGAGGGTTGGCGGGTCGGTCGCGAGACGGATGGGCGGTCCAACCGTGGGTTCATCCTAGAGCGAGCTGGCCACGAGCTCCATTTCTTCGTCAAGCTGAGCCAGTCGGAGCGCGGATTCTGGGGCCTTTCGCCCGAGAGGGCGACGGAGATCATAGCCGGTAATCGGGAGGCGCTAATCCTCCTTACGGGGCCATATGAAGGGTACTTCGTCTCACCGAAACAGTTGCGCCGGCTCCTTCCAACGTTCTCCAGAGCGGCGGGACACGACGAGTACAAGATCAACGAGGGCAAAGTGGCCAAGGAGCCGCGCTTCACGACCATCGTTCGCTTGTGGACGTACGTCCATCCTCTGACGCAGCCATCGCCGCCGGAAGGCTGAATGCAAGCTTGTCCGATGGTACCCCATAGGTCATGCTGCGCACACCTCGGAGCGTCTCCGCCAGTGATCCGTAGGCACTTTGGGTGCCGGACGCTGATGGCGGTCGTGACCCATATTGCAGCACATGCTTCCGGCCCGACACGCGATGAAGATCATCTATAAGATCACCTACCCCAATGGCAAGATATACATCGGCCAGGATCTTACCGATAGCATTAACTACTTCGGCAGCGCTAGTAGCGAACTCATCGCGCGGGATTTCTCCAGGGAGCAGCGGCACAACTTCACGATTCGGAAGGAGATTCTGTTCGAATCTGAGACAGCCTCGGATGCAGAGATGAGCGAGCGGGAGGTTGCTTTCATCAGAGAGTGCCGCTCGAACGAGCCTGATATTGGCTATAACCAGTCACCACGGCAAAGGAAGCGGACCTGAGCCTGGCGAGATTGCTGTCGCAGTTGGGTGCGCCGCCGGGTTCGGCGAACGGGGACTGTCGGGTTAGAGATATGGGGCAATCGGACTATGGTCCCAAGTGATCAGCCGCGGTAGCCTTTTCACGCCGGGCATTCTTGCATGGAGCGTTCAAGTGTCTCAACAGCCCGATAGCGACTCACTGCAGACGCAGCTTGAGATTGTCCTCGCCACCTACGGCACCGATGCAGCGAGCCAACGAGCAGGCAGCACTACCCCCGCCACGACGGCACTTCGCGCAGCGGCCAGCGCCGTTAGGCGCGTTACAGGAACCCTCGACAACCGCGAGCTGTTTACAGATGCATCGGCGGGCCTGGGCAATTGGGCTGCGGTGCCCTGGATCGCCGTCATGGATAGACGGGTCACGAACTCCACCCAGCGAGGCATGTACGTCGTCTACCTCTTTGCAAGTGACCAGTCCGCCGTCTACTTGACTGTCAATCAGGGGGTCACGGATATCAACGCGACGCTGGGGCGAGCCGCAGGCCGGGTCGAACTTCGCAAGCGTGCTGAACAGGCGCGGGAGCGTCTCTCCGGGGTTCCCCTACGGGGCTTCAGCCTCGACAACAACATCGACCTCAGGGCTACCACCAGCCTTGGCAAGAACTACGAAGACGGCACCATCGCCTACAAGAAGTACGCGCACGGCGAGGTGCCCCCGGATGACCAACTTGAACAGGACCTTCTTGCGGCACTCAAGGCCTATGCGGCCCTCGCGATACGGCCGATCATACCCGAGTCAAGGACACCGAGTTCGTGGATCTTCCAGGCGAACCCATCCTACTTCGACATTGACCCGGCGCTGGCAGAACTTGGCGAGCTATCATGGCTAGTGCGTCAGCACCGTGATCTCATCCGTGCCGGAGACCGTGTGTATGTGTGGAGGTCCGGCCGAGAGGCAGGCGTACTCGCGGTTGGTACAATTGTCACAGATGTAGTCGAGAGCGAACAGGACCAGCCCAGCCGGAGGTTCAATACCAGCGGCGTTGACAAGTTCGAAGGCACGCAGCCACGCGTGACAGTGCGCATCGACCGTGTATTGCCTGGTGTGATTCCGAGGTCGACTCTGTTGGGCCATCAAGTCTTGGGTAAACTAGGCGTGCTCACGGCACCTCAAGGAACCAATTTCCTCGTAAAACCCGAGGAGGCTCAGGCCCTTGATCAGTTGATTGCGGGCGTCTCCATTGCAGCCCCACCGTCCACGCGTGGTTCGAAAGCGGCGCGAGCCTGGGTCGTTGCCGCAGGGGAGAGTGCGCGACTGTGGCCGGAGTTCCAAGCTCAAGGGATCGCCGCCATTGGCTGGGGGAGTCTCGGCGACTTATCGAAGTTCGGCTCGCGCGATGAACTGACACGGGCCTTGGCGTCAACGGCCGCCGGTGAGGCGACCCCGACGAACGCCTCCCTCGCTTGCTGGGAGTTCTCCCACGTGATGGCGCCGGGAGACCGCATCTTTGTGAAGCGTGGCAGGTCAGAGATTGTGGGTGCCGGCATCGTCGCGAGCCCCTATCAATTCGTGGAGACCCGCGACGAGTATCCCAACACGGTGGCCGTCACCTGGGAGCATGCCGGCGAATGGCACCTTCCGGAGGCTACTCTTCTCCCTTTGAAGACCCTGACTGACATCACGGACGCCCCAGAGTTGATCGACGTGCTCGAAGCACTCGTCGCTGGAACCGCGATTACCGCTGGCACAAGCGTCCCCTATAGCATCGAGGACGCCCTAGAGGGCCTCTTCATGTCCCGCGATGCGATCATCGATATTCTGCGCGTCTGGAGCCGCAAGAAGAGCCTGATACTGGCTGGCCCCCCTGGGACTGGCAAGACGTTCGTGGCGAAGCGTCTCGGATATCTCAAGCTAGGAACAAGAGACTTGCAGCGGCTCCAAGTCGTTCAGTTTCACCAGAGTTACGCCTACGACGATTTCGTCCAAGGCTGGCGCCCTACGGCCGGGGGCGGCCTGGAAGTCGTAGACGGCCACTTCGTCCAATTTTGCCATCGAGCTGCCCGGGACCCAGGGCGTGACTACGTGTTTGTCATCGACGAGATAAATCGGGCGAACGTCAGCAAGGTATTTGGTGAGTTGTTCTCACTCGTTGAGGCTGACAAGCGCGGTACAGACTTCGCTATGCCACTTGTCTA
The DNA here is from genome assembly GCA_963773095.1 of uncultured Gemmatimonadales bacterium. Lineage (GTDB taxonomy): Bacteria > Gemmatimonadota > Gemmatimonadetes > Gemmatimonadales > GWC2-71-9 > JAGGAG01. Next base: position 6,895 of record CAVYZY010000004.1, read on the forward strand.
CTCCCCGAATGGGACCTTCTCAGTACCCGAGAATGTGTACCTGCTGGGTACGATGAATACGGCGGACCGGTCGCTCGCCATGGTCGACTACGCACTGCGTCGCCGCTTCGCGTTTGTTCGATTGCAGCCAGCGTTCAAGGCGCCCGAGTTCCGCTCCTACCTCGTTGAGCGTCATGCTATGGAGGGCTCCCTGTGCGATCGCATCATAGCGCGCCTGCAGGAACTGAACACCGCGATTCTTGAGGATACTCGAAACCTCGGGCCCGGTTTTGAGGTCGGCCACAGCTACTTCTGCCCGACCGGCCGGGAGGACGCCCTAGATGACGATTGGTACAGGGAGGTAGTGCAGTACGAAGTGCAGCCACTGCTGGAGGAGTACTTCATCGACGACCTGGAGCGAGCGCGCACGCTCGGCCAGAAGCTACTTGCATGATCATTCCGATCCGGAACCTGTACTATCTCCTGCTCTATGCATGGCGCCACTTCGACGCTTTGGACACCACGGTCGTCTCGAGTAGCGATCACGACCACATAGCCAACCTCCTGAGCAGGCTTCTGCTTGTGTCCGTTCCACCATTGCTTCGACGCGGTCTGCGCCGCGACTACGTGGCAGAAGTCCAGGAAGACAGCGGCATACGGGGACGCCTCCTGCTGCGCCCGACTATCCGGCACAACCTGCTAGCTCGCGGTCGTGCTGTCTGTGAGAGCGATACGCTGACTGTTGATCGCCTAGAGAATCGCCTCCTGAAGGCGGCCGTCGCGACCCTGATGCGTGCGCCCGAGACAGATCGAGAACTGCGGGCTGAGTTGCGCCTCGTATACGGGCATCTGCAAGGAATCGCGGAAGTCCCCCTGACAACCCAGGGGTTTCGCACGGTGCAGCTGTATCGTGCGGACCGCGGGTATGTGCTTCCACTCCGCGTCAGTTGGCTCCTTTCCAAGCTCGCGTTCCCCGAGCCGTCAACGGGGCAGTGGCGCGTGCAGGAGCTGCGCAGGGATGAACGAGAAATGGCACTCCTATTTCAGGAGTTCATACGACGCTTCCTCGCGCGTGAGCAAGCTCACTCCCGTGTGTCGGCCGATCAAATCGGATGGTATCAGGCCACTGGTGCGGCAGAATCCTTGGGTCTGCTGCCTATCATGAAAACGGACGTGGTGTTATCGCGGCCTGACCGCAAACTGGTTATCGAAGTGAAGTACACTGCGCGGTTGTTTCAAGAGCAGTACGCGCAGAGACTTCGTTCGAGTCACCTATACCAACTCCATGCGTACCTGACCAACATCATTCCGGAGACATCGGACCAGCGGATCGAGGGACTCCTGCTCTATCCGCAGGTCGGTAGGCCGGTCGATGTTCTGGTGGATATGGGTCCGAGGCGCATGCGGGTATGTACTATCGACATGGGGCAAGACTGGCCGGGTATCCATCGCGATCTACTTGCTCTGGTGGCCTAGTGTCAGCGTGTAGAGCATGGTCGACAGCTGTATGAGGAAGCCTTGTCACTCGCAACGACGGATGGCATTCGGGAACGGCTCAGAGTCAAACGAGACCTCGAAGTGGCAAGAGCATTGCTCAGCTCTGTGGGCAATGAGGCAGAAGCCTCAAAGCTCCTTTCACGAGCCGCACTTGGCACCGCTCCGTCCGAGCCTTACGCTGCGCAGGCCCGCAAGGAGTTGCTTCTGTTGAAAGCTGGGAACAAATAGAGATTATTGTGATTGGCACGCTACTCCGTGATAGGTAGCGTTTAGCTACAGTGCCGCCAGCGCACCTAAAGGAACACATGAAACACCGCGATGGCGCTCGATTGAACGAATGCGGCCGCTGTGGCAAGGGAGATATGGCGGGCGGGCGGTTCGTTTTTTGTTCAGACTGCGCAGCGGTTCCTTCTGCTACGGTTCGTACCGACGAGTTGGTTGCATCAACCCTTGTAGCTTCCGCGTCAAAGCACTTGATCTGCGTTCTCTGCGGACGTGATACGAGCCGCAAGGAAGCCGTGATCACGTGCAGTACCTGTGCGAGCACACACCCTGACAACTCTCACATTTGGGTCGGTGATACGATTCAGGACGGGACCTCACTCCAACATTGCATCTCATGCTATAGCCTGCGCGTACGCCGTGGGCCTCGTTCGAAGGCTGAATATGAGCAGGCTACACAAGTCCTCGCTGACTACGGGCTCGTCCTCAGAGTCCCTAGAGTTATCACATACAGCTACTTCAGTCCTGGTTCGCGTGAACCAACAAACGAGCCTCCCGTCTGCCACAGAGACCTTGAGCTCACCATCAATCGCGAGATAGCGTGCGAGCACGATTGGCTAGCGCTTCATTCAACCGTGCGCCATCCCGCTGATGCCCGGAAATTGCGTCGGAAGCTGGCTGCGAACCCGTCTTTTGTCAGGAACATGATATCGAATGACCCAGATGAGGCGTACGACATCATTGACGACATGGCACAAGGAGCGGTGGCCTTTTGGTGTGCGCGATGTGGCTCCCACCACCGAATGACACCTATGAAACTGCACCTCCTTCCGATTCGAGGGAGGTTGGACGGCCGAACCCAGTTTTAGTACACGCTGTCGTGACGCATTCTCTCCTCGCAGGGCCAATACTGAATATCAAGGACGGGTGAACCACGCCGGATACCTTATCTCTTAACCCGTGGGTCATTTGATCCCTGGTTGAAGGCATCTCTTAGGTTGCCGTGATGTCCTTGTCCATGCCGGATCACGTCGCATTGGTAGCCTTCGACCATCTGATCTCGCATCGGCCCGATCTCGCGGCCCATGCGTACGCCACAGAGTCGGAGTTGCGGACTTTAGGGTTCAGACTGTCCGGTGATTCAATCGCGGGCAGGGACTTTGACGGAATTCCTCCGGTGGGGAGCCGCACGCCCGTAAAGCGGATGTGAGTTACATTGGCCGCGACCACTGGCATACCCGTTGCCCATCCCACGGCGAGACAACCCGCCCAGCCACCAAGCATCAGTCGGGCATGTATGTGCAGCACAAAGCGTTATGTGATGGTGTCCGCCCTGCCCGCAACCCATTGCAGCGCGGAAGTTGACCCCTCAGGAGGTGCAGATGTCCAGATTCGGTCACTCCCCACTTCGCCACCTTTGGTTCGCCGCCGGTTCCGCCCTCGTGCTCGCCGCCTGCGGCGACGGCAATGACAGCGCACCCTTCAGCGCCGAAGGCACCAGCAACGACATGAGCGCCGTCTCGGCCACGTTCAGTTCGCCGGCCATGGCGAGCCTCGGCTGGGCCGCCGGAGGCATCGATGTGGTTTTCGGAGCGCCGATGGTGAGCAGCTCGTTCGGTGCGATCCAGACCGCTGCCCCGGCCTCACGGAACCTGGCTGCGTCGGCCCGCCGAGTGGTGCTTTCAGCGACGGCGTTCAACGGTGGATCACCGAAGAGTGTGGCACTCGCCGTGATCCCGGCCGAGGTGCTCGGCAAGACTTTCGAATACAACAGTGGAACGGCGCTGTACGAGGCGACAGCTCGTACCGGCGCGCCGATCAACGGCGTCCGGTTCATCCTCTACGCCGTGAACCCGATCACGAACGTGCCGGTGGAGCCACTGACCGAGGCGGGCTACGCCGACGTACTCGACGAGAGCACGCCAACGGCGAACTCGGTTCGCCTGCAGCTCGTGTCGGGCGGCGTCACCTATCTCGACTACGGCGTGACCGGATCGGCGACGGCGTCAACCGGGCGCGCGGTGGTCGATGGCTACGCGACCGACGGCACCACCCGGGTGAACTTCGACCTCGACAACAGTTACTCCGACGTCGCGAACGGATCGGCGGCATTCGACTACAGCCTGACGGCTCCGTCGATCGAGATCGCGCTGCACTACGTCGTGGGCCTGAGCCAGCTCTCGACCGGGGCGGCCATCGCGAACGTCGATGTCTCCGTGGCGGGGCCGCACGGCGATGTGGGCATCGAGGGCCAGCTGGTGGAGGGCGCGGGTGAGCTCACTGCCAGCGTCAATGGCGATGCCTTCGCCATCGTGACGCTCGGGATCGACTCGGAAGTCACCAGCGTCACCAAGCCCGACGGTTCGGCGCTGACAGTCCCGGATTACGGTGCGCTCGCCGCCATCTGGGGCGTGGTACTCAAGGGACTGGACGTGTTCGAGGATCTCCTCGATCCGGTGGACAACCTCCTCTAGTCGACTATCAGGCCACGCTGCTCCAGCGCGGGCTCGCCACCAGTTCGGCGACGAGGTCCTCACTGGAGCGGTTCGCCGCCTCGGCGGCGAAGTTGGTGACGAGCCGGTGCCGCAGCACCGACGGAGCCACCGCCTTGACGTCGTCGAGGTCGGCCATGGGACGGCCCGCCATCGCGGCGCGCGCCTTGGCGCCCAGCACCAGGTACTGCGACGCGCGTGGACCGGCGCCCCAGTCCACGTACTCCTTCACCAGGGCCGGCGCGTCGGCGTCTCCCGGCCGCGTCATCCGCGCGAGCATGACCGCCGCCCTTATCAAACCCGCCGAGACCGGAATGCGGCGCACCAGGTCCTGGATGCTGAGCAGCTGTTCGGCGTCGAGCGCGGGGCGGATCTCGCTGAGGCGACTCCCGGTGGTCTGCTCGACAATCGCCTCTTCCTCGGTGCGGCTGGGATAGCCCACGCGAAGCTCGAGCATGAACCGGTCGAGCTGCGCCTCCGGCAGGGGGTACGTGCCTTCCTGCTCGATCGGGTTCTGGGTAGCGAGCACAAAGAAGGGATCGGGCAGCCGGTACGTGGTTCCGGCGGCCGTCACGTTGTGCTCCTGCATCGCCTGGAGGAGTGCGGCCTGGGTCTTGGGGGGCGTGCGGTTGATCTCGTCGGCCAGCACCACGTTGGCAAAGATGGGCCCGGGCACGAACCGGAAGGCGCGCTTGCCGGTGGTCAGGTCCTCCTCGATGATCTCGGTGCCGGTGATGTCCCCGGGCATGAGATCGGGCGTGAACTGCACCCGGTTGAAGCTCAACTTCAGCGCTTCGGCGACGGTCTGGACCATCAGCGTCTTGGCGAGGCCCGGGACGCCGATGAGAAGGGCGTGACCACCGGCGAGGATGGCGGTGAGGATGCCATCGACGACCGCGTCCTGACCGACGATGCGCTGAGCGACCTGGGTCCGGAGGGAAGCGACGGCCGAGACCAGGCGCTCGAGACGCTCGAGATCGGTGGAAGGCGCGGCCTTGGTGGCGGTCATCGATGCTCGACGGTTGAGGGACGGTGGAAGTTACGCGGGAGACGGTGGAAAGTTGCATCCACCAGTCGCTTGCGCCTTTTTTCACAAGCGGCTACAATCGTCCGGCTATGCCGCAAACCAGCCAGGACGAGGGGGACCGGCAGGCTTACCGTTACGCCTCGCTGGGGATGCAGTTCGCCGGGGGGACCCTCCTGTTCGCCGGGCTCGGGTTCCTGCTCGATCGCTGGCTGCACGTCGTGCCGGCCTTTACGGTGGTGGGCCTGCTGCTGGGGGGCGGACTGAGCTTCTACTCCATCTACCGCAAGGTCCTGGGCGACCAGGCGGCGGAGAAGGCAGCGAAGGACAAGGCGGGGCGGTGAGCCCCCTGCTGCCGGGCGCAGGCTTGACGGTACTGGTTGCGGGTGTGTCGGCCCTGATCTGGGGCGTGCCGTCAGCGTTGGCGGCGGCGGTGTTCGGCGGTATCGCGACCGGGATCCAGGTGGTCGCGCATCGCCTGTCGGGCCGGCCGACGAACGCGCGGTCGCCATTCCCCACCGGCTGGCTGTGGGGGACCGGGCTGAGGATGGCGGGCGTGGTCGCGATTGCCGTTGCGGTGGCAGCGAAGCGGGAACTGTTCCCGCCGCTCGCCACGGCGCTGGGATATCTCGGGGTGCTCATACCTCTGCTTGTACTGGAGCTGCGCAGTACACGATGATCACTGATCCCTCGCAGGAACCGATCAACATTGGCGAGATGGTGCTGCACCATACGGCCGATGCCTGGACGATTCCCATCGATCTGCCGTTCTATCATCACACGATCCAGCTGGCGCGATGGCCCGACGTTCACATCGGGTCGCTGACGCTGAACTTCTCGCCGACGAAGCATGTCTACTTCATGCTGTTCGCGGCGGCCCTCGTGTTCCTCATGATGTGGATCGCGGGCCGCCAGCTGCAGGAGACGCGCCGGACCGGCCAGCATCCCCGCGGCTTCAGCGGCGCGGTCGAGGCTGCCGTGCTGTGGGTCCGCAACGAGATCGCGCTGCCCAACATTCCGCATGGCGAGCGGTTCGCGCCGCTCATCGTGGCGCTCTTCTTCTTCGTACTCTTCTGCAACCTGCTGGGTCTCATCCCGAACGGCGCGTCGCCCACCGGCAACCTGGCCGTGACGGGCGCTCTCGCGATCCTGGTGTTCATCGTCATCGAGATCGGCGGGCTGATCAAGATCGGCCCGAAGGCCTACCTGCGGACGATCTTCCCGCATGTGGAGGGGCTGCCGCCCGCCGGCGCCGCCGTGATGGCCATCGGCATGGCACCGATCGAAGTCATCGGCAAGATCGTGAAGCCGTTCGCGCTCGCCGTCCGTCTCTTCGGCAACATGACGGCAGGTCATTTCGTGATCCTGTCGCTGTTCGGGATCATCTTCATCTTCGGCCGGTTCGAGGGACTCAATTGGGGAGTCGGTCTGCTGACCGCCGCCCTGGTCACCGCGATCATGCTGCTGGAGTTGATCGTAGCGCTCCTGCAGGCGTATGTGTTCGCGCTGCTCAGCGCCGTGTTTATTGGCCTGATGCAGGAGGAACATCATTAGGCGAGTCGGGGGTCGTGGGTCGTGAGAGTGCAGGACCGGAGACATGGGGCGCTGACCTGACTCCGAGCAGGTAACTGGTCGAACGACCGGTGAATTCCGCGAGCCCGAGGGCATTCGCGGTTACGGCGAGGCGGCGCGCGGGAGACGCGGCGACCAGACCGGCAGCGAAACAGCCAACTCATCTCCCAGTGACCAAAGGGACGTACCGCACATGCTGAACATGCTTGCTCTGCTCCAGGACGCGGCCACCACCGTGGAAGCCGCCAAGAACACCAATTCGCTGCTCGGCGCCGGCATCGGCATCGGCCTCGCCATCCTTGGCGCCGGCATCGGCCTGGGCCGCATCGGTGGCTCGGCGGCCGAGGCGATCGCGCGCCAGCCCGAGGCGGCCGGTGAGATCCGCGGCGCGGCCCTGCTGATCGCCGTGCTGCTCGAGGGCGCCACGATCATCTCGCTCGTCTTCGCGCTCCTCTTCAAGCTGCTGTAAGACCATGATGCCGAGTGTGTCGGTGCTGCTTCGACTCTCGGAGACTCCAGCCGGGGCGCCGACCAGTCCGTTCGAGGTGAATTTCGGACTGTTCTTCTGGACGTGGCTGGTCTTCCTGGCGCTCCTGTTCCTCCTCAAGAAGTTCGCGTGGCCCCAGATCATCGGGTCCGTGGAGGCGCGGGAGAAGCGGCTGGCCGAACAGATCGCCGAGACGGCGCGCCTGCAGGACGAGGCGAAGCGGCTCGTCGAGCAGAACCAGAAGGCACTGGCCGATGGCCGCGGGCAGGCCCAGGCGCTCCTCGCCGAGGCGAAGGCCCAGTCGGAGCGGGAGCGGACGGCGGCAGTCGAGCGGACAAAGGCGGAGCAGGATGACCTGCTGGCGCGCGCGCGGCGGGAGATTTCCGCCGAGCGGGATCGCGCCATCGGCGAACTCCGCCGTGAGGCGGTGGACCTGTCGCTGGCCGCGGCGTCGAAGCTGGTGGGTGAACGGCTGGACACCGAAGCCGACCGGAAGCTCGTCACGGGCTACCTGGCCACGCTGGGAGAGAAGCATTGAGGAATCCCGCGATCGCCCGGAACTACGCCGAAGCGCTGTTCGACCTCTCGGAATCGACCGGTCGTGCCGAGGAGTATGCCGGGCTCATCGAAGCGGTGGCCATGGCCATCACTTCGTCGCCTGAGATCGAGCTGGTGCTGATGTCGCCGCGGGTGCCCAAGGCCAAGAAGGTGGCGCTGATGGGTCAGGCCCTGCGCGCGGCGCCGGCGGAGTTCGTACGGTTCATCCAGGCGGTCGTGCGTCGCGGCCGCCAGCTGTATTTCGCGGATATCGCGCGGGAGTACGGCGCGCTCGTGGACACCAAGTTCAACCGCCTCCGGGCGACGGTGTCGCTGGCGCGCGAACCGAACAAGGCGCTCCAGGAAACGATTCGCGCGGAGCTGTCGCGCGCATTCGGCAAGGAGGTGTATCCGACGTTCTTCGTGGACGCGACGCTGCTCGGTGGCGCCCTCGTGAAGGTCGGGGACAGGATCTTCGACGGCTCCCTCCGCCGTCGCATGGCGAGCCTGCGCCGGCAACTGCTTACGCGCTAGCGCGGCATCACTACGCTTCGTGCTCCACCAGGCGGCCGGCTCCACTGTCGGCCGCCTGTTCTGTTGTGGTCGGCCGGGTGCCGAGCTGGATGAGCAGCACGGAGGAGAGGATGATCCCCATGGCCAGAAGCGTCCGCGCAGTGATCGGCTCGCTCAGGATGAGCCATCCGAGAACCACGGCTACGACGGGATTGATGTACGCCGCCGTGCCCACCACCGTCGGCGACGCGTGGCGCACGAGGTAGGTGTACGCGGTGAACGTCAGGATGGAACCGAAGACGACCAGGTAGGCGAACGCCGAAATCGCCTCGGGCGCGATGCTCGCTGGCACCTGCTCCCGGCTCGCGAGGCCGGCAACCAGCAGCAACGCGCCGCCGGCGAACATCTGCGTGGCCGATGCCAGCGTGACGGGCACCTTGAGCCGGAGCCGCTTGGCCAGCACGGTGCCCAGGGCCCACGATGCACTCCCGAGGATGAGCGCGATGGGTCCGCGAAGCTCCGCGTGCAGCAACTCAGCGGGCGTCACACCCACCAGCAGCATGCTTCCGAAGAAGCCGAAGACGAGCCCGGTGACGACGCGTCCGTTGAGCCTGGTCTGGCCGCCGGGAAGGATGGCATCGAACCCGGCGGTCCAGAGTGCCACCGTCACGACGTAGACGGCGGTGAGGCCTGACGGCACGAACTGCTCGGCCCAGACGACGCCGCCGTTGCCGCCCAGGAAGAAGAGGGCGCCGAGGAGCGTGAGCGCACCCCAGACGCGGCCGGAACGAGGAAGCCGCTCGCCGCGCCAGAGGGCGAAGGCACCAAGCAACGCCCCGGCGGTGAGGAACCGCACGCCAGCGAAGAGGAACGGGGGGATGTGCATGACCCCGACCCGGATGGCGAGGTAGGTCGAGCCCCACACGATGGCCACGATGAGGTAGGCGGCGAGCACCCGGCCGCGCAGCATCGCCATCAGGTCGCCACCACGCCGGGGCGAACGCCAGGCTTCTCGAATACAGTGGACAGCACGATGGTGGTGCGGGTGCTGACCGGCTGGCCGTCATCACGCAGCGCGCGCAGCACATCGCTCAGCTTGTCGAGCGACGGGGCGGCCACTTTCAGGATGTAGCAGTCTTCGCCTGCAACATGATGGCACTCGAGCACGTCAGGATGTTCGGCCAGGCTTTGGATGCCACCCTCCAGGCCATTGCCATTGGACACGGGATAGCGTACCGCCACGAAGGCGGTGATGGGCCGGCCGATGCGGGCCCGGTCGATGTGGGCGTGGTAGCCGGTGATGTAGCCCGATTCCTCGAGGCGCTTGACCCGCTCCATGACGGCAGGGCGGGAGAGGCCGACCTCATCGGCGATGGCCTGATAGGACATGCGTCCGTCGGCCGCCAGGAGGTCGAGGATCTGGAGGGCGATGTTGTCGAGTTCGTCGGCCATAGGGCGATCCGGTGAGTTGCTGACTTAATGTATGCGTTGCGCTAATTCTGTCAACTATTAGTCGCCATATATCACTTTTGGCAAGCTATAAGTAGGCAGCGAATACCCAGCCCGCCCTTGCCCGTCGCAACTCGTTATCTGGCTTAGATTTCCGGCAGTTGCCCGTTCACCTTCTCACTCTCCCCCATGATCACGCTCCTCGCGATCCTGCTCTCCACCGCGCCGGCCGATACCGTGCGCAAGGGTCCTGCGCCCTACTGGCAGCAACGCGTCGCCTACGACATCACCGCTCGCCTGGAGGAGCCGCTCGGCGTCCTGCGTGGTGCAGAGCGGATCCAGTACGTGAACAACTCGCCGGACACGCTCCGTTCCTTCTCGCTTCACCTGTACCTGAACGCCTTTCGGCCGGCTTCGCGCTGGAGCGACATGGACTCGGTGGAGGGGCGGCGGCGGTTCAACGACCTCAAGGATCCCGACTACGCCTCCAACCATGTGAGCAACGTACGGATCATGGGCCGTGCGGTTACAGCCTCGTACCCGCTGGCACCCGACAGCACCATCGTGCGGTTCCAGCTGCCGGCGCCGCTCGCGCCCGGCGACTCGATGGTGGTCGAGATGGACTGGGATGCGCGCCTGTCGACGGTGCCGCGCCGCCAGGGGCGGAAAGGGCGGCACTACGACTTCGCGCAGTGGTATCCCAAGGTCGTGGTGTACGACCGGTATGGATGGGAGGAGCATGCGCTGGTCGCGGCGGGTGAGTTCTACGGCGAGTTCGGCACCTTCCGGGTGCAGTTGGACGTGCCGGAGGACCAGGTGCTCGGTGCCACCGGCGTGCCGGTGTGCGGTGATCCCGGCTGGAGCGGTGCGAACCAGGATCGCGCGCGCGCCGTGGAGTACGGACTCGAGGCGTATCCCGCGGTGCGGGGCCAGGTGACCGGGCCCGGGCCGGGACAGAATGGTGCCTGCGCCTTTGCCGGCTTTGCCGAGTCGGCGCTGACTCCCGGATACAAGCGCGTGCTCTGGTACGCCGAGTTGGTGCACCACTTCGCGCTCACCATGGCCCCGGACTACCGCTATGAGGGCGGGCGCTACCGGAACACGCTCGTGCACGTGCTCTACCAGCCGGGTGACGAGAAGAGCTGGGGCGGCGTCGCGGTGAAGCGCACCGAGATCGCGCTCAACTGGCTGGGCCAGCTCTTCGGTCCGTTCGGGTGGCCCCAGATCACCAACGTGCATCGCATCGACGGCGGCGGCACCGAGTTCCCCATGATGATCATGGACGGATCGGCCAGCCAGGGGCTGATCGTGCATGAGCTGGGGCACAACTACACAATGGGCATTCTCGCCAACAACGAATGGCGCGAGGGGTGGCTCGACGAGGGCTTCACCAGCTTCCAGTCGGCCTGGTTCGAGGAAGTGGGGCCGAGGACCGGCGTGTACGACCCCGGTTACCACAACTGGGAGATGGGAGTGCTGGACCTCGACCTCAACGGGTGGTCGGAGCCGGTGAGCCTGGTCAGCGACAAGTACAGCGACTTCGTCGTGTACAACCAGGTGATCTACAACAAGGGCGCGCTCTTCCTGTACCAGCTGCGCTACGTCGTGGGCGATTCGGTGATGCACGAGATCCTGCAGGCCTATTACCAGCGCTGGCAGTTCAAGCACGTGGATGGGGCAAAGTTCCAGGCCGTCGCGGAGGACGTGTCGGGCATGGACCTGAGCACGCTCTTCGGGCAATGGCTGCATGGCACGCCGCTGTTCGACTACGCGGTGGGCAGGGTGAAACGGGAGCAGCGTGGCGACGGCTGGGTGACCCGGGTCGAGGTGGTGCGGAACGGCGATGGCATGATCCCGGTGGACGTGGCGGTGATCGCCGAGAAGGACACGGCGGTGGTGCGCACCGACGGGATGGCGAGCGAGGCCTGGGTGGAGGTGCCGACGCACTCGGAGCCGAAGGAGGTCCTGATCGACCCCAGCGCGCTCACGCACGACTGGAACATGCTGAACAACCGCTACCGCTTCGTGCTGCTCGGGAAGCGCACGCCACCTTCGCACAGCTACTTCGACACCTGGTTCAGCGAGCCGGCAAGTCGCGACCGGCTCGAGCGCGGGTACATGCCGGCGGTGTGGTACAACACCGCCGGCGGCATCGTCGTCGGCGCGCGGGGGCGCACGAACTATCTCGGCATGTTCGAGGAGAACCAGCTCCTGCTGTCGTACACGCTCGGCTCCCCGGGAGACGATGCCAACGTGCAGGAGTTCGACTTCTTCGGGCGGCTCAAGAACCCGGTATGGATGCGGGCGCCGAACCAGTCACAGCGGCTCGAGGTGTTCCGCACGGAGGGTCGCTGGGGTGGCCTGCTTGGCTGGGAGTGGAGTCGGCGCGATCACCTGTCCTATGGCCCGACCCGCAGTGCGGGGGTGAGCCTGCGGCTGGTGGACATCGACAACACCGCGTTCCTCGATCCCCAGCAGTACATCGACGTCGGCATCGCCGAACTCATGACCGACTGGGGCATCCGGAACCGGAGCGGGAAGTGGCAGCTCGGCGGGAAGCTGTCGCTCGGTGGCGGCCTGGTGTTCAATCGCGATGGGCTCGCGGCGGTGCAGCCCGACCTCGACCAGTTCTACTTCCGGGGCGAGATCGAGGGCACCGCGCGCCGGGAGATCGTGAAGAAGCTGACGTTCGCGGGCCGCCTCTACGGCGGTGTCGCCACCGGCGCCCACACCGCCGCCAAGCAGCGGCAGGTCTACCTCGGCAGTTCGGACCCGTTCCAGCAGCTCTACAACCCCTTCCTCCGTTCCGAGGGGGCGCTGCTGGTGATCGACGACGTGCCCTACCAGGCGCCGGGCGGCGCCGGTGTGCGGGCAGCGAACTTCCGGATCTCGGGCCCGGCGCTCATCGCGGCCAACGTCGAGTTCGAGCGCACCATGCTGCTGCGGCAGAAGGCGAAGCTGTTCAGCCGCGTGTCGGTGGCCGCCTTCGGTGACGCGGCACAGGGCATCGGCGGACCCGACCAGCTCGCGACGGGAGAGCCGCTCCGATTCGTGGCCGACGCCGGACTGGGCGTGCGTGCCAGTCACCGCATCGGGACGACATCGTTCCTGACCCGCTTCGACTTCCCGTTCTACCTGAGTGAGCCGGGTTACTCACGGAACGACTTTGCCCGGGACGACGCATTCGATTTCCGCTGGCTGTTCAGCGTGCAGGCGGCGTTCTAGGCGGCAAGCGACACGCACCAGGAAGACCCTGGCGCCACTGAGGAGGCTTGCGCCGCATGGAATTTCGGGGTGACCGGCGGGATGCGTTGAAGTCCGTCTTCGACCAGTGGGTGCAACGCGTCATGGAGGCGACCGAGGAGCGCATGGTGCCGCAGCGCTACCTTCGCCCGCCTGGCGCGCTGCCGGAACTCGGCTTCCTCGCCGCCTGCACCCGGTGCGGCGACTGCCTTCCCGTATGCCCGGTGCGGGCCATCGTGCGCGCGCCGACGGAAGCGGGGCTCGCCGCCGGCACGCCGTACCTCAACGTGCAGGTGCAGGCCTGCATCGCCTGCCCGGACATGCCGTGCGCGCGGGCGTGCCCGACCGAGGCCCTCACCGTGCCCCCGCACGGGTGGGAGGGCTACCGCCTCGGCGCGGTCGAGTTCGTGCCGGAGCGATGCGTCACCTACAAGAATGTCGAGTGCCAGGTGTGCGTGAAGGCCTGCCCCGTCGGTGAGCGCGCGCTGGCGACGGACGAGGACGGGCATCCCGTGCTCAAGCTCGAGGGGTGCGTGGGTTGCGGCCGCTGTGTGCAGGCGTGCATCACGTCCCCTTCATCGTTCGTGTTCCGGCCCGCAGCAGGGTGATATTTTCGGTCTTCCCCCCGGAGGAACAGCAAGCATGCAAGTGATCATTCCGCTCGCCGGCAAGGGCACGCGCCTTCGCCCACACACGCACCTCGTCCCGAAGCCGATGCTCAAGGTCGCGGGACGACCGGTGATGGACTGGGTGATGGACCGGCTCGACGGGCTCAAGATCACCGAACTGATCTTCATCACGGGCCACCTCAAGGAGCAGGTCGAAGCGTACAGCAGCACCCGGTACGGCTACCCCGCGCGCTACATCGAGCAGAAGGTGCAGGACGGCACCGCGGGGGCGATCAACCTGGCGCGGCCGTACATCACCGGACCGGTGCTGATCATCTTCGTGGACACGGTCTTCGAGGCCGACCTCACGCTGATCAACCGCACGAAGGCCGATGGCATCATCTGGGCGAAGGAAGTGGAGGACTACCAGCGATTCGGGGTCGTGGTCACCGACGACGAGGGGTACATGACCCGGATCGTGGAGAAGCCGAAGGAACCGATCTCCAGGCTGGCGAACATCGGCCTCTACTACATCAAGGCGGTGGACAGCCTCTGGCAGGGGATCGACCACGTGCTGGCGTCGCCGGCGAACAAGGGCGAGTACTACCTCACCGACGCCTTCCAGTTCATGATCGAGCAGGGCAAGCGGATCCTGGCCGCCGAGGTGGGCGGCTGGTATGACTGCGGCAAGCTCGACACCCTCCTCGAGACGAACGAGATCCTGCTGCGCAAGGGCGCGGCGCGGCGCCCGACCCTGCCCGCCGGCGTGGACGTCATCGAGCCGGTGTACATCGAGGATGGCGTGCGCATCGAGCGGAGCGTGATCGGCCCCAACGTCAGCGTCGAGTCGGGGACGGTGATCACCGACAGCGCGGTCGCCAACATGATCATCGGGCGGGACGCGCGCCTCAGCGACGTGCGGATCAACGGCGGGATGCTGGGCAACCGGGTGATCCTCGACCACTTCGAGGGCAGTGCCAGCCTGGGTGACGACTCGGAGATCTCCGGGCGCTGATGCCGTGAGCGCCGTCGATGAACTCTGCCGATCCTATTTCGACGTCCGCTGGCACTTCGACCCGGCCGCGGCGAGTGCGGCCGGCCGTACCGAGCAGGACGGCCGCCTCGGTCGCTTCGATGCCGACTCGGTGCGGGAGCACCTGGCGGCCGTGCGGTCGCTCGCCGGCGCCGCCGAGGAACTCGAGGTGGAGGACTACCAGGAGGAGATCGACCGCACCGCGCTACTGGATGACATGCGGGTGCTTGGCTTCCGCTTCGACTACGAGGAGCCGCACCGCCGCAATCCCGCCTTCTGGCTCCGGCATCTGCGTGATGCCTTCCTGGCGGTACTCGACCGGCCCGGCAGTGACGGCGCCACCGCCGGAGCGGTGGCGGAACGCCTGCGTGATGTCCCGCCGTTTCTCGACGCCGCGGTCGGCACGCTCGACCGGCCGGCCGGCATCTTCACGGACACCGCACTCTCGATGCTGGGAAGCGCCGGCGAGGTGGTGGTCGAGGCGACGCGGCGCTGCAGCCTCCTCGCGCCTGAGCTCAAGGCGGACCTCGACACCGCTACCGTGGGCGCCCTGTCGGCGCTCAAGTCGTTCGGGCTGGCACTCAACCAGCGCGTGGTGCCGAGCACCGACCCCCACGCCTTCGCGGCGGGCGAGGAGCAGTTCGAGCGGCGGCTCCGCTTCGAGCATGCGCTGCTCGCGAGCGGCCCTGAACTCTGGCGCTACGGACTGCACCTTCGCGACGAGATCGAGGCACAGCTCGCCGCCCTCTCACGCCGCATCGATCCCTCCCGCCCCTGGCGTGATGTGGCCGAGCGGCTGCTGGACGACGCACCCGACGTGTCGGCCCGGACCGCCGCATACGACGACGAGATGGCCCGCGCGGTCGCGTTCATCGAGGCCCGCGCGCTGCTGACGCTGCCCGACGAACCCGGGCACCTGTTGCTGTCCGGCGATCCGTGGGACTATGCCACGCACCGGATCCCGGTGATCGTGGCGCACGAGGTATGGCCCGGCAGGCACGTGCACGCGGCGCGCGCGCGGCAGCTCAGCTCCGAGGTGCGCCGTCAGCTTGCGTCATCGCTCACGGTGAGCGGCTGGGCGTTGTACGCCCAGGAGTTGATGGCCGAGGAGGGATACTTCAAGAGCCTGAAGACGCGGCTGCTGCATCTCGTCGGCATGCTGAAGCATGCGGTGCAGGTGGATCTCGACATCGGGCTTCACACCAGGGGGATGACGCCGCAGGAGGCCATCGACGAGCTGGTGAAGCGCATCCCGATCGAACGCCGTCAGGCCGAGGTGGAGGTGCGCGAGTATTGCGAGGCCCCGGCCCAGGCGCTCTGCCACGCCGTGGGGCGCCGCGCACTTCTCGAGTTGCGCGAGGCGGCGGAGGGCCAGCGGGAGGCGTTCACGATGCGCGGGTTCCACGACGAGGTGCTGTCATACGGCGGCCTGCCGGTGTCCCTCATTCGCTGGGGAATGGGCATCGACTGACAGATGACAACGCCCTCCAGCAGCGCGCCAGGCAGGAACGAGTCCATCCCCCCAGCCGTCGTCGGCCTCTCCTTCGTTTCCCTGTGGAATGACGTCGCGAGCGAGATGGTGTACCCGCTGCTGCCCAACTTCATCGTGCGCACGCTGGGGGGCGGTCCCGCCATCCTCGGCGTGCTGGACGGCGCGGCGGAGTTGACCGGTGCGGCGCTCAAGTGGATCAGCGGACGGCTCGCCGATCGCCCTGGTCTCCGCGGGCCCCTCATCCTCGGCGGCTATGCCACGGCGGTCTTCGTGCGGCCGCTCAGCGCCTTCGCATCGGCCGCGGGGCAGGTAGTGGGGTTCCGGGTCCTCGATCGCATCGGGAAGGGGCTGCGCACCGCGCCCAGGGATGCAATGATCGCCGACGTCACGCCACCTTACATGCGGGGGCGGGCGTTCGGCTTCCACCGGGCGCTGGATCACCTGGGCGCGGTCGTCGGCTCGCTGCTCGCGTGGGCTTTCCTGGCGCACGGGTTCGGGGTGCGGCAGGTGATCGGGTGGAGCGTGGTACCAGGCATCCTGGCCCTGATCACCCTCACCGTAGTGCTTCGCTCCACGCGGCGTACCAGCCCGCTCCCCGCCGCACCGCCCGACGCCCGCACCGATACCTCGGCCACAGAACAACCGCGTACATTCTGGCCGGCGGTACTGGCGCTGTCGCTGCTCGCGCTCGCGCGGCTGCCGGAGGCGCTGCTGCTGCTGCGGGTGCAGGATCTCGGCGTGGTGGCGGCTACCATTCCGCTGCTCTGGGCCGGTCTGCACGTGGTGCGGAGCGCAGGTTCCTACCCGGGTGGCTGGCTGTCGGATCACCTGGGCCCGCGCGTCACGGTGGCGACCGGCGGCGTGCTCTTCGCCACCGTGACTACGCTGCTCTCGCGCAATCTGGGTGCAGTCGGTGCGGCGGGGGTGTTCCTGATGCTGGGCGGCGTTTCAGGGCTCATCGAACCCGCGGAGCGGGCACTCGTCGCAAAGCTCTCGCCGAAGCGGATGGGAAGCGGCTTCGGCGCGTTCAATGCGATCACGGGCCTCGCGGCGCTGCCCGCCGCCGGGTTGTTCGGGCTCGCGTATCAGTATCTCGGCGGATCGCAGGCCCTGGTCGCGTCGGGCATGCTGACACTTCTGGCGGTGGGTTGGTGGCTGTTCGTCATCGGCAAGGAGAAGGTGGAAACATGATGTCGCGCTCAGGCGCTCTAATGGCGGGGCTGGCGATCGCAGCGGCCGCGCCGGTGTCGGGCCAGGTGCAGGTGCGGCTGGCCGACTCGGTGCGCGCCACCTATTCCGAACTGCACGACGGGCTCAAGATGGGGTCGGCGTCGGCCGATACCGTGGCGCGCATCATGAGCCTGTCCAACCCGGCGGTGTTGTGGCGGAGATCAGGCCAGGCGCTCGCCGGCAGTGCGCCGTGGAACGAGGGACTGCTCGCGCTGACGCGCCTCGCAGAGCTGCAGAAGGCGGCCTATGCCGACAGTGCCGCGCAGCTCATGCATCGCATCATGGAAGGGAAAGTGAAGGGGCCGCCGGGCATCGATCCCGGCGACCTCATCGAGCCGCTCCGCGCCATCGTCCTTCAGGTGGAGCGGGTGAAGGCGGGTGACGCCGCCATGCGCGCGCGCATCCTCGACGCAGTGCCCAGCGGCAAGTACGGCCTGGCCGACGCCTGGACGCTGGGCCGGCTGGGCGGCGGCACGTCGGACACGTTGATGGCCCTCTTCCGCGCCGCGCCGGACGAGAACCTCAAGGTGCGGTATCTCACGCTGCTCAGCTTCAGCGACGACCCGGTCGCCACGCCGTTCCTGGCCGCGATCTACGAGTCGCCCGACAGCGCGGGCATTCCGCCCCGCGCCGCCACCCGCGCGTCCGATGCGCTGCTGTGGATCGGCACGAAGCAGAGTCTGGAGGCGCTGGCCGATGCGCGAGGCATCGCGCGCCAGCGCGGGGTATACGATGCGGCGACGCTTTCCCGCGATGGGTACACTTTCCTGGAGAACGACAGCTCGGCGGTCATCTCGCGCACCGGCCGGTGGCTCACCGACTGGATCGCGACGCTCAAGGCGTGGCCGTGACAGCGTGAGCGGTGAGCGGTGAGCGGGGGCCTCGGCACCCGCTTCACGTTCCGTGCGAGATGCCCCCCGACACGATGAATGCGAGCACATCCGACGGCTTCGCGTCCAGCTTCGTCACGCGATCCGCCGGCACGACGATCGTCTGGCCCGCGAAGTTGTAGGACTGCGGCAGGTAGACGGCGACATGATCGGGCAGCGCGAACTCGCCGAGCTCGGCCTGGGTCAGGAATCCCATCACCCGCACGCCGGTGCCCGGCGCCAGTTCCACCATGACCGGAATGGTGAAGCGCTTCTGGTCGCCCACGAAGGCGCCGAAGACGTCGCGGAGCGCAGTGTACAGCAGCCGCACGAAGGGAAGCCGCGCGAAGAGCCGGTCCACGAGGCCGACGGCACCACGGGCCACCACGTTGGAGGTGATGAATCCCAGCAGCGTCACCAATGCCACGGTGACGAGGAAGCCCACGCCGGGAATGGGGATGTGCAGCCAGCCGTCCACGACGCGGAAGGCGAGCACGCAGATATACACCGTGAGCGCCACCGGCCCGAGGACGATCAGGCCGTTGAGGAAGCTGCGGAGCAGGGTGCGCGACAGGGGTGAGGGCATCAGCAGCACCGGTTGGGGCCGTCGGCGTACCGGGCCCTCAGGTATTCGGTGAAGTACTCCCGCTCGCCGAGCGGCGGCCGTTCGGGGTGGCAGCGGCGGGCGTGTGCGAGGTATGCGCGATAGTCGGGCATGCCGGCTACCTGGCGGATGACACATTCCAGTCTTCGCAGCAGGGTCGTGGGTCGTGGGTCGTGAGCTTGCCGCTCATGACTCACGACTCGCCGTTCACGACTATCCCGCATATGCACTCTCCACGAAGGACGTCTCCTGCGACCTGGCCGGCTTCCGGCCGCGGATGACCAGCATCCACTCGCGCAGCGACATGGCCACGACCAGCAGCGTCACGGCGACGAACAGGGTGGTGAGCAGCGCGTCGATCCGCGCATTGAAGGCCACCTGGCGCCCCAGGTCGGCCGCCATCTCTCCCGCCTTCACTTGCGCCATCGTGCGGTCCGCGAGCGAAAGGAATCCCAGTCTGGGATCGGGGGAGAGCACCTTCTGCCAGCTCGCCGTGCAGGTCACCGTCAGCAGCCAGGCCAGCGGCAGCACGGTGACCCAGGCGAAGCGGGCCTTTCCCGCCTTCACGATCACGGTGGTCCCGACACAGAGCGCGACCGTGGCGAGCAGCTGGTTGCTGATGCCGAACAGGGGCCAGAGGGAATTGATGCCGCCGTTCGGATCGATGACGCCCTGGATCAGGAAATAGCCCCACCCGGTCACCACCACGGCGGATGCGATGACGCTGCTCGGGTACCACGAGGTGCGGCCCAGCGGAGCCCAGACGTGACCAAGCAGTTCCTGCAGCATGAACCGGCCAACGCGCGTGCCGGCATCGACGGTGGTAAGGATGAAGAGCGCCTCGAACATGATGGCGAAGTGGTACCAGAGGCCCATCAGCCCGCCGCCGAAGGCGGTGCTGAACACCTGTGCAATGCCGACCGCCAGGGTGGCCGCGCCACCGGTGCGAGAGAGCAGCGTCTGTTCGCCCACCGACGCGGTGAGTGCATGGAAGTCGGCTGGTGAAAAACTGAAGCCCCATGCCTGGATGACCGTGGCGGCGGACTCGACCGAACCGCCGAGGGCGGCGAGGGGCACGTTCATGGCGAAGTAGGTGCCGGGATCGAGCGCGGCCGCGGCGGCCATGGCCATCACGGCAACGAACGACTCCATCAGCATGCCGCCGTAGCCGATGAGACGGGCGTCTCCCTCGCGCCGCAGCATCTTTGGCGTGGTACCGGACGCGATCAGCGCGTGAAAGCCGCTGATGGCGCCGCACGCGATCGTGATGAACACGAAGGGAAAGAGCTTGCCGGCGAAGACGGGTCCGCTGCCGTCGATGAACTGGGTGAAGGCGGGCATCTGGAGTGGCGGGTGGACGATGACGAGCCCCGCCGCGAGCAGCGTGATGGTCCCGATCTTCATGAAGGTGGAGAGATAGTCCCGGGGGCAGAGGAGCATCCACACCGGCAGCACCGAGGCCAGGAAGCCGTATGCCACGATGCCCCATGCAATGGTCTTTGCCGGCCAGGTGAACAGGGGCGCGAGCGCGGGCGACGCGGCCACCCAGCGTCCGCCGATCAGTGCCGCGATCAGCAGGAATACGCCGATGGCGGATGCCTCGAGCGTCCGGCCGGGACGCCACCGCTCCATCCAGAAGCCCATCAGGACCGCGATGGGGATGGTGCACAGGATGGTGAACACGCCCCACGGGCTCTCGGCGAGCGAGCGGGTGACCACCAGCGCGAGCACCGCGAGCAGGATCACCATGATCGCGAGGATGGCCACCATGGCCAGGATCCCGGTGACGGGGCCGATTTCGTCGCGGGCCATCCGCCCGAGTGACTTGCCGTCGCGGCGCATCGAGGCGAAGAGGATGACGTAGTCCTGCACCGCGCCGGCGATCACGACGCCGAACACGATCCAGAGCGTTCCGGGGAGGTACCCGAACTGGGCGGCCAGGACCGGGCCCACGAGGGGGCCGGCGCCGGCGATGGCGGCGAAGTGATGTCCGAACAGCACCCACCTGCCGGTGGGCACGTAGTCACGTCCGTTGGCCAGGCGCTCGGCGGGGGTGGCGCGGCGATCGTCGAGGCCGGTGACCTTCGAGGCGAGGAAGCGGCCATAGAAACGGTAGGCGATGCAGTAGGTGCCCACCGCGGCCGCGATGAGCCATCCGGCGCTCACCGACTCGCCGCGGGCCAGGGCCAGCACCGCCCAGCCGCCCGCACCCGCCAGTGCGGCCAGCAGCCAGAGCAGGGAGGTCATGGCCCCCAATGTAGCTTGCCGGGTCCCAGTCCGGGCCGTACCTTCGGTGTCCCATGCCCATGAATCCGCGCCGTGCCAACCAGGCATGGGAAGCCAGCGCCGAAGCGTCCGTGACCACCATGGAGCAACCCCTGCCACGACCCATTGCCGAAGGCTTCCGGGGCAAGGTGGCCGTGGTCACCGGGGGTGCCACCGGTCTCGGGCGGGCCATCTGCATCGAGTTTGCCAAGCTCGGCTGCGACGTGGCCTTCTGTTATGTGAACCTCCCCGGCCGGGACGTGAGCGAGCAGGCGCTGCTCACCGAGACGACCATCTCCTCGTTCGGCGTCCGGGTGCATGCGGCCCGGTGCGACGTACGCGACCCGCTGCAGGTGGACCGCTTCCTCAGCGACACGCGCGCCCGCCTCGGCGGCCTTCACTTCCTCGTCAACAACGCCGGCATTGCCCACGACGGCGCCCTCTGGCGCATGAGCGACGAGTCGTGGCGCGAGGTCATGGATACCAACGTCACCGGCGCCTTCAACTGCATCCGGGCGGCGTCGTCCCACCTCCGCAGCCAGCACTACGGGAAGATTGTCTCGGTCAGCGCGCACCAGGCCAGCCGTCCGGGGTTCGGCGTCGCCAACTACGCGGCGAGCAAGGCGGCGCTCGAGGGCCTGACCCGGGCCGCGGCGATGGAACTGGGGTCGGCGAACATCAACGTGAACGCGGTGGCGCCGGGGTTCATCCGCACCGAGCGCATGGCGATGCTGCCGCAGGAGGTCGCCGAGCGGGCACAGAAGCACTCGGTCCTCGGGCGCCTCGCCGAGCCCAAGGACGTCGCGCAAGTCATCTGCTTCCTCTGCAGCGATGCCGCCCGGCATGTCACCGGACAGACCCTGGTCGTGGATGGCGGTCTCTCGCTCGAGTAACCAGCCCGTCCTGACACTCCGTTTCTCCCCCGATTAGTTTCCGCCCTGATTGCCGGAACCGCGCCTACGCGGCTCCGGGTCCTGGATTGTTGCGGAAAGGTCTCCTGTGACGCCCATCAGCAGGTCGCGAACGGCTCGGCACACATCAGTGGCGTTACTGATGCTGGCCGGACTGACGGTGCCGCTGCTCGCCCAGTCTTCGAAGTACCAGAAGATGTACCAGGACCGCGTGCTTGGCGTTCAGGCGCTGGCCGGCCAGATCGTCGCGGTCGTGCCCATCACCTTCATCGGCGCGGATTCCAGCCTCAAGGGTGATTCCGCGCTGGCGCTGTACTGGAACCGGACCGCCGGCCTGCGGCATTTCGACTCCCTCTTCGGCGACTACCTCACGAGCGTGCTGCTGGAGACGAAGTGGGTGCTTCCGCCGGAACTGCGCAAGCTCAACGTAAGAAGTTCGGGGTATTTCCCGGACCCTGACCTGATGGGGCAGGGCGCCATGCGAAATCCCGCGATCAAGAAGAAGGTGCCCGAGCCGCTGGAATCGAAGCTCCGGGCCATCTCGGGTGTCACCAACGCGCGCGTGGTGATCATCCCGGCGGGCGTGGTGTTCGACCGCGACTCGACCGGGATGCTCCAGGCCAAGGTGTCCGTGGTGCTGGTGGATCCGCGCCTCGGTGACATCAGGTACCGGACGATCACGACCGGGAAGGGCGTATCGGCCGATGCGGCCCTGCGCGCTGCCTTCGCCATCATGGTGCCGCCGGAGTCCCTCCCCGAATGACCACCCACCAGGCCACGCTCATCCGGGGTGATGGGATCGGGCCCGAGATCACCGCGGAGACGGTGAAGGTGCTGGCGGCATCCGGCGTGTCATTCGAGTGGGAAGACGAGTTGGCGGGTGTGGCGGCGGTGGATGCGACGGGCACACCGCTGCCCGACGCCACGATCGACAGCATCCGGCGCACCCGCCTCGCGCTCAAGGGGCCGCTCACCACGCCGGTCGGCACCGGCTTTCGCTCGGTGAACGTGGGCCTCCGCAAGGAATTCGAGCTCTACGCCAACATCCGGCCGGCCCGCACCATCATCCCCGGCGGCCATTTCGAGAACGTGGACATCGTGATGGTCCGCGAGAACCTCGAGGGCCTCTACGTCGGGTACGAGCACTTCATCCCGATCGGCAACGACCCGCGCGCGGTGGGTGAGTCGATCGCGGTGGTGACGCGTGTCGGCTGCGAGCGGGTGATCCGCTACGCCTTCGAGTACGCGGTGCGGCACGGCCGCAAGAAGGTCACGATCGTCCACAAGGCGAACATCCTCAAGATGGTGAGCGGCCTCTTCCTCGAGGTGGGGAAGCAGGTTGCCGCGGAGTTCGCGGGCCGGGTCGCATCCAACGACATGATCGTGGACAACACGGCGATGCAGCTGGTGATGCGCCCGGAACAGTTCGACGTCATGGTCACGACCAACATGTTCGGCGACATCCTGAGCGACGAAGTATCGGGGCTGGTGGGTGGGCTCGGCCTCGCGCCGGGGGCCAATATCGGGACGCGGGCGGCGATCTTCGAGGCGGTGCATGGCAGCGCGCCCGACATCGCCGGCAAGGGCGTGGCGAACCCATCGGCGCAGATGCTCGCGGCGGCGATGATGCTCGATCACCTGGGTGAGCTCGATGCGGCCAGCCGCCTCCGCCGTGCGGTGGAGGAAGTGATCGTGAAGGACGGCCTCCGCACGCGTGACCTGGGTGGCAGCGCCTCAACCAAGGAGTTCGGCGATGCCGTCGCGCGCCGGGTGGCCCACTGAGGCTCCCTGCATTGACTGCGGGAAGCGGACGGAAGGCCTGTTGCTCGGCGAGCGGTGCCCGATGTGCCAGGTGCGTCGCGAGCGCCACGCCGGGCGCCTGGCCGGCCGGATCGCGCTTGGTGCGGCCGCGCTGATGGCGGGGTACCTGGCCTGGCGGCCGCTTCCCGGCGGCACGGCCGGGCGTGTGTATGCCGGGGTGGCCGTACTCATCACCTACTTGCTCGTACGGAAGATCGCTGCCGTCGTCGCGATCCAGATGCTTCCCGACCACACCGGTACCACGGAGTGAACGTGCCCACCCTGCGCACCACCTCGCGATGGCTGCTGCTTCTGGGCGTCGCCGCACTCATCCACGCCCGCCCCGCCGGGGCCCAGACCGGCGTCACGATCTACAATGATGGTCGCGTGCTGGTGCGCCGGACGCTGTCCGTCGCCGTGCCGAAGGGCACGTCGCAGCAGCGGGTCGAGCTCGGTCCCATCGATCCATCGTCGCTGGTGTCGCTCGACCAGGGCGTCACGATCAACCGGGCACTCTTCGACGCCGCCGAAGACGAAAACGCGGTGCTGCGCCGGCTCGTGGGCCGGAAGCTGGGCGTCGAGCGGGGCAAGATGGGTGGCGGCACCGAGACGTACCAGGTCACGCTGCTCGGCGTCGATCCCGCGCGCTTCCTCATGCCCGACGGGACCGTGGCGTTCGGCAGCCCGGGCGGCGCGCTGCGCTACCCGGCCGACGCGGTGAGCACGGCGCAGGCCGCGACGCTCACGCTCACGTCGGCCACCGGCCGCAAGGACCTGCCACTCGGCTGGTTCACGGACGGCGCGCAGTGGCGCGCGAGCTATGCGGTGATTCTCGGCGCGAAGGAAGCGCGGATCACCGGCGAGGCGGTGATCGGCTCGCAGTCGTTCAGTGCCACGGACGCCGAGATCCAACTCCTGGCGGGCAGCGTATCGCGGGCGGCGCCGGCACCGGGCGCAGCCTACGAGATGCGCGCGCGGGCGGACAAGATGGCGATGGCGGTCGCCGCGCCTCCCACGCCATCCGAGGAAGGCGCCGGGGAGTTCCATCTCTATACACTGCCGGGCAAGGCCACCATCCAGCCCGGCAGCACCACCACCATCGCGCTCTTCGATCCCGCCGCGACGCCGTACGAGAAGCGGCTCGTCGTGCGCGGGCAGTTGCCGTGGTATGGGTATGTGCCACAGCAGCAGGATGAGCAGGCCGTTCCGGTCGAAGTGAGCTACATCCTCAAGCGCCCGCTCAAGACGCCGTTCGGCGACAAGCCGCTGCCCGGCGGTGTGGCGCGGATCTTCAATCCCGACAGCGACGGCCGCCTGCAGCTGGTGGGCGAGGCATCGCTGGGTCACACCGCGGCGGGCCAGGACCTGTCGCTGTATGCCGGCACTGCGTTCGACCTCACCGCGAAGCGGGTGCAGACGGAGTACACGACCACGCCGGAAAAGCGGGGCAACGTCACGCGCACGATCGCGACCCTCGGGTTCAAGGTGACGATCCGCAATGCCTCGGACAGCGCGCAGGCGGTGGAAGTGCGCGAGGAGCGGGGCGGCGAGTGGTCGGTGACGGCGAGTTCGGTGCCGGCGGAAAAGGTGTCGTCCAGCGTGTCGCGGTTCCGCGTGACGGTGCCGGCACGGGGTGAGGTCGTGCTGACCTACACCATCCGGACGGTGTGGTGAAGCCGGTCACGCTGGTTCACCTCTCCGACCTGCACTTCGGGCGGGACTGCGACCTGGGGATGATCGACGCCATCGAGCGCATCGTCCCCACGCTCGACGCGAGCGCGGTGGTCGTGTCGGGCGACCTGACCCAGCGGGCGCGGCACGGGGAGTTCCAGGCGGCACGAAGGTTCCTGGACCAGCTCGCGAAGAGCGCGCCGGTGCTGACGCTTCCCGGAAACCACGACGTGCAGTGGTTCGAGAGCCCGTTCTGGATCCTGGGCCGGCAGCGGATCTACGTGAAGTTCCGCCGCTGGTTCGGGCAGGACCTCACGCCGACACTGATCGTCCCCGGTGCGGTGATCGCGACGATGCTCACCAGCCACGGCGTGTCGTTCCCGTCGATGACCTTCAACCTCAACGACATGGCGGTGAAGGGCCATCTACCGCGGTCTGAGGTTTACCGTGTCTCCCAGGCATTCGAGAGTGCCCCAGCAGACCTCGCACGTGTATTGGTGCTGCACCAGAACGTGCTGCGGGGCAAGATCTCGCAGCGCATGGGTCTCTCCCGCTGGCGTACCGCACAGGAGCGCCTGATCGCCCTCGCCCCCGACGTGATCCTCGACGGGCACGATCATGAAGAGAAGGCAGCGCAACTGGGTGACCGGATCGCCGTCAGCACCTCGGGCACGCTCACGCACCGGATGCGCGGTGGGAAGCCGTCGGTGTTCAACGTCGTTCGCATCGATGCTGGCACGGTGACCATCCAGCACTGGCGCTGGCAGGACGGTGGCGCGTTCGCGCCCTCCGACCGGTTCGTGTTCGCGCGCACGAGCCGCGGGGACGTCCTGCCGCAGGGAGTGACCGCTGTCGCCTGACGCCGGGCTGCGCCTGAGTGCGCCGCCGGAAGAACTGCTGGCTGCACGGCTCCGCGCGCTGGGCCTGCACGATGTCGCGCGGATCCGCACCCACCAGAACCGGACCGTGATGGTGTCGCTCACGTCGCGGGGCGAGTTGCGCGTGCACCGGGAGTACGCCGTGGCCCCGGACCGGGTGCTCCACGCCATCGTACGCTTCGTGGCACCGCGTACGCGACGGGCCGAACGGCTTGCCGCGGAGCGGGTACTCCTTTCCTGGCCGATTTCGAGCGAAGGCTCGACGCCGCGGCCGCGCGCGGCCGACCAGACGCGGCCGGGCGAAGAGGCGACGATTGCCCGGCTCGAGGCGTGCTGGCGCGAACTCAATGCGCAGCACTTCGGGGGCAGCCTCGCGCCGGTCCCGATCGGCCTGTCGAGCCGCATGCGGCGACGCCTGGGCGAGCTGGTCTACGACCGGATTACCTCGCAGCCGGTACGGATCGTGATCAGCCGCCGGCTGCTGCGCCGGCATCCGTGGCGTGAAGTGGAGGAGACGCTGCTGCACGAGATGGTGCACCAGTGGCAGGCCGAGACGGGCGCCACGGTGGACCACGGAACCGGGTTCCGGCGCAAGGCGCGCGAGGTGGGAATCGCGCCGCGCGCGGTGGTGCCGGCGTCGGGGGTGTGCGGGAGCATCCGGGCGCGGCTGGTGCGACTGGTCGAGTCGTTGTCGCCCTAGCTGCGACGGCGCCCATCGCGCCGGTTGCGGCTCGGGTATATTTCCGGGCCGCGAACATTCGACATTGTCACGAGGAACGTATGACAACCGCTGCCGCCACGTCCCAGTTTCCGGGCGTCGACTTCTACGACGTGGACTCGCTGCTCTCCGAAGAGGAGCGCGCGGTCCGCGACACCGTCCGGGCATGGGTGGACGACAACCTGATGCCCGTGATCGGTGATGCCTACATCAAGGGCGAGTTTCCCAAGCAGCTGATTCCCGGCATGGCCGAGCTCGGCTTCCTCGGGGCCAACCTGCCGGAGGAGTACGGCTGCGCGGGTCTCAACAACGTCGCCTACGGACTCATCATGCAGGAGCTCGAGCGGGGCGACAGCGGTATCCGCTCCTTCGCGTCGGTGCAGGGGGGGCTGGTGATGTATCCCATCTACGCCTTCGGCTCCGACGAGCAGAAGAAGCACTGGCTGCCGCGGCTCGCGGCGGGCCAGGAGATCGGCTGCTTCGGCCTGACGGAGCCCGACTTCGGCTCGAACCCGGGCGGCATGATCACGACGGCGCGCGAAACGAAGGATGGCTGGGTGCTGAACGGCGCCAAGATGTGGATCACGAACGGCAGCCAGGCCACCGTCTCCATCATCTGGGCCAAGACCGGGGCGATCGACGACTCGAAGTCGATCCGCGGTTTCATCGTGCCGACCGGCACCACGGGCTATACCGCGCGCGACCAGAAGGGAAAGCTTTCCCTTCGGGCGTCGGACACGAGCGAAATAGCGCTCGAGGACTGCCTCGTCCCCAAGGATGCCATCCTGCCCAAGAGCGGCGGGCTCAAGAGCCCGCTCATGTGCCTCACGCAGGCGCGCTACGGTATCGCGTGGGGTGCCGTGGGCGCGGCAATGGCCTGCTTTGTCGAGGCGGTGAGCTACGCCAAGAACCGCATCATGTTCGACCGCCCGATCGCGCAGACGCAGATCCAGCAGGTGCGCCTGGCCGACATGCTGACCGAGATCACCAAGGCGCAGTTGCTGGCGCTGCAGTTGGGACGCCTCAAGGACGCCGGCACGTTCACGCCGCAACAGGTCTCGATGGCCAAACGCAACAACGTGAACATGGCGTGCGAGTGCGCGCGCGAGGCGCGGCGCCTGCTGGGCGGCAACGGGATCCTGGTCGAGTATCACTCGATGCGGCACATGGCGAACCTCGAGTCGGTGTACACCTACGAGGGCACGCACGACGTGCACGGCCTGATCCTGGGGCACGAGATCACGGGGTTGCCGGCATACTAGGACGTGAGGACGTGAGGACGTGAGGACGTGAGGACGTGAGGACGTGATGAGTTGCGGAGTGGGTCGTATGAGACGGCATGGAGAATCATTCCATCACCGGCCTCGAGCGACTCCTCCGCAGCGTCCGTTTCCATCCCCGAGCGGCCTCATGCCCTGCTCCGCGCCCATTCCCATCGACTCGCTTTCACCCGAGCGCGGGTGCATTGGCAGTCGGAGCCGCGGCGGTGGCCTGCGTGGCACTCCTGGTATTCGTCTTCTGGTCCGCGCTGCTGCAGATAGGGAGCTAGCAGCCCACTGCTGTGACGATTGGCGCCCTGGTTCGTATAATATGCGTCTCACATGAGTGCTCCCCCGCAGAACCCCATGCAGCACAATGGCTTGGACGCTCCCGGCGTCCAAGGTGAGCCCTGTGGTGCGTGGTACGAGGCTCATGGGAAGGCAGTCTACAACTACTTCCGCTTCCAGCTGGTGCCCCCGGACGACGCCGAGGACTTCACCGCCGAGACGTTCTTGCGCGCCGTGCGTGCCGCGGACCGGTACGATCCGGCGCGGGCGGCAGTCCAGACCTGGCTCCTCACGATCGCGCGGAACGTGCTCACCGACGAGCGTCGGAGCGCGAGGGTGCGCCGACGGGTGGGGATCGACGAGCTGCGGGACCTCGCGATGGATGAACCGTCACCCGAGGAGCGGATGCTCCGGCGGGAGGAGGTTGGCGCCGCGATGAGCGCGATGGGCGAGCTGAGCGGAGACGATCGCGAGCTCCTGAGCCTTCGGTTCGGCGGCGAACTCGAGATCGCCGAGCTGGCCCAGATACTCGACGTGCCGGCCGGCACGGTGCGCACGCGCCTGTGGCGCGCACTCGAGCGGTTGCGGGAGCAGATGGCATGACCGGCGAGCAGTCGGGCCAGAACGGCGACCCTCACTTCGTCGAGACGGAACGGCTGCTCGTCGGGCTCTCTTTCACGCCGCGCGCGTCGCTGGGGCCGGAGATCGCCGGCCGCGCCCGCCGCGGCGAGATGCCGCGTGGCGGACCCCGCCGGAACCGGGCGGCCGAGTTGCGGTGGATGCTCGGGGTGGCGGCGGCGATGCTGCTGACCGTCGGCGTCGGTGTCCTGGCCTGGAAGGCCGTCGGCCCGCCGGTGCTGATCGACTCCTGCTGCCAGGACCTCGACGGGGGCGGCACGGCGGATGACGGGTTCGTGCTGGAGGCGCGCGGCCGGCAGATCAGCCGCCTGCGGCTGTACGAGGACCGGGACAGCAGCAGGACACTGTCGTCGGCCGATGTCCTGCGATTCGTGCGCGGGGCGGTACCCGCGATCGCGGGGGAAAGCGATGCGCACACCACGCGTATCTGCTGTGCCGACCTCGACGGGGAGGGACCACCGGATGACGGCGTCCTGGTCATGAGCGAAGCCGGCGAATCGGTCGTGCTCGCTGCGATCTACGAGCAGCATCCCCGGGGTGTCGCCGCGCCGCTCCGGTAAGCCTTCCAACCATTCTTCTGGAACAATTGCAATGGCTCAACGCCTTCGTCTGGTTGTGCCCGTTTTCGTCGCGGCCCTCGCCCTGCCGGGCATCGCCAGCGCCCAGGTTCCTGACAGCACGAAGAAGGACAGCGTGTACGTGCTGCCGCCGATCGAGGTCGTCGGCTCGATCCTGCCGTTTGCCGGCGTCAATGTCGGATCCGGCATCGCCGGCGTGTCGGCCAAACTCGACTGGAGCCAGGTCGACGCCACAGAACCCAAGGTGCTGCCGGATGTCCTGCGGCAGCAGTCGGGCATGTCCACCTACGACAACCTCGGCTCGCCCTACAAGATCAACGTGAGCACCCGCGGCTTCTATGCGTCGCCCGTGGTGGGAACACCGCAAGGCGTCTCGGTGTTCGTGGATGGCGTGCGGGTCAACGAACCGGATGCCGCCGAGGTCAACTTCGACCTCCTGCCGATAGAGCACGTGAAGCGGGTCGAGATCCTTTCTGGCAACGGCACGCTGCTGGGCCGGAACTCGCTCGGCGGGTCGATCAACCTGGTGACGCGCCGCGGCGAAGGACCCCCGAACGGCGAGATCGAGCTGATGGGCGGCACCTACGGCTCGTACAGCGCCGAGGCGTCGGTGGGTGCCACTACGAAGCAGGGCTTCGACTACTACGTGGGTGGCAACTACAACTACGAGAAGGGCTGGCGCCAGCGGACCAAGGCCGATCAATGGCAGGGGTTCGGCAACTTCGGGAAATACGGGCAGACGTCGGGCGTCCGGGGGCAGTTCTTCTTCTCGCACTCCTACGCCGAGACCGCTGGCTCGCTCCCGATGTCGGTATACGAGGTGAAGCCCGACTCCAACCTGACCGACGGTGACTACGAGGACCTGAACGGGTTGCAGGGTGCGCTGGCCGGGTACAAGCAACTGGGCAATGGGCGCGCCTCATTCAACCTGTACTATCGCTACATGGATGCGAACCGCTTCAACGCGAACCAGGAAGAGGACCCCGACACGCAGAACGACGCGACCAACAGCGTCTTCGGCGGCACGCTCGACTACCGCTTCGCAGTACCGCTCGGCAAGAGCGCGCTTGGCCTGCGGTTCGGCATCGATGGATCCACTGCCTCGAGCAAGGTCCAGCTCTACGCCGACTCGACCAAGTTCGGCGGCACCAACGTGCTCACCACCGACGTCCAGAGCCCCCTCTCGGATATCGCCGGGTTCGCGCTGGCCGACTATACGGCGGGCAGGGTGACGCTGTCGGCCGGCCTGCGGTACGACTACGTGAGCGTCCCGTTCCACAACCTGATCGATCCGGCACTCGACACCACCTCCAACTACAGCCGGCTCGACCCGCGCGTAGGCATCGACGTGAACGCCGGCAAGGGGGTTTCCCTCTTCGCCTCCTGGGGCACGTCTTTCCGTGCCCCGTCGCTGATCGAGGTCGCGTGCGCTGATCCCGAGGAGCCGTGCCCGCTGCCCTACTCGCTGGGTGACGACCCGCCGATCGCGCCGGTCACCGTAAGCACCTTCGAGGGTGGCGCACGCTACCAGTCCGGGAGCCTGTCCCTGACCGGCACCGCGTACTACAGCGACGTGAGCAACGACATTTACCTCTTCCCGTCGCCCACCGCGGTCGCTGGCTCGACAATCGAGGGTTACTTCGGCAACATCCCGAAGACCCGGCGCATCGGTCTCGAGCTCGCCGGTCGCTACGCATTCGGCGAGGCCCACTCGGTGTACGCCAACTACGCCTACACCAGGGCCACCTTTCAGTCGGAGGCGGAGGTCTTCTCGGTACTCGAGGACATCGGCATCGAGAACACAACGGAGCCGGGCGACCTGATCCCGCTGGTGCCGCTGCAGCAGTTCAAGGCCGGCGTCAACCTGCGATTCGCCTTCGGCCTCCGGGCCGGCGCGGACCTGCGATGGATCGGGGAACAGGTGTACCAGCAGGACGAGGCCAACAACATGCCGAAGCTCCCTTCCTACTTCGTCGCCGACCTCCGGGCGGGCTGGGAACTCGGGAAGTGGGAAATTTCCGGCGTCGTGAACAACCTGTTCAGCACGACCTACGCGACGTTCGGCACGTTCAACTTCAACCAGGGGGCGCCGGGCTCGCCCCTCGAGCCGTTCGTCACGCCGGGGTACGCTACCCAGTTCCGCCTGATCGTGACCCGGGCCTTCGGTGCGGACCGGGACTGATTTCCTGGCGGCGGGGGTGGTCGGCGTAGAAAGGCTTTGACAGAAGGCGCCCACGGGCGACACATTGGTTCAGGGAGGCCGGTGAGCCACGTCCCCTTGGAGCGCCCTTCTTTGCCCACTAGAGAGCCGGAGAGCCTGCGCTTCGAGCGCGCCCGCCACCAGGGGCGTGAAGCCTTCTTTTCGGGGCTGTCGGGCGACAGCTGCCCCTATCCGCCGGGCACGGCGGAACGGATCATCTGGCTTGGTTCGTGGGATGCGGCACGCGACTACCGGGAGATGCTCGACCAGCACCTCCTTCGGCAGGCCTAGACGGGTTCATTCGGCAGCTGCGGGCGGGGGTGATCCTCAGGGATCGCTCCCGCTTTTTAATTGCTTGTGGTGTAATGGCTTAGCCTCACGACAGATCCCGGGACAGGACTCCCTAGCGCCCCCCTACGGGGGCGAGTAGCTTTGCGCCGCTTACTGGGGTAGCAGGCCACGACACCAAGGCTGGGAGCGCGCGTGAAGATCGCAGTGTGCCTCAAGCGGGTGCCCGACACGACGGCGAAGATCGTGATCGGCGCATCCCGAACCACCATCGACGAAACGGGCGTCAAGTTCGTCCCGAATCCCTACGACGAATATGCCCTCGAGGCGGCCATCGCCCTCAAGGAGCAGGCGGGCGCCGGGGAAACCACCGTGATCGCCGTCGGTACCGACGCGTCGCAGGAGACGCTGCGGGCGGCGCTGGCCATGGGCATCGACCGCGCCGTCCTGCTGCAGTCGCCAGGCTCCGCGGACGGTCTGTCGGTGGCGCGCGCGCTCGCGGCCGAGCTCAAGGCCGGCGGCTATGACCTGGTCCTGTTCGGCAAGCTCGCGGTGGACGACTACAACCATCAGGTCGGCGTCATGGTGGCGGAGTTGCTCGAGCTGCCCTGCATCACGGCGGCGGCGAAGATGACGCTGACGGGTGGTGCCCTCGAGGCCGAGCGCGAAATCGAGGGTGGCGTCGAGGTGATGGGGTGCTCGCTCCCGGCCGTCGTCACCTGCGACAAGGGACTCAACAATCCGCGGCTGCCCGCGCTCAAGGGCATCATGGCCGCGAAGAAGAAGCCGCTCGACACGAAGCCGGTGACGCTCGAGGCCGCCACGTTCGAGGTCACCAGCCTGGAACTCCCGGCCGAACGCCAGGCGGGACGCATCATCGGCGAGGGTGCCGACGCGGTCCCGGCCCTGCTCGCCCTGCTGCGCAACGAGGCCAAGGTCCTATGAAGGTTCTCGCGGTCGTGGAGCAGCGCGATGGCGCGCTCCGCAAGGTCTCGCACGAAGTGCTCGCGGCGGCGCGCGGGCTGGCCGACCAGGCGGGCGGCACCGTGGACGCCGTCGTATTCGGTGCCGGCGCGGTGTCGGGCATGGAGCAGCTGGGCGGCTTCGGCGCCGACAGGGTGCTCCACGCGACGCACGCCGATTTCGCGCTGTACTCGCCGGACGGCGCGTCGGCGACCATCGCATCGATCGGCGCCGAGTACGGTGCCGTGGTGCTTGCGGCCACGGCAATGGGACGGGATCTCGCTCCCCGCGTCGCTGCCCGCCTCGGTGTTGCCTGCGCGACCGACGTCACGGCGCTCGGCGTCGAGGGCGGTGTCGTGACCGTTACCCGGCCCATCTACGCCGGGAAGGTCCTGCAACACGGGAAGCTCTCGGGCAGGACGGCGGTGGTGTCGGTGCGCCCGAACACCTTCCATCCGGTGGCGAGCGGCAAGGCCGGGGCGGTTACGGCCCTCGTGGTGCCGGCGTTCGCTGCCCGTGTCGCATCGAAGGGCGTCAAGAAGCCCGCGGCCGCCGTACTCGACGTGACGGAAGCATCGGTCGTCATTTCAGGGGGTCGCGGCCTCAAGGAACCCGCCAACTTCAAGCTGCTGGAGGACCTGGCCGCCGCCTTCGGGAACGCGGCCGTGGGTGCGAGCCGCGCGGTGGTCGACGCGGGCTGGCGCGACCACGGTGAGCAGGTTGGCCAGACCGGCAAGACCGTGAGCCCGCAGCTTTACATCGCGGTCGGTATCTCGGGCGCGATCCAGCACCTGGCCGGTATGCGCACGGCGCGCACGATCGTCGCGATCAACCGCGACAAGGACGCACCGATCTTCAAGGTGGCCGATTACGGCATCGTGGGCGATCTCTTCGAGATCGTGCCCCGGCTCACCGAAGAGGTCCGCAAGATCCGCAGTTCCTGAGGTCCCCCGGGCCGGGGAGGGGGGCAGGTGCAGTTTTTGCCCCCCTCTCCAGTGATGCGCCCCATTCTGGCCGTTTTCCTCCTGTCTTGTGCAACGCTGCCCGCATCGGCCCAGACCGCGCGGGAGGCCGTGGCACACCCGGAGCTCTCGTACCAGGTGGCGCTGGAGGCCCTGGACCGGGGCAACGGCGAGGCGGCGATTACGATGCTCGACGCCTCGATTGCCGGCCTGCCGGCCAGCGCCCACCTGGCGCTGCACGAGCGGCTCCTGCGCCTGGCCGAGGCCTACGTCGTCACCGGACAGCCCGACTCGACCGATGTGATGCTGGACCGGGCCCGGGCGGAAATGAGCCTGATGGCGGACAGCGCCGGCTGGGAGTTGTCATTCGACGCGACCTCCGACGAGCGGCTCATGAAGCTCATGGAGCGGGTCGCGACCGCCGGCCGGCCGGTCACCGCCTTCCGCATTCAGCTGCTGCGCGAGGCGCGAGCGGGATCGCGCGGGCCGGCGCTCGACACCCTGACCGCGTTCGATCCCGCCCGCGTTCCGGAACACACCGCGCTGGTGGCGTACGCCGTGTCGGCGAACGCGCAGCGCGTGATGCTCCTGGTGGCCACACGCGAGGGACTGCGCGCGGTCCCGCTCAACATCAGCGACTCCCTCGCGACCCAGATTGCGCGGCTCTGGACGGCCCTGGCCGCCGGTTCGGATGCGCCGCGCGCCGCGGCGGCGCTGTCGAACCAGTTGATCCTGCCGTTGCTCGACCGCCTGCCGCACGACATCAAGCACCTGGCGTTCGTACCTGCCGGGCCCATCCGCGCTCTTCCGTTCGACGTGCTGCCGATCGTCGACGGCCGCAGCCTCGTCGAGGCCTATGAGACCAGCGTGCTGCCCTCGGTCGGGCAGGCGCTCGTGTGGTGGGCCGCTCCGCCGCCGCGCGCGGGGATCCGCATCGTTGCCTTCGGTTACTCCGGCGCGGGCACCAAGGTGGCAGGTGCGACCGCGGTGGCCCAGGCCCGCGAGATCAGCCGCTATTCCCGTCGGGGCGAGGCGCACCTGGCTCATGCCGCGACCGAGGCTGTCCTCCGCACCGCCGACCTGCGGAGCGCCGGCACCGTGCACCTGGCCGTGCCGATGCGCACCACCGGCAGCACCGACCTGGGCGATGCGTTGGAGATGGTGTCGACGCCGGGCGAGGATGGCTTGCTCGACGTGGAGGAACTAGGCCAGCTGCACCTCGGCCCCACCTTCGTGCTGCTTGCCGGTTGCCCGGCACGCCGCGAGCCCGACCTGCTGGGCCCTCCCGCCCCGGCGATGGCGCGGGCGCTGTTCCAGGCCGGTGCGCGGTCGGTGGTGCGGTGTTCCTGGGGCGCCCCCACGGCCGCCGCGGACCGGTACGTGCTCTCGCTCTACGAGTCGCTCGCCGAGGGGATGCCCATCGGCGCGGCGGTACGGGCGGCGAAGCTCCGGCTGCTGCAGGATGGTCTCGGGCCATCGACCTGGGGCGCCTTCGAGCTGGTGGGCGACGCTCGCCTGCGACTGCCGCTGCAGCGCCCCGGCGCCTCCCTGCTCTGGTGGCTCGTGGCGGCGGCGGTGGCGGCCTGGCTCATCTGGCTGTCGGAGCGGCGGCATCGGCGCCAGCCGGGGCAGGCTGCCGGCTGACGCAGGTGTGCCGCCCCGGGCCGCCTATATTCCAGCCGATGTCCAAGCCTGTTCCCCTCATCGTAGGCGCCGGGGTCGCCGGACTCTGGGCTGCCTGGCGCCTGGCGACCGAAGGCCGCGAGGCACTGCTCCTCACCAAGGGCACGCTCTCCGACAGCGCGACCGCCTGGGCCCAGGGCGGCATCGCCGTCGCGATAGGGCCCGGCGATTCCCCTGCACAGCACGCGAAAGACACGCTCGCCGCCGGGGACGGTCTTTCCGATCCCGAAGCGGTGGATATCCTCGTCACCGAGGGTCCCGAACGGATCCGCGAACTGCTGGCACTCGGTGCCGCCTTTGATCGCGGCGAGGATGGGCGGCTCCGGTTCGGCCTCGAGGCGGCGCATACCCGCCCGCGAATTCTCCACGCCGATGGCGACCGGACGGGCGCCATGCTGGTGCGATGCCTGACCGCCGTGGTGCGCCACCTTCCCCAGATCACCCTGTTGGAGCATGCCGAGGTGCGGCGCCTGGTACGCGAAGGCGATCGCGTGGTTGGCGCCATCGTGCTCGATGGCTCGGGCCGCCCGCATGGCATTCCCGCATCGGCGGTGGTGCTGGCGACGGGCGGGGTGGGGCAGCTCTTCGCGGTGACCACCAACCCCCTGGGCGCGACCGGCGACGGCTGGGCCCTCGCGCATGAAGTCGATGCGGAATTGCGCGACCTCGAGTTCCTCCAGTTCCATCCGACCGCGCTCAAGCTGCCGGGCGTCAACCCGGCGCCGCTCATTTCCGAAGCGGTGCGAGGCGCTGGCGCGCTGCTGGTTGATTCCACCGGCCGCCGGTTCACGCTCGACGCCGATGCCCGTGGTGAGCTGGGCCCGCGCGACGTGGTGGCGCGTGCCGTCGCGGAGGCGGATGCCACTGGGGGTGCCTTCCTCGATGCTCGCGCTCTGACCGATTTCGCGACGCAGTTTCCCGGCATTCATGCCATGCTCCGTGGCGTAGGACTGGACCCGTCACGCGACCTCCTGCCCGTCGCCGCGGCACTCCACTATGCCATGGGCGGCGTCAGCACCGACCTCGAAGGTCACACGTCCCGCGCCGGGCTCTGGGCCGCGGGCGAGGTGGCCTGCACCGGCGTGCATGGCGCCAACCGGCTCGCGTCGAACTCGCTGCTCGAGGGACTGGTCTTCTCGGACCGGGTGGCGCGCGAGGTGGCGGGTGAGCAGGGGAGCGCGCGCATCCCGGCGCGCCTCGCGATCGCGGACGCCGACGCCGACAGCGGCGTCGACGCAGCCTTCGCGCGCGTGCGGCAGGAGATGCGCGAGATCATGACGCGTGGAGTGGGCGTGGTCCGCACCGAGGCGAGCCTGGCCGACGCACAGGCGGGCCTGTCGCGCCTGGAACTGGCGACGCCGCGAGAGGCGTGGCGCACCCACCGCCAGCTGAGCGTGGCGCAGCTCATCACGAGGTCGGCGCGTGACCGGCGCGAGAGCCAGGGCAGTCATCGCCGCGCCGACTTCCCGCCACGTCCGGCGAAGCAGCCGCTGTGACCCTGACGCTCCCGGCCATCGAGCCCAACCGCCTGTCGGCGGAGCGGATCGCCGAGCTGCAGGCCGAGATCCGCCAGCTCGCGCGCGAGCGCGATGCGGTGGTGATCGCGCACAACTACCAGCGTCCGGAGGTGCAGGACGTCGCCGACTTCGTGGGTGACTCGCTGGGGCTCTCGCGCGAGGCGGCGAAGACCGACGCGGCGGTGATCGTGTTCTGCGGCGTGCACTTCATGGCCGAGACCGCTGCCATCCTGTCCCCGGCGAAGCGCGTGCTGCTGCCCGACCTCGCGGCCGGCTGCTCGCTGGCGGACACGGTCACCGCGGCCGACGTGCGGACGTGGAAGGCGCGGTTCCCCGGCTACATCGCGGTGGGGTACGTGAACACCACCGCCGAGGTGAAGGCGGAACTGGACTACTGCTGCACCAGCGGCAACGTGCTGGACGTGATCGACGCGATCCCGGCGGAGCAGGGGGTCCTCTTCCTGCCCGACTTCTTCCTCGGGGCGCACGTGCGGCGCATGCGGCCCGAGCGGAACGTCGAGGTGTGGCTCGGCGAGTGCCACGTGCATGCCGGGATCCGGCCCGACCGGCTGGACGAAGTGCGGCGGGCGCATCCGGACGCCGAGGTGCTCGTGCACCCGGAGTGCGGGTGCGCGGGCCAGCTGATCCACGCGATGGGGGAGGGTGGCGTGCGGGCGGAAGGGCTGCACATTGCATCCACCGAGCGCATGGTCCAACTGGTGCGCGAGCGGCCGGCCCGCGAGTTCATCGTCGCCACCGAGACCGGCATCATGCACCGCATGCAGAAGGAGGCGCCGGGCAAGACGTTCCTCGCCGCCGACCCCGAGGCGGTGTGCGCGTTCATGAAGACGATCACACTGGAGAACACGCGCGATGCGCTGCGACTCGACCGCTACCACGTGACCGTGCCGGCTGCTATCGCGGCGCGGGCGCGGGCGGCGGTGGATCGCATGGTGGCGCTGGGCCCCGGCGTCGCCCGCAAGCCGGGCGACTGACCGGCCACTCGCCCGACAGGCGGTCTGGCATGGAACAACCCTACGATGTGCTGGATGACGCCGCGGCGCTGGCGCGGCGGGCCCTCGCGGAAGACGGCGCGCGGGACGTCACGACGCTCGTGACCACGCCGCCCTCGCTCGAGGCGCAGGGCATGCTCGAGGTCCGCACCGACACGGTGCTTGCCGGCACTCAGTACGCCGATGCGGTGCTCGTTGCGGCCGGTGTGATCGCGGCCGCCTGGCAGTTCCGTGAGGGCGACCGGATGCTGGCGGGCGCGGTCGCGGGCACCGTGGCAGGATCGCTCCGGAACATGCTGCTCGCTGAACGCACCCTCCTCAACTTCCTCCAACGCGCCTGCGGCATCGCCACGATGACGCGGCGCTACGTCGACGCGGTGGCCCACACCGGCGCACGAATCCTCCACACCCGGAAGACAGCGCCGGGCCTGCGCACCTTCGACGTGGAGGCGGTGCGCGCGGGCGGCGGCGGCGTGCACCGGACGGACCTGGCGCGCACCGTGATGGTCAAGGACAACCACTGGCACGCATTGACACGGGCCGGCCGGACCCTCGCCGACGCACTGGCCCAGGCGCGCGACCTGGGCATCATCGAGCTCTACGTGGAAGTGGAGTCGCTGGGACAGGTGGATGAAGCGTGCGATGCGGGCGCCACGCGGCTGCTCATCGACAACCAGACGCCGGCCACCGTGGCCAACTGGGGCGCCCGCGCTCGGTCCAGGCGAGCCGGCATCGAGATCGAGGCGACAGGCGGGATCACGCTGGAGAACGTGGCGCGCTACGCGCAGGCGGCCGCGGACTTCATTTCCATCGGGGCACTGACACACAGCGTGGTGGCCGCGGACATAAGCCTTGAACTGCGGGAGACAAGAGCGTGAGCGGTGAGTGGTGAGCGGGCCCTGAGGAAGCATCCGCTTACCGCTTACCGCTTACGCTGTTCACCAGCCTCCCAATCCGCTCCATGCCCGTCTTCACCGTGTCTTCGTCCGGTCCGAACGAGAATCGCGCGTACTGCCGGAAGCGTGATGGCCGGCCGGCGCGGCGCTTCCCCGGGTTCACGTCGAAGAACTCCCCGGGCACGCAGATGACTTTCTCGTCGAGCGCCGCCTTCAGGAACCCCATCCCGTCGTTGAGCGGCTCCGGCAATCCCGACAGGTCGCCCCAGCAGTAGAACGTGGCTTCCGGTGCCACATCGAGCCTGACACCGGCCGCGCGCAGCCCCTTCATCATCAACTTCCGCTTGCGGCGAAATGCCTTCTGGATCGCGGCCGTCTCCTGCAGCACCACGGCCGGCTCGAGCAGGGGCAGCGCCGCGCGCTGAAGGGGCTTCGAGCCGCCACCGTCGAGGAAACTGCCCGTGCTCGCCACTGCCTCGATGACCTGCTTTGGACCCACCACCCAGGTGCAGCGCCAGCCGGGATAGCGCCAGTTCTTGGTGAGCCCGTCGAACAGCACGACGGGGTCACGGTTGACGTCCTCGACATACCGGGCCGCCGAAACCATCGACCACTGGTCCTCGGCGCCCGTCCAGACGTAATGGGAGTAGAACTCGTCGAGCAGCAGGGTGCACTTGAGGTCGCATGCGGTCGCGATCCAGCGCTGCAGTTCCTCGCCCTGTACGGTGCGCCCGGTGGGATTGTTCGGGTTGGACAGCAGCACTGCCGAGAGGCCCTTGCCCAGGATCTCGCGACGGAGGTCGTCGGCGGAGAACCGATAGCCGCTCGCGGGATCGAGCGGGATCGGGATGGAAGTGAACAGCTTGAAGATGTCGAGGAGCTCTTCGTACGCCGTGTAGTCGGGCAGGAAGTGCCCGAGGTTCACCTCGCCCAGCGCCGCGACCGCCCGCGTGAGCGAGCTGCGTCCCCCGCCGCAGATGCAGACGTTTTCCGCCTTGTACTGCGACTTCATGCCGCGCCGATACAGCGAGTTGTAGAGCGCCGCGACCGACTCGCGCAACTCCCAGATGCCCGGGACAGGCGCATACTCCTGGTCGTCGACGTCGATGGCGACGTGCTCCACGCGGGGCGGCCCGCCAGGCAGCGGGCCGGTCTCCGGCTGGCCCTGGCCGAGGTTGCACCAGTCGGGGTGGCCGTAGCGGTATCCACGCCTGGCCGCTTCGGCCATGACGTAGATGACACCGGTAAAGGGCACGGCACGGAAGCCGGGAATGGGCGGGGGCGTCTGCATGGTTCGCGGAATCTAGCCGACGTGAAGGCGGGAGGGCTGAGAAACGTGAAGTGCGCCTTCCCTCGTTCGGTGGGTATATTCTCCCCGCCTGATACGGCTCTTTTCGACCCTCTGGGGAGTCTCAGTTGGCCCGCATCCTCCCGGTTCGCCACCAGCCCGCCCTGCCCGTTGACCGCCTGATCCGACCGGACGCGCCGGGTGCCGAAGCGATCGAGATGGACGTCGTGATCGTCGGTGCCGGACCGGCGGGACTTGCCTGCGCCATCGAGCTTGCCCACCTGGTCAAGAAGGACCAGGAGGCCGGTGGTGGCATGCCCGACCTGAACATTGGCGTGCTGGAGAAGGCAGGGGCGCTGGGCGAGCATTGCCTTTCGGGCGCGGTCGTGAACCCGCGCGCCTTCAAGGAACTGTTTCCCGACAAGAGGGCTGAGGACTTCCCCTTCCGGCAGCCGGTGTCCGGCGAGGCGGTCTGCTTCCTTTCGGCCGAGGGGTCGTTCAAGCTGCCCACGCCTCCGACGATGCGAAACCACGGTTACTACACCGCGTCGCTCTCCGAGATGGTGCGGTGGCTGGGTGACGAGGCGGAGGCGCTGGGGATCAACCTCTTCCCCGGGTTCCCGGTGGATTCGCTCCTGGTCGACGGCCCGCGAGTGCGGGGGGTGCGCACCACGCCGTCGGGCCTCGACCGTGAGGGCGAACCGACGTCCAACTACGCCGAACCGACGGAACTGACAGGCCGGATCACCGTGCTGGCGGAGGGAACCCGGGGTCCGCTCGGGCAGGCCTACCGGGCATGGCAGGGGATCATCTCCTCGAACCCGCAGATCTTCGCTCTGGGAGTGAAGGAAGTCTGGGAGACGAAGCGACCGCTCGACCGGGTGATCCACACCCTGGGCTGGCCCTTGCCGAGCGACGCTTTTGGAGGCACATGGATGTACCCCCTCGGGCCGTCGCAGGTGTCGATCGGCCTGGTGGTCGGTCTCGACTATCACAACGCTTCGGTCGATGTGCACGAGATGCTCCAGCGGATCAAGCTCCACCCGCTCTTCCGGCCCTACCTGGAAGGCGGCGAGCTGCTGGAGTGGGGGGCGAAGACCATTCCGGAGGGCGGCTATTTCGCGCTTCCGGGCCGGCGTTCGGGTGACGGACTCCTGATGGTGGGTGACACCGTAGGGCTGGTGGACGTCCCCTCACTGAAGGGGATACACTACGCCATGCAGTCGGGCATCTATGCGGCGCGCGCCGCGTTCGATGCCCTCAAGCGCGACGATACATCGGGCGCCGCGCTTGCCGCGTACGACCGCATGCTCGATGACAGCTACATCGTGGCCGACCTGTATCGCACGCGGAACATGCGGCTCGCGTTCAAGGACGGGCTGGTGCTGGGGGGCGTGAAGGCGGGCCTGATGACCGTGACCGGTGGACGGTTCCCCGGCTGGCGGATCGCGATGCCCCAGGACGCGGAGGCGGCGCGCGAGGTCGCACCAGTGGTACCGTTCGTACCCGACAATACGCTGACGTTCAGCAAGGCGGATGCAGTCTTCAAGTCGGGCAACGCCACCCGGGACACGGTCCCGTCACACTTGATCGTCGGCAAGGACATTCCGGGCGACGTTGCCGACTTCTATTCACATCTCTGTCCTGCGGGCGTCTATGAGCGGGTCGGCGACGCACTCATGGTGAATGCACCCAATTGCGTGGACTGCAAGGCGACCGATGTCCTTGGTCCGCGCTGGAGTCCGCGTGAGGGTGGCAGCGGCCCGAAGTACCGGCTGATGTAACCGCGGAATTTAGTCCGGTTCTTGCAATGTGCGGCTACACGCGGTCTGTCGCGACCCCAATCTGGGAAACTGCAACAACATGAGTGAACTCGAGGGCTCGGGAGAATTCGGTTCGCCGGGGTGGTGGTCGCGCGTGTGGCGCGACCAGGATCCGGCCATGCTGGATGCCGGGTCGACCGGCGAGAAGGTGATCGCCTGGGTGCGCATTGTGGCGATCCTGCTCCTGCTGGCCGTCCCGGTCGGCAGCCTCATGGCGCATCCCGAGCTTTCCGAGAACTGGATCGGCGTCACCGTCACGGCGATCGCACTGCTGCTCGCCATCGTGGTGTTCTTCGCGGTGCGGCGCGACCAGCGCCCGCGCTGGCTGGGCGCCACCTGCACCGTCTTCGACGTCACCATCATCAGCGCGGCGCTGCTCAGCTACGTGCTCACCGAGCAGCCGCTGGTGGCCACCAACTCCAGGGTGGCCTTCGAATGCTATTTCCTGGCGATGGCCGCGACCTGCCTTCGCTACGACGCCAGGCTGTGTGTCCTCGCCGGGGGGCTCGCGATCGCCGAGTACCTGGGGCTCGTGTTCCTGGCGGTGAACATGTACGACCTCGACTCGCTGGCCGGTAACATCCACCGCTACGGCCAGTTCGACTGGGGCAGCGTCCTGTCGCGGGTCGTGGTGCTCGGTATCGCGTCGTTCTTCAGCCTCGTCATCGTGATGCGCGCCAAGGACCTGCGGAAGCTGTCGTCGATCGACCGGATGACCGGTCTCTTCAACCGGGGTCACTTCGACGAGCGCCTGGGTGCCGAGC
Organism: uncultured Gemmatimonadales bacterium; assembly: GCA_963773095.1. Taxonomy (GTDB): domain Bacteria; phylum Gemmatimonadota; class Gemmatimonadetes; order Gemmatimonadales; family GWC2-71-9; genus JAGGAG01. The sequence goes on from CAVYZY010000004.1 coordinate 50,150, forward strand.
TCAACCGCGCGCAGCGCATGCAGCAGCCGCTGTCGGTGGTGATGCTCGACGTGGATCGCTTCAAGGAATTCAACGACCGCTTCGGTCACTCGGCGGGCGACGTGGGCCTGCGGACCATCGCCGACCGGTTCCGCCAGATGACCCGGCGCAGCGACGTGGTGGCACGCTATGGCGGGGAGGAGTTCGTGTTCCTCCTGCCCGACACGAGCGCCGACACGGCATTCGACAAGCTCGAGCAGATCCGGGCCTCGGTGGAAGGGCTCAAGATCACGCTCCCGAAGGGCCAGGATGAGGCATCGCTCACGGTAAGCGCGGGAATCGCCACGTTTCCGGCCGACGGCACCAACGCCGAGGAACTGATCGACGAAGCCGATGCGCGGCTCTTCCGGGCCAAGGCAGGGGGGCGGAACCGCGTGGCAGGACGCCTGACCCTTGGCTCGACGCGTCCACCACAGCCGTCGGGGCTGGAGATGACTGGTTAGGCGCCAGGGGGGGTACGGTGTGAGGGCGACCGGGGGGTGGGTCGCCCTTCTTGCTGTCTGGCACTTTGGCTGCGGCCTGTGTTTTGCCGCAGACTTGAGCATCATGCGCGCCTCGCTGCAACTCGTCGCACTCCTGCTGCTCCCTGCGTCACTCACGGCGCAGGGCGCCCGCGTCAACTTTCCCCCGCCGCCAAGCGCCAGCCAGGCGGTGCTGCTTTCCCTGCGGTCGCTGGCGCGCGCCGAGGAGCAGTACCTCGAGACCCGGATGCGCTATGCCGGCAGTGTGGACTCGCTGCGCTTCGCGCCGGAGAAGGGCGTGACAGTGGTGGTGATCTCGGCCACGCAGCGCAGCTGGTCGGCGAAGGCCATGTGGGACAAGAGTCCCGGCCGGAGCTGTGTCGTGTACTTCGGGTATACCTCCGACGTGAAGCCACCCATCACCGATTTCGAGGGGCGGCGGCCCAAGCGGGAGGGCGAGCCGGCCTGCGATCCGATGTAGCCGGGGGTGGCGGGCATTTGCCCCGCCCCCGGCCGGGCGATAGCTTCACGCCCGGGAGGATAACCATGACAAACACTACTGCTTTATCCGCCGTGCTCGCCGTTGTCGCCCTGGCACCACTTTCACCCACCCGCATGCTGGCACAGGCCGGCACCGAGATCGCAGGCGTCGCCGTACCCGGTACCGTCGACGCCGGGGGGCATTCGCTCGTGCTCAACGGCGCGGCGCTGCGCAAGAAGTCGATCATCAAGGTGTACGTGGCGGGCCTGTACCTCCCAGCGAAGAGCCAGGACGCCGATGCGATCCTTGCCAGCGACGGACCGCGGGAGCTCCGGATGCAGTTCGTGCGCGACGTAGGCAAGGACAAGATGTGCGAAGCGTGGGATGAGAGCCTCAAGAACAACACGCCCGGCGCCGATGCCCAGCTGCAAGGCGAGTTCAAGGAACTCTGCGGCTACATGCAGGACCTCAAGAAGGGCGACGTGATGGCGTTCACCTACCTGCCCGCCACCGGCACCGCGGTGGAGATCGCGGGACAGAAGAAGGGCACGATCGCCGGAAAGCCCTTCGCGGACGCGCTCTTCAAGTCGTGGATCGGGCCCAAGCCAGGACCGGGCGAGGGGTTCAAGAAGGACCTGCTGGGCGTGAAGGATTGAGCCCTTCGGGCAGGGTGGTCCGGGCGCTGGGTATCCTGGCGCTCGGCACCGTGGGCTGTTCCTCCGCCGCGAGCGCCCAGGCGTCGGTGGTGATCCGCGCCGCCCGCATGCTGGACGTGGAAAAGGGGGTGGTGGTGGGCCCCGCCGTCGTGGTGGTGACCGGAGATCGCATCACGGCGGTCAATCCCGAGAGCGCGCCCCCGGGTGCCAGCGCCATCGACCTGGGCGACGTGACGCTCCTGCCCGGGCTCATCGATCTCCATACCCACCTCACCTTCGACATCGAACCGGGTTGGCAGTTCGAGCCGGTGGAATGGACCGCTGCCGACTACGCACTTCGCGGGGCGCGCAACGCGCCGCGTACGCTGTATGCCGGCTTCACCACCGTACGCGACGTGGGGTCCAAGGACTTCGCCGACGTCGCACTCATGCGTGCCATCAACAAGGGCTTCCTGCCCGGGCCTCGTATCGTGCCCGCCGCCTATGCCATCGGAGCCACCGGGGGCCACTGCGATGACACCGGGTTCGCTCCGGGCATCCTCGAGCTGGGCCCCAAGGAAGGCGTGGCGAATGGCACGGACCAGATGGTCGAGGCGGTCCGCTACCAGATCAAGCACGGCGCGCAGGTGATCAAGATCTGCGCGACGGCCGGCGTGCTCTCCTTCGAGGGTCCGGTCGGTGCGCAGCAACTCTCCGACGCCGAGATGAAGGCGGTCGTCGACGAAGCGCGCATGCATGGCATACGCGTGGCGGCACACGCGCACGGTACCGAGGGGATCATCGCGGCGTCGCGTGCCGGGGTCACCTCCGTCGAGCACGTTTCCATGCTCAACGACCGGGCCATCGCAGAACTGAAAAAGAACGGGACCTGGGCGGTATTCACCCTGTATCTCTCGCAGACGATCGACACCGCGAGCCTCCCGCCGGTGATCCGCGCCAAGGCCCGCCTCGCCACGACGGCCGCCAACGAAAGCTTCCAGCGCGCCGTCAAGGCGGGCGTGAAGATCGGATTCGGCACCGATGCCGCCGTCGTCCCGCACGGCCAGAACGCGCACGAGTTCGCCACCCGCGTCCAGCTTGGCCAGGCGCCGATCGAGGCGCTTCGCAGCGCGACACTGTATGCCGCCCAGGTGCTGGGTGTCGACGATCGTGGCATCATCCAGGCGGGACGGCTCGCCGACCTCGTGGCGGTGCCGGGCAACCCGCTCGCCGATATCACCGTCACCGAAAGGGTATCCTGGGTCATGAAGGGCGGGACCGTGGTGGAGAATCGATGAAGCCGTCGAGCTTGATCCTCGCAATCCTGGCGGCCGCCGTCGCCGGGCCGGGGCACGCGCAGGCGACGCCGTTCGGGCTCCGGGAGGGGATGACCCGGAGCGATCTCGAGGCGGTGGCCGGTCCGCTCTCGCCGCAGGAGGGCATGCTGCCCACGTTCTATGCGACGCATGTCCCGAAGCCGCATCCCGAGCTTGATGTATATGCCGTCGTGGTGGGCGACTCGACCGGGCTCTGCCAGGTGGTGGGGGGCAAGCTGATCGACTCGACCGGCGTCACCGACATCGAAGCCGATCGCGTCTTCAGTGCGCTCAAGGGGCAGCTCACCGCGAAGTACGGGACCGCGTCGGTCACCGAGAAATCGCTGGTGCGGTGGCTCCGGATCAGCGACGCCGCCATTCCCGGCAACCTCGACGCGATCGCGCTGAGCATGGCGCCCCAGCCCTCCGGCGCCATCCTGGTTTCCCTGCGTTATCGCTTCGCCAACGTGAACCGCTGTCGGGCGCCCGCCCCACCTCCGGATCCTGTTCGCGACGCGCTCTAGCGGCGCGCGCGCATCAACACCGTCCGTCCCCATGACCGCGAGTGTCACCTCACGCGCGTGACGCGCGTCACAGGGACCGAAACGCGGTGCAAGACCTCCTCGCGAGTTGCCAGCTAAATCATTGCAGCGCAGGTCTTTGCGCGTCAGCAACTCATACGCATCACAGCACTTGGAAGACATGCATACGGGGCATGGGCATTGCGGCGTTCTGCATATCTGATTCGCGCTCGTTTCAGATGCTGATCGCGTTCTTTTCCCTGCCGCACTTCACACTTCCGGAGGTTCCGGTGAACTCGTACAGACATTCCTCACTCGGCCTGATGGGCCTCGCCCTCGTCCTGGGTGGATGCAGCGACTCGAACCCGACGGGCAACAACGCGCCGGTGGGCACGGCCGTCGGGGCGGCTCAGGTCGCCGAAATGGGCTCCGCGGCGATCGAGGGCGCTGACGAGACGCTGAGCTCGATGCTCGAGACCGTCAGTGATGGCGGCTTCGGCATGTCCTTCGAGGGCGGCGCGTGCCCGACCGTCACGGTCGACACGGTCGTGACGCCGCCTTCGATCGTGAAGACCCTCCAGTTCGGCGCTGTGCCCGAGACCGGGCCCTTCCCGCCCACCGCCGATGACCCCTGCCTCCGCGGCTGGGAGCATGGTGGCCAGGTGTACCTCTTCGGCAAGCTCGTGGCGACCCGCACGGGCGACCGCAGCAGCGAGTTCTCGCGCAGCGAGGAGCTGAGCGACGTCGGCTTCATCGCGAGCCCGGTTCCCGATTTCAGCACGTTCTGGCGCGGGCAGCGCGACGGTTCACGGAGCTTCTCCCGTGACGCGGCGGGCAAGCTGCTGGCGACGGAAGACCTCACGACCACGCGCAAGCGGAAGACGGCCACCGAGGAATTCGGCAACTCCGTCACATCGCAGTTGGAGTGGAGCTTCACGCCGGTGGAAGGCGCGCAGTTGCAGGAGGATCACGCCCGCCCGAGCGGCACGATCGTCGTGACCGGCAACTGGCACTTCGTGGGGCAGGTACGGGTGGAGCACCGCGGGGAGCACCGCGCGGACGGAAGCAGCACGCCCACCGAGCTGGTGGACGTCGACGTCACGCACGCGGTCAAGACCAACCAGCCGCTGGAATACGACGCCACCTGCATGGGGCCGGCGCGCCGCCGCATCAAGGCGGGCCAGCTCGAGTTCACCCGCACCCGCGGGGACGCCTCGCGGTCGTTCACGCTGACCTGGACCGCCTGTGGCGTCGAACCGACCAAGGCGGAGGTGGGCGGGACTACCTGAGCAGTTCCTCGATCTTCACCGCGGCATCGGTGCGCTCGTCCCGGTACTTCACGATGACCGGGGCGTAGAGATGCACACCGGCCGCGGCGCCCGGTCCGGTGCGGACCGGGCGTGAACCAGGCACCACCACGGCGCCCGCCGGGATCTCCAGGGGGCGTTCGCCTTCCCGGCGGTATACCCGGCCGTGCACCAGATCGTACACCGGCGTCGAGCCGGTGAGGATCACGCCGGGCGCCAGCACGGCGCGCTCGCGGATCAACGTTCCCTCGTACACGCCACAGTTGCCGCCGATCATCGCGTCGTCCTCGATGATCACGGGAAGGGCGTTGGCGGGTTCCAGCACGCCGCCCACTTGTGCCGCGGCGGACAGGTGCACCCGCTTGCCGATCTGGGCACAGGAGCCGACCAGGGCATGGCTGTCCACCATCGTCCCTTCGTCGACGTACGCGCCCACGTTGATGTACATCGGAGGCATGCATACGACGCTGCGCGCGACGTACGCCCCGTCGCGGATCGCCGATCCACCCGGCACCATGCGGATACCGTCGGTGATCCGGAGCCGGCGGAGGGGCCAGGTGTCCTTGTCGAAGAACACGAATGGACCGCCCTCGGCCACCGGGACCACGGCGCCCAGGCGGAAGCCGAGGAGGATGCCGGCCTTCACCCAGCTGTTGGCGTGCCACTGACCGTCGGCGGCCCGCTCCGCCGCGCGCACGGTGCCGGTGGCCAGCGCATCGCGCAAGGCATCGATCGCCTCGCGGGCCGCGCGCTCCTCGCCGGCGGGCACCGCTGCAACGAAGCGTTCGATTCGCGACCGGAGGTCCTGCGACGGCGCGCTGGTCATGGGTCGAGCCTCACGTTCAGTCGGGCCAGTTCCTGGCGCAGGCGCGCGACGGTCGCGGGCTGTGCCGGAACGAGCGGCAGCCGGAGCACGTTGCGGATGCGGCCCATCGCCGCCAGCGCCGCCTTGACCGGGATGGGGTTGGATTCGATGAAGTTGGCATCGAGCAGCGGCTGCAGCTTCCACAACAGCGCGCGTGCGGCGGTGAGGTCGCCGCGGCGCGCGAGACGCACCAGCTCCGTGAGCTCGCGGGGCATCTCGTTGGACGCGACCGAGATGAGGCCGTCGCCACCACAGGCACAGAGCGGGAGGGCCATCCAGTCGTCGCCGGAGAAGACGCGGAACCCGTCGGGACGGAGGCGCAGCAGTTCGAGCGCCTGGTGCATGTCGCCGGCCGCTTCCTTGATCCCGATGACGTTGCCGTGAGCGGCCACCGTCACCGCGGTGGCGGGGAGCAGGTTGACGCCCGCCCTCCCCGGCACGTTGTAGAGCACCACGGGCCGGGCGCTCGCATCGGCCACGGCCTCGAAGTGCCGGCGAAGGCCGTCCTGCGTGGGCCGGTTGTAATAGGGAGAAGCAGTGAGGATGACGTCGGCGCCGGCGTCGCACATGCGGCGCACTTCCTCGACCGCGCGGCGGGTGTCGTTGCTGGTGGCGCCCGCCATGACCGGCACCCGGCCCGCCACCACTTCCTTCGTGGCGGACACGACCCGGACGCGCTCGTCGTCGGTCAGCGTCTGCGCCTCGCCGGTGGTGCCGCACGCGGCGATGAAGTCGATCCCCTCGGTGACCTGCCACTGCACCAGCGCCCCGAGCGCGGGCCAGTCCACGGCGCCCTCGTCTGTAAACGGCGTCACGATCGCGGTACCGCAGCCGCTGAGTGTCGTCATGTGCGCTTTCCGAAGAGCACGTCCTCGAAGGTAAAGACCCCCGTGCGACCCACCAGCCATTCCGCCGCCAGCACGGCGCCGGTGCCGAAGACGCTTCGGTCACGGGCGACATGCTCCAGCGACAGGCTCTCGAAGGGACCCTCGTAACGGAGTTCGTGCGTTCCGGGAACGGTGCCGGCGCGGATCGACGTGATGGGAACGTCCTTGCCGCCTGCCTGCTTCGCGGCGCGCTGGATGGCGAGGCCCGTGCCCGAGGGCGCATCGCGCTTGAGGCGGTGATGGGTCTCGACGATGATCCCCTCGAACTCCGGCCGGTTCTGGAACGCCGCCGCCATGGTGCGCGCCGCGTGCAGCATGACATGCACCCCGATCGAGAAGTTGGCGGCGATGAGGAGCGCACCCATGCGCGCGCGGGCCAGCGCCTCGAGTGACGGAATCTGGTCCTCCCACCCGGTGGTTCCGCAGACGACTGGTACTCCGGCCGCGAGGAGCCGCGCCACGTTGGACGGCGCGGTGCCGGGCGTCGTGAACTCAAGGGCCACGTCGACGCCGGTGAGCCGGGCCGGCACGAGCGCCGCTCCGCCGGCATTCTCGTGGCTGCCAACCATGGCGGCGACGGTGTGTCCCCGCGCATCGAGCGCGGCCTGCACCGAACGGCCCATCCGGCCCGTGCCGACGACGACAACTCGCACTCAGTTGCTCCCGAAGAATTCGTGGTGAAGGCGCTGCACGATCGCGGGGCCGTCGGCTTCCTTGACCACGAACGTCAGGTTCGTGGCTGACGCACCCTGCGAGATGACCTCGATATTGGCCGGCTGGACCGCGGCGAACACCCGGGCTGCGATCCCGGGCGACGAGAGCATGCCATGGCCAACCACGGCGACGATCGCCCGGCCCTCGTTCACGGTGACCTCGCCGAGCGGGGCCAGGTCGCGCACCAGCGCATCGAGCCGGCTCGCGTCCTCGACGGTGAGCGACACGCTGACCTCGCTGCTCGCGAGCACGTCGACTGGAACTTCATGCCGCTCGAAGACCTCGAACAGCTGGCGGAGGAAGCCGTAGGCGCCCAGCATGCGCGGTGCCCGCACGTTGACGAGAATGGCGCCGGGCTTCCAGGAGATCGACCCGATCGGTCCGTCGGCCCGGAGCGCGGAGGCCCGGGTGGCCCCGATGATGGTGCCGGGATAGTCGGGATGCTGGGCGTTCAGGATGACGATGGGGATGCCCGCCGCCGCGAGCGGCAGCTGCGTGGCGGGGTGCAGCACCTTGGCGCCGAAGGTGGCGAGCTCGGCGGCCTCGTCGTACGTGGCCGAGGCGAGGGTGCGCGCCTCGGGGACGATCCGGGGATCGGCAGTCATGAGGCCGTTGACGTCGGTCCAGATCTCGACCCGGAGGGCATCGAGCGCGGCGCCCAGCAGCGAGGCCGTGAAGTCCGAGCCGCCCCGGCCGAGAATGGTGGGCCGTCCTCCCGCGGTGGCGCCAATGAAGCCCTGCGTCAGGGGAATGCGGCCCTCGGCGAGGAGCGGTGCCATTACCTCGTGCGCCGCCTTCTGGACGGCGTCGAGCTGCGGCGTCGCGCGGCCATGGCGGTCGTCGGTGATGATGACCCGCCGGGCATCCACCCACGTGACGGGGAGACCTGCGTGGGCGAGTGCCGCCTCCACCAGGCGCGAACTCCAGGTCTCTCCCTGGCCCAGGAGGAGGTCGCGCTCCGCCGGGCTCAAGACCCGGCCGATGGCGGGCCGGAGCACGCGGCGCAGCTCCGTGAACGCGGCGTCGAGCGCCGGCAGTGCGGCCTCACCGCCCGCGAGGTCGTTCGCGACCGACCGGTGCCGGTCGTGCAGCGTCTCCAGCGTCGCTTCCAGGGCCGCGCTGTGACCCTGCCGCACGCTCTCGGCGAGCGACACCAGGCTATCCGTGACCCGGGCCAGCGCCGACACCACCACCACAGGATGCTCATGCTGCCGTGCCGCCACGATCTTCGCCAGGCGAAGGATCGCGGCGGCATCCTGCACCGAGGTGCCGCCGAACTTGCAGACGATCATGCGATGCCGGTCATGCAAGGCGTCCTTCGGCCCGGAGCAGCTCGGCGATCTGGATTCCGGCCCCGGCCGCGCCACGGATGGTGTTATGGCCCAGCACCACGAAGCGGAGGTCGAGCAGGGTGCAGGGCCGCACCCGGCCCACGGTCACCGCCATTCCGCTACCCCGGTCGATGTCGAGGCGGGGCTGTGGCCGGTCGGGCCGGTGCTCGATCTCGATGACCGGCGTGGGCGAACTCGGCAGCGAGCGAACCAGGTCAGGCCCGGCGAACCGGCTCATCGCCCGCGTAGCGGCGGCGACGGACGGCGCATCCCGGAAGCCGGCCGAGACCACCTCCATGTGCCCATCGACGACGGGCACGCGGTTGCAGTGTGCCGAGAGGGTGATCTCCGCCGGCGTAATGCTCCCGCTGCCGACGGTGCCGAGGATCTTGGCCGTCTCCCGCTCCATCTTCTCCTCCTCACCGCCGATGAACGGCACGACGTTGCCGAGGATATCGAGCGACGCCACGCCGGGATACCCGGCGCCGGACGCCGCCTGCATGGTGGCCACGAACACCTTCTCGAGGCCAAAGGCGGCGTGCAGCGGGGCCAGCGCCACCACCAGCGCCGCCGTGGAGCAGTTGGGATTGGCGAGGATCGCCCCGGTCCACCCACGCTCGCGGCGCTGGGCGTCGATGAGGTCGATGTGCCGGGCGTTCACCTCGGGCACGACCAGTGGCACGTCGGGATCCATGCGATGGACCCTCGTGTTGGTGACGACGATCGCCCCCGCGCGGGCGAAGTCCTGCTCGATGTCGCCTGCCACCTCGGCGTCGAGCGCCGAGAACACGACCCGCGCGTCGAGTGGCGGGGCGCAACGCTGCACCACGAAGTCGGCAATGCGGGAAGGAAGGGGCACGGTCTCGCGCCAGCGCACCACTTCGCCGTAACTCCGGCCGGCGCTCTGCCCCGACGCGGCCACGGCGACCAGCTCGAACCAGGGGTGATCGGCCAGGAGGCGGACGAACTTCTGCCCGACCGTCCCGGTGGCGCCCAGCACGGCGACAGGGATGCGGGCGGTCATGCGACGCCCCGCGCCAGGAGGTCGCGCGCGAGCTTCTCATAGAGCGTGATGCCGGACTCGAGGTCTGCCTTGCTGATGCGTTCCTCGGCAGTGTGGGCGACGCGGATGGTTCCGGGGCCCAGCTGGTAACCCTCGCCCCAGCTCGTGAGGAAGGGCAGGTCACTGGCAAAGCTCACCACGGTCGTCTGCCATCCTTTCGGCGCGGTAGAAATGACGCTGGGAATCTCCAGCGGATACGTGACGGTGACGCGCGGCTCGAGGGAGCTCGCCAGCGCGAGCTTGAGGCTGTCGTGCGGCAGCACCGTGCGGAAGAGCAGCTGGGCGCGGGCGTGATCCGGGATGACGTTGGGTGCGCGTCCTCCCTCGATGCGCCCGATGTTGAGCGTCGTGTCCCCAAGCACCGGATGTCTTGGCAGCGGGATGCGCTGCACGCGCTGGAGCGTGTCCAGCAGCGGCACGATGGCCGACTCTCCCTCCGCGGGATACGCCGAATGGGCGGCGCGCCCGGTGGCGACGAGGTCGGCGCGCAGGACGCCCTTCTGCCCGATGGTGAGCTGGTTCTCGGTCGGCTCGCCATTGATGAGGTACCGGCCCCTGGGCTCGAGGGTCGCGGCCGCTGCAGCGCCGTCGGAGCCGTCCTCCTCACCCACGATGAACAGCAGCCCGATCCGCGTCTCGCCCGCGGCGCGCAGCCGCTCCGCGGCCGCGATCATCGCGGCGGCGAGGCCCTTGGCATCGCAGGTGCCGCGGCCATGGAGCCAGGTGTCGTCTTCCCGCAGGTCGATGAAGGGCGGCACGGTGTCGAGGTGGGTGGAGAAGACCACCTCGGGCCTGCCCAGGCGGGCGTAGACGTTGAAGCGGCTCTCGGCCACGGGCTGGCGCACGACGGTCCAGCCGCGCTGTTCCAGCCAGGCGGCAAGGAATTCGGCGACCGGGCCTTCGCGGCCGGTGGTCGAATCAAAACGGACCAGCGAGCGAGTGAGTTCGAGTGCGTCCATGACACAGTATGCCCCGCCTGCGCGATGCGCGGCGGGGCTCAGATGGTGATCGCGACCATGACTGCCGTCAGTCGTCCCTGAGCTCCGCGCGCATGCGCGCCTTCTTCATGGTCGCCCGCTTGAGGCCGGGGGCGAGCCAGGAGTGCGCAGCACGGGACTTCGCGAGCAATGTAAGCATCGTTACCAACAGTAGGACCTCGCTCGTGCCGCCGCAAGCGGAGTTGTGCCGCGCTCATGGCGGGGCGACCAGGGCTTCCGCGTCGCGCGCGGCACGCCGGCCCTCATCCACCCGCACGAAGAGCAGCATGATGCCGCCCACCAGGAAGAAGGCCACGACCGACAGGATGGCATTGCGGCTCGAGCCGGTCATGCGGATCGAGATCGCGAAGAACAGCGGCCCGAAGATGCCGGCGAACTTCTCGAAGACGCTGTAGAAGCCGAAGAATTCCGCCGCCTTGTGCGTGGGCGTCATGGAGGCGAAGAGGGAACGGCTCAGGGCCTGGGTGCCGCCCTGCACCAGGCCGACCATCGCGGCCAGCACGAAGAACTGGCCCGCCGTGCGCATCTGGTAGCCCACGATGCTGATCAGGCTGTAGACCACGAGGCCCAGCAGGATCGCCGGCTTGGCACCGATACGGCCGGCCAGGGCGCCGAAAAGGAAGGCGCAGGGCACGCCGACGAACTGCACGATGAGGATCGCGAGCATCATCGCGGTGTCGGGGATCCCGATCTCCGCGCCGTACACGGTAGCCATCTTGATGATGGTCTGGATCCCATCGTTGTAGATGAGGAAGGCGGCCAGCAGCAGGAACGCCTGCCGGAACTCGCGCAGTGAACGGAAGGTCCCGGCGAGGCGGGCGAACGCGGCCCGTACCGGGTTTTCGTGGAGGGCTTCGGCCCGCTCCACCAGCCGCGGCGGCTCGGGCACGCGCCGGTACAGCGGGATGGCGAACACGATCCACCACGCCGCGGTGGCGACGAAGGTGAGCCGGGTGGCGAGCCCGCGCCCGGTGGTGCCGAGCCCCACGGCCTGGGGAAACTGGATCGCGGCGAGGCAGAGGGCCAGCAGGATGCCGCCACCGATGTAGCCCAGCGCGTAGCCGGCACTCGAGACGCGGTCGATGTCGCCGGGGCCGGCCAGGCGCGGCAGCAGCGATTCGTAGAACACGAAACTCGTGGTGGCACCGATCATGGCGAGCACGAACAGCACGGACGCGAGCTCCAGGTCGCCGGGCCCGATGAGGGCGAACCCCGTCGTCGCGACCACGCCGAGGAGCATGAAGCCGAACAGCAGGCGTCGGGCAATGCCGAGGTAGTCGGCCACCGCGCCCAGGACGGGCGAGAGCAGGGCCACCACGGTGAGATAGAGGGTGTTGAGGTCGGCGTACCGTGCAGTAGCCTCCGGGGGCGAAAGCAGTCCCGCCGGTACTCGCGCAAAGAATATCGGGAACACCGCCGTCATCACGATTGTCTGGAAGCCGGAAATGGCCCAGTCGTACATCGCCCAGGCGCGCAGGTCTGGCCGGTCGAGACCAAGGCGCCCGAGAAGACCGGAGATTGTCATGCGCGGAAGCTAGCAGACCGGCGGCGCGCCAGGGCCGGGGTTCAGCCCCCGGCGGGCGCGTCGTGCCGGGGGCGCAGGAGCGACGCACCCACGGAAATTCCCAGGGTCAGCAGGATGACGCCGAGCGCCGCCAGCGTCGGCAGCACGAACCAGCCACTCAATGCCATCTTGAGCCCGATGAACACGAGGATGAGTGCCACGCCCACCTTCAGGTAGTGGAACCTGTCCAGCGCCCCCGCCAGCACGAAGTACAGCGCCCTGAGCCCGAGGATCGCGAACACGTTCGAGCTGTAGACGATGAACGGGTCCTTCGTCACGGCGAAGATGGCGGGAATGCTGTCGATGGCGAAGACCAGATCGCTCCACTCTACCACCAGGACCACGAGGATGAGCGGCGTGAAGAGGCGCTGGCCAGTGACGGTGCGGCAGCTGAAGTGGTCGCCGTCGTAACCCGGCGTGATCGGCAGGAGGCGGCGGGCCAACCGCACCAGCGGGTTTCGCTCCGGCTCGATCTCGGTGTCGTCCGCGCGCAGCATGCGGATGCCAGTAATGATGAGGATGCCGCCGAAGAGGTAGATGATCCAGTGGAACCGGGCCAGGAGCAGTGCGCCCAGGCCGATCATGACGGCGCGCATGACGATGGCGCCGAGAATGCCCCACTTGAGCACCTTCGGCTGCGCCAGCGCCGGCACCCCGAAGTACTGGAAGATCAGGATGAAGACGAAGAGGTTGTCGACCGAGAGCGAGAGCTCGATCAGGTAGCCGGTGAAGTACTCGAGGCCGTGCTGCGCCCCTTCGCGCCACCACAGAAAGCCGCCGAAGAGGATCGCCAGGGCAACGAGCCCCGCGCTCCACGCCGACGCCTCCTTCACGCTGAGGATGTGCCCCCGCCGGTTCAGCACACCCAGGTCAACGACCAGGAGGGCGATGACGAGGGCGGTGAAACTGATCCAGACGACCGGAGGGTGCGCGCTCACGCGGGGAGCCGGACCATGGACTCGAGCCGCGCCAGCGGGTGGGTATCCTCGTCGTCCCGTCCGCCCCCGAACATCAGCAGACAGGGCAGGTTCGACAGTGCGCCGGCAATGACGGCGGCCACGGTGGAGATGAGCATGTCGCGGTTCTTGATGTGTGCCAACTCATGGGCGATGGCGCCCTCCAGCTCGTCCGTGGGGTCCGAGAAGAAATACGATCCCACGCTCATGAGGCCGCCGAGCGCGAGGCCGAGCACCAAGCCCTGCGAGCCTCCGAGCAACTGGCCCGCGAGCACACAGAGCGACAGGAGCCCTCCCCGCAGCACGAATGTCTTGACGTTGTTCATCGTTCCTTCTCCTGCGGCGGCCAAGCCGCCAAAAAAACAGAGCGAGACTTCGTCCGCCCGCCCTGCAGCGTGGACGAAGGTCTCGCTCTGAAGCCACTCGGGCCTCCTGCCGGTCCGTGCCCGCCGAAGCGGACAGTCTTGACGATACCGGCATCCGCTTTTGCGCGGACGAACTACTCCCCTTCTGGAGCCACAAATGTAGCGCCTGAAAGGGGCGCAGTCAATCAGTGCAAGCCCTTGGCAAGCAACGGATTACGACGCGACGCCAGGCCGACGGGCTGCCAGCTCGCGCCGGGCGCGGGCCAGCAGGGCCTCGCGGCCGTTCATGGGAGACGCGGCATCGTGCACCACGAGGTCGGCGAATGCCTTGCCGGGTTCCACGAACTCGCGATGCATCGGCCTCACGGTCGCCTCGTACTGGGTCCGGACACTCTCCACGGTTCGCCCCCGTTCCGTCACGTCGCGGTTGAGCCGCCGCTCCAGACGGAGCGCTTCGGGCACGTCCACGAACACTCTCAGGTCGAAGAGGTCCCGCAGTACCGGGGAGCTGAAGCTCAGGATGCCCTCCACCACGATGATCTCCCTCGGCTCCACGTGCTCGGTCCGCGGTGCCCGGGTGTGCGCGGCGAAATCGTAGACCGGCTTTTCGATCGTGTGGCCCGCCAGCAGTTGCCGCAATTGGGCGATGAGCAGGGGAAAGTCGATCATGTCGGGGTGATCGAAGTTGACGCGCTCGCGCTGGTCGGGCGGCAGGTCGTCCAGAGAGCGGTAGTAGGAATCGACATCGATGAGCACGCCGTGGCCATCGACGGCGTCGATGATGGACCGGGCAACGGTGGTCTTGCCGGATCCGGTACCGCCGGCGATGCCGATGAGGAACGGGCGAAGCAGGTTGCGGCCCCCTGGCTGGGTTGCCGAAAAACCTAGTCGTGCGTCGGGGGCCCTAAAACGGTGGCTCGGCCTGATGGCGAGGGTCGTCGAGCAGGATTGCCGTCACGCGGTTGCCCGCCGGTGTCTCGAACTGACCCTCGGGGATGACCAGCAGGGCATTGGCCTTCACCATCGAGGTCAGGATGCCCGACCCCTGCGGGCCGGTAAGCCGTGCCTCGATTCCCGACGGGCCGTCGCTCAGGACGCCACGGAGGAAGTGCTGCAGCTTCGGCTTGAGGCTTAACGGCTCGGCCATTGTCGCCTGGACGCTCCGGCGGAACGGCAGCGCGTGGCCGCACATCTTCCTGATGGCGGGTCGCACGAAGAGCTCGAAGGTCACCATGGTGCTTACCGGGTTGCCTGGCAGGCCGATCCAGGGCACGTCGCCCAGGAGCCCGAATCCGACGGGCGCGCCCGGCCGCATGCGCAGCTTCCAGAACTTCTGGGTCGCCCCCATCTCCTCGAGGACCGGCCGCACATAGTCGTGTTCCCCCACGCTGATGCCGGCGGTGGTGACGAGCAGGTCGGCTTCGCGGGCGGCCGCCAGGTGATCACGGAAGCTCTCGCGGGTGTCGCGGGCGACGCCGAGATTGACCGGCTCGCCGCCGGCCAGCCGCACCAGCGCCATGAGGGTGTGGGTGTTGCTGCTGGCGATCTTCCGGCCGCTCAGGATCTCCTCGGGCTGGTCGACATCGACGATCTCGTCACCGCTGCCCATGATGGCGACCCGCGGCCGGCGATGCACCAGCGGATGGGCCACCGCGAGCGACGCGAGGACGCCGAGTTCCGCCGCGCCGAGCAGGGCACCCTGCCGCAGCACGACGGCGCCGCGCCGCACGTCTTCTCCCACGTGGCGAAGGTTCGCGCCGGCGTCGCGGTCCTTGAAGACGCTGACAATGGACTTGCCCTCATCGGTGTCTTCCTGCCGTACCACGCCATCGGTTCCTGCCGGCAGCGGTGCCCCGGTGAAGATGCGGGCGCACTCGCCCGGCCCCACGGTCCGCGCGGGGAAGTATCCCGCGGGAATCTCTTCGACGACCCGCAGACGGACGGGCGCCGCCTCCGATGCGCCGCGCACGTCGTCAGCACGCGTCGCGTAGCCATCCATGGCCGAATTGGTCCACGCAGGGATGTCGAGGGGACTCGCGACGTCCTCGGCGAGGACGCTGCCGAGCGCGTCGTCCAGCGGCACCCGGAGGGGCGGCTGCGGGCGGACATCTTCGAGGATGCGGAGCGCGGCGTCGCGGGCGCCCAGCGGTGCTGTCACCCGCCGAGCTCCAGTCCCTCATCCCACGCGAGCGTGGCGAGCAGGTGGAGCCACATGGTGTCGCGGAAGTGGATCACGCGGCAACTCGCGCGGTAGGTCTCATCGTCCGTGAGGAGGGCGACCCAGCGGTCACGGTCGGGTGAGGCGTCGCTGTAGAGCGGGGTGGGGGAGACCTCGCGCCGCCAGACCTCGATCTTCGGCACCGGCGCGCGCTTGAAGCCCTCCACGAGGATCACGTCGGCATCGGCGAGGTACTGCCGGGCCAGTGCCACGGGATCGTAGAGGTCGGGGACGCGATCGAAGAGCACGCGGCCATCGGGCCCCGCGAGCAGCACCCGCTCGGCCTTTCCCTCGTTGAAATGGCGCCAGCTGTCGCTGCCAGCCGTATCGAGGTTTGCGCTGTGATGGCCATGCTTGATGGTCATGACCCGCTTGCCGCGCCGCACGAACTCGGCGGCGAGGGCCACGGTCAGCGTGGTCTTCCCGGCGTTCTTTTGCCCGATGATTGAGATGAGACGCGGGCCTGCCATGACGCTTCTGCCTCCGCGAGATCCTTCGCGGTGTTCACGTTGAAGAACGCCAGCGCAGGGTCAACGAGCCCCGAGACCGACGTGATGGGGAGGATACCGACCCTGAGGAAACGATGGAAGCCGATCGCCCGGAGGTCGCCCTCCGCGAGGGACTGCTCGATCGCGGAACGGCACGCCGGACCGTAAGCCGCACAGAGCGGCTCGACGCCGCGTGGCCCCCCGCTGGACGGGAGGCAGGCGTCAGCCCCGTCGAGCCCGCGCGCCAGGGCCTCGAGGAGCGGAGCCCCGACGAACGGCATGTCCCAGGCGACCACCACGACCGGAGCCGGACCCTTCACCACCGCGGTGTAGATGCCGCCCAGGGCTCCCAGGCCCGGCTGGTCGTCTGCCACGACCTCGAGGTCGGGGCGCCAGGCAGCGGCGTCGGGGGCGTTGGCCACGAGGAGCGGGGGAGCGCCAAGGGCCTCCGTGAGCGCGTCGGCGACGCGATCGAGGATGCGCCGTCCCCCCACCATCTCGAGGCCCTTGGGCCGTCCCTCGAACCGGGTTGCACCACCGCCGGCGAGGATGACGCCGCGCACGGTCAGTAGCGGCGTCCGTGCTTCTTCTCGAGCACGAGGTCCACGCCAATGAGGATGCTGAACTGGGCCAGGTACTTTGTCTCCGTGGGCGGCAGGATGCCCTGGAAGTCCGTGGGACCGGTGACGACCGGGAGGCCAAAGACGGTGCCGCGCCCCTCGATGCGGGCGTGGTAGGCCTTCGAGATTGGGATCGTTACGCCGGCCCCGACGGCGAACTCCGCGCTCACGGACGATGATCCTTCCGTGGGGTAGATCGGGACGTACACGGGCTCCAGGTCGGCGCTGATGTAGTTGCCGGTGACCTCGGTGGTGCTGCGGCTGACGAGCAGGATGCCGCCCTGCACCCTCAGGTAGGGCGAAACCGCCTGCCGGCTGGCCGCACGCAGGAGGATGCCGGCGGAGATCGCGGTGGAGAGTGCCGAACTCGAGGCGGCGTCAATGGAGGCACACGTCGCGGCGTTGTCGATGGAGCCCGAGTTGCTGAGCAGGCTGCAGCTGTCTTCGGTCGAGATGTCGATGAAGGTCAGGTCGAAGGTGAACCCGATGCTGGGGTTGCGGAAGTAGGTGGCGCCGAGCTCGGCAGTCCACGTGCCCTTCAGGTCGCGCTGGAGCTGGTACAGGTCGAGGCCGCCGAGGAAGACCGGCTGCGAAGGGACGGCCCAGAGGTCCCTCCCGAACGCGTAGCCGGCGCTCACAGTGAACACGAGGCGCGACTGGTCGCCCTGCTTCTGGGCCGCCAGCGATGGCGGCGCCGCCAGCAGCGCGGCAAGCAACAGCAGGAGGACGGGAAGTCTCTTGCCCATGAGCGTCTTGGTTATCCGGGTCGGTGTTTCCGTGGGGACGTCGGGCGGGTGACCGGGAGACACACCGCCGTCAGGCGCTGCCAGCCTCGCCGGAGAGGGTGGCATCCTCCGATATACGGACGAGATCAAGGCTCAGGTCGGCCGGCAGACGGGGCAGGAGCCGGCGGTACACGTAGTCGGCGAGCGCCTCGCAGGTCGGCAGGGTGCCGCCGCGCCCGAATTCGGGCACCTCGACGTTGAGGTGACGGCCGGCCAGCGGCGCGCGCACGACGAGCTCCAGCAGCCGGTCCAGTTCGGCCAGGTCCATGACCATCCCATGCACGAGCGGGCCGCTCACCCGTACGGTGCAGGTGTAGTCGTGGCCGTGCCCGGCGGGATCGCTGAGGGGACCGAAGGTCTCCAGGTTCCGGGCGTCACTCCAGTCCGCGCGGCGCAGGTGGTGCAGCGCGAAGAAGGTCACCGACCGGGTGAGGCTGCTCCGGAGTTTCATTGGCTCAGCTAGAAATTGAAGGACAGGCCCGCGAGGAACCAGCCCGAGGCGATCCACTCGCCGCCGGTGCCGATGATCGGCTCGAAGCCGTCGGTGTACTGATGGGGATACGAGAGCTTGTAGAGTGGCATGCGCGCCTCGAGGCGCAGGGCCACGCTGTTCGCGATGAACAGCCTCGTGCCGGCATACGGGGTGAATACGAACCTGACGCTGCTCCGGTACACCGTGTCCTGCGGCGCCGTGGAGGAGAAACCGGCGCCGAAACCAATGCCGGCATACGGCGCGATGCCGTGCCAGTTCTTGTTCGCCGTGAAGTTGAATTGCAGCAGGCCTTCCGGCAGCCAGACCCGGATCTGCACCGGGCCGAGGACGCGCGCTCCGACAGGCGCGAAGGGGTCGATGATGTTCCGCTCGAGGTCGGGACCATAGCTCACACCGAAGCCAAACGAGATGAACCGGTTCGCGCGCATCTGGAAGCGCAGGCCGTACATCCAGCCGTCATGCACACCAATCCCGAGCGTGCCGCCGCTTCCGTCGAAGTAGCTGGCGTACGCCGTGAGGTTCTTGTCGTAGAGGATGTCGCGGTAGGGCGACTTGCCCGGTTCGTGCCCGACCTGGGCGACGGCGGGAGCCGCTGGTATCGCGAGAAGGAGCAGGAGTGCCAGGCGCATGCAGCTCACGGGAGACGGAGGTCGCGGCCGGTCATGTCGTCCGGGGGCTCGAGGCCGAGGAGCCCGAGTACGGTCGGTGCGACGTCGCGAAGGGAGCCGCCAGCGCGCAGGGGCGCATCGCCCCCGGTGACGGTAACGAAGGGAACGGGATTCGTCGTGTGCGCGGTATGGGGACCGCCGGTGGCGGGGTCGATCATCATCTCGCAATTGCCGTGGTCGGCGGTGACGAGCACCGCGGCCCCCGCCTGTTCCGCGCTTCGGAGGATCCGGTCGAGGCAGGTGTCCACGGTCTCCACCGCCTTGATGACGGCGGGCATGACCCCGGTGTGACCCACCATGTCGGCGTTGGCGAAGTTGCAGAGCAGGAAGTCGTGCTTCCGCTTCGCCAGCGCGCCGCAGAGGGCATCGGTGACGCCGGCCGCGCTCATCTCGGGGGCCAGGTCGTACGTCGCCACCCGGGGCGACTGTACCAGCAGGCGTTCCTCGCCCTTGTAGGGCGGCTCGAATCCGCCATTGAAGAAATAGGTGACGTGCGGGTACTTCTCCGTTTCAGCGGTGCGGAGCTGGGTGCGGCCGTTGTCGGCCAGGACCTCGGCCAGGATGTGCGCCAGCGTGAACGGCGGGAAGGCCTGGGGAATGGGAAAGGTCTGGTCGTACTGCGTCATGGTGGCGCAGTGCACCGCCGGCCGCCGGCCGGTGTCGAAGCCGGAGAATCCCTCGACGCCCAGGGCGGCGACGATCTGGCGCATCCGGTCGCTCCGGTAGTTGAAGAAGAAGATCCCGTCGCCGTCCTTGACGGTCGCGACCGGCAGCCCGTCGCGGTGATGCACGAGCGGCCGGACGAACTCGTCGGTCTCTCCCCGCTGATACGCTGCCTGCACGGCGAGTACCGGGTGTTCCGCGGCGATGCCGATGCCATGGGCGATCGCGTCGTACGCCGCGCGGGTGCGCTCCCAGCGCTTGTCGCGGTCCATGCCGTAGTACCGCCCGGTGAGTGACGCGATGTCGACGCGGCTTCCGGCGATGCGCCGCATGTCGAGCAGCAGGGTGCGCACCACCTCGGCGCCGAGCGTCGGCGCGGAATCGCGTCCGTCGAGGAAGCCATGGATGGCGATGTGCGGCACCTTGAGCCGCACGCCCAGCTCGACACAGGCGAGCAGGTGCCGGTCGAGCGCGTGCACGCCGCCGGGGCCCAGGAGCCCCACGAGGTGCATCGTGCCGCCGGTCTGCCGGAGCCAGGCGCCGAACTCCTGCAGCACCGGCAGCTGGTAGAACTCGCCCCGCTCGATGCTCTGCGAGATGCGCACGAGATCCTGCGGCACCACGCGCCCGGCGCCGAGGTTGAGGTGGCCCACCTCGCTGTTGCCCATCTGTCCGGAGGGGAGTCCCACCGCGAGCCCGCTCGCCTCCAGCAGCGTGCGGGGGTAGCCGTTCCAGAGCCGCGCCCAGGTGGGCGCGTTCGCGAGCGCGATGGCGTTGCCCTCGCGCCCGGGCCGGTAACCCCACCCGTCGAGCACCACGAGCACGACCGGTCCGTGATGTCCGACGTCGTTTGACATGCCTCTCCGCGCCGTCTAAGATGGGCCATCGTGATCGGAGCGCCGCAATCTAGTCCTCCCTTCCGCTGGCATCCAGCCGCGCTGGTGGTGTGCGCGATCCTCGCGACGCCACTTGCCGCGCAGCAGACACGGAAGCCGGCGGCACCTCCGTCGTCGCCCGCCGCCGCGGCACCAGCCGGCCCGGCGATGCCGGATGCCATCGAACTCGCCAACCAGTCTGACCTCTTCGTGCAGCCCGGAAACGGCGCGCTTGGGAGCCTCGTCACTGGTGCCAAGGGACGCGTGCTCGGCCGGAGCGGCGAGTGGGTGCGGGTGCAGTTCGAGGGATGGGTGCGCGCGTCCGACCTGCGTCCCGAGAGCGGCAGTGCCACGCTCGGTGTCTCGGCCGCTGAAGTGCGGGCCGATCCCGCGCGCTACGTCGGCAAGACACTCGACTGGCGCATGCAGCTCGTCAGCATCCAGACCGCCGACGAACTCCGGCCGGAAATTCCCGCGGGCCAGCCCTACCTGCTGATGCGCGGTCCGCTGCCCGAGCCCGGCTTCGTGTACGTGATGCTGCCCCGCGCCTCGGTGGCCCGCTTCAAGGCCCTCCCTCCACTCGCCGAGCTGACGCTGCGCGTTACCATCCGCGCCGCAAGCACGCGCTACCTCCCGACGCCCGTCGCGGAACTGGTGGCGGTCGTCGACAGCACCGGACGCTGAATGCTGCTGGATCTCACGCCGGACGCGACCGCCATGAGCCCGTCGTCGCTGCTGATCGTGCTTGCCGCCATGCTCGCGCTGGCCAAGATCCTGGGCGACTTGTTCGAGCGCATGGGCCAGGCGGCGGTGATCGGCGAATTGCTCGCGGGCGTGCTGCTGGGCCCCTCGCTGCTCCGCGTGGTCGACCCGCACCAGCCGATCCTGGTAGCGTTCTCCGAGATCGGCGTGGTGATCCTCCTGTTCCAGATCGGGCTCGAGACCGACCTGAAGAAGATGCTGAAGGTGGGGCCGGCGGCCTTCGCGGTGGCCATGGTCGGCGTGTTCGTTCCCTTCTCGCTCGGGTATGCCGCGAGCCGGGCGCTGGGCCTGCCGCCGCTCGCGGACCTCGTGCTGGGCGCCACGCTGACGGCCACGTCAGTGGGCATCACCGCGCGGGTGCTGTCCGACCTCGGGCGGCTGCAGGACCCCGAGAGCCAGATCGTGCTGGGGGCCGCGGTGATCGACGACGTCATCGGGCTCATCATCCTTGCCGTCGTGAGTGACGTCGTCGCGGGCGGCTCCGTCACGCTGGGCGGCGTGACGCGCAACACGCTCACGGCGTTCGGCTTCATCGTCGCGGCGGTGCTGCTGGGCGGCCGGCTGGTGCCGCCCTTGGTGCGCCTCGTGGCACGCTACGGCAAGGCGGCATCCCTGTCGGTCATGGCGCTGACGCTGGCGTTCATCGTCGCAGTGCTGGCCGACCGGCTCGGGTCTGCCATGATCATCGGGGCGTTCACCGCCGGTCTGCTGTTCGCTCCGACCCCGCAGGTGCACCAGATCGAGGAAGGCGTGGTGCGCATCGGACACTTCTTCGTGCCGCTCTTCTTCGTGCACGTGGGGGCGCTGGTGGATGTGCGTGCGTTCGCTGATCCGCGCGTGCTGCTGGTGGGCGGCATCCTCATCGTGTGCGCGATCGTGGGCAAGGTGGTGGCGGGATGGGCGCCCTTCTGGTGGAAGGGCCGGAAGCTCGTCATCGGCGTCGGGATGATCCCGCGAGGGGAAGTGGGCCTCATCTTCGCCACGGCGGGCGTGACCCGGGGTGTCCTGGACGACAAGCTCTTCGCGGCCTGTGCCATGATGGTGATGGCCACGACCTTCCTCGCGCCGATCCTGCTCAAGCGGCTGCTCTCCAAGCGCGAAGGTGCGCCCCGACAGGACGAGCCGGGCAGCGTCGACCTGGTCAGCCGGGCCTAGTCGCGCGGCATGGCGGCAGGAATGGCGGGGGCGGGGCGGGTTGGACACATTTCAAGCTGTCCTGCGTAGTGGGGCGACCCGGAGGCAACCACATGAACGACCTGCTCAAGCAGCGCATCATGCGCGCGCTCGATACCCTGCCCGATGACCGCGCCTATCAGGTGCTCGATTTCGTCGAGTTCCTGGAGAGCCGCTACGCGGAGCGCCAGCGGCCCACCGGGTTCCTCGCGAAGATCACCGAGACGGTCGAGGACACGATGCGCGCGGGGAAGCTCCCGATCCAGGCGATCTCCGGCACGATGGGCCTGATGGACAGCGCCACGAAAGTGATGAAGGGGCTCGCGGCGGCGGGGCAGGCGGTGGTGGACGAGGCGATCAGCGTGGCGCAGGCCCCGCCGAGCCGCCCGGCACCCCCGGCGCCCAAGCCGCCCGAGAAGCTCGAACCGCCGCGTGAGAGCGCGAGCTGAGGCTCGCGCTTGCCCTCACCACCCACCCTTACCGCCACCAACACATGACCAGCCCGCACGCCGCGCCCCCCGCGCCGGCCCGCGACCAGTTTGTTCGCGGCATCGGTCCCCTCGCCGCCACGTCACTGGTCGTCGGCTCGATGATCGGCTCCGGCATCTTCATCGTATCCGCCGACATCAGCCGCCAGGTGGCGGCCTGGGGACCGGGGGGCCTGTTGCTGGTCTGGCTGCTGACCGGGCTCATGACGATGGCGGGCGCGCTGGCGTACGCCGAGCTGGCGGCTATGCTGCCGAACGTGGGCGGGCAGTACGTGTTCCTGCGGGAGGGCCTGTCTCCCTCCGCGGGTTTCCTGTATGGCTGGACCCTCTTCACGGTGATCCAGACCGGCACGATCGCCGCTGTGGCCGTCGCCTTCGCGAAGTTCCTCGGGGTGCTGGTGCCGTCGGTGACACCCGACGTCTTCCTCAAGCTCGGATCACTCAACCTGCCGGGCGGGACGATCGAGCTGGGCCTCTCGAACCAGCGGCTCGTGGCGGTGGTGATGATCGCGGTGCTCACCTTCGTGAACATGCAGGGCGTGCGACTTGGCGCGGCGATCCAGACGGTGTTCACCGTGGCCAAGGTAGGCGCGCTCGCGGCGCTCATCGTGCTCGGGCTGTTCATCTTCCGCCAGCCCGCCATCTCGGCGATGAACTTCGACACCTTCTGGGGGGCGCAGTCGTGGGGCCTCGCGATGTTGCCGGTGGTGGGGGCCGCGATGGTGGGCTCGCTCTTCTCGAGTGATGCCTGGAACAACGTCACCTTCGCCGCGGCCGAGGTGCGCGAACCGCAGAAGAACCTGCCGCGGGCGCTCGCCTACGGTACCGGGCTGGTCAGCATCCTCTACATCCTGGCGAACGTCGCCTACCTGAACGTGCTGCCCTTCGGCGGCCAGCCCAACGGGGCCGATGCCTTCGAGCGCGGCATCAACTTCGCGCTGCAGGATCGCGTCGGCACCGCGGCGCTGGAGGCGATGCTCGGGCCGACGGGTGCCATCGTGATGGCGGTGGCCATCCTCATCTCGACGTTCGGCTGCAACAACGGGCTGATCCTTGCCGGCTCGAGGGTGTACTACGCCATGGCACGCGACCGGCTGTTCTTCCAGCGGGCCGGCACCCTGCATCCGGCGCATCACACGCCGACGTTCGGGCTGCTGGCGCAGGCCGCGTGGGCGATGGCGCTGTGCCTCACCGGCACCTACGGCCAGCTGCTCGACTACGTCATCTTCGCGGCACTCATCTTCTACCTGCTCACGACGGTGGCGCTCTTCCGGCTGCGGCGGCTGCAGCCGGACCTGCCGCGACCGGTGAAGGCGTTCGGGTACCCCGTGGTGCCGGCACTGTACATGCTTGCGATCGCGTTCCTGCTGGTGGTGCTGCTGGTAGACCCGGACAAGCGGAAGTTCTCCGCATTCGGGCTCCTGATCGTGGCCCTGGGGATCCCGGTGTACTTCCTGTGGCGTCGCGCCGAGCCGTCGGCCCCGGAGGCATGAGGGGACCCCGCTCGCTTGATTTCGGATGCCCCGGGGCGTAGGCTTCAGGATGTTACCCCCCAGTAATTCCGCACAGCGACTTGCCGGCCAGTCCCACGATCGCCAGCGCCTGACATGAGTCGAATCCGACCCGGCATCGCGCTCACGTTCGATGATGTGCTGCTCGTGCCCCGGCACTCGAGCGTTCACCCGCGCGATGTCTCGATCGTCAGCCGCTTTACCCGCACCATCCCGCTCAACATCCCGTTCGTCGCCGCCGCCATGGACACCGTCACCGAGGCCGACATGGCGATTGCCATGGCGCGGTCGGGCGGCATCGGCGTGCTGCACAAGAACATGTCGATCGACCGCCAGGCGGCGGAGGTGGACCGGGTGAAGCGCAGCGAGAGCGGGATGATCATGAACCCGATCACGCTCGGCGCCGACCGGCCGCTGCGGGAGGCGCACGGCCTCATGCGCCGGTTCCGGATCTCGGGCGTGCCGATCGTGGACGGCGAGGGCCGGCTCATCGGCATCATCACCAATCGCGACCTGCAGTTCGAGCACAACCTCGACCAGCCGATCCGCGACGCGATGACCAAGGAGGGGCTCGTCACGGCGCCGGTGGGCACGACGCTGGACGAGGCCGAGCGGATCCTGGCGAAGCACCGCATCGAAAAGCTTCCGGTGGTGGACGCCCAGGGCGTGCTGCGCGGCCTCATCACGGTGAAGGACATCTTCAAGCGGCGTGAGCATCCCGACGCCAACAAGGACCAGCATGGCCGCCTCCGTGTCGCGGCCGCGCTGGGCACCGGGCCCGAGGCGCACACGCGCGCGGCCGCGCTGGTGCAGTCGGGGGTCGACGTGCTGGTGATCGACTCCGCGCACGGACACAGCGACGGCGTGCTCATGACGGTGGATGCGATCCGGCAGGGCTTCCCCGACGTGCAGCTGGTGGCGGGCAACGTGGCGACCGAGGAAGGCGCGCGGGAGCTGGTGCGGCGCGGCGTCGACGCGGTGAAGGTAGGCATCGGGCCGGGCAGTATCTGCACCACGCGGGTGGTCACGGGTGTCGGCGTGCCGCAGATCACCGCCGTCATGGATGCCGTCCGTGGCGCCGGCGACGTCCCGATCGTGGCCGATGGCGGCATCAAGTATTCGGGTGACATCGTGAAAGCACTCGCGTCCGGCGCGTCCTGTGTCATGATGGGCTCGATGCTTGCAGGCACGGAGGAGAGTCCCGGCGAGTCGGTGCTCGCCGAGGGGCGCCGGTTCAAGATGATCCGCGGCATGGGCAGCCTGTCGGCGATGCAGGACGGCTCGGCCGACCGCTACTTCCAGGACGGCGAGATGTCGCCGTCCAAGCTCGTGCCCGAGGGCATCGAGGGCCGCGTGCCCTATCGCGGCCCGGTGGGCGACGTGCTCTTCCAGATGGTCGGCGGGCTCCGCAGCGGCATGGGTTACTGCGGCGTCGCCGACATCGCGTCGCTGCAGCGCGACGTAGAGATGATGCAGATCACCACCGCCGGCCTCCGCGAGTCGCATCCGCACGACGTGACGATCACGCGCGAGGCACCAAACTACAGCAAATAGTCGTGGGTCGCGGGTCGTGGTCGTGAGCCATGAGCCGGGGGTACGCGCATGAGCATCTGGGCAACGAAGTCGATCGCGGCGTTGCGCGCGGAAGCCGATGCAACCTCGGAAACCGGCCTCCGACGCACCCTCTCGGCGTCCAACCTCGTCTTCCTCGGCATCGGCGCCATCATCGGCGCCGGCATCTTCGTTCTCACCGGGGTCGCCGCCGCGCTGCATGCGGGCCCGGCGGTGCCGATCTCCATGGTCATCGTGGGCATCGCGTGCACGCTCGCGGGCCTCTGCTACGCCGAGATGGCGAGCACGGTGCCGGTGGCGGGCAGTGCCTACACCTACTCATATGCCACGATGGGCGAGCTGGTGGCGTGGATCATCGGCTGGGACCTGGTGCTCGAGTACGCCATGGGCGCGGCCACGGTGGCGGTGGGCTGGTCGGGACACCTCGCGAGCCTGCTCGACATCTTCGGCATCCACATTCCCGCTGCGCTGGCGCAGGCGCCATTCCAGTGGTGCACCGGCCCGAATGTGCAGACGGCGGTCGCTGGTTGTGTGCATGTGGGCTGGAATGCCACGGGCTCGCTGATCAACCTGCCGGCGATCCTGGTGTCGGTGCTGATGACGACCGTGCTGGTCATCGGCATCAAGGAATCGGCCAACCTGAACAACCTGATCGTGGTCCTCAAGGTTGGAATCATTCTGGTGGTAGTGGGCTGGGGTGTCATGCACCTCACGCCGTCGAACTGGACGCCGTACATCCCGCCCAACACCGGCGTGTGGGGCGAGTTCGGCTGGTCCGGCGTGCTGCGTGGCGCAGGCCTCGTGTTCTTCGCCTATATCGGCTTCGATGCGGTGAGCACCGCCGCCCAGGAAGCGAAGAATCCCCAGCGCGACATGCCGATCGGCATCCTCGGTTCCCTGGTGGTATGCACGCTGCTCTACGTGGTGGTGTCGGCGGTGCTGACGGGAATGGTGTCGTACACCGAGCTCAATGTGCCGGCGCCGATGGCACTGGCGATGCAGCGCACCGGGGCGCCAAACTGGCTGCGCATCTCGATCGACGTGGGCGCGGTGCTGGGCCTGGCCTCGGTGGTGCTGGTGCAGATGCTTGGCCAGAGCCGGGTGTTCTACGCCATGTCGCGGGACGGGCTCATCGGCGGCTGGTTCAGCAAGGTGCACCCGAAGTTCCACACGCCGTACCTCTCCACGATCTTCACCGGGTTCGCCGTGTCGGTGGCGTCAGGCTTCCTGCCGCTCCAGATCCTGGGGCAGCTGGTGAACATCGGCACGCTGCTGGCGTTCGCGCTGGTGTGCGTGGGGGTGATCATCCTGCGGAAGAGGCGTCCCGACCTGGAGCGGCCGTTCAAGGTGCCCTTCATGCCGGTGGTGCCGATTCTCGGTGTGCTGGCCTGCGTCGGCCTGATGGGCACGCTGCCGCTCGATACGTGGCTGCGACTGGCGATCTGGCTCGCCATCGGCCTGGTGATCTACTTCTGGTACGGTCGTTCCAACAGCACGCTGCAGCGGGAGCGCGAACGCGTCCGCGCGGCTGGAGTTCCCTAGCGCTCGTCTGATCGCGACCACTCAACCCAGGGCACTGCATGGATTACTTCCGCACAAAGTCGATGGCCGACCTCCGGGGCGAGGAAGGCGGCCTCAAGCGCGTCCTCACCGCGACCAACCTGGTGCTGCTCGGCATCGGCGCCATCATCGGCGCCGGCATCTTCGTCCTGACGGGCACCGCCGCGGCGCAGTATGCCGGGCCGGGCATCGTCCTCTCGTTCTGCCTCGCCGGGCTGGGCTGCCTCTTCGCCGGCCTGTGCTACGCCGAGTTCTCGTCGATGATTCCGGTGGCAGGCAGTGCCTACACCTATGGGTATGCGACGCTGGGCGAGCTGGTGGCGTGGATCATCGGCTGGGACCTGATCCTCGAGTACCTCTTCGCGGCGTCCACCGTCGCGGTGGGCTGGTCGGGCTACTTCACCGCGTTCATGGCGCAGGCAGGCTTCCACCTGCCGCCGGCGCTCACGGGCGCGCCGTTCAGCGTAGAGGGCACGCATACGCTCGTGCGCTCGCAGGTCTGCGTGGACCCGGCGACCGGCGGCGTCGCCGTCGATGCAGTGAGCCGGACGCTGATCACCGCCGCCGACTGCGCCGCCAAGGGCTTCTCCCTCGGCAATGGCCTGCTCAACGTGCCGGCGGTGGCACTGGTGCTGCTGCTGACGGCCCTGCTGGTGGTGGGCATCAAGGAGTCGGCTCGCTTCAACAACATCGTGGTCTTCGTCAAGCTGGCCATCGTGCTGCTGGTGATCGGCTTCGGCTTCAAGTACGTCAACACGGCCAACTGGGTGCCGTTCATCCCGCCCAACACCGGTGAAATCGGGCACTTCGGCTGGAGTGGCGTGATCCGCGGTGCTGCCGTGATCTTCTTCGCCTATATCGGCTTCGACGCCGTCTCCACCGCGGCGCAGGAGGCGAAAAACCCGCAGCGTGACCTGCCGATCGGCATGCTCGGGTCCCTGGCCATCTGCACGGTGCTGTACATCCTCATGGCACTCGTCATGACGGGCCTGGCGCACTACAGCGAGCTCAACGTGCCGCACCCGGTGTTCGTCGCCATCGAGAAGGCCGGTCCGGCGCTCACGTGGCTCGGCTTCTTCGTCAACATCGGCGCGATCGCGGGCCTCGCCTCGGTCGTGCTGGTGATGCTCATGGGCCAGCCGCGCATCTTCTTCACGATGGCGCGCGACGGCCTGCTCCCGCCGGTGTTCGGCAAGGTGCACCCGAAGTTCGGCACGCCGTACGTCTCCACCATCGTCACCGGCCTGGTGGCGGCGGTGATCGCGGGCATGTTCCCGATCGGCCTGCTGGGGGAACTGGTGTCGATCGGCACCCTGCTGGCGTTCGTCATCGTCTGCGGCGGCATCATCGTCCTGCGCCGCAAGCAGCCTGACCTGCCGCGCCCGTTCCGCACGCCGCTTGTGCCGCTGGTGCCGATTCTGGGCATCCTGACGTGCCTCGGCATGATGGCGCTGCTGCCGAGCGACACCTGGCTGCGGCTCATCATCTGGCTTGCGATCGGCCTCACGATCTACTTCCTGTATGGCCGCAAGCACTCGGTGCTGAACAAGTAGGCCAGGCACCATCGAACGACAGAGAGGACGGAGATGATTTTCCGTCCTCTCGTCTTTTCCGCCATCGCCGCATCACTTAGGTTTACGGCCCATGACAATCTCCCTATCCGCCGAGAAACTCGCCTCCGCCGCTGCATTTGCGGCCGCGATCAGGCCTGGCCAGCGCATCTGCATCACGACGCACGTGAATCCCGACGGTGACGGCCTCGGCAGCGAAGTGGCGATGGTGCACCTGCTGCGCGCGCTTGGCGCCAGCCCGGTGATCACCAACCCGACTCCCACGCCGCCGCGGTTCGACTTCCTGCTGCACGACCTGTCCGGCGTCGACAAGACGTCCGAGGCCGTGAAGGAAATCCGCAAGGCCGACCTGGTGCTGGTGCTCGACATCGCGGACCTGGGCCGCCTGGGCATGCTGCACGACGCGGTGCGCGACCGGGGTGTCCCGGTGGCGTGCGTCGATCACCACGTGAGCGAGGGCACGCTCCCGCCGGGGCCGCGCTACGTGGATCCCCAGGCGAGCGCCACCGGCGAACTGGTGGTGGAACTCGCCGAGGCCAACGGCTGGGACATCCCGGTGAGCGCGGCGCGCGCGCTGTACGTGGCGGTGCTCACCGACACCGGTGGGTTCCGCTTCAGCAATACCCGGCCGCGGGTGCTGCGCGTCGCGGCCGACCTGCTCGAGATCGGCGTCGACCCCGAGGAGATCTACCTCGAGGTGTACGCCAACGTGCCGGAGGGGCGGCACCGGCTCCTGGCCGACGCACTGGAGACGCTGGTGGTGGAGCAGGACGTCGGGCTGGCGTGGATCACCGTCCCGCCCGGCGCGATGGAGCGGTGGGGTGTTTCCCCCGACGACCTCGACGGCGTGGTGGAGTTCCCGCGGTCGGTGGAGGGGGTGCGAATGGCGCTGCTGTTCCGCGAGATCGCCCAGGGCCGGGTGAAGGTGTCGCTGCGATCGGTGGGTGACGTGGACGTGGCGGGGTTTGCGAAGCACTTTGGAGGCGGCGGGCACCACAAGGCGGCTGGCCTGTCGGTCGAGGGAAGCGTCTCCGAGGTTCAGGCGATCGTTCTGGCCGCGGCGCGGGACTACCTGGGCGCGCGCATGCCGGCGTTGACCTGACCGATGCACCGGAACATATTGCCGAATGACTATGTCGGAATTAGGGGCTGACCCCAGCCTGACAGTACTGGAGCGGATCGAGCAGGCGCTCGACACGCTGCGGCCGTACATCGCATCGCACCGGGGCCAGGTCGAGGTCGTGGACTTTGACGATGCCGACGGCACGCTGCTGCTGCGTCTTGGCGGCACCTGTCACGGCTGCTCGGCATCCTCGGTGACGCTGAAGCAGGGCATCGAGGTGCGGCTGCGGCAGGCGGTGCCGGAGGTGAAGGCTGTGGAGTCCGTGTAGGCGGCAGGAAGTCAGGGCGGCAAGGCGGCAGGAGAAACAAGGAGTAGCGTGGCTCAATCACTTGAAGGACAGGTTCTGGCGGCGCTCAGCCGGCTCAGGAATCCGCGGCTGGAAAACGACCTCGTCTCGGCTGGGATGGTGCGCGACCTGGCGGTCGACTCGACCGGCCGGGTCGCGTTCACGTTCCTGCTGGGTCGTGATGACCCGGCCACGCTGGTGCGCGAGGCGCGCAAGGCGATCCGCGAACTCGACGGCGTGAGCGACATCAAGATCACCGTGGTCGACCCGGCCGGGGCGCCCAAGGCGACACATGCGCCGCCGGGCGGGCCGCAATCGGCCTCGACGGGCGTGCCGGCGCAGCAGCCGATGGCGCAGCCCAACCTCGGCCGCGTGATCGCGATCTCGTCGGGCAAGGGTGGAGTGGGGAAGTCCACCGTGGCTGCGAACCTCGCAATCGCGCTGGTACAGCAGGGATTCGCCGTCGGCATCATGGATGCCGACGTGTACGGCCCCAACATCCCGCGCATGTTCGGCGTGTTCGAGAAGCCCCCCGTATTCGGCGGGCGGATCCAGCCGCTCGAGGCCTACGGCGTGCGCCTCATGTCGCTGGGCCTGCTGGTGGACCGCGACGCCCCGGCGATCTGGCGCGGCCCGATCATCATGAAGATCGTGCAGCAGTTCCTGCGCGACGTGGAATGGGGCGAGTTGGACTACTTCATCGTGGACCTGCCGCCGGGAACGGGCGACGCCCAGCTCTCGCTGGTGCAGTCGACCCAGGTGGCCGCCGCGGTGATCGTCACGACGCCGCAGGAAGTGGCGGTGGGTGACGCGCTCCGCGGCGCCAGGATGTTCGAGAAGGTCGGCGTGCCAGTGGTGGGCGTGGTGGAGAACATGAGCGCGTTCACGGACCCGGAAACCGGCAAGCGCTTCGAATTGTTCTCCTCCGGCGGCGGCCAGCGCCTCGCCGACGAGATCGGCGTGCCGCTGCTGGGCTCGGTACCGCTGCAGCCGGGGCTGGTCGAGGCGGCGGATGTCGGCCGGCCGGTCATTGCCGCGGCGCCGGGAAGTCCCGCCGCCACCGCGCTGCGCGACATTGCCGCCAAGGTGCAGGAGGCCGTCGCAGCCCGGCCGATGGCGCTGCCGATCCTCAACGGATAACGGGGAAACCGGAAACAGGGGCCGGGAGGCGGCGAACGATGCTGCCTGCCCGGCCCTTTGTGTCACGTAGATTGAAGCTCCCGCGACTTCGAGGCTCCGATGATCGAATCCTTCCCGATTGCCCCGGCAAGCGGTCGCTCGCTCTGGTTCATGATTCCCATCGCGCTGCTGCTGCTCGGCGCCGCCGCCATGCTCGTGACGACGGCGCTCGGTCCGAGTCGCGCGCGCTACGAACTGTCTCCCGCCGGACTCTCACTGCGCGGTGACGTCTACGGCAGGCGACTCATTCCGGCCGCGGAGCTCCGGGGCGGATCGGCGCGGATCGTGGACCTCGAGCGTGAGCCGGAACTCGCGCCGCGGTGGCGCACGATGGGGACCGGGCTGCCAGGGTACAAGGCGGGCTGGTTCCGGCTCAGGAGCGGGGAGAAGGCGCTGCTATCACTCACTGATACACACCGGGCGGTATACCTGCCGACGAGGAGGGGGTTCGCGCTACTGCTGAGTCCGGCGGAGCCCGAGCGGTTCCTTCGAATGCTGCAGACCGTGGCGCCCGGCAACTGAGTGGCGGTTCTCTACCGCCGGGCCGAACTGGCGGACGTGCCCGCGCTGGCGCGCCTCCGGCAGGTGGGTGAGGGTGGAGGCGCGTCGGAGGAGCGAATGTCGCGGTATCTGGCCGGGGAGCATCATCCGCAGCATGCGCTCGCACCGCGCGGGATGTGGATGGCAACGGAGGCGGACTCGCCCATCGGCTACGTGGCAGGGCACCTGACGCAACGGTTCGGGTGCGATGGCGAACTGCAGTGGATCTACGTGGTTCCGGCGCAGCGGGGAGGATTGGTCGCCGCGGCCCTCCTGCGATTCCTGGCTGAGTGGCTCGTACGCCAGGGGGCGCACCGGGTGTGTGTGGACGTGGGCAGCGACCGCGCGCGCGGGTTCTATCAGCGACATGGTGCGCAGGAACTGAACGCGCACTGGCTCGTGTGGCCCGACATCAGCACCGTCCTGGGCCGGCGAGGCGACGGTGGCCTCAGCGTCCCCCACCGGTCGGGGTAGGTGCGGGTGCCTCGCCGAGCATGCGCTCGAGCTGCCGCAGCGCGACGAGCCGGGCGTCGACATCGTCGCCGAGCTGTAGGGCCGCCTGGATCTGGGCGGTCAGGCCGCTCGTCGGCGCGAGCCCGGTGCCCAGCCGCACCAGTTCGAGCCGGACGCTGTCGAGTGCCGCCACCGACGTAGCAAGTCGCTCGGCAGCGCGTGCCCGCTCCTCCCCTTCCGGCAGCCGGAGCATCAACTCGCGGCCCCGTTCCGCCTCCATCCTCAGTTCGCGAATCACGTCGGGCAAGCCGTCGAGCCGTTCGCGCTCCCCGGGTGGGAGGCGATGCAGCAACTGCTCGGCGGCGTCCGCCAGGATCACCGCGGTCGGTCCACCCGCTTCGGCGACGCCGGCGGGCTTGAGGCCGAAGCTCGCTTTGGCGTAGGTGAAGCGGCCGAGGCGGCCGCTCCAGAACCGCTTCCAGAATCCCGGCTTCACCATGGCGAGCTGCTCGGTGGCGGCGCGGCCGAGCAGCAGCGCAAACACCAGCGTAGCGACGCCGGCGATCATCTGCACGCTTGGATGCCGGATGAGCCCCTGCAGATCGTTGACCCACGCCCATGCGAGCAGCGCCCATCCACCGGCAAACCGGAGCGCGAGGTGGCGACTCGGCGCGAGTGGCCGATGCGTCTCCTGTTCGGTCTCGCCGAGCTGCACCGCGCCATCGGCAACGGCGGCGCGTGAGATGCCATCGCGCGCGGCCTCGCGCACGCGCACCATCAGCGCCGAACCGCGCGCCCCAAGCAGCACGGCAAGGCCGGCGAGGGCGATCCCGTTGAAGAAGCCCGCGCTCTCGTCGAGCCCGATCGGCAGGCGCAGCGCGATGGCCACCCCCTGCAGGCCAATGATCGCGGCGACCGAGAGGGCACCACCCGCGTCGGCGACGAGCTGACGGGCCTCGTCATGTATCCGCCGTACGGTACCAGGCACCGCCGGCAGGGCGCGGACCGCTGGTGCCAGCGCCTCGGCCAGTGACTCGGCGGAGGGGAACCGCTCGTCGGGCAACTTGGCCAGGCAGCGATCAACCACGGCCGCGAGCGACGGCGGCAGCCCCGGCCGGATGCTCCCGACAGGTGTCGCGGCGACATGGCGGTGCTGGTGCAGGTAGCCGGCGGCGGTACTCGACTGGAACGGGAGCTGGCCGGTGAGCGCGAAGAAAGCGGTGCCGCCCAGTGCGTAGATGTCACTGCGCCCGTCGAGAGGCCCGCCGCCCGCCTGCTCCGGGCTCATGTATTCCGTGGTGCCGAGGATGTCGCCGGATGGAGTATCACCGGCGGCGTCGAGTGTATGGGCAATGCCGAAGTCGGTGACCAGGGCGCGACCCGTCTCCTCCTCGAGGAGGATGTTGTCGGGCTTCACGTCGCGGTGCAGTGTGCCGTGGGCATGCGCATGACCGAGCGCCCACGCCGTTTCCTGCAGGATGCGGGTGGCTTCGGCAACGGGGAGCGGCCCGTTGCGGCGCACCCGTGCGCCCAGGGTTTCGCCGCGGATCCAGCCCATGACGAAGAACACGACCTCGCCATGTTCCTCGACGGCGTGGATCGGGACGATGTTGGGGTGCGCGAGCCGCGCCGCCGTGCGCGCTTCGCGGAGGAAGCGGCTTCGCAAGGCGGGGCGGGTGGCGAGTGCGGCCGGCAGGAGTTTGAGCGCCACCGGGCGGTCGAGCGCCACGTCGCGCGCCAGGTACACGACGCCCATGCCGCCCCGCCCCAGCTCGCGGTCGATGATGTAGCGGCCGGCGGTAGCCTGCCGCAGGCGGTCGAGTTCGGGATCGGTCGGGCCGGGCATGGTCACAGTATCCGGCCTGCGGCCCCGTGCGGCAAGTCGTTTCAGTGCCTACAATTCTGTCGAATGCTGCCCGTGCGCGTCCGGCGAGGCAGGAGGGAGGGGCGAGGCCAGTTGGGAATAAGCGTTGTTCGACTCGGTGCTCCTCGAAGTCGCGGCGAAGGGTTGCGCTTGGGCACCGTGCGGCGCCCGCCACGGGGGGTGCCCAAGGCCGAATACGCGTCACGCGACTTCTACGACGTCTGGCTGCCGGAACTGGCTCCGTCGGAGGGACTCGTCAAGGTGGCCCTGAAGGCCAGCGATGAGCGAGCGTGGCAGGCCTTCGTCAAGCGCTACCGAACGGAGATGAAGCGCCCTCCTGCCGTACGGTTACTCGATCTCCTGGCCGGCTTGTCTCATGGCACTGCCTTTTCAGTGGGGTGCTACTGCCCGGACGAGAACCGGTGTCACCGTTCGGTCCTCAAGGCGCTGCTTCTGGAGCACGGAGCCAGTCTCGAGTGACGTAGCGCTCACGGCGCCGATGGTCGCAATCGCGCGCTAACGGCTCCTGTCGAGCGCGGCCCCCGGCCCCGTGCGGCAAGTCGTTTGAGCGCCTACAATTCTCCCTGTGCCGCTGATCACCTTCCTGACTGACTACGGCCTCAACGACTCCTATGTCGCCGAGGTGAAGGGGGTTCTGTTGTCGCGGGTACTGGACGCGGCGATCGTGGACATCACCCACCTCATTCCCCCCGGTGACATCCGGAGCGCCGCCTATGTGCTGGGCCGGGCGTGGCGGTCGTTCCCCGAGGGTACCGTGCACCTCGCCGTGGTCGATCCCGGGGTGGGCACCGGTCGCGCGGCGCTGGCGGTGCGATCCCACGGTCACACCTTCGTGGGCCCCGATAACGGGATCTTCTCCTACGTGCTCACTGCCGGCCCGTTCGAGGCGGTGACCCTGGAGACCCCGGATCGCGCGGCCCCCACGTTTCATGGGCGCGACCTCTTCGCGCCGGCCGCCGCACGCATCCTGATGGGTTATCCGCTGCACCTGCTTGGTGCGCCTGCCGCGGCCGACCTGGTGCGCCTTTCGACCGGCACGCCGCATTACGAGGGCAAGGTGGTGGTGGGCGAGGTGATCTACGTGGACCAGTTCGGCACGCTGGTGACCAACCTCACGACCGAGGAAGTGCCGCACTACGCGGTGCTCGAGACCAACGACCTCGAGGTTGGCCGCCTGCAGCGTACCTTCGGCGATGTCGCGAGTGGCGGGCTGGTGAGCTATGTCGGCTCGGGCGGGCTGGTCGAGATCGCGGTGCGCGATGGATCCGCGGCGCGGCGGCTGGGTATTGGCGTGGGTCACGAAGTTCGCGCCCGTCTGGGCGGCTAGGCAGGCATGCCCTTTCCGGATCTTCAATCCTTCATCGCAGAGCTCGAGCGGCAGGGCGAGCTGCGCCGTGTCACCGTCGAAGTCGATCCCCGGTATGAAGTAGCGGAGCTGGTACAACGGGTCATCCGCCAGGATGGGCCGGCGCTGCTGTTCGAGCGGGTGAAGGGTGCCGACTTCCCGCTGGTGATGAACCTGTTCGGCTCCACCCGCCGCATCGAGATTGCGCTGGGACGGCACCCGGACGAGATCGGCCGGGAGCTGATCGACCTGGTGCAGCAGCTCAACCCGCCGACGCTCTCGAAGCTCTGGGCCATGCGCGGCCGCCTGGCGCGCGCGCGCTTCATGCGACCGGCGCACGTGTCGAGCGCGCCAGTGCAGGAGGTGGTGGAGGCGCCGCGGCTCGATCGCCTGCCCAACCTGTGGAGCTGGCCGCGCGATGGGGGGCCATTCATCACCTTCGGCCCCACGCTCACCGAACATCCGCGCACCCATGCCCGCAACTTCGGCCTGTATCGATTGCAGGTGTTCGATGCAGCCACCACCGGCATGCACTGGCAGAGCATGAAGGGCGGGCGGGGACACCACTTCGAGGCGGAGCGGGCGCACCAGCCGCTCGAGGCCGCGGTCGTGCTCGGCGGCGATCCGGTGACCATGCTGAGTGCCATCCTGCCGCTGCCGGAGGACATGGACGAACTCTCGTGTGCAGGCTATGTGCGCGG
Source organism: uncultured Gemmatimonadales bacterium (assembly GCA_963773095.1). Taxonomy (GTDB): domain Bacteria; phylum Gemmatimonadota; class Gemmatimonadetes; order Gemmatimonadales; family GWC2-71-9; genus JAGGAG01. The sequence continues at coordinate 86,612 of CAVYZY010000004.1, forward strand.
CGCGCGGACGCGTTTCGTGCGGGGCAGGACGATCTCGCTGGACGTGCCTGCCAACGCGGAGTTCATCCTCGAGGGGACGGTGCCACCCGACGTGCGCCGGCTCGAGGGGCCGTTCGGGGATCACTACGGGCACTACTCGGAGGCGGAGATGTTCCCCGTCTTCAACGTGCGCACCGTGACCCGTCGCCGGAACCCGGTGTACCCGGGGGCGGTGGTGGGGAAGCCGCCGCAGGAAGACAAGTGGATCGGTATCGCGGCGGGCGAGATCGTGGGCCCGCTCATCCGGGTCATCAATCCGTCGATCCGCGACCTGAACGCCTCGGCCGATGCGGTGTTCCACAACCTGCTGGTGGTGGCGATGGTGGAGCGGCATCCCAAGGAGGCGCTCAAGGTGGCGCTCAACCTCCTCGGCACGGGGCAACTGTCGCTGACCAAGGTGACGGTGCTGGTGCGCGAGGACGTGCCGGTGCGGAGCTTCCCGGCAATGCTGCGCGAGCTGTGGTACCGGTTCGACCCTACCGAGCGGATGCTCCTCCTGCCGATTGCTCCGCTCGATACGCTGGACTACACCTCGTACGAACTGCACGTCGGCAGCAAGCTGATCCTCGACGCCACCGGCCCGGCGCGCACCAACGAGCCGCCGCCCACGGCCATCCCGGATCCCGCCGTGTTCGACCGCCGCGTCACGGGGCACAAGGTGCTCGAGGGCGGGTTCGTCGTGGTGACGGTGAAGGAGCAGCCGCGCGAGGTGCTCGCCAGCCTGGTGCGATGGGATGGGCTGGGACCGGTGCGGTTCATCGCCGCGGTGAGCGACGATGTCGATCTCGGCGACGAGAGCAGCACGGTCTGGGGGATTTTCACGCGCTTCGACCCGGCGCGTGACATGGTCTTCGAGCGGCAGGAGTTCATCGGCGCCAAGCCGGTCTATGGCGGGCGAATCGGCATCGATGCGACGTGGAAGCCGGGTTACCCGCCGCCAGTGACGATGCCGGAAGAGGTCATCCGGCTGGTCGATCGCAGGTGGGGAGAGTACTTCGGGGACGGGCTGGAAAAGCGGGCGCGGGGGCGCTGGTAGCCGGCATCTATCGGCGCGGCCCACCCTTCAAGATGACACCCACGTAGGGAATTTCAGATGGCACTTGACACATCGGCGGAGGCCAGAGGGAAGCGGGTTGTCACCCACCCTCTCCACGAATCCGGCGAATCTCCTCGAGGACAGCGACGTCGGCTATATCCTGCGGTCGTGCCGTCCGCTTCGAGGCAATGAGGTCATCTAGTCCCACGAGAGGGATCGCGACACCTCCGGCATCGACGGTGGACGAGCGCGCGATGGCATCGTCGTACTTCACGCTCCAGGCCACCGTGAAGATGTCCACGGCCGGGTCGTCGCCGATGACGGTGATCGGCTTCCGGAGAATTTCCTCAGGCAGCCATTCGCGGGCAAAGCCGTAGCCGATCCCCTCCAGACCCTGAAGCACGCGACGCGCGTTGTCCAGCGTGCGTTCAATGAGTATGTCCACGTCCTTCGTGGCGCGGACGTAGCCGTGGAGGATGCAGGCGACGCCACCGATGACGAGATAGCGCGCCCCGGCCGCGTTGAGCGCAGCGCACACCAGGGCCGCCCGCCCTTCTTCCTTCAGGCGCCGGCCCGATGCATCGTCTTCCATCGGTGGTAGTCCTCGTATGAGTCGAAGGCGATGACCTGTGCCCGGTTGCGCGCTGGTCGAACCATCCGGGCCAGCCGGACCATCTCTTCCGCCTCGCGCAGCCGCTCGGCCGGCGTGGCCGCCAAGTCGGCCTTCAGCCGGCGCACCCGTACCGCCTCCATTTCCTCGGCCTGATCGGTGTAGGGGTTCACCAGCGGCTCACGAACGCCGGTGGGAGGAGACCCTTGGGCCATACGCCGCACCGCCTCGCCGAGCACCCAACTCCGCGACCGGTCGAGCTGGCGCGCCAGCTTGTCGGCCACCTTGAGCAGGTCGGCGGGAATGGTGATGGAAATGCGGGCGAGGGCTGGCTTGCGCGGCATATGGAGTATTATTCAGTAATACTCACGAATCTGCAAGAGCGAGAAAGCGCGAGCCTGCTGGATGACAGGCTCGCCGGGCGTGAACCGGCGGCTAGAACCGCCAGGTCACTCCGCCGTAGAGCTGGGTGAGGGTGCTCGTGCCCGGGTTGGCGGGATCCTTCTGCATGAGGCCCGAGAAGGAAACGAACCACGCGCGCGCGAGGTTCAGGTCGACATCCACGCCATACCAGGTCGACTTCTGCAGGTCGGGTGAGATGGGGTTGTGCTCCTGGCGCAGGCCAGCGTTCAGGCTGAGCTGGAGCCGCATCATCGGGTCCATCCCGAGCCGCGCCGAGTAGAGCTGTCCCGACGTCTTGAGGGCGGCGGGATTGCCGGCGGTCGTGAGGTTGTCGTTCTGGTAGAACGTCGCGCGCGCGGACAGGGCCATGTTGAGGCGCGTGAGGCGATTGATGCCGGCCGTTGCCGTGTAGGACTGGGCGCTGCCCGACGTGACGCCGGTGCTCCGCCGCCAGTCGCCGCCGCCGTACACCTGCTTGCCGGTGAGCTGCACGCCCACGCCGTAGCCCTGCCGGTAGGTATCGTCGAAGACGGTCTCCGGGTTGGAGAAGTCTCGAATCACCGGGACGCTGCGGCGCTTGTCGTAGGTGCCGTTGATGGCAAGCCAGCGAGTGGCGCGCACGGATGCGTTCGCGAACTGGCTGGTGCCGGAGAACGCGTTCTTCTCGGCATTGGGCCCCTCCAGCTTCCATGGCCGGTAGTAGTCCAGCTCCTGGAGCAGGTAGAGGGAGAGGTAGCGGTTGTTGAGGGTGAACTGCGCAATACCCCATTCCCGCCTGGTGGCACTCGCTTCATAGGACCCGACAGCGCCCAGGGTGAACGCCATGGCGGTGGAAGTGCCGGGCCGGTTGTGGTACGTGAAGTAGGCGCCGAAGTCGCGGACCGCCGACGAGAATGTCAGCTTCGCCGCATCGGGCTCGAAGCCGGCGAAGGCGCCGCCGGAGAGGTGCGAACCGTTGAGCTCGGCCAGGGCGCCATCGAACAGGCCGACCGAACTGACGGTCATGAGGTACTGCCGACCGGCGGCGGCGTGGAATCCCGTCGCCGGTGCATTCCAGTAGAGCACTGCCTGGTAGACGCGGGTATGCCCGTCAACCGTGCTCGTACCGAGCGAGGTCGTCGTGGTCTGCCGGGTGCGGACGTCCACTGCCACACCGAGCGGCGTGCCCCAGAGCGCCAGGCCGTTGATCCGCACGTCGAGGGACGGCTGGTTGAAGCCGTTGCTGCCGACCTGCTGGCCGTCGGCCACGGTGGAGGTCGTAGCCATGAGGTATCGCGTGCCGAACCGACCGTGGAGGCCCGGACCGCTCAGGCGGTGTGGCCGCTTCATCGGCATCGTCGTCGCTGCGGCGAACTGGGTGATGTTCGGGCGCTGCCAGCGCACCGAGTCGCCGATCGCGATGCTGGCCGCACCCTGCAGCGCCTCGCACGACGCGCGATGCGAGGCCAGGTACTTCACCTTCAGAGTCGCGACCACGGTGTCTCCGTGGAGGACCGACATCTCCGCGCCCTCCACCAGTCCTTCCTGGCGCCCGGCACCGACGTAATACTCCTCACCCGAGACGAACGCGACCGTCGACCGCACCGGGCCGGTGTCCGGCGGCGCGGCGATCGTCGAGTCCTTCACGGCGGCTGGCAGGACGGGCTCTGATCCGGGTGGTGGCACGAACTTCCCCGAGGGCGTGGTGCCGGCCGGCGACACGATGTTGCCGGACGGCGCGGTGTTCGCCGGCGGCACGAAGTTACCCGACGGCGCGGTACTGGCCGGCGGCACAAACTTGCCGGATGGTGCGGTGCTGGCTGGCGGCACGAACGTCGATGCGGGCGGTGGGTTGAGACCGTCCACGGCGCGCGCTGGCGGCGTTGTCGCCTGCGGCGCGACCGAATCCCTCTTCGACGCTTTCGCACTCGCCTTCGCCACGACCGCCGGTGTCGCGGTCGGCACAACTGCCGGGGCCGCCGGGGTGGTCGCCATCGGCGCCGGCGGCTTCGTCGTGCGCTTGGGCGGCGCCACGGGCACCGATACCGCGGTGAAGGACATCTCCGTGGGAACGGTCCCTGCCGGCCAGGTCACCGGCATCCTCTGGGCGGGCGCCACGATCGTGACCCGCTCGACGCCTGGTCCCGGGTCTCGCACGATGCTGTCGATCTGCGAGGTCGCCACGACGAAGGTGGCGCCGGACGCCTGGCTCTTGATCTTGATCCCCTTGGGGCCTTTCTCGTCCAGGATCTGGCCCCGGATGGTCCCGCCTTCCTTCAGGTAGACAGTGGACGCGCCGGACGTGGCCGGCGCCACGGCCGGCGTCGTGTCACTGGCCGATCGCTGTGCCCGGGCGTCGCGGGCGCCGAGCGCCAGCAACAGCAAGACGATCTGCGTCCCCGGTCGCCCGGGCCCGGTGCCCCATCCGCGCCGGCTCACGGCTTCGAGCCGTTCGCGTGGCATCCAGACCGCACGCAGTCGCTGGGGGTGTAGTTCTTTCCCTTGTGTTCGTCGGTCTGCACCTTCGCGTGGCAGTTGAGGCACAGCAGCTGGGGCGTGGCCGCGTAGGGCTGGCCCAGCTTGTGGCACTCGGCGCAGTTGCTCCACCGGTTGAGATGCTTGCCGCTGTAGATCCGGAACTGCGACGCGCTGCCGTCGTGCGCCAGGAACCGTGCGCCGGTCCAGTTCGCCACGAGCGCGTGACAGTCGGTGCAATTGACCGAGAAGTTGGCCATCACGTGATTGGGATCCGTGGGAGACGTGAAGTCCGCATGGTGGCAGCCGTCGCAGGTCTGCTTCACCGTGGCGTACGGCATGGTCGTGTGGCACTGGGCGCACTGCACCGTAGTGGAGCTGTGCACCCCGGTCAGCGCGATCGGCGACGTGGGATGATTCACGCTGGCGCCGGCCCAGTTGGCCACCAGTTGGTGGCACGAGGTGCAGTTGGTGCTGTACCCGGCCGCCGTGTGGTTCGGGTTGGTGGTGGCCACGTAGTCCGCGTGATGACAGCCGTCGCAGGTTTGCTGCACCGTGGAGTACGGCATCGTCTTGTGACACTGGGTGCACGTGACCAGGTTGCCGCTGTGCACGCCCGTCAGCGCGATTGGCGACGCGGGGTGGTTGAAGGTGGCGCCGGCCCAATTGGCCACGAGCTGGTGGCACGAGGTGCAGTTGGTGCTGTACCCCGCCGCCGTGTGGTTCGGGTTCGTGGTGGCCACATAGTCCGCGTGATGGCAGCCGTCGCAGGTCTGCTTCACCGTGGAGTACGGCGTGGTGGTGTGGCACTGGGTGCAGGCCACCAGGTTGGCGCTGTGCACCCCGGTCAGCGCGACCGGCGTCGCGGGATGGTTGAACGTGGCGCCGGCCCAGTTGGCGACCACCTGATGGCACGACGCGCAGTCGGTGCCGTACCCGGTGGCCGAGTGGCTCGGGTTGGTGGTGGCCACGTAGTCGGCGTGGTGGCAGCCATCGCAGGTCTGCTTCACGGTCGAGTACGGCATGGTCGTGTGACACTGCGCGCAGGTGACCAGGGTGGCGCTGTGTGCCCCGGTGAGCGCGATCGGCGCCGCGGGGTGAGTGAAGGTGGCGCCCGCCCAGTTGGCGACCACCTGATGACACGAGCTGCAGTTAGTGCTGTAGCCGGCCGCGGTGTGGCTCGGGTTGGTGGTGGCCACGTAGTCGGCGTGGTGGCAGCCATCGCAGGTCTGCTTCACGGTCGAGTACGGCATGGTCGTGTGGCACTGCGCGCACGCCACCAGGTTGCTGCTGTGTGCCCCGGTGAGCGCAATCGGCGATGTGGGGTGATTGGCGCTCGCGCCCGCCCAGTTGGCGACCAGCTGGTGGCACGAGGTGCAGTTGGTGCTGTACCCGGCCGCGGCGTGGTTCGGGTTGGTGGTCGCCACGAAGTCGGCATGGTGGCAGCCGTCGCACGTCTGCTTCACCGTGGAGTACGGCGTGGTGGTGTGGCACTGGGCGCAGGCCACCAGGTTGGCGCTGTGCACGCCGGTCAGCGCGACCGGCGTGGTGGGGTGGTTCGCCGTGGCCCCGGCCCAGTTGGCGACGACCTGGTGGCACGACGCGCAATCGGTGCTGTAGCCGGTGGCCGTGTGGCTCGGGTTGGTGGTGGCCACGTACTCCGCGTGATGGCAGCCGTCGCAGGTCTGCTTCACCGTGGAGTACGGGGTCGTGGTGTGGCATTGCGTGCACGCCACCAGGTTGGTGCTGTGCGCCCCCGTGAGTGCGACCGGCGTTGCCGGGTGGTTGAACGTGGCGCCTGCCCAGTTTGCCACCACTTGGTGGCACGACGCGCAGTCGGTGCTGTAGCCGGTGGCCGCGTGGCTCGGGTTGGTGGTGGCCGCGTAGTCGGCGTGGTGGCAGCCGTCGCAGGTCTGCTTGACCGCGGAGTACGGCAAGGTTGTGTGACACTGGGTACAGGCCACGAGGTTCGCGCTGTGCGCCCCCGTGAGCGCGACGGGTGACGTGGGGTGGCTTCCGCCCATGCCGGCCGCCGCCCAGGTGGCGGTGTTGTGGCAACCCTCGCAGCTCGTCGGAAAGCGCGCTGCCACGTGGTTCGGGGCCGCGTTGAAGCCGGCCTGGTGACAGGTGACGCAGGCGGTCGGCGTGCCCACGAACTGGAGCTGGCCCTTGGAGGTCGGCTTGTGGCAGGCGGCGCAGTCCACCGCCAGGTGGCTGCCCGAGAGCGGGAACCGGGTGAGCTGGTGCGCCCTGGACATCGCGTCGCGGTCCACGAAGCTGCGGGTCGTGTGGCAGCGGGCGCAGTTCGCCCCGAACTCACCGTTGTGGTTGTCGGTGTGACAGGAAGAACAGCTCGACCCCACCTGCTTGAAGTTGAGTGAGACGTGGCAGGCCCGGCAGGTGGTCGCGCCATGGGCGCCGGTGAGCGGGAATCCATACTTCCCGTGGTCGAACTGCTTGCTCACCTGGATCGACGTCCAGCTGTTCGCCTGGTGACAGGCGGTGCAGTCCGCCTTCAGGTCGCCGTGGGGCGAGATGGTGCGCTGCTGCGCCGCGAGCGGCCCCGCAAGCAGCAGTGCCAGCCCAGTCAGTATGAGCCGCCTCATTTGGCCTCCTTGGCGTGGCACGTCTCACAGCGTCCCGAAAGGGGCCGGTAGAACAGCACCTTCGGGTCGGGGCTCTTCGGGTCCCGCACATGGCACTGGGCGCACGGGACCTTTTCGTGCGCGCCCTTGAGCGAGAACGAGGCGTCGGTGTCGTGGTTGAACTTCTGTGCCGGCGCGAAGGCGTCCACCGTATGGCAGGCGGCGCACCCGCCCCGCGCGTTCCACGCGTCGAACTGGGTGCCGTGCGGCGTGCTGTGGCAGGCGACGCAATCCTCCTTCGCCTCGAGTCGCAGCTCGCCGAAGCTGCTGCCGGCGCGTACGAGCGAGGATCGCTTCGCGACCGCCGGCCGGTTGAGCTCCTTGTGGCACGCCGAGCATGGCGTCGCCCGATGCCCTCCCTCGAGCGCGAAGCCGAACTCTGCGTGCGCCGCCACGGTGGTGCTCGACGGACGGAACGTCCGTGTGCCGTGACAGGCGAGGCACCCGGCGACCTTGGCCCTGGCGCCGCGTGCGGCGAAACCGCCCCTGGTGCGGATCGACGTGACAGGCCGCGCAGTCGACCTCGTTCACCTTGAAGAGGAAGTTTGCCTTGCCGAGGGCGACGGTTGTGCCGAGCGGCGGCAGGTTGGTGCGCGTCGTCCCGTGGCAGGCGGTGCACTTGACCTCCTGGTGCCGGCCATCGAGCGCGAGCCGCGTCCTGGCGTGTGCGGCACTGTCGAATGTGCTCGGCGTCCATCCGGCCACGCGATGACAAGCCGAACATTCACCCTTGTTCGCGGCGGCCTTGAGCTGCCCGCCATGGTCGTCGGCATGACAGTCGGAGCAGCGAGCAAACGCGGGACGCATGACCACCTTCGAGCTGCCGAACTGCGCCGCCGCGGTCGCGGAGGTGCTGGTGACGTGGCACTCCGCGCACTTCACGCCGACATGCTTGCCCTCGAGGGGATACTTCGTCCGGGCGTGACTCGCGACCGTGTAGGTGGAAGGCGTGAATCCGCTGACCGTATGACAGTCCGCGCAATCAACCGTCTTGCCGGCCAGGGTCGCGGTACCGTTGTGGGCGTCCCGGTGACAGCTCGCGCACGTCGCGAAGGCCGGCTTCTTGAGGGCCGGGGTAGAGAAGTCCTTGTGACAGGCGGCGCATGACACGGTGACGTGCTTGCCGGTGAGCGGATACTTCGTGCGGTCGTGGTCGAACCGGTTCTTGTCGATGACCTTGAACCCCGCGGTGCCGTGGCAATCGGCGCACTTGGGGCCGAGCGAGCCCTTGTGGGGGTCTGCGTGGCAGGCGGCGCAGGTCCCGAACGAGACCGGCTTGTACACCGGCACCAGGTGCCCCTTCCCGTCGCTCCGGGGCGAGAGGCGCGGATCGAGGTGACACTTGTCGCACTTCACCTCGTCATGCTTGCCGGTGAGCTCGTACGCCGTGGTATCGTGGTTGAAACCGGGCGTGATGGTCCAGCTGCCGGCGTCGTGACAGCTGGTGCAGTCCTGCCCCAGCGCCGCGCGGTGCACGTCCTCATGGCAGCTGGCGCACGTGGTCTCCAGCCCGGTGTAGCCCTGCCCGGTCTTCCTGACCGAGAGCTTCGCGCCGGGAGAGACCTGGAACTTCGCCACGTGACAATCCTGGCACTCGGCCTCGGCGTGCTTCTGCTTCAACGCCCACCCCGCGCGCTTGTGGTCGAATCGCGCAGCGCTGCCGTCGGGCCACTTGACCATGTTGAAGTCCCGGCCGGCGTGATCGGGATGACAGGAGGCGCATGGGGTGCCCTTCACCTCCGTGCTCCCGTGAAACCCGCGTGCACGCTCGTTCTCCCAGTTGATATCCTTGTGACAAGCAAGGCACTGCGCACCCATCGGGTCGCGACGGCCGCCGTGGCACTGGGTGCACTGCGCCGGCCCCTCGAGTGAGGCATGCGCGGTGGCCAGCGGGCCGGGCGAGATCTGGGCACGAAGGGGCGCGGCCATGATCACCCAGTATGCGAGCGAGAGGAGGACGGCGCGGAGTACACCACTGATCCCATGGAGAAGTCTCCCGCCTACCAGAACCACGTTGCGCCCAGCGACACGACAACCGCCACGTGGATGAGCACCGCGACGAGCGCCGTGATGGCGAGGGGACGGTGGGCCACGTGCCAGAAGCGCAGGATGTTCTGGGTCGCTCCCAGCATGCGCGACTGCTGCATCAGCGCCATTTCCCGGTTGGCCAGGCGGACGACCTCCTTCAGCGCGGCCATGTCGCCACCACGCTGGAGCGGCCGGCGACGCTGGATCTCCTGCCTCAGCTTCCGCGCCGCGCGCCGGCGCCGCAGGTCATCGGAGATCATGCGGCGGAAGGTCTGCCAGAGGCCGAGTCCGTCCGTCGGCGTGGGGTCGGTATCGAGCGCGGCGTCGATGGTGGCTACCTCGAGGCCCGAGCGCTGAGCGATCTCCTGGAGCAGCGCCTGCCGTTGCGCGCCGATTTCGTCGATCGTCAGTTCGACGCCGGCCTGGCTCCGGGGAATTCGCGAGTAGAGGTAGCGTCCGACGATGCCACTCGCCCAGACGATCATCATCGACCAGAACCCGATCCCGATCACGCCGCCGAAGCGCCAGGCGGCATGCATGGCCACGAGCAGCGGGAGTCCCAGCGCAGCAAGTGAATGCACATCGAGCCACTTCGCGATGGAGCCGGTGAAGGCGAGCCAGCGGAACTTCTTGCGCAGCGGATAGAGCCAGAGGAACAGGAAGATCGCGAGCGCCAGGACGCCGGCCCCCTGACCGATGAATCCCGATGGCTTGAGCCAGGCATGGAGGGGATCCCGCACCTGATCGGCCTTTGGCGCGAGGTAGTACTGCGACCCGAAGAAGTTCAGCACGACCAGGAGGATGATGAACACCGCCGCGACGCCGGTCGCCGCCGGGGGCGCGCGGCGCGACGACCGGCGCGCTGACGTGCCCGTGCTCGCCGGCCTCGTGCCGGGAGTGCCGTCGGCCTTCCGGCGATTCGTTTCGACGCGCGGTGGTGGTGCCAGGTGCGTTGGTGGCATTGGTCGTTCCGGCACAGCGCATGAAGTGAGTGAGCCCCCGAATCATCTGCGGGGGATCAACGGTGTACAATGACTTACGAAACGGTACTGATACGGACGCTCCTATCCGCAAAAATCCTACCGTTCGCTGAGGCTGGCAGATTTCGTGCAAGTCAATATCGCTAGGCCAGTTAGCTAGTATTCGTCACTGTCTGCACGGCACGGGATGCTACGTTGCGATACAGGTGTATTGTTGCGTTGCGTTCTAATACGGGCAGATAGGGGTTGCCAGGCATCGGGCCGGGGTACCGAGCGCCTTCCGGGGCGCAGATCTGGCGGCGGCGTAACGTGTTTTGTGGCCCAGATCACAACGAGAAAGGCATGGGCAGGCCAACCCTGCTGGTGTTGCGAGAATGGGTTGTGGCACGTTGCCGGGTTCTGCGCAGCATGCGGCGGATACATTCCTGAATATTGAGAGCAATGATGGACCTGCTGATCTATCTCGCCTTTGGCCTCTTCCTTGTAGGCCCGCTGTTCCTGCACCTCAGGCGCACGCGTAAGCGCGAGCGAGACGCGCTGGCCGCTGCCGAACGGGGCAGGCTCTTCTCGGGCGGACCGCGAGCGCAGCACCCGCACATCAACGTTTCCTACTGCATTGGATGCGGGGCGTGCGTGGATGTCTGCCCCGAAGGTGATGTGCTCGCGGTCATCGCGGGGAAGGCCGCCATCGTCAACGGCCCGAAATGCATCGGGCACGGGCTCTGTGCGGAGGCATGCCCGGTGGGTGCCATCGAGATCGTGATGGCGAGTCCCAGTATCAGCGCCGACATGCCCCGGCTTTCACGGGAGTATGAGACAAGCATCCCCGGCGTGTTCATCATCGGCGAACTGGGCGGGCTCGCCCTCATCAAGAACGCCGTGAACCAGGGTCGCGAGTGCATTGACACAATCAAGAAGCGAGTGGCCTCGCAGTCGCGCGCACCGGGCGTCCTGGACGTCTGTATCGTGGGCGCGGGTCCCGCCGGTCTCAGCGCCTCATTGCGCGCAGTGGAGAAGGGCCTGAGCTACGTGACCCTCGAGCAGGAAGAGCTGGGCGGCACCGTGGCCAAGTACCCGCGGCAGAAGGTGGTGATGACGAGCCCGGTGGACTTCCCGATGCACGGGAAATTCAACAAGCTCGAAATCTCGAAAGAGAAACTGATGGAGTTCTGGGCCGCCGTCATCAAGAAGGGCAACGTGAAGGTCCGGACGCAGGAAAAGGTCGAAGCCATCGAGCGCGAAGCCGACGGCACGCTCTGCATCACGAGCACCGGCGGCACCTACCGGGCGCGGTGCGTGATCCTCGCCCTGGGGCGCCGGGGAACGCCGCGAAAGCTGGGCATCCCCGGGGAGGAGCTACCCAAGGTCATGTACGGCCTCATCGAGGCCGACGCGTACGTCAATTCCAGGATCATGGTGGTGGGGGGTGGCGACAGCGCGGTGGAAGCGGCGATGGGGCTCGCCTACCAGAAGGGGAACCAGGTCACGCTCTCCTACCGTCAGGAGGAGTTCAGCCGGATCAAGGAGCGCAACGCCCAGCGCATCAAGGAGGCGATGCGGACGAAGAAGGTGCGCGTCCTCTTCCGTTCACAGCCGGTGGAGGTGCGTGAGAAGTCGGTGCTCGTCGACGTGGCGGGTACGATCACGGAAATGCCGAATGACTGGATGTGGGTCTTTGCGGGGGGCGAGCCACCCAACGCGTTCCTGCAGAAGATCGGTGTTTCGATGGGAGAGCGGGATCTCACGCGCGAGGCAGGTGAGGAAGCAAGCCTGGCATTGGCGGCGCGACTGGCTGCCCCCGGGTAGGTGCAGCGAGCCGGAACTCAACCGATCGCCGCGAGACTGTCGGACACCGCGCCCGCGGCTACGGAAGCTCGAGTGTCTCACCCACGCCGGCATACAGGTAGTCGGGGCCGTACGCCCGCTGCAGCGCGGCGAAGGCCGGCTCGCCGGTACAGTGGCCGGGCGCGACCTGCGTGATTCGCCACTGATCGTGGAGTCGTTGCACCAATGGTCCAATGATGGAATCTGGTGCTGCCACCAGGTGAAGGCCGCCGAACAAGGCGCGCACGGATGCGCCTCCCGCGGTTGCCGCGGCCATGATGCGCTCGATTCCCGGGTGCGAGCACCCGACGATCAGGATGCTGCCCGTGGGCGTCGCCAGCACCAGCGACAGTTCCCGGAGCTCACGCGTACCGGGGGCATCCGACACAAGGGCCACGACACGAATGCCCGGTGCGATGACCTGCGATGAGTCCACGAGGATGAGGTGGGCCGTGGGCCACAAGCTGCCGCCGCGGATTTCACCGGGCACGACCCCGTCGAAGTACCGCATGCTGTCTGGCAGAGCGAGATCGGCGCGATAGAAGGTCGCCGGCACACTGCTCCCGAAGATCCCGAACCCTTCGCGCGGCGCGTAGACCGGGACGTCGGGATTTGCCTGCAGCACGACGCTCAACCCGGCCGTGTGATCACTGTGTCGGTGCGATACCACGACGAGATCGAGATGCGTGAGATCGATGTGGAGGCGGTGGATGTTTTCCGCGAAGGTGACCGCATTGTTGCCGGTATCGAACAGGATGCGCTTGCCCTGATACTCGATCAGGGCAGCGAACCCCCAGTCCTGCACCATGCCGTCGCGCCTGCCGAACGCGTCATACAGGATGGTCACGGTGACAGGGTCAGGCGCCCCGGCAGGGGAAGCAGCAAACGCGTTCGCCGACACAAGGAGTAGCGAGACCGCCGCAGTCACGCAGGGGAGTACCGATACGCGCCTCACGACCCCGGCCCGGTCGGCATCCGGGGGGGCTCGCTGCTGAATGCGCGCTTGAACAACCTCACCACCCGCCGGATCACCAGCACCGCCAGCACCACGAGCACCACCGCGATGGCACCGGCAACGACCGGGTGCGACATCGCGAGCGTGGTGAGCCCCACCGCCAGCACATCCTCCAGCACGCTCAGGATCCAGTTGCTGAACGGCTCCGGGCTGGCGTTGGCGGCGGTGCGGGTGACGGCCTTGGCGCCGTGCGAGGTGAGCGCCACCGAGCCGCCCACGAGCGCGGCCACGACCTTCCACGCTTCGGGCATGCCGGAGAAGATGCCGAAGCTGAGCGCCGCGGCGACCGTGGGCCGGACCAGTGTGTGAATCGAGTCCCAGACGGTGTCGACGTAGGGGACCTTGTCGGCGAAGAACTCGATGAAGAAGAGCACCGCCGCCCCGAAGATGACGACGGGGTGGCCAAGAATTCCGAGACCGGCGGGCAGGGAGAAGAGATGGAAGTACTGCGACGCGCCGAGGATGGCGACCGTCGCGTAGACGTTCAGCCCGGCTGCGAAGGCCGTGCCGAGTGCCAGTCCCAGGAGCTGAAGGGTGTCCATCCTGCCATCAGTCTATCCCGCCGGCCGTCACTCCGCCAAATTCCGGCGACCAAGGAGGCCCCGGTGTCACGCCTCACGCTGATAGCCCTGGCCCTCCTCGGGGGTGCCACAGGCGCAAGCGCCCAGCAGCCGCAGCCCCGGACCCGCAACGTCGTCCTCATCGTGGCGGACGGCGTGCGCTGGCAGGAGGTGTTCCGTGGTGCCGACCCCGCGCTCGTGCAGGCAGGACAGGGGGTCGAGGATACCACGCGACTGCGCGCCGACTTCGTGCGCCCCAGTGAAGCGGATGCACGTCGCACGTTGATGCCCTTTGTCTGGGACGTGATCGCCCGCAATGGGCAGATCATCGGCGACTCGGCGCTCGGCAGCAACGCGCACGTGACCAACGGCTTCAAGTTCTCGTATCCCGGCTACAACGAGATGCTGACGGGCGCGCCCGATTCACGCATCGACCGCAACGACTTCGGCGCCAATCCCAACACAACCGTCTTCGAGTGGCTCAACGGACAGCCCGGACTCAGCGGGAAGGTCGCGGCGTATGCCACCTGGGGCGTGTTCCGCTCCATCTTTGCACGCGAGCGCTCCGGGCTTCGGGTGCGCGCCGGCTGGGAAGCGCCCTTCCCCTCGCCACGCAACGCGCGCGAGCGCCAGCTCAACGAACTGTACGGCAGCATCGTGCGCTACTGGGACAACAACACCTTCGACGCGCTCGTCCATGCTTCTGCGCTCGAGTACCTGCGCGCGTACCGGCCACGGGTGCTGTTCGTCGGGTACGGCGAGCCCGACGAGTGGGCGCACGGGCGCCGCTATGACCTCTACCTGCGTTCCATCCACCAGGTGGACGCCGACGTCGCGGACCTCTGGAACGCCATGCAGGCCATTCCGGAGTATCGCGGCACGACGACCTTCATCATCACGGCGGACCACGGGCGAGGCAGGGGCAACGACTGGACTGACCACGGGCGTGAGGTTGACGGGGCCGAGCTGGTCTGGATGGCGGTCATCGGCCCCGATACGCCGGGGAAGGGAGTGAGATCCGACGAGGAGGTGACGCAGTCGCAGGTCGCGGCGACCGTCGCCGCCCTGCTGGGCAAGGACTTCAAGTCGGCGGTGCCCTCAGCAGCACCACCAATCGCGGGTGTGATTGGCCATTGATTCCGTGCGACGCGCGGGCCGTCCCATGCATCAGGAAAGGAGGACCCGATGGGCCCTCCTCGTCCCAAATAGATCTCTGCCGGGAGTTCACAGCCGATGACCCGCACTTTCGTAGTGCTCCTTACCCTCTGCAACTGCGCACTGCAAGCACAGCAACTGCCCCTGGTGGGCGTATGGCGGATCTCCTACACCGGCGGCATGCGGATCGAGGACGGGATGGCGACATCGATCATGGCCACCGGCACGCTCACCATCGAGGCCAAGGCCGACTCCCTCGTCGCCAGCCTGGTCACTGAACCGGCCCCGGATCTACCCGCCCGCCCGCCGGTTCGCGTCGCCACAAAGGCGGGCGCCGGAGATGCAACGTTCACCGCGCACACGAAGGCGACCATAAACATCAATGGCGCCGAGCGCGAGGCAACAGTGGTGAGTACGTGGGTGCTGCGCGCGAAAGGTGACAGTCTCGAGGGTACGGTACAGCGGAAGGTCGAGGGCTTCGAAGGAGGAAGTCAGGAACCGCAGCCCGTGACCGGAACTCGTCGGCGGGGGTGAGCCACCCCTGTCGTCAGTCGATCCACTCCACAGTCACGCCGCCGAACGCCGTCTCCACCTCGACCACCAGCTGCTGGGGGGCGTTCTCGAACCCGGCGCTGCTCCAGGTGCGGCCGTCGGCGCTGCGCACGAGCCCGGCGGGGGCGAAGCTCGCCAGGAACTTGTCGAGCTCGAGCTTGATCCCCGCCCGCTTCGGCAGCCGCAGCACCAGCTCGCCCACGGCCATCTGGGCGTCGAGGTGCATCGGCCCCGTCCAGCGTCCGCTGAAGTCGAGCGTCACCTTGCCGATCCCGCCATTGAAGTTCACTTCGCTGCAGCGGGCGTACCCGAGGCCGGTCACCATGAGCTCGGCAGCGCCGGCGGAAAACTCGGCTCCGGAACAGCGAATCGGATTGGATTCGGAAAAGCGTACCGCGGTCTTGCTGGCACCGGTCTGGAGCTTGAGGCGACTGATCCGGATGCCTCCCAGCTCGAGCGTCGCCTCGGCGGCGCCAAGTTCGATGTCGAGATCGAGGTCGGCCCGCGTGCCGAGCCCGATCGTGGCGGCGGGTGGCGTGCCGCGATGACTCACTCGCACGCCACCGGAGCGCGCCAGCGCCTCGGTGCCGAGCGTGAGCCGCGGGACCGCGGGGTCGAACCGGGCCACGGGGCCGAAGCGATCGGCGTCGTAGGTGAGGCGCAGCGCGTACAGGATGCCCGCGGGCGCCGGTACCAGGTTGAGCGTGCCGCCGGCGTACTGCACCGTGGCGGCGAGACGCGACTCGCCATGATCCTGCCGCGTGCTCGAGTACTCGCGCAGCGTTTGCGCATGCACTATGGTGGCGGCGGCGGCGGGGGCGACCGAAACCGCGATCAAGAGCGGAAGGCTCCTCACTGCGGAGCGTCCGGCGGCCGCGTTCCCGAGCGCGGCGTGGTGCTGCTGTCCGGCCGCTTGACGGCCGGTACGCCGTAGCGGGGCGTGGCCCAGAGGAACTCGTCGGTGAGCATCTCGGGCGGGATGAACCGGCCGGCGAACTGCTCCTTGAGGCCACCGCGGCTCAGCAACGCGGCGCCGAACCCGACACTCGCGAGGAGCCAGCTGATCAGGATCGCCGCGCCGAGCATGAGCTCGCCCGCTACGGGCACCCAGCCGAAGAGGGTCCACACGAGCCAGGGAGCGAAGATGCAGGCCAGGCCAACGATGAGGTATCGATAGCTGTTGGGTGACAGCGCACGTCCCTGCGCCATCTGCCGCCGGGTGATCGACTCGCCCATGGCATGCGCCACCGCCAACGCGCCGCCGATGACGCCCGCGACGAGAAGCAGGGCGAAGACGATGACGACAAAGGGGATCAGCAGGATGCCGGCGACGGTGAGGATCAGCCCGACGACGAGCATGCCGAACGTGGGAAGCACCAGGATCTGGCCCAGGAGGCCAACGATGAACGCGCGGCTGAACGAGCTGCGCACGGTATCGGAGGTGACTTCCAGCGGCGACTTGCCGAAGAGCACGAGGCCGAACCCAGCCAGCAGCAGGGTGAGGAACACACCCGCCGTGCCGGCGAGCGACCGGAGGACGTGGCTCATCGGCGATTGGGTCACGGCCGGGGGCTGCTCCGCCGCCGGCGACGACATGGTGCGTACCTCGCCGGTCACTTCTCCGCCCTCGAGGCGGACCTGGCCATCGAGTGCCAGCACATCACCCGCGACCACCGCACCCGAGTGCAGCACGATGTCGCCGCCCCAGCTCACCAGGTTGCCCTCGAGGCGACCGTAGACGTCGGCCGTGCCCTCGAGCACGAGCAGGTCGCCGGTGACCGTCTGGTCGGACCCGATGCTGAAGTCGCCGAGGCGAGCCTGGCCGTTCGGAATGGTCAGGCGCAACTGGCCCGGCGGGACCGTGGCCGCGGCCCGGATGCTTCGCTCGAGAGAGATGGGATGGGACAGGTCGCGCAGCGGGATCGATGGAGCGTTGGCCGCGGTGGGCACCGCTTGCGGATGCGGCCGGTCGGGCGAGGCGTCCTGGCCCGGTGCGATCTGCTGAATGAGGGTCCAGACATCGCGCAGCACAGCACTCGGCTCGTCGGCCCGGGCTACGGCGGGCGCGACGAGCAGGGTGATCAGTGCGACAGCTGGAGCGAGCCGGAGCGCCCTAGATGTGCTCATGCGCCACCGACCCAGCCGGAATGGCGATCAGCCGGCGCATCAGCAGCATTCCCGCGGCCCACGCCATCGTCAGTCCACCGGCAACGAACGCAAGGCGCGCGGGCGAATCGACCAGCGCGCGTGCGGATCCGTACCAGGACTGCTCGACGAGGTTGGTCGCCAGGGCATGCACGACTACCCAGCCGAGTTCGGCGACGCTGCGGAGAGCGGTCATTCCAAGGGAGGCGAGCACCTCACGGTGCCCGAGGGACCAGACAACGCTGGCGGCGAGCGAGCCGAGCACCGACACCAGGACGCCCGCCGCCACTGCCCTCGATGCCGGCGTGGCCAGCGCGCGATGGCGCAAAGTCGCGAGCGCTGACCGGGGCGTTGCAATGTGCACCCGCGCCATGACCCGGTCCTCGAATCCCGCGGCAGGCACATGCAGCGGGAGCGCGCCGAGCCACTGCACCACGAGACGCTCACCAGAAAGCAGCGAGCTGCAATCGCGACAGCCGCTGACGTGCGTGCGAAGAGCCTCGGGGTAGCTACCCTCGAGGACGAGATCGATCTCGTCGGGTGTGAGATGCTGCAGGACTGAGCGCTCCATAGAATTGACCCCTCCTACGCGGGCTGGACGGCCGGGGTTTCACTCCCGGCTTGACGGCGTCGAACTGAGATGGACTATTCCTTCAAATGGGCCAGCAGGCGGCGCAACTCGTTGCGCGCGCGGTGGATGTACGTCTTCACCGTGCCGAGGGGCAGGTCGAGCATTTCGGCGATTTCTTCATACGCGCGGCCGTCGACGTGCCGCAGCAGGATGCAGGCGCGGTACTCGGGACGGAGCTGGGCGATGGCCCGCTCGATCTCGCCGCCCAATTCCTTCGCTTCCACGATGTCGAGCGGGTTCTCCCCGCGATCGCCGATCTGCAGCGCGGTGGCCTCCACGGCGTCGGGCGTGACGGCGTGGGGCGAGCCCTCGAGCGAGAGAGTGTCGAGTTCCCGGCGGCGGAGATGATCGATGGCGGCGTTGTTGGCGATCTTGAACAGCCAGGACGAGAACTTGTACTCGGGGCGATAGCTCTCGATGGCATTGAGCGCCTTCACGAACGTTTCCTGGGAGAGGTCCTCGGCGAGTTCGCGGTCGCGCACCATGCGGTAGAGCAGGGAGAAGATGGGGCGTTCGTAGCGGCGCACGAGCTCGCGATATGCGCGCTCCTGCCCGCCCCGGGCCAGGAGAACGACCTCCTGGTCGGTGAGGGCATTCAGGGTAGCCGCGCGCTCAGCCAAGGTGACTCACCGTGCTTGCGGACGCGATTCCGCCCGGGCTAGATTGCGCTCGTATGTCCGCATCAAATCAGCATTTACCCGTCTTTGGCGGGCCCGAAAAGCGGGCATACGTGCGGACCATGTTCGCGGCGGTTGCCCCGACTTACGACCGCCTGAACCGAATCATCAGCTTCAACCTCGACCAGCGCTGGCGCCAGCGCGCAGTCGGTCGGCTGGGCTGGGAGCGGCATCCGGGCGGCGTGTATCTCGACCTGTGCGCCGGAACCCTGGACTTCAGCGTAGCGCTCGCCGGGCAGGCGGGCTTCAGCGGCCGGATCGTCGCCGCTGACTTCGTGCCCGTGATGCTCCGCACGGGACGATCGAAGATCGGTGGCCGCGCGATCCTGCCGGTCACGGCCGACGCGCTCGAACTTCCGTTCCCTGACGCCTGCTTCGATGGTGCCGTGGTGGGGTGGGGCATGCGGAACCTGGTGGATCTCGAGGCTGGTCTCCGGGAAGCCTCGCGGGTGCTCAAGCCGGGCGCGCGCCTCGCGATCCTCGAGATGTCGCAGCCGGGCTGGCAGCCGTTTCGGGCGCTCGTCGACTTCTACTTTGATCACTTGCTCCCGCGGATTGGTCGCGCCATTTCGAAACATAGGACTGCGTACTCTTGGCTTCCAGAGTCTACCCGGGTGTTTCCCGCGCCGCCGGAGCTAGCCCGGTGCATGGAAGCGAGCGGGTTCGGGGACGTGACGTACGAGACGCTGCTCGGAGGGTCGTGTGCGCTGCACGTCGGGATGCGGACGCCGACGGCGTGAGGAGGAACGGCGACCGCGTGAGGAGGAACCGCAACGGCGTGAGCGGTAAGCGGTGAGCGGGCCCATGATTGGAGATCTCGATGGCTGAGGGGCAGGTGCTGGCGGGCGGTTCGCTGGTAGTGCGGTTTGCCAACTTCGTGAAGCTTGCGCATACCCTGTTCGCGCTGCCGTTCGCATTGCTCGGGGTGCTGGCGGCATCGCGCGTGGCACCATTGCACTTGCGCGACGTCGTGCTGGTCATTGTCGCGTTCACCACGGCGCGCTGGGTGGCGATGGGGTTCAACCGGATCGCCGACCGCGGGTTCGACGCGCGGAATCCGCGCACCAGCAACCGCGAGTTGCCCAAGGGGGCACTGACCGTTGGGCAGGCGTGGGCTTCCGTGGCGGTTGCGGCCGCGGCGTTCCTCCTCAGCGCTCGGGCGCTCAACCCTCTGTGCGCCCTACTGGCCCCGTTCGCGCTCGCGTGGGTGATGATCTACAGCCTGGCAAAGCGTTTTACCTGGTGGCCCCATGTCTGGCTCGGCCTGAGCCTCGCCATCGCGCCGGTTGGGGGGTATCTCGCAATTACGGGGCAGTGGAGTGCTCCCTGGTGGACCCTCGCTGCCATCACCGTCGCCGTCGCCACCTGGGTGGCCGGCTTCGACATTTTCTATGCCCTTCCCGACGAAGCATTCGACCGGACGGAGGGGTTGCACAGTGCGGTCGTACGACTGGGCGTGCCCCGGGCGATCATCCTTGCCAAGCTCCTTCACGGCATCACGATCCCGGCACTGCTCCTTTTCGGATGGGGGTCGGGGTTCGGGGCCTGGTACTACACCGGTGTCGCGGCGGCCGCCGCAATCCTCATCTGGGAGCACCAGCTGGTGCATGCGGACGACCTGTCCCGGCTCGACGCGGCGTTCTTCACGATGAATGCGGTGATGAGCGTGACGGTGTTCGGGTTTGCGCTGGTGGATCGGCTGACAGCGTGAGGAGGAACCGCAACCGCGTGAGAAGGAACTGCAACAGCGTGAGGACTGAGAGGGCCGCATGAAGCAGTTGCCGATCGTGCTGGCGATTACGGGGGCGTCGGGGGCGCCGTACGGCGTGCGCCTGCTGGAGGTACTGGCGGGCGCCGCGGTGCCGGTGTGGCTCATCGTGTCGGGGCATGGGTTCCGGCTGCTCCAGGCGGAGTGCGGCATGGGTGACATCGACGCGCTCAAGGCAGCGACGGGCGGAGACTGGCGGAGCGTGCGCCACTTTCCGGACGACGACCGGGGCGCACTGCCGGCGTCCGGTTCTCAGCGCACCGGCGGGATGGTGATCTGTCCCTGCTCCATGGGCACGGTGGCGGCGGTGGCCGGCGGCGCGAGCCGGTCGCTGGTGGAACGCGCTGCCGACGTGACGCTCAAGGAACGGCGCCGGCTCATCCTGGTGCCGAGGGAAACGCCGATGTCGCTGGTGCACCTGCGCAACCTCGTGGCGGTCACGGAGGCGGGAGCCACCGTGCTGCCGGCGGCGCCGGGCTTCTATCACCGCCCGAAGCGGGTGGAAGACCTGGTAGATTTCGTGGTGCAGCGGATCATCGACCAGTTGTCGCTGGACATCACCATCGCGGCCCGCTGGGAGGGCTGACGTGTCCCTCGATATTCCGTTCCGGCTCTCGAACTCGGCGGACGACGCCGATCCCGATGCACGGCTGATGGTGAGCTCGCTGTCGCGACGGCTCAACGGGCATGTCGTGCTGTCCGACGATGCCCTCGTGTTCGAGATCGAGGCGGCAAGTGGCGAGGGAAGCAACACCGCGGCGGTCAACTACGGTGCGATTGCGTCGGCGGTGCTCCGGCCGGGCATCCTCACCAGCCGTATCCGGCTCACCGCCCGCCACGCCACGGCGTTTGTCGAGCTGTCCCCACGGAACCCGCGTGAAGTGACCCTGCTGGTGGGCCGCAGGTTCCGCCACGAGGCGCGCGCGTTCGTGTCCGCGCTGCAGATCCGCCTGGCCGACACGCAGCAATCCCGCCTTCGGACACCGCCGCCCGGGCCCCTCGGCCCGACCCACGGCTGAGGCGGCCGTCACGGGCGTGCGACTCGGCGTCATCTCGGATACCCACGGCCTCCTCCGGCGAGAGGTGTTCGACGTGTTCCGGGAGGTGGATCACATCTTCCACGCCGGAGACATTGGCTCGCTTTCGGTGCTGACGGAGCTCGGGGCACTGGCGCCGGTTACCGCAGTGTACGGCAACACCGACGACTGGGACGTGCGCGCGAAGGTGCCCAAGGTGGCGCGGGTGCAGCTGGACGGCTTCGAGATCGTGGTGACGCACGGGGACCAGTTCGGCAGCCCCACACCGGACGCGCTCAACGCGGCGTTCCCCGACGCCGAGATCATCCTGTACGGGCACACGCACAAGCCGCTGCTGACGCTGGTGGATCTGGTGGTGACCGTCATGAACCCCGGTGCCGCGGGTCAGCGCCGGTTCGACATCCTGCCGTCAGTGGGCATCCTCGAACTCGAGCCCGGCATTCCCCCGCGGGCCCGGCTGGTGCCCCTCACCGACCCCGACGAGGCCTGATCGCATGCGAAGACTGCTTCCCGCCCTCGCGGCGGTTGCCCTGATTGTGGCGCTGTCGGCAAACAGCCACGAAGCGACCTACCCGGTTCGCGCGCGTATTCGCAGGCTCCCAAGGGCGAGGTCCTGTTCTACCTGTATCCCGCAGACGCCCAACCACATGGCGAGCTTCATCAAGCTGGCGGATGCGCACTACTGGGATTCGCTCACCTTCAATCGCGTCGTCAAGAACTTCGTGGCGCAGGGGGGATGTCCCGACACGCCGGCAGGATTCAAGGATTCACCCTACAACCTGGCACCGGAGTTCGTGCCGGATCTCAAGCATGTGTACGGGGCGGTGGGGGCGGGACGCGACGACAACCCGCAGAAGCTCTCCGCGGGGTGTCAGTTCTACGTCGTCGTGAACAAGGACGGCCTCAAGCGCCTGGACGGCAACTACGTGGTGTACGGCCAGGTGATCCGGGGCATGGACGTGGTCGAGGCGATCGTATCGGTGCCCACCGACTCGACCGATGCGCCGCTGATACCCATCCCGCTCACGGTGAGCGTGGTGCAGATGTCAGCGGCGCAGATCGAAGCGACCGGCTTCAAGATCAAGTAGGCCGGCACGACTACTCGCTGGAGCTGTTGTTGCGCTGTGCCGCCTGCAGCTTCTCGATGTCTGCCGGCGAGAGCTGCGGCCGATCGAGCTTGAGCGTCAGCTTGTTGAGTTTTCCAGTAAAGGTGAACGGCGGCTTGTAGTCGGCATCGTTCACGCCGGTCTCCGTGTCCGACCCGACGTCGAAGCTCTCGTCCCACTGGAGGATCATGGGGAGGGTCTTCGGCATCGTCTGGGTGGCGACGACCTTGCCATCCACCTTGAGCGTCCCGGTGCCAGGGCGTCCCACGCCGCTGAAGTCGTTGTAGGCGAGCGTGCCGGAGCCCAGCCCGTCATACTTGAAGTCGAACTCGATCGTGTGCCGGCCAGGTGCGAGAGCGTCCGGGCCTTCCCACTTGATTCGCTCGAGGTCGATCAGGTTCCACAGCCACACCGGCTTGCCCTGCAGCAGGTAGAGTCCGTAGCCCGCGAAGCGCCCACCGGACGTCAGGATCATGCCTTCCGCGCCTGCTTCCGGCACTGTGATGTCCGCCGTGACGGTGTAGGACGTGTTGAGCAGCAAGGGTGAATCGCCCTGCGGCAGGCCGATCATCGGCCGGGTGTACACGAACTCCGCGCGGCCCGCGGTGATGTTCGGCCGCGGGGCGACGATGCGCGCGGCCACCGACGCGTCCATCGGGAGGACCTGGTACTTCTTCGCCTCCTCGAGGAACTCCGCCCGCATTGCCCTGACCTTCTGCGGGTTGGCGGCCGCGATGTCCCTGGTCTGGTTGAAGTCGGTGTTCAGGTTGTAGAGCTGGAACACCTGGTTGTTGAGCGGGTCCTCGTTGGCGGGCCCGAACGCCTCCCACGGGGCGCGGTTCACCTTGGTGCTCAGCAGCCAGCCGTCCTTGTAGAGCGCCCACTGGCCCATCATCTCGAAGTACTGGGTGCTGTGGCGTGACGGGGTCTTCGCGTTCACTGCATCGAAGGTGTAGGCGAAACTGGTTCCCTCGATCGGCTTCTGCCTGACGCCGTCGACCACCTCGGGCGCGTGGAGACCTGCGGCCTCGAGGATGGTGGGTACGACGTCGATCACGTGGACGAACTGCTGGCGCAGTGCGCCGGCGTCCTTGATGCGCGCCGGCCACGAGACCACCATGTTCTGGTTGACGCCCCCGAGCCGCGACGCGTTCTGCTTGAACCAGTCGAAGGGCGTGTCGAAGGCCCACGACCAGCCGGCCGACATGTGGTTGTAGGTCTGTTCGGTGCCCCACACGTCATACCACTTCATCTGCATCTCGGCCGGCATCATGTTGACGCCGTTGAAGAACGCCACTTCGTTGGGCGTTCCGAGCGGGCCGCCCTCGGCGCTGGTGCCATTGTCGCCGTTGATGTAGATGATCAGGGTGTTGTCGAGCTTGCCCAGGTCCTCGAAGCCCTGGACCACGCGCCCGATCTCGTAGTCACTGTAGGCGGCGTAGGCGGCGAAGACCTCGACCTGCCGGATGAAGAGCTTCTGCTCGGTGGGGGTCAGCTGGTTCCACGGCTTCAGCACGTCGCTGGGCCACGGCGCCAGCACCGCGTCCTGCGGAACCAGGCCGAGACGCTTCTGGTTCGCGAAGATGCGCTCGCGCAGCTTCTCATAGCCGTCGTCGAAGAGGTGCATCGCATGGATCTTGTCCACCCATTCCTTCGTCGGGTGGTGTGGCGCGTGCGTGGCCCCGGGGGCGTACTTGACGAAGACCGGCTTTCCGGGGTCGATCTGGTGCATCTGCGTCATCCAGTCGATGGCATCGTCCGCCATCGCGGTGACCAGGTTCCAGGTCCCGGGCGCCGCCCCCTTGTAGGGGTAGATCTGGGTCGTATTGCGGAAGAGGTTCGGCTCCCACTGGTTGGCGTCGCCACCGATGAAGCCATAGAAGTACTGGAAGCCCATGCCGGTGGGCCACTGGTCGAACGGCCCCACCTGGCTGGCCTGGAATGCGGGCACGTTGTGGTCCTTGCCGAACCACGCCGTGCTGTAGCCGTTGTCGATCAGCATCCGCCCGATCGTGGCCTCGTCCAGGCCGATGATGCTGTTGTAGCCGGGGAAGCCGGTAGACTGCTCCGAGATCACCCCGAAGCCTGCCGAGTGGTGGTTGCGCCCGGTGATGAGCGCGGCGCGCGTGGGCGAGCAGAGCGCCGTGGAGAACATGCGGTTGTAGCGCAGACCCTGCTTCGCGACCGCATCCATCGTCGGGGTCGGGATCACACCGCCGAACGTGCTCGGCACGCCGAACCCGGCGTCGTCGGTGATGATCAGCAGCACATTGGGCGCGCCCTTGGGTGGCACGATACGCGGCGCCCACCATGGGGTAGACTGCAGGGCCCCGTCCTTGATGACACCACCGAACTTCGGGTCGGGAGCCGGGAGCTGCTTGCCGTCGATGGTGGTGGTGGCGCCGGGCGAGCCCGGCGTGCCGGTGACCTGCTGTGCTGCAGCCGCCAGGGGAGTCGCCGCCAGACCCAGCGACAACACCATGTTCCGAAGGAGCCTCATCGCATGCGCCTCTGAGTCAGGGAAGAGTCGCAGAATCTGGCGATCACCTTACACGGTGGCAAGTGACATGCTGATGAAGTGCTGATCAAGGCCTCACGCCGAGCGCAGCTTCATGTACCCAGGCGCTGGACGATCGCGGCCACATGCAACGCGGTTGCATCAAGCACCGGGACACCGGCGATGGCGGGCTCAGCCAGCAGCAGCGGCAACTCGGTTCCGCCGAGGATGACTCCGTCGATGCCGTCCTCGGTTCGGAGCCGGTCCACAAGATCCACAAACCGACGTCGCGTATCGTCCAGAAAGGTGCCCACGAGCAGCTCGCCGACGTAGCGGTCGTGAACCCAGGTCCGGTCCGCGTCACCCAGCTTCACGATGCTGATTCCATGGCGCGCGAACACCTCGGGATAGAACGGCGCCTCTATGGTGGAACCGGGTACCGAGCAGCGCGAGTCGGCGGAGCGCGCGCCGTCGCAGCGACTCCGGCAGATACTCGATGAGGGCAAGCCGGTCGGTGGCCACGAGGCGCAGGGCGACCTGCGAGTCCAGGCTGTCGATGACGATGGGTGGAGTGGTCGATGGGTGGGCCTGCGCCCAAAGTTCGAGGATGCGACGGTAGTAGTCGATGGTGGATTCGGGACCAAGTCCGTCAACGAGCCCGACCGAGTGCCTCACCAGCCGATTCTCACCGCATGGCCCACTGCCGTGCCGCCTCCATCGATCGGCTGGCCGTGCGTGTCGAGAGCCTCGTAGGTGATGGCGGATTGGAAGTTGCGCCCATCGGAAGACAGCGTGATCCGTTCGGTGAAGATGCCGCGTCCCGAGGGAATCCAGCCTCCACCCGCCTTGAACACCTCCGGGCTCGATGGTGCCGTGGCGTAGTACTCGTATCGCACCTCGAAAACATTGGGCGCGATCGTGCGCCATACTCCATAAGCCGGCGGCACCGGCGGCGCGCCGTCGTAGTTGGAGGATTCGGTGAGCGTGCCGCCCAGGTTGAACACGTACATGAACTCCAGGTCCTTGACGCCGGCAAAGGCACCGGAGCTGAACCGGAGGGAGGAGCGCCAGGCCCCTACGATGGGCGGAGGGCCAGCTGGTACGGTGCTGCGATTGCACGCGGCCAGGGCGACAGCGATCAGGCAGAGATACGGGAGCAGTCGGCGCATAATGTCTCATCGGTCAGGCCCGCTACCGAACATTCCGCGGCGGCAGCGCCGCGGATTGATGCCGGCTGATCCTATGACGGATCCGGTGCCGGCGTCTGGTTCAGCGGCCCGATGCCGATGCCGATGATCTGGGCCTGGGCGTTGAACACGAAGCGTAATACCACCGGCTCCGGCGGCCCAAGTTCGTACTTCGATTCACGCCAGTACTGGGTGTTACCCTTCCGCTTCGTCATCTTGTCGGCGATCACGTCGGTTTCACTGCCGAGCCGTGCCATCAGTTCGTCGCGGGCCTTGACGAGGCCCTCAGCGCCGCCCATGTGCTCCATCGCATCAGGCGACGAATGCGCGAGGATGCTGTCGGTCTGTCCGGCCCAAAGCCATTCCGTGACTTGGCGGCCGAGCAGGATCCACTGCGTCTCGGTCAGGACCACCGCCGGAGCGGCAGCGGCTGCGGCAGGCGCGGCGGTAGATGCGGTCTGGGCGGCAGCAGGAGCGGCCGCGAGGACCAGAGTCAGGGCCAGGATCGAACCACGCATAGGCAAATGACCACGGTTTGAGGATGGCGGCCTGACGGTGGTTCGCGTTGAATTGTTTCAACCTGCAACCCGGTTCCATCATGCTGCTTGCGTCACTTCTCACCTCAGCTCTCCTGCGGGGCGGCGACACGGTAAGGATGCGCGAGGTAGCGGCCGCGCCGCGCCTTGACGGCGCCGTTTCGGCTGCGGAGTACGGAACGCCGAGCATCGAGCTGCTCACGGCGCAGGGCGGCGTGAGAATCTGGGTCGTCCGGCATGGTGACACGGCATACGTTGCGGCGCGGATGGCCGATTCAACGTTCTACTGGGGCGATGACTTTGTGGTGAGCCTCGATCCGCTGGGCGACCGCACGCCGGGACCGGGGCACGACGACACGCAGTGGTACCTGCGCCGCGTTCTGGACAGCAGCGTGGTGAACCGCGGCCGGCACGGCCGGTGGATGGCGCCGAGCGACGATCCGGACTGGCGGCTGGGAAAGGAACGGAGTGGAGATGGGTGGGAGGTGCAGGGCAACTCGGACGCGACGGGATGGAGCGTGGAACTCGAGCTGCCGGTAACGTGGTTTGCCGATGAGACCGCTCGCGTCGCCACGATCGCGTTCCGGAGCTATGACAACGAACCGCACGCGTGGTATGCGTGGCCGGCGCCGCGCGACGGGGAGCGGCCGACACGCATCGAGATGCTTCCAGAACGGTGGGCGGCCGTAATAGTCGCGCCTTGATCCCTGCTTGACCGGTGACCGCGAGAATTGCGCGTCCCCTCACCGGAGATACTCATGCTTCGAGTACCAGCGGCTGGGCTGTGGTGGGAATGTCCGCGGGCATTGGTGCTGCGGTCGGCGCGCTCTTCGGCGCGGTCAAACCGCGGGAGCGATGGGTTATGGTGCAGGTACCGCGTGCGCAACCGGTGATCGTCCCGACGCGGAATGGTGCCGGGGTGGGGGTCAGCCTGCGCTTCTGAAAGGGCCGGGGTGCTACTGGGTGTTGACGGAGAGCGCCGTGGCCGGCGGCTCCTCCATCAGCCCGCGCAGCTTCTGCCGCTGAATCGTAAACGCGACGCGGTCGTCCTCGGCGATGGGCGTGCCTCCCTCGCGGGGCAGGAAGCGCGGGTCGGTGGCGACGCCATTCACGCGCAGCTCGAAGTGCAGGTGCGGTCCGGTCGCGAGACCGGAGGAACCGACGGCACCGATGATGGCCCCCTGGGGCACAGCCATGCGGGGCACGAGGCCCGGGGTGAATGCACTCAGGTGGCCGTACCGCGTGATGATGCCGTTGGCGTGACGGATCTCCACCATGCGGCCGTATCCACCCGACCAGCCGACACGCACGACGATGCCATCGGCGATCGTGCGGACGGGGGTGCCGGGATCGGCAGCGTAGTCGATGCCCTCATGCTTCCGCCAGCGATGCAGCACCGGGTGAAAGCGCGAGCGGGAGAACCCGCTGCTGATCTTCTGGAAGTCCACCGGCGCGCTGAGGTAGCTGCGCTCGAGTGACCGTCCCTCGCCATCGAAGTAGACGATGCGGCCATCGGGCGCATCGAAGGCGTAGATCGACACCTGGCGCCCGCTCACGAGCAGTTCTGCCGCGAGCAGCCGGCCGTAGCGCACCTCGCCGTTGTCCCCCAGGAATCGCTCGAAGACGATCGAGTAGCGGTCGCCGGCGTCGAGCCCGCGCGCGAAGTCGACGTCCCATCGCAGCAACCCCGCCATGTCCCACGCCATGACGTGCCGCTCGTGATCGTTCAGCAGGCTGTCGGGCAGCGCTTCCTCGAGGGACGCACCGATCGATGCCTGGAAATCGCCCTGGATGCTGATTCGCTGCAGGTACCAGCCGCCCTCGCGCACCCGGCTCACCGGGTAGACGGTGACGCGGGCAGGCTCGCGCTTCGCCGGCCAGTCCGCGCGCGCTGGATGCGCCACGAGGAGCAGGCAGGTGACCGCCACGAACTGCAGGAGGAACCGGAGAAAGAGTCGCATTACCCCGAATCAGGGGGCAGGGGTGATGCCACCGGAAATGCGTCGTGCGGGTGCATCAGCGTCAGGAAGCGCGACGGTGTCGGGGTTCACGACAGCGGTGGAACTCTGACGGGGACAGCGACTTGGAAGGGGTGACCGAGCGCATGCAGGAAGCTGCTCTGGCGGCTGTGGCGACGCCGCGCCGGGTCATGTCATCCGGTCAACGGCAATCCGCATGGAATTCGTCCAGCCGGGTGGTGCGGCGCAGCGCCTCCGGGTGTCTCCTGAACCAGGCTGACACGAGGAGAATCTCGTCGAGGAACTCGAGTGGCAGGGGCCACGCAGGCCCGGCGAGTTGCTCCTGCTCGTGGGCCACGACGCCGGCAAAAGCGGTCTGCTCGATGGGCGTCTCGGGCCAGGGATAGGTCGCGCGCACCACGCCGCGGCGCACCACGTAGGCGCGGTCATCGCCGAAGGTGCCGGGATCGCGATAGACGAAGGTGAGCAGGTCGATCGCGGTGCGCGCGCGGCTCGTGGCGGCGACGAGCCACTCGAGCTGCTCGAACTTGTCGCGCCAGCGCGCGGCGCGCTCGAAGTCGCTGGCGGCCGCCGCCTCCGTCATGGAATACACGGCGCGATCGAGCGGCGTGAGCGTCCGGCCCTCGAGGAACGCCGCCGCAATGTCGGCGCGCGCGCGGTAATCGGCCTCGCTTACGAAGCCGGCACAGGGCCCGGTGCAGGTGCCGAACTGGTGCCGCATGCACGCGGCGTGGCGCGGGGCATCGAAGAGATCGCCCTGCGAGGCGTAGACGATGGGCATCGTCGCGGCGCAGTCGCGCAGGCCCAGGAGGTCGTTGAGCACCCGCACGGCATCGAGCATCCGTCCCATCGAATTGAACGGACCATATGCCAGCCGATCGCCTGCCTGCACGGCGCTTCCGCCGTACACCTTCGGTGCCGCGCCGCCGCTGATCTTGATCAGCAGTTCCCGGCGAGTGCGGTTCATCTGCACGTTGTAGGGTGGGCGGTGCTGCCGTATC
Source organism: uncultured Gemmatimonadales bacterium (assembly GCA_963773095.1). Lineage (GTDB taxonomy): Bacteria > Gemmatimonadota > Gemmatimonadetes > Gemmatimonadales > GWC2-71-9 > JAGGAG01. The sequence goes on from CAVYZY010000004.1 coordinate 116,476, forward strand.
AACCGCAGCTCGCCGAGCAGGGCGGCGAACTCGCTGGGCGCGTAGTCCCACTTGATGTCATGCGCCGCCTGGAGAATGCGCGCCGCCTTGTCATGGTTGTCGGCGCGGAAGTACGACAGGAGCCGGGTGCGGATCTTCCGCGCCTTGCCCACGTAGAGGATGCGCCCGGTGGCGGAGAGCATGCGGTAGACGCCGGGGCGATTCTCAGCGAGGGCGCGCACGCGCACGCGGAGCCGTTCCAGGTCGGCCGACGCGAGGGCGAGCGTGGGGGCGCGGGCTACTGCTGGCATCGATGGCAGAAGACGGTGACGCGCGCGTCGATCTCGTGCGTGTGGGCGAGGCGGGTGCCGCAGACGCGGCACTTCTCGCCCTCGCGGCCATAGACGAAGAGTTCGAGCTGGAAGGTGCCCTTTTCGCCGGTGCCGGTGCGGTAGTCGCGGAAGGTGGTGCCTTGCGAATCAATCGCCGCCTGCAGGATACGGCGGACGTGCTTCAGGAGCAGTCGAGAGTCGAGGGTCGAGAGTCGAGAACTCGGCTTGGAGGGGTCGATGCCCGCAGCGAAGAGGGCCTCGTTCGCGTAGATGTTGCCCACGCCGACGATCTTCCGCTGGTCCATCAGCACCTTCTTGATTGCCTGCTTTGACGACGCCAGGATGGCGGCGAACCGCGCGTGGGTCAGCGCAGGATCGAGCGGCTCGGGGCCGAGCGCGGCGTCGTAGCCTTCCCAGCCCTTGTCATCGAGCAGCAGAAGTGTGCCCAGGCGTCGCACGTCGCGGTAGACCAGCTCGCGGCCGTCGTCGAGCGAGGCGCGGAGGACGGCATAGCGGGCGTCACCGGGCGCCAATGGCTGGTCGGCGATCGTCAGCGAGCCCGTCATTCCGGGCTGGATGACGAGACGTGAGGACGTGAGGACGTGAGGACGTGAGGAGGAAAGCTCGAGCTCGAGAATCGCGTGCTTGGCGCGGCGAGTCATACCGGTGATTCGGGCGCCGGCGAGCGAACTGACCAGCTTCCGCTTCGTCACACCGCGCAGGACGTCATCATGGGAGAGCTTCGCGCTCTGAGGATCTGTCGACCAACGAGGTGAGGTCGGAGGTCGCGTACGATCGTCTCGACCTCGGGCAGTTCAGGCATGGACCAAAAGTAAGGGCGGCCACCGGCGCCGCCCAAGCACGTGCTAGACTCGACCCGCTTCCCGCCATCCTATGTCCGTGCGGAACACCTTGCCGTCGTAGCGGATCGCCTCGGCGCCGCTGCGGCTCCGCTCCTGGGCCTCCACGAACGTGGTGCCGAGGCCGGTCACGGCGAACACGCGCCCACCGCTCACACGCAGCACGCCCTGGGCGTCACGGGTGGTGCCGGCATGGAAGGCGAGCACACCCGGTGGGAAGCTCTCCGGCAGGTCGATCGGCTGACCCTTGCGGGGCTTGTCGGGATAACCCTCGGAGGCGAGTACGGTCGTGACCGCGAAATTCCCCTTCGCCAGCTGGAGCGGCTTCGGGGCCTCGCCCCGCGCGATTGCCTCGAACGCGTCGGTGAGCCCCTTCGTCACCAGCGGGAGCACGACCTCGGTTTCAGGATCACCCAGACGGCAGTTGAACTCGACCACGTTGGGCGTGCCGTCGGGCGCCACCATGAGACCGGCGTAGAGCACGCCGCTGAACGGGGCACCGCGCCGGGCCAGCTCCGCGAGGCAGGGGGTGAACACTTCCTTGCGGGCGCGCTCGAGCAGCGTCGGCGTGGCAATGGAGACTGGCGCGTACGCACCCATGCCGCCGGTGTTGGGGCCGCGGTCGCCCTCGAGCAGGCGCTTGTGGTCCTGCGCCGCCGGGAGGAGCTCGACGGCGTGGCCATCGGTGATGGCGAGCAGGGACACTTCCTCGCCCTCGAGAAACGCCTCGATGACCACGACGCTGCCGGCGTCGCCGAAGGTGCCGTCACCCAGCATCGATTGCACCGCGGCGGCAGCTTCCGCGCGGGTGGCACAGACGATGGCGCCCTTGCCCGCCGCGAGACCCGAGGCCTTCACCACGAGCGGCTCGGCGTGCCGCTTTACGTACCCGAGTGCGGCGCCGAGGTCGGTGAAGGTCTCGCTCTCCGCGGTGGGTATGCCCGCTGCCACCATCACGTCCTTGGAGAACGCCTTCGAGGCCTCGATGCGTGCCGCTGCCGCGCCGGGACCGGTGACGAGGCGGCCTTCGGCACGAAGCCGGTCGGCGAGCCCGAGGGCGAGCGGAACCTCGGGGCCGATGATGACGAGATCGACGCCGTACATGTCGGCCGCATCAGCAATGCGGTCGATGTCGTCGGCGGGAATGGGAAGGTTGGTGGCGAGTCCTGCGGTACCGGGATTGCCTGGCGCGCAGTAGATGGTCGCGCCAGGGTTTTCGCGGTGGAGGGCCCAGCATAGTGCGTGTTCGCGCCCTCCACCGCCTACGACAAGCAGTCTCACGACTTCTGGGCCTGCCGGAACGCGTCTCCCAGCTTTTCTGCCGCCTTCTTCGCGGCGTCGGCGACCTGTGAGGCGACATCCTTCGCGCCGGCAGCATAGTGGCGCCCGGCCGCCGAGAGGTCGTCCCGCAGCGGACGGTCGCGCGTCTCGGCGCCGCGATGGATGTACTCGCCGCGGACGATGCGCTCGTAGTCTCCCGACGCCACCCACGCCTGCAACTCGCCGGCGCGCACCGTGCTCATCGGGTGCGTGAGGCCCAGTGTGGCGAGCACCTTGTACACGATGTCGAGCCCCTCGTTGGACGTCGCGTATTCGTTCGCCTGGGTGATGAACGCGTCGACGTTGAGCTGACCCACGAACTGATCGCCACGCCCGCCGCCCGCCAGCTTCATGAACAAGCGCTGCGTGGAGAGAATGTCCTGGCTGCCGAGCAACCCGGCGCGGTCGCTGGAGAGCTCGGCCTTCCGGGACCATTCGAGGAACGCGAGCCTGACCGGCAACAACGCGATCCCGGCGAGGGCCGGAAGTGCGCCGAGGCTGATGAGCGCCAGGATGGCGGCAATGGTGCGGTAGAGCGAATGGCCGCTCATCACGTGCCCCATCTCATGCGACAGGAGCACGCGAACCTCGTCATCGGTGAGCAGTTCGATCGCCGAGGAGTTGAGGACGATGAACGGCTCGTCGATGCCATAGGCGCCGGCATTCACGAAGGGCGTCTGGGAGACGTAGAGCTCGGGTACCGCTTCCCAGTCGAAGGTGGTGCAGACCTCGGTGTGCAGCGTCCAGATGCGGGGATACTGCTCGGGGCCGACGCGAACGGCATTGCCCTGAAAGAGGAGGCGGATACCGCGCTCGCCACCGACCAGGGCGAGGATCTTCTTGATGACTTCCTCGGCGCCGGGAACGCTGCGCAGGGTCTGGAGCGCGGCGCGATCGGCGGGATGCTCCCACGTGACGGCGCCGATGCCGGGAAAGGTGCGGCGCGAACGGGCAGCGGGAATGGACGACGACATGTAATGCCTCGATTCAAGGGACGCAGCCTGTACGATAATCTAGTCCCCTGCGTTTCAATGTGTTACGCGAGCGCCTGATCCAGGTCGGCGAGCAGATCGTCGACTTCCTCGACCCCCACACTCAGGCGCAGCAGGCTGTCGGTCAGGCCCATCTCCAGTCGCAGCGCCTGCGGCACCGCGGCGTGGGTCATCGACGCCGGGTGCCCGATGAGGCTCTCGACACCGCCGAGCGATTCGGCCAGCGCGAAGATCTTCACCTTCTCGGCGACGCGGCGGGCGCGAGCAGGATCGTCGACATCGAAACTGATCATGCCGCCGAAGCCCTTCATCTGCCGCCTTGCCAGCTCGAACTGGGGATGATCCGGGAGCCCCGGATAGTAGACCTTGCTGATGTCCCTCCGCTCGGTGAGCCACTGCGCAATGCGGCGACCGCTGGCGTCGTGGCGCGCCATGCGGAGCGGCAGGGTCTTGGTGCCACGGAGACAGAGAAAGCAATCCATTGGACCCGGCACGGCGCCGGAGGCGTTCTGGATGAAGCCCAGCCGCTCGGCCAGGTCCTCGCGATTGACGACGAGCATGCCGCCGATCATGTCGCTGTGGCCGTTGAGGTACTTGGTGGTGGAGTGCAGCACGATGTCGGCACCGGAGCCAAGCGGCTGCTGGAAGCAGGGCGTGGCGAACGTGTTGTCCACCGCGAAGAGGTAGCCGTGGGCCTGCGCCAGGTCGCCGAGGGCGGTGAGATCCGAGAGGTGCATCATCGGATTGGTAGGCGTCTCGCCGTAGATGAGGCGCGTGGCCGGCGTGATGGCGCGCTCCACGTTCTTGATATCGCGCATGTCGGCGAAGCTGAAGGTAAGGCCGAAGTTGGTGTAGAGGCGCTCCATGAGCCGATGGGAACCGCCGTACACGTTGAATCCGCAGACAATGTGATCCCCGGCCTTGAAGAGCTTGAGGATCGCGTCGAGCGCCGCGAGGCCGGACCCGAAAGCGAAACCGAACCGGCCACCCTCGAGGCTCGCGATGTTGCGCTCGAGGGCCTCGCGGGTGGGGTTCTGGGTGCGGGCGTACTCGTAGCCCTTGTGCCGGCCCAGGCCTTCCTGCGCGTAGGTGGAGGTCTGGTATATCGGCGTCATGACGGCGCCTGACATCGGGTCGGGCTGCTGGCCAGCGTGGACGGCTCGCGTGGCGAAGCCGAGGGTCAGGTCGTGGTCGCGGATCTGGGTCATGGGCGTGTTGGCATAGGGAGGGGAAGCGTAGTCATGGCGGGGAGGGCGGGGAAGGCGGGGAGGGCGGGCATGATTCTCAGCTTCCCCGCCCTCCCCGCCTTCCCCGCCTTGTCTATCTTCCTCCCAACTCAACGCCGAGCACCAATGTCAGCAACGCTCATGATCAGCGTGTCCGGAATGCGTGGACATGTCGGTACCGACCTCACGCCCGAACTGGTGACCCGCCACGCCGCAGCGCTGGGGTCGTGGGCTCGAAGCCAGGGGAAGCCGCTGGTGGTGCTGGGCCGCGACTCCCGGACGAGCGGGCCGATGTTCGCACACGCGGCGACGGCGGGCCTCATGTCAGTGGGTGTGGACGTGATCGACTTGGGGATCGTGCCGACGCCGACGGTGCAAATGGCGGTGGAGGAGCATCATGCCGGCGCGGGGCTGATCCTCACGGCAAGCCACAACCCGATCGAATGGAACGCGCTCAAGTTCGTGGGCCCGGACGGGATCTTCCTGGACGGGGACGCGGGCGCCGCGGTGCGCGCGCTCGCGGAGAAGGGTCCGGAGCGCAACGGGTGGGAGGGTCTGGGCGTGGTGCGGGAGGATCCATCGGCACTGCAGCGGCACTTCGCGCACATCCTCCGACTCCCCATGATCGACGTGGAGAGGATACGGGCGCGGCACTTCCGGGTGGCGCTCGATTGCGTGCGCGGCGCGGGTGGGCGGTCGATCCCGGCCCTGCTCGAGCAACTTGGGTGCGAGGTGCACGGTATCAACCTCGAGACCGACGGCCGTTTCCCGCGCGCACCGGAGCCGATTCCGGAAAACCTGGTCGAGCTGGGGACGCTGGTCCGGGAAACGAGGGCCGACATCGGGATGGCGGTCGATCCCGACGTGGACCGGCTGGCGCTGGTGGATGAGACCGGGGCCGCGATCGGGGAGGACTACACCTTGGCGTTTGCCGTCAGGACCGTGCTGGAGGCGGACCAGGCGGGGAGGGCGGGGAAGGCGGGGACGCCAGCCACAGTGGTGGTGAACCTGTCCACCAGTCTGGTCGTCGAGGATGCCGCCAGGGACTTCGGGGCCAGGTTCGTCCGGGCGCCGGTGGGGGAGGCTAACGTCGCTCGTGCCATGAGGGATGAGGGGGCGCTGATCGGCGGGGAGGGCAACGGGGGGGTGATGCTGCCGGCGCTGCACATCGGCCGCGATGCCCCGCTGGGGGTGGCCCTTATCTTGCAAATGCTGGCTGGGTCTGAGGTTCCGGTGTCCCAACTCGTCAGCCAGCATCCGCGTTACACGATCGTGAAAGCGAAGGGCCCGAGGGGGGCGGAACTGCGCCTGCTGTACGACGCGCTGCGGCGCCGATTTCCCGAGGCAGACGCGGACGAGCGGGACGGGCTCAGGCTCTCGTGGCGCGACCGGTGGTTGCACGTGCGGCCGTCGGGCACCGAGCCGATCATCCGCTACATCGCAGAGGCTCCAACGGCGGTCGACGCCGAGTCACTCGTCGGCGCCGCGCGGGAGCTGGTTCAGGAGGAGTGAACGATGTGTGGTATCGTAGGGTATATCGGGCCTCGCCAGGCGGCGGGCCTGCTCATCGACGGACTGCGCCGGATGGAGTATCGCGGCTACGACTCGGCCGGCCTGGCGATCGTGAACGGTCACGGGGTCGAGGTCGTGAAGGCGGCGGGCAAGCTGGGCAACCTGGAGCAGCGGCTGCAGGGTGCCACGCCCACCGGCACGCTCGGCATCGGGCACACGCGCTGGGCAACGCATGGCGCGCCCACCACCACCAATGCGCATCCGCACACCGACCAGTCGGGCCGGATCGCGGTCATCCATAACGGCATCATCGAGAACGCGGGGGCACTCCGGAAGGCACTGGAGGGCCGCGGTCACGTGTTCAAGTCGGAGACCGACACCGAGGTGCTCGCGCACCTCGTGGGCGAGCTCTATGCGGGCAACCTCGAGGAAGCGGTCGCGGCGGCGCTGCGCGACGTCGATGGCGCCTACGGGCTCGCCTTCGTATCGGCCGACGAGCCGGGCGTGCTGGTGGCGGCCCGGAAGGGCTCGCCGCTGCTCGTGGGCGTGGGCGACGGGGAATTCTTCGTGGCCTCGGATGCGTCGGCGCTGCTGGAGCACACCCGCTCGGTGGTGTACCTCGACGACGGCGAGATGGCGGTGCTGAGCCGGGACGGCTATCGCATCCGCAACCTCGAGACGGATTTCATCGACAAGCCGGTCAACCAGATCGAGTGGGACCTGGCCACGATCGAGCGGGGCGGGTTCGACCACTTCATGCTGAAGGAGATCTTCGAGCAGCCGGAGAGCCTGGAAAACACGCTGCGCGGGCACCTGCTGGACGACGAGGGGTCGGCGCGGGTGCACGGGCTCAACATGACGGATGACGAGCTCAAGCAGATCAACCGCATCGTCATAACGGCATGCGGCACGTCGTGGCACTCGGCGCTGATCGGCGAGTACATGCTCGAGGAGCTGGCTCGCATCCCGGTGGAGGTGGAATACGCGTCGGAGTTCCGCTACCGGAACCCGGTGGTGGACGAGCGAACGCTGGTGATCGCGATCTCGCAGTCGGGCGAGACGGCCGACACCCTGGCGGCGATCCACGAGGCGAAGCTGCGCGGGGCCCGGACGCTGGGCCTGGTGAACGTGGTGGGCTCGACGATCGCGCGCGAGGTGGATGGCGGGTTGTACCTCCGGGCGGGCCCGGAGGTGGGCGTGGCGTCCACCAAGGCGTTCACGAGCCAGGTGGCGGCGCTCACGCTGGTGACGCTCAGGCTGGCGCGGCTCCGGAACCTGGGCATCATGCAGGGCCGGGCCATCATCGAGGGGCTGCGGAAGATCCCGGCGCAGATCAAGGACATCCTGAATCGCGCGAGCGAGATCGAGGCGCTGGCCGACCAGTTCTGGCAGTCGAACAATGCGCTCTACCTGGGCCGCGGCGTCAACTTCCCCGTGGCGCTCGAGGGCGCGCTCAAGCTCAAGGAAATTTCCTACATCCACGCCGAGGGGTACCCGGCGGCGGAGATGAAGCACGGCCCGATCGCGCTGATCGACGAGAACATGCCGGTGGTGTTCATCGCGCCGAAGGACACGGTGTACGGCAAGATCGTGTCGAACATCGAAGAGGTGAAGGCGCGCGGGGGCCGGGTGATCGCGATCGTGAACGAGCGGGACGCCGAGATGGCCCGGCTGACGGACTTCTGCTTCGTGATCCCCACGACGCTGAACGTCTTGACGCCGCTGCTGACGATCATCCCGCTGCAGCTCTTCTCGTACTACGTGGCGCTGCGGCGGGGCTGCAACGTGGACCAGCCGCGGAACCTCGCGAAGTCGGTGACGGTGGAGTAGCGGGCGATCCAATAACGCCACACTCCATTTCAAGGCGCTCCCGGCAGATTGCCGGGGGCGCCT
>CAVYZY010000005.1:0-42051 GCA_963773095.1 uncultured Gemmatimonadales bacterium
ATGCGGAATCGGCAAGGCGAGGCGGCGGTGCGTTAACGCAGTCCACGCACACGCGCCGAACATGAGACGTCGTTCACAGGCACTTCACGCCCGTCGCGCCACGCTTGGGTATCATGAGGGAACTCCGCAGTGCGCGACGCATCAGGTCGCCCCCCCAGTGAGGTGAACAAGATGTCGAGTCGATCGCTCTTCCCCAGCCTGATTGCATGCGGCGCGCTTCTCTTCGCTGCCGGCTGCAGTGACAGTAGCAGCGCCCCGAACCAGACCACCACGACGCTGACCCTGGTGTCACCCGCCGGCGACGCGACGAACGTCGACCCCGCGGCCACCATCAGCCTCACGTTCAGTGGTCCCATGGCCCAAGGCATGGAGAACTACATGGACGTCCACGCGGGCACGACCGCCGGCGCCATCATGCCGATGACCTGCACCTGGTCGGCGGATCGCACGACGCTTACGTGCACCCACGCGGCGCCCTTTGCCGCTGGCTCGACATACACCATCCACGTCGGCGCCGGGATGACGGATGCCAATGGCAACGTTGTCAACATGGTAAACATGATGGCTGACACATGGCTCATGCCGGGGATGATGGGCGGGATGCATGCCGGCCAGCCGATGAACATGATGGGCGCGGGGTGGCAGGGCTCCAACGGCAGCTATGGCATGATGTTCACCTTTACGACCGCCTGATGGTGGTCTGTTCCCTCCAGAGCGAGTAGACCGCCGGGATCACGAGCAGCGTCAGCACGGTACTGCTCACCATGCCTCCCACCATAGGCGCGGCGATCCGCTTCATGACGCTGGCGCCAGCGCCGGTACCCCAGAGAATCGGCAGCAGGCCGGCCATGATCGCGGTGACGGTCATGAGCTTGGGGCGCACGCGCTCCACGGCGCCTTCCATGACGGCGTCGTAGAGGTCGTGCAGTGTCGGGGTCCGGCCCTCCGCCCGCTTCTCCTGCCAGGCATGATCGAGGTAGATGAGCATGACGACTCCGGTTTCCGCCGCCACGCCGGCCAGGGCCACGAACCCGATCGCCACCGCCACCGACCAGTTGTAGTCCAGCAGCCAGATGAACCAGAGCCCGCCCACGAGCGCGAACGGCAGCGAGAGCATCACGATCGCTGTCTCGCCCAGGCTGCCGAAGTTGAGATAGAGCAGAATGAAGATGATGGCGAGCGTGGCGGGGACAACGATCGTGAGCTTCTTCGCCGCCCGCTGCATGTACTCATACTGTCCGCTCCAGACCACGGTGTAGCCGGGAGGCAGCGTGACGCGGCGCTCGACCTCGCGCCGCGCTTCGGCGACGTAGCTCCCGATGTCTCGACCGGCCACGTCCACGTAGACCCATGCGGTCGGCTGGGCCCCCTCGGTACGGACGACCATCGGCCCAGCGACCTGGCGGATCGTGGCAACCTGTCCCAGGGGCACGTAGGTCTCGCTGCCGCGCGTCGCGGCGCCCCGAGGCGCGCCGCCCATTGGCGTACCCATCGCTGAAGCCGCACCGTCGCCGACGCCGTGCCTCACCGGAATGAGCACCGAGGCGAGGCGTTCCGGGTTGTCGCGGAGTTCCTGCGGGTAGCGAATGCGGACGCCGTAGCGTTCGCGCCCCTCGACCGTCCGTGTCACGGTCATGCCGCCGACGGCGGTGGCAATGACGGTCTGCACGTCACCGATGTTGAGGCCGTGGCGCGCGGCGGCGGCGCGATCGATGTCAATGTCGAGGTAGTAGCCTGAGACCGCCCGCTCGGCGAACGCACTGCGCGTGCCCGGGACCTGCCGGACGACATCCTCGATCTCGCGTCCCAGCCGCTCGAGTTCGCCGAGGTCTGGCCCGAAGATCTTCACGCCCACTGGCGTGCGGATGCCGGTCGCGAGCATGTCGTTGCGCCCCTTGATCGGCATGGTCCACGCATTGGTGGTGCCCGGCAGCCGTACCGCCGAGTCCATCTCCGCGACGAGCCGGTCCGGAGTCATCCCGGGACGCCACGCCGACTCGGGCTTGAGGGTGATCGTGGTCTCGACCATGTCGAGGCCGGCGGGATCGGTGGCGGTGTTCGCGCGGCCGGCCTTGCCCCAGACGTGCGCGACCTCGGGGAAGGCCTTGAGGATGCCGTCCTGGATCCGGAGCATCTCGCGCGCCCGCGCCACGCTGATGCCGGGGAGCGTAGTGGGCATGTAGAGGATCGTGCCTTCATCGAGCGGCGGCATGAACTCGCTGCCCAGCCGCGACCAGGGGATCCAGCTCAACACCACCGCCATCACCGCCACGGTGACGACACCCCATCGATGCCGCAATACGAAGGTGATCATCGGCCGATAGAGTCGGATGAGGATCCGGTTGACGGGATTGGCGGTCTCCCGGAACAGGCGACCCCGGACGAAGAGCCCCATGGTGACGGGAACGAGAAACAGGGCGAGCAGGCTGGCCGCCGCCATCGAGAACGTCTTGGTATAGGCCAGCGGGTGGAAGAGCCGACCCTCCTGACCTTCGAGGGTGAAGACCGGAATGAACGATACCGTGATGATCAGCAGCGAGAAAAAGAGCGCCGGTCCAACCTCCCGGGCCGAGTCGCCGACGATCCGCCACCGTTCCGTGGTGGTAAGCACGCTGGTGGTGTAGGACGCGCCGGGTATCGGCTGGCCCGCGGCGTGAAGCTTCGCGTCCACGGCACGCTCGAGGTGCTTGTGCATGTTCTCGATCATCACGATCGCGGCGTCGATCATGGCACCAATGGCGATCGCAATGCCGCCGAGGGACATGATGTCGGCCCCGACGCCCACCTGGCGCATGGCGATGAACGCCATCAGGATGCCAATAGGCAGGGTGAGTATCGCCACCAGGGCCGACCGGGCGTGCAGCAGGAACACGATGCATACCAGGGCCACGATCGCGCTTTCCTCGAGGAGCTTTCCCCGCAGGGTCGCGATAGCCCGCTCGATCAGGTCGCTGCGGTCGTACACCGGGCGCACGATGACCCCGGGAGGAAGGCCGGCCTGCACCTCGGCCAACCTGGTCTTGATGCGCTGGATCGTCGTGAGGGCGTTCTGCCCGAACCGCATGACGACGATGCCGCCCACGGCATCGCCCCGGCCGTCGAGGTCGGCGATGCCGCGACGCACGGCGGGCCCAACGCTGACCCGTCCCAGTTCCGCGACGCGGATGGGGGTGCCGCTCTGCGTGGCCCCAACCACGACGTTCTCGATGTCACCGAGGCTCTTGAGGTAGCCAAGGCCGCGCACCATGTACTCGCGTTCGGTCAGTTCCAGCACCATCGCGCCCACGTCGGCGTTCGCGTTCTGGATGGCCGCCATGACCGACGTGATGGGCACCCGGTATGCGAGCAGGCGCGCGGGGTCGAGGTCGATCTGGTACTGCTTCTCGAATCCGCCGATGGAGGCGACCTCGGACACCCCGGGCACGGACGTGAGCGCGTAGCGGAGGTACCAGTCCTGGATGCTGCGGAGTTCCGCGAGTGTCTTCGTGCCGGTGGTGTCCTCGAGGCTGTACTGGAACACCCAGCCCAGCCCGGTGGCGTCGGGGCCAAGGGTGGGTGTCACGGTCGTGGGGAGCTTGTCCTTGATCCCGTTGAGGTACTCCAGCACCCGTGACCTGGCCCAGTAGAGATCGGTGCCGTCATCGAAGATCACGTACACGAACGAGATCCCGAAGAACGAGTAGCCGCGCACGACCCGCGCGCCCGGCACCTTGAGCATCTCAGCAGCGATCGGGTAGGTGACCTGGTCTTCGACGATGCGGGGCGCCTGCTCGTTGAACTCCGCCTGGACGATGACCTGCACGTCGCTCAGGTCGGGCAGCGCCTCGAGCGGCGTCGCCCGCACGGCGAAGATGCCACCGATGATCGCCGCCGTCGTGAAGAGCGCGACGATCAGCCGGTTGCGCAGCGACCAGTCAATGATTCTGGCGAGCATCGCGCTGTCCTCCTGATGTCCCCTGATCCATGCCAGGCATGTCCTGTGGAGGACTCTTCGACGGTCCCGTGCTGGGCGCCGTGACGTCCATGCCCGGCATGTTCCCCATGCCACCCAGCGCTGCTCCCAGGTTCGACTCGGCATCGAGCAGGAACGTGCCCGAGGCGACGACCCGTTCCCCAGCGGCGATCCCGCTGATGATCTCGACCCGATCGTCGGTACTGGCACCGAGCCGTACCTCGCGCGGCGTGAACATGCCGCTCGTGTCGTCAACGAAGACGATGTTCCGCTCCCCGGTGGCGAGCACGGCGGACCGGGGCACACTGAGCACTGCCCGTGTGGGCGCCTTGAAGCGGATGGTCGCATACATACCGGGCTTGAGCGCGCGGTCGGCGTTGGGGAGTTCCACGCGGATCCTGCCGGTGCGGGTTTCGGGATTGAGCGTCGGATAGACGTAGGTGATGTGGCCGGTGCGACTCGTTCCCGGCATCGCCGGGAACTCGGCCATCACCTCAAGGCCCACGCGTGCAGCGGGAAGGTCGGGTTCGAATACCTCGCCCTCGAGCCAGACTCGTCCCAGGTCGGCAATCCTGTAGAGTGGCTCGCCGGCCATGACCCGCTGACCCGTGAGCACGAGCTTCTCGACCACGACGCCGCTCACCGGGGCGGCAAACGTCACGGTCCGGCGCACCTCGCCAGTCTGCTCGAGGCGCGTGACCTCGCTTGCCGACACATCCCAGTACGCGAGGCGTCGCCGTGCCGACTCGAGCATGTCGCCCGCGCCGGTCTGCGCCGAGCCGGTGCCGCTGGCCAGGTCGGTGGCCAGCCGCCGGGCGACGAGCAGCTCCTGCTCGGCGCTGACCAGCATGGGGGAATACAGCTCGAGCAGCGGCTCGCCCTGCCTGACCGGCTGGCCGGTAGCGTTCACAAACAGGTGCTCCACCCATCCATCCACCTTGAGCGCGATGGTGGCGACACGCGTCTCATCGTAGGTGACCTGCGCCACGGTGCGCACTTCCCGCTGCAGCGGGGCCACGGTCGCCTCGGCGAAGGTGACGCCGATGCGATTGCGGTCCCGGTCAGTGAGCATGACCGGCTGCGCGCGATCGGCCTGCGTGCCGTCATGCACGTGCCCGGAAGCCGGGACCGGGGCGGTGGGCCGTGACCGCGTCATGAACCAGGTGAAGACGCCGGTGCCGACCAGCGCAGCCGCAAGGAGGCCGGCGCGCAGGCGGCGGTTCCGCGAGGAGCGCGCGACGGCGTCGAACGGTGAGTTGTTCATGGTGCGCCTCCTGGCGCGGCGGGACCTGCTTCCATGGTTGCGGCGACGAGCGCGTGTCCGGTCAGCATCTCGAGCTCGGCGAGCGACTGACCCTCTTCCGCGTCCAAAGCGGGAGATTTCCGCGCGGTAGCCATTGGCGGTCATCAACGCGTCGAGCCAGGTCATGAAGTCCACGCCGCCGGCCTGGTAGCCGGCGCGGGCCGAAGCGATCGTGGCCTCGAGCTGGGGAAGGAGTGTGTGCTGGTAGAGGGCGCGCAGCTGCCGGGCGCGTTCGAGGTCGGCGACGAGCTCGGCGACCCGGCCCCTCGTCTCCGAACGGAGCGCATCGAGATCGGCCTGGGCCATCTGCCGCATCGCGACGGTTTCGTCCCGCATCTTCAGCTGGCGACTTCCAGCCCAGATCGGGAGCGTGACCCCGAGCATGATGCTCAGCATGCGATCGGTGCCGCCGCCCGGCATGGGCTGCTGGCCGTAGATCACGCCCACTTCCAGGTCGGGCCACAGTTCGCGACGCGCGAGCTCTTCGGCCGCGGTTGCGGCGGCCACCTGGTCGGTGCCCGCCTGGATCACTCCGCGAGATGCCAGGGCCAGGGCCGTCAGCGAATCGGCCGAAGCCAGCGAATCGGGGAACACCGGGAGCTGGGGAATCCCGGTCGGTGCGTCGGCCGGACGCTCGAGCACCGTGTTGAGCCGGGCAATCATGCGGCGGCGCATGGTGCTCATCTCCTCGATCCGGGCGGTCATGCGGCCGATCTCGAGTTGTGCGCGCACCACGTCGGCCTGTTTCGCCTCGCCTACCGCATACATCCCGCTTACGGTGCGGGAGATGCTCTCCAGCACCCGTCGTGATTCTTCCATCACGCCCAGCGCGGCGTGGGCACGGTAGAGGTCGTAGAAGGCCATGGCGGCGCGACTCCGCTGCTCCCAGATCGACGCGCTCACCCGGGCCTGCTCGGCATCCGCGCGAGATTGCGCGACCTGGCCAGCCAGCCCGAGCTTGCCTGTACCTGGAATCGGCAGCATCTGCGTCAGCTCCACCTGATTCATGCCCAGCGGCACCTGCAGGCTGAAGCCGGGGAGCTGGCGGTTCATGGTCGCCAACTGCACCCGGGGGTCGGGGAGGCGCTTGGTGCCGGGCACCCGTGCCGCAGCTGCGCGGGCCGATGCCTCCGCCGCACGTATTCCCGGGCTGACGCTGTCCACGGCGCGGTAGAGAGCGCCGATGGTGAGGGGGCCGGGAACGCCGGCGAGTCGTGCGGCCGCGACCTGTCCGGCCAGCGGCGCCGTTGCCAACGTGCTGGTCAGGATGGCGAGGAGCAGGCGCCTGCCGGCTGCAACCATATGGCAGGCGCGAAGCCCCATGAAGGGCAATCGCTTCATCATCTGATCCCTGTTCGTGTGATGCCGCGCGTGCCGACTGGCACTCGCGGATGCGGCACGGACTACACGAGGATCAGGCTATGGGAGGGGGAGTTTCCGGTGTGGGCAGCACCGACACGAACAGCGCACGCGACGCGCTGGTCCGCTCGGCTGTGATCTCAGGGGTGATGAACTGCGGCGCTGCCACAGCGGCGAGCCCGGTGACTGCGCAACCCGTCATGGCGAGGCAGCCAATCGGCGAGTGCTGCGGCCCTGAATTCCGGTGCGCGGGCGCGCACGGACTGCCCGAACCGGGCGTCGCGTGGCCGGGGGCGGCGGCCGCAGCGACGGAACGTGCGGCGTGGGAGTATCCGTCCGCGCAATCCGGTGCCACGCCGATCGCGGCGTACTGCACCGCCAGCAGCAAGAGGAGAGCACCGGCCACTCTACGCGAAACCATGCGCCAACATATGAGCGGCGGTACCCGGACGCCAGTGAGATCGGCATGAAGATCTCTTTCCTGGGGTCCAAGTTGCGATATCCAGCGGGCTTGCGCGTTACCGTGCCGCGCCCTACGCTAAGGTTTCCGTGACCATCTCTCGGCGTCGGGGCCTCGGTGACCAGTCGTTATCTTCCCGCGGCGCTTTCAACCCGGAGCCGCATGCGCATCGTTCTCCAGCGGGTTTCCCGCGCTTCAGTCACCATCGATGGCACGATCGCCGGCACCATCGGGCAGGGATTCTGCCTGCTGGTCGGCTACGCGCCCGATGACACTCCCGACGTCGTATCATGGATGGCCGACAAGGTGGCGGGCCTCCGCCTCTTCAGCGACGCTGAGGGAAAGATGAACCTCGGGCTGAGCGAGGTCGGCGGGGAGCTGCTGGTCATTTCGCAGTTCACCCTCTATGGCGACACGTCGAAGGGCAGGCGGCCGTCGTTCATCGGCGCCGCGCGGCCCGAGATCGCCATTCCCCTGCACGACTATTTCATGGCCGAGTTGCGAGGCCGGGGGCTCACCGTGGCCACGGGGCGATTCGGCGCCGATATGCAGGTGGAACTGGTGAACGACGGTCCCGTCACGCTGATCCTGGAACGGAGCGCCGCATGATCCCGCCCCTGGTCCTCGCTTCCTCCTCTCCCCGGCGGCGCCAGCTGCTTGAAATGCTCGGAATTACCTGCACGGTGACGCCCTCACGCGTGCCCGAGGTGCGGATCGCCGACGAAAAGGCGATTCCGTACGCCGAGCGGCTGGCGCAGTCGAAAGCGCTGAGCGTGGAGGGGGACCTGGTGCTCGCCGCGGACACGATCGTGATATCGGGGCCTCACATCCTGGAGAAGCCTGCCGATGAGGCGGACGCCTTCCACATGCTGTCGCGGCTCAGGGGCCATACACACCAGGTGGTCACCGCCGTTGCCCTGTCCCACCGGCGGGTCGTCCGGCTCAGGACCGACGTGACGAAGGTGACCTTCCGCCACGTCTCCGACGATTTCCTGCGCGCGTACGTCGCCACCGGCGAGCCGATGGACAAGGCGGGCGCCTATGGCATCCAGGGATACGGCGCGGCACTGGTGGAACGGGTAGATGGGGACTTCTTCAGCGTGATGGGGCTGCCGGTGCGGCTGGTGCTCGAACTGCTCGAGGAAGCGGGGTTCACCTACAACTTCAACTCTTGACCCTGAAGACTTCGACTTTTTCCTCCCGCCCCCGGAGTTCCATCGACTCAAGCGCCTCGTAGTGCCACGGGCCGTACGTCGCGGCCCGGACACCATCGGCGACCAGGATTTCCCCGGCACCGGCCTCGGCACAGAGACGCGCGGCAACATTGACCACGTCGCCGAGCACGGTGTACTCCAGCCGGCGATGGCTGCCGATGTTGCCCACGAACACCTCGCCGAAGTTGATGCCGATGCCGACGCCGAGCGCCGGACGCCCGGCGGCAAGCCAGCGCGCGTTGAGGTGTGCCAGCGCTTCCTGCATGGCGAGCGCGGCGCGCACGGCGCGATCGGGGGCATCGTCCTGCGCCTGCGGTGCTCCCCAGAGAGCCATGATGGCATCGCCCACGAACTTGTCGAGCGTGCCACCGTGCTCGAAGACCACCTCGACCATCTCGGTGAAATAGTCGGAGAGGAGCTTGGCCAGCGCCTCGGGTGTCATGCCCTCGGCCAGCCGGGTGAAGCCGCGCACGTCGCTGAAGAGCACCGCGATCTTCCGCCGCTCGCCACCCAGGCGGGTAGCGCCGGCATTGCGCGCAATCTCGGCGGCCACGCCGGGCGCGAAGTAGCGTTCGAAGCTGCCGCGTACGATGGCCTGCTCCTGGAGCTCGTCGGCCTGCATGCTGGCGCGGATGCCGGCCGCGGCGATACCACCGAAAGCGATGAGGAACTGGAGGTCCTCGTCGCTGAACGAATTGGTGGCCGTGACGCTGTCCACGTACAGGATGCCGAGGACCTGCTCGGCGGTGGCCATGAGCGGCGTGCACATGGCACTGCGCACGCTCTGGCGCAGGATGGACTGGCCGCTGAAGCGGCTGTCGGCGACCGCGTTGTCGGAGAGCACCGCGACCCGTCCCGCGACGACGGTGTCCACGATGGAGCGGGGAACCGCCTCTGCGTGGAGGCCACCGATCCGGCTCCGGCTCATGCGGGGCACGAGCTTGCCGCTCGCCACGTCGAGCAGGAGGATCGCGACGCGGTCCACGGCGAGCACCTCGAACGCGGTATGCACGATCGTCTCGAGGAGGCGCTCATGATCGAGCTCGCCCGACAGGCGCTGGGAAAGGTCGAGCAGCAACTCGAGCTTGCGCGACTGCCGCGCCGCGGCGTCGGCGTCACCGAGCTTGAGGAGGCTCCGTTCGGAGTGGGCGTCGAGGTGGGCGAACGCATCGCGCGCGGAATCAACCGGGACCTGGCGCACGATGGTGCCACCGGCGGGGCGCGGGCTCGTTTCCAGCGGCTCGACCCGGAAGGTGGCGCGCCCGAAGGTGAGGGTGTCGAAGGCGGCGGCGCGTCCGCGTATGATCCGGTTGCCGTTGACCTGCGTCCCGTTGCTGCTGCCGAGGTCGACGACTTCCAGCGCGTCCTTCTCCGCGCGCAGTTCGGCATGGCGACGGGAGATGGTGGGGTCGGGCACCGGCAGGTCGCTCGAAGGGCCGCGGCCCAGCACATACGAGGTGCCGGCCGCGATATCGAACGCCTCGGGCCCATTGGTGCGGATGAGCCGGAACGCGAGCTCGCTCATTCCGCGCCCCTCGCCGCGAGCGCCAGGGCGGTGAGCACGGCGCGCGCCTTCGCCTCCGTCTCGCGCCACTCGGCCATCGGGTCGGAGTCGGCCACGATGCCGGCGCCGGCCTGCACCCAGGCGCGTCCGTCCTTCATGACACAGGTGCGGATCGCGATCGCGGTATCGAGGGTGAGCGCGCCCCAGCTCACATAGCCGACAGCGCCGGCATAGGGACCGCGACGGGTCGGCTCCAGCTCGTCGATGATCTGCATGGCCCGCACCTTGGGCGCGCCACTCACGGTGCCCGCCGGGAAGCAGGCACCGAGCGCCGCGAGGGCATCGACCCCGGGACGCAACCTTCCGCGCACTTCGCTGACCAGGTGCATGACGTGAGAGTATCGCTCCACAGTCATGAAGGTGGTAAGGCGTACGCTGCCGTATTCCGCGACCCGGCCCACATCGTTGCGGCCGAGGTCCACCAGCATGAGGTGCTCGGCGCGCTCCTTGGGGTCGGCGACGAGTTCGGCCTCCATGGCGGCGTCGTGTTCCGGCGAGGTGCCCCGCGGCCGGGTACCGGCGATGGGCCGGACCACGACCTCCCCGTCCTCGACCCGCACCAGCACCTCGGGCGAACTGCCCACGACGCATAGATCGTCGAATTGCAGGTAATAAAGGTACGGCGCCGGGTTGAGCGCGCGGAGATAGCGATAGGTGAGAAATGGCGGCGCCGCCGCGAGGTCGATGCGCCGGGAGAGCACGGCCTGGAAGATGTCACCGGCCGCGATGTACTCCCTGATACGCTCGACGTCGGCGCGGAAGGCATCGTCGGCATAGGGTGACGCCGACGGCGCGAGCGCGACGGGGTCCATTGCGAGCGGCCGGACGCGGCTGGGCGACTCGAGCCGGCTCAGCCAGAGGTCGATCCTGGCCTCGGCCTCGTCGAACGCCTTTCGCAGTGATTCGGCGCCGGCGCCCGCCGGCACTTCCGCCGAGGCAATGACGGTGGCGCGATTGTAGATGTTGTCGAGCACCAGCAGGGTGTCGACCACCATGAAGAGCGCGTCCGGGAGGTCGCGGTCATCGGGCGGTGGATCGGGAAGCCGCTCGAGGGTGCGCGCCACGTCGTAGCCCATGAAGCCGACGGCGCCGCCGGTGAAGCGCGGGAGGCCGGGCACGTGGGCGGGAGGATGCGCGCGCATGAGGGCAGCCAGGTGGTCCAGCGGTGCCACGTCGGTGGCGTCCAACTGCCAGCCGGCGGCGGGGGTCCAGCGGCGGCACTCGCGGCCGCGGTAGCACAGCACCTCGCGCGGGTCGGTGGCGAGGAAGGTGTAGCGTGCCCAGCGCTCGCCACCCTCCAGCGACTCGAGCAGGAATCCATAGCGGCCGCGATGGATCTTCTGGAACGCCGACACCGGCGTATCGCCATCGAGCACGACCTCGCGAACGACGGGCACGATGCCGCCCTGGGCGGCGCGGCGGACAAAATCCTCGAAGCGGTTCACTATCGAGGTCCCGCCACGACGTAGCTGCCACTGCCCTTGATGGGGGCGCTCAGGTTGTCCTCGTTGGGCCGGTGGGTGGCCAGGAGGAGGATCGTCCCGTCGTCGTTGAGCCGCCCGATGGCAAGTGTGCGCTCGAAAACGGCGTCACTCCCGTACTTCTTGGTCGCCGCTGTGGGCGCCTCGAAATGCCGGGCATACTTGAAGATGATGCGGGCTCCCACCGCCTCGGCCTTGCAGTCGACATCGAGGCCGTAGACGCCGGGACGGACGTGAACCGTGAGCTCGACCGGCGTGCCCGCCGGCGCCTTGAGGGCGCTGTCGGGGAAGGTGAGGACGGCGAAGGTGGCCAGGTCGGGGGCACCGTTTCGCAGCACTACGACCCTGGCCTGGCCGGCGATGAGGGTCATGCTGGTGTCGTTGGGAGGCGTGCCGCCGGCCTCGAGCACCCAGACGTCGGCCTGGGGCATGGTCCGCTCGACGGTCTCCTCCGGCCGGGAGGAAGTGCTGACATTGCTCCGGCCGCCGCACGCCGCCGCGAGCGCGAGAGCGAGGACGGCCCCCCGGCGGGCATTGGAACGCGTCCTGCTAATATGCCCGCGGAGTCGTGTCATCAGGTGGCTGTGGGGAGGGCGGGAAGGTACCGGCGGGCGCGCCCGGGCAGCAAGCCACGGGGGCCCCTCGCGGCACCCAGCACGCCGCTATGCTCTTGCGGGAGGTATAGTTAGCTTCAGTCAGGGTCGCAGGCTCCATCGGCGAATCAGGAGTTCATGGCGTTCAACGACGAGTGGCTGGTTGCCACGGTTCAGGTCCTTTTGCCTGAGGGTGCGATCGATGCCGTCCGGAGGGAAACCGGGACGGCGACGGTCTCACTGTGGGAGCAACTGGTCCAGCGTCGGCTGACGACAGACGAACAGATCCTCACGGCCATCGCCAAGCGCTTCCGGCTGCCGGTGGCGGAAATCGGGGCCTACGACGCCAAGGCGCGGGAGATCCTCCCCGAAAACCTGGTGCGGCGCTTCAACGTGCTGCCGCTCCGGATGACCGACTCCTACCTCGAAGTCGCCACGGCCAATCCCTTCGACATCGATGCCGAGAAGATGCTCGCGTTCGCGACGGGGCGCGAAGTGCGCATGCTGCTGGCGTCGCCGTCGAAGATTCGCGAGCGCGCCGAGCTGCTCTTTGGTGGCGCCGACGAAGCGGTGCAAAAGATCCTCGGCGGCCTCGAGGATGCGGACGTCCAGCAGCTCGAGGACGAGCCAGCCGACATCGCCGCCTCGGCGGAGGAGGCGAGCACCGCGCCGATCGTGCGGCTGGTGGACATGATGCTGGCCGACGGCATCTCGAGCCGGGCGAGCGACGTGCACGTGGAGCCGGTGGAGGGCGGCGTCGTGGTGCGCTACCGCATCGACGGCGTACTGCGGCAGGTCATGAAGATCCCGCGCAGCGCCGGCGTGCCGCTCATTTCCCGCATCAAGATCATGTCGGGGCTCGACATCGCCGACCGGCGCCGGCCGCAGGACGGCCGCGCCCGCGTGTCGGTGAACGGCTCGCCGGTCGACCTCCGTATCTCGACGCTTCCCGCGACCCATGGCGAAAAGGTCGTAATCCGCGTCCTGAACGCCAAGTCGACGGTGCTGTCGCTCGACTCGCTCGGCATGTCCGAGGACGAGCGGGAGCAGATCGGCAAGCTGCTGACGAACAAGGAAGGCATCATCCTCGTCACCGGCCCGACGGGCTCGGGCAAGACCACGACGCTGTACTCGGCGCTTCGCATGGTGCAGAGCGAGGGTGTCAACATCGTCACGGTCGAGGACCCGGTCGAGTACCGGCTGGGCGAGAACATCGTGCAGGTGCAGGTGAACGAGAAGGCGGGCCTGACGTTCGCCACGGCCCTGCGCTCGATCCTGCGGCAGGACCCCGACGTGGTGCTGGTCGGCGAGATCCGCGACCACGAGACGGCGCAGATCGCCGTGCAGGCGTCGCTCACGGGCCACCTGGTGCTCTCCACGCTCCACACCAACGACGCGCCGAACGCGGTGACGCGTCTCGTGGACATGGGGATGGAGACGTACAAGATCGCTACCGCGCTCCGCGGCGTCATCGCGCAGCGGCTCATGCGGCGCCTCTGCCCGCTGTGCCGGCAGGAGGCCCGCGACGCGGTGCCGACGAGGATCAAGCGCTACATCCCCGAGGGCTCGCTGTTGTACCGCTCGGTCGGCTGCCCCGAATGCGCCATGACGGGCTATCGCGGTCGCTTCAGCATCGTCGAGGTGCTGACGATGAATCCCGAGCTCGAGCGGCGGATCGGCTCCGGTGCCACCGCCGACCGCATCGCCGAGGCGGCGCGGCACACGGGGATGAAGTCGCTGTGGGAGAGCGGCCTCGTGCACGTGCTCAACGGCGAGACGACGCTCGAGGAGCTGCTGCGCGTCACCGACGTGCCGCACGACGACAGGGCAGGTGGCATAGGAGGCCGGACGCCGACGCCGGCGCCGTTCCGGGTGTCGGGGCAGCAGCTGGCGATCCCGACCGCCGAGCCCTCGAGCAACGGAGCGGCGGCGACGCTCGTGCCGCCAGCGCTACCGGCGGCCACGGCAATACCGGGCGTTGACCTCTCCTTCGAGTTGCTGGAAGAAGTGATCACGCCGATCCTCGAGGATCCCACGGGGCGGCCGGGCAAGGGGCGCTGCGTGCTGCTGGTGGAAGACGAGGACCAGCTTCGCCGGGTGATGAGGGACCTCCTGGAGCGCGAGGGTTACAAGGTGGCCGAGGCGCGGGACGGTGCACAGGCGCTGGACGAGGTGGACCGGAGCGCACCCGACCTGATCATGCTCGACCTGAACCTGCCGGGCCTCGACGGGTACGGGGTGCTGCAGCGGCTCCGGTCGCGTCCTTCGACGAGCCAGATCCCGGTGATCGTGCTCACGGCCAAGGGCGACGAGGACAACGAGGTGCGGGTCTTCCAGATGGGTGCTGACGACTTCCTGACCAAGCCCTTCCGCGCGCGCGCCCTGTCGGCGCGGCTCGAGGCAGTGCTGGGCCGCCGCCGCGTCTGAGCGCGGCACTCGCCTTCCGGTTCTCCCCATGGCTTTTTCAGCGCCCCGTCCGGGCGTCGAGGCTGGTGCACTCGACCTGATCAAGCCGTCGGTCCGGGCGCAGCCGGGATACACGCTCGCCGCGCTCGACGCCAGCCGCAAACTCAACCAGAATGAAAGCCCGTACGACCTTCCCGACACGCTGAAGCGGGAGATCGTGGAGCGCGTGGCCCGCGCCCCGTGGCCCCGCTATCCGGAGTTCGTGCCGACGCGGCTGCTGGAGCGGCTGGCCGAGTGGTTCCGCTGGCCCGCGGACGGCATCCTCGCGGGGAACGGGTCGAACGAGTTGATCCAGGCGACGCTGGCGGTGACGGTGGAACCCGGTGACGCCGTGGTGGCGCCGGCGCCGACATTCTCGCTCTACCGGGTGTTGACGGCGGTATCGGGAGGACGGTACCTGCCGGTGCCGCTCGACGCCGCCTTCCAGTACGACATGGACCGGCTCATCGAGGTGGCGGTGCGCGAGCGGGCCAAGGTGGTGGTGCTCAACTCGCCCAACAACCCGACCGGCACGGTACTGCCCGCGGGCGCGGTGGAGCGGGTGCTCGCGGAGACCGGCGCGCTGGTGCTGTGCGACGAGGCGTACGTGGATTTCGGCGGCCCGGACGCGATGGATGCGCTCGCCGCGTCGGACCGGGTGGTCGTGCTGCGGACGTTTTCCAAGGCGCTGGGGATGGCGGGGCTTCGCTTCGGCGTGGGGCTGGCGCATCCCAACGTGGCACGCGAGATCGCGAAGGCGAAGCTTCCGTACAACATCAACCTGTTCACGCTGACCGCGGCGGAAGTGGCGCTGGAGCACATGGACGTGCGGCAGGACCTGGTGTCGCGCATCATCGCGACCCGCGACCGGACGTTCCCGCGGCTCAGCGCCCTGCCTGGCATCACGGTGTACCCGAGTGCCGCGAACTTCTTCCTGGTCCGCTTCCACACGGCGGTGCCCGGGGAGGTCTACCGGCGCCTGCTGCAGGAGCACGACATCCTGGTGCGCGACGTATCGGCGGTGCCGGGCCTGGAGCAGTGCCTGCGGATCTCGGTGGGCACGGATGGCGACATGCTGGCGGTGGAGACGGCGCTGAGGGAGATTCTGGTAGAACGTGAGCGGTGAGCGGTGAGCGGTGAGCGGGCCCTGGTGTCGAGATTCGAGGTGTTGAATGGGGCGTGTTGGCGAGATAGTGCGGAATACCAAAGAAACCGAGATCCGCGTGCGCATCGACCTCGACGGGTCGGGTATGGCGGCGGTGAGCACGGGCATCGGGTTCTTCGACCACATGCTCGACGCCTTTGCGCGGCACGGCCTGTTCGACCTCACGGTCGAGGCGAAGGGTGACCTGCACGTGGACGGGCATCACACCGTGGAGGACACCGGCATCGCACTGGGGCAGGCGATCGCGAAAGCGCTGGGCGACCGGGCCGGGATCCGCCGCTACGCCGATGCGCTGGTGCCGCTCGACGAGGCGCTGGTGCGCGCCGTGGTGGACGTATCGGGCCGCCCGTACCTGTCGTACCAGGTCGAGATCCCCAAGTGGCAATTGCTGGGCGACTACGATGTGTTCCTCACGCCGGAGTTCTTCCGCGCGCTGGCGATGAACGCCGAGCTGACCGTGCACCTGGACCTGATACGCGGCGACAATCCGCACCACATCGTCGAGGCGGCGGTGAAGGCGTTCGCCCGCGCGCTGGACGGTGCTACCACGATCGATCCCCGCGTTCGGGGGGTGCCGTCGACCAAGGGCCTGCTGTGATCGTCGTGGTGGACTATGGAGTGAACAACCTGGCGAGTGTCGTGCGCGCGTTCCGGGCAACCGGACACGAGGTGACGCTCTCGTCCGACCCCGAGGTCGTGGGTCGTGGGTCGCGGGTCGTGATGCCGGGCGTCGGTCATTTCAAGCAGGCGGCGGAGAACCTGAGGCAGAGCGGGCTGGGTGACGCGGTGCGCGAGGTGAGCGCGAATGGGCGGCCGGTGCTGGGCATCTGCCTCGGGCTACAGCTGTTCTTCGCGAAGAGCGAGGAAGCGCCGGACACGCCGGGGCTCGGCATCCTGGAGGGCGAGGTGGTGAAGTTCCGCACCGGCCTGCCGGTGCCGCACGTCGGATGGGCGCGGGTGGAGGCGACCGGGGTGGGGAAGGGTCACGCGGGCATCGCCGCACTCTTCCAGGGCGAGCCGCCGTTCTTCTATCACGTGCACAGCTATCACCCGGATGCGGTGCCCGCCAGCGACGTGCTGGCCACCGCCGACTACGGCGAGGTCTTCCCGACTCTCGTGGGGCGGGGCAGCGTCATGGGTGCGCAGTTCCATCCCGAGAAGTCACAGCGCGCGGGGCTGGCGCTGCTGGATGCGTTCGCGCGGTGGAACCCGTGACCGGCAACGCGATCACGCTGGTGGATGTCCTGGTGCTGCGCGGCTCGGGCGCCGGACTTGAGTGCCTGGTGCTGCGTCGCGCGGCCGGCGGCCGGTGCCCGGGGTCGTGGGAGATGGTGCACGGCCACGTGGAGACTGGCGAGCCGCCGGCGGATGCCGCGCTGCGCGAGCTCCAGGAGGAGACGGGGCTCGCCCCGGTCGCGATGTACAACCTGAGCCGGGTAGAGAGCTTCTACCTGCACCGCCGCGACGCGGTGACGCAGGTGGCGATGTTCGCGGCATTCGTGGAAGGCTCCGCCGCCGTACTGCTGAGCCCGGAACACGACGATTCGGCCTGGATGCCGGCAGAACAGGCGAAGCGGCGCTTTGCCTGGCCGCGCGAGGTGCGCTGCCTCGAGGATGCGGTACACCTCATCGGCACCGGTGGCGCCGGCGCGCTCGAGGACGTGCTCCGGGTATGCTAGCGCGCCGGATCATCCCCTGCCTCGATGTCGCGAACGGCCGGGTGGTGAAGGGAATCCACTTCGAGTCACTGCGCGATGCCGGCGACCCGGTAGAGCAGGGTGCGCACTACGACGCCGAGGGAGCCGACGAACTGGTGTTCCTCGATATCGCAGCGAGTCACGAGTCGCGCTCGATGACGCTCGACATGGTGAGCCGCGTGGCCGACCGTCTGTTCATCCCGTTCACGGTGGGCGGCGGGATCCGTACCGTCGAGGACGCCGGAAGGGCGCTCCGCGCCGGCGCCGACAAGGTGGCGGTCAACACCGCGGCGGTGCGCGACCCGGACCTGGTCCGGCGCCTGGCCGACAGCTTCGGGACCCAGTGCGTGGTTGTGGCGGTGGACAGCCGGCGGGTCGGGGGGCGCGACGTGGTGATGGTCACTGGCGGGCGGGAGCCCACCGATCGCGATGCGGTGGAGTGGGCGGCGGAACTCGAGCAACGCGGCGCCGGCGAGATCCTCCTCACCTCGATGGACCGGGACGGCACCCAGTCGGGTTATGATATCGCGCTCACGTCGGCGGTGTCGTCGGCGGTGCGCATTCCGGTGATCGCGTCGGGCGGCGCGGGCAAGCTCGAGGACCTCGCCGATGCCCTTGCCGCCGGCGCGCATGGGGTGCTGGCGGCGTCGATCTTTCACTTCCGGGGCTCGTCACTTCCGGAAGCGCGGGCCTACCTGAAATCCCGGGGTTACCCGGTGCGACCATGATCCTTGAAGTGCTCTCCCTCGTCTCTGTCCTCCATGCCTGGGTGCCCTGCACACGCGTATCGCGCGCGGGCACCGAACTGCGCGGCGACACGAAGATCTGCCCGGGCCGCTACCGGATCGCCGATCCGGCGCAGAAGGGCGTGCTTGTGGTGGCGGCCTCGGGGCTGCACCTCGACCTCGACGGCGTCATCATCGAGAGTGGCGACTCGGTGCCGAGCCGGTACACGGGGTACGGGATCACCGTGCGCAACGTCGACAGCGTGGCGATCACGGGCGGGACCATCAGGGGATTTCGCATCGGGGTGATTCTTGAGGGCGGCTCTGGTCACATGGTGACCGGCATGACGCTCTCGGGCTCGCGCACCCAGACGCTGCGCTCCACGCCCGACCGATACGCCGAGGCTGACTGGCTCGACATCTTCCACCCCGACACCTTCGAGACCTACGGCGCCGGGCTGTACATCAAGAACGCCGAGGGGATCACGGTGCAGGGGGTGACGGCGCGGGACGCGCAAAACGGCATCATGCTCTCGAGCGTGCGGCGGAGCCAGCTGCTCGACAACGACGTCTCGGACAATTCCGGCTGGGGGATGAGCCTGTGGCGCTCCTCGCGAAACGCCCTGCTGCGCAACCGGGCGACGCACAATGTGCGCTGCGAAAGCGACAGCTACAGCCGTGGCTGTGACTCGGCGGCGCTGCTCATGCGGCAGCGGAGCGACTCGAATGTCGTCGCCGACAACGACCTGCGCTGGTCGGGTGACGGCTTCTTCCTGAGCGGGCACCAGCCCGGGCTCGAACCGTCGGTAGGGAACCTGGTCATGCGGAACGATGCCAGCCACGCGTACCACAACGCGTTCGAGGCGACGTGGAGCTGGGGCACGATGTTCATCGACAACCGCGCCGACAGTTCGGCGTACGGCTTCTGGCTGGGCTATTCCACGGGCGCCACGGTGCGGGGCAACACGGTCGTGGGCAGCCGCGAGGTGGCGATCGCGATCGAGCACGGCAGCGACAACGAGATCGCGGGCAACGTGGTGATCGGCGGCAAGGATGGCATCAAGCTCTTCACGTCGGCCCTGAGCGGCCCGCCAAGCCGGGGGTACCGGGTGGACGACAACACGCTCTCGCGCCTCGGCCGCGGTCTGGTGCTCCAGGGGACGACGCAGCTGCGCATCCGGGGGAACGTCTTTGACGGCGATCGCGAGGCACTGGTGGCCGACGCGGCCGCGAAGGACGCGGTGGTCCAGGGCAATGTCTTCCTGCGGCCGGGGCGGTTCTATGTGATCGCGCCCGAGCTCAACGCCGGTGGCAACTTCTGGGGCAGCGCGTCAGAGGAAGCCACCGGCGAGACGGTCTCGGGGAACGTGGTGCTGGCGCCATGGCAGCCGGCGACTGCGGCGGGGTACTAGGGCGGGGAAGGCGGGGAAGGTGGGGAAGGTGAGTTCTGCCGGTGGCCGCGTGGTTTGGATGCCGATCTCCAACTCCGCGACTGAAACCCTAGCGGTATCTCGATATCGCGTTGGGCTCACTCGGTGAGCCCGACAATCACCTGCGGCTGGCACACGACCTGGGATTCCTGTCACGGGGAAAATGGCAGGAACTGGCGAATCTGCAGGCAAACGCGATGGGGCTTGTCATCCTGCTCGCTCGGAGCATGAGGGTCTCCCCGCCCTCCCCGCCTAGTCGAACCTCCCCTTGTAGCTCAGGAACTTCCACTCGCCGCCGCGCTCCACGATCAGGCCGAAGAGCCGCTCCTCGATGGTATCGCCGGGAGCGCGCACCCGCTTGAGCGTGCACGGCCCCCAGGTCGTGTTTTCTCCCTCCGTAGCCGACTTCGGATCACAGCTGTAGCCGATCACATGCAGCGGCATCCCCCCACGATCCAGCAGCAGGCGCGTCAAGCCCTTGTTGCTCTGGCCATCGACGGTGAACCAGAGCAGCGCCGGGCTCAGGTCGTAGGGGGGAAGTCCCTGCGCGGCGGTGGGGTAGTAGAGCCACGCGAACTCGTCGCGGTTGATCCGCATGCTTGTGAGCTTCGCCGTATCACTGCTCTCGACCGCCTTCACCCATTCGCGCACGAGGGCGTCGCGTGAGGGCGCCCCACCGGTGAATCGATCGACCGGCTTCGTGCCTTCCCGGAACTGCGCCAGCGTCACCTCGCGCGGCACCACGCTGTCGACGTGCTGCGGCGTGGCGGTCGCCGGCGGGGTGTTTCCGGACGCGGTCGCTGGTGTCCGCTCGCGGCCGCATCCGGCAGCAAGCGCGGCGACAGTCAGGATGAATGCGGTCGAGCGGTTCATGCTGGTGCCTCGTGACAATCGGTTCGTGGGCAAAAAACTGCCCGACCGGCGCGGGCCTGCCGCCGGTCGGGCGAAGGTTGGCTCGGTTCAGTTGATCTCGTAGACGGTCCAGCCCGAGTACCAGGGCGTGCCGGCTGCCGGGTCCACTGCACCGATGTAGGACGTGTACACCCAGGTGTTGCCGAAGTAACCCTGCGTGCGGTTCGTGACCAGCGTCGGCGGAGCAGTGACACCCGCCCCGGTGGCTGGAGAGCCGGCCTTCGGCTTCCAGTTGAGGGCTGGCGGCGTCAGCGTGAGTCCGAGCAGCGTGTCCACCTGCACGTTACTGGCGTAAGCCAGCATGGTCGCGAGACGTCCGGCGTTCCAGTTGGTGGTCTGCGCGTACCCGGCACCGGTGGTGTCGTAGTTGTAGCCGTTCTGCGCCAGCAGCGTATTGGAGATCCAGAGTGAGTCCTTGCCGCCGTTCGCAGTGAAGAGGGAGTCGGTCCAGGCGTCACGAATGTTGATTGCGATGCCCTTGTAGCGCGACAGCACACCGTTGAGGACGGTGGCGCCGGTGCCACGGCGCCAGACACCGCCATTGCCGTCGGCGGGGAAGGCGGCAACGGTGCTGCCGGTGCCGATCATGGTGAAGTTGGCGAACACCGGCATCGAGTACGGGGTGCTGGCGGTGGTGGCCGTCAGGGTGCAGCCGCTGACGACCGGATCGCAGCCGTCGCCCTCGAAGCCGCGCGGGTCGCCCGACTGCACGCCGGAGCCCGGCGCAGGCGTGAGGCGCGTGCTCTGGAAGGCGATCATGAACTGGTTGCGGCCCTGGTATCCCTCGGTCCAGTCGAAGTGGTCGTCACCCGACTCGTAGGACACGAGGTAGCGGCTATCCACGGCGCCGCCCCACCATTCGAAGGAGTCGTCGAGGCCGGCCATGCTCTGGATGTACTCGTACGTGGTGCCACGACCGACGGCGTAGCTGGAGAGCGTGTTCAACTCCTGGCCGGCGCCGTTGGAGACGTCGTAGCCGGCGAACTCGATGCGCACGTACCGCAGGGTGCCGCTGTTGTCGTTGTTATCGGTGCCGCCGGCATAGTTCTCGGCCACACCCGCCGCGCCGCCCTCGGTGAGGATCGGGCTACCAGTGCGGTTGATGACGCCGTTCCCGATGATGATGATGCCGCCCCAGTCGCCCGGCTTGCGGTTGCCCGGGAGGCGGCCCGATGTGAAGACAATCGGTGATGCCGCGGTGCCGTTGGCCTGGATCTTCGCACCGCGAAGGATCCAGAGCGAGCTGCCGGCGACGAGCGTATCCCCGATGATGCGCGTTCCGGGCTGGATCGTGAGCGTCGCGCCGTTCTGCACTTTCACATAGCCGGAGAGAGTGTAGAGCGTATCGGCGTACAGGGTGCGGCTGGCGGTGACGTTGCCGGTGATGACGCCGGCGGAGAAGCTGACGTTGGCGGTGTAGGCGCTCGTGCCGGCCGCGTTGTTCGCCGCCACGCGATAGGCGTAGTCCGTGACCGGGAGCGTCAGGGTGGCATCGTCGTACGACGTCCCGCTGATCGCGGCGTCCAGGTCGGTGTATACCGTGGGCGCCGACTTGAGCGCGCGCTGCAGGCTGTAGCTCGTCGCACCTGAGACGGCATTCCAGCTGATGTGCGCCGTGGTGGCAGTGACCGGCTCCACCGTGAGGCCGGTGGGTACCGCCGGGATCGACGGCCCGGTGTTGTTATCACCGCTGCAGGCGGTGACCGCGAAGGCGGCCAGGCCGGCGAGCACGAACTTCCGGGAAAACAGCGTCATCGTGGTCCTCATGGATGGTGAAGTTGCATATGAAAACGGGTTGGCGTCCCGAGCCTGCCAACATCCGGTCACAATCGTGTCAACCGCGGCTAGATCTCCCACTTGAAGCTCACGCCGAAGGTCCGGCCGGTGTAATACGCCTGCCGCACGACGCCACCCTGCTCGAAGAGGTACCGGGCGTTGAGGAGGTTCCTCGCCTCAACCCTGGCCATGAGGTTGCCGAAGACCGGGATCTGTACCGTCGCGTCGATCATGCTCCGGGGCTTCTCGTAGGCGTCCGGGATGCCACCGGTACCGGCCTCGAGGATGCGCTGTCCCTGCACGTTGTAGAGGAGCGATGCGGCCCAGGCGTTCTTCGCGAAGAGGAGGCCGGCGTTGACGATGTACGGGGACTGGCCCACCATCGGGCGCACCGGGTTGGTGGCGGCCGAGATGCTGTCGTTGCCGACCGTGATCGAGCTCTTCATCACGGTGACGTTCGCGAACGCGGAGAACACTTTCATCGAGCTGCCGAAGAAGTCGAGACTCTTTCGTGCCTCGAGCTCGAGGCCGTAGTTATTGGCGCCGGCGGCGTTCACGTAGCTCAGGATGTTGGCGCCGGCCGATTGGATGTAGACCTTCTCGATGGGTGCGTCGAAGTGTTTGTAGAAGACGCCGGCGCTCAGGATCTCTCCGGAGCGGGGGAACCATTCCCAGCGCAGGTCGAGGTTCTGGATGAGCGCGCGGTCGAGGCCCGGGTTGCCCTGGGTGACCGCGAAGCCGACCTGCTCGAAGTAGGCGATCGGCGAGAGTTCACGGTATTCGGGGCGCGACACCGTCTGGGTAGCGGCGAAGCGCAGGTTCTGGTCGGGCGTCAACATGTAGTTCAGACCAAGCGACGGCAGCAGGTCAGTCTTGCTGGGATTCGCGTCCACCACTGCTCCGCTCGTCGTCACGCTGGCAACATCCAGGTTCCACGACTCGAGCCGTACGCCGCCGACCAGCTGTAGCCGCTGGGTCAGCGGGAACTCGACCTGGACGTATCCGGCGTAGATGTCCTCGCTGGCGCTGTAGCGACCGCCATTGGCGTTCGCCTGCATGAAGAAGCTGCTCGCGTTGATGTTGGCATCCGAGAAGATCTGCTCGGGCGGCACTTCCAGCGCCGACTGCGGGAGCTGCTGGTTCACGATGTCGTAGGACCGGATGTCCACGTCGCGGCTGGCGGTGCGCCAGGCACCACCAGCCTTCACGTTCCAGGGCCGGTCCAGCAAACCGAAGCTGTGCTGCCAGTTGGCGCCGAGATCCCAGTTGGACTGGTTGAGCGTGCTCCAGGTGCGCGTGGCGAACCGGCTCTGGCCGAACCACTGGTAGGGCTCGAGCTGCCCATCGGTGCCGGGGCGGGCGAGATACCCGATGTCGGAACGATCCGGCTCATCGCGGCTGATAGCGCTCGTCGCGACCTGCCAGGTGACGTAGTTGCGCGGGCTGACGAGGTGGTTGCCAACGACTTGGTTGGTGCGGACGCTGCGCTGGATATATGTGAGGCGCGAGAAGAGGAAGTTGGTCCCAAACTCCTCGTTGTATCCGCCCAGGTCTTCCACCGAATTGTCGGCGCCACGGGTGAAGGTGTTGTTGAACTCGAACCTGGAACTGGAGCCGAGGCGGGTGGAGAAGTTGAGCAGGCCGCCCCAGAGCACACTGCCGCTGGAGCTCTGTCCGTTGTACTGGTTGAGCGGGAGGGCAGTACCCACTGCGTCGCCACGCTTCGTCACACCCTTGGTCTGGTCGGACCTGATCTCCTGCGCGTATCCGTAGCTGAACGAGGCGAGGTAACCGAACATGTGGTGAAAGAGCGGGTCCTCGCCGCCGATGGATGCGTTGAAGCCGCCCGCCCCATTGCCGGAGCCGTCATTCGGGCTCCACACATTCCGGAAGGAGCCGATGAGGGCGTTGAGTTGCCCCTGGTTCACCGTGGAGAGGTCGCCGGCTGCGGCAACGTCCGCCGGGAGGGCGCGGTTCCTGGCGCCGTTGCCGAACAGGTCACCGCTGACGGTGGGTGCCTTCGCGATGTTCTGTCCGGTAACGGCGGAATTGAACCCGGCGGACACGCCGATGTTGACCTGGCGGCCGGCGGGGAACTCCTTCGTCTTCAGGTCGACGCGGGCGCCGCTGAAGTCGCCGGGCTGGTCGGGCGTGAATGTCTTGGAGGTGGTGATGCCCTCGAGCAGGTTCGTGGGGAAGAGGTCGAGCGGCACCACCTTCCGGTCGGTCTCGGCGCTGGGGATCGTGGCACCGTTGAGCGCCGTGGTGGTGTAGCGCTCACCCAGGCCGCGCACGATCACGTACTTGCCGTCTTCCACCGACACGCCACTCACCCGCTGCACTGCCTGGCCGGCGTCGCTGTCAGGTGACTTCTCGATCTGCTCGGCGCTGATCGAGTTGATGACGCTGTTGGAGTTCTTCTGGGTGTCCAGCGCGGAGTTGAGGGAGCCCCTCTCCGCCTCGGCGGTGACCGCCACTTCCTCCAGCTGCACGATCGACGTCGCCAGCGAGATGTTCTGCTCGACGACGTCCTTGCCGGTCACCACTAGCCCCGTCACCGTCTTGGGTGCAAATCCAAGCATGCGCGCGGTAATGGAGACCGGGCCGACCGGCACGTTCTGCAGAGTGTAGCGGCCGTCGATGGCCGACACCGTGTGGATGTCGGTGCCGGTGATCTGGACCTGCGCGCCGGCGATTGGCGCGCCCTGTCCGCTCTCGACGATGCGACCGACGATCCGCCCGGTCTCCTGCGCGGCAAGTGCAGCGGGCACCAGCAACAGCGTGAAGAGGGAGGCGAAGCGAGCGAACGTTCGAATGCGGTGCATGGCTCTCTTGGGCCCGGGTGCGTGTCGGGCAGGCGCCGGCGATGTCCGGCAATGCCGCCCTTGCTGGCAAGGCCCAAAAGTCCCCGATGCGCGTATCGGCCAGCGCACCGGAGTGCCACGGACGTGTCACAAAGTCACGAATGTAGGATGGAGCACCGCCGTTGTGTCACGGCGGCGTAAAGGCGGGTGGGGCGGGCGGACGAGGAGGTGGGTAGAACGGATAGGGCAGATGGAGGCAGGCAGGCAGCCGTGTGCCTGTATGGGCCAATCATCCCAAATATCCGCGGCCCATGGCTGGCTGGCATACCTGGGCCCATCTTACGACAAGCGGGCCGCCGTTCCTTTCCCTGCTCGACGAGACTGGAGATCAAGGTGGAAGATCGACTACTCGTTGCTGCCACACTGCCGCCGTGGCCGGTGCGAGACGGACTGGCCCTCCGACTCGCCGCGATGCTCGAAGCACTGTCGGAGCGCTGGGACATCGCGCTCGTCGCGCCGCGCCTGCCAGTGTCGGAGGCGCCGGTGCGGCTCAAGTGGTACGAGTGGACGCCGGCCGAGCCGGCGCCGCCGTGGGGGTTTGTCCCGTGGCGCTTCGATGGCGCGCCGCTGCGCGCGGCCCTCGCACATGCCTGCGCCGACTTCGCCCCGACGGCGGGCATCGCTTTCTTCGGCGCGGAGCACTGCTGGCCGGCGGACGGGCCACCGGTGGTGCACGACCGGGTGGACTGCTCTACCCTCACCGCCTGGCGCTACGTCAGGGTGACACGGGGGCTTCGGGGGCGCCTGAGCCGACTGCTCGACGTGGCGGAGTTCGCGCGCTACGAAGCGCGCATGCTCCGCTCCTTCCGGACCGTCACCGTGGTGGGCGACGACGATGCGCGGTGGCTGCGCCGGCTGGGGCGGGGAAACAACGTGCACGTGGTACCCAACGGGGTGGCACCGCCGGCCGCCGTGCCAGCCACGCGGAGCCATGAGCCGCTCGTCGTGTTCAGCGGCAGCATGGCCTACCAGCCCAACGTGGACGCGGCCGTGTACTTCGCGCGCCGCATCTGGCCCCGGGTGCGACACGCGGTGCCCCGCGCCCGATTCCTGATCGCCGGCCGGCATCCCAGTCCCGAGATCTCTGCGCTGGACGGCCAGGACGGGATCACGGTCGCAGGGCCGGTGACCGACATGGCGCAGACGATCGGCTGTGCGTGGGTGGCGGTGGCCCCGATGCGCTGCGGTGCCGGTGTGAAGAACAAGGTCCTGGAGGCATGGTCCGTCGGGGTGCCGGTGGTCATGTCCAGTCTCGCCCGGAACGGCCTGGTGCTGCCGCCAGGCGCCGAGTCCCTCGTTCACGACGCCGCCGCGGCCTTCAGCCGTTGTGTCGTTTCGCTGCTGCAGGACGAAACTCGCCGCGCCGAGCTGGGCATGGAGGCCAGCGAACACGTGCGCGAGCACTACGCCTGGCGTGACATGGCAAGACTGCTGGACGTTCTGCTCGTGGAGGCCATGCTCGCGGCCACGCCGGCGCTGCCGCAGCTGCCCAAGGCGGCGGCCGCCGTCGAGCTCCGGCGATGAAGACGGAGGCGCTCCCGCCTGATGCCGCCGGTCTCGACAGCCGGGTGCACGAGTTCCTGTGGCAGCATGCGCCGTGGCGGCTGTACCGCCACCTGCGAACGTGGCGGCCGGTCCGGGTGGCGGACCGGACATTCAGGTTCCCCGTGCTCGGCGGCCGGCACATCCCCTTCGAGCTGCTGGAGGATCAGTGGCGCCGTCAGCTGTTCGCCCTGCTCATGCCGAAGGACGGCAGCGGATTCATCGACGTGGGGGTGAACCTCGGACACACGCTGATCGACCTGCAGTGCACCGCGCCCATGTCGCGGTACGTCGGGTTCGAACCCAACGTGGCCTGTGTCGACTACGTCCACGAGCTGCTGCGCCTGAACGCCATCACGGAGTGGCAGGTCGTGCCCGCGGCGCTCTCGAGTACCAACACGGTGCGGCGGCTGTGGCTCCGCACCGGTACCGAGACCGACGAGATGGCGACGGTGATAGGCGGCCTGAGGCCGGAGGAAAAGGTGCGCGCCGAGTACGTAGCCAGCCTCGTGTTCGACGACATCCGCCGCGAGGTGGCGCCGGGACCGGTCCGGTTCGTGAAGATCGACGTCGAAGGCGCTGAACTCGAGGTCGTGCGCGGGATGCGGGCGGCGCTCGGGGAAGAACGGCCCCTGGTCCTCTGCGAAGTGCTGTATCCTGCGCGCGGGGCCGACGCGGAACTGCAACGGGCGCGGAACGACTTACTTCGGGCGGCGCTCGAGGAGCTCCGCTATGTCATCCTGAGCATCAGGAAGACGGAGGGGGGAAGCCTGGCCGGCCTGACCCTGGTGCAGGGATTCCCGCCGGGTATCTGGTCAGCGGCGAACAAGCATGAGTGCGACTACCTCTTCGTCCCCGGGGAACAGCTCGCCGCCGTCAGCGCGACTGCTGGTTCGTGACCGGGCCGGTGGTGCTTGTTCCCTTTGACGCGCGGAGCAGGCAGAGCTGGCGCTCGGTGTTGATCTTCGACACGCGATTGCTGGTCCACTCGGTGCTGTACTGCTGGTAGTACTGGAGGGAGAACGGCTCCAGCACGGGGATCTGCTCCTCGAACAGGTAGAACGCGGTCACCTGTTGCCGCGGCTCGAGCCGGCCGTCGTTGAAATTCTGCGAATAGGGCAGGATCGCGATCGGGCGCAGCAGCCGGCCGCGGAACACCAGCACCAGCGACTGGGCGTCGAAATTGGCGCCGGGTTGCAGGCCGTAGAACTGAACGTAGGCGATCCCGGGGCGGGACACGGCGTTGTGGCGGGCCGCCGAGTCGATGCGCGGGCGGTTGTTGGTGACCAGCGCGGCCATGGCCTGGTAGGCGTCCGGCGCGAGCAGGTTGATGACCCGGGGATCGAGGGGCGTGAACCGGATCGAGATCGCCGAGGTGGCGAGCGCTATCTGCAGGTCTTCCTGCTTGAGCGTACCGAACCCGGGCGGCACCACCTGTTCCGAGCTGGGGAGGTTCTGCGCGTGGGAATGCCGCGGATGCCAGAGCGCGGGCACGACGAGCAGAACAAGCAGTGCGGCAGACCGTCTCATGGCGCCTCCGGGGGTATGCCTCAATCTAATTCGGGGCGGGCTGTCGTGAGTCGTGGGTAATGAGCATTAGTCTGCCGCCACAGCCGCCTTGATGCTCTCACCCAGTTCCGCGATTCCCATCCCCTCCACACTGCTCACCGGCTGCAGCGAGTCTTCCGTGAGCCCCAGGACCTTGGCGATGACCTTGGTCTGCAGGCGCTGCTGCTGCCGGCCCAGCTTGTCCGCCTTGGTCAGCACCACCAGCGCTGGCCGGCCGCTCTCGGCGAGCAGATCCTGGAAGGCAAGGTCGTCGCTGGACGGCTCGTGCCGGATGTCCAGCAGCCAGACCACGCCTCGCAAGTGACTCCGCTTTGTGAGGTACCCCTCGACCAGCTTCCGGTACGCCGCACGCATGCCCTTGCTGGCGTGGGCGAACCCGTAGCCCGGAAGGTCCACCATATAAAAGGTGGGGAGCCGGAACATGTTCATGTGCTGGGTCTTGCCGGGGGTGCCGCTGACCCGCGCCAAGCCCTTCCGGCCGGTCAGCGAGTTGAGCAGGCTCGACTTGCCAACGTTCGAGCGCCCGATGAACGCGATCTCGGGCAGGACCGGATCGAGATTCGTGAGTGGATCTGGGAAGGAACCGACGAACTCTACCGGGAGGTCAAGGAAGGGCGCGGGTGTCAGGCTTCCTTCTTCTGCTTGACCCGCTCGGTGACGATGAGCGGCGTGCCGCCGTCGCTCACCGACTCCTTGGTGATCACCACCTCGCGCACGTCCTCGCGCGCGGGGAGGTCGAACATGAGGTCGGTCATCATGGTCTCGAGTATCGACCGGAGACCGCGGGCGCCGGTGCCGCGCTTGAGCGCCTTGGCAGCGACGGCGCGGAGCGCTTCCTGGTCGAACGTGAGGCCGACGCTCTCCAGCTCGAAGAGCTTCTTGTACTGCTTGGTGAGCGCGTTCTTCGGCTCGACGAGGATCCGCATGAGGGACTCCTCATCCAGGTTCTCGAGTGACACGGTGACGGGCAGGCGTCCCACGAGCTCGGGGATGAGCCCGAAACGAAGCAGGTCGTCGGGCTCCACCTCGGCGAACGGGTTACGCGGGTCGGACCCCTTCACACCCTCGCGCTCCTGACCATTGAAGCCGATGAGCTGACGGCCGGTGCGGGTCTCGATGATCTTCTCCAGCCCGTCGAAGGCGCCGCCGCAAATGAACAGGATGTCCTTGGTGTTGATCTGGATGTATTCCTGCTGCGGGTGCTTCCGGCCGCCCTGGGGCGGCACCGACGCCACGGTGCCCTCGAGGATCTTGAGCAGTGCCTGCTGCACGCCCTCGCCCGACACGTCGCGGGTGATGCTCGGGTTCTCGGACTTGCGCGCGATCTTGTCGATCTCGTCGATGTAGACGATGCCGCGCTCGCACTCGGAGACGTTGAACTCCCCGGCCTGCAGCAGGCGCACCAGGATGTTCTCCACGTCCTCGCCGACGTAGCCGGCTTCGGTGAGGGTGGTGGCGTCGGCGATGGTGAAGGGCACGTCGAGGATGCGGGCGAGCGTCTGGGCCAGCAGCGTCTTGCCGACGCCGGTGGGGCCGATGAGCAGGATGTTGGACTTGTCCAGCTCGACGTCGCCGTCGCGGCCCGACTGCGAGTTGATGCGCTTGTAGTGGTTGTAAACGGCAACGGCCAGGGTTCGCTTTGCGCGCTCCTGGCCGATTACGTACTGATCGAGGACGTCCTTGATCTCCTGCGGCAGCGGTACCTGGGTAATGCTGTCGGCAACCTCGCGCTCCTCATCCTCCGCCAGGATCTCGTTGCAGAGGGTGATGCACTCGTTGCAGATATAGACGGACGGGCCCGAAATGAACTTCCGGACCGAGTCCTTCGACTTTCCGCAAAACGAGCAACGCAGGTGCTTGTCGTTCGACATTCAGGCCGTTTCCGGGATGTGGTATGGGGCGAGCCGAAAGCTTGCCCGCCCCACGGGGGGCGTCAAGGGCTACCCCGCCGCGACGGCCGCGAGGGTCTCCGCGGCCTTGCGAGGCGAGAAGACCTTGTCAATCAGCCCATACGCCATGGCTTCCTCGGCGCTCATGAAGCGATCCCGGTCCATGTCCCGCTCGATCGACTCCACCGGCTGCCCGGTATGGAGGGCGTAGAGCGAGTTGAGCTTGGTGCGGAGGTAGAGGATCTCGCGCGCCTGGATCTCGATGTCGGCGGCGGTGCCCTGCGCGCCGCCCGACGGCTGGTGGATCATGATCCGGGCGTGGGGCAGGGCGCTACGCTTGCCCTTGCTGCCCGCGGCCAGGAGGAACGACCCCATCGAGGCGGCCATGCCCATGCAGATGGTGTTCACCGGTGCCTTGAGGTGCTGCATGGTGTCGTAGATGGCCAGACCGGACGACACGACGCCACCGGGCGAGTTCAGGTAGAGATAGATGTCCTTCTCGGGGTTGTCGGCCTCGAGGAAGAGCAACTGGGCAATGATGATGTTGGCGACGTCATCGTTGATCGGCGCTCCAAGGAACACGATGCGGTCCATGAGCAGGCGCGAGAAGATGTCATACGTCCGCTCGCCGCGGCTGGAACGCTCGATGATGTAGGGCGGGTACAGGGCCATCGTCAGGACTTCGCCTCCACTACGGTGGACTGCGAGAGCAGCCAGGTGAACGCCTTGTCTTCCGTGATGCTGTGCTCGAGCTCGGCCAGGCGCCCCGCCTTCTGGAACTGCCCGTAGAGGTCGCCAGCCGACACGCCGCGCGCCGCCGCCAGCGCGCCGATGCGCTCGTCGATCTCGGCCTCGGTGGCCTGGAGCTTTTCCTTGTCCACCACCGCCCCGATGACCAGGTCGCGGCGCACCTGCGCCTCGGCGATGTCGTGGAACTGGGCCTCGAACTTCTCCAGCGCCTCGTGCGGCTCGTGGGGAATGCCGAACTGATGCGCGTACGCATGGAGCCAGCGGTGTACCAGCGAGTGGGGGGCCGGCACGCTGTTGGCCGACACGATCTCGTTGATCAGCGCCGAACGGACCTGCGCGTCGGCGGTACGCTCGGCGTCGCGGGCGAGGTCGGTCCGGATGGCATCCTTCAGGGCCGCCAGGGTGTCGAAGTTGCCAACCTCGCTCGCAAAGGCGTCGTCGAGCGGCGGCAGTTCCTGGCGCTTGATCTCATGCAAGGTGACGCGCACGCGCCGGGTCTGCCCACGGCGTGCCTCGTCGGGATGATCCTCGGGGAACCGGACGTCGGCGTCCACCGTCTGCCCGGCCTCGAGACCCATCACCTTTTCTTCCAGGTCGGGCACCGCCTGGTTCTGGCCGAGAACGATGTTGTGCGGGTTGGACTCACCCACCTTGCCGTCGTCGATCGGGGCTACCTCGATACGCACCATCTGGCCGGGGGCGGGCTTGCCGCCCTCGACCGGGAGCCAGTTGGCCTTCCGCTCGCGCATCCGTTCCAGCTGCTCGGTGATCGCCGCCTCGTCCACCTTGCCCAAGGTCCGGGTGAGCTTGAAGCCGCCGGTCCTGGCCAGGGTGATCTCGGGCTGGACCTCGACCACGAGCTCGAACTCCACCGGGCCACCCTGCTCGAACTTGAGGTTGCGGACCGACGGGTCGGAAATGGGCTTCAGTCCCTGTTCCGACTGGGCGGTCTCCCAGCTCTCACGGATCACGTCCTCCAGGACGGCCTGCTTGATGGCCTGGTCGAAGCGCTTCCGGACGATGGCGACGGGGGCCTTGCCGGGGCGGAACCCGGGCAAGCGGGCGCGGCTGGCGTACATGGCCACGGCCTTGTCCTCGGCCTGCTTGACACGCTCTACGGCCACGGTGACCTGGAGGGACCTGGACGCGGCGTCCTCGGACTTCTTCTCGATGGTGATGTTGGACATGGGACAAAGATAACAGGAGCGGGTTGGGGGGCGAACAGCGTAAGGAGGGACCGCGAATGCGTGAGGAGGAACAGCGACAGCGGAGGGAAGTGGGAACGAGATGAGTGGTTATATGTGAAACATTTCACAAGCAATTCGTGTTGCGAAGCGCCGATCCGTCCGGTACAATCCCGACGCTGTTCATAGACGCAGGTGGTGCTGCTATAAGGAAGCCGGTACCAAGCCGGCGCGGCCCCGCCACTGTATGAGGCCCGCGAGACGATCCGCGGTCCAGTGTCGCCAACGTAACTGCCACTGGGGACGGTCTGCTCCCTGGGAAGGCTGGCGCCACTGCCTCGAGCCAGGAGACTGGCCCGCCTGCGCCCGCATCATGTCTCTCCAGGGAGGGACGCGGGGGTGGGCGACGTCTCCGCACGGGAGGCGAATGCCAGCGTTGCACCCCTTCGTTCCAGGAGCCGGAACGAGTGGGTGTTTTGTTTTCAGTCCTGTTGCTGTTCGTCGCCGCCTGCCAGGGCGGCGACAGGAAGACCGAGTCCGGAAGCGCGTCGATCGCGCTGACAGACGATGCCGGGCACACTGTGCATCTCGCTGCCCCGGTCCGCCGAGTGGTCTCCCTCGTTCCCAGTGTCACCGAAACCATCGTTGCACTCGGCGCGGGCGACCGCCTCGTCGCCCGGACGGAGTACGACCACGACACCACGCTTGCCGCCGTTCCGCTGATCGGGAGGGGCCTGAGCCCGAGCGTCGAGGCGATCATCGCCCTCCGGCCCGACCTGGTGGTGGTGTGGGCCAGCGACAAGCGGGGCGACCTGCGCAGCCAGGTGGAGAAGGCGGGGATCGCCACCCTTGCCTTCGAGGTACAGGACACCACCGATGCGTACCGCGTGGTGGCCGTGATGGGACAGGCGCTGGGGCGGCAGGCGGCAGGCGACAGCCTGCTGGGCGCACTGCGCGCCTCCCTGAAGGAAACGCAATCCATCGCGGCGCAGCGCTCGCGGCGCCGAGTGTTCTACGTGGTGTACAACGACCCTCCGATGACCGCGGGCCCCGGCACCTTCATCGACCAACTGCTCGACATCGCCGGCGCGGACAATGTGTTCAAGGACGCGACCACGAAGTGGCCCACCGTGTCGCTGGAGGAAGTGGTCAGGCGCGATCCCGACATCATCGTGCTGCCGGTGGGCGAGATGTCGGCGCAGGTGGGCGAAAGGCTGCGCAACACCGCCGGGTGGCGCGACCTCCGTGCAGTGAAGGATGGGTGCCTGGCACTCGTTGACGCCGACCTGGCGAACCGGCCCGGCACCAACGTCGCCATCGCGGCGCGGCGGCTCGAGGTGCTGCTGCACGACGAAACCTGTCCCGTACCGTGACGACCACCGCGGCGACCGCCCGACGCTACCTCCTGCTGCTCCTGCTGCTCGGGCTCGCGGGCATGCTGGCGGTGCGCGTGGGTGCCGTGGGCCTCACCCTTGCCGACATCATTGCCGCGCTCCGCGGCACCGCCGACAACGCGACCCGCACCATCGTCGTCGGGCTCCGGATCCCGCGCGTCGTGCTCGCGGCACTCTGCGGGGCGGCACTCGCCGTGAGCGGTGCCACGTACCAGGCACTGCTCCGCAACACCCTCGCCGAGCCATACATCCTCGGCGTGTCGAGCGGTGCGGCACTCGGCGCCGTGGCAGCGACGGTGCTGGGCCTCGACCGGCTCAGTCCCTGGATCATTCCTGCCTTCGCGTTCGCCGGGAGCCTCGCCGCCATCGTACTGGTGCTGCGCGTGGCGCTGGTGGCGGGGCGCGTTCTCGACCGCCGCACCCTGCTGCTCGCCGGCGTGGTGGTGGGCGCCTTCTGCAATGCCGCGGTGCTCCTCTTTCTCACCTTCGCCGACGCGGAGTCGTTCCGCTCCGCGGTGTTCTGGATGATGGGGAGCCTGGCGGGTGCCACGTGGCAGCACGTACTGCTGCTCGCGGTGCCGCTCGTGATCGCCGGAGTGGTGCTGTTCGGGCTGGCGCGCTCGCTCAACCTCCTCGCCGTTGGCGAGCCGACCGCGGCCGCGCTTGGCGTACCGGTAGAACGGGTGAAGTACCTCTGCTTCGCGCTCGCCTCGGTGCTCGCGGCAGCGGCGGTGTCGGTGAGCGGTGTCATCGGGTTCGTGGGCCTCATCATTCCCCACGCGGTTCGCCTCACGTGGGGCAGCAACTACCGGCAACTGCTGCCCAGTGCGGCGCTGCTGGGCGCCATCTTCCTGGTCGGCGCCGATGCGGCGGCGCGCACGGCAGCCGCACCCACCGAACTGCCGATCGGCGTGCTGACCGCACTGGTGGGCGTGCCGGTGTTCGTCGTGCTGCTGAGGCGCCGCGATGACTGACATCGCGTGGACGGTGGAGGGCGTGCGCTTCCGGCATCCGGGCGCCTCACGGGACGCGCTGCGTGATGTGACCTGCGCTCTCGCTGGGGGCGGCGTGACGGCGATCCTGGGGCCCAACGGTGCCGGCAAGTCCACCTTCGTGCGGCTGCTGATCGGCCTCGCGGCACCGACTGCCGGCGTCGTCCAGTTTCGCGGCCGCAGCCTCGCTTCGTGGCCGCGCGGCGCCATTGCGAGGGAGATCGGCTTCGTGCCGCAGGGCGAGGAATCGGTCTTCCCGATCACGGTGCGCGAGGTGGTGGCGATGGGTCGCTATCCGCATCTCGGTCCGTGGCGCGCGGAGAACGAGGAGGACCGCAGGATCGTGCGGCACGCGCTCGAGGATGTCGATGCGCTGGCTTTTGCCGCCCGGCTGTTCGCCACGCTGAGCGGCGGGGAACAGCAGCGGGTGCGCATCGCGCGCGCGCTGGCGCAGCACGGCTCCGCGATCGTGCTGGATGAGCCGACGGCGGGCCTCGACGTGCGACACGAGATCGAGCTGTTCGCCCTCCTGCGCGAACTGGCGTCGCAGGGACGCACGGTCGTGCTGGTGACGCACAACCTCTCGCTCGCCTCGCGCCTGGCAGACCGGATCCTGCTCTTTTCCGAGGGCTCGCTGGTGGCACAGGGCGACGCGCGTGCGGTCCTCACCGGCGAGACGCTGTCCACCGTGTATGGCTGGCCCATCGACGTGGTGAGTCACCCGGGACCGGGAGCCGAGCGGGGCAGCCCGCTGGTGGTGCCGAGACTCACGTTGCCCATCGAGACGCCGGGCTCGTGATGCGCCTCCGCCGGCTGTTCCCCGTGCTCGCAGCCCTGGTCACGGCGCATGCCGTGCCCCTCCGTGCGCAGCACGCGCCCGAGCTGCGGGGCCGCGTGCTCGACGCCGTCACGTCCAGCCCGATCCAGGACGCCGAGGTCCTCTCGAGCGACGGGTCGCACGCCGTGACCGGGACCGACGGCACTTTTGTGTTGCGCGCGCTCAAGCCGGGGCCGGCACAGGTGACGGTGCGGCGGGTGGGCTTCGCGTCGGTGACGCGCGACGTCGAGCTCGCCAACGGCAGCACGTCCTCACTCACGTTCATGATGCCGGCCGTGCCGGTGCAGCTCGCGGAACTGACGGCGACGGCAGGGCCGGCAACTGGCGGCGTCACGTCCATCGACCGCGCGGAGATCGAGCAAAGCGGCGCCAGCGACCTCGCCGACATCCTGCAGCAGCAGGGCGGTGTCGTGGTGACGCGGAGCGGCGGGCCGGGCTCGCCGGCCACGGCGTCGATCCGCGGCTCCAGCGCCAACCAGGTTCTGGTGCTGGTCGATGGCGTGCCGCAGAACCAGGCAGTGAGTGGCAGCGCCGATCTCTCGCTGGTACGGCTCGACAACGTGGAGAAGATCTCGGTGGTGCGAGGCGCGCAGTCGGCGCGCTACGGCCAGCAGGCACTGGGTGGTGCCATCGTGGTGGAGACGCGTCGCCCACTGGGTGTGGAGGCGCAGGCCGACGTGGGTGCGGGCAGCTATGGCGGCCGGGCACTCGCAGGGCGGGTCGGCGTCGGGCGCAGCGCGGCCGGCGGGGTCGCGGCATCGCTGAGTGGGGCGTACAACGACTTCGCGGGTGATTTCCCCTATGACATCCCCCCCGAGCGCGGCGGCGGCACCGGGCTGAGGCTCAACTCGGCGGCGCGCGATGTCTCGCTCAATGGTGCCGTGGCGTGGACCGGGGCCACCGGCGAGGCACACCTGCGCGGCGAGTACTTCGACGTGGACCGGGGCATGCCGGGCACGGCAGTGCAGCCGTCGCTCACCGGGCACCAGACCCAGCAGCGCATCGGCGTGGGCCTGGACGGCACGATGAGGCTGGGGCGCGCGACGGCGACGGCGAGCGTCTCGCTGCAGCGCCAGGATGCGACGTTTGCCGACAGCACACCGCCCTTCAGCGCGCCCTACGACGACCGGAACCGCGCCGACGTGTTCCTGGCTGATGCCGGGGTGACGCGCACCGTGGGAAGGTGGGAGGTGAGCGGCGGCGCACAGTTCCAGCGGATGGGCATCAGCGGCACGGCGCTCGACGCGGCTGCACCCGACCGCACGCTCTA
Source organism: uncultured Gemmatimonadales bacterium (assembly GCA_963773095.1). Taxonomy (GTDB): domain Bacteria; phylum Gemmatimonadota; class Gemmatimonadetes; order Gemmatimonadales; family GWC2-71-9; genus JAGGAG01. The sequence continues at coordinate 36,369 of CAVYZY010000005.1, forward strand.
CGGTGGCGGGCGGGTCGCGGCCCGAGCGCCGCTCATCACCGGTGACTGGGCGCTCGACGCCAATGCCGCGCTGCGCGTTGATGGCAGCTCGGTGACGGACCAGTGGTATGCCTCGCCGCAGGTGGGGGCGTTGCTGCGGCACGCCTGGTGGAGCGCCGAGCTGCGCTGGGCGCAGGCATACAACCCGCCGACACTGGGCGACATGTACTTCCAGGAAGGGGTGCAGGTGCAGCCCAACCCGCTGCTCGCCCCCGAGCGGGTGAAGAGCGAGTGGTCGCTGTTCCTGGAAGCGCGCGAGGTGGGACCGTCGTCGCTGAATGCGAGCGTGGGGCTCAACCTCTTCGCCGCGAACATCGACGGGATGATCCTCTGGTCACCCGACTTCAGGTACATCTGGAGCCCGAACAACTTCGACGTCAACCGCCGCGGCGGCGAGCTCAACGTGCACCTGGCCCCGCGCGGCAGCCATGTGGTGCTTGCCGGCGGGGCGGCGCTCGCGAGCGTCACGTACAACAGCCCGGTGCTGTCGGGGCAGGTGATCTACCGCCCGCTCTGGAGTGCCACTGCGAGCGCCGACGCCAGCTTCCTCGGCTTCGACGGCGGGCTGGCCTGGCGCTATGCCGGCTCGCGCCGCACGGCGATGGGCACCGACCTCAACTCGCTTCCTCCCGTCCACCTGCTCGATCTTCGCGTGTCGCGCACCATCCCGGTCGGCGGAATGGCGCTCAAGGCGCGCTTCGCCATCGACAACGTGATCGGCACGCGCACCGGCATGCTGGTCGATTTTCCCCTCCCGGGGCGCCTGCTCCGGTTCGACATCTCCCTCCGATTTGGCTCATAAGGACTCACGATGACGTCACGCCGTTCACTCCTCCTCGCGCTCGCTGTCGCCGTCGTGCTCGGCGCCTGTGGCGACGACACGCCGCCACCGCCCACCTTCATCGAGGGCACCCCGACCGATCCGGGAATCCTGCTCGCGGTCAACCTCGACAAGGCGCTCTTCATGCTGCAGACCGGCGCGCCGAACGTGCGGGAGAGCATTCCGCTCGGTGCCAGTTCCGCCGTGACGCCGGTGGGCCTCGCGGTGTCGGGCACCTTTGCCGCGGTGCCGCTCGGCAATGCCGCGAGCGTGGCGTACGTGGATCTTGCCCTCCAGACGGTGGACCGATACTTCACCTTCGCGTCGGGCAACGCGACGGGAGTGGCATTCGTCAACGCGAGCACCGTCATCGTGTGCAACCAGACTACGGACCAGTGCGGGAAATTCGATCCCGCGCAGGCCGGGAACGAGATCACAGGGCTGGTTACCGTCACGCAATTTCCGGCGGCCGTAGTGGCGACGGGCGGACGGGTGTTCGTCGTCTCCAGCAACCTGGACGACAGCTACATGCAGGCAGGACCGGGCGTGGTGACGGAGCTCAACCCGGCGACGATGGAGATCGTCCGGACGTTCGAAGTGGGAGCCAACCCGCAGTATGCGGCGACCATCAACAACAAGCTGTACGTGGTGAACAGCGGCGACTACGGGCTCAACAACGGCACGCTGAGCGTGATCAACCTGGCCAGCAACGTGGTGGATCCGGTGATCACCGGATTTGGCGACTTCCCGGGGCCGATCAACATCGACAGCCAGGGACGGGCATTCATCTCGAGCTTCAACTACGGCACGGCGGTGTGGAACACGGTCACGGAGGCGTTCGTGAAGAGCCCGGCGGTTCCACTGTGCGCGCCGTCGAGCGGCGGAGCGTGCCGCGGCGCCGCGGATGCGGTGGTCGCGCCGAACGGGGACGTGTATCAGGCATACTTCGGGTCGGCGGCGCTGTCGGATCCGGCGTACTACTTCGTGTATGACGGCAGCACGTTCGCGCTGAAGGACAGCATCGCGGTGCCGATCGGGCCGAGCGGGCTGGTGGGGGCGACGTTCTGAAAGGCGGGAAAGGCGGGAAAGGCGGGGAGGGCGGGAAGGGCGGGGAGGGCGGGTAACTGGATGAGCCCGCGCGATCGATTGATCGCGCGGGCTCAGTGCGAACGGAGGGACTCGAACCCCCACGGGTTTCCCCACAGGATCCTAAGTCCTGCGCGTCTGCCAATTCCGCCACGCTCGCTGGGTCTTGAGAAGATACCGAACCGATGAGCCAGGAGGTAAGAGGCCACGGCGCGTCAGTCTTCCGCGCTCAGTGGCAGCGCACCGGGACAAGTGTCTCGCGCCCGCTCCGGGCGCAGCCTATCTTCACCGTGTTACCCGGCCATTTCGAGGAGCGATCATGCTGAACATCCGGATCGTGTTCATGGCCGCGGGGCTTTGTCTCGCCTCGGCAGTCCATGCCGCCCCAGCCGCTGCCCAGTCAACGATCACCTGCGAAAGCAGGAACAACCGGTTCAAGGACTGTCAGATCGAGACGGGCGGGCGGGTCCGGCTGGAGAAGGCCCTCTCCAAGGTGCGATGCGAGTATGGTCGCACCTGGGGTTTCGACTGGAACAGCGTGTGGGTGGATGGCGGATGCCGCGGGCGCTTCGGGGTGAATGGCTCCGGGAGCGGCTGGGAGTCGGGCAACTTCGGCCAGAGGCTCAAGTGCGAGAGCCGGGGCGGCTCCTTCGAGGTCTGCAGGGTACCAACATACGGATATGTGAGGCTGATCCAGCAACTTTCGCAGTCACCCTGCCTCGCGGGAAAGACCTGGGGATACCAGGCGGACCAGATCTGGGTCGGGAACGGCTGTGGGGCGGAGTTCGAGATCGGCTATGGGGATGCAAGCTGGCAGGGTGACATGCGGGTCATCAACTGCAGCAGCAACGACGGCCGCTACAGCCGTTGCTTCGCCCGCACCGAGGGCGAGGTGTCATTGCGAAAGCAGATTTCGTCGACCCCCTGCGTACTGCGGCGGAATTGGGGGTACGACGGCAACGGCGTCTGGGTGGACAATGGCTGCCGAGGGGAGTTCGTGGTGGGCCGGGGCGGCCCGGGCTCCGGCTGGGGCGCGTACCCCGGCACCTGGCCCGGTCCCGGCGGGACAGTCGGTGGCAGCCTCGTGCAGCGTGCGGCATCCGCGTGCAGGGCCGAGACCATGAGTCGTGGCTACCAGGACGTCAGCGTCGACAACGCCAACCAGAACGGCAGCACCGTGTATGTCTACCTGCGCGCCTACCGGAACTCGCGCGAGTACAGTGTCGGCTGCCAGTACGCTTCGTCCAGCAAGCGCGCGCGAATCACGACGGAAGACCTGGTGGTGAGCGGTGGTGGTGGCGGCAACGTCGCGCAGCGCGGCCGAGATGCCTGCAGCAACAAGGCGAGCACGATGGGCTACCAGAGCGTCTACGTCACCAGTTCCCGGCAGAGCGGTTCGAAGGTGACCGTGACCATGACGGCGCGGAGCCAGAACCGGCCCTGGAACCTCACTTGCATCTATCGCCAGTCGGACGGCACAGCGACTCTCACCGATCAGCGCCAGGCGGGGAACTAGGACTGGGGGAGTGAGAAGAAAGCGAAGAGGGCACCGGAATTCCGGTGCCCTCTTCGCTTTCAACGGCGCGGTGCGCGCCTCATGGCGCCGTTGCCAGCTGCACCCGCTCCACCCGCTTCTGGCTCTGGCCGCCCTGGATCGTGAGGATCCGGAGCGTCACGATGGCGCCGGGCTTCTGCGCGTTGAGCACATTGCGCAGGTCGGCCATCGACTTGACCGGCTGCCCCTCGACCGAGACGAGGATGTCGGCCGCACCGTTCCGGGCGGGACGCAGCGCGTCGTACGACGGTCCACCGGGCACGACTTCCGTGACCACGAGGCCAGCGGTGGTGGCCGGAAGGCCGAGCGCCTTCACGTCGGCCGGATCGAGCGGCTCGGCCTGGATGCCGAGGCGCTGCGGCACGACGGCGTTGAGCGCGTCCTCCTTCGAGTTGCCTTTGGTGGCGTCGTCCGAATCATTCTGGGCGTCGCCACCGGCCGCGAGCTGCTGCGCCTCGTTGAGCGACTGCAGCTTCACCTTGTACGTCTTGCGCAGGCCGCCCTTGCGCGCCACCTCGACGGTGACGACATCGCCGGGCGCCTTGAAGCCGACTTCCTGCTGCAGCTGTCCCACGCGCTCCACCTTCTTGCCGTCGATCGCGACAATGATGTCGCCCACCTCGATGCCGGCCTTTTCAGCCGGGGAGCTGGCGGGGAAGTCGGCCACCTTCACGCCGTACGGCTCGTTGAGGCCGACGTACTGGGCATCCTGCGGCGACGCCTCGGCGATGCTGATGCCCAGCGCGGCGCGCTGCACCTTGCCGGTGGTGATCAACTGCGTCATCACCTGGCGGGCCAGGTTGATCGGGATGGCGAAGCCGTATCCCGAGTAGTAGCCGGTTTCGCTGGCGATGGCCGAGTTGATGCCGATGACCTCGCCCTGCACGTTGACGAGCGGGCCACCCGAGTTGCCGGGGTTGATCGCCGCATCGGTCTGGATGAAGTCGGAGATGCTCGCGTTGGTGCGGTTGAGGCCCTGCAAGGTCCGGCCCTTCGCGCTGATGATGCCCGAGGTGACCGTGAAGGTCAGGCCGTCGCCCAGCGGGTTGCCCACCGCCAGCACCCATTCGCCAACACGCTCGCGATCGCTGTCGCCGAGCGAGGCCGGTGCGAGGCCGGTGGCGTCGATCTTGAGGACCGCGACATCGGTGTTGGGATCGGTGCCCACCACCTTGGCGGTGAACTCACGACGGTCGAGCAGCCGGACGATCACCTTGTCGGCGTTCTCCACCACGTGGTTGTTGGTGAGGATGTACCCATCCTGCGAGACGATGAACCCGGTGCCGCTGCCCTGCTCGAACTCGGGCCGGCGGCGGGGCTGGAAGAAGGGCTCCATACCCTGCGGGATCCGCGGGTCGACCTGCGCATGCGGGTTGTTCTTCTCGCTGTGCGATGCCTTGATGAACACGACGCTCGGCCGCACCGCTTCGGCGACCGCGGCGAAGGCATCGCTCAAGTCCTGCAACGACTTGGCGGCCGGGATAGCCGGCGCCTGAATCGGGGTGATGATCGCCTTGGTGCCGGTGGCCGTGGAGCTGGCGGCCTGCTGGGCCGACGAATCCCGGGGCAGGTCCAGAAGGCCTGCGAAGAGCAGTCCGAGGCCGAAAGCGAGGCCCACCAGGCCTCCGAACTTGAGCCAATTCATTGAACGCGCGGACATCAGTCTTCCTTGCTGGGGTGACAACTACCTATTGTAGCCTAACAGAACCTGATGCGTGGTGCTGGGGTTCCGTCGCAATGTGTAACGGGGCGGGGAAGGTGGGAAGGGCGGGGAAGGCGGGGAGGGCGGGGAGGGCGGTCTGCTACCTCCCCGCCCTCCCCGCCCTCCCCGCCTTCACGCCCTCCTTCTACTTCTTGTCGTCCACGATCTCGTAGTCGGCCTCGACCACGTCCTCCTGCTTGGCCCCGGACGGCTGTTCCGCCCCAGCGGTTTCGGGCGCGCCGGCTTCGGCGGAGGCCTGCTGGTTCTGGTACATCGCGGCGCCGGCCGCGGAGTAGGCGTTATTGAGTTCGTCGAGCGCCGCCTTGATGGCCTTCGAATCGCCGGTGCGGAGCGACTCCTTGCCCTTCTCCAGCGCGGCGTCGAGCGTCGCCTTGGCATCGGTCGGGAGCTTGTCGACCCACTCCTTGCTGTCCTTCTCGACGCGGTACACCAGGGCGTCGAGCTGGTTCCGGGCCTCGAT
>CAVYZY010000006.1:0-194534 GCA_963773095.1 uncultured Gemmatimonadales bacterium
TCAGTGGTGCGCCCGCTGAACACGGCCTTCTTGCCCACCTCGAGCATTTGCCTGGGATCCATGAATCCGTAGAGCTCGATGAGTTTGGCCACGAGCCCGGTCCAGCCGGTCTGATGGCTGGCGCCCAAGCCGGCGCCGTTGTCCCCGTGGAAGTACTCGAAAAAGAGGATGAGGTCGCGCCAGTGGGGGTCGGTCTGGAACTTCTCGATCCCGCCGTAGACCGGGCGCCGGCCATGCTCGTCGCGGGTGAACGTGCTGGAGAGCCGGTCGGCGATCTCCTTGCTCACCTCGAAAAGGTTCATCAGCTTGCCCGACCCTGTCGGGCATTCGATCTTGAAGTTGTCGCCGTAGTAGAGGTAGAAGTTCTGCAGTGCCCGGATGATGAGCGCGTTTATCGGCATCCAGACCGGACCCCGCCAGTTGGAGTTGCCGCCGAACATGCCGGTGTTCGACTCGGCCGGCAGGTAGTCCACCCGGTACTCCTGGCCGTCCACGTGCAGGACATATGGGTTCTGCTGGTGGAACTTCGAGATCGAGCGGATCCCGTGGGGGCCGAGGAATTCGTTCTCGTCGAGCATCCTGGTGAGGATCCGGCGGAGCCGCTCCGGGTTGACGAGGGCCAGCATGCCCCGCTCGGCCACGCCGAGATGACCCGGGCCGGTGGGGTGCATGGTGTTCCAAAGCTCGGGCATCCGGCGCAGCCGCTCCACGATGCCAGCCATCGCCCTTGGGACGCTCTCCCGCTGCGCCTTCTCGATCACCGTGGTGGCGCACAGGGGGAGAAGCCCCACGAGGGATCGCACCTTGAGCCGCGTAGCGCTGCCGTCGGGAAGCCTCAGGACGTCGTAGTAGAAGCCATCCTCCTCGTCCCACATGCCGTCCGACCCGGGCCGGTTCATGGCGGCGGCGATGTAGTAGAAGTGTTCGACGAACTTGAAGACCATGTCCTGGTACGTGGGGTCGTGAACGGCGAGCTCGATGGCGAGCTCCAGCATGTTCTGGCTGAAGAGGGCCATCCACGCCGTGCCGTCGGCCTGCTCGAGGTGGCCGCCGGTGGGAAGCGGGGCGCTCCGGTCGAACACGCCGATGTTGTCGAGGCCGAGGAAACCGCCCTCGAAGACGTTCTTGCCGAAGCGGTCCTTGCGGTTGACCCACCAGGTGAAGTTGAGCAGGAGCTTGTTGAAGGTCGATCTGAGGAAATCGAGGTCCGTCTCGCCGCGCAGGGCCTGCTCGGTGCGATGGAGGAACAGAGTTGCAAAGGCGTGCACCGGGGGGTTCACGTCGCTGAAGTTCCACTCGTAGGCGGGCATCTGCCCATTGGGGTGGAGGTAGGAGCCCCGGAGCATCAGCTGCATCTGGTTCTTGGCGAAATCGGGGTCAACGATCGAAAGCGGGAGCGTGTGGAAGGCCAGGTCCCAGGCGGCGTACCAGGGATACTCCCACTTGTCGGGCATCGAGATGATGTCCTCGTTCAGCATATGGAACCACTCCGAGTTCCTCGCGCTCTTATACCCGGTATGGAGCGGATTGGAGTTGTGCTCGTCCAGCCAGTTGTCGCCGTCGAAGAAGAAGAACTGCTTGCTCCAGAGCATGCCGGCGAGGGCCTGGCGCATGACATTGGCCGCGTCTTCGCTCACCGAGAGCGGCGTGACCGACTGGTAGAACTCGTCGGCCTCGCGGAGCCTCCCGGCGAAGATGTCGTCGAATGCCTTGCCGAAAGGCTTGCCCTTCGGCGCCGCGGACGCGCTCGAAAGCCGCAGTCGAATCACCTTGCTCTGGCCGGCGCCGACGGTGTCCGTGTAGTGCGCCGCGACCTTGGTGCCCCGCTTGCCGGGGTTCACCGCACCCTGGTTCCCCTTCACCACGCAGTCGTTGATGCCGTCCTTGACGTGGGGGCTCTCGTTCTTCTGCCCAGGGAAGAGCAGCTCGTGGTTCGTTTCGTTTTCGGTGAAGAGCAGCGGTATCTCGCCTTCGCAGGAGAGGGTGAATGCCCCGAGCAGCGGATGGGTGACCGCGACCGCGCTCGTACCTTCCGCGCCGTCAACCTGCGCGAGCACCGGCTTGGCCGCAGCGCGGTTCGATTCCGCAATCCAAGCTGACCAGTCGTTCCGGAACCACAGCGTCGGCAGGAGATGCAGCTCGGCGGCGTCCGGTCCGCGGTTGACCGCGGTGACCTTCACCAGGATGTCTTCCGGGCCGGCCTTGGCGTACTCCACGAAGACGTCGAAGTAGCGGTCGTCGTTGAAGACGCCGGTGTCGAGGAGCTCGTACTCCATCTCCTCCCGGGTCCGCCTGCCATTGGTCGTGACGAGGTCGTCGTAGGGAAAGGCCGCCTGGGGGTACTTGTAGAGGTACTTCATGTACGAGTGGGTCGGCGTGCTGTCGAGGTAGAAGTAGTACTCCTTTACGTCCTCGCCGTGGTTTCCCTCGCTGTTGGTAAGGCCGAAGAGCCGCTCCTTGAGGATCGGGTCCTTCCCGTTCCACAGGGCCAGGCTGAAGCAGAGCCGCTGCTTGTCATCGGAAATGCCGGCGATGCCGTCCTCGCCCCAGCGGTAGGCGCGGGAGCGGGCCTGATCGTGGGTGAAGAAATTCCAGGCGTCACCGTTTGGGCTGTAGTCCTCGCGCACGGTGCCCCACTGGCGCTCGCTGAGATAGGGCCCCCACTTCTTCCAGTCGACCTTATGCTCGCGGGCCTCATCGAGCCTGACCTGTTCAGCTGTGCCCATGGGTGCACCCTCTCGTGGCGGGAAAGGCTATTGGTGGCTGGCGGTCTGCTGGGGCGTTCAGTACACCGGCCCGTGCAACCTCGTCAGCCGAGCGGGCCCGCGTTCAGCACAACGCTCCCGAACATCAACAGGCCCGGCAATGCGAGAAGGAGGGCCACCATGAAGGTCACGTCTAAGGCGCGTATGCGGCAACTCGGTGTGCAGCCGGCCAACCGTGCCACAGACGCCGACCGCGATGGCTTCCACGAGGACCGAACCCTCGCGTGGATCGGGCTCCGGAACCTCTTCGAGCCGGGCCGTGCCGGGCTTTCCGGGTTCGACGGTGATTGCTTTCACCGGCTGATCTCCAGGTTGCTAATCCGGCTCGCCGGTCCGCCCCCGCCGGTGCTCTCCTGGAAATCGCCCCGGGGAGCGTCGAGCGTACGGCGAGCCAGGTCGGGGTTGATGCTCGAAACCGCATCGAACTGGGTCAGGTGGACCCCGCCCGTCAACCCTTCCAGGAAGTGGGACCGCTTCAGGCGGTCCATCACCGGGCCTTTCACCTCTGACAGGTGGAGGGTAATGCCGCCGTCCTTGAGGCGCTGGTTGATCGCCTCGAGGCTCTCGAGGGCCGAAGCGTCGATGGTATTCACGGCGGCACATTCGAGAATGACATGACGTACCGCCGGGCCGGCCGCGACGGACCGGTTGATGTATTCCTCGACGAAGCGGGCATTCGGAAAATAGAGACTCGCATCCACCCGGAGCGACAGGATCTCGGGGGTGGTCACGACCGCGTGGCGGGTCACGTTCCGGAAGTTCATCGTCCCGGGGAGCTGACCCACCACGGCCACGTGCGGTTTCGACGTCTGGTAGAGATGCAGGAAGATCGAGAGCCCCACGCCGACCACCAGCCCCAGCTCAACGCCCTCCACCAGCGTGACGAGGATCGTCGCGATCATGGCCGCAAAGTCGGCTTTGGAATAGGAAAGGGTCCGCTTGAGGGCGCCGAGATCCACGAGCGAGAGCACCGCGACGATGATCGTGGCGGCGAGCGTGGCCTTCGGCAGGAAGAAGAGCAGCGGCGTCAGGAACAGCGTGACGAGTGCGATCCCCACCGCCGTGAGGGCCCCGGCCGCCGGCGTCTCGGCGCCGGCCTCGAAGTTCACCACCGAGCGCGCCAGGCCGCCGGTGACCGGGAACCCACCGGAGAGGGCCGCGCCGACGTTTGCAGCGCCGAGCGCGATCAGCTCCTGGTCGGGATCCACGCGCTGGCGCCGCTTGGCGGCGAGTGTCAGGGCGACCGAGATGGACTCCACGTAGCCGATGATGGAGATCAGCAGCGCGGGGACGAGGATCGATGTCCAGAGCCCCAGGTCGAGCGGTGGCACCGTGATCCGTGGCAGGCCCTTCGGGACGGTCCCGACGATGGAGACGTCGCGAGCGGCGAGGCCAAAGCCCCAGACCGCCAGCGTGGTCGCGACCAGGGCCACGGCGGGGCCGATCTTCGCCAGGGTGCCGGCGGTCCGCTCGCTGAACCCCAGGCGGCTCAGGAGAGGCTTGAGGCCGCCGCGCGCCCAGAAGAGGAAGCCGAGCGACCCGAGGCCGATCACCGCGGTATAGGGATTGGTGTGTGGGAGGTTCCGCGCCAGCGGAACCACCAGCTCCAGGAACGTCTCACCCTCGGCATGGATGCCCAGCACGGGGGCGAATTGGCTCGCCGCGATCTGGAGGCCGGACGCCGTGATGAATCCCGAGACGACCGGATGGCTGAGGAAATTGGCCAGAAAGCCGAGCCGCAGCAGCCCCATGGCCAGCAGCAGCAGTCCCGAGACGAGGGCGAGCGCGATGGCGGCCCCGAGGTACTCCGGCGATCCCTGGGCCGCGAGCGGCGCCACGGCGGCCGCGGTCATCAGGCTGACTATCGCCACCGGGCCAACCGCGAGCGTGCGGGAGGTACCGAAGATGGCGTAGAGCAGGAGTGGCGCCATCGAGGCGAAGAGACCCACCTGCACCGGCAGCCCCGCCAGCAGCGCGTACGCCAGTGACTGCGGGATCAGCATGACGGTGACGATCACCGCCACGATCAGGTCGTTGACGAGCGTCTGCCGGGAGTACTCGGCCCCCCATGTCAGGATAGGGAAGTAGCGTCGTGCCAGACTGGCGACGGTCATGCCAGGCCTCCATCAGCAGTTTGTGCGGATGCGACGACGCGCACCAAGGGGAGCGCGACGAGGGGCGGTACAGGGCCCGTGGTCGGTCGGTCAGGCCGTCGCGAGACGGCCCGGGCCGGTCGAGCGCTCTCTCTTCCGCGCCTTGGCCAGCAGCTCCTCCCGGGCGTCCACCCGCTCCCATGCGAACTCCTCGCGGCCGAAGTGTCCGTACGCGGCGGTCTTGAGGTAGACCGGCTCCCTCAGCCGCAGATGGTCGATGATGCCCGCGGGCGAGAGCGGGAAGACGTCGCGGACGACCGCCGACAGCACCTCGTCCGGAAGCGTGCCGGTGTCGTACGTGTTCACCATCACCGAGACCGGGTCGACCAGGCCGATGCAGTAGCCGAGCTGCAGCAGGCATTCGTCGGCGAGCCCTGCGGCGACCACGTTCTTGGCAACGTAGCGCGCCATGTACCCGGCCGAACGATCCACCTTGGTCGGGTCCTTGCCACTGAATGCCCCGCCGCCGTGCACAGCCCAGCCGCCGTAGGTGTCCACGATGATCTTCCGCCCGGTGAGCCCGGTGTCCGCCTGCGGCCCGCCAACGAGGAACTTGCCCGTGCCGTTCACCGTGAACCTCGTCCGGGCGTCGAGCAGGTCGCCCAGCACGGGGGGGACGACCGCGTCGAACACCTGCTGCTTGGCCTCCTCGGTCATGAGCCTGCCATCCGGTGTCACGACGTCCGGGGTGTGCTGGCAGGCCAGCACCACGTAGTCGACTCGCACCGGCTTGCCATCGCGATATTCGACCGTCACCTGCGACTTCCCGTCGGGACCAAGGAAGGGGAGCACCTTCCGCTTGCGCACCTCGGCCAGGCGCATGGCCAGCCGGTGCGCCAGCATGATCGGCAGCGGCATCAACTCCGGGGTCTGCCGGCAGGCATAACCGAACATCATCCCCTGATCGCCGGCACCGATCTGTCCCTCAGCGCGTCCCACCCCCTGCGCGATGTCGGGGGACTGGGGGTGGAACGACCGCAGGATCGCGCCGGTGTTGACGTCGTAGCCGTACAGGGGGGAGCTGTAGCCGATCTCGTTGCCGAGTTGCCGTACCAGGCCATCGACGTTGAACATCGCGGTCGTGGTGATCTCGCCCCCGATGATCATCATCCCCAGTGTCACGTACGTGTTGCAGGCCACACGCGCCTTGGGATCCTGGCGCAGGCACTCGTCGAGCACGGCATCGGAGACCTGATCGCACAGCTTGTCAGGATGCCCTTCGGTCACCGACTCCGAGGTGAAGAACATGTTCTTTGGATACATGGGCATACGGCCAACTCCTATCTCAACCAGCCATCAAGAAGGTTTTGTCATGTTCCCGCGGTCGCCGTTGCACTGCGGCCGAAGGCCTCGTCGATGATGGCCTGGAGGTGCTTGACCAAATCATCGGACGGCGTCTTGTAGTCGTCCAGCTGATACACCTTGCCCAGCAACTCGTATTTGGCCAGGCCGAAGCGGTGATACGGCAGCAGCTCGTAGTCGATCACGTTCTTGTACGGTCGGATGAAGGCCAGGACCGCCCGGATGTGCTCCTCGTCGGCGTTGACGCCGGGAATCAGCGGCGTACGAGCGATGAAGTCCACGTCAGGGAACGACTCGTAGGCCTTCTTGTAATTCGCCAGGATCCGCTCGTTGCTCACCCCGGTCCACTTCTTGTGCCGCTCGGGAATCGTGAGCTTGTGGTCGTGGAGCATCGTGTCAACGTGGGGCAGCACCTTTTCCACATGAGCCCAGGGTACGTTGCACGCCGTTTCGATCGCCGTATTGAAACCGCGCTCGTGGGCTCCTTTGAGCAGCGCGGAACTGAAGTCCGGCTGCAGCAGGCATTCACCGCCGCTCAGGGTCATGCCGCCGCCCGTCGAGCGGTAGAAGGAGTCATCCTTCTCCACCTCGTCCAGCACCTCGGCCACCGTCATCTCGTCCCCGTACATGGAGAGCGCTCCCGTCGGGCAGAGCGTTACCATCGCCTCATCGCAGTCCGTCGCCAGCTCCCAATTGACCTTGACCTTGTCGTCGTCGGCGCCCTCCACCACGTAGAACGCGCCTTCTGGGAAGGGAGCCCTCAGGCACACGCCGCACTCCTTCTTCCCCGCGCATGTCTTGGGGTCGTAGGCGAGCTCCGGCTTCGGGCGGATGCTTTCGGGATTGCTGCACCATTTGCAGCGCAACGAGCAGCCCTTCAGGAAGACGGTTGTGCGGATGCCCGGGCCGTCGTGGCTGCAGTAGCGCTGGATGTTCAGGACGATGCCGGTCAGGGCGGCCGGGTCCAGGGGCTTGCTCATGGTGCCCTCCCCAGGAAGATGCCCAGCGAACGGGCGATGTGGATCAACTCGCTTTCGGCCGGCACCGTTCTGATCCTGTTGATGGCGTCCTTCAGCGGCACGAACTTCATGTCCGGCGGGTCGAGGGCGACCATCGATCCGTAGCAACCGGCTTGCACGGCCCGGACCGCGCCGGCGCCGTATGCCATCCCCAGCTGGCGGTCGACAGCCGTCGGGGCACCGCCGCGAGCCCAGGGGCCGAGGACGAGCGTGAAGGTCTCCTCGGCCAGCAACATCTGCAGTCCCTCTGCCACGGCCTCGGCCGCCTGCCCCGATCGACGGATGACGTGGTCACCTTCGTCGTCCGTGGCGAGCGGCGACAGCGATGCCTTGAGCGGGTTGGGCTTCGCTTCGCCACGCGCCTTCCTGGCGACCTTCGCTCCCTCAGCCACCACCACGAGTCCCCACGGTCGCCGGGCCGTCACCTTGTCCCTGAGCTTTGTCGCGACTGCCTCGAGGTCCACCGAAATCTCCGGTATGAGCGCGACGTCGGCGCATACGGCGATGCCGGCCTGCAGCGCGAGCCATCCGGCATACTCGCCCAGGACCTCTACGACGCCGATCTTTCGCGCAGCCTGGGCAGCCTGGCGGACCCGGTCCAGCATTTCGATGGTGAAACTGAGCGCGCTGTTGAAGCCAAAGGAAACCATGGTGGCGGCGATGTCGTTCTCGATCGACCGAGGAATGCAGACCGCATTGAGCCCTTGGCGATGGAGCTTGTACACAATGCTCAGCCCCGGGCCACCCACGACGGGTATCAACGCATCGATTCCCTCCGCCTTCAGCGTTCTCAACAGTCGATCGGACATGTCCACTTCCTCAACCAGCATGTCCTCATTGACCGTGCGGACACTGAACGGATCCATCCGGACCGACTGGCCCAGGAGACCTCCTCCGGCCTGATCCAGATTCTCAAGCAGCTGAGGGGTGAGCGTCACGAGTCCGCCATCGGGGTAGCGCTCCGGATGCAGCAATCCTTCAAACCCATCCCGGATGCCGACAACCTCCAATCCCAATCTGGCCGCCGCCAGAGTCACCCCCGTCACCACAGCATTCATCCCAGGGACGTAGCCGGCCCCCACATTGATGGCGATGCGTCGCTTATCCATGGTCATAGGGCGCCTCCCCTGTTAGGACCTGTTGGTTCTGTATCCACGACCTTCCCTCGTCTCGCGTCGCGGCGGCCACCAGGAAGGTTCTGGTACGGCGCGACGAAACGCCGCGCCGTACCGATCAGGTTGTATCCCGGCACTAGTCGAACTTCTGCAGTGTGCGCTCGATGATCTCGTTCTGTACGCCTACGTGCAGTCGGGTGAAGAAGGCGCTGAAGCCGGCCACCCGGACCACGAGGTCGCGGTAATTCTCGGGGTGCTTCTGGGCATCCCGGAGGATCTCGGTGTTCAGCACGTTGAACTGGATGTGATAGCCGTCGTTGTCGAAATAGGTCTTGACAAGATTCAGCACGTTGTCCCGGCCCTTGCGGGTCTTGAGCTGATCAGGCGGGAGCTTCATGTTCATGTGCGTTGCAGTGAACTTGACCGCGTCCGCACCTTTCGCCGCCGACATCACCAGCGCTGTCGGCCCGTGGGTATCGGTGCCGGGCATGGCCGACAGACTGCCATCCGTGAGCGCCACACCGGCCTTCTTGCCGGTCGGCAACGCCCCGGTCACCCGACCCATTTGGTTGTGGAAACTCTTGGTGTAGCAGTCAAGTGTCGACTTAATGTCCTTGCTGAGGTAGTTGCCACCTCCATCGACGTTCTGGAAGGCATGGTAGAGGCTGTCGTACACCCTCCGGACCATCCCGTTCACCTCGGGAATGTCGTTGCCGTGCTTGGGAGCCTCGTAGCACAGCTTGTGGACATACTCGTACTCCCCCTCGAAGTTGGCTGCCAGGGCCTTCCTCAGCTCGGCCATGGTCAGCTTCTTCTCGTCGAAGACCAGATACTTCACCGCCATCAGGCCGTTCGCGGCGTCGACGCCTCCGACGGCGACATGGGCGACCGTGTAGTAGTTGGCCCCGCCATTCCAGCTTTCGAGGCCGCGCTCGATGCAACTTGCGGTGAGGACGGAGCGCCAGGTGACCGGCAGGTACTCGGCGCACAGGATGGTGCCTATCCAGGACTCGCGGCGGGCGATTTCCTCGCAGAACTGGAGCTGCTTCAGGAAAGCTGCGTACAGCTCTTCAAAGTCCTTGAAGGTCTCGGGATCCCCGGACTTGGGTCCGATCTGCACCTTGGTTCGGGGATCAAAGCCGTTGTTCATCGTCAGCTCGAGGACCTTTCCCAGGTTGGGCTGGGCTTCGACAGGGTGGCCGGTCTCGTAAGGGATGAAGCAGGGCACGCACCCGCCGATACACATGCGCCTTGCCTTCTCGATCGTGCAGCCCATCTCGGAGCCGCCGAAGAGATCGAGGGCCCGTTCCACCAGCAGGCTGCCGTTGATGAACTGGGGCATACCGACACCGGTACCGATCATGTCGAGGACCTTCTCCAGGAACCTGCCGCTCATCTTATCCGTGTAAATGCAAGTGAGCGGGGGTTGCGGCAGTTTCAGGTACGTCGCCGCCTCGAGGATCAGGTAGTCCATCTCCGCGGTGGCGTCGTTGCCGGCTTCGGTGAACCCGCCGAGGGAGATGCTCTGCGCGAGGTCGGCGGAGTTCGACAGGTGCACCGTCTCTCCGTAGTAGTAGCCGACCTCGTTGAGCTTGATGAAAAGGTTCTGGAGCATGAAGATCGCCTGTTCGTCATCGACCAGGCCCGCCGCCTTGTCACGCTGATAGAACGGCTCCAGGTTCTGGCCCAGGTAGGCCTCCGAGTAGCCGCAACCCACCTGCTCGATCTCTGCTGAGATGTGACAGAGGAAGTGGCTCTGGATGGCCTCGCGCAGATTCCGGGCAGGATGCTCAGGCACCCATTCGCAGGTTTCGGCGATGGCGATCAGCTCGGCCTTGCGGGCTGCGTTCTTCTCCTTCGCCGCCATCTCCCGGACGAGCTCGGCGTACCGGTGAGCGAGCCGGATGACGGCCCGCATCGTGATCTTACAGGCTTCGTAGAAGTAGAACTTGGAGGCGTTCGGCAGCCGAAATTCGAGGACCATCTGCCGCTCTTCCACGTCCTTGATCATGCTGGCCAGACCCTCGTTATAGACCCGGGGGTAGTTCAGGTTGCCGCCGCCACCCGGCCAGGACAAGAACTCGGTGACAAGACCGGACTTATAAACCGGGTCCGGATCGAAGCCATACTTGATGATGAAGGCCTCATCGGCCCGCGGCCGCAGCGCCCACTTGCCCCAGTACTCGAGCGCCCACTGGTTCGCCTTCTTCTCTTCGGGGGTCTTGGACTTTTCAACAGTCCCCTCCGCCTTCATCCACTCCACGTTCCATTCGGGATACGTGTAGATCCCGTTGACGGAACTTGCCATGCTGCCGACGAAGAGGTTCTCGTCGATGTAGATCTTCTTCCTCTCGAGCAGCTGCTCGAAAAACTTGGCCCTGCGGATGATCTGCTGGTAGCCGGCTGTACCTTCATAGACGTCGGCCATGATCACGGTCCGCTCGTTATCGATCGCCTGCGGCGTGGATACGTACTGTTCCTTCAGCCGGTCGATCCGCTCGCGGTCCACCTTGACGCGCGCGGTGCCTGCCGCGGTCGCGGCTGCCTTCACCTTCGTATCCATCGCCATGGTGCGGTCTCCTGTCAGGTGTAGAATGGCGTGCGGATTAGTTGCCAGTGACATCATATAGCGGACAGCATCGCCCGGGCCAGCATGCCGCCGGAGATGTTCCACGCCTTAAAGCCGTTCTGCAGCAGGATCCGCGTTGAGTAGGCGCGCTGGGCCGAGCGGCAGATGACGTGGATCTCGCGGTCCTTCGGCAGCTCGTCGATGCGGGCGCGGCACAGGAAGCGCCGCCCGCCACTCCGCCAACGATGATGACCTTCATGTGTCCGTTCCTTGACGGCGGGGCATCACCCACGCGCTGTTTCGGTTGGGGCGTTAGCTGCCCGGCACACCCACCGGCCCCACCGGAAGCAACATCTTCTCCGGCATGACCTCGTACGTCCATGGCAAGCCCGAGTTCTTCCAGCCATTCCTCATGCGTTTGCCGAGGAAGGCGCTGCCGGAATCGGCCACTTCGTCCCCCTCCATGCCGTCGGTGACGTTATACGCGTAATTGTAGCCGGCCTTGGCCAGCAGGTTGACCGCGGCAGCACTGCGGACACCGGAGCGACACATGACCAGGATGGTGTCATCGGGTCCAGCGATGGTCATCACCTGGGCGACGATGTCCGGATTGGGATTCATCGGGAACTGACGTTTGCCGGGATCCCACCGGTATACCTGGAAGGCGAAGGGGACGTTCCACGCCATGGCCGGATGCCCGACGAAGAGAACCTCCTCGGGAGTCCGGACATCGAGAATCGTGATGGCCCCGGGAGCCGCGCTCCACTTCTCGTATGCCTCCCGCGCCGTGACGTACAAGCCCAGGGTGGTTTGCTTCTCCCTGGGTATGTCCTGAAAGGCCGGGGTCCCTCCCACCTGTCCATTCGCTGAGGCTGGTGTCAGCAGCCACGCAATGGCAACAAGCGCCGCCACGACACCTCTCATCCCGCCCTCGCTGCCTCTTGTGATACCTGCTCCTGGCCGATCCTGACCATGCGCGTGCCACGGTTCCGGCCGTGCAGCAGCCCGATGAGCGCCCCCGGGAGGTGCCTTTGCGGCTGCGGTCGCAGACATGTTTCCTCCTCCTGGTGACGGATGGCCGGATCGGTGAGGTTCCCGAACCGCTCGTCGCCCATCCACGGCGGCGCCTGGCGGGTTTCTCCTCGCCGGCGCCGGGTCAACCGGTCACGCGAATAGAGCCCCCCGGATCGGTACGAATCCGGGAAGCGCGGCTGAGGTTTTCCTTAGCAAAGGGGCGCCGGAGGAACCAGGAGAGGAGGTGGCAGCGATGCCGTCCTCGCCCCAGCGGTAGGCGCGCGAGCGGGCCTGAACGTGGGTGAAGAAATTCCAGGCGTCACCATTCGCCCCCACTTCTTCCAGTGGACCTTCTGCTCGCGAGCCTCATCGAGCCTGACGTGTTCCGCTGGCCCATGGGTGCACCCCCTCGCGGCGGAAAAGGCAACTGGTGGCTGGCGGTCTGCTGGGGCGTCCAGTGCACCGGCCTGGTTGAGCTCGATGTCACTCATCGGCTGCCCCCTGCCCTGCGGGCCCGTTCCGGGGCGCGCTTGCCGAAGAACGTCGTGGCGAGGAGCGCAAACAGTACCATCATGGGAAACCCCAGGACGACCATGATAGTCGCCCGCTGATCGGTCTCCGGGAGCGAGAGCAACGGAGCGAGCGCGGCCCCGAGGTTCCGCGTCGCCATCCCCGCGCTGAGCACGATCTTCTGTTCATGCTCCAGGCCGAGCCCCAGCCAGTACGGAGCGGCCGTCACGACCGAGAAGAACACGAGCTGGGACGCGACGGCGAAGCTCCCTGCCACACCCAGCAGGCCCTTTCCGTATACGACACCGCACAGGACGAGGGTGGCCACCGTGAAGAGCCCCGTCACCTTCTTGACCCACGGCTGCATCGTGCTGGCCGTACGTCGTGCCACCCGGAGGATCAGCATGCCGATGGCCATGGGGAGGAGAATGACGAGCAGCAGCGGCCGGGCGATGGCCCAGGCGCCAACGGTCAACCCCTCGATCATGCAGGGCATTGCCAACGGCATGAACAGGACCGTCCCCACGGCGCTCAGGAGCATGAACGCGGCGGTGTACCCGAGGTCGCCCCTGGCCCGGTTCACGATCATCGGGAGGAACGGGGCGCTGGGGGCCATCCCGATGAGGATGAGTCCGGCCGCATACGGAGCTGCCAGGGGCAGGATCCGGGTGATGGCGTACGCGAGCGCGGGGCCGAGCCCGAACCCCCAGAGCAGGGTCAGGCCGACGAACCGCACATTCCGCAGCCCCCTGAGGGCGTCCTGCGGATTGAGCCGAAGGCCCATGTCCAGCAGGTTGCCCGCCATGAAGACCACCAGCGAGATCTTCAGCAGGACCAGCAGGGTGTCACTCACGCTCCGGCCGCCCTTCTCGCCCGATTACACCGCAGCCATCGCCCGCTCCTGCAGCTTCACCTCAGCCCCATTCGGTTGCACCATGGCATGCGCGAGCATGCCGCCGGAAATGGTTCGGGCCTTGAAGCCATTCTGCAGCAGGATCCGCGTTGCGTAGTAGGCGCGCTGGGCCGAGCGGCAGATGACGTGGATCTCGCGGTCCTTCGGCAGCTCGTCGATGCGGGCGCGGAGCTCGACCAGCGGGATGTTGACCGCGCCCGGCACGCGCTCCACCACCAGCTCCACCGGCTGGCGCACGTCGAGCAGGAACGCGCCGTCGAGGGCGTCCCAGTGAGCGAGCGGCATGTCACCATGAAGGACGTCGGCGGCGACCATGCCGGCGAAGTTCACCGCATCCTTGGCACTGCCGAACTGCGGAGCGTAGCACAGCTCGGCCTCCTCCAGATCGTAAATCGTCGCCCGCATCTGGAGGGCGACCGCGAGGGCGCTGATCCGCTTGTCCACGGCCGGGCCATCCAGCCCGAGCGCCTGGGCCCCGAGGAGGCGCCCGTTCGACTTGCGGAACAGGACCTTCAGGGCGATCAGCTTGGCACCGGGATAGTACCCCGCGTGGGAATTGGGGAAGAGGTAGATCTTCTCGTAGTCGCTGTCGCCCACTCGCTTGAGCGTCTTCTCGTTCACCCCGGTCCAGGCTGCGGCGCCCCCGAAGAGCCCGATGATGGAGGTGCCCTGGCTGCCGCGGAACCGGGAATCGCGACCGGCGATCACGTCGGCCGCAATCCGGCCCTGCCGGTTGGCCGGCCCCGCCAGCGCGACCAGGCTCCACTCGCCCGTCACGACGTCCTTCACCTCGATGGCGTCGCCGACGGCGAAGATGTCGGGGTCACTGGTGCGCATCTGGTCGTCGACCCGGATGCCGCCGCGCTCGCCGATCGCGAGGCCTGCGGTCCTGGCCAGCGCCGTGTCCGGCTTGACGCCGAGGGCGAGAATCACGATGTCGGCCGGGTACCTCTTGCCGGACTTCGTCTCTACCTCGAGCGCGTCGCTGTCCAACTGCTTGAACCCCGCCACCCCGTCCCCGAGCGCCAGCGTGATGCCGTGTCGCTTGAGATGTTCCTCGACCAGCCGCGCAAGCTCCCGGTCGAGGGGGGCCAGCACCTGGTCGAGCATCTCGGCCAGGGTCACTTCGAACCCGGCGTGGGCCAGGTTCTCCGCCGTCTCGAGCCCGATGAATCCGCCCCCGATCACCACGGCACGGCGGGGCGGCTTCACGAACTGGATGCCGGAGTAGTTGTACATCCCCGCCAGGAACTCCGTGCCCCGCTCAATCCACTCGCGGATCGTTCGGGCATCCGGCACGGTCCGGACGTGGAAGATTCCGGGCAGGTCGATCCCGGGCAGGGGTGGGCGCACCGAGATCGCCCCGGGCGAGAGAACCAGCCTGTCGTAGGGCTCGGTCGTCACCTTGCCGGACGCGACATCGCGCAGGTCCACGGTCTTCTTTTTCGGCGAGATGGCAACCGCCTCGCAGTTGGTCCGCGCCTCGACCGCGAACTGGCTGCGGAAGACCTGCTCGTTCGCCACCAGCAGGCTCGACTCCTTCGGGATGACGCCGGAGATGTGATAGGGCAGGCCGCAGTTCGCATAGGAGACGTACGGCCCCTTCTCCACCATGAGAATCTCGGCCTTTTCGTCCAGCCGGCGCAGGCGCGCGGCACACGAGGCGCCGCCCGCCACCCCGCCGACGATGACCACCTTCATGATTCGCCTCCTGTTCTGCCGCTACCTAAGCCTGGTCCCTCGGCGCCGTGGGCCCGTCCCTATCGACTACCCGACCCGCCGCGACGCCGCCTGCAGCTCTGTGGTCGAGGGGAGCTTGGCCGTCGTCACCTTCTTCCACTGCTCGTCGAGCAGCTCCTTCGCCGCCTGTTCCAGGAACTCGGGCGCGGACCACTTCTTCACGTCGAAGTCCTTCTTGATGTACCCGTGGCTCAGCATGAAGTCCTTGCCGATGTCGACGGAGACGAGATTCTGGGGCGACAGGTTGGGCACCATATCGATGTCCTTGATGCCCCGGTAGGTATCCTCGACATCCAGGTAGAACGTCTGCTTGTCGAGGATCGCCGCCGCGGCGTGCTTGTGCTCGTTGGCCCAGCGTCCGACCTTGATCATCCCCTTCATGAATGTCACGACGAGTTCGGGATGCTGCCTGGCCATCTCCTCGGTGCAAGTGATGACAGCGGGAATGTTGGCCACCTGCAGGGTCCAATCCGGATATCTCGACAGGTCCTCGATCGCCTTGAACTTGCCCGTCGCCTCCTGGAGATGCTGGAAAGGCTTGCTCTGCGTATAGATCGCATCGACGACGCCCTTTTCCAGCGCCGTCTCGAGCGGCCGGAAGGCGAGGTCGTGCTTGTGGTCACGCTTGAGCCACAGCTCCGACGGGTTCTCCATCGGCTCCAGCATCTTGGGGTCGTTGTACCAGTCGTCCGGATACGGAAACTCCACGATCTGCACGTCCTTCATCGTCATGTCATTGAGCCGGAGCATCAACTCGATGCCCTGGTGCTCCTGGATCCGCCACCAGTCGTTCTTGACGGTGTTCAGGCTCTTCGTGAGGCCGATCTTCTTTCCCTTCAGCTCCTTCATCCGGTAGATGTCGTCCCGGGCGCGCACCAGCATGCAGCCGCCCTCGTGCGGCGCGTGCGTCACGCCGAGGAGCCTGGTCCTCCGGACGTCCGCATGGACGGCGACGGGAGGGAACAGCCCGCCGAAGCGGATCAGGTTGTCGAGGTTGTGGATGTAGTGCGGGTACCAGTCGTTCTCCTTGACCGCGCGCATGAACTGGTACTTCACGCCGATCTTCTTGAACTCCTCCCGGGTCCACCCCAGTTCCTGGTCGACGTTGCTGGCCGACACGAGGGGACAGTTGGTGTAGTACACCTCCTTCCAATTCAGCGGGACCGTGTTGAATCTCGTCGCTGGCTTGGTCACGGGTGCCTTGGCCGCGGGTGCCCTGGCGGTTGCTGTCGCAGACATTGCTTCCTCCTCATGGTGACGTATCGCCGGATCGGTGATGTTTCCCGAAACCGCTCGTCGCCCATCCACGACGGCGTCTGGCGGGGTTCTCCTCGCCGGCGCCGGGTCAACGGGTCGCGTGAATAGATGCCCCCGGATCGGTACGAATCCCGGAAGCGCGGCTGAGGTTTCCCTTAGAAAGGGGCGCCGGAGGAACCAGGAGAGGAGGAGGCAGCAGCGAGGAACAAGGAGCGGTGAGCGGCAAGCGGTAAGCGGGCCCGTGACGGCGTGGGCGGTGAGCGGTGAGCGGGCCCTAGGTGAGGGATTGGATGAGTGACTTCAGGGCCTTGCCGCGGTGGCTGATGGCGTCCTTCTCGGCGGCGGTGGCTGAGGCGAACGACTTGCCGATCTCCGCGCTCAGGAAGAGTGGGTCGTAGCCGAAGCCGCCGGTGCCATCCGCTTCCTCGAGAATCCTGCCGGGACAGGTCCCCTCGAACACCGCTGGTGCCGCGGTGGCTGAACTGAGATAGACGATCACGCAGCGATAGCGGGCCGTGCGCTTCGTCGGGGGCGCGCCGGCGAGGCGGCGGAGGAGTTCGGCGTTGTTGGCGGCTGAGACCACTGCGTCGGTGCCGTCGACACCGGACCAGCGTCTGGACCGCACCCCAGGCGCGCCGCCAAGCGCGATGACCTCGAGCCCGGAGTCGTCGGCGATGGTGGGCATGCCGCTCAGCCGAGCGAAGTATTCGGCCTTCCGGCGGGCATTTCCCTCGAACGACGATTCCACCTCGAGCCCATCCTCGAGTTCCTCCCGCAGCGGAATCCCGGCATCGTCGGGAAAGATCACCTCGTGTCCCGCGGCCTCGAGCAGGCGACGGAACTCGGCCTGCTTGCCCTTGCTGCGCGTGGCGGCCAGCAGCCTCACCAGCCGAGCGCCTTGCGTTGCGCGCCGAACAGCTCGGTGATGCCGCGCTCCGCGTGCACCAGCAGGTGGTCGAATTCCTCGCGGGAGAAGCTGCCGTGCTCGGCCGTGGCCTGCAGCTCGACGAAGCGATTGGGCTCGAGCAGGACGATGTTGGCATCGACGCCGGCGTCGCGGTCCTCGAGATAGGCGAGGTCGAGGCGCGGCTCCCCATCCACGATCCCCACCGATACGGCGGCCACCAGGGTGCCGAACGGTGAGGTGATTCCCTGGCGCGCGGCGAGCCAGGCGCAGGCATCGGCGAGTGCGACGCAGCCGCCGGTGATGCTTGCGGTGCGGGTGCCACCGTCGGCCTGCAGCACGTCGCAATCGACCTTGATGGTGAACTCGCCGAAGGCGAAGGTGCCCATCGCGGCGCGGAGGGAGCGGCCGATGAGGCGCTGGATCTCCTGGGTGCGTCCGCCGGGGCCCTGGCGCTCGCGGCTGGTGCGCTCGACGGTGGCCCGCGGGAGCATGGAGTACTCCGCGGTCACCCAGCCCTCGCCGGAGCCGCGCTTGTGCGGCGGCGCGCCGGTTTCGACGGAGGCGGTGCAATGCACGAGGGTGCCGCCCATGCGGATGAGGCAGGAGCCCTCGGCGTAGGGATTGGCGCCGCGTTCGAGCGCCACGGGGCGAAGCTGATCATTCGACCGACCATCAGGACGAGGCACGCACACGCTCCAGCAGCTGAGTGGTTGACTGGCCAGGAAGAATGGGAACGCGGACGACGCGGCCGCCGCGGGATTCCACGAAGTCGGCACCGGCGATGTGCTCGCGGGGGTAATCGGCGCCCTTCACGAGCACGTCGGGCGTGAGCTCCGTAATGAGGTCCTGCGGGGTGTCCTCATCGAACAGCACCACCACATCCACGGCGGCGAGTGCGGCCAGCACCCGGGCGCGGGCGTCCTCGCCGTTGACCGGGCGATCGCTTCCCTTCCCCAGGCGGCGCACCGAGGCGTCGGTGTTGAGCCCGACGATGAGGGCGTTGCCGAGGGCGCGCGCGGTCTCGAGGAGGGTGACGTGCCCTGGGTGCAGCAGGTCGAAGACGCCGTTGGTAAAGACGATCGGGCCGCATTGCGCCTCGCGCCACGCGCGCGCCTCGGAACGGCTCATCTGCTTCGCGGCAGTATCCATCAGCATTCCCGGTGCGAACCGGGCGGGGTCAGATACCCTCTTCGGCCCGCGCGGTCAGCGGGAAGGTGTGCTTGAGCAGCGGGAGATCGACGCTGTCGGCGTACTGGGTCTCGATGATGATTTTCCGGGGACGCCCGCCGCGCGAAATGTTGAACTTGAACTTCACGTCGGGGTAGATGTCGTCGGCCGCCTCGTTGAGCCGGCGGCGGATGACATCGTCGGCGAGGCTCGGCGCGAGCCGGGCCTGCGACTTCATCTCGTCCTGGAGCTGGTAGAACTTCCAGTAGACCTGGCCCACGTGATAGCCATAGTAGAGCATCGCCGCGAAGAGCAGCAGCGAGAAGAGGCACCCGAGAGTGCCGGCACCACGACGGTTCCTGAGCAACGTCACCATTGCGACTGCGCTCCCTCGACGATATTCACCGTGAGTCGGTCCAACGCCCTCGCACGGCCAGCAAGTTCGTTCCCCGGATCATAATCGCCCTCCGACGTGAGTCCCTGGCGCTGCCAGAGGGCCTTTTCCGTGTGCTGGTCGATGATCTCCACGTTGACGGTCAACTGAACCAGCCGCCTGGTGACCGTGACCTGACGCTGCGCCGGATCGCTGGAACCCTGAAAGGCGACCGGAAGATCCGGTTCATAACGGGTGATCGTGCCGCGGACGACCGCATCCGCCTGGGCCTCCGAGGCCTCGCGCAACCCGAGGCGATTGGTGACCGCCTCGCGCACCGCCTGGTACACCTGCTGCTGCAGGGCCGGCTCGGCCGTGAGGTTGTCGAACGGTATGATCGCCACCGTATGGATTCCCGGGGGCAGGCCACCCCCCGCGAATCCGTAACATCCGAGCAGGGCTACAAGGCTAAGACTCGCCGCGAACCCACGTATCGGGCTTGAAGGTCGCAGGAGTGGTGCTCTCCGTGAAGGTAAGGTCGAGCCGGGCAGAGGTGCCCGGGACGATCAGTGTCGCCTTGAGCGGGGCGCCGTCGGGGCCGAAAGCGGTTTCGCTGCGGCCCAGCACCGCGCCGTCCTTCCGCACCAGCGCCACGAGGCTCGGGGTGGCCCCGCCAGTGCGGACGTACTCCACCGTGTCGGCCTCGGTGGCGTAGGACCAGGCGGTGACGTTGCCGGACTCGTATGCCTCGAGGATTGCACCCTCGGGCGCCGGGCGGGTGAAGCCAAGCATGCTCCACATCAGCCGGAAGTCGGGAACGATGCGCTTGATGGCTTCGGGACCCTTGATCCACTCAGTGGAGTCGCCGTTCACCATCGCCGCGCCCTTGCCCAGCCCGAAGGGGCCCTGCATGTCGAGCCGCAGCGAGTCGGGTGCTGCGATGCGAGCGGCACCCCGCCCGCCGACATTTCCCTTCGGATCCTTGAACTTGAACTTGAACTTCAGGTGGCGATTGCCGTCGGGAGCGCCGAGCGCAACCCAGGCGGCCACCTGCTGGGGAGTGGCGGGCCCCATGCCTGCCGGGAGCGCGGAGGGCAGGACCTTGCCGACGCCCGTCCCGGCGCAGCCACCAGTGATGAGGGCAAGATAGAGAAGGAGGGCGAGGCGGTCAAGCGGAAACCGTTGTGTCATCAGGCTTTATGCATCCACACCGGAGAAGGCGTCGTGAGTCGTGGGTCGTGGGTCGTGGAACGAAGGGACCTCATCCTCACTGGTGGACCGAGCGAATTACGTCACCTTGTACGACCCGCACCAGCGTGCCCTGCCCGTTCACCATTCTCCCGAAGACAGTGTAGGTGCCGTCAAGGTGCGGCTGCGGGCTCAGGCTGATGAACCACTGCGAGCCTCCGGTGTCCGGCCCCGAGAGCGCCATGCCGATGACCGAGCTCATGTAACGGTTCATGTTGATCTCGTCGCGGATGGCGTAGCCGGGGCCGCCGTTGCCATCGCCGCGGGGGTCGCCGTCCTGGGCGACGAAGTTGGGCACGACGCGGTGAAAGCGCGCGCGGTCGAAGTAGCGGGTCTGCACGAGCCGGAGATAGTTCGCGACGGTGATCGGCGCGTCGGAGGCGAAGAGCTCGAGCTCGATGGTGCCCTTCTGGTCGACCTCGATGAAGACGTGCGGCAGGCGGTCGGGACTGAGCGGCAGCAAGAAGCGCCGGACGATGTCGCGGTAGTCCTGCGGCGTGCGGCCGGTGCTGATGGGCGAGACCGGTCCCCACTGCAATGCGAGCTCGGGCCAGTTGTCCTGGGCCCAGCCGCGCAGCAGGTAGTTGCCCTGCCGGGGGAACGCCTTGATGAAATCGGACTGCATGGCAGTGCGGCCAGCGTCGGATCCCTTCGATATGGCGAGCAGCGCGTCCAGCGCGGCGACGGCGCCGTCGGTGGCCGAGTCGGTCTGCGCCCGCCGGAACATGACCACCAGGGCCGACACATCGCCGGGACTGGGCGCGCGGGCCAGGGCCTGCGCGGCGCCGGCGCGCACCATGAAGTCATTGCTCGAGAGGAGGGGCCGGGCCTTCGACACGAGCACGGTGTCCTCGGCGGGCGCGCTGGCATTCCAGGCCTGCAGCGCCGCTGCCACCACGCGCGGGTCGTTGTCGGCGAGATACGGCAGGGCGCCATCGACCGGGAACGCGATGGCGGCGGCCTCGGCGGCCACGGCGCGCTCGCGCCAGTCATTGGCCCCGGCAAAGGCGGGAAGCGCCTTGCGAACGGCGCCGGTGTCGGCGCGGGCGAGGGCGAGGAGCGCCTCGCGGCGCATGGCGAAGCCCTTCTTCGCATCGAGGGTCTGCTCCAGGGCCGCAATGGCCTCGGGCCCGCCCAGCGCACCGAGTGTGGCGACGGCCTCGATGGCGACGTTCGGCAGCGGATCGCTGAGGAGGCGGGTGACGCTACTCGTGTACTGCGGCAGCTGGAACGTGCCCAGCGAACGAACCGCATTGGTGCGGACGCCGGCATCGTCGTCGGCGAGGGCCCGCGCAAGCAGGCCGGCCACCGCATTGCGATCGAGCCCGCCGGAGTCGGACCAGGTGCGATTGAGGGCGCGCGCCGCCATGGCTCGCGCCAGCGGCAGCTTGTCGGACAGCGCGTTGGTGACCGCACCGCCGGCGGGCCGCGCGGCGCGACGCAACCGGCTCACGGCGTAGATAGCGCGCCAGCGGGCGTCGGCGGCGGTATCGGAGACATAGGGCACCAGCTCCGAGATGGGCGCCTCAGTCCCGAGGCGCCACGCCTCGAAGACGAACTGGCGCAGCGCCAGCATGGTGTCGGGCGTGACGAGCGGGGCGCGACCACTTAGCGCATCGGAGAAGAACTCAGCGGCGTCGCGGCCACCGATGCGCGCGAGCGCGGTGATGAGTTCGCGCGTGGTGGCGACGTCGGGGCCGGGCGCCACGGTGAGGGCGCGAATCAGCGGGCCGACGGCATTGGTGTCGCGCAGCAGGCCCAGCGCGAACGCCGCCGAGGGACGGACGTTCGCCTCGGGATCGTCGAGCAGCGTCAGCAGGAGCGGGAGTCCCTGCGAGTCGCCGATGCGGCCGATGGCGAGGGCGGTGCGGGAGCGGACCACGGTATCGGCGAAGGTGACGCCGCGGCGGAGCACGGGGTCATTCCATTGCCGGGCATCCTCGGTGGCGAGGACGGGGGCGAGGGCCTCGACGGAGGCGTTGTCTTGTGCACGAAGCGGCGGCGGCGCGACGACCATCCCGAAGAGAGCCAGGATCCACAGGGCGCGCCGCGGCGGGCAGGGCGGGTAGGGCGGGTGCATCAATCGATCCGGACCGGGTCGGGGGTTGCATGCAGCCAGGAGGCCACGTCGTTCGGCAGCCGGGCGGGGCGCATGGACGCATCGAGGGTGAACATCGTCGTGGTGGCGGTGGCCAGCAACTCGCCATCGGCGACGCGATCGAGCGCGTAGCCGAAGACCACCTTGCGGGAGGCCACCTCGCGGACCCAGCAGCGGACGCGGACCTCGTCGTCGTAGCGGGCCCCGCGCAGGTAGCGCATGGCGAGCTCGGCCACGACCATGCGGAAGCCGCGCTCCTCGAGCTCGCGGTAGCTCAGGCCGGTGAGGCGCAGGTGCTCGCAGCGAGCGACGTCGAGCCAGACCAGGTAGCGGGCATGGTACACGACGCCCATCTGGTCGATCTCGGAGTAGTTGACCCGGTGCGTTGTCGAGGAAATTGTGAGCGGTGCGGTCACTTGAATGTCGTCAGCCGGCAGTCGTGAGTCGTCCGTGAGTCATCAGTCGTCACAGAACATTACTGCGAAAGGGGCCGTCGGCGCCCGGGAGGCCACCTCCGCGTCCTCACTTCCACCGCACCGCAGTGACATCGAGGACGTCCACCTCATCGCCCGCCGATGCTCCGCCCTCGGGCGTGACCGCTACGGCCGGATCGGGGAGCATGCGCGACCGCGCACCCCGTGGCCGGATCTCCGGGCCATGCTCGGCCTCGACGACCTCGCAGCCAAGGACCTTCGTCCATCCCGGCTCGGCCCGCAGCGGGTCGCGAAGCACCACGCGTCGCCGCGGGAACGGCTCGGGGGAACGCCCGGCCATCGCGAGCAACCCGGGAAGCGCGAGATGCAGCAGCGCGGACTCGAAGGACGGCGGCCCGCCCGGCAGGCAGAACACCGGCTTGCCCGCGACGAGCACGAGGGCCGCGGCCTTCCCCGGTCCGAGGCGGACACGATGGAAGACGACGTTGCCGTCCAGATCGGCGGCCGCGCGCACGGTGAGATCCCGCTCGCTGCCCCACGCTCCACCGGCAGTGAGGACCGCATCGGCGCGCGCCAGTGCCGCCGACATCGCATCGCGCAGGGCGTCAGTAGCATCCGGGATCACGGCCGCGTCGACCTCCATGCCGAAGCGGCGCAACCAACCACAGGCGAGCACGAGGTTGGACGCGTATACCTGACCGGCTCGAAGCTCCGTGCCGGGCAGCACCACCTCGTCACCGGTGGACAGCACCATTACTCGCGGACGCGGTATGACCTCGACCTCGCGCACGCCCGCGGCCGCGAGGAGCGCGAGGTGCCCCGGCGAGAGAAGGTCGCCGGCTCGCCCCACGACCTGGCCCCGAGCCACGTCGGCCCCCCGTGGCAGCACCTGCTCACCGGGCCGCGGGCACCGGCGCACAAGGATGATGTCGCCCCGAACCTCGCTCACTTCGACCGGAACTACCGCGTCGGCGCCGGGCGGCAGCACCGCACCGGTCGTCACTTCGACCGCCTCCCCCGGGCCGACAGGCGGCGCGTCCCCACCGGCGACGGCCCGCCCCGCCGCACGCAGCGTGACGGGACGCTCCTCGCTGGCCCCGGCCGCATCTTCGCTGCGCAGCGCCACGCCGTCGCGCAGGCAGGTCGCCGCCGATGGCGCATCCACCTGAGCCCGCACCTCGGCGGCGAGCACGTGATCAAGGGCATCGAGCAGCGGACGCCGCACCAGCGTCAGGGGGCGTACCGCATCCAGCACCAGGCTGCGCGCTTCGGCCAAGCCGATCCGCACCTTCACGTCGCTCCTCCCATCTGGCTGACCCGAAGAGAGTCAGGAGTTAAGAGTTGGGAGCCAGAACATTATCTTTGCCGCGTGCTAGGCACATCTCTCGTCGTCGTCGCCGATGCGCACCTGGGCGCTGCCCCGCCGGGTGTGTCCGACGCGTTCCTCCGCTTCCTGGCGGAGGTGCCGTCGTACGGCGACGCGCTGCTCATCAACGGCGACCTGTTCGACTTCTGGTTCTGCTACCGCCACGTCATGCCGAGACACGGCTTCAAGGTGGCGGCGGCCCTGGCGGAGTTGAGGAAGCGGGTGCCGATCGCGATCGTGGGCGGCAATCACGACCGCTGGGGCGACGACTTCTGGGAGCGCGACCTGGGCGCGCTGTACCATCCGCGGGAACTGCGCTTCAGGATCGGCGCGCGCGAGACGCTGGCGATCCATGGTGACGCCCTGACCGACACCCGCCGCGCGGCACACCTGCTCAACACGATCCTGGGCAGTGATACGGTGCTCGCCGCGTTCCGCCTGCTGCATCCCGACCTGGCACACCGGCTGGTGATGCGGATGCAGCCGATGATCGGCGAGAGCGACAAGGGCTCGTCGGCGCGGGCCCAGGCGTTCGCGCAGCAGGAGGCGTGGGCACGGAGCCGGCTCGGGCGCGAGCCGGAGACCGGCCTCGTCATCATGGCGCACACGCACCACGCCGCGGTCGTTCAACTGTCTCCCTGCCAGCAGTACCTCAATCCGGGAGCGTGGTTCGACGGCTTCCGCTATGCGGTGGCGACGGAGACGGGCGCGGAGCTCAAGAGCTTCACGGGGTAAGGTCCACCACCTCGGCCTCGGCGAGGCGATCGCCGAGGAAGCGGCTCCCCACCGCGAGGAACCGGGGCGCGTCATCGCTCACCGCAAATCGATGCGTGGGCACGCTTCCTGTCGGCGCCTCGATGCCCTGCTGCTTCAATGTGTCTGCCAGCGCGCCCGCGGTCTCGGCGGCACTGTCGATGAGGGAAACGCCGGGACCCATCACCCGGTGAAGCAGCGGCTTGAGCAGCGGATAGTGGGTGCATCCCAGCACCAGCGCGCCGACCCCGGCCTGCCGCACCGGCCCCAGATACTCCTCCCCGATCAGTTCCGTCGCCTCATGATCGAACCAGCCCTCTTCCACGAGGGGAACGAAGAGCGGACAAGCGCGCTGAATGACCTGCGCGCCGGGCGCGAGCGCGTGAATGGCGCGGACATAGGCGCCGCTCGCGACGGTGCCGGCGGTGCCGATGACACCGATGCCCCGCCCTGCCGCGGCGCGCACAGCGGCTCGGGCACCAGGCTCGATGACGCCGATGACAGGAACGGGCGAGGCGGTGCGAAGCGCGTCGAGCGCGTGGGCGGTGCTGGTGTTGCAGGCGATCACGACGGCCTTGACGTTCTGGGCCAGGAGCCAGTGGAGGATCTCGAGGCTGTAGCGCCGCACGGTCTCGGGCGACTTGGGGCCGTAGGGTACGCGCGCCGTGTCACCAAAGTAGATGGTGGACTCGGCGGGGAGACGCTCGTAGATGGCGTGGACGACGGTGAGACCGCCAAGACCGGAATCGAAGACGCCGATGGGAAGCGGGTTCACGGCACGCGCACGGGAAAGGTG
Organism: uncultured Gemmatimonadales bacterium; assembly: GCA_963773095.1. Classification (GTDB taxonomy): domain Bacteria; phylum Gemmatimonadota; class Gemmatimonadetes; order Gemmatimonadales; family GWC2-71-9; genus JAGGAG01. The sequence continues at coordinate 25,500 of CAVYZY010000006.1, forward strand.
ACGCTGGCAGCGACGCCACCGCCGCGCACGGGCTTGAGGGCCAGGTCGCCGGGGAAATCCCAGAGGTGGGCGGAGATGTAGGCCTCGAGGCCGGAGATGAGATGGTTCACGCCCATGATGACGAGCCAGTCCTCACGTTCCTGGGTCTTGCTGGCGATGCCAGCGGAGTCGACGGCGCTGGTGTACTTGAGTTCGCTGTTGGCCTTGAGGACCATGCCGAGCGAGACGCCTTCCACGGCAATGAAGATACCGGCGGCGATGCCGCGGCCGAGCTTGGCCTGTCCCCACCCGGGCACGAGGAGGGAACGCCAGAGTGCGCCGCCGGGGCCGACGGGGGGCTTGCGGTCGATGGAGTCGACGACGCTGGAGGCCGCGAGCGACGGGGGGCGCGTGAGGACGGACAGCGAGTCGGCGGGCCTGCCAGCCGCGACGGTATCAGCCCTGGTGGTGTCGGGGGCCGCGACGGTGACGGAGTCCTGTGCGGCGGCGGATCCCGTGCCCAGAAGGGCCCAGAGAAGGACTGGGAGCAGGGCGCGGGGCATGGCGCGGAGTCTATATGGGGCGGCGCGGTAAGCCCAGCGACGCGGCCGCCCGGCGCCGCCGCGGTGCGCGACGGACGGATGGTGGTGACGACGTGGCCAGGGAAGCCCATGCCGCCAGCCGTCGCCGACACGACGAAGGTGCGGGGAATTCCCTAAGTACTCCAGCGGCCGTGGCACGGTACCACTAGAATCGGGTCAACCCGTTCGGCTGGAGCCTTCCTGAAGATCTGGATCGATGCGGATGCGACGCCCAGGGAGGTGAAGGAGATCGTGTTCCGGGCCTCGAAGCGGCTCGGCGTACCGGTGGTGCTGGTGGCGAACCAGCCGTTGCGGCCGCCGGCGAACAACCCGCTGGTAACGGCGCTGTGGGTGGATGGCGGAGCGGATGTGGCGGACCAGCACATCGCGACGGAGGCGGCGCCGGGTGACCTGGTGGTGACGCAGGATGTGCCGCTGGCGGCACTGCTGGTACCGAGCGGCGTGACGGTGCTGGACCCGCGGGGGGAGGAGCACACGAGCGAGACGATCGGTGAGCGGCTGTCGATCCGAGATTTCATGGAGCAGGCGCGGATCGCGGGGGTGGTAGCGGGAGGGCCGGCACCGTTCGGCGCGGGCGACAAGCAGGCATTTGCGGGGGCACTGGACCGGGCCCTGACGCGGTTGATGCGGGGGTGCTGAGGCCCGAGTCATGGGCTGGATGGCCCAGGCTTGTCGATGCCCAGACCGTTGCCTACAGTGTCCGGGGCGACGTCAAAGTCTCCGGAACCCCCAGAGCGCAGCCGAGGCTGTTACCACTTGTCAATTGAACCTTATCGTTGAGATGGTGCTACCATACGGAGACACGCCGCACATTGAGGGACCAATGAACGCATGCAGACGGGGTGTCGCAGGATGGGCCCGGTGATGTGGGGCAAGATGGGACAATACCCGGGTACGTACCTGCCCCGCTCGCTGCTGTCCGTCATCGCAGTCATCGCGCTCTCTGGTATGCCTCCCGAATCAATAGCAGCGCAATCGTGTCCCCGCGACACGACCACGACGGAAGCGCTTCGCGATGCGATGCATGAGGCGCTGGTCTCTCCTGGCGGTGCATACTCGATTCTCGCCACGACCAATTCGGTGCGATTTCAATCCGCAGTATTCGTACGCCTGATCGAGCGCGCACTGGAGGCGCGGCCCAGTGGTGGCACGCTTTTCATTCCATACGATGCCCTCTGGTGGGAGTTCCTGAATGCGGCCGGGCTCGGTGTGGGGGAAGGGGAGAAAGCTCCCATCGGCCGGCGCCTGGCATACGAGTACCATCAGAACATCGAGTTGCTCTATGGTCCCCCGAACGGCGTCGTCAAGCAGGTCAAGGATGGCTCGGCACCGTTGATCGCGGCGAATGTGAGACTTGCCTGGCCCGATCGCCCAGACAACGTCCGGAAGTTCTCCTTCGAGGACACACTTTCCGTACCGAAGTTGAAGGCGACCAATCATCAACTGATGACGTTTCGGTTCCTGGTGTACACCGACATGATAGTGCTCGACGATATTGAAGGAATCTCGGGCCGGCCCCTCAACGGCGTGCTCGGCACCATTTTCAAGGTCATAGGCGATGGGAACGCCAGGTACGCCCGTTTCAGTATCTCGACGGACGGACGGCAGGTCATGCGGACCAAGGCCACGAAGGTGATTTCCAAGACTGTGACAGCCACGATCAACCAGGACGGGACCGGGCAAAACGGCGTCCCCGAAGACCGAACCGACATGGTTGCGATGGAGGCCCGCCTGGAACAGCCGCTAGAGCTGGAGTACTTCCCATATCGCTGCTGGTCGTCGCTCGAATGAGGCCAAGGCTCTGCCCTTCACGCACGCTGAATTCCTCGACGTCTTTGCCTCCTACAATCACGCGTTGTGGCCGGCGGCCCTTCTCCTCTGGCTGCTCACGATCGGCGCCCTGTGGCACCTCCTCCGAGGCCGCCCCCACGCCAGCCGGTTCCTAGCCGGAACCCTTGCCTTGCACTGGTCCTGGGCCGGTGTGGCATACCACTGGGCCTACTTTCGCTCGATCAATCCAGCCGCCGCCCTGTTTGGCGGGCTTTTCGTCCTCGAAGGCGCCCTGCTGGCGTGGTTCGGCGTGCTTCGACCCCGGCTGCGGTTCACATCGTCCCAATTCCGGTGGGGTTGGCTGGCGTGGGCCCTGATCTGTTACGCCATGCTTTATCCGCTGATCGGACTGGCGTCCGGGCTGGCGTACCCGCAGCTCCCGACATTCGGCGTTCCCTGCCCGACGACTATCCTGACTGCGGCAGCGCTGCTCCTCGCGCCACCTCGCAGCGTTCGCGCGGTCGCGGTGATTCCCATTCTCTGGGCTGGAGTGGGGGGCTCTGCCGCCTTCGTCCTGGGGATTCGAGCCGATCTTTGCCTGCTCCTCGCTGGTGGCACGTTGATCCTCTACATTCTCACGCCATTGCTGACGTCCAGCGCGCCCGGCTGATGCTTGCGGTGCAGACATTCGCAGCACCGGCACATTGGCCAAAAGGGTCAGACCGCCGCACGCTCGAGGATGGCCATGAAGATGTACGGACTCGACGCCGGTGCCGATGATAGCGTTTCACGGGACCGCCGACCCAATCGTTCCATACCAGGGCGCTCCGCCCGGGTGGTTGAATCTCAGGCCGTTTCCGAACGTCATGACATGGGCGGCGAATTGGGCTCGACGAAACCAGTGCGACCCAGGCCCGGTCGACTCGGCGGTTGCCGCGGACGTCACCCGTACGGAATACACTTACTGTGCCAATAACGCCGCGGTTGTGCTCTATTCCATTCAGGGCGGAGGCCACCAGTGCCCCGGTGGCAAACCGATGCCGCAGTGGCTGGTCGGGTCCGCCAGTCGCAGCATCGACGCCACGCGTCAGACATGGGCGTTCTTTCGGGAGCATCCGCTTCCGAGGAAGTGACCAGGCCGGCACACAGGACCACCCGAAGGAGCTGGAGGCACAATGACTTTCAAGTCGGCGTTCTGGGTTCCAGTCGCGTGGGTTCTCGCAGCCGTGAACCTCGGTGCCACCTGGTTTGCCGCCCGCGCAAGCGAGCCGACACACGCGACGATCCACACTGCCCTCGCCGTGGCCTTTGCGCTCTGGGCAGTGCGCGCCCGACACCGGCTGGTTCGCGACCAGGACCCCTCCCTTGCCGACCTGCGGCAGCAGTTCGACGAGATGCAGGCCGAGTCGCATGGCCAGATCGCGGAGCTCGCCGAACGGCTCGACTTCGCCGAGCGACTCCTGGCTCAGGAGCGGACGGCGCAAAGCATCAAGCCGCCCGGGTCGCAGACGTGAGAGGCGCGGTTACGGACAGTGAACGAGGGAGGACCCGACGCGGAAGCGCATCCTGCCACTAGCCCAGGTGTACCGCCTGCTCGAACCGGGGCCGGTTGTGCTCCTTGCAACGGCGCGAGAGGACAAGGCCAATGTCATGGCCATGTCCTGGCACATGATGATTGACTTTGAGCCACCGCTCATCGGCTGCGTCGTCAGTAACCGCAACTACAGTTTCCGGACCCTGCGCGTCACGAAGGAATGCACGATCAACATCCCCACCGCCCGCCTCGCCACGGCGGTCGTGGGCTGCGGCAATACTTCCGGGCGGTCTCTCGACAAGTTTGCGGCATTTGGCCTGACGACGCGCAAGGCGTCGCGCGTGGCAGCTCCGTTGATTCATGAATGCTACGCCAGCCTCGAGTGCCGGGTGGTCGACACGCGACTGGTCGCCCGGTACAACCTCTTCGTTCTCCAGGTTCTCCGCGCCTGGCATGATCCCACGGTCAAGCAGCCGCGTACCATTCACCATCGCGGATTTGGAACGTTCATGGTCGCCGGCAAAGAACTCCACAGGGCCTCCAAGATGCCTTAGGAGCCGACCAGTGGCACGGTGATGGTCCCGCCAGCCTTGCTGCGGCGAGCCGACCCCCACAGCTTATTCAAGGAGTCAGGCTGCCCCATTGACCGCTGCTTCACCGGGCCTCGCTGAAGGAGTTGCGCATGCCTCTACGCTCTGGCGTCTACATCGTGCCCACCAACCGCTGGTACATCGAGCGCACCGTCTGGCTCATTGCCGGGCTGGTCCTCCTCTCCGCCACCACGCTGGCCGCCGTCTCCAACCCCCTCTGGGTTCTCGTGGTCGTGGCCACCGCCGCCGCGTCCATCGGCGTGTCGCTCACCGGCTTCTGTATCGTGGGGAACATCCTGGCGCGGGTCGGCTTCACTCCGATGCTGGCCCGGCCCGACTGGGCGCCGGGGCGGCCCTACTTCATGCAGACAGACAGCTGGTATCTCGAACGGCGCATCTATCTCGCCGTCGGCATCAACCTCACGATCGCCTCGGTGCTGTCGCTGGTCGTCAGTCCCTGGTGGCTCCTCTTCACCGGCTTTGTGGGCGGAGCCATGGTCTGGTTTGCGGCGACCGGCTATTGCATCATGGCGAATGGGCTCTACTGGCTCGGAGCGGAGCCGCGGCTCGCCCCCCTCTGCGCGGCGGCAGACACACGCGTCGAAGGAGTTGCCAGCCCGCAGGCAGTCGCATGATTCAAGCAGGGGTGGGCTTCGAGTAGCCCTTGAAGGTCAGAAAGGCGCCGATCGCGAGAAGAACGCTTTCTCCCACCAGCAGGGCGGTCGTATTTGCCTGCGCGCCCTGCTGGTAGAGCTCAGGCTTGAACATCCGGAACAGGCCAAGGACCGCGGCAAACCATCCCGCAAGTGTCACGACTACAGGCCAGCCGGCCGTCCAGTGATTGTGGGCACGGATAATCGAAAGGCCGGCAATGAAGAGCAGCGTGCCTGAGAGATACACGACTGGCGGAATCTGCCGGTCGTAGAGATGAGGATTCACGATCTCGTTTTCGGACGTGATCAGTGCAATCATGACAGGCCCCAGCAGCCCCGCGATACGCCTTGAATCCGGCATGTCCTTATCCTCCCGCATGTGGTCGCGCGCTTGATCGAACAGAGTATATCGCGCAGCGTGGGCCGGGGTGAGCGATTCCGAGGATGTCTCCTTGGACTGGCCGCCGGTGACGCCGTCGGCACCACCGTGGAGTTCCGTCGCCGGGGAACGTTCGAGCCGCTGACGGACATGGTCGGTGGAGGCCCGTTCGGGCTCCAGCCCGGGCAGTGGACGGACGACACCTCCATGGCGCTCTGTCTGGCGACCAGTCTCGTCGAGCGAGCCGGTTTCGACGCCCACGACCAGATGAGCCGCTACGGCCGCTGGGCGGACGACGGGTACCTGAGCAGCACCGGCGCCTGTTTCGACATCGGCAACACCGTAAGGGCCGCACTCCAGCGCTACCGGCGCGAGGGAAACCCAAATGCGGGGTCGAGCGATCCGAATAGCGCCGGCAACGGGTGCATCATGCGGCTCGCCCCGATCCCGATGTACTTCTCCCCCGATCTCGCTGCCGTGGAACGATTCGCCGGCGACAGCTCGCGCACGACGCATGGCGCGGCCGAGTGCATCGACGCCTGCCGCCTGTTGGCGCGGATCACGCACCGCGCCCTGCTGGGCAGGCCAAAGGTTGACGTCATTCTCGGAGATGCCGAATCTTTTGCCGCCGGCGAGCGTATCGTGGCGATCGCCCGGGGAGGGTACCTGGGCAAGGCGGAGGTGGACATTCGCGGCACCGGCTACGTCGTGGAGAGCCTGGAGGCAGCGCTGTGGGCCTTCGCTCGCACCGACAGCTTTCCGGCCGCGATCCTGATGGCCGCCAATCTCGGAGACGACGCCGACACGACCGCCGCCGTATGCGGCCAGGTCGCCGGAGCGTACTACGGGGAGCCGGGTATTCCAGCGGGTTGGCTGAAGCGCCTCGCGCTTCGTTCGGAGATCGCCAGGCTGGCTGATCAGCTCGGCGCCAAGCGCGAGACTGGCACCTCTCTTTGAGGACAACGGTGGAATGACCGAGCGGCGATACACCGACGAGAAGGTTGCCGCGATCTTCGAGCGGGCGGCGACCCTACCCAAAGACGATCCGCCCTAAACGACCATACCGACCATGACCGTTCAAGCCGTCCTCAAGAGCCAGTACCACGCGTCCCTGACGATGCTTCTCGAGGCGATCGACAGCTGTCCCGCCACCCTCTGGACCAGCGATGCCTACGCCAATCCGTACTGGCAGGTCGCGTACCATACCCTCTACTACACGGACCTCTACCTCCAGCCGGACGAGTCGGGCTTCACGCCATGGGACCAGCATCGCCCCCAGCACCATCGCTTCGGTCCGCGCGCCGATTCCGCCGGTCCGCTGATCCCGTACACCTCAGCGGAGGTTTCGACCTATGGCCGCCGCTGCAATGCCATGGTTGATTCGGCCGTGGATCGCCTGGACCTGACGGCGCCAGCCAGCGGCTTCACGACATACCCGATGCCCAAGCTGGAGCACCAGCTGGTCAATCTCCGTCATCTTCATCACCATACCGGACAACTTGCCGACCGGCTCCGCCAAGTGGCCGGGCGGGGCATTCGATGGGTTGGCGGCGCTCCGTAGCCTTGGCGCGCCACCAAGGCCTACTCGGTCGTCTTCCCCGCGAAGTGCTCCGTGGAGCGCTTCGCATCCGCCCTGGTGTGGTGCACGGTGCCGTCCTCGTGGTGGGGCGGCGCGTACAACGTGTACATCTTCATCGGCTTCTGGCCCGTATTCCGGACGTTGTGACGCGCGCCAGCCGGCACGATCATGGCCATGTCGCTCTTGATGGGAGTCGCGCGCCCGTCAATCACGACCTCGCCCTTCCCCTCCTCAATGCGGAAGAACTGGTCCGTATCCTCGTGGATCTCCTCGCCAACCTCCTCGCCGGGCTTGAGGGACATCAGCACGAGCTGGATGTGCGGCCCGGTATACAACACCCGCCGGAAATCACGATTGCCTTCGGTCCGGTCTTCGATTTCTCCGATGAAGCCCTTCATGGAATCCTCCTGAACAGGATGCGCGGTTCCCCTCTGCAGGCATACTACGCTTTCCGCCGTTAGGATCCGGTGAAGCGTGGATGAGACCTGAGAACGCCCCAAGGTGGGTCAATGAACCGCACACCTGGCCGTAGCTTTCCTTACCTGACTGCCGGCCTGACTGCCGGCCTGATGGCCGGCTTGCTGGCAGGCTGCGGACGCGAAACGAAGGATCAGCCGCACCAACACGCCACCGAATCCCTGGGGACGGTCGACTTCCCCATCAGCTGCTCCGGGCCAGCCCAGGTGGAGTTCAACCGCGCGGTCGCCCTCCTGCATCACATGACGTATCCCCAGGCACGAGAGGCATTCCAGCAGGTCGCTTCGACCGATCCCCAGTGCGCGATGGCGGAATGGGGCATCGCGATGACGCTGTTCCAGCCGCTCTGGCCAACACGACCGCGGCCCGATGCGCTCCAGCAGGGGTGGGATGCGGTGCAGAAGGCCAAGGCCCTGCAGCCAGCGACGCAGCGGGAACGGCTCTTCGTGGCGGCGGCGGAGGCGTTCTTCCTCGACCCGGCGTCATCCGACTACTGGCGCCGCATCCGCCGGTGGGAACAGGCCACGCATCGGGTCTATGCCTCCTATCCGGATGACGCCGACGCGGCGGCGTTCTACGCGCTGGCGCTGCTGGCGACCCCCCCATCCGATACGATGTCCCGGTCGAATTCCGAGCGGGCTTCGGAGATTCTCGTCCGCGTGTACGAGCGGAACCCGAACCATCCGGGTGCCATGCACTATCTCGTCCACGCCAACGACGCGCCGGGGCGCGAGCGGAATTCGCCGGAGATCACCCGCAAGTACGAGCTGGCCGCGCCGCGCAATCCGCACGCGCTCCACATGCCAACCCACATCTACACCCGCCTCGGCGACTGGAACGCGGTGATCCGGGGAAACCTGCTCGCGGCGGACGCAGCCATCGGTTATCCCGCGGGGGACCACGGACAATACGTCTGGGACGAATTCCCCCACGCGATCGAGTATCTCATCTACGCTTGCCTGCAGAAGGGCGCGGACGGTGACGCTGCAGCGCAGTTGAGGCGGTTGCTCACAACAGACAGCCTGGAACCCAGCTTCAAGACGGCGTTTCACCTGGCGTCCACGCAGGCCCGCTACGCATTGGAGCGGCGCGCCTGGAGCGAGGCTGTGCTCCTCGTGCCCCGCGAGCCGGCAACCCTCGACTGGGACCGTTTCGCCTGGCCGGAAGCCATCACGTGGTTCGCGCGCGGCGTGGGTGCAGCGCACCTGGGCAAGGTCGGCGAGGCCAAAGCCGCAGGCCAGCGACTCGCAGCGCTCGAAGCGGCGACGCGCAAAGGCGGGGAGGAACTGTTTGCCCGGAACATCGGAGTGCTTCGCCTCGAGCTGAACGCCTGGGTCGCCCAGGCGGCAGGGGGAAGAAAGCCCAGCGTTGCGCTGATGCGAGAGGCGGCCGAGCTCGAGGCCTCGACACCGAAGCACGCCGTGACGCCGGGACCCACCCTTCCCGCCCAGGAACAACTGGGAGACCTCTTCCTGGAGCAGAAGCAGCCGGCGGAAGCACTCGCCTCGTACAGGCGCTCACTGGAGCTGTATCCGAGACGCTTCAACAGCCTGCTAGGAGCCGCCCGTGCCGCGCGCGCGCTGGGTGACGAGACCACAGCGCGCGGTTTCTATCGGGAGCTTCTCGACGTTGCCGATGGCGGAACCCGACAGCCCGAGCTCAAGGAGGCGCAGAGCCATGTGGCCCAGCGGCGGTTCACCAACTGAGGAACGAACCGGCCGTCAGGCGACTCGCGCCTGGACGTCGAGATACTCTCCCAGCACCGAAGTGGTGCCATCGCCGGCCACGTTGTGCTGCTGGAACAGCCGGGTGAGCTCGTTGCGCAGCCGGCTGGAGCCGTCGGGATCGGTTGCGCGCAGCGTGGTGACAGTGGGCCCGTAGCACGTCGCGAAGAGTTCGGTGACGGCCGCGGGTGCAAACGGGAAGCTGAGTTCCAGGATCCGCCTGGTGCAGATCAGTGAAGTGACCCCGTCACCGAAGCGCGCGCGAACGATCATCTCATCGCCCCAGCCGAGCGGGCTCGGGATCCCCGAAGGCGGCGGCACGACGGCAGTGTGCGCCCGCAACAGCTTGCCGATGAATCCCTCCGAGGTCCAGTTCGCCATCGCCACCCGGCCGCCCTTCCGGGTGACCCGCAGGAGCTCGGCTGCGGCCCGCTCCGGCCGGAAGGCGAACATCGCCCCGAACATCGTTACGGTGGTGTCGAACCGGCCGTCAGCGTACGACAGCGCCTCGGCATCGCCCACATCGAACTCGATGACGCCGCCGACGGCGCGGGCCTCGAGCCGGGCCTGCGCGATAAGGTTCGGGGCAATGTCGACCCCGGTGACGCGAGCACCGGCCCGCGCCGCGGGGATGGCGAGATTGCCGGTGCCACAGGCAACGTCGAGCACCGACTCGCCCGGTCGAATCGCCAGCCGGGCGATGAACTCTTCCGCTCCGGGCGCGAAGCTGCGCGCGATCGGGAGGAAGTCACCCGACGTCCAGACCAACCGGGCGCGGGCGGTGAGGGGGTCTTCGGACCAGGCGCGAACCTCGCCGCGGGACCCGTTGATGATCTCGGATGACATGGCAACTCCTCCGTCGGTGGTCGGGCGCGCCCTCGCGGCACGCGCCCCCATTGTGCAAACGGCGAACAATTCCGCCTATGACTGAGCGTCCCGACTTCCTGCTCCGGCGCCGCTACGACCGCAATGCCGCCTGGACACGGGCAAGGTGGTGATAGCTGTGCCGGACAGCGTGATCCTCGAGCATGAACTGGCACGTCAGCGGCGCATCGGCGTTGAGCGACACCGGCGCAGCCTGATCGAGTTCCTCGTCGCTCAGGGCCCGGATGGCGGCCGCGGCGGCCATGCTGTTGCGCCGGAGCAGGTCCAGCGCCGCCTCCTTCGTGACGGCATCGTACTCCCTGGAATGCGCAGCATTCAGCCCGTGGACGACATCCCAGGTCACGCCCACCACCGGCTCGCCCGCGGCGAGCTTCTGCGCCAGCTGGATCTCCAGCGGGTACATGGTGGCGACATGATGCACGACAACGCCGATCTTCCGCCCGTCGCCGGGGACACGAGTCTCCCACTGCGCGTCCGTGAGCGCGCTCGCGAAGGCGGCAAGGGCGCGGGCGCCATGCTCCAGGCGCTCGGCGAGGGCGTTCGCGCGCGGGTTCCGTGCCTGTCGCCGGTTCTCGACGGCGCTGCGGGACTTGATCTCCGTAGACATACCTACTCCTCAGTCAATTGGGTCAGGGCGCACCCTCGTGGCACGCGACATCCATTGTGCCGGGGATGAGCGATTTCACCAATGACTGGTCGTCCCGACTTCCTGCTCTGGCGTATCGGAGACTTACGAGCGGGCGGTGCGGCGGAGTTCGCGCCAGGCGCCGGGGGCGAGCCCGGTCGCCTTCTTGAACGCGCGGCTGAACGCGGCCTCGGAGTCGTAGCCGACTTCGGCGCCGATCGTGGCGACCTTGGCACCGGTCTGGTTGAGAAGACTGGCCGCGAGTTGCATGCGCCACTGGGTGAGATACTGCATTGGCGGCTGTCCCATGAGCAGCGTGAACCGTTTCGTCAGGCTCGTCCGGGAAGACGCGGATTGGCGCGCCAGCTCCGCCAGGGTCCATGGATGAGCAGGCCGGCGGTGGAGCAGTGTCAGCACCCGGCCGACCACTTCATCACGGAGACCGGCGAGCCAGCCGGTCTGTCCCTGCGGCAGGTCGTCCAGATAGCGCCGCAACACCTCGATGAACATCACTTCGGCGAGCCGGATGAGGACGCTGTCCGCGCCGGCCCGGCCGAGGCGGGACTCCTCGGTGACCTGCTGGGTGAAGGTGGCGAGCCATGCGGTCGACATGCCCCGCATGTGCAGCTGGTGTGGCAGTGCCGCCAGCAGCGGGTTGAACGGGCGGCGGTCACAGCCGAGGAATCCGCAGACGAACGACGTGACCGGCTTTCCCTGGCCGAGCATGACGGTGTAGGGATAGCGAGCGGGGGTGTTGCTGTTGACGTCGGGGCCGATGCGGACGCCCCGACCGCTCGACATGACGTGAGGATCGCCGTGGGGAAAGACGATGACGTCGCCAGGGTTGAGCTCGACCTGCTCCTCGCCGACCACACCCCCGAAGCACCGGCCTTCGGTGAGGATGTGGTACGAGATCAGGTGCTCCGCCCTCGGCATGATGCGGGGCGAGAGCTCCCGTGCAGCCACGCTCTCGATACTCCACGGCTCCGCCGCCTCGACCGCATAGAAGTACGCGCCTTCGAGGCGAACCACACGCAGCAGGTCGGAGAGCGCGTCCATGACCAGAGAAACTACTAGAGGTCCGGGTACAGCGTCAGATTGTCGTATCTTGGGCAGCGCGAGCCTGTTCCGCGGCCCTAAACCAGTCTCGAGCTCAACGCCTGGGGAACCTTGATGCCGTTGTCGGTACCGTCACGAGCCAGGGCTCTGCTCGTCACAGCACTCATCCTCGGATGCAGGACGGCGGACGGCAGGGCGCCGGAGCAGTCGGGTGGCTGGGTGGATGCTTCACCGCACAAGGTGCGGTTCGTGGCGGTGGCGCCGGGTGTTTCGCTCGAGGTGCTCGACTGGGGTGGTTCGGGTCCAACGCTGGTATTCCTGTCGGGGCTGCAGGACGTGGCGCACGGGTTCGACGACTTTGCACCCACCTTCACCGACAAGTACCGCGTCGTCGCCATTACGCGCCGGGGGTATGGTGCGTCGAGCCAGTCGCCTTCGGGATACGACGTGTCGACGCGCGTGGCGGATGTCCGGGCGGTGCTGGACTCGCTGCAGCTCGGGCGAGTGTCGCTGGTGGGCCACTCCATCGCCGGGGACGAGCTGACGGGCCTTGCAGCAACGTATCCGGACCGGGTGGCATCGCTGGTATACCTGGACGCGGTGTACGACCACAGCGGCATCGTGGAACTGCTCGCGGGCTTCCCTCCCCCGCCCCCGATGCTCGCCGCCGACTCGGCGTCTCCCGCGGCAGTGCAAGCCTACCTCCTCCGGGCCTTCGGCCAGCGCATCCCGGAGGCCCAGTTACGCGCGATCGGGCGCTATGACGCGAGCGGGCGACTCGTGGGCGACGTGACGCCGCCGGTGATCGACTCGCTGATGCTCGCGGGCGTGGGGCATCCGGACTATCGCGCGGTCCGGGCGCCGGCGCTGGTGATCAACTCCGTGGCGGACTCGATGCCGGACGTGTTCCCGGGATGGCGGGAGATGAGCGCCGAGAACCGGGCCGCTGCGGAGCGATTCACGGCGACAGTACAGAACTGGGTCGCCTCACGGACCGCACAAGTGAAGCGCGAGCTCCGCGGGGTGCAGATACTCGCGCTCCATGGTGCCAATCACTATCTGTTCGCGTCCAACACTGCCGAGGTCACAGCCGCGATGCGCGTATTCCTTGCCGCCAACGCCGGCTCGTAGCGCGCCACGTCACGGGATGCCGACATCGAGCGTCAGGTTCACGTCGATCGGGGCTGTCGCCGCCGTGGACGGGGTTGGCTGCAGTGTGGCGGTCAGGGTTCCCTTCATGCGTGTCGCGGTGAGGCTCGTCACCGTGAAGGTACCAATGCCCGCCGGCAGGGAGCTCCAGCAGCAGTTCACCGCGCCGTTGGGATCGGTGTAAGGGCCGAGCATGGTGACGGCCGCATTGCCCGGGGCCCCGCTGATACCATAGGTGCCGGTGCCGGGGAAATTCGTCATCGCGATGCCCAGGGTATAGGCGGTGTTGTTCGCGGCGAGCGAAAAGGTGGTGCCGAGGAACGTGATCGCAATCGTGGCGGCATTCCAGGGAGCGCCGCCGATCGTTCCGGTGATGCGGCTGCCGAACTCATCGGGGAGCGGCCAGATGGTGGCCCCACTGGTTCCCATGAGCAGGTCGAAGACGCCGTTGGTGACCACGCGGGTGCCGGTGGCGCCACCGATGAGCGGATCAGCGCTGAAGTTGAAGGTGCCGACGATGCGCGAGGTGGTGAGGGTGGTGATGGTGATGGTGCCCGAGGCGCCGGACATCGGCGTGGACCAGGCCTGAGCGGGGGTAACGGTTGAAAGCTGGGCCGCGGCACCGACAGTGGTGCCGGCCACGCCGATGACGTAGGTGCCCGGCTGGTCGATGTTGTAGAGACTGATGATGATGGTCTTGCTGTAGTCCGACCCCTGGAGCTCGATGGCACCGAAGCTGCCGAGTTGGGCCTTCTGGGCCGCCACGGCACTCTGCCAAGCGACACCGTCGATGACGGCCGTCATGCCGCTGGTCCCGGAGCCACCCCCTCCACCCCCTCCGCCGCCACCGCCGCCACCACCGCCACTGCCATCGTCAGCAGGACTGTCCGTGCCGCAGGCCAGGGTCAAACCAAGAGCGACCGCCACGAGGGCGGTTGTCCAGCGCTTCCGCATTGGAGCCTCCAGAGCGAAGGGATTCCTTTGCAGTGCGCAGGGCCGCGCTGAAAACCGTCACAGGGTTGCGGGGCGCTGGAGCCAGGAGACCCCGGGCGGGGCGGCCTTGCGGCGGGGCATGTGGATGTCGCGTTCTCACAAGACGGACGGCAGCTGACCGAGTATGATATGCCGGCGGTGCTGGAGAATCCTAACGCGGAGAACGCGCGACAATGCGAATGATGACCGGCGCGGGACTGGCTGCGGCCTTCCTGCTGTTTCAGCAACCGGGTGTGACCAAGGAGGCGGCGACGATGCAGGCCACAGGGACGTTTGAGGTGAAAGTGGTTCCACTCGCAGCAGACGACAGTGTGGATACGGGCGGGTTCGGCCGGCTGTCGATCGACAAGACTTTCAGCGGTGGGCTCACTGGCACCAGCAAGGGCCAGATGGTGGGGGCCTTCACGGCGGTGGAGGGGTCGGCTGGCTATGTGGCGCTCGAGCGCGTGACCGGCACGCTGAACGGGAAGAAGGGGAGCTTCATCCTGCAGCACAGCGGCACGATGAGCCATGGAACCCAGTCGATCATCGTGACGGTGATCCCGGATTCGGGGACGGAGGAGCTGACGGGACTGTCGGGGAAGATGCAGATCATCATCGAGGGAAAGAAGCACTCGTACGTGTTCGACTACTCATTGTGACGGGGAAGGCCAGCCCTGCACGATGGCGGGGCTGGCGGGAGCGTGTAGGAATCGAACCTACCGGACCTCGCGGAACGACGTCCGTCGCGATTTTGAAGATCGGCCGAGACACCAGCCCCGATCCGCTCCCGGCGACAAGTTAGCCGGGCCGGCCGGACCGGGCGACGGATGGCATAGGTCGCCCGACCCAGGGGCGGGGGACGGCACGGCGTCGTCGGCATTATCGCCGGGGGCCAGGGATGATCAGGAAACTCAAGTCCAGTGAGTACCGCCTGTACTCGATCAAGAAGAACCCGAAGACGGGCAGGCACTAGGAGGACCATGGACGTGCTCCTGGTGCACGGGATGGGCCGCACGCCGCTTTCAATGGCGTGGCTGGGGCAGCGGCTTCGCGCCTCGGGAATACGCGCGCACTACTTCGGGTACTGTGCCGCGGTGGAGAGCGTCGAGCGGATGACCGACCGTCTCGCCCGGCGCCTGCAGGCAATGCCGGGACCCTATGTAGCAGTCGGCCATTCGCTGGGGGGCGTGCTGCTGCGCCTCGCGATCGACCGCCTGCCGGCCGACGTGCGGCGACCGGATCGGCTGGTACTGGTGGGTTCGCCGCGCGGTGCGCCGCGACTGGCGCGGAGGTTTTCGACGTGGCCGGTCTACCGGCTCATCAGCGGCGAGGCGGGCCAGATGCTCGCGGACGGCTCGCGGATGGCGGCGCTACCGGCGCCGGCGGTACCATGCACGGTCGTAGTCGGCACGCGCGGCTTCCCTCCCCGGCTGAGCCCGTTCGGCGACGAGCCCAACGACGGGCTGGTGGCGGTGGCGGAGGTGGCGCCGGTCGAAGGGGTGGAGACCTTGATGCTGGCACGGGGGCACACGTTTCTCATGAACGCGCGGGAACTCCGGGAGCACATCTGCGACCTCTCATTCGAGGCTCGCCAGTGACGCGACGCTCCGTCATTGCCGCAGGGCTCAGCCTGCTGACACCGGGCTTCGGGCACCTCTATCTCGGGGAGCCGAGCCGCGCGGTGGGCCTGTGGCTCGTGTCGGTCGCGGCGGGCGCCGCGAGTCTCCTTGGCGTCCTCCACCTTCCGGCGAGCGCGCTCACTGCCTGGCTCCCGGTCATCCTGCCAGTGGGAGTCCTGGCCCTGGTCGCGCGTGATGCCTTCCGTCGCGCGCTGGTGGCGCCGGTGCCGGTGCCGGCGCCGCCGGCGTGGTACCAGCGCTGGTATGCGCTGACGCTCATGTGGCTTGGAATCGGAGTCGCATCGCAGCCCCTGGTGAAGGGAGTGAAGCAGCAATTCATCGAGGCATTCCGGGTTCCGTCCAGCTCGATGGAGCCAGCGGTGCTGATGGGTGACTTCCTGTACACGGACCGGCGCCCGGCGGGCAGGCATGACCTGCCGCGCGGCACGATCGTGGTGTTCCAGTCGGTGGAGGAAGCGAACCTCAAGCAGATAAAGCGGATCGTCGCGCTGGGCGGTGACACGGTGGCGATGCGGGAAGGTCAGCTGCTGGTGAACGGGGTGCCGGCACCGGAGTCGTACCTGCCGCCGCCGGCGCCGCTGCACAGTGTCGGTGAGGACCAACGGCTCGGGATGCTCAAGTGGCAGGAGCTGCTGCTGACCGAGCGCGACTCCGTGTCGCTGCACCCCGACCTGAACGACTGGGGGCCGCTCGTGGTACCGGAGCAGACGCTCCTGCTGCTCGGAGACAACCGGCAGGCGTCGTACGACAGCAGGTACTTCGGGCCGGTCCCGGTGCAGAACGTACAGGGGCAACCATCCCTGATCTACTACAGCTACGATCCCAACGCGCAGATGATGGCGCCGTGGCTGACCGCCGCCCGGTGGTCGCGCGTGGGCAAACGGCCAAGCTGAGGAGATTCGTGTCGCGACGATTGCAGCGTGGTGCGCCCCGGTTCTCCCTTGTCACCCTCCTGGTGCTGGTTGGTGCCTGCGGGCAGAACAGTTCCGGCTTCCCGAGTGCCACGCCGCTTCGCGCGGGAACGGACCTGCCGGCGCAATTCGAGCCGCCGCCGGGCTTCGGGCGACTGAGCCTGACGGACACGATCGCAGGCAATGCGTGCCTCAGCCCGATGCACGATCCGCGGAACAACATGGAGATCGAGATGGTGCGCGCCGCGCAGGGCCAGGCGGACTACCGCGTGCCGGACGGGCGCTACGGCGTGGGCGCGGGGCAGCTGCTTCGACTCGACTGCAACACAGGGCGGCCGCTCGGAATCGTGAAGGAGTAGTCCAGGAAGCAACCGATCGGGAGGACGATGCAAATCGCTGCGCGGGGCACGCGCCGGCCGCTAACTCACCCGCAGGATGACCCGGCCGAGAGCGAAGATCGCGACGAGCATCAGAATGAGGAGTGCCAGCGAAGGAGTGGTCAGCAGACGTCCCAGCGGTGCCCAGAAACTGTTGCCGGCGCGCAACGATGCGACGGACCACCCCTTCACCCGACCGTCAATAACCCTGCGTCCGAAGCCGATGCACTGGGCCTCGGCCTCCTCCAGGGTCGGGTAGTGTTCGCTGGCACTGAACGCCCTGACCCGGTCATTCCGTTGAATTTCGAGGTCTACGGTCCAGGCGCCCGAATCAGCGATCTGGTAGGACCGGGAGACGATGTCGAAACCGCGATACCTGACTGTGGCCATGCCCCACAGGATGGGCAATCGGCGTGCCCGGGCGCCGCGGAGCCCCCATCCAATGCGGTATCATGTGCCGGTTCGATGCGCGCTACACACTGCCAGGCCAGCGAAACCCTACTCCCCGATGCGCGCAACCACCTCGATCTCGACCCTGACATTCCGCGGCAAGCCGCTCACCGCCACTGTGGAACGCGCGGGGCGGTGCTCACCGAAGTGGCGGCCGTAGATCTCGTTCATCGCCGCGAAGTCGGCCATGTCGAGCAGGAAGACGGTGGTCTTGACCACCCGCGACAGGTCGGAGCCGGCAGCCTCCAGGACCGCCGCCAGGTTGTGCATGACCCGGTCAGTCTGCTCGGCGATCCCGCCGGGGACGATCTGCATGGTGGACGGATCGAGCGCGATCTGGCCGGCGGTGAACACGAACCCGCCGGACACCACGGCCTGGCTGTAGGGGCCGATCGCAGCAGGTGCGTCGTCGGTATGGACTGGACTTGGCATTAGAACAATCCCTCGATGGTGCCGTCGGCGAGAACACGGATGTTCTCCGCCGATGGCGTTTTGGACAGTCCTGGCATGGTCATGATGTCACCGGCTAGCGCCACGACGAAGCCGGCACCCGCTGATACATACGCATCGCGTACCGTCAGGCGGAAGCCCGAGGGACGCCCGAGCTTGGTGGCGTCGTCGCTGAAGGAGTACTGGGTCTTGGCCATGCAGACGGGGGTGTCGCCGAAGCCCATCCCCTCGATCTGCTCGATGGCCTTGCTGGCCGCGGGCGAGTAGTCGACGCCGTCGGCGCCGTAGATGCCCTTCGCGATGGCCTCAATCTTGGCCTTGATGGGCTGGTTGACCTCGTAGAGGGGCTTGAAGGCCGACTTCTTCTCGTCGAGGATGGCGAGCACCTCCTTGCCCACCGGTTCCCCGCCCTCGCCACCCTTGGCCCACACGTCGCTCAGCGCCGCACGCGCGCCCCAGGCCTTGCAGGCATCGAGCACGGTCTTCAGTTCCTCATCCGTGTCGGAGGTGAACCGGTTGAGGGCCACGACGGCGGGGACGCCGAACTTCTGGATGTTCTTGACATGGGCCTCGAGGTTGACGAGGCCCTTCTTCAATGCCGCGACGTCGGGCGTGCCGAGATTTTCCTTCTTGACGCCGCCATGCATCTTGAGCGCGCGGACGGTGGCGACGATGATGGCCGCCTCGGGGTTGAGCCCGCCGAACCGGCACTTGATATCGAAGAACTTCTCGGCGCCCAGGTCGGCGCCGAATCCGGCCTCGGTGAGGACGATATCACCAAGGGAGAGGCCGAGCTTCGTGGCCACGATGGAGTTGCAGCCGTGGGCGATGTTGCCGAAGGGACCGCCGTGCACCAGGGCGGGCCCGCCCTCCAGGGTCTGCACCAGGTTGGGGAGCATCGCGTCCTTGAGGAGGAGCGTCATGGCCCCGGCGGCCTTGAGCTGGCCGGCGGTGACGGCCTTCCGGTCGCGCGTGAGGCCGACCACGATGCGGCTGATGCGGGCCTCGAGGTCCTGGAGGTCGGTCGCGAGGCAGAGGATCGCCATGATCTCGCTGCCGGGCACGATGACGAAGCGTTCCTCGCGCACGGGGCCGGCATTGATGCCACCCAGGCTCACGATCATGGACCGGAGCGCGCGATCGTTCATGTCCATGGTGCGCGGCCAGGTGATGCGGCGCGGATCGATGCCGAGTGCATTGCCGTGATGCATGTGGTTATCGAGCATCGCGGAGAGGAGGTTGTGCGCCGACGTGATCGCGTGGAAGTCGCCGGTGAAGTGCAGGTTGATCTCGTCCATCGGGATTACCTGGGCATAGCCGCCGCCGGCGGCCCCGCCCTTCACCCCGAAAACCGGCCCGAGTGACGGCTCGCGGATGCAGACGACGACCTTCTTCCCGAGCCGGCGGAGGGCCTGGGCCACGCCGATGGTGACGGTGCTCTTGCCCTCGCCGGCGGGGGTCGGGTTGATGCCGGTGACGAGGACGAGGCGTCCCTTGGGCTTCCGCTTCGCGATGGCCTCGAGGGTGACCTTCGCCTTGGTCTTGCCGTAGGGGAGGATCTCATCGGCGGTGAGGCCGATCTCGGCGGCCACGTCGGCGATGGGGCGCATCTTCTTCTGCGCGGCCTGGGCGATTTCGATGTCGGATGGGACGGGCATGGGGCCTGGGGTTCAAGAGTTGAGAGTCAAGAGTTAAGAGTGCTCAGTCGTCAGTCGCGGGTCGTGGGTCGTGACCCTCAACGCCTAACTCCTAACTCTTAACACGCAATCCAAACACGTGCATCGCGTTCGCTGTCGTCGCTGCAATCAGTTCCGCCGCGCCGATACCCCTCACCGTCGCGATGCGTTCCGCCGTGTGCCACATGAAGGCGGGTTCATTGCGCTTGCCGCGATGGGGCACCGGGGCCAGGTACGGCCCGTCGGTCTCGATCAGGAGACGGTCCAGGGGCACGGCGCGGATGGCGTCGTCGAGCACCCAGTTCTTGAACGAGACCATGCCACTGAATGACAGATAGTGCCCCATATCGAGCCCGGCCCGCAAGAGTGCGGGTCCGCTCGAGAAGGAGTGGAGCACCACCGGGGTCCTGGCGTCGCTGCGAAGAATGGCCGCGACGTCGTCGTCGGCCTCGCGCGCGTGGATGATGACCGGCCGCGCGGCGTCAGCAGCGAGCGCCAACTGCGCCCGGAAGGCCGTGTGCTGTGCATCGCGCGGCGAATAGTCGTAGTGATAGTCGAGGCCCATCTCACCAGCTGCCACCACCCGCGGGTCGGCCAGGCACCGGGACAGCCAGTCAGCCGACCGGGGGGACCAGTCCTTCGCGTCGTGCGGGTGGATCCCAGCGGTGGCCGAGAGCCGCGGGTCAGTGCCCGCGAGCTCCACGGCCGCCGCTGCGGCCACCGGCGACTCGCCGATGATGATGATGTGGCGTATGCCTGCTTGCCACGCCCGCTGCAGTACCTGGCTCCGGTCGGCGTCGTACGCCTCGGAGGCCAGGTGGCAGTGGGTGTCGATCATCGTCGTGGGTCGTGGGTCGTGGGTTGATCGCGCGCGGTCAAGACGCACGACCCGCGACCCACCACCTCCTAGACCGTCGCCTTGCGCGCCTCGGCGCGCCCGGCACCGGCCCACCGGCCGACACCTTGGCACCACGCGCCGCCGGGCCGGGCCACTTGTGCTCGATCCAGAGGAGCACCGGGGCCGCGATGAACACCGACGAGAAGGTGCCGGTGAACACACCGAAGAACATCACCAGGGAGAACGGGCGGATCACTTCCCCACCGAAGATGGCGAGCGCGAGAAGCGTCGCCAGGGTGGTGAGGTGGGTCAGCACGCTCCGCGGCAGCGTCTCGTTGATGCTCCGGTTGAGGATCTCGACGAAGCCGGAGCGCTGGTACTTCTTCAGGTTCTCGCGGACGCGGTCGAAGATGATGATCGTGTCATTGAGCGAGTAACCGACCATCGTCAGCACGGCCGCGACCACCACCAGGCTCACCTCGAGCCTCATGACGGCGATGAAGGCCAGTGTCGCCAGGATGTCGTGGGCCGTGGCGATGATGGCCGCGAGGCCGAAGCGCCATTCGAAGCGGATGGCGAGGTAGATCAGCACGAACAGGAACGACGTCAGGACCGCGAGCAAGGCCTGCGTGCGGAGCTCGCCGCCCACCTTGGGGCTCACGGCGGCGACGCGGCCGACCGTGTACTTGCCCTCGCCGAGCGCGGTATTGAGCGCCGCCTTGACCGCCTGCGCGGTGGCGTCGGTGCTGCCTTCTCCCACGCCAACTCGCGCGCGGATGACGAAGTTGCCCGCCGACCCGAACTGCTGGATCTCGGCGCCCTTGATGCCCTGCGCGTCGAGCCCGGCGCGGAGCGTCGCGGCAGTGGTGGCGGGGTCCGCGGCGACCTGCACCATGGTGCCGCCGGTGAACTCGATGCTGTAGTCGAAACCCTTCACCGCGAGGAAGAGCAGGCCCGGAATGAGCACCGCGGCCGTGATGGCGTAGGCCCACTTCCGCATGTGGATGAAATCGTAGTTCGCCTCAGCGAAGAACGTCGTCTTGCCGATGCTGAGATGCGTCATGTCCGGCTTGCGCCGCAGCCAGAGCATGTAGAAGGTGCGGGTGACGAACACGGCGGTGAACAGCGACGCCAGGATGCCGACGATCAGGGTGACGGCGAAGCCCTTCACCGGCCCGGTACCGAACTGGAAGAGCAGGAAGGCGGTGATGACCGTCGCGAGGCTCGAGTCGGTGATGGCCGGGAGGGCGTGCTTGAAGCCCTCATCGATCGCGAGCCGGACGGTCTTGCCGTGCCGGAGTTCCTCGCGGATGCGCTCGAAGATCAGCACGTTCGCGTCGACCGCGATGCCGATGGACAGCACGATGCCGGCGAGACCCGGCAGGGTCAGCGTGGCGTCGAGCATGGCCAGCGTGCCCATGGTGTAGAGCAGGTAGAGGCCGAGTGCCGCGACGGCGAGGAGGCCGCTCACTGCGTAGTAGCCCACCATGATCAGGATGACGAGCACGGTGCCGATGAGGCCGGCGAGGAGCCCGGCCCTGATCGAGTCAGCGCCGAGGCTGGCGCCCACCTGCCCCGACTCGACGATCATGAGCGGAATGGGGAGCGCGCCGGCCTTGAGCGTCAGGGCCAGGTCCTGGGCTTCCTGCAGGGTCTTGCCGCCGAGGGTGATGCGGCCGTTGCGGTCGATGCGGCTCTGGATGATCGGCGGACGGCCCTGCACGCGGCCGTCGAGGACGATGGCCATGTAGTCGCCGACGTGACGGCCGGTGCCCTCACCGAACTTGCGGCCACCAGCACGATCGAGCTCGAAGGTGACCTGCGGTCCGTTGGTGAGCGGATCGAGTTCGGCGCGCGCGTCAACCAGGTTGGCGCCGGTGACGAGGGACTGGTCTTCCACGACGTAGAATGCGCGGACGAATTCGCCGCCCACGCTCTCCTTCGTGGCGGACCACTTGATCTCGACGCCACGCGGCAGGAGGCGCTTCACTTCCTGCAGGCTCAGCAGGCTGTCGACGCGGGGGAACGCGGTCTCGGCGACGAGGTACTCGCCGGGGGTGCCCTGCGACGGCCGCACGAGGCCGGCGAGGATGGCGCCTCCGGTGGCGCTGTCGACGCCCTTCTTCGCGGAATCGCCCAGCAGCTGCGACACGGCGGAGGGCCCGGCCTGGGCCGCGCCGGCCGTCGAGACGCCCATGGCGCGGAGCTGGCGGTCCATCGACGGGAGCGCGCGATCGAGGGCGCCGGTCTTGTCGGTGATGCGGAACTCGAGGAAGGCGCTCTTCTGGACGATGGCGCGGGCGCGTTCCGGATCGGCGACGCCGGCGAGCTCGACCACGATGCGGTCATCGCCGACCTTCTGGATCAGCGGCTCGGTGACACCGAACTCGTCGATGCGCTTGCGGAGCACGGTGAGGGCCAGGTCGATGTCCTTCTTCGGATCGGCCGAGACCTGCTTCGACTGGTCGAGCTCGAGGGCGAGGTGC
Organism: uncultured Gemmatimonadales bacterium; assembly: GCA_963773095.1. Classification (GTDB taxonomy): domain Bacteria; phylum Gemmatimonadota; class Gemmatimonadetes; order Gemmatimonadales; family GWC2-71-9; genus JAGGAG01. The sequence continues at coordinate 48,308 of CAVYZY010000006.1, forward strand.
ATGCCGCCCTGGAGGTCGAGCCCGTACTTGATGGGCTTCCGGAGGATGGTGGTGTCACGCATGACACCGTCGGCCCCCAGTTCGCGCACCGTCTGCTTCCGGGGAATGAGGGCGAGGATGGCGGCGACGATGAGGACGCCGACAAGGATCATTCGATTGCGCAGGGTCAGGAACATCGTCCACTCAGGAAGCTGGGCGTGCGCGGGGCACGCGTCGGGTGAATCACGCGGGATCATCCAGCGCCGCGACCGCCGCGGCGTGATCCCGTTCGAGTTGGCGAGTCAGTTCTGCCGGGGATGCGAACTGGCGCACATCGCGCAGCCGCGCCACCCACTCCATTCGTACCCACTCGCCGTACAGGTCCGCATCGACGCCGAAGAGGTGCGCTTCGAGCGTGCGTTCATCTTCGCCGAACGTGGGGCGTGGCCCCTGGTTCATCATCCCGCCGGCCCGTCCGCCGCGCCATTCCACGCGGACGGCATAGACGCCATCGGGCGGGAGCTGCTTCCGCGCCGAGACGCCGGCGAGGTTGATGGTCGGCACCCCGAGCTTCCGGCCGCGCCCCGCGCCCTCGCCCACCCGGGCCATCAGGTCGTACCGTCGCCCCAGCATGCGAGCCGCGGTGGCCAGGTCGCCCGACTGGAGGCACTCGCGGATGGCGCTGCTGGAGACGCGGATGCCCTCCACTGCCACCTGGGGCACCACCGCCACCTCGAACCCGTCCGTCGCGCCGATGCGGCGGAGGGTGTCGGCATCGCCACTCCGGCCGCGGCCGAAGCCATGGTCGTGGCCGATGACCAGTTCGCGCATACCGCAACGCGCCACCAGGATGTCGCGGACGAAGCGGTCGGGCGGCAGCGCCGCGAGGGCCTCGTCGAACCGGAGCACCAGCGCGTGCTGCACCCCGCACGCGGCCATCACCGCCCGGCGTTCCACCTCGGTGGTGAGCCGGAGTGGCGCCCGCTCGGGGCGCACCACCTCGACCGGGTGCGGGTCGAAGGTGACCACGACGCAGGCCCGGCCGGCCGCCTCCGCGCGCATTGCCGTCTCGCGCAGCACCGCGTGATGGGCGCGGTGCACACCATCGAAGGTGCCGACGGTGACGGTGGCGCCTTCGGAGCCGAGGCCGAAGTCACCCATGGTGGGTCGTGGGTCGCGGGTCGTGGGGCGCGAGCACGACCAGCGGTTGTAACCGGTCCTCAACCGCCTGAGCTACCGCGACCAATTCCCCGCCCTGCACCAGCGCCACCGTGCCCTCGACGCCCACGGCGCGCGGGATGGCGCGTCCGTGAGCAACCATGGCCCGCGCCGCCTCGTCGAGCTCGATCCGCGGCATGTGGCCCAGCACCGCGAGCGGCGGCAGCAGCGTCGCGGGGCCCTCGATGGCGTCGAGCGGCAGGGCGTCGTTCACCGAGAGCGCGCCGATCGACTCCCGCCGCAGCGCCACGAGATGCGCGCCGAGTCCGAGCTTCGTGCCCACGTCGCGGGCGAGGGCCCGGACGTAGGTGCCGGCGCTCACGGTGACGCGGAACTCGGCGTCGGGTGCGTGCCACGCGAGCAACTCGATCGCGTAGACCGTGACCTCGACCGGCGGCAGCTCTACTTCCACCCCGCGGCGCGCCAGCCGGTGACTGCGCTGGCCGTCCACGTGCTTGGCGGAGAAGGCGGGCGGGCACTGCTGCTGCGTTCCCACCATCGCCTCCAGGCCCAGGCGGACCTGCGCTTCACCGGGCCATACTTCCGGGACCGTGCCGCCCACCGGTGCGCCGGTCAGGTCGTCGGTGTCGGTCTGCACGCCGAGCCGGAGCGTGGCGCGGTAGGTCTTGGGCTGCCCCTCGACGAACCGGGCCAATCGCGTCGCGCGTCCCACGAGGGCCACGAGCAGGCCGGTCGCGAACGGATCGAGCGTGCCGGTGTGCCCCACTGCCCTCGTAGCCAGGACCCGCCGCAGGCGCGCCACGACATCATGCGACGTGACGCCCGCCGGCTTGTCGACCAGCAGCGCGCCGATCAGCTCGGCTCCTCCGCGGGCGGTGTCTCGCGCCGCACGGCCTCGAGCAGCTCGTTGATACGCGCGGCGTGCTCGAGCCCGCGATCGAGCTCGAAATGGAGCTCGGGCACCACGCGCGTGGTGAGCGCCTTCGCCAGCTTGCTCCGGAAGAAGCCGGCGGCGCTCTTCAGTCCCTCGAGGGCGCGCTGCTTCTCCTGCTCGGTGCCGGGCACGGCCACCATCACCTTCGCGTGGGAGAGTTCGTTGGTGACCTGCACGTGCGTCACCGTCACGAACCCGACGCGCGGATCGCGCACCTCGCGCAGCAGGGCGTCGGTGACGACCTGGCGGATGGTCTCGCCCACCTGCTCAGGACGACGAGACGACTTCATCGGGTCGTGGGTCGTGGGTCATCGCCATACGGTCACCGAATCCATCACCCGCACCCCGTCCGTTTCCTCGATGAGACGATCGGCGGCGCGCAACTCGCCCTCGACCACCGATCGATCACTTCCAATTGCCGCACACGCCAGGCCGGCGCGCTGCCACAGATCCTGGTGGTCGACCTCGGCCACCGAGAGGTTCGCCCGGCGCAGTGCCGTCACGAGCGGCTTCAGTACACTGCGCTTGTCCTTGAGGGACGCGCACCCTTCGAGGTGCAGGTCCCAGGTACAGATCCCGACGTGCATAGGTCGAGAGTCCAGAGTCGAGAGTCCAGAGTCGAGAGTCGCAGATCCCCACTCTGGACCCTAGACTCTGGACTCCTAGTTCGCCCCCGCCGCGGCCGATGCCTGCAACGTCCGCTTCACCTCATCCATGCGGAAGGCCTCGATGCGATCGCCGACCTTGAGGTCGTTGAAGTTCTCGATGGACAGACCGCATTCCAGGCCCTCGCGCACTTCCTTGACGTCGTCCTTGAAGCGCTTGAGGCTCGCCAGCTGGCCGGTGTAGACCACGACGCCATCGCGGATGACGCGGGCCTTGCCGGTGCGCTGCATCATGCCGCTGCGCACCATGCACCCGGCGACCGTGCCGATCTTGCTGACCTTGAAGAGGTCGAGCACCTCGGCCTCGCCCAGGACCGTTTCCTTCTCCTCGGGCTTGAGCAGGCCCTCGAGGGCGTTCCGCACGTCTTCCACCGCCTCGTAGATGATGCGGTAGGTGCGCACGTCCACCGATTCGCGCTCGGCCGCCGTACGGGCGTTCGAGTCGGGCCGGACATGGAAGCCGAGGATGATGGCGCCGGACGCCTTGGCGAGCAGGACGTCGCTCTCGGTGATCGCGCCAACGCCGCGGTGGATGACCTCGACGCGGACCTCGCTGGTGCTGAGCTGAGCCAGTGCATCAGCGAGGGCTTCCGCCGGGCCGCCCTGGTCGGCCTTGATGATGATGCGAAGCTGCGTAACCGCACCTTCCTTGAGCTGCCTGCTGAAGTCCTCGAGGCTCGAGGCCTTCTGGGTGCGACGGCTCTGGGCCTCGCGCTCGAGCCGCTGGCGGCGCTGCGCGATGTCACGCGCCTCGACCGCATCGGCCACGACGCCGAACGAATCGCCGGCGGAGGGCACGCCTTCGAACCCGAGGATCTGCACCGGCTCCGACGGACCGACTTCCTTCACCTGTCGCCCGCGCTCGTCGAAGAGCGCGCGCACGCGGCCAGAGAACTTGCCGCAGATGAAGTTGTCACCGACGTGCAGGGTGCCCTTCTGCACCAGGATGGTGGCGAGTGGGCCCTTGCCGGGGTCGAGGGTGGCCTCGATCACGGTACCGTGCGCCTTGGCGCCGGCGTTCGCCTTGAGGTCGAGGATTTCCGCCTGCAGCAGGATCTGCTCGAGCAGGTGCTCGATGCCGATGCCCTTCTTGGCCGAGATCTCGGCGGACAACACGTTGCCGCCGAACTCCTCGAGCACGACGTTGTGCTGCAGGAGGTCCTGTTTCACCTTGGCGATGTTCGCCGAGGGGAGGTCGATCTTGTTGATGGCCACGATGATCGGCACGCCGGCGTTCCTGGCGTGGCTGATCGCCTCGATGGTCTGGGGCATGACCTGGTCGTCGGCCGCCACTACGAGGATGACGATGTCGGTGACCTGGGCACCGCGGGCACGCATGGCGGTGAAGGCCTGGTGACCCGGGGTGTCGAGGAAGGTGACAGAGCGGCCATCCGGCAGGTCGACGTGATACGCGCCGATGTGCTGGGTGATGCCGCCAGCCTCACCGGCCACGACGTTGGCGTGGCGGATGTGGTCAAGCAGCGACGTCTTGCCATGGTCGACGTGGCCCATGATCGTGACTACCGGCGGACGGGGCACGAGGTCCTCGGGCTTGTCTGCTTCCACGACGATGCCTTCCTCGGCAGCGTACGCGTCTTCCTTCACGGCCAGGAAGCCGAACTCGGAGGCGATGAGCTCGATCTGGTCGAAGTCGAGGCGCTGGTTCACCGTCACCATGAGGCCCAGTTCCTTGAAGGCGAACTGGACGATCTGGGTGGCGGGGATCTTCATGAGGCCTGCGAGCTCGCTCACCGAAATGAACTCGTTGACGCGAATGAGGGTCTTCTCGCGCTCCTTCTCTTCGGCCATCTCGCCGGCGCGGAGCTGCTGGTAGCTCGGGCCATCGGCGCGGCGGACCTTCTTGCCGGCGCTGCCCTTGAGGCCCTGCAGGGTCTTCTCGATGTTCGCCTGCACCGCATCACGGTCGACCTGCGAGCGGCGTCCCTTCTTGCCCTTCTTGCCGGGACGTCCACCAGCGCCGCCCTGGCTCGTCTCGCTGGTGCTCGGCGTCGCGGCCGGCGGACCACCGCGACCGGGCGCCGGCCGCTCGGAGCTGAAGCTGCTGCTGAACACGGGCTTGGGGCCGCGGGGGCGATCGCCGGGCGTGCGCGCCTGGCCGCGGTCGCCCTGCTGGGGCGGCGCGGGACGCTGCACGCGGGGCGGGATGAACGGCGCGCGGGCGGGCGGTGCCGCGCTCTCGGTGGTCGGCGCGGCCGGCGGCGGGGCGCGGAACGAGGGCGTGATCTGCGGCGTCACCTCTTCCTCGACCTCGGCCTCGGCGGGGGGCAGGTCTTTGAAGAGCTGGCGGGCGCGCTCCTCGAGCGAGAGCGACGGCACGACCGGTTCGGGCTCGACGGCGGCGCGCTCGAGCTCGAACATCGCGACGCGCTTCTCTTCTTCCTCGCGCTCGGCCTGAGCCTGCGCCTCGACCACCGCGACTTCGGCGGCGGTGCGGCGCCGCTTGGTGGGCTTCGACGCATCGGCCGCGGGGGCCTGCGCCTCAGCGGGCGTCTCGGTGGCCGCCTTCACCTTGCGGCGGGTCTTCTTCGGCTTCTCCTCTTCGTGCTGCTTCCGCTTCTCCCTCTCCCAGCGGACGCGCACCGCGGAGACCTGATCACCCTCGAGCGCAGACATGTGGCTGCGGACGAAGATGTTCATGTCCTTGAGCATCGCGAGCAACTGCTCGGATGAGACGCCGAACTCAGCGGCGAGATCGTGCACTCGACTCTTAACCACTCACTCCTCCATTACTGGCCCGCCGACCCGGCGTTCATCACGCCCCTGGCCAACGCGCGATCACGAACCCCGACCGCCTGCACCGGCGGCCGGCCCAGCGCCCGGCCGAGCTCATCGGCGACGGGTCCCACGATTACCGGAAGCCCCTTACCACGAGCAAGCCGGGTGACCTTTTCCTCCGCGCGCGGACCGGCGTCGCACGAGATGACGACGAGGAAGCACTTGCCCGCCTGCAACGCGGTGCGAACCGCGTCCACTCCCACCACCAGGTTCCCTGCGCGACGTCCCAGGCCGAGAAGGCCCAGGAGCGGCAGCGTCACGCCGAAGGCGCCTCGTCAGCGCTCTCTTCAGCGGTGAGCTCCTGCAGGAACGCCATGAGCTGCTCGGTGAGCTCGGGCGTCATGCCGGCCAGCTTGCCGGCGTCTTCCTGCTCGAGGTCGAGCACGTCGCTCAGCGTGTTGTAACCGGCGGCCCCCAGCACCGTGACGAGGTCGGGCGACAGGCCCTTCAACTCGGTGAGCGGCACCTTGGTCGCGGCTTCATCCTCGGGCGGCAGCGGGGCGAACAGCGGGCCCTCACCACCACGCTCGAGCCACTCGCGGCTCGAGTAGAGATCGATCTTCCAGCCGGTCAGCTCGGAGGCGAGGCGGACGTTCTGCCCGTTGCGACCGATGGCGAGGGAGAGCTGGTCCTCGTCGACAACGGCCTGGATGGTCTTGGCCTCGGGCACCGCGAACACCTTGGCGACGCGCGCCGGGGCCAGGGCGAGACGGGCAAAGCGCTCGGGATCGGGCGACCAGGGCACGATGTCGATGCGTTCGCCGCCGAGCTCGTTCACGACCGACTGCACGCGGGAGCCCTTGAGGCCGACGCAGGCGCCAACCGGATCGATGGCGTCGTCACGGGAGACGACGGCGACCTTGGTGCGGCTGCCCACTTCGCGGGCGATGGCGCGGATGTCCACGACGCCCTGCTGGACTTCGGGCACCTCGAGCTTGAAGAGCGCCTTCACGAATAGCGGATCGCCCCGGGACAGGATGAGACGCGGTCCCTTCGGCGTCTCCTCGAGGCGCTTGAGCACTGCCCGGATGGTGTCACCCTGATGGAAGTGCTCGCGATGATTCTGCTCACGATACGGAATGATGGCTTCCGCCTCGCGGAACTTGTTGAGCATGATGACCAGCTTGCCGCGCTCGATCTGCTGCACCTCGCCGGAGAGGAGCTCGCCGACCTTGCTGGCGAACTCGTCGCGGATGCGCATGCGCTCGCCCTCGCGGACGCGCTGGATGATGCGCTGTTTCGCGGCCTGGACGGCCAGCCGGCCGAACGCCTCGAAGGGCACGTCTTCCTCGAGCATGTCGCCGACCTGGAAGTCCTCGTCCTCGTAGCGGGCCTCTTCCAGCGGGATCTGCCAGGAGGGGTCTTCCACGGTCTCGACCACCTGGCGGAGCCGGACGATGCGAATGGATCCCTGCAGCTCGTCGACGCTGAGCTCGAACTTGACGTTCGGGCCGTAGCGGCGGACGAGGGCCGCCTGGATGCCGTCACGCAGCATGTCGAGCAGTTCCGCGCGATCGAGCTGCTTGGCGGAGGTGAGCTCGCGGATGGCGGCAAGGACTTCGGGTGAACCAGCCATGTGTCAATCTCCAGGGTCGTCGCGGCGCGTCCTGCGCGCCGCTAGCGATTCTTCTTCTTGGCCTGGGGCGCCGGCCAGTCATGGACCAGCGTGGCACTCCGGATGTCAGCGAGCCGGATGGTGGCGTCCTCGCCCGTGGGGAGGCGCAGGACCACAGTGTCGTCCGTCGGCACTGCGATGATCTCGGCGACGGGCCGGCCCGGCATTCTCGCCACGTGCACCGTGACGCGGCGACCTGTGTACCGTCGCCAGTGTTCCGGGAAACGAACGGGTCGTTCGATTCCGGGCGACGAGACCTCGAGCACGTAGTGCGGCCCCACCAGCGCCGCCGCCTCGAGTACATGCTCGATCGCCCGGCTGAGCCGAGCACACTCTTCGGTGGAGATGCCATGACCGGGCGTGGCATCAAGCCGGTCGGCGCGAATACTGAGGACCGGTCGGGCCGGTGTGCCGGTGCGGCGGAGGTCGACGAGCTCGAAGCCGGCGGCCTCAACCTGGTTCAGCACGAGATCGAAAAGTGGGTCGGCGGTCATGCGCCCCCGGCGAGTCGAAAAAAAACGTGGGGGAACCTCCCCCACGTCGTCGGCGGACTACCCTTCGACATCCCGCACCAAACTGCCCCAACAAGAGTTCAAGATAGTTCGCGGATTGGGGAGGAGCAAGGAGCGGAGCGTCGTGCGCAAGGGTCGCGCTCTTCAGGGCAGCGCCCCGAGATACGCGACCATGCGGCCATCCTTGCCGCCGGACTTTCGGTGGGAGAAGAACTTGTCGCTGTCGCGGGCGCTGCACCATTCAGAAACTGTGATATCCGTAATTCCGAACTTGCGTCCCTGTTCAGCCAGGACCGATCGCAGGTCGGCGTGCCAGGGGCCCTTCCCTTCTGTGGGCAATCCGAGCCCATCCATGACTTCAGAACCAACTTCATATTCGTCGCCTGAAATACCTACGCCACAATGCATTATGATGTCGAATGGTTCACAACGCACACGGCTGGACAAGATTTCCACACCGCGCTCCAGGATGCCGGCGCCGGTGCCGCGCCAGCCTGCGTGGAGCAGCGCGATGCCGCCGTGGCGGGGCGCGGCGAGGTAGACGGGGATGCAGTCGGCGACGGTGACGGTGAGCATGAGACCGGACTTGTCGGTGGCGTGACCATCGACCCCGTCGAGCATGGTCCAGCCGAACCCGAACTCGTGCCAGGCGACCCGATCGCCGTGGACCTGGTGACCGAGCGCGGTGGAGCCGAGACAGCCCTCAGCGGTGCGGAGGGCCTTCCAGCGGGTCATGACCTCGCCGACGGGCTGATTGGACCAGAGGCCGAGGTCGTAGGGCACGGGGCCCGTCCCCCGGCCCGTAATGCCGGCGACGAGGCCGTGTTTGGCCCGCCAGTTGGGGAGTTCGAAGCGGGGGACCAGCCCGGGGACAAGTTCCTCGCGGACGGTGGTGGTCAAGAGTCCAGAGTCCAGAGTCCAGAGTCCAGGAGGCTCAATCCTCGAGGCGTTCGATGTCGGCGCCCAGGGCGCGCAGGCGCTCGTCGATCTTCTCGTAGCCGCGCTCGATCTGGCCCACGTTGTGGATGGTGCTGGTGCCTTCGGCGGCGAGGGCGGCGAGGACCATGGCCATGCCGGCGCGGATGTCGGGCGACTCGACCGTTCCCCCCTTGAGGGGCGAGGGACCGGAGATGACGGCGCGGTGGGGATCGCAGAGGACGATGCGGGCGCCCATGCCGATCAGCTTGTCGACGAAAAAGAGGCGGGACTCGAACATCTTCTCGAAGACGAGGAGCATGCCCTCGCACTGGGTGGCGGCGACGATGGTGGTGGACATGGTATCGGCAGGGAATGCCGGCCAGGGGCCATCCTCGAGCTTGGGAACGTGCCCGCCGAGATCGGGGCGGATGCGCCGCTCCTGATTGGCGTCCACGTAGAGCGTATGACCATCGAGGCGGGGGCGGATGCCGAGCCGCTCGAAGCCCAGGAGCGTGGCGCGGAGGTCGTCGCCGCGGACGCCCTCGATGGTGACGTCGCCGTTGGTAACGGCGGCGAGTCCGATGAAGCTGCCGATCTCGATGTGGTCGGGGCCGATCTCGTACCGGGCGCCGGTGAGGGGGCGGCCGCCCTCGATGGTGTAGACGTTCGACCCGATGCCCTCGATCTGCGCGCCCAGGGTGTTGAGGAAGAGGGCGAGGTCCTGGACGTGGGGCTCGGCGGCGGCGTTCCGGAGGACGGTGCGCCCCCTGGCGGCCACGGCGGCCATGAGCGCGTTCTCGGTGCCGGTGACGCTGGGCTCGTCGAGGAAGATGTCGGTGCCGATCAGGGCCTTGGCCTCGACGGTGTAGTCGGCCCCGACGTTGACGAAGGCACCCAGGTGCTCGAGGGCCAGAAAGTGGGTGTCGACGCGCCGGCGCCCGATGACGTCGCCGCCGGGCGGCGGCAGGGTGACGCGGCCAAAGCGGGCGAGCATGGGGCCCGCGAGCAGGATGGAGGCGCGGATCCGGGCGCAGAGGCGGGGATCCAAGGGCTTGGCCTGGACGCCCTTGGTGTCGATGCGGACGGCGTTGGGGCCGCACCACTCGATGGTGGCACCGAGATGCGCGAGGAGCTCGAGCATGCTCTCCACATCCTTGATGCGGGGCACGTTCTCGAGTTCGCAGGGGCCGTCGGCGAGGAGCGTGGCGGCCAGGATGGGCAGCGCGGCGTTCTTGTTACCAGCGGGGCGGATGGTGCCCTTGAGGGCGCGACCGCCGCGGACCTTGTATCGAAGTGGCATGCGGGAACAGTACCAGCGCGTTCCAAGGCGTCAAGCACAGGTGGCACTTGCGATTGGGCGCCCGCAGTCGATGTTTAGTCATGCTGCTACAAGTGCAGGACACTCCGGCCTGGGTCGGGCCGACCATGGCGATCTCCCTCGCCATCATTGCCTTCGCCTTCGCCATCATCGGCATCGTGGTTGCCGCCCTTGGCCTGGCCCTCTACCGACAACTGAAGGACCTGCGTGGCCAGATGGCGGGCGTGCAGGATGACCTGCGACGGACGATGAAATCCATCCGGAAGGGCGCCAAGGACATCCGGGGGGTAACGGCGCTGGTGCACGACCAGGTGGCGGGCTTCGCGAGCACGGGCGAGGAGCTGCGGGGGAAGGTGCTGGAGGCAGCCGATCATGTGCAGACCCGGCTCCAGGACATCGAGGCGCTGTACGATGTGGTCTACGAGGAAGTGGCGGACACTGCACTCGACGTGGCGGCGAGCGTGCGGACCTTCAAGCGGAACCCGGTGATGCGCGTCATGCGCAGATGGCTGAGCCGCTGACGGTGATCCTCCGGGTCTTCCTTTCCTTCGGTATCGTCGCGCTCGTCGCGGTCTGTTTTCCCGATTCAGCGCATGCGTGGACGCCGGGCACGCACGTATACCTCGGCGAATCGCTGCTGGCCAACCTGCACCTGCTCCCGGCGGCGACCGCGGAGCTGCTGCGGGCCTTCCCGTTCGACTTTCTCTACGGCAACATCGCGGCCGACTCCTCCATCGCGAAGAAGTACGCGCCGGTGGGGCGGCATTGCCATTACTGGCACGTGGGTCAGGAGATCCACGACGAGGCGCGCGGTGACTCGCTGCGGGCGTTCGGGCTGGGGTACCTGTGCCATCTCGCGGCCGATACCGTGGCACACAACTACTTCGTGCCGAGGCAGCTGGTGCTGACCGCAAGCACGGCGGCGGTGGGGCATGCGTACTGGGAGAACCGGGTGGACACGCACCTGGGTGCGGCGTACGCGCGGGCGGCGAAGGAACTGATCCTGATGGACACGAGCCAGGCGGACGAGCACCTGGCGCAGATCATCTCCCCGACGCTGTTCAGCGTGGGTACCAACCGGCGGCTGTTCAAGGGCCTGGTGCACCTGGCGGAAACGCGTGGGTTCCAGAGCGGGCTCAAGGCCGCGGTGGGGCGGAGCCGGTGGTCGCTCACCGACGTGGTCGTGGAGCAGCACCTGGGACTCTCCTACGATTACATGATCGACCTGCTGTCGGGCGAGACGCCGGTGCCGAGGCGGCTGGATCCGTCGGGGGAGCAACCACTGCACGTCGCGAAGACGGTACGGCGGCAGGTGCTGCAGGCGGGGGGAAGGACACGTCCGAGCCGGCTGCTGGACGCGGCGGAAGAGCACTTCGGGTTGCCAGCAGCGCAACTGACGTTCTGGCCGGAGCGGATCCGGCCACTGCCGTGGCGGGCCCCGGCCCCCGCGCGGGAACGGAAGCAGCGCCGCGCCGAGGCGTAAGCTGGGAGCGTTGACTACGTGCGGAGCTTCTCCTGCAGTACCGGTTGCACCGCCTTGGGATCGGCCTTGCCGCCACTCTTCTTCATCACCTGCCCCACCAGAAACCCGATCAGCTTTGCCTCCCCGCCCTTGAACCGGGCCACTTCGCCAGGATGCGCGGCGAGGACCTCGTCCACCCACTTGCCTAGCGCTCCGGTGTCGCTGACCTGCACCAGGCCGAGTCGATCAGCGATGGCGCGGGGCGCATCGGTGCTGGTGACGAGCTCGGCGTACACCTGCTTCGCTGCCTGCTTGCTGACGGTGCCGTCCTTCACGAGAGCCACGAGCGCCGCGAGGCGATCGGGCGTCACCGGAAAGGTGCCGCGTTCGTTGTAGACGGTGAGCACCGTTTCCAGAATCCAGTCGGCGGCGGCCTTGGGCTCGGCGCCGGCCTTCACCGTCTTCTCGAAGAAGTCGGCGACGGGCTGCTCCAGCGTCAGCGTTGCCGCGTGATATGCCGGCAAGCCATGCTCGCGACCAAAGCGCTCGCGCTTGGCCTCGGGAAGTTCCGGGAGCGTGGCGCGCTGCTCGTCGATCCAGGACTGCTCCAGCACGAGCGGCGGGAGATCGGGATCGGGGAAGTACCGGTAGTCGTGGCTCTCTTCCTTTGACCGCAGCGCCTTGGTGGTGCCGGCGTTCGCGTTGAAGAGGCGCGTCTCCTGATGAATCCGCCCACCCTGCTCCAGAATTGCGATCTGGCGCTCGCGCTCGAGTTCGATGGCGCGCTCAACGTTGGCGAAGCTGTTGAGGTTCTTCACCTCGGTCTTGGTGCCGAGCTTCGGGTCGCCGGCCTTGCGCACGGAGACGTTGGCGTCGACGCGCAGGGTGCCCTTCTCCATGCTGCACTCGGAGACACCCGCGTAGACCAGCAGCTGCCGGAGCAGCGTGAGGTAGGCGCGCGCCTCGGCGGCACTCCGCATGTCGGGCTCACTCACGATCTCGGCGAGCGGGACACCGGCGCGGTTGAGGTCGACTGCGGTGCGGCCGGGGAGGCGGTCGTGCAGCGACTTGCCGGCGTCTTCCTCGAGGTGGAGGCGGGTAACGCCGATGCTGATGCGCCCGCGCTCAGGCGACTCGATGTTCACACTGCCCTTCGTCGCCAGCGGCTCCTCGAACTGGGAGATCTGGTATCCCTTGGGCAGGTCGGGATAGAAGTAGTGCTTCCGGGCGAAGATGCTGACCGGATGCACGGTGCATCCCAGTGCCAGCGCCGCGCGGGTGCCGAGTCGCACGGCCTCGGCGTTGGGGACGGGGAGCGCGCCGGGGAGGCCCAGCGTGTAGGGGTCGATCAGGGTGTTGGGCGGCTCACCAAAGGAGTTGGCGGCTGCACAGAACATCTTCGTGCTGGTGCCGAGCTGCACGTGGACCTCGAGGCCGATCACACATTCCCAGGTCATCAGCGCACCTCTTCCGTGGTGCTCACGACCCGCTCCAGCACCTGGGCGGCGGCGAGCATGCGCTGCTCGTGGAACATCGGCGCGATGATCTGCGCGCCGATGGGGAGGCCTTCGCTCCGTCCCACCGGAATGCTCATGGCCGGGAGACCGGCGAGGCTGATGGCGCAGACGAAGATGTCGGCGTAGTACATCGCGACGGGATCGTCGGCCTTCTCGCCGGCCTTGAAGGCGGGCGTCGGCGTGGTGGGTGTGAGGAGAAGGTCCACGCCGCTCGAGAAGACCTTCCGGAAGTCCTCCGCGATGAGCGCTCGGACCGCCTGCGCCTTGCCGTAGTAGGCATCGTAGTACCCGGCGCTCAACACATAGGTGCCGACCAGGATGCGGCGGCGCACCTCCGGGCCGAAGCCCTCGCCCCGGGTGCGGCGATACATGTCGGCGACGTCGTCACCATCCTTGATGCGGCGAAGGCCGTAGCGGACGCCATCGAAGCGAGCCAGGTTCGACGCCGCCTCGGCGGGGGCGACGATGTAATAAGTGGGCACCGCGTACTTCGAGTGCGGCAGCGACACCTCGCGGACCTCGGCGCCCTGTGCGCGCACGACGGCAATGGTGCGATCGAGCCCGGCGCGAACGCCGGCGTCGAGATCGGCGGGGAAATACTCGCGCGGCAGGCCGACGACGAGCCCCCTCAAGTCGGGCAAGTCAGCAGGGGCGAGCGGCAGCGCCGGCTGGCGGGCGGTGGTGGCATCGAGCGGGTCGTGCCCGCTCATGACGCCGAGCACCGCGGCGGCGTTGGCGACGTTGTTGCCGAAGACGGAGATGCAATCGAGCGACGAGCCGAACGCGATCAGGCCGTAGCGGCTGACCCGGCCGTAGCTCGGCTTGATGCCGACGATGCCGCAGAAGCTGGCGGGCTGGCGGACAGAGCCGCCGGTCTCGGAACCGAGCGCCGTGGGGACCACACCGGCAGCGACGAGTGCGGCCGAACCGCCGCTGGAGCCTCCGGGCACGCGGGCGTGATCGATCGGGTTCTTTACCCGGCCGAAGGCGCTGTTCTCGGTGGAGGAGCCCATGGCGAACTCGTCCATGTTCGCCTTGCACGCCACCATGGCGCCGGCGGCGCGCAGGCGCTCGACGGCGGTGGCATTGAACGGGCTCACGTAGCCCTCGAGGATCTTCGAGGCGCAGGTGCTGGGCTGCTCCACCGTGACGATGTTGTCCTTGAGCGCGATGGGCATGGCGTGGAGGGGCATCGGCGCCGGCATGGCGTCGACGCGCGCGGCCTCGCGGTCGAGGAGGTCGGCCGACCAGTCGAGGGTTGCGTTGAGACCGATCGAGTCGGTCTCGGTGAGACGGGCCGCGACGAGGCGGGCGATCTCGGCGGCCTTCATGCCTCCTCCATCGCGGTGTGACGCGGGACGCTGAAGAAACCTCCGATAAACTCGGGGGCAATGTCTCCCGGGGGATGTGCCAGCGCTTGCGGAGCCACGACGTCGCGGCGCAGCTCGACCTGGGCCGGGCCGGCGTTGAACGGCGGGGCCTTCCCCGCCACGGTGACCTCATTCAACTGCTCGACCATGGCGACGATGCTCTGCAACTGCTCCACCAGCCGGGGGAGCTCGGCCTCGGGTACCTCGAGCGCCGACAGCCTGGCCACGTGCAGTACGTCATCCCGGGTGATGCCGCTCATGCTCCCTCCCAATCGCGTTCGAGACCGGCGTACGCCACCAGCAGCTGCTTGACGCCGATCGTTTCGTCATCGAAGGCCACGGAGACCTTGAGGTCGCGTCCGGTGCCGATCAGTCCCTGAATCCTGCCGCTTCCGAACCGGCGGTGGCGGACCCGCTCGCCCTTTACGTAACGCGGGGTGTCTTGTGATGCCTCTTCAGGCGGCGAGGCGGCCAGGCGGCCAGGCGGCAGGAAGGACGAATTGTCGGCGTCTTCCCGTGCGCGCTGGCGGCCCCAGCCGGTGTAGCGACCGGTGGTCATGCCACCCTGACGTCCCACGGAAAATACCAGCGAACTCCGCTGTTCCTCCACCACCTCGGGCGGGACGGCCTCCACGAACCTGGACCGGATGGAGTGGCGCAGTTCGCCGCCACGACGCCGCGTCTGGGCCCAGGTGAGATACAACTTGTCCCGGGCGCGGGTCAGGCCCACGTAGCAGAGGCGACGCTCTTCCTCGAGGCCACCGGGGGTCTCCTCGGCGCGCGCGAGCGGGAAGAGGCCGTGCTCCAGGCCGGCGAGCACCACGAGGGGCCACTCCAGGCCCTTGGCGGTGTGCAGCGTCATGAGGGTGACGCCGTCCTCGGCGCCGGCGATGGAGTCATTGCCGGACAGGAGGGCAGCCTCGGTGAGGAACCGCTCGAGCGGCGTGGAGGGTTCGTCTCCGCCCACTTCTTCCGACCAGTTGGCGGCGCTCGCCACCAGTTCTCGCACGTTCTCCCACCGATCGGCGCCCTCGGGCCCTTCGGCCATGAGCACCTGCTCGTACTTGATGGCCTCGATGAGGCGCTCGAGCACGTCGGCGGGCGGAAGGCTCTGGCTCTGCGCCGCGAGCGAGTCGATGAGCTGCGCGAAGGCGAGGAGTGCCGTGCGCACGTTGGGCCGGAGCTCGGGCGCGCGGTCGGCGGCACGAGCCACCGCGAGGAGCGGCTGCTTCCACGCCGAGGCGACCTCGGTGAGCGTGGCGAGGCTGGTATCGCCCAGGCCGCGACGGGGGACGGCGATCGCACGGAGGAAGGCCGCGTCGTCGCGCGGGTTGGCGATGAGGCGCAGGTAGGCGAGGAGGTCCTTCACCTCGCGCCGGTCGTAGAAGCTGATCGCGCCGATGAGGCGATAGGGCATGCCGGCGCGACGGAAGGCTTCCTCCATGGCGCGCGACTGCGAGTTGGTGCGGTAGAGCACCGCCATGTCGCGGGGCTCGAAATCGTTGGCCTGGCGCCGGCGCGCGAGCTCGCGCACGACCCACTCGGCCTCGTCGCGCTCGTCGGCGGCAGTGAGAAGGGTGATCTGTTCCCCGCCCCGGCGGCGCGTGACCAGCGTCTTGCCCATGCGCCCGCGATTCTCGGCGATGACGGCATTGGCCGCGTCGAGCACCACCTGCGACGAGCGGTAGTTCTCTTCCAGCCGCACGACCTTCGTGCCGGGGAAATCCTCCTGGAACTGGCGCATGTTCTTCACGTCGGCGCCACGCCAGCCGTAGATGGACTGGTCGTCGTCTCCCACCACCATGACGTTCCCATGGCCACCGAGGGCGCGAACCATCTCGTACTGGGCGCGGTTGGTGTCCTGGAACTCGTCGACCAGGATGAACGCGAACCGATCGCGCCACGCCGCCAGCCGCTCGGGATGCTCCCGGAACAGGGTGAGCGGGTGGAGCATGAGGTCGTCGAAATCCATCGCATTCGCGGCGCGCATGGCGGGGCCGAGCGCGGAGTAGACGTCTGCGGCCACCTTCGCGAGACGGTCGAACGGGCTCGAGGCGGCGAGATCCTCCGGCGACTGCATCCGGTTCTTCGCGGCGGAAATGACCGACGACACCGCGCGGGGCGTGAAGGTCCTGGCCGAGTGACCCTTCTGCTCCAGCAGGCGACGCACGAGGGCCTCGCGGTCGTCCTCGTCGTAGATGGTGAACGCGCGCGTGAAGCCGAGCAACTCGGCCTCGCGCCGGAGGAGCCGGGCGGAGAGGCTGTGAAAGGTACCGATCCAGAGGCCGGAGGGGTCGCGTCCGAGCATGCGACCGACGCGGGCCTTCATCTCGCCCGCGGCCTTGTTGGTGAAGGTGACGGCGAAGATGCGCTGCACCGGCACGCCGTGCTGCTCGATGAGGTTGACGATGCGCGCGGTGAGAACACGGGTCTTGCCGGAACCGGCACCAGCGAGCACGAGCATGGGGCCGTGGACGTGCTCCACGGCCTCGCGCTGTGCGGGATTCAGTCCTTCGAGCCACTCCATGACCAACTAGACCTCCTGATCGGCGAGCGGAATGCGAATCACGAACGCCGTGGTGTCGGACAGGGGGTCGAGTTCGATCCTGCCGTGATGTGCGTCCTCGATGACACGCCGGGCGAGGGCGAGACCGATGCCCCAGCCACGTTCCTTGGTGGTGATGCCGGGCTCGAAGATGGAGCGGCGGATCTCGCGCGGCACGCCGGGGCCATTGTCCACCACGCGCAGCTCACCCGATCCATGCGCCACCTCTGCATGGATGGTAATGACGCCCCCGCGGCCCTGGAGGGCATCGATCGCGTTCTTCACCAGCGCCTCGAGTGCCCACTCCAGCAGCACGGGATCGCCCTTCACCATGGGGCCTGCGCCGGCGGCCTCGACCCGGAGATCGATCGAGTTGGCGTGCCTAGGCAGCCGGGGCCGGAAGTAGCCGGCGACGCGATCGGCCAGGGCGCCGAGGCCGATGAGCTCGCTGCGCGGGGCATTGCCGATGCGCTCGAAGCGCTGGGCCACGCGGTCGAGACGCTCCGTATCGGCCAGAAGGTGATCGGCGAGCCCCACCGGCGGCGTGGGGCGGGAACGCAGCGTCTCGATCCAGCCGTGCAGGCTCATGAGCGGAGTGCCGAGCTGGTGCGCGGCCTCGCGGGCCATGGCGACCCAGACGCGATCGCGCTGGGAATCGATGGCGGCGCGATAGGCAAAGAGCGCGATGCCGATGATGACCGCGATGGTGATCGCCTCGAAGACCACCAGCGCCGTGATGATGCGGCCGGCCGGCATGACACCGTAGTGGATGGTGCCCACGAGCGAATCAACGACGGGCGGGTTCCGGTCGTCGAGGCGGGCGGCATATTCGCGCAGCCTGGGATCGTCGATCGTAGCGGGGAACGGCACGTTGTCGAACGCCGTCACCCGACCGGTCTTGTCGGTGACGACCAGCGGCATGCCGAGTTCCTTGACGTGCTCACCGAGGCGAAGGAGCGCGCTGGCCTCGGCGCCGGGGCGCGGGTCGTTGAGCCCGGTGAAGACGCCGGCGTAGAGCCGGCTCGCGCTCTCGGCCTCGCGGCGGAAGTGGCGCACCACGTAGAGGCTCGTGGCGACGCTGAGCAGCACCAGGAGGGTGACGAGGACGACGACCAGCGCGGGCGCGAAGCGCCGGAGCCCCCTGCTAGGCACGGGCGACGAGCCGGTCGGTCCCAAGGTACGGTACCAGCGCACCGGGGATCCTTACCGAACCGTCTGCTCTCTGGTTGTTCTCGAGCAGTGCGATGATCGTCCGCGGAAAGGCGAGCCCCGACGCGTTGAGCGTATGTACGAACTCGGGCTTGGCCCCGGCCGACGGGCGGAAGCGAATGCCGGCACGGCGGGCCTGGAAGTCGGTAAAGGTGCTGGCGCTCGACACCTCGAGCCAGGCGCCGACGCCGGCGGCCCAGACCTCGAGGTCCCAGGTGCGTGCGCTGTGGAAGCCGGTGTCGCCCGCCGCGAGGGCAAGGCGGCGGTACGGCAGTTCCAGCCGTTCGAGCACCGTCTCCGCCTGGCGGGCAATGAGCTCGTGCTGCGCGTCGGTCTCCTCGGGGCGGCAGAGGCGCACCAGTTCGACCTTGTCGAACTGGTGGATCCGAATGAGCCCGCGGGTATCCTTGCCCGCCGCACCAGCTTCGCGACGGAAGCAGGGCGTCCAGGCGCAGACGGCCACGGGCAGCGCCGACGCGTCGAGGATGGTGTCGCGATAGATGTTGGTGAGCGGCACTTCACCGGTGGGGATCAGATAGAGCCCATCGGCGCCGACCGTGTACAGCTCGTCGCCGAACTTGGGCAACTGCCCGGTGCCCTGCATTGACGCCTTGTTCACCAGGTACGGCGGCGCCACTTCTTCGTAGCCATGCTCGGTGGTGTGCAGGTCGAGCATGAAATTGGCGAGCGCGCGCACCAGCTTCGCACCGATGCCGCGAAGGATCGGGAAGCCGGAACCCGCCACCTTGGCGCCATTGGCCAGGTCGAGAATGCCGAGCGCCTCGCCGAGATCCCAGTGCGGCTTCGGGGTGAAGTCGAACTTCGGGACCTCGCCCCAGGTGCGCGTAACGCGGTTGTGGGTGACGTCACCATCGGGGACGTCGGCGAGCAGGAGGTTGGGGACGGTGAGCAGCTCAGGCTCGAGGGCCTCGTCGACGACGCGGAGGTCGGCGTCGAGTGCCTTCACCGCATCGGCCGACACCTTGAGCGAGGCGAGCAATTCGTCGGCGGGGGTTCCCGCGCGCTTCCGCTTCGCCACTTCCTCGGTGGCCGCGTTTCGCTCGGCCTTCAGCGTCTCGGCGCGCACGAGGATGTCGCGTCGCTGCCGGTCGAGGTCGAGGATGCGGTCGAGGGTCACGATGGCCGACGGGTCCATCCGGCGCGCCAGCGCGGCCCGGGTTCCGTCGGGATCCTGGCGCAGTCGCTTGATGTCGATCACGCCCTAGTTCCTCGGGAGTCCCGGCTCGAGACCCAGGTATCCGCAGTTGTTGTTCACGAGGTAGCGGAAGGTGACCGAGCGCTCGACCGGATCGAGGGCGAGGATCTCGATCTTGCCGTACATCGGCACGGCGAGAGTGGAGCAGACGACGCGCGAACGGGCGTAGAAGTTGTTGCCGACGACGGCAGTCACGGTATCGTCGAAGACGTAGCTGTCGCCGGTTACCGCCGTGCGGATCGAGTCGAACGGGATGGTGGTGAGGAGCAGCCCCGGGTTCACCCCCGAGACGGAACCGAGGCCGAGCAGGTCGATCGGCAGGAAGACCGGCTTGCCCGCGTTGTCGATATTGAAGGCAAAGTCGAACGCCGCACTCTGGTCGGTGCGGACGGCGATGCGGTCCGGAATGGAGAATCCGCTCGGATCGGTGATGGCGGTGCCGTTGAGCGCCCAGATCGTGGTCGTATCGATCATATTGACGTCGGTCGGATCGGGCAGCCCGGCATTGCTCGAACACGCCGCGGCAAAGGCAAGACAGAACGCCGCGGAAAACAGCGGAATGACCCTCTGGAATCGGTGCATGGCGGGGAAGCTTAGGCCTCGCCCGGAGGGTGGTCAACCCATGGATTTTTCTTGACTTCGCCCATGGCGCTCCATAGAATGCCGAGCGATTCTCCCCTGCAGCGAAATGAGCCTTGCATGAGCAGCTTGAGCAACGTGGTTCGCGCGCTGGCCGACCGACCGGGCGTCGAGGCGGTGGTCGTCGCATCCATGGATGGCTTGCCGATCGCCCACGACGGCAGGGGCACCACCGACCCGGATGCCGTGGCGGCGCTGGCGGCGACGGCGATCCGCCACGCCAGCCGGCTTTCGGACGGTTCGGCGCTGGGCCAGGTGCAGACCATCGCGCTCGAGGGCGAACAGGGCACCCTCCTGCTCACCCCCGCCGCGCCGGGGAGCTGGCTCCTCGTCGTGGTCGAGCCGGACGCGAATTTCGGCCGGGTACTCTACGACCTCCGCCGGCATCGCACTGCGCTCGCGACGCTGCTGTGAACTGGGGCGTCATCCTCGCCGGCGGCTCCGGCACCCGGTTCTGGCCGCTCAGCACTCCCAGCCAACCGAAGCAGCTGCTCCCCCTGACGGGCCCCGGCTCCACCGCCGAGGCCGCGGTGGAGCGCCTGGAAGGGTTCATCCCCCGGGAGCGCATCCTGGTGGTGACGGGCCCTGCCCTGGCGGAGCCGTTGCGCGACCGGCTGGCCCTGCCCAAGGCCAACATCCTGATCGAGCCCCGGGCGGCGTCCACCGCGCCGGCGCTGGTGTGGGCGACGCTCGAGGCGCGACGGCGCGACCCGGAAGCGGCGGTACTCTCGATGCACGCCGACTGGTGGATCGGCGAGCCCGAGGCGTTCCGGCAGACGGCCGACCTGGCACTCCGCACCGCACGGGCGCACGACCGGCTGGTCACCGTCGGCATGGTGCCGACGCGCCCGGAGACGGGCTACGGCTACATCGTGCCGGGAGCGGCCCTCGATGCGGACGCCACGCGGGTGGAGCGGTTCCAGGAAAAGCCCGATGCGGCGACGGCGCTCGACCTGATGGCGGCGGGAGCGCTCTGGAACAGTGGACTTTTCGCGTGGACGGCAGAGCGGCTCGCCGCCGAGGTGAAGGCGCACACGCCGGAACTGGCGCCGTGGCTCGACCGGATCGCGGCCGGCGACGTGGAGGGGTTCTTCAGGGGTGTGACTCCCGTCTCCATCGACGTGGGCGTGCTGGAGCGGAGCCACGCGGTGGCGATGGTGCGCGGCGCGTTCCGCTGGGACGACGTGGGCACGTGGGACGCGATCGGCCGCATTCGCGAGCATGACGCGCGCGGCAACGTGACGGTGGGCCCGGCGTCGCTGCACAACGTGAGTGACTGCATCGTGTGGAGTGATGACGAGCCGATCGTGGTGAGCGACGTGAGCGACCTCATCATCGTGCGCGCCAACGGACGCATCCTGGTGACGCACCGCCGGCGCGCGGCCGACCTCAAGCAGCTGCTCGATGCCCTTCCCCCCGCGATCCGCGACCTCGCATGACCACCTCGCTGGTCCTCCTCGAGCCGGACGATGCCGTTGCCTGGGCACCGTTCCACGGCGCGCGACCGATCGCCGAGCTGCGGGCCGGGCTCTGGCGCATCCGGGAGCGGTGGGAAGCGACGCTGGGCCTGAGCACCAGCGCGATCCTGGGCGACAACAACATCGAACTTCCACGAGATCGATGCCCCCGTGTCGCGTCACGCGGACGGGCTCAAGGGGCCGGTCATCGTGGCGCGGAGCGACTTCGCCCCTGCCGGTACCCGGATGTCACTCGGCGCCGAGATCCGCCGGCTCACGTCCCAGGGCGACACCGTGGCGTGGATCGTTCCCGACGGCATCGTCTGGCACGCCGACCTCAAGGGCGCCTCGCAGGAGATCGACGGCATCCTCCTGCGGGGATCCTTCGACCTGGTCACCGCGCTGGAGCAACTGTTGGAGCACGACTGTGCCGACTTCTTGACCGGTCCCGCAGATCCACTGCCCGCCCAGAGCATCGTGCTGGGCGACTCAGCGCGCGTACGGGCGACGGGTGCGGAGGTGGAACCGGGCGTGGTGTTCGACGTGCGGCACGGGGTCATCGTCATCGATCGCGGTGCCGAAGTGCGGAGCGGCACGCGGCTCGAGGGGCCATGCTATGTCGGGCCGGGGTCCCGGGTGCTGGGTGGGTACATCCACGCGTCGATCCTGGGCCCGCGGTCGGTGGTCCGCGGTGAGGTGAGTTCCACGATCTTCAACGGTTACGCCAACAAGGCCCATGATGGATTCGTGGGTCACAGCGTCATCGGCCACTGGGTCAACCTGGGCGCGGGCACCACGACGTCCAACCTCAAGAACACTTACGGGACGGTGCGGCTCACAGTGTCCGGCCGCACCATCGACACGGGTCGCCAGTTCCTGGGCAGCCTCATCGGCGACCACGCCAAGACCGCCATCGGCACCATGCTCCCCACGGGCACGGTCGTCGGCGCCGGCGCCAACGTATTCGGTGCCGGGCTTGGCAAGTACGTGCCGCCATTTTCCTGGGGTGCGAGCGGCGACGTGCAGCTCACCGAGGATGGTTTCCTCCGCATCGCCGAGCGGGTGATGCCGCGCCGCGACGTGGCGGTGACGGCCGAGCGCCGCGCGTCGCTCATCTCGATCTTCCGCCGACTGTCCGCGCGGTGACGACGAGCCTCATCGCGCTCGGTTCCGGGTCCCGCGGGAATTGCTTTGCCCTCCGGTGCGAGGGCGCCATCCTCCTCATCGATGCCGGGTTCAGTGCGAAGGAGATCACCCGGCGCGCGGAGCGGGCCGGGATCGACCTCGGCGGCCTCGTGGGCGTGGCGCTCACGCATGAGCATGGGGATCATGCCTCGGGCGCGCTCCGGCTCGCGGCGCGCCACGGCGCGCCGGTGCTGACGTCGCCGGGAACGTGGCGCGCCCTGGCCAAGGCTGGAGACGAGGGAGCGACGCATCGCGCCATCGGGAGCGCGCTCCGGGTGGAGGTCGGGCCGTTCACCGTGTGGGGCGCGCCGATCGCGCACGACGCCGCGGAGCCGCTGGCGGTGGCGGTGGAGTCACTCGACGGGGTGAAGATCGGCGTCGCGTACGATCTCGGACGCCCCACTGCGGCGGTGCGATTGCTGCTGCGCGAACTCACCGCGGTGATCCTCGAGGCCAACCACGACGAGATCCTGCTCCGTACGAGCGGGTATCCGCCGTCGGTGCAGCAGCGGATCGCCGGATCAGCGGGTCACCTGTCCAATCGCGCGGCGGCCGACCTGCTGGTGGAGGCGCTGCATCCGGGGCTCGGCACGGTGCTCCTGGCCCACCTGAGCCAGCGCTGCAACAACGAGGAACTGGCCCGGAACACGGTGGAGACGGCGCTCCGGCGGAAGGGCTTCAGGGGAGTCGTCGATGTGGCGCGGCAGGACGACCCCGTCGGCCCGCTCCGGCTCATGCGGTGCGACGGGGCCCAGATGACCTTCGCGATCTAGCTCGCGAAGGCCGGTCGTCATGCGCCGGGGTCGGCGGGGATCTTGACCGAATCGGGACGCGCGGAGGGCGGGCCCACGCGCTTGAGGGTGACCGGCTCGTCGAGCTCCTCGCCCGAGAGCTTCATCTTGTCGCCCTTGAGCTCGATGGTGTACGTCTCCCACTCGCCGCCCAGCAGGATGCGGATCTCGTTGGGGGCCGGCCAGCGCCAGCGCACCGTCTCATTCCCCCAGCTGGCGCTCGAGTCGGAGCGGATGATGACTTTCTGCGGGCCGTCCTTCGACTTCACCTTGGCCACCCAGGTGCCGGTAAGCCCGGCTTGCTGGGCCGACAGAGCGGCTGGCACGAGCAGCGCCAGCGGGGCCAACAGGTACTTCACACCCATGGAACCTCCTCGCATTCTGTTGCACGGCCCGACGCATGCGTAAACTTAGCGTCGCCCCGGCCGGCATCTAGGGGCGTTCCGGGCAGGCACGGCCCCAAAGGAGGATTGGATGTTCGAGCCGCGGCACCGCAGAAGTGGTGGGAGCAGCGCCAACCGATGGCTGGTCGTGGCCGGCGCCGGACTCGTCATCCTGGCGTTTGTCGCGCGCATGCTGCTCGACATCGGGCACACCAAGGTGTCGGATCTCGCGGCGGTGATGCGACCGGATACGACCGTCGCCCAGGCTCCGGCGGCCGTGGCGGAAACGGCGACGGCGATACCGTCCCCGCCAACGACGGACACGTCGAGCCCGCCGCCGACGCCAACCGGCAGCGGATATGCGGTGCAGATCGGCGCGTTCGGTTCGGAGGCCAACGCCACAAAGCTGAGCACGCGCGCATCGGCGCTGGGATACGGCGCGGTGGTGATTCCCCAGCCGCGCGGTGCCAGCACGCTATATCTCGTGCGGGTGAAGGGACTCGCGGGAGTGGATGAAGCGCGACAGGCAGCCGACTCCCTGCAGCGTGTGCTCGGCGTGAAGGCAGTCGTGGTCTCACCCGGCCGATAGGAGGTTCGCGTGCCTCGCGTCGTGGTACCCTCGGAATCGGAGAAGCGGGCTGCGGACCAATTGGAACGCCGTCGACGGGGCATGCTTGCGGTGCTCGCGGCCGCCGGTGTTGCGGCGGCGGCAGCGTTCGGTGTGAATGCCTGGCGCGATCAGTCGCGAAAGGCGAGTGCCGATACCGTGTTCGTGTCGGCACCGGCCTGGCCAAAGGCGGAACCGCGCCAGGCGTCGCCCAGGGGGCCGCAGCCGAACAAGGAGTACCTGCTGCAGTTGGGGGCGTATGCGAACAAGAAGGACGCCGAGGCGCTGGCCGCCCGCCTGACGGGGCTGGCGTGGCCGGTGAGTATCGTCGTGCCAGTGACCGCGACCGATTCACTGAACAAGGTGATCTTGAGCGGATTCGAGGATAAGGCGGTGGCGCGCCGAGTGGCCGACTCGCTGGGTGCCGCGCTGGGAGTCCAGGTGACCATCATGGAGCCGATGGGAACCCGGACGAAATAGCCCCGGGCACCGGTCGTCGTTACATCATTGTTACGTGGAAGTTACACGACAGCCCCGCCCCGCACTCCGTTGTTACTACTCGCTCCCGCCGAGCGGTATCCCCAACCCAAACGAAATCTGCAGGTCGTTTTGCGTCTTCGACTTCACCCCCTGGTCCTCGAACACGGTCGGGTTGTAGATGTAGTCGTCCACCCCGATGAAGAGCCCGAACCCGCCGAAATTGATGCCCGCCGTGGCGCCGACGACACCACCGAGATCGGTGGTGGAGGGACTGGTGAGGCTCTGTCCGAGATTGTCGACCACGGTCGTGGCGCCCCGCCGCACCAGCCCCAGGCCGCCGCTCAGCCCCAGCGAGAAAATGCTGGTGGGCGGAAGGACCCAGAAGGCGACGCGTCCGCTGCCGAACCAGAGGTCCGTTTTGCTCGGATCATTCTGGTTGATGCCGGTCTGGTCGATGGTGAGCTGGGTCTCACTCGGCACGTAGGTGCCGGTCAGGGCGATGCTGAATCGTGGACTGAAGAAGACGCCGATCCGGCCACCGATCGCGAGTCCGACCTGCTGCTTGAGCACGACCTCCTGCCCGGCGATGACTGCGTTCACCAGGTCGGCAGTGGGCGCGTAGATGCCGATGTTCGGGGTGATCGCCACCCTCTGCGCCGCTGCGGTGGCGGGGAGGAGGGAGATGACTGCAAGCGAGACCAGCGGGAGTCGCATCAGGCACCTCATCGACTGGAGGGTGTTCACCGCGCGGGCGCGACCTTCGCGCGCTCGCGCGGACGGCGATGCTCCGGCGTGGGCTGCAGGTCCGTCCGCTGCTCTTCGCGCTCGATGACGGTGTTTGGCCCCGGGTTGATCAGGATATCCACACGCCGATCGAGCGCGTAGCGCTCCCGGAGCGACGCCCCCTGCTTGAGCGGTGCCGATGCACCGTGCGGTACCACACTGATACGCGCCGGATCGACCCCGTTCGCGACCAGGAACTTCCGCACCGCCTCGCCCCGGTGCGCCGAGAGCCGCAGGTTGTACGACGCCGTGCCCACCGGATCGCTGAAGGCGTCGAGCCGGACCTGCGCATCGGGCAACGTCATCATCGCCGCCGCAACCAGGCCCAGGATGTGGTTTGTGGCCGGGCTCAGGCTGGCGCGATCGAAGGCGAAGTGCACCTCACCCGGCACCTTCACCGTGTCAGGGGCAACGGGCCTGGGCACCACCGGCACTGGCGCAGGCGCCTGCACCGTGTCGGCCGGCTTCGGCGCACACGCCGCCATCAGCCGCCTGATCTCGTCGATCAGCGCTTCCACTTCCTTCACGACCGGCGCCGAGCACGCGGGCCCGCCGGTTCGGTGCTCCTCCACCGCGAACAGCAGCTTCACCTGCGCCTTGGCGATCTCCGATTCGGCACAGTGATTCAGGTCCGCGCCCTGCAGCGAGTCGAGCTGGTGCCAGCGCCCCGGCGCCACCGCCTCGGCACCGGCCGGCTCGCGCACCGTCTCGTACCAGGTCTGCCCCGACTGGATGCGCTCCACGATTGCGACCGCGTGCACGAACGAGGTATCGAGCACCGGCGACCGGTTGTTGCGATCGTACTCCGTGCCAACGAACTCGAGCAGCGCAATCGCCCGCGCGCGCGCGTAGAGATCCCCCGAATTCCTCGGCAGCGAATCCGCGCGCGCCAGCCACGTCTGGATCAGTGCCCGGTCGCGCGCGATCGCCTCGTCCGTGATCCGCTTCTTCTGCGGCATCAGCTTGTCCCCGCTCTGCGCGGCCAGCGATCCTGCCATCAGCAGGAGTCCGGCAAGCACCACGATCATCCGCCTCACGGTGCCTCCTCGGTCCGCTTGAGCCCCGGCAGGATCGACTCGTCGAACTTGAAGTCGAGCCGGAAGTATGCGCCCTGCAGCGTGTAGTCGGTCTCGCGCAGGTCGCTGTCCTTGAAGCCGAACAGGTTGTATCCGGCGGCCACGCGGAGGTTGTTGATCACGCGTCGCCCGAGCTCGCCGCCCACGCCGTAGCGCCGGCTGTCGAAGCTGCCGCCCCACATCATGCTCCCCTGCAGGCCCACGTCCCAGTTGTGATCCAGGTCGTACACGCCGCGCAGCTGACCGAGCTGCGTCGCGGTCTTCGACAGGAAGGCGTCGTCCTGGCGCAGCCACTTGGCCGCATACTGCACCGAGAGGGTGAGCGGCAGGATCGGCTGGTAGTTGAGTTGCGCCACGGCGATGTCGAGCTGGCGCGAGGTCAACTCACCGTTGAGGCCATTGCGCAGGCGCTCGACACCATGCTCCACGCGCGCCAGGCCGTTCCACTTGTTCTCGTCGGTCTGCCGCCACGCGAGGCCCAGTTGCCCGCGCGTGCGCAGCTGGTCGCTCGGCAGCGCGTTCCAGAAGCCGCGGCCGAGGAACGTCCAGTCGCGGGTGAGCTTGCGGGCGTAGCCCAGCGTCGCGAGGAAGTTGTCGCCACTGGTGGCGTTCCTGTACTCGGCGCGAAGCGTGCCCTTCCACAGCGGGCTCCGGGTGTACTCCACCCCCGCCGTGACGGCCGTCGCCTCGGCGCCGCCGGCGCCCTTGATCGGGTTGACCCGCTCGAAGGAGGCATCGACCCGGACACCCGGGGCCACCTGCCACCGGTTGCGGAGGCCGATCGTCGCCTCGGCCTCGCGGCCGGAGAAGGCGTCGCGCGCACGGTACTCG
This sequence comes from uncultured Gemmatimonadales bacterium, assembly GCA_963773095.1. GTDB lineage: Bacteria > Gemmatimonadota > Gemmatimonadetes > Gemmatimonadales > GWC2-71-9 > JAGGAG01. The sequence continues at coordinate 75,775 of CAVYZY010000006.1, forward strand.
CTGAAGAACTGTCCGTCGCGGAAGTAGGCCAGGTCGAAGCCCACCACCGCCTGTGCCAGGCGCTGCGCACCATTGAGCGCGTACGGCCCGGCGAAGGACGACAGCATCTCATAGCGGCCGTACAGCCGGAGCCGCGGGAACACCCAGTACTCGGCCGCGAGCGCGGCCCGGCGCTGGTCGGTGTTGACCACGTCCTGCTCGAAGTCGATCGACGCGCTGCCGCGCCGGTTGGGCAGCATGCCGGTCACCTTCACGCCGATCGCATTGGTCTCGTTCGGCGTGGCGCCCGACGTGATCGCGGTCGCGGTATCGACCGGCGTGGTCGTCTCCTCTGCCCAGCGATAGCCGACCTCGGCCCGGAAGAGCTGCGAAATAGCGCGCTCGTAGGCCAGCAGGGCGCCCTTCCGTCGTCCGCCGCTCACCCGGTCCTCGCTCAGCAGCGCCTCGGCCCGGACGCTGTTCTTCTGGTCGATCTGCACCGACGCGCGGGCGCCGAACTGCATCTGCCCCGCCCCGAAGGTGCTCGACGGATTGGAGAAGTCCGTGGAGCTCATTGCCCCGAATACGTTGCCGCCGAACCGGCCCGACTGGTGACGCAGCTCGAACCGGCCCGCCGAGCCCTCGCCCAGCGAGTCGGTACTGGTGATCGCGCCTTCCGCGACGAACTGGGTGTTCTTGCCGAGCCGCGCGCTCCCGTTGGCGGTGTAGATCTGCCGCCCGTTGTACGGGTTGTCGTCCTGGATCACGGCGCCGCCCACTTCGGCGAAGGAGCTGACCCGCACCTGCGCGTCGCCGCCGTACACCCACGACTGCGGCGCGTCCTGCGGCTCCACTTCGTACGTGACGCGCATCGACACCGGGTTGAGCTCGGCATCGAGGCTCGGCAGCGGCTGCCGCAGCAGGATCCGCCCGGTGAACGGCTCCACGGTGTAGTCGGTGAAGCGCTGCAGCGGCACGATCTTGAGCACGCGCTCGGGCTGGTTCCGGTCGCGCGTCAAGATGTCGATGCGCTCGCTGTTGATCCGCGCGTTGCCCTGCGACAGCTGGTACGGCCCGGAGATGCCCATGCCCCGCAGTTCGTCCACCACCTGGGTGATGCGCGTGTGGCTGGCGAAGGCATTGGCCTGCACCGTCTTGTTCTCGAAGTGCTGTACCGCGCCGGTCAGGCTGCGCAGGTAGCCACCCAGCTGCCGCGCCTGTGAGGGCGACGGGGTCTGGTAGTCGCCGTAGAGGAAGTAGTTCCGGTCCTTGTCGATCCGGACGTACAGCCGGTCGTGCGACTGCGCGCCGTAGTCCTTCACCGACGCGTCACCGTACACCGGATAGAAATCGTCCGGCTGGATGTCCTGCATGTAGCGCTTGCCCGGGTCCTGCTCGGTGTCGAAGGCGAGGGTCAGGAGATAGCTCCCCTTCACCTTCCCCTGCAGGTAGAGCGCGGCGCGCGCGGCGGCACGGTCGAGCCCGCTGTCGCCCGAGATCGAGATGTCCTTCAGTTCCTGCTCGAAGCCGTCCTGCGGCGTCGCCGGCACCAGCGATCCCTTGGCGAGCGAACGCAGGTCGATCCGACCCTCCACGATGCCGACCGCCGTGAGCGGCCGCTCCACCGGCAGGAAGGCCACGCGCCCGGTCTGCACCAGGGCCCCGCTGGTTGCGCGGATCTCGCCCACGCCCTCGCGGGGCGATGCCGCGAGCATGAACTCGCCCTGCCCCTCGCGGAGTTGCGCCTGCACTCCGGGCTCGGTGGCGTCCAGGTCCTCCACCAGCCAGCGGCCGAGCGTCGTCTCGAGCGTCACGGTGGTCGGGGTCGTGATCACGCTGCCGTTCGACGCGACGATCTTCACCTGCACCGGCACCGAGGTCTGGCCATCGGCCGGGATCCCCTGCGCCGGCACCATCATCTCGAGACGCGAATCCGTCGGGCGCGCCAGGCGCTCCGGCTGATCCGACTGCGGCAGCCGCAGTACCGGCGACGCCGCGCCCTCCGCCGTCACCGGCGTCGACAGCCCGCCGATCAAAGGCTGGTACACCGAGCCTGGCACGGTCTCGCCACTCGGCGCGAGCGAATCACCCGCCGTTACCATCGGGGTCGAGTCCGGGAGCGCCGCCGTGACCTCACCCCGGTTCCGGCGCGCGATGACCGCTGCCAGTACCGACGGGTCGTTGCTCACCTCGACGAAGTCGCCACGGGCGAACTCGCTGTTGCGCAGGTCCACGAACCGGGTCCAGCCGTCGCCCGCGTTGCGCGACGACACGGCGGCCAGCGTCGCTCCCGGCGGCAGCGTCGTCACGTCAACCTTGAGCACGTGCATCCGCGGCGCCAGGCCGTAGAAGTTGAACTTGCCTTCCACGTCGGTGACCGTGGACGTCCCATCCTCGAGCATGATCCGCACGCCCGGGATCCCGATGTCACGCGCACCCTGCACCCGGTTGGGATTGCAGGCGCAATCCACGAAGATCTTGCCGGCGATGATGCCGCGATCGGTGAAGACCCCGCCCGTCACCTCCACCTTGGCGGTCGCCATGTTCGACGCGATACCGGTGATCGTGCTCAGTGCCGTCGCGCGGTTGAGGCCGTCTCCGGCCGTCGCACCCGGCCCCAGGTAGACGCGGTACGTCACCGTGGCCGTCGCGTTGCCCGCCACCGTCCCGATCGGGAAGCCGAGCGTGGGTCCTGGGGCCCCGGCTGGATCGGGCACCGCCACGCCGTTCACCCGGGCCGTGCCCGGCTGGTACGCGAATCCCAGCGGCAGCTGGTCGTTGAAGACCACCGCCGGCACCGGCTGCCCCGACTGGTTCTCCACCGTCAGCGTGTAGTCCACCACGTCGCCGATCCCGGCGGTGGTTGATCCCGCGGCCTTCTGCGCCACCAGCGGGCTCTGCGCCCGCACCGCGGTCGCGATGCTCGAGGCGTTGTTGCCACCTGACATCGTGTCACCGGGCGTCCCGACAGCAACACTGTTCGTCACCGACGGCGCCGCCGCCGGAAGTACGTCCACGTTGAGCTGGATGGCGCTCGCCGCGCCGGCCGCGAGCGGGCCCGCCGCCGTACAGGTCACGATGGCACCGCTGGCGCCACAGCTCCAGCCCGGCCCATCGGCCGACGAGAAGCGCAGCGACGACGGCAACGTGTCCACTACGGTGATGGTGCCCACGCTCGGCGCATTGCCGACGTTCCGCACCGTCAGGGTGTAGCTGCCGACCGTGCCGATCCGGAACTCGGGCAGCGACGTCTTGGCTACCGAGAGGTCCACTGGCTCGATCGTGGTCAGCACCCGCGCCGCCGCCGCCGATCCGTCATTGTTGGCCAGCACCGGATCCGCGGTCGTCGCCGTACTCGACACCAGGTTCGTCAGCGATCCCAGCAGCGGCGCCCGCACCTGCAGCGTATACGTCACCGTCTGCCCCGCCGCGAGCGAGCCGATCACCGGCCACTGCACCGTTGCCCCGTTGAGCGCGCCGCCATTCGACGCACTTGCGAACGTGGCGCCCGCCGGCACCGGGTCGCTCACCAGCACGCCCGCCGCCGCGCTGGGCCCCAGGTTGGTGACGCTGATGGTGTAGTTGACCAGGTCGTTCGCGTCGACCCGCGCCGGACCGGTCTTGCTGGTGGCCACGTCGGCCAGCTCGGTCACCGTGGTGGTGACGCGGCTCGCCGGGTCGCTGCCGTCGTTGTTGGCCGGGACCGGGTCGGGCGTCGCCGCCGTGCTCGCGACGATGTTGGTGAAGGAACCGGTAGCCGGAGCCGTCACCGTCACGGCGAAGTTCTGCGCTGCCCCGCTCGCCAGGCTCGCGATCGCCGGCCAGGTCACCACGTTGCCCGCCAGCACACCACCACCGGTGGCGCTCACGAACGTCACCGTCGACGGCAGCGTGTCGCTCACCACCACGCCGGCCGCGGCACTCGGCCCCTGGTTCCGTGTCGTCAGGCTGTAGGTGAACTGGGTGGCGGCATTGACCGTTGCCGGGCCGGTATTGGTGGTGACCACGTCGGCCCGCTCCTGCACGATCGTCGTAACTCGCGCCGCCGGGCTCGAGCCGTTGTTGTTGGTCGGGTTGCTGTCGAGCGTGGACGACGTGCTGGCCACGATGTTGAGCAGCGTGCCGGTGGGCGGCGCCGTCACCGTCACGGTGTACGCCTGGCTCGCCCCGTTGGCCAGGCTCGCGATCGCCGGCCAGGTGATGACGTTCCCCGCCAAAGTGCCGCCACCGGTCGTCGAGACGAACGTGACCCCCCCGGGCAGCGTGTCGGTCACCACTACGCTCGACGCCACTGACGGGCCGGCGTTCTGGACGCTGATCGCGTAGCTGAAGTTCGTCGCGGCAATTGCAGTGGCTGGACCGGTCTTGCTCGCGATGACGTCGGCGACCTCGATCACAGCCGTCGTGACCCGGGCGGCGGGCTGGGACCCGTTGTTGTTGGCCCCGTTGGGGTCGGCAGTCGTGGACGTGCTCGCGGCGATGTTGAGCAGCGTGCCGGTGGCCGGCGCCGTCACCGTTACCGTGTAGCTCTGGCCCGTACCGCTCGCCAAGCTCGCGATCGCGGGCCAGGTGACGACGTTGCCGCTCACCGTACCACCGCCAGTGGCGCTCACGAAGGTCACCGAGGCGGGCAGCGTGTCGGTCACCGCCACGTTGGCGGCCGCGCTCGGCCCACTGTTCCCGACCGCAATGGAGTAGCTGAAGTTCGTCGCCGCGTTCACCGTCGCCGGGCCGGTCTTGGTCGTGACCACGTCGGCCTGCTCGATGACCGTGGTGGTGACCCGCCCGGCGGGCAGGGATCCGTCGTTGCTGGCTCCGTTCGGATCGGCGGTGGTGGACCTGCTCGCGGCGATGTTGAGCAGCGTTCCGGTGGCCGGCGCTGTCACCGTCACCGTGTAGCCCTGGCGACGCGCCGCTCGCCAAGCTCGCGATCGCGGGCCAGGTGACGACGGTGCCGCTCACCGTACCACCGCCAGTGGCGCTCACGAAGGTCACCGAGGCGGGCAGCGTGTCGGTCACCACCACCGCCGCCGCGCTGCTGGGCCCGCTGTTCGCCACGGTGAGGGTGTAGGAGAAGTTCGTCGCCGCGTTCACCGTCGCCGGGCCGGTCTTGGTCGTGACGAGGTCAGCCTGCTCGACCACCGTCGTCGTCACCCGCGCGGCGGGCTGTGAACCGTCGTTGTTGGCTCCGTTCGGATCGGCGGTCGTCGACGTACTGGCCGCGACGTTCAGCAGCGTGCCGCTGACTGGCGCGGTCACGGTCACGGTGTAGTTCTGGCTGGCACCGCTCGCCAGCGATACGACTGCGGGCCAGGTCACGACATTGCCGGAGAGCGTCCCGCCGCCGGTCGCGCTCACGAACGTCACCGCCGCCGGCAGCGTGTCACTGACGACCACCCCCGCCGCCGCGCTCGGCCCGCTGTTCGCCACGGCGACCGTGTAACTGAAATTCTGGGCCGCGTTGACCGTCGCGGGGCCGGACTTGGTCGTGGCTAGATCGGCCTGCTCGATCACCGTCGTCGTGACCCGGGCGCCCGGTGCCGATCCGTTGTTATTAGCGGCGTTGGGGTCAGCAGTTGACGACGTGCTCGCGGCAATGTTGAGCAGCGTGCCTGTCGCCGGGGCCGTCACCGTCACCACGTAGCCCTGGCTGGCGCCGCTGGCCAGGCTCGCGATCGCGGGCCAGGTCACCACGTTCCCGCTTGACGTGCCGCCCCCCGTGGCACTCACGAACGTGACGCCCGCCGGTAGCGTGTCGGTCACCACCACGTTGGCGGCCGCGCTCGGGCCAGTGTTCCCCACCGCGATTGTATAGGAGAAGTTCGTCGCCGCGTTCACCGTCGCGGCGCCGGTCTTGGTCGTAGCCACGTCCGCCTGCTCGACCACGGTGGTGCTGACGCGGCTCGCCGGCAGCGACCCATTGTTGTTGGCCGGCGTCGGATCCGGTGTGGTCGACGTGCTCGCCGCGATGTCCAGCAGTGTGCCCGTCGCGGGCGCGGTCACCGTGACGCTGTACGCCTGGCTCGCGCCGCTGGCGAGCGATGCGATCGCCGGCCAGGTCACCACGTTGCCGCTCACCGTGCCGCCCCCCGTGGCGCTCACGAAAGTCGCCGAGGCCGGTAGCGTGTCGGTGACCACCACGTTGGCCGCGGCCGTCGGGCCACTGTTCGCCACGGTGATCGAGTACGTCACCGGCTGGGCCGCGTCGACCGTCGCAGGTCCAGTCTTCGTGGTCACGACGTCCGCCTGGTTGAGCACCGTCGTCGTCACCCGGCTTGCTGGCAGCGAGCCGTTGTTGTTGTTCGAGTTGAGGTCGCCGCTGGCTGCAGTGCTGGCCACGATGTTGGTGAAGAGACCCGCCGCTGGCACCGACACCGTGACGGCATACGCCTGGCTCGCCCCGTTGGCGAGCGATGCGATCACGGGCCACGTCACCACGTTCCCGGACAGGGTTCCGCCGCCCGTAACGCTGACAAACGTGAGGCCAGCCGGCAACGTGTCGGTCACTACGACGCCCAGTGCATTCACGGGGCCGGCATTCTGTACCGTGATCGCATAGCTGAAGCTGCTGCCGATTGTGGCCGACGCGGGACCGGTCTTGGTGGTCACGACGTCGGTGGCGCTCACGCTCGTGGTGACACGCGCCGCCGCTGCAGAGCCGTTGTTGTTGCCCGGGTTGGGGTCGGTCGTGCCCGACGAGCTCGCCGCGATGTTGAGCAGCGTCCCGCTCGCCGGGGCGCTCACCGTCACCGTGCGCGCCACCGACGCGCCGTTGGCCAGGCTCGCGATCGCGGGCCAGGTCACCACGTTGCCCGCGCCCAGCACGCCGGCGTTCGACGCGCTCACGAACGTCGCTGTCGCCGGAAGGGTGTCACGGATCACCACGTTGGCGGCCGCGATGGGCCCCAGGTTCTGGGTCGTGATCGTATAGGTGATGCCGCCGCCCGGGGCCACCGTCGCCGGGCCGGTTTTGGTCGTCACCAGGTCGGCGGTGTTCACCACCGTCGTTACCCGCGCCGCGGCGAGCGACCCGTTGTTGTTGGCCGGTACCGGATCGGTGGTGCCCGACGTGCTCGCCGCGATGTTGAGCAGCGTACCGGCGGCCGGTGCCGTCACCGTCACCGTGCGCGTCGTCGTGGCCCCATTGGCCAGGGTCGCGAGCACTGGCCACGTCACCACGTTGCCCGCCCCCAGCACGCCGGCGTTCGACGCGCTCACGAACGTCACCGTCGCCGGCAGCGTGTCGATGACCACGATGTTCGGTGCCGCGTTCGGGCCGGCGTTCCGCACCGTGATCGTGTAGGTGTAGTTGGCCCCGCCGTTCACCGTGGCCGGGCCGGCCTTGGTGGTCACCACGTCGGCCACCTGGATCACGGTGGTGACGCGCGCCGCCGCCGCCGACCCGTTGTTATTGGCCGGCGTCGGGTCCACGCTGGTCGACGTGCTCGCGGCGATGTTGAGCAGCGTCCCCGACGCCGGCGTCGTCACCGTGACCGTGCGCGTGGTCGTGGCGCCGTTGGCCAGGGTCGCGATCGCTGGCCACGTCACCACGTTGCCCGCGCCGAGCACACCGCCGCCCGAGGCGCTCACGAACGTTGCCGTCGCCGGCAACGTGTCCACCAGCAGGATGCCGGCCGCCTGGCCCGCCCCGGCGTTCCGCACCGTCAGCGTGTAGGTGATGCTGGCCCCGGCGTTCGCCGTGGCCGGGCCGGTCTTGGTGGTCACCACGTCGGCGGTGTTCACCACCGTCGTCACCCGCGCCGCGGCCGCCGATCCGTTGTTGTTGGCCGGGGTCGGGTCCACACTGGTCGAGGTGCTCGCCGCGATGTTGAGCAGCGTGCCGCGGGCGGGCGACGTCACGGTCACCGTGCGGGTGGCGGTGGCCGCGCTTGCCAGCGTGGCGATCGCCGGCCACGTCACCACGTTCCCCGCCCCCAGCACACCACCATTCGTGGCACTCACGAAGGTCACCGCCGCCGGCAGTGTGTCGACCAGCACGATGCCGGTCGCCTGGCCCACGCCTGCGTTCCGGACCGTCAGCGTATAGGGGTAGTTCGTCGCCGCATTCACGGTGGCGGGGCCGGCCTTCGTCGTCACCACGTCGGCGGTGTTCACCACCGTCGTCACTCGCGCGCCCGCCGCCGACCCGTTGTTGTCGCCCGGGTTGGGATCCGCCGTGGTGGCGCCGCTCGCCCCGATGTTGAGCAGCGTCCCGCTGGCCGGCGACGTCACGGTCACCGAACGCGCCACCGAGGCGGCGCTCGCGATCGTCGCGATCGCGGGCCAGGTGACCACGTTCCCCGCCCCCAGCACGCCGGCGTTGGTGGCGCTCACGAAGGTCGCCGTCGCAGGGAGGGTATCCCGGATCACCACGTTCGTCGCCGAGCTCGGCCCGTTGTTCCGGGTCGTGATCGTGTAGGTGTAGTTGGTCAGAGCGTTCACCGTCGCCGGACCGACCTTGGTCGTCGCGATGTCCGCTGTCGCGATCACCGCCGTGTTCACGATGGCCGCGGGATTGGTATTGCTGTTGTTGGCCGGCACCGGGTCAGCCGTCGTGCTGGTGCTGTACGCCATGTTCCGGAGGGTGAGCGGCACCGCCGGGTTGGCCGGGGCGGTCCAGGTCACCGTGTAGACCTGCGAAGCCCCCGCGGCCAGTGAGGCGATCGTGGGAAAGGTGATGAGCCGCCCGACCCGCGTCCCGGCCGGCACCGCGCTTACGAAGGTGCCCGCCGCGGGCAGCGAGTCCCGCACGATCACATTGGCCGCCGCGTTCGGGCCGGCGTTCGTGACGGTCACCGTATAGCTGAAGCTCTGGTTCGCGTTGACGGTGGCCGGGCCGCTCTTGGTCACGGCGACGTTCGCCTGCTGCGCACGGAGCGGTGCCGCCGCCGACAGAAGCAACGCCGCGACCGCACCGAGCAGTGCTCCGGTGCGTCTCAGCTTCGCCCCACGCATGTCGTGACGTGCCGCCACTCGCGTCCATCCTCCGTGCTGGTCCTGCCACACCGCCGGCGCCCAGGTCCGGGCCGCCGGCTCCGGTCACCGAGGGGCCTAAGTTGGCGCCACTCGGTGTCTTGAAGCCTGATACATGGTCAATAAGCATGCCCGACTCCATGGCTGGACATGGCCGCGTAACACACTGTGAATGAGGTATTTACAGAACTGAGCCGCAACGTGTTGCAGATGAAATACAGCTGTAGCGAAATGGATCGCGCGGTCTCATGCAGGTTGCTGCAGCACCCTCACACCCCTCACACCCCACGACTCACGACTCACGACTCACGACCCACGACTCACGACTCCTCCTCCACCGGGCACCCGGCGACATGCCGCCCCACCGCCACGCGCGCATAGATCGCCCGCCCGATCATCGGCACGCCGGGCACGTATGAGAGCGGCATGAGCGACCACCACGACGGAATCGCCCACGAGAGCGCGCGATAGCCGTCGAACCCGTCGTACACCTTGCCGTCGCTCCGCACCACCCGCATCGATGCCAGGCACTCGGCCTGCGTCAGCGTCGGGAACCGGCCGGCCAGTGCCGGCCACTCGCTCAGCGCGTCGCGAATCTCGATCCGTTCCATGACGTCGAGCGCCGAGATCACCGCCACCGTCTTTCGGCAGAGCCCGCACGATCCGTCGAACAGCACCGTGAACCGCCGCACCGGCACGCGCGCCGCGACCCACGCGCCGGTCGCGCGCCACGGCACGAACACGATGATGAGCGCGAGCACGAAGTGGAGGAACAGCACGCCCAGCACCAGGCCGAAGCCCAGCATCATTCCCGCGAGCGCCGCGAGCATGAGCATGCGCCAGCGTCCCCGCAGGAACAGCAGCACCGGCGCTGCCAGCTCGAGCACCAGCGCGCCCCCCGCCAGCACCTTGCACAGCAGCGGCCACTGCACGATCCAAAGCCCGATCCCGAACGGAGGACGGTGCGTGTAGTAGTGCCGGATCATCGTGAAGTAGAGGTTGTCGGTCATGGTCCACGCGACCACACCGGGCGACCGGAGTTTCGCCACCCCCGCCGACCAGAGCACGAGCACCGCCATCAGCTGCATCAGTGCCAGCGGCCACCGGTACTCCGCGCCGCTCGGCGACGGGTCGGGCACGAACGGGCCGCGCGCCTCCCGCGCGATCCGGCGCAACCGGTCGACCGACCACGCGTCTCCTGCCCTCGACATCGCGAGGATCACGAGGCACAGCGCCACCAGCCCGTAGTGATGGTTGATCTTCCCGAAGTTCTGCGGCAGGCCAAGGACGACGAAGCCCGTCACCGCGGCGATGATGCTGCTCGCGCGGGTCCAGAGGCCCAGCGCGGTGAGGCCGAGCGCCACCCGCCACGTCCAGAGTATCGCCCACAGCAGCCCCGCGGACAGCACGCCCGGCGCCGCACCCCGGAAGGCGGGCACCGGCGACCACACCCACGGCCTCACCTCCGCCCAGAGCGGGAAGTCCCACTGGTACCAGAACGAGAGCAGCAGCAGCATCCCGGCGAGCAGCGCGCGCACCACGCCCAGGTCGCGCGCGTCGGCGTCCGCGAAGAAGAACGTGTTCCAGCGCGCGCGCAGCCGTCCGGTCGTCACTGCGCCCTCACTCACCGGCCGGCACCTCGCCCAGCAGCACCCGTCGCGTGGGATGCTCCCGGTTGGCCAGTGTGGGGTCGAGTCTCCACGTCACCTCGTACAGCCGGAGCCCCGTGAGGCGAGGCCCGTCGTGCCGCCCCTCCGCTCTCCCCCGCTCGTACAGGCGGCCCACCACCCGCAGCATGTCATCCGTGGGCGGGATGACCAGCCCGCGACGCAGCGGGCGCGGAGCGAAGGAGAAGGACAGGCGCTGGTCGTCCAGCGGTGAGTGATACCGTTCCTGGTTGAGGGGGAACTCCCCGGCGGCCGTCACCCCGTACACCTGGTACCAGGTGATGTCGGCGCCGTGCTCGCTGGCGTACATCGCATATGGGGCAAACGGCCAGCGCTCCCCGTGCCGCAGCACGTCGAGCAGTTGCATGCCCACCACGAACGTGATGAAGGCATTGACCGCCACCCACCGCCCTGCGGAAAGCCGGAACCGTTCTGCCATGGATCAATCCCCCCCGATGCCGTACCCCGCTCAGCAATATGCGGCGTCAGGGTCGCGAACGCGCGGCAAAATGGCCCCGGTATTCCCGGGGCCCCGTCACGACCCGCGACCCGCGCCCTCGACGAGCGACGACTCACGACTGGCCGCTACCTGGCGGTGTCCGGCTGCACATGGTCCATGTGCCGGTGCACCAGCTTCCACTTCCCGTCTTCCCGCCGGAAGACGTTGGTGGCGCGCGTGAAGCTCGCCCTGGTCGTGTCGCTGCCGGCCGGCCGGTACATGCCCCGCTGCACCACCACCGTGTACGCCATGTCTCCCTGTACCTCGATGGCCAGGTACTCCAGCTGCATCGTCGCCCCGCTCGGCGAAAATCGCTTCGCCGCCTGCTCGTACCGCTGGCCCACCGCAGCCCAGCCTCGAAGGTTCTCGCCAAACGGCGTCAGCAGCGTCACGTCATCCGCGTGCGACGCGTTCGCCATGAATGGCGTGGGATCGGCATTGACCATGGCGTTGGCGCCCGCGTTGAACGACACGAGGAAGGCCTTGAAGCTCGAGTCCGCCACCGGAGGCATCCCAGCCGGTGCGTTGCCCTGCGCCGAGAGCCACTGCGGCGTCAGTACCGAGGCCAGCAACAGCGCCACCACCACTCGCGGATCGTTCATGCGTCTTCCTCGCGTAATTGGCATTTGCCCATCAGAATCCGCCCGACACCCGAGCGCCCAGTGACACCCAGGTACCCGGTCCCGCCTCGTAGAACGCGCCGTTGGTCGCGTTCGCCACCACATTGCCGACATAGGTGATGCCGAACAGGTTCTCGACGGTGCCGAACAGGCCGACCGGCCCCAGCTGATACTGCGCATTGAGCTGCACCAGCGCGCGCGCCGGGACGGCATTGAACGGGATCGCAATCACCCTGGGGCCCGGCTTGATGTACACGGTGCCGGAAAGCTCATTCCCCGACTCCACGTACATCAGGCTCTGCCACTCCAGCTGGAGCCCGACCGACAGCCCGCGCACCGGCCGGGCCTGGATGCCAAGCGTCACCCGGTTTTGCGGCACCGCCGGCAGCAGGTTGCCCGACTGGTCAGCCGGCCGACTGACGCCTGCCGAGTCCGTCACGCTGGGCACGTAGTCCAGCAGCCTGAAGTCCGAGAAGGTATAGGTGCCGGACACTGCCAGCCATCGAGCCACGGTCGCCATCAGCGACAGCTCGATGCCGAAGTTGCGCGACGTGCTGGCGTTCTCGACCTGTGGGATGCCACCGTTGTCCACCGGGACGAATTCGCCGTCGATGTCGGCGAGGAAGACCGCCGCGTCGAACAGCAGCTGCTTGCCCAGGAGCCCGCGCGCGCCCACCTCGTAGTTCCACAGTGACTTCGGATCGAGTGGCCGCAGTTCTGTACCCGGGGAGGGCGAGATCTCCCCGAATGCCGGCACCTCGAAGCCGCGGGCAAGCGAGACATACACCAGGTTCTGCGTCCCGGTGCGCCACGTCAGCGTGGTCCGCGGTGACCACTGGCTGTACGACCGGTCTTGCTCCGGTATCCTGTTGGGGAAGTAGCTCTCGAAGTGGAAATCGACGTCGTCGTATCGCAGGCCGAATGTCAGCGTCACGGTGCCTCCCACGGCCCATTCTGCCTGACCGTACACCCCCAGGTTCCGCCCCGAGTCGTAGCCGTCATCGCTCCGGCTGCCCTCTTGGCCCGAGTCATTGATCCACCGCTGGTCCGTCCCGAACACGTTGTCGTACGTCACGCCGGCAATCAGGCCCAGCGGGGCGCCGCCAACCCGAGCCGCGTTCACCTGGGCCCCGAGTTGCGACCGGTGGAAGTTCACGTTGAGGATGCCGGGCGGGACCCCGCCAAAGCGAAACTCGAAGGTGCGGCCACCATAGTAGTAATAGGCCGAGGCCTTCACCGACCCCGACGCATTGAGCCCCTGTTCCACTCGCGCGCCCAGCCGGAACCGGTCCTCATCTCTTCCGAAGTCGAACACGACCGCAGCCGGCTGCGCCGAGTCGGGATTCGCCTCGAACTGTGCCTCGGTCAGTTGGCCCGGCAGCACGGTGCTCATGCTCGACAGCTCGGCGTCCATCGAGATCATGGTCTGGCGTGCGACCTGGTAGTCGCCCCGCACCTGCCCCCGCCCGATACCGCCGTCGCTATGCTGCCGATAGCCGTCCAGGTGCGTGTACGAGCCCGCGGCGAGGATGCTGCCGCGCCCGCCGTGCAGCCCACTGCCGGCGGACGCGAAGTACTTCTCGAAGCCGTACGGCCCGAACTCCGCCAGCGCCGCGACGCCGGGGTTGGTGAGCCCGGTCTGGGAGATGACGTTGACCACGCCCCCCGCCGATCCCGCGTGCAGCGCTGACACCGGGCCCCGCACCACCTCGATCCGCTGCGCCGCCAGCAACTCGACCAGGTCGGTGCGCGCCACGCCATCCGGCTCCGACAGCGCCACGCCGTCCAGCAATAGCGCGATGCCGCGGATCGCCTGCCGCGCGCGGCTCGCCGAGCCGCGGATCCCGATGTTCACGTCGTCGGTGCCGAACCGCGATGCCGTCTGGACGCCCGGCATCATGCGCAAGGTCTCGTTCAGTCCCACCGTGCGGCCCTGCCGGATCGCAGTCGTGTCCGCGATCGAGATCGCCGCCGGTACGTCGGCGACGCTGCGCGGGTCGCCTGTGGCCGTCGTCGTGATGATGTCGAGCGTGGTCACCACCGGCGCGAGTGGCACCGTGATCTCCGCGGTGTCGCCCGGAGCGACCTTGAGGGACACCGTCGCGGGCGCGAACCCGAGCTGCCGCACCAGGATCTCCACGGCGCCGGCCGGCACATCACGCAGCACGAACCGCCCGGCCCGATCCGTCTCGGTGCGTGCGCCGCCGGGCCGCAGCATCACCTCGGCGCCAGCCACCGCGCTGTCGCTGTCCGTCCGGATGACGCGGCCGCTCACGATGGCGCCTTGCGCGGCCAGCGGCGCTGGCGGGCACGCCACCGTCAGCGCCACCAGCACGCTGAGGCGGCGGCACCACCGGGCAGGGGCGCCCGCTGCCGTCGGGTCCACTATCACCGCGGCGCGAGGTTCAGTCGGTTCAGCAACTCGAGCCACCGCGGGTCATCCCGCAGCGCGGCGAACGGCGGCGCCACCTGGATCGTGTTCATCTGCGCGGCATGCTGCTCGCAACCCAGGTGGAGCCACTCGAAGGCCCGGTCTCGCTCCCCGAGCCCGGCGAAGGCACTGGCAATCCCGAAGGGCGGCAGGTAGCGGCCCGACGTGTCCTCGAGCAGGCCATGCAGCATGCCCGCCGCCGAGGCCCGGTCGCCCGACACCGCCAGCGCGTAAGCGAGGATCGCCACCTCGTTGGGGCTGCCCGTCTCCGCCGCCCGCCGGAACGCCTCGAGGGCCTCCGCGCCCCGGCCGAGTTGCAGCAGCGCGTGACCGACCTGCTGGTGCGCGAAGGCGAAGCGCGGCGCGATCTCCAGTGCCGTACGGAGCGGCCCCAGTGCCTCGGCCGGCCGCCCGGCATGCAGGTGTGCCCGGCCGAGCGTCAGGTTGAGGCCCGGCGACAGCGGGTCATGCACCAGCGCCTGTGCGGCGATGTCGATCGCCTCGGTGAACCGCCCCAGGTGCTGCAGCTGGATGGCGAGGTAGAGCCACGCATCGATGACGCCCGGGTCGAGCTCGATGGCGCGTCGCAGTTCCGCTTCCGCTTCGGCCCACCGCCACTCGAACGCCGAGAGCAGGTTCCCATTGGCGGCATGCACCGAGGCGATGCCGCTCCCGAGCTTGAGCGCCTCCGCCATCGCGGCGCGTGCAACCGGCAAGGTCTCGGAGGGTGTTGCGCCGCAGACTGCAGTGAGCACCACCTGTGCGCTCGCCAGCCCGGCGAACGCCTCGGCGTACGTCGGGTCGCGCACCGTCGCCTGGGTGAAGTAGTCGGCGGCACGCATGAGGTCCGGCGCCGTTCGCTTCTCCCAGAAGTAGCGCCCCTTGAGGTAGAGCTCGTACGTCGCCACGTCCCGCGTGCGCCCGGCCATGGGCGTCAGGTCTGCCTCGCCGAGCTTCGGGGCGAGCGCGCTCACGATCGCGCGCGCGAGCTCCTCCTGCACCGCGAAGATGTCGCGCACCTCCCGGTCGTAACTCTCCGACCACACCAGCGTCGCGTGGGGAGACTTCACCAGGTGCGCCGTCACCTTGAGCCGGTCGCCGGACCGACGCACGCTACCCTCCAGCAGGTAGGTGACACCCAGCATGTTGGTCACCGCGCGCGCGTCGAGTCCCTTCCCCTTGAGCGCGAATGCCGTGGTCCGGGCGGTGACCCGGATGCCGGGCACCTTGCCCAGTGCGCTAATCAGCTCGTCGGTGAGGCCGTCGGTGAACGGCGTGTCCTCCGGGTTGCCGCTCGTGTTGGTGAACGGCAGCACCACCACCGACGCGCCACGCGCCCGCAGCGAGGGGGTCGTGGACGAGTCCGGAAGGAGTACGGATGGCGGTGCATACGGCGCGGTCGCGTCTGCCTCGATCATCGCGAGCACCTGCGCCACATCGGTCGCGCTCTGCGGCCGCGCTTCGGGATCCTTCCGCAGCAGGTGGTGGATCAGGGCATCTAGTGCCGGCGGCACGCTGGCGCTCCGCCCGGCCGGATCGGGTTCCACGGCCAGCACCGCGTGGAGGATCGCGGCGTACGACGGTCCATCGAACGGGCGCCGCCCAGTGAGCATCTGATAGAGTGTCACCCCCACGGCCCACAGGTCGGCCCGGTGATCGACACCGCTGCCGCGCAGCTGCTCCGGCGCCAGGTACGCCGGTGTCCCGATCAATCCGCCCGACCTGGTGGACTCCTGGTCCATCAGCTTGGCCACGCCGAAGTCGGTGAGCTGCACGTCGCCCGCCGTGTTGAACATGACGTTGGCCGGCTTGACGTCGCGATGCACGATGCCCAGTGCGTGTGCCGCCGCGAGCGCCTCGGTCAGCTGGCGCGCGATCCGCAATGCCTCGGATGCGGAGAGCGGCGCCCGCGCCAGCCGGTCCCCAAGCGAACCGCCGCCGCAATGCACCATCGCGAAGTACGGCGTCCCATCGGGAGTGATCCCCGTCTCGAGCAGGCGGGCCACGTACGGGTGCGCCAGCCGGCCGAGGATGTGCCGCTCCGCCAGGAACCGGCGCAGTATGCTGCCCCCGACAAGCGGGCCGCCCCGGACCACCTTGAGCGCCACCAGCTCGCCCGCGGTGTCATCCACATGGGCCGCGAGGTACACCACGCCCATGCCTCCCCGTCCCAATTCACGCACAATACGAAAAGGACCGACCTGTTCCGGTCGGTCCGAGTCCCCCGCCGCCGCGTCGGGCTCACTCGACGCGTCCAGCAGTGGTCCTGCCAGCCCCACTGCCGGCTCGGTGAGGAAACCTCCCGAACGCTCGAACGCGCGCAGGAGCCGCAGCACCAGCGCGCGAAGGTCGGGATCGCCGTCGCAGGCGCGGTCCACGAACGCGGAGCGCTCGCCTGTCTGAAGGTCGAGCGCCGCGTCGAGGATCGCGTCTGCCTGTCGGAATCGGCCGGGAGTGGGTGATCGCAAGCGCGCCTCAGTCCGCCGCGTCAGGATACAGCGAGTCGTAGAGCCAGCTGCGTGCCTTGGTCCAGTCGCGCTTCACCGTGCGCACACTGGTGCCGAGCACCTCGGCCGTCTCCTGCTCCGTCAGTCCCCCGAAGAACCGGCACTCGATCACCTTCGCCTGCCGCGGATCGAGCGCCGCCAGCCGCACCAGCGCCGCATCGAGCGCCACCAGTAGCTCCGCCCGTTCGTCCACTGCCAACCCTTCCACCGTCTCCAGCGGCACCCGCTTGGCTCCGGCCCCGCGCTTCACCGCCCCGTGACGACGCGCGTGGTCCACCAGGATCCGGCGCATCGCCGTCGCCGCAATCGCAAAGAAGTGCGCTCGGTCCCGGACCTGCGACCGGCGCTGGTCCACCAGCTTGAGGTACACCTCGTGAACCAGCGCCGTCGTGCTCAGGCTGTGCCCCTCGGCCTCCCGCCGCAGTTGCCGGCGCGCCAGCAGCCGGAGGTTGTCGTACACCATCGAATACACCAGGTCGGGCGCGGTGAGATCACCGGCCTCGGCGCGCTGGAGCAGCTCCGTCACGCTCACTGGTGCGTCCATATGGATGTGGTGGCCCGTTTAGCGCCGGGCGGCGCGTTCAGGTAGAGCAATGTTGCTCTCGCTCCCCAGACAACGCAACAAGACGCGTCAGCCGGCGCCACCTGCACGCTCGTCCCCGCATGTCGCCGCACTTGGTCGGTCCATGGGCCAATCGTCCCATGACGCACGACCCACGACGGCCATGGCCCGATTTCGCGGCGGGATACGCGTTGAGGAGTAGGAGCCGGATGCTCGGCCGAGTGGTCCACCCTGAGCCAGGTGCGTGTCATGCGAAACCCCATGCCAATGCTCGTCGCATCCCCGATCGTGCTCGCCGCCTGCGGCGACCCGTCCACGACTGCCACAGAGGATCCCTCTGCGCCCGGTGCCACGGGTGACGCGCAGGCCCACGAGGCCGATGCCGTCGCCATGTCGTGGCACCGCGCCGGCCACCGCGCCACCCTGGTCGAGGCCATCGAGACCTGGAAAGACAACCTCGAGAAGTTCGGACTCCTCGCGCTCGCGTCGCCGCCCGCCGAGGCCCGCATGTCCGCCATGGCCAGCACCACCGTGCACGACGTGCTCAACGCTGTGCAGCGGCGCTACCAGCCGTATGCCTGCGACGGGAACGTCGGCCGGCCGCTGACGGTGGAGGCCGCCATCGCGACCGGCGCCTCTGATGTGCTGTCGAACGTCTATATCGGCTTCCATTTCCGCCACGCCACCGACCAGGGCCTGGCCGAGGGACGGCTGGTGAACCGCTACGTCGGTGAGAACTCCCTGCAGCGCGCGTGGAACCAATAGACGAGGCAGAAGATGTCTGATGCGTTGTTGCATGGTGACCGACCCCGCGAACTCACGACCGTCTCGGTCGGCGTGACCACCGAAGAGACCATCACCGTGGAGTGCTCATGATTGTCGCCCTTCCAGCCGCATTGCGTCGGCAGCTCCGCCGGACCGTTATCACGACCATCACGATCGCGGGCATTGCTGGCTGTTCGTCCAGTGATTCACCAGAGCAAACCGGTGCCATCAAGGTGTCCGTGACCACGACCGGTACCATCTCCGATCCCGATGGTTACAGCGTCACGATCGCCGGCGGAACAGCTCAGCCGCTTACTCCCAACGGCAGCATCACCGTTGCGGACCTGGACGCGGGAAGCTATGCCGTCGAGCTAACGGGTGTCGCGAGCCCGTGTGTGGTCGGCAACGCCAACCCAAGCACGGTTCAGGTAGTGGCGGGCGAGGAAGCCCAGGCAGTGTTCACGGTGACCTGCGCGATCGCCATGGCTCAGGTGCAGGCCGTCACCAACACCAGCGGCAGCGATCAGGATGCCGATGGCTACCTGCTCTCCCTGGAGAGCCTGGGGTGTTCTGGCAGCCTGGAATGCAGCCCGTACTTCATCCCGATCGCTTCCTCGGGCGCCAGTGACGTGCAGACCGTGCCCGTTGGCGGCTACATAGCCGAACTCGGGGGCATGCGGGGAAACTGTCACACCCTCGAGCGAAACCCCTCGGTCGTCAACGTGGGTCAATCGGCGGGTGAAGCCGCACAGTCCATTTCCTTCGGCGTTCAATGCAGCCCCGCACGACAGTATGCATTCGTACGCGGCGTCGGCAGCGCGGCGGAAATCTGTCTTCAGAGCGATATCGAGACCGAATGCACCCTGCTCACGCAGAACGCCGTCGCTGACTCGAACCCGGCCTGGTCCCCCGATGGTTCGCGCCTGGCTTTCACCAGCGCGCGCGACGGCGGGAACGACATCTATGTCATGGATGCCGACGGCGGCAATGTCCAGAGACTCACGAACGATGGCGTCAACTACCAGCCTACCTGGTCACCCGACGGAAGCCACATCGCCTTCGTCAAGGAGGGCTCGTTCGGCACGGATATCTACGTAATGGCCGCTGATGGCTCGGGCCCGGTCGGCATCACCGGTCTCGTGAATTGCAGCGAGCCGGCGTGGTCTCCCACCGGCGCTCGCATCCTGTTCGTGATCGGCGGCTTGTTCGAGCAGACACGTGACATCTACGTCATGAACTCCGACGGCTCGGCCCCTGACCGGCTGACGTCGTCTTCAGGGTGGGAGGCCGGTCCGACCTGGGACCCATCCGGCAACAGGATCGCCTACCTGCGTCGGGACCCGCCGCCGGGCGGCTCACTCGGCACGGGCTTCACCGTACACACGATGAACGTCGACGGAACAGGCGACACCGACGTCGCCCATGATTTTACATCCTCGCCCGCTACCTCAACCCGTCTGTCGTGGGCTCCCGACAATCACATCGCTTTCTCCCACGATAGCGACTGCGCCAGCTGCTCCGAGATCTCGGCGGTGGCACCCGATGGCACCGGCCGCAACCTGTTGTTCCCCTACGCTGGTGCACCCATCGGGTCCCTGTCACAACCCGCGTGGCGGCCGTGACACCCGCAAACATCCTCGGTCGAGGTTTCCACAACCCGGCGGTGCCAGCTGCGCGAGCGGCTGGCATCCGGCTTTGCCTCCTGCGCCCCAAAGGAGAGGCCCCGGCTTTCGCCGGGGCCTCTCTTCACTCTCAACTCTCAACTCCCTAGTACATCCCGCCCATGCCGCCGCCCGGAGGACCACCAGCTGCCGGCTTCTCTTCCTTCTTCTCGACGACCACGCACTCGGTCGTGAGGAGCAGCCCGGCGATCGACGCGGCATTCTGCAGCGCCGTGCGGGTCACCTTCGTCGGGTCGATGACGCCCGACTTGATCAGGTCCTCGTACACATCCGTCGCGGCGTTGTAACCGAACGCCTTGTCCTTCGACTCCTTGATGCGCGCCACCACGATCGAGCCCTCGGCGCCCGCGTTCTGGGCGATCATCCGGATCGGCTCCTCGATGGCCCGGCGGACGATCTCGACACCGATCTTCTCGTCCTCGGTCAGGCCCTTCACCTTGTCCAGCGCGGCCTGCGCGCGGAGCAGCGCAACGCCGCCGCCGGGCACGATGCCCTCTTCCACGGCCGCGCGGGTCGCGTGCAGCGCGTCCTCGACACGGGCCTTCTTCTCCTTCATCTCGGTCTCGGTCGCGGCGCCGACATTGATCACCGCCACGCCACCCGCCAGCTTCGCGAGACGCTCCTGCAGCTTCTCCCGGTCGTAATCCGACGTCGACTTCTCGATCGCCGCACGGATCTCGCCGATGCGCCCATGGATGCTGTCCTGCTTGCCCTTGCCATCCACCAGCGTGGTGTTGTCCTTGTCGACCACGATCCGCTTCGCGCGGCCCAGGTCGGCCAGCGTCGCGTTCTCGAGCTTGAAGCCCACTTCCTCGCTGATCACGTTGCCGTTGGTCAGGATCGCGACGTCACGCAGCATTTCCTTGCGCCGGTCGCCGAAGCCCGGGGCCTTCACGGCCGCGACCTTGAGCGTGCCACGCAGCTTGTTCACGACCAGCGTCGCGAGCGCCTCGCCCTCGACGTCTTCCGCGATGATCAGGAGCGGCTTGCCCGACTGGGCCGCCTTCTCCAGGATCGGGAGGAGTTCCTTCATCGCCGAGATCTTCTTGTCGTGGATCAGGATGTAGGGATCGTCGAGGATCGCCTCCATCTTCTCCGGGTCCGTCACGAAGTACGGCGACAGGTAGCCGCGGTCGAACTGCATGCCCTCGACCGTCTCCAGCGTGGTCTCGAGGCCCTTCGCCTCCTCGACCGTGATCACGCCGTCCTTGCCGACCTTCTCCATCGCATCGGCGATCAGGTTGCCGATTTCCTTGTCGTTGTTCGCGGAGATGCTGCCGACCTGCGCGATCTCCTTCTTGCCGGCGCTCGGCACCGACATCGCCTTGAGCTCGCCGACGATGATGTCCACGGCCTTCTCGATGCCCCGCTTGAGCTCCATCGGGTTCGCACCGGCCGTCACGTTCTTGAGGCCCTCACGGAAGATCGCCTGCGCCAGCACGGTCGCCGTGGTGGTGCCGTCGCCCGCCAGGTCGCTCGTCTTGGTCGCGACTTCCTTCACCATCTGCGCGCCCATGTTCTCGATTGGATCGGAGAGCTCGACTTCCTTCGCCACCGTCACGCCGTCCTTGGTGACCGTCGGCGAGCCGAACTTCTTGTCGATCACGACATTCCGGCCCTTCGGCCCGAGGGTGACCTTCACCGCCTCGGCCAGCTGGTCGACGCCCCTCTTGAGCTTCGCCCGGGCTTCGGTGTCAAAAAGCAGTTCCTTTGCAGCCATGTCTTCAGTCTCCTGTGAGAATTACGGCTTAGCTGATCTTCGCGAGCACGTCAGACGCCTTGATGATGATCACTTCGTCACCATCCAGCGTGAACGGCGTGCCGCTGTACTTGCCGTAGATGACCTTGTCGCCAACCTTGAGATCCATCGCCACACGGGCACCCTTCTCGAACCGGCCCGGCCCGACGGCAATCACTTCGCCCTGGGTCGGCTTTTCCTTCGCCGTGTCCGGGATGTACAGCCCGCCGCGCATCGCTTCCGCCTCGTCGGACGGCTGGATCACCACGCGGTCCTCGAGCGGGTGGATCTTGAGCGCCGGCTTCGCCTTCGTCGCAGTCGCCATCACCTGCCTCCTGATGCTTGGTGTAACTGATTGATTTGTAACAATTTGGCACTCTTCGTCGGCGAGTGCCAAACCTAGGGCGTAAGATAAGGCGCCCCACCTGCCCGTCAAGCGCCTTCGCCAGGCCGGAGGTGCAACCTCGGTGCCTGTGAAATGAGTCAGATTGGCAGAGAAACCCCGCGATTCCGCGCCAGGTCTGCCGCGATCATCGCTCCCGCATGTCACGGCAGCGGCGATTGCGACAGCCCCGACGAATGCGGTCTACTTGGGCACGCCGACAAACAACGCCCCTGTCAGGCGGCCGCTCGCGTCTGTGAGCGGCGCGTAGTTGCCGTCATAGCGCTTCCCGAACACGGTGACCTCGCCCGACAACGAGTGCTTCTGCGCCAGCGCCTTGAATGCCGGGGTGGCCCGATCGAGCTTGGTGTTGACGGCGGGCTTCCCGCCCTCGGTCATCAGCGTCGAGTGAGTCCGCACGAAGTCGCTGCCATCGTAGCTGAAGATCGTGGCCTCGAGCGCGGCGCTTGCCAGGACCGTGGGCCGGGCTAGCGCCGCCGTTTTGGTTGCCCCGACCAGCGCGGCCACAAGCGCGAGTATCAGCACAGCAGTGATGCCGGCGCGGGTCCGGGGGCGGGCGGTGCTGGAACGATGTGAACGCATGACGGCTATCTCCCCTTGGTGAAGTCTTGGCTGGGACGCCTGGCGGTTGGGATAATCGGGGTGACTAGGCTGGACCTCCAGTGCGGTGCCATGGCAGCGCACTGGAACCGGGGCGCGCTGCGGCCCGGTATCGCACGCCGCGCAGGCTGGGGCCAGTGGGCGGCCTCCTGCCACATTACTCCAGCGCGGGCTTCAAGTGAGCTTCATCCGACCGAGCAGCATTTGGAAGCGCAGCGTCCCGCGCAGGGGATCGAAGCGGGGATCACGGCCGAGGTAGCTGAGCATCGGCGCCCGTTGCTCGTAGGCCTCCTCCAGCAGCGTGAGCGCCTCGTCGTTGCGGCCCAGCCCGACCAGCATCACCGCGATCTGGTAGGGCAGGATGGGGCCGGTCCGTCCCTTCGTCGTCAGCTCCTTCAGCACCTCTTCCGCCTCGGCCCTGCGGCCGGAGACCGCCAGGACATGGCCTAGCGAGGCCAGACCATTCGACCCGCGACCCGCGATCGCCATCGACTTCTGGAATGCGGCAATTGCCTCGTCGTATTCGCCCATCTGCTCGGCGACCAGTCCCAGTCCCCAGTACGCGGTGGAGAAATTGGGATCCAGCTCCAGCGTCGCATGAAGCCGCCGGCGCGCCTCGGCGTAGTCGCGGGCGAAGTAGGCGATGACCCCGATGTTCGCGTGCGCCACGAGGGAGAGTGGGTCGAGCTCGTGTGCGCGCTCCGCCTCCGCGATCGCCTCCGTCATGCGGCCGCGCGCGGCGTGAAGCCGGCTCAGGGCGTGGTACACGTCGGCATTGCTGGGCTGGAGCGCCAGCGCCCGGCGATAGGACCGTTCCGCACCGGTCCAGTCCCATTGATCGTAGGCCTGCACATACGCGAGCGCAGCGTGCGCCTCGGGCAGGTAGGGGTCCAGCTCCAGCGCCCTGAGCGCCGCGGCCCTGGACTTGGCAAACGCCTCCAGCGGCGGCGTGTTGGTGTAGAACGGAAGGAGGCCGTAGTACTGCGCTAGGCCGGCATACGCCGCCGCATGGGCCGGGTCGCGCGCCAGGACCTGGCGGAAGTAGTCCAGCGCGCTCTGGAGGCCTTCGGGAGTCCGGCTGGCGAGATTGTACCGCGCCCGCAAGTACAGGTCCTGTACCTCTCCGTTGGGCGAACTCTCCGCCCCGGCGGACCGGCGTGGACCAGCGAGCCTCCCACCGATCTCACGCACCAGCCTTCCCGCCACGGCCTGTTCCAGGCTGCCAACCTCGCGTACCGGACGCTCGATCGTATCGGCGCGTGCCGCCGAGCGTCCGGGGGAGAGCAGGCGGATCTCCGCCCGCAACTGTCCATCGTGCCGATCGACAGAACCCGCCACCACCGCGTCGACCCCAAGCTCGCTCGCGATGGAATCGATCGGCTTGGGTGCGGTGCGATAGCCAAGTGTGGACGCCAGGGAGATCACGTCCACGTTCTCGAGCCGCGCGAGATCGGCGATCAGTGCCTCCGTCAGTCCGTCCACCAGGTAGTTCAGGGTCGAATCACCAGTGCGATTCTCCAGTGGCAGGATGGCGACGCGCGCGTACCGAGGTGGCGGGCTCAGCGACCTCGCTGCCCGGCCGGAGACCACCGTCCAGAGCATCACTCCCGCCACTGCCGCCGCGGCCACCCAGGCGACGGCGACTGGCGGCACCTTCCGCGGGCGCGTCGCCAGGCCGCCCGCGTCGCCAGCCCCCTGGTCAAGCGCATCGGTGAACTGCGCGACGGTGGCGTAGCGGTCGGCCGGCACCTTGGCGAGGGCCTTCGCCACCACGCGGTCGAGGTCGACGCTGACGGTCGCGCGAACCGGGCGCAGGCTCGGGAGTTCACCCGTCAGCTTGCGGGCCAGGATCGCCTGGACCGTGCGTCCGCTGAATGGGGGGTCACCGGCGAGCATCTCATAGAGCACGCACGCAAGGGAGTACAGGTCGCTGCGGGCATCGATGTCTCGCTCGCCGGTGGCCTGCTCGGGGCTCATGTACTGTGGGGTTCCGATCGAAAGCCCCGTCTCCGTGAGCCGGCTTCCGCCCGCCTGGCTCACCGCCAGCGCGATCCCGAAGTCGGTCACGAGGGCCTTGCCGTCCTGGATCAGGATGTTTTCCGGCTTGATGTCCCGGTGCACCACGCCCCGCCGGTGTGCGTAGTCGAGGGCGCTGCCGATCTGTCGGGCGAAGTCGAGCGCGTCATCGAGTGGCAGCTGCTTTTCCCGGGCGAGCATCGCGCGGAGCGACTCACCCTCGACAAACGGCATCACGTAGAAGAGGAGTGGAGGTCCTGGCTGATCCCCTGCGGGTACTTCACCAGAATCGAAAAGCGGGAGGATGTGCGGGTGCTGCAGGTTGGCGGTGACTTCGATCTCCTTGAGGAAGCGCTCGGCGCCGAGCACCTCCGTGAGTTCCGGCCGCAGCACCTTGAGCGCGACGCGACGGTGATGCCGGAGGTCCTCGGCGCGATATACGACCGCCATGCCGCCTGTGCCGACTTCGCGTTCCAGGCGATAGCGGCCGCTCAGTGCCGCGCTCAGGCGCTCGAAGGCCGTGGGCGTGACCGACGCCTTGATTGGGGTGAGATCTCCCGCCGCAGCGGGCGCCCGGAACATACGGCGCGCGCGAGCCCCTCGCCACCAATCACGCCTGTGGCATTACACGTTCGCTTCTTTCAACTCCTCCCAGCGATCGACCACCGCCTTGATCCGCGCCAGGTGATGCCATGCATGCCTCAGCGCGTGATCCTCGACGACGAACTGTGCCGTCATGGGGGCGTCGAAGCTCAGCGAGAACGGCGCGGCGGTGTCCAGCTCGGCATCGCTGAACTGGCGCACGGCCGCGGCCGCCGCCTTGCTGTTCGCGCGAAGCAGTCCCAGCGCCTCCGCCTTCCCCACCGTCGCATGCTCGACCGCGTGCGCGGCATTGATGCGGGCCACCTCCTCCCAGGTCACGCCCTCCACTGCCTTCCCGCTCGCGATGGCGCGCGCCACCTCCAGCTCGATCGGGTACATGCTGGCCACATGGTGCACCACCACGCCCACCGTGCGCCCGTCCCGGACCCGTGTACTCCATTCAGCGTCGCTCAGCCCCTCCGCGAACTCCGCCAGCAGCGCCGCCCCTGCTTCGACCCGGGCGGCCAGTAACTCGGCACGACGTCCCATTGCAACGCTCCTTTTTTCGGTACGATGACAGCGGTTCCCCGGCCCTGCTGCGTCTGACCTTGGACTTCCGCGGTAACCAGTATCGCCATGATTTTCTCCTCGCGTTCATGGCCCGCAGCACCCTGCCCCCTGCCGACTGATGACTGCCTCCCGCCTACCTCAGCGCCTGCACTACCGGCACCTTGCTCGCGCGCCGCGCCGGGAAGAACCCACCCAGCATCCCCATCACCACCGCGAACACCAGCCCTGCCAGCAGCAGCCCCGGCGTGATCCGGAACGCAAACGCGATCTCGCTGAAGCTCGCCCAGTTCGTCGTGCTCGTCACCAGCCCGTTGAGCGGCAGCGCCAGCAGGCACCCGATCACCCCGCCGATCCCCGCGATGATCGCCGACTCGATCAGGAAGCTCGCCAGCACGCTCCGGGGCCTGAATCCCAGCGTCAGCAGCACCGCGATCTCCGGCATCCGCGACGACACCGCCGCGTACATCGTGTTCACCGCGCCGAAGATGGCCCCCACCGCCATGATCGACGTGATGAGCACCGCAAGGATCCGGAGGATGTTGCCCAGCAGCTGCGACTGTTGCGCGTAGAATTCCGACTCGCGGTGCACGTCCACCGTGAACCGCTTGTCGGCCTCGAGGCTGCGCTTGGCCTCCTCGAAGCCGCCCGGATCGGCCAGGCGGAACGACACCGACTGGAACACCTGCCCCCGCATCGCCGGCATCACCTGCTCGTTCTCGCCCCACATTTCCGACTCGAACGCCGAGCCACCCGCCGTGAAGTGACACACCACCTCCCAGGGCCGGCCGGCGAAATGCATCGACTGCCCCACCGCCGTATTGGGGAACCGTCCGACCAGCTTGGCGCCGAGGCAAAGCTCGTTCTTCCCGCTCGCTGGGCGCCGCCCCTCCACCATCTTGAGGTTCTGCCGCACCTGCCACGCCTGCTCGCTCACGCCCCGCAGCACGACGTTCGCCATCCCCGTGGTATCCTCGATGCGCCCCAGCGCGATCACCACGTACACCTCGGGACTCACCAGCGCGCGCTCGTCCCCGCCGCGCGCCGCCTGCGGCACTGAGGCGAGGATGCTGGCCGTCTCGCGATCGATGCTGCTCGACATCTCCGAATCCGCACCCTTGCGGAGCACCAGCACGTTCAGGTCCGAACCCGTCCGCACCAGCGCCGACGCGAAGCCATTGGCCAGCGCGAGCATCCCGATGAATACCGCCACCACCAGCGCGATGCCCAGCGCCGTGAGCGCCGTGGACACTGGCCGCGCCCGCATGCTGCGCAGGTTGTACGTGATCGGGATCTTCATTCGACGCTCCTCAGCGCCGTCACCACCGGCAGCCGCGCCGCCTGCATCGCCGGCACGATCCCGCTCGCCAGCATCAGCACCAGCGCGATCACGCCACCGGTCGCGATCGTGCCCCAGCTCACGTCGAATCCGGGCAGGAACCCGGCGGCGTTGAAATTGGTGGCCCGGTACAGGAGCTTGGCCGCGCCCAGGCCCAGCACCGCGCCGGTGATCGTGATCAGCCCCGCCTCCGCCAGCACCAGCCCGAAGAGGAGCCGGTCGGAGTAACCGATCGTCTTGAGCACCGCGAGCTCGCGCGTCCGCTCTCTGGCGCTCATCATCATCGCGTTGGCCGTCACCAGCAGGATGGCGAACACCACCGCGAGCCCGATGGTGTTCATCAGCAGGCCGATGTTGCCCCACATCGTGGCAAAGCTGGCGTTGAACGCCTGCTCCGTGCCGGTCTTCGTGGGCGCCGGCGAGCTCCGGAACTGGTCGTCGATCGCCTTCGCGATCTGCGCCGCGTTGTCCGGCTTGTCGATCTCCAGGATGTACCACCCCGCGTTCCCCGGCCGGCCCGCCCGCTCATCCAGGTAGTCGAAGTGGAACATCAGCGCGTCGTCGTTGATCGCCGGGTCCGTCGGGGTGTAGACGCCGCGGATGGTGAAGGTCCAGTCGCCCGGGAAGATCGTTCCCTGCAGCGTCACGTTCTGACCCACCTTCCAGCCGAACAGGTTGACCAGCCGGACACCGATCAGCGCCCCGCCCTTGTCCCGGAGGAACGCCTCCTTCTGGTCGGCCGGCACCGACATTTCCGGATAGATCTCGAGGTACGACTTCGCATCGACGGCAAAGGTCGCGAAGAAACGCTTGCCGTCGCCGTACCGGCCGCCGAACCAGTTGGCCCAGGTGACCTTCTCCACCCCGGGCACCGTCTCCAGCCGGTTGGCATAGCTCACCGGCAGGGGGAGCACGAAGCCCGTGGCGTTCGTAGTGACGAGCCGCCGCGCGCTGCCGAACTGCGCCGCCGCGCCGATGGTGGTGATGACGCTGCGGAGTGAGGCGAACAGGAACAGCGCCAGCGCCACGCTGGCGATGGTGAGGAAGGTGCGGCGCTTGTGCCGGCCCAGGTTGGCGCGCAGCAGGGACCAGAATTTCATGGCACCAGGCTCCCCTGCTCCACGAACGTCCCCTTCTCCAGGTGCAACTGGCGCGTGGCGCGACTGGCGGCCGCGGGGTCGTGCGTCACGATCAGGATCGTCTTCCCGAACTCGGCGTTGAGCCGCGCCAGCAGCGCCAGCACTTCCTGCGAGCTCTTGGCATCGAGCTGCCCCGTGGGCTCGTCGAGCAGCACCAGCGTGGGATCGGCGACGATGGCGCGGGCGATGGCTACCCGCTGTTCCTGTCCACCCGACAGCTGCCGCGGATAGTGATCCATCCGGTCCTCGAGCCCCACCACGCCCAGCGCGATGCGGATGCGCTCGTCGCGGTCCTTCTTCGACAGCCGCGTCAGCAGCAGCGGCAGCTCCACGTTCTGGAAGGCAGTCAGCACCGGCAGCAGGTTGAAACTCTGGAACACGAACCCCACGTGCTCCGAGCGCCAGCTGGCGAGTTGCGCGGGAGTCATCGCACTCACCTCGGCGCCGTTGACCCGCACGCTGCCGCTGGTGGGCTTGTCGAGTCCCGCGATCAGGTTGAGGAGGGTGGACTTGCCGGAGCCGGATGGCCCCATGAGGGCGGTGAAGCTGCCCTGCTCCACGTCGAGCGTGAGGCCGGTGAATACCTCGATCCGCTCGGCGCCGCGGGTAAAGGTCTTGTAGACGTCACGGATTTCAACGAGGGCCATACGTCGCTCGAGGTTGATGGTTTGTTATCCGTGGGAGACGACTATTTCCCCCTGACTTCCACGCGCATCCCCTGTTCCGGCTGGGTCACGCCGCCGGTCAGGACCATCTCTCCACCGGTGAGGCCGCGGCGGATCTCGCGATAGCCGGCGCTCGCCGGCCCCGCCTCCACGGCTGCGCGACTCGAGCTTGCCGCCGCGAATGAGCCACACGATGGTCCCACCGCCGGTTTCGAACACCGCCCCCACCGGTAGCCGGAAGCTCGGCGCGCTCCCGCCGCTGGCACCCGGCGCGGCTGCGGCCGTGTCCGGCGACGCGGCAATGAAGTCCACCCGCGCGCCCATCTCGGGCAGGATCCTGGGATCGCGATCGAGGATGGACACCTTCACCTGCACCGTCGCGCGCTGCCGGTCGGCCGTGGGAACCACCTGCCGCACGCTCCCCCGGAACGCGGTGTCGGGATACGCATCGAGCGTGATGCGCGCGGTCTGTCCGTGCTGCACCCGCCCGATGTAGGCCTCGTTCACGTCAACCTCCACTTCGAGCGTGTTCAGGTCTGCCATCGTCACCACGGCGCCGCGCGTGAGGCCGCCACCGACACTCGGCGCGACCACTTCACCCACTTCCGCTTCTTTGCGCAGCACCGTGCCACTGAACGGCGCCCGGATGTACGTGTTCTCCAGGTTCGCCTCGGCGAACTGCAGCGACGCCCGCGCCGCATCCACCCGCGCCTTGGCCGCGTTCGTCCGCGCCGCGGCGGTGGCCATCCGGTTCTGTGCCACCTCTTCTTCCTGTACCGACACGAGGTTGGGGTTGGACGCGCGGATGTCCTTCACCCGGTCGTATTCCCGACGGGCCTGGTCGCGCTCCGACTCGGCTTCGATGAGCTGCGCCTGGCTGGTGGCGAGGTTGGCCCGCCGTTCCGACACGGCCGCGGCGTAGTCGGCGTTGTCCAGCCGGGCGATGACCTCCCCGCGCTTCACCACCGAGCCACCGTCGACGGGGAGCGACGCGATCCGCCCCGGGATCTTGGCCGAGACCGCTGCGCGGATGCGAGCGACCACATAGCCGTTCGCCGTCACGGCGGTGCTGCCGGCCGCTGGCGTGCCCCCGCCGGTCGCGCCACCGGTGACCACCACGGCGTCGACCGGCACCGCGGAGTTGCGGCGCACGACGACCAGCGCGGCGGCGACCAGCGCGATGACGGACAGGATGATGAGGAGGGTGCGGCCAAAGGCGCGGCGCACCTCGGGAGGCGGGTCGCGGTTGATACGAAGCTTGGAGAGATCGTGAACAGGCCCGGACACAGACCCGAATATAAGGCGAAGGGTGGAACGCGCAACCGTTCCCTGAACTATGCGACGCGCGGTCCGTCAGTCCTAGATCACCGTCCCGCTCGGCACGATCGCGTTCTTGGGAATGATCACGAGACCATCGCGCACAAAGAAGTTGGGCCCGTCCACCTGGGCTGCCTTGCCGTCCGGCGAGATGCGGACCCCGTCGCCGATGCGCGCATTCTTGTCCACGATGGTGCGCTCGATCGAGGTGCCATGCCCGATGCCCATCGGGGGGGCGCCCGGCGGGCTGTCGCGGTCCGGCGTGTCGTAATAGTCCTGGCCCATCAGCAGTGAATCGCGGATGACGGCGCCCGACTGCACCCGGCTCCGCACCCCGATGAGCGAGTGCTCGATCAGGGCATCGTTGATGACGCACCCGTCGGCGATCACGGAACGCTCGATCCGGGACTTGATGATCTTGCTGCCGGGGAGATACCGCGCGTGGGTGAAGACCGGCGCGGTCGCGTCATAGAAGTTGAACTTGGGGAGTGGCTCGCAGAGGTCGAGGTTGGCCTCGTAGAACGAACGGATCGTCCCGACGTCCTCCCAGTACCCCTGGTAGAGGTAGGCGAAGACGCGCTTGGTCCCGATGAGCGACGGGATGATGTGCTTCCCGAAATCGGCCTCCGGTCCCGCCAGCGCTTCGGCCAGGACGTCGCGGTTGAACACGTAGATGCCCATCGAGGCAAGCAGGGCGTCGGGGCTCACGCCCGTGAGCGAGCTCCCCACCGCGCCCCAGTCCACGCGGAGGGAATCGAGGACCGCGTCCTCCCGGGGCTTCTCCACGAACCGCGTGATGCGTCGGTCGTTGGCCACCTGCATGATGCCGAGGGCGCTTGCCGCATCCCGCTCCACCGGGATGGTGGCCACCGTGGCGTCGGCGCCCGTCTCCAGGTGCTGCTCCAGGACCGAGCGGAAGTCCATGCGATAGAGCTGGTCGCCTGACAGGATGAGCACCAGCTTGTGGGGATAGTTGTTCAGGTGGAGCAGGTTCTGTCGCACTGCGTCGGCGGTGCCCTGGTACCAGTCGGTCCGGTCCGGCGTCTGCTGCGCCGCCATGATCTCCACGAACCCGGGGGCGAAGACGTCGAAGCGGTAGGCGTCCTGGATGTGACGGTGCAGCGAGCTGCTGTTGAACTGGGTGAGGACGAAGATCCGCCGCAACTCGGAGTTGATGCAGTTGCTGATGGGAATGTCGACCAGCCGGTACTTGCCGCCGAGGGGCACCGCCGGCTTGGAGCGGTCCTTGGTGAGGGGGAACAGTCGCGTCCCTGCCCCGCCCCCCATGATGACGGCGACCACGTCGAGCGGTCGGAGTGCGGGCATCGGATCTCTCCCCTGGTGAGCTGCGCCGGCGCGTGCGTCGCCTACCGGATTCCGGTGTCGAAAGCGAGCTGGACTGTGGTCAAGCCAACGGCACCCACCTCGACGTCCTTTGCCTGCCCCGCCGGATCCATGATTGGAGCGTCCGGCCCCGGAACAACCCGGTACGCGCCCGGGGCAAGTGCCACCGTGAAGGCGCCGAGTGTGTCGGAGCGGAACCGGGCGACACGATCGGAGCCCCGGTACACCGCGAACGCGGCGCTGAAGGGCGCGTCTTCGCAGGGTTGGTTCAACTGGCAGACAGGCTGTATCGGGCCCCGTACCACCAGCCCGGTGAGGCCGGTGGACAGCACGTCCTGGGAATCGCCGGCGCAGCCGGCCAGCAGGGCGATCGATCGCCACGACAGGGATGCAGTCGCTTCATGCTCACCTCTCGCGGCGCGGCTGAGGCGGACCCTCGAGTTCACGATAGCATGTTCGACGGCTCACCAGGTACGTCCGACCTGCACCAGGACCTGCTCGGCTGGCGGTTTGGCCACGGTCGACTCTAGAGATAGCTCAGCCACGCATTGCCGCGGCGTTGCTTGAGCGCTGCGAACCAGCGGCACGGCAGGTACATCGCCGCCACCACGAACGCCCACACCAGGTAGACGACCGGCAGTGAATACCCCCACCCCGGCGGCGGCGTGTACGGGTAGCTCCCGAGGTCGGGCGACTCGAACATCCAGTGTGCCGTGCCATAGCGCACGAGACATGTGATGACCGCCAGCAGGTGGATCAGCGGAAAGTGCAGCACGAAATAGAAGAGTGGCACCTTGCCGAACACGAGCGCCGGCCGCAGCACGCGAGGAGTGCCGCGATCCATCGCGCGCAGGAAGAGCAGCGCCGGACCCAGCGTCATCAGCAGGAACAGCAGCGATGGCGGATACTTGGTGGTGTTGAGGAACGAGAGCACGGTGAACAGCACCGTCGGCTGCGGCTCCCACCGCGACGGGTCACCATACACGTTGACGCCCCGGATCAGGAGGAACGCCAGGCTGAGCCCTAGGCCAAGCCGGAGCAGGAATCCCCGCCGCCGCTCGCTCTCCCAGCCGTACACCTGCCCCAGCCCGTACCCTGCCGCCGTCACGCCGATCCACGGAATGAGCGGATAGCCGGCGAACACCACGTGGTCCGGCGTGTTCAGCACGAACCCCGGTGAATGCAGGATCGACCAGATCGGGCTCGCCAGCTTCACGCCATCGAGCAGGTTGTGTCCTGCGATCATGACGACGCCGATGGTCGTGACCGCCGCGGCCGGCAGGTGCACCAGCGCCGCCAGCACGATCATCGACCAGCCGAGCGCCCAGAGCACCAGCAGCAGCGTCGTGCGATAGTCGAAGTTGAACTGGTAGCCCAGGCACCGCACCACCACGAGCTCGAGGAAGATCAGCCACAGCCCCCGCGTCAACAGGAACCGCGACAGCGCCGGGCGCGACTTCCGGGCCAGAGACAGGTACGCCCCCGTGCCCGTCAGCAGGAAGAACACCGGGGCGCAGAAATGGGTGATCCAGCGCGTGAAGAAGAGCCCGGGCGTGGTCGTGGCCAGGGCGGTCGGGTTCTGGGCCAGGTTGCCGAAGAAGTCGCGGGCATGATCGAGCGCCATCAGGACCATGATGACGCCTCGCACCACGTCCACCGATTCGATTCTCGGCCGGGCACCGCCGTTCGGGGTCATCAATCCACCCGTCATTCGGTAATACCCTCGGAACGATACGCCCGGAGCGCATCCTCATTGAAGCAGGCAAAGATCACTTCCGGCACCTTCACTCCCCGACCCTCGCCGGCACGCACCGCCTCCACGGCAATGCGCGTCGCATCCACCAGCGGGTATCCGTAAATGCCGGTGCTGATGGCCGGGAACGCGATACTCCTGCATCCCAGCCCCAACGCAATGTCGAGGGACGCCGTGTACGCCGAGCGGAGGAGCGACGCCTCGCCCTTGTCCCCACCGCGCCAGATCGGGCCCACGGCGTGAATGACATGGGTGGCCGGCAGCGCGAAGCCCGGTGTCGCCTTGGCGGAACCAGTTGGACAGCCGCCGAGCGCACGGCACGCGCGGGCCATCTCCGGGCCGGCCGCCCTGTGAATGGCACCGCACACGCCTCCACCCGGGGCCAGTTGCTCGTTGGCGGCGTTGACGATGGCATCCACGTGCAGCGTCGTGATGTCCACCAGCTGCGCGCGCATCACGAGCGAGGCAGCCCCCCGGTCACGAGCCGGGAGAAGTCCATGGGCTCAGTTGGTCGGTAGGCCGGAGAACACGAAACGATAGGTCCGGGCCTTGGCGTCATAGGTGGCTTCGAACCGAGCCGGCCACCGGACGGCAGCACCGCCGCTCGGCAGGGACGGAACCGCGACCGAAAAACTCTTCGCCTCGGCCAGCTTGGCCTGGGAGATCATCGGCTCGAGGAAGATAAGATCCTGCTGGTAATATCCCACCAGCATGGAGGCCCCGAACGGGGCGGTATCCGCGAGTTCCTCCGTCCGGAGCCCGTGCATCCCCATGCGGGGTACGCACAATCCAACGAGCGTTCCCATCCCCGGAATTTCGATGTCGGGGAGCGAGTAATTGGTAGGGAGTTGGACCGGTTTCCGCGTGTCGGCGCAGTCGATGCCCGCAACGCGGTCGGGAGCCACCGTGTAGAAGTGAAAATCGAAATGGGGGGTGAGGAACCGTGCTGTCGGGGTGCGCATCCGGAGCAGGGATCGGGGAGTGCCGCTATGATTGAGCACGATGGATCCGGAAACTTCCGTGTCTGACCCACTGGCCCGCCTGCGAACCGTCCTCGCCGACCGCTACACGATCGGGCGCGAACTCGGTCATGGGGGGATGGGGATCGTCCTCCTCGCCCAGGACCAGAAGCACCATCGCCAGGTCGCGATCAAGGTATTGAAGCCCGACCTTGCAGCCGCGCTCGGGCGTGAGCGATTCCTCCGCGAGATCGCAACCGCCGCTGGGCTGAACCATCCTCACATCCTGCCGCTCCACGACTCGGGCGAAGCCGAGGGCTTCCTCTACTACGTGATCCCGTACATCGAGGGCGAATCACTCCGTGAGCGCCTCGATCGTGAGCGGCAACTGACACTCGAGGACGCGGTCCAGATCGCGCGCGAGGTCGCCGACGCACTCAACTATGCGCACGGCCATAACGTCCTCCACCGCGACATCAAACCCGAGAATATCCTCCTCTCGACGGGCCATGCACTCGTCACTGATTTCGGGATCGCGCGGGCGATTACCGCCGGCGGTGGGGGGCAGCTGACGGAAGTGGGAAGTCTGGTCGGCACGCCCGCCTATATGAGCCCGGAACAGGTCGACGGAAGCCCGCATATCGACGGCCGCGCCGATATCTACAGCCTGGGCTGCGTCCTGTTTGAGATGCTGGTGGGAGAGCCACCATTCAAGGGATCGACGCTCACGGCCGTCATCGCGAACCGGCTGGGCTCCCCGACTCCTTCGCCGCGCATGTTCCGCGAGCTGGTTCCCGAAGCGGTCGATGCGACAGTGAGGAAGGCGATGGCGGGCCTGCCCGCCGATCGGTTCTCGACTGCCGCCCAGTTCGCCGAAGCGCTTGGCACAGCCCGGCCGAGCGAGCCCGCCCCGGTCGCGGTCCCCGACCGGTCCATCGCCGTGCTGCCGTTCACGAATCAGAGTTCCGATCCGGAAACGGAATACTTCAGCGACGGAATCGCAGAGGAGATCATCAACGCCCTGGCCCAGCTACCGGGCCTGCACGTGGCCGCCCGCACTTCGTCGTTCGCTTTCAAGGGCAAGGGCGTGGACATCGCGGGGGTGGGGGCGAAGCTCAAGGTCGCCACGGTGCTCGACGGCAGCGTCCGAAAGGCCGGGAACCGGGTGCGGATCACCGCCCAGCTCGTCAGCGTCAGCGACGGCTACCATCTCTGGTCCGAGCGCTACGACAGCGAGCTCGACGACGTCTTCGCGATCCAGGACCACATCGCCCGGGCCATCGCGCAGCGATTCGAGGTCATGCTGGCGAGTCCGACCGGCCGCTTCGCTCAACAGATGGCCGCGGCCCGCTGAGCAAGCGGGGCCGGTCACGGCCGACGGGAAATCATGGCAGACCGGCCCTTCGCAGGAGCGCCCGGTACCGCGGGTCGCTGCGGAACAGGACGGGCACCGCCATCAGGCTCGTCACAGGCAGGTGGCCCCCCTCCCGGAGCAGGGGGAGGCTGACGTCGCGCTCCTCGCAGGCTTTCTCCAGCCAATCGAACGCCTCCTCCGTCTCGCTAACGGCCGCGCAGACGATAGCAAGGTGCAAGGCCCGCACATAATCCCGGCTCGCACGCGCCCGCAGCTCCTCGAGGAGTCGCCGGGCCTCCCCCGTGCGACCGGCCTCGGCGTATCCGACCGCCAGTGCCGCCACCATCCAGGGGAGGCGATTGGACAGCTCGACCGCCGTCTCAAGCTCAGGGAGGGCAGCCTCATGGCGCCCTTCGGACGCGTGGGCGCAGCCGAGCAACCAGTGCGCCAGGACGAACTCCGGGTCGAGCTCGATGGCCTTCCCCAACTGCTCGATGGCCCGTCCGGTGTGACCGGCGTCGAGTAGCATCCAGCCCAGGTGCGTGTTCGCAAAGCTCGACATCGGCTCGACTTTGACCGCTCGTTCATCTTCAATGACGCTCTCCTCCAGCCGGAGCCTGGAGGCGCAGAGCGTGGCGTACCAGTAGCGGGCGAGAACGTATCGCGGGTTCAATGCGATGGCCCGCTGCAACTCGCGCTCGGCCGCCGCCCAGTCCCAGTCGTACACCAGATGGATGAACCCCAGCGAGGTGTGCGCTTCGGCGAGCGCATCGTCGATCGCAAGCGCTCGCTGAGCCGCTGCCTTGGCTCTGGGCATGACCTCCGTCGGCGGGCGAAGGCCGAGAAACGCGAGCAGGGTGTACACCTCCGCGACCCCGGCGTGGGCCAGGGCGATGCGCTCGTCGAGCGCGAGCGCTCGCTCGAAGCATTCGAGGGATTTGGCGAGGCCCGCCCCCTTGCGCTGGTTCGAGAAGTACTGGTTCGCGAAGTAGCGGCCCTTCAGGTACAGCTGGTAGGCCTCGACGTTCTCCGTCGGTCGCTTGACGAGCGTCCGCTCGGCCGCCGGCGCCGGCGCGTCGACAACGTGGCAGTAGACCATCGTCTGGTTGACCAGCTGGAACGCGATTTCGCCGAAGGTGAACGGCCCCGGCAGACCGACGTGCATTCCCTCCAGCTTGCCGTAGAGGAAATTGAGGATGCAGTTGCAGGCGAAGGCGACGTCGCGGCTCACGCCCACGGTGGCCGACCTGAACGCCTGGACGTAGTCCGGCACCGGCTTTGCCCCGCGGTACGTCCTGTCCTTGAACACCGGCGCGTACAGCACGACCTTGCCGGCTTCCTGGTCCACGCTCTGGATGCTGACGTTGATCAGTGCGCCGCTGTAGTCCGCGATCAACGGCAGTTGCGTATCCACCTCGTTCTCCGTCAGCCACCGTGCGAAGTTGGTCCACTTGCCGTCAATCGAGCACTCGGTGACCTCGAAGCCATCCGTCTCGAAGCGGATATCCGGGCCGTCCGAGCGCTCGAAGATGTTCACGATCTCGACGTCCACCGCCTTCCCGGCCGGGAGCGACACGTGGCAGGCCAGCGCCTTGTCGGTAAAGGCCTCGCCCGTCTTGCCGTTGAATACCTTGGGCTTGTGCGTGCCCAGATCAGCGAGGTATACGCCCGTGATCCAACCCACGATCGGATGGCTGAAGAGGTCCTTGTAGGTCGGCGCGTCCTTCCCGTAAGTGAGGTGCACGTCGGAAAACGCCGGAATCAGCAGGAAGGTGTACCCGTTCCGCGGGGCGTCCTCGGTGATGCGCGCAATCGTCTTGGCATCGTAGGCAGTACGAACTGCGGCGCCGCTCGCTCGTCCTTCGGTAGCTGGTGCACGAAGAGCAGGTCGCCGGTGGCAAGCCCACCGTGCTCATCGGTCATCAGGTAGGGGGTAGTACCGCCGACCCAGTTGCCTCTGGGGAGCCGCGCCAGCAGCCGCTCGTCACCGGCGACCGCGTACAGGTTCTCAGGCGCTTTCGCAAGCTCGGCCTGAAAGGCGGCCACGCTCATTGGCGTTCCAACGAAGCCCTTCATCGATACGACCCTTCCGCGCCAAAGGGATCATCGCCCGCCAGAGCTGGCCTGCACTCCACGTCGGCCGGACGCGATGTCCCGCGCACTGCCGAACCATCGGCGCATCAGGTGCGAGGCGCGACGCGGCAGCGGCCGCGCCGTCCTCTGGTACCAACGTACGGCGCGGCGGCTGCCAGCACTAGCGCGCCCTCATCAGTTGCATGCGCGGGTTAAGCCCTGGCGTCGCCACTAGCGCTCCTCTGCTCGTGCTGTTGCTCACGTCGTCTCGAGGACTGCATGCCCGGTATTGTTGGGTAGTGAGCGAAGGGAGGGTCCAAATACCTCAGCGCACGGTCAGCCGCTCGAGGTTCTCGGGGTACCGGGCCCCCTGCACCGTGACCCCGCGGCGTCACTCTCGATGTCACGAAAATCGGTAGGCGTCAGCTCGCGGCCAGTGCCCCGATGTTCCTCGTCCAGCGCGCAGCTTCGGCGCCAGACATAGGCCTTCGAAGCGGGAACCTCTCCGCCTGCCGCGAGCCCGAACTCGAGAAGTTCCTCGATACCCCGGCCGCTCCGCTTCAGGGCGGAGAGCAGGCTGCGGCGCGTCACCCTCCGAAAGTCGACGAGCGGGGGTACGGCAAGTCCGTGTTCCTGGCCGAGAGTCCGGAGCCACCGGCTCCTGGCGTTGTGGATATGGGCGGCAATCGAGCGAAATGTGCGTCGTGGTATCCCGGGAATCGAGGTGTCCCACAACGCGGCGGGAAGCTGCTCGACGAGGTGCGCGGCGCCCGGTGACGAGGCTGTTCGTCCGCCACGCGCCGAAGGACCATCGACCCGACAACGGTGATAAGGGCCATGCCTTCCTGCTACAGTTCAGTCAGTGCTGCCGACCCGGGAGTCTGCGCGTTGCGTGTGATCAGGATCGGCAGGTGCCCCCGGTTCCGGATCAGATGCGGCGGGCAGGTGCGGAGCTTCCGCGGCCCCTCCAGTCACTGGCCCGCGACCAGTCCGACTGACCAATCACCCGCCGCGCCCCCACCCACCGCACGTACCACCACTGCCCGTTCGGGTCGCTCGCACTCAACGTGCTCTCCATCACGCCCTTCGACGTCGAACTGTGGATGAACCGCCCATCGCCCAGGTACAGACCCACGTGACTCACCTTCGTGCCACCCGGCTGCCCCGCGAACGTGAGGATATCCCCCGGTTCGAGCGCATCGATCGACTTCTCCACTTCCCGCCCCTGCGTTGCCTGCGCAGTGCTCACCCTTGGCAGCGCGATGCCCTGCTGCCCATACGCATACTGGATCAATCCCGAGCAGTCGAACCCGTCGTCCCCCTGCCCCGTGCCGCCGTAGAGATACGGCTTCCCCAGCGCCTGCCTCGCCGACGCCACCACGCCGGCCTCCACCGCTGACAGGTCTACCGCTGTTGGGGTCTCCGCTGTGGGATTCTCCGCCGTTGGTTCTTCCGCTCCTGGCTTCTCCGCGGCCGGTTCCTCCGCCTTCTTCTTCTTCTTCCCCCACCAGATCCCCAAACCCGCCGACACCTGTACCCCGCCCGGTTCCTTCCCGAAGAACCCGCGATAGCGTGCATCCGCACCCAGGGTCACCCCGCCGGCGACGTGGAAGTCATATCCCCCGCCCGCCGACCACGATGCCCAGGTGTCGTGGGGGCCATTGGTCTCGAACCCGCCATCGAGGCTGAGCACCGCATACGGCCCCCGCCCGCCCCGCCAACCAGTGAGATCCACTCCCGCGCCCCAGCGCTGCACCGGGTTGCTCCCCGCATCCGCCAGCAGCTCACCCGCGATGCCCCAGCGGATCGGTCCGCCCACCGGCATCGTATACGCCGCGCGATAGCTCGCCAGGTCCGGCACGTCGGTGCGGAACACGTAGCCCACATCGAGAAGGATCCCCTGCGCCGCAAGCGGCGCGGGCAGCGCCACGCCGAGCGCGGCCAGTAGCAGGCGACCGCGCCTCAAGGCCCGGCCCGTGTCGGCTGACCGGTGCGCAGGTGCACGCGATACAGGTCCGCCGGCACGCAGTGCCGCCAGATGTGTACCTGTATCGTCGAATCGTTTGTGAGAGTGGGAGTCTCACCGGTATACAGTAGCGGCACCGGCACCACTCGGCTGCGCTCGCGGATCTCCATCACCCGCTCCAGGCATGCCGTGCCATCGGCCGTCGTATCGGCCCGAGCGTTGGTAAACCATACCGCCACCGTGTCCGACACGTTGAGCGCCAGCTCCGGCGACGGTGCCTCCACCCTCGCAGCCCTCGGCGTCTCGGCCTCGCGTGCAGTTCCCTTGTCCCCGCATCCTGCAACGAGTGCCAGGAAGCCGCCGAAGACCGCAATGCGCGTCAAGTTGTTCTCCTCTTCTACCCGCCATACCGGCCCTACCCGCCTTCTCCGCCCTTCTCCTCACCCTCCGCCTCCGGCAAGAACGCCTCCGGCGCCCCCGTCTCGTCCACACCGAGCGCGTGACGCACCTCCGGCCGGAGCCGCAGCCAGTGCAGCCAGAACCAGGTCACCACCACCGCGGCGATCAGCGCGCAGATACCGCTGGTGATCAGTCCCTTCATCGGGTCGGCGATCGACTTC
The DNA here is from genome assembly GCA_963773095.1 of uncultured Gemmatimonadales bacterium. Taxonomy (GTDB): domain Bacteria; phylum Gemmatimonadota; class Gemmatimonadetes; order Gemmatimonadales; family GWC2-71-9; genus JAGGAG01. The sequence continues at coordinate 115,895 of CAVYZY010000006.1, forward strand.
GCGATCATCGCCCCGCCCACCGCGCCCAAAAAAGAGGCTGCCGACGCCACGATGGGCGTCAGCAGCCAGCCGAACAGACGTGCGACGAACCGGAGGAACTTCATGCCGCTCAGGCGCGGCGCTGACCCAACCCTGTAATGGCGGTCGCCACGGCCAGGGCGGGAATGATCGCCACCCCGAACGTCGGTACGCTCCACTCCGCGTGCGGCACACGGAGCAGCATGGCGAGCGAACCGAAGACCAGTGTCAAACCCGCAACCAGACCCGCCGCCCGGAATACGGACACCCCGCCCCGCGCCGCCTGGTTCGCGATCATGAACGCACCCATCCACGGCAGGAACGTCCCCACCATCCACCACACCGGGTGATACCACCAGTTGGAACCGCCGCCGATCGCCTGCCACCGGTTGGTGTAGGTCCCGATCGTCTGCAGCAGCGTCACGTCGACCAGCAGGAACACCACCGACCCCGCCAGCCCGATCCCACACGCCCCGGCGATGCCCTCGATCGTCCGCGCCCGAGTCCACTGCCCGGGCAGGAACGTCACCAGGTACGTCCCCGCCGCGATGACGAACACCTTGACCGCACTCTCGATCACGCCGCTGGTGAAGCGTGACGCCAGTGAGAACAGCAGCACCGCGATCGCCGTGATCAGGCCGATCTTCACCGCCCCGCGCACGATGAACGGGACGTCCGTGCGATCGATGTCGCGATCCAACTCGACAGCCGAACTCATGCCGACTCCATGGAAGGGGATTCGCTGCTACAAGCTAGCCAGCCCCGGTGCCAGCCGCCAAGTCGCGGGGGAGGTGGCGCGCCGGCTTCCGGCGGCCCCCGGCGGGCGCGCTGGGTGGGGCGCGTTGAGCGAGGACCTGCCGGCATCTCCTGCAACAGGGCGGGCCCTAGCCGAGGCGCCCACCCTCACGCCCAGCCGATGAGCACTGCCACATCCGTCAGCGCCCACGCCCCCAGCGCCAGGTACATTCCCCGCTGGTGCCGCTCCGGCCCCCAGCTTTCCGCCGCCCCGTACCACGGCACCAGCAGCGCCAGCCACACCAGGTACGCCACCCCCAGCGCCATCCACCGCGCCGCGTCCCCCGCCGTCCACCCCGCCGCCCGCGCCGCCCCCACGAACAGCCCGAACGCCACCGTCACGCACCCGAGCGACACCCCCATGGCGCGCCGCTTCCCCAGGATCAGCGCAAACGTCCGGTCCCCCCGCCGCGCATCCTCGTCGAACTGGTACAGCTGCGTCAGCGGATAGAGCCCCGCGAACAGCGCCCCGAATCCCCATACCAGGAACCACCCCCACACCGTCAGTCCCTCGCCCGTGCTCGCCCACCCCGCGAGCGGCGTCAGCGTCCCGAACCCGACGAGGTTGACGATCCAGTCGGCCCCCGCCACCGCCTTGAGGCGCATCGGCGGCACCGAGTACAGCACCGACATGATGAGGCACGTGACGTAGAGCCACGTGTACATCCTCGGCAGGAGCAGGGAGACGAAAAGCCCGGCGAGCATGAGTCCCAGCCCGAACCCGAACAATCCGCGCGGCGGCGTGGGCGGACGCCGGAGATACGCGACGTCTCCCTCATCCTTGTCGAACGCACTGTTGATCGCGAGTGTCCCGCCGTTGAGCGCCACCACCCAGAGCACCAGTCCGAGCAGCACCGTCCCGGCTCGTTCCCCCGAGGCCGCTCGCGCCAGGCCCAGCGCCAGCAGCGCGCCCAGCAGCGTGTGCCCTGCCATGATCGGCCACTCGGCGGGACGCAGGTGCAGCAGGTAATCGAACCGGGGACCCAGCAGCCAATATCCCAGCGCCCGCGCCGGATTGCCCCCAGCGCTCACCAGCGGAGTCCGACGTGCCGCGCCGCGAGCTTGAGGCCGTGCAGCGTCAGGTCACTATCCACCACGTCCACCGTGGTGCAGAGCGGCGCCACTATAACCGAGAGCCCGCCCGTCGCCACCACTCGGGGGCTCCCGTTCACCGTTCCCCGTTCACCGTTCACCGCTGTTTTGGGCCACTCCGCGCGGAGCCGCCGGATCATCCCATCCACCGAGTCGGCGGCGCCGTACAGTACTCCCCCCTGGATGTGCTCCTCCGTCGTGCGGCCGATCGCGCGTGCCGGCGGGCGCAGCTCCGTCGCCGTCAGCTTGGCCGCCTTCCGAACCAGCTCGTCCGCCGACGTGCGAAGGCCGGGCATGATCGACCCGCCGATGAACCGCCGGTCGGCCGTGACGCAGTCGAAGGTCGTCGCCGTGCCGAAGTCCACCACGATGCAATCCCCCGGGTACCGGTCGATGGCGCCCAGGATGTTCACGATCCGGTCCGCGCCCACCGCGTTGGGCTCGTCCACGTCGAGGATGACTGGGAGCGGTGTCCGGGCGTTGATCGAGTACGGCCGCTGACCTGTCGCACTCTCCACGCCGTCCGCCACGTTGCGGGTTACCGGCGGCACCACTGACGCCAGGCACGCCGCCCGCACCTCGCTGGGCGAGTGGCCCCGCTGCGTGAGGAACGAGCCCACGTCGGCACTCCATTCGTCCGGCGTGCGATCGGGCGTCGTCGTCATGCGCCAGTTGGAGACGAGCTCGTCCCCGCGGTACAGGCCGACCGTGATCTCGGTGTTGCCGATGTCGAGGACTAGTAGCATGGCGGCAAGCTATACCTCGATACCGTCGCTCGCCACGAGCTCGAGGCGGCCCGCGTCGGTATCCACAAGGAGTCGACCAGCAGCGCTCATTCCCCGTATCACACCCGTCGCCGGCGCGCGGAGCTTCCGCCCCAAGAGCCAGTCCCGCTCCCCCCACGCCGCGAGCTCATCGCTCGAGAGCACCGGATCCGGCGGCAGCCGGCTCAGGGCCGCAACCACCGGCACCGCCATCGCGGCCGCATCGAGGTCCGGTCGCCACTGCGCCAGCGACGCCGGCGGGAACCGCGCATCCGACGGCACCGGATTGGTCACGTTGAGGCCCAGCCCCACGGCCACCCACCCGTTCACCGCGCCCCAGCGCCCTTCGCACAGGATCCCGCCCACTTTCGCGTCATCCACGATCACGTCGTTGGGCCACTTGAGCCGCGCCGGTGGCAACCCGCCCAGCGAGTCGAGCAGCGCCGCCACCGCGAGGCCTGCCCTGATGCTGAGCAGTTGCGCCACGTCCGGTTGCCCCCGCCACAGCACGCTGAGCCACAGCCCTCCCGGCGCCGACACCCAGCCACGCCCCCGGCTGCCCCGTCCCGCCTGCTGCGTCTCCGCCACCACGGCCGTTCCCGCCGGCGCGCCCTCCTCCGCGAGCCGGTGCAGTTCGTCCTGCGTCGAAGCCGTCTCCCGGAGCCGGACCAGCTGCGGCGTCACGCGGCGCGCGACGACAGCAGCAGGATCAGCGCACCCAGGGCCAGCCGGTACCACGCGAACGGGCGGAAACTGCTGCTGGAGACGAAACGGATGAACGCCTTGAGCACCAGGAGCGCGCTGACGAACGACACGACCATCCCCACCGTGAACACCGGCAGGTCGGACATGCTCAGCGCGTCACGGCTCTTGTAGAGATCGAGCGCGCTCGCCGCGAACATCACCGGCACCGCGAGGAAGAACGAGAACTCAGCGGCCGCCTTCCGCGAGCAGCCGAGCGCGTATGCCCCCATGATCGTGGCACCGCTCCGGGAGATTCCCGGATAGAGTGCGAGCACCTGTGCCAGGCCCACGCCGAACGCCGTCTTGAGCGGCAGGTCTTCCGCATTCTCGATACGCGGCTGGGGCGCGAACCGCTCGACGATCAGGATGCCGAACGCGCCGAGGATGAGCCCCCACGCCACCGTGTTGCCCTGGAACAGGTGCGCCTTGATGAAGTCCCGCCCCGCGAGGCCCACCACCGCGGCCGGGAGGAATCCGGCCAGGAGGTTGAGGACGAACTTGCGGCTCGCCGGCGTGCGCCCGAGCCCCCGCGCCACCTCGAGGAACAGCGTGCGATACATCCAGACCACCGCGAGGATCGCACCCAGCTGGATCACCACCTCGAACGTCTTCCACGTCTCGGTCGTGCGCCCCAGCCACTCGCCCACGAGGATCAGGTGACCGGTGGACGACACCGGGATGAATTCGGTGACGCCTTCTACCAGTCCCAGTATCCCTGCCGCGACGAGGTCACTGACGCCGGAGGCACCGATCATCGAATCGCTTCGGCGTAGAGTGCCTCGTACATCGGCACGATCCTGTCCGCCGAGAACTCCTGCGCGCGCGTGACAGCCGCCGCGCGCATCGTCGCCAGGCTTCCCGGTACCCGCAGCAGGTCCACCGAGCGCCGTCCCATCGCCTCCACCGAGCCCACCGGCTCGAGGATGCCGTTGGTGCCGTCATCGATCACCTCGGGGATGCCGCCCACCCGGGTCGCCACCACCACCGCGCCGCACGCCATCGCCTCGAGCGCTGCGAGCCCGAAGCTCTCCGTCGTCGACGGCAGGAGGAACAGCTCGCATCCCTGCAGCAGCATCGCCACCGAGTCGAGCCGGCCGAGGAACTTCACGTCCGCCGCCACGCCCAGCTCCTGCGCCTCCGACTCCGCGTCGGGCCGCTCGGGGCCGTCTCCCACCATCGCGAGGGTCGCCGGCATCGCCCGCCGGATCCGCGCGAACACCCGGATGACGTCCTTCACCCGCTTCACCTCGCGGAAGTTGGAGACGTGCATGATCCGCCGGTGCCCCTCGGGCGCCAGCCCCTCCCACCGCTTCTCCGGATCCGGGTGATACTCGGCGAGGTTGACGAAGTTGGGGATCACCTTCACGTCGCAGCTCACGCACCCGAACGCGCGGTACGTCTCGTCGCGCAGGTACGCCGACACCGCGGTGACCAGGTCCGACTGCTCGATGGAGAACTTGGTGATGGCGTAGAAGCTCGCCTCCTGCCCCACCAGCGTGATGTCCGTGCCGTGCAGCGTCGTGATCACCTTGAGCTGCCGCCCCTCACTCTGCAGCATCGCCTTCGCCAGCCACGCCGTCGTGGCGTGCGGGATCGCGTAGTGCACGTGCAGGAGATCCAGGTTCTCCCGCAGCGCCACCTCGTGCTGCTTGGATGCGAGCGCGAGGGTGTAGGGGTAGTGCTCGAAGAGCGGGTACCGACCCATCGTGGTTTCCACTTCGTGGAAGTAGACCCGCTCGGCGTACCCGCGCAGCCGGAACGGCGACGCGTAGGTGATGAAGTGCACCTCGTGCCCCCGACGCGCGAGCTCGAGCCCCAGCTCGGTCGCGAGGGCACCGGATCCACCGTAGGTCGGGTAACAGGTAATGCCGATCTTCAAGGCTTGGCGCTCCTTTCATGGTCGTGGGTCGCGGGTCGCGGGTAACGTTGCGAACCCCACGACCCACGACTCACGACCCACGGCCCCAGAGTTCCGCGATTTCTGCAGCGACCGCGGCGGCCGGCCGCGTCGCATCGATCGTCAGCGCATCGCCCGGCAGCTGGTGCCGAAACCACGTCTCCTGTCGCTTCGCATACTGTCGCGTGCTGATGGTGATCGCCTCCGCCACCGCCGTCCGGTCCCCGCCGCACGTGAGGTACGCCACCACTTCGCGCAGCCCCACCCCGTCGAGCCCCGGCGACCCCGCCACCGCCCCGTCCGCCAGCACCGCCGCGACTTCCTCGATCATACCCTGCTGGATCATCTGCGTCGCCCGGTGCTTGATCCGCTGGTGCAGCACCTGCCTCGGCACCGTGAGCCGCACGTACCACGGCACGATCGCCCCCGCGCTCTTCGCTTCCCGCTGCCAGGTCGAGAGCGACTGCCCCGTCAGCAGTGCCACCTCGATCGCCCGGATTGCGCGCTGCCGCCCGCCCCCCGCAAACTCGGCGTCGAGCCGACCCGCCCAGCGCACCAGCTCGAGCGCATCCAGCCCAGACGCCCAGCCCTCGATCGCCCGCCGACGCTCCACATCCATCGCCGGCTGCTCGAACAGTCCCTCGGCGAGTGCCCGCACGTAAAGTCCGGTCCCGCCCACCACCACCGGCACCTTCCCCCGCGACCGCACGTCCTCGATCCATCCCGCCGCCGCCCGGGCGAACCGCCCCGCGCTGTAGCGCTCCCCCGGCTTGATCAGGTCGAGCCCGTGGTGCGGCACCGCGGCGCGTTCCTTCTTCGTCGGCTTGGCCGTGCCGATGTCGAGGTGGCGGTACACCTGCCGCGAGTCCGCCGAGATCACCTCGATCGGCAGGTGCGCCGCGAGCGCCACGGCGATCGCCGTCTTCCCCACCGCGGTGGGCCCGACGATGACGGGGGTGAGACGTGAGTCAGTCATGCGCTAGAGGTCGAGAGTCCAGAGTCGAGCGTTCAATCTCGACACTCGACTCTGGACCCTGGACTCTCGACTCCCTCATCCCCGCCTCCCAAACCGTCTCTCCAGCTCCTCCACCGGCAGCTGCACGATCGTCGACCGCCCATGCACGTCATGCGGCGGCAGCGTCGTCGCGAAGAGCCGGAGCAGCAGCTCCCGGATCTCCCGCTCGCTCAGCCGGTCCCCCGCCATGACTGCCGCGCGGCAGGCATACGTCGCCGCGAACCGCTCCATCCGGTTGGCCCAGCCGCCGAAGCGCCCGCGCGCCAGGTCCGCCACCATCTCCCGGAAGCACCGCGCCGCATCGAATCGCGGGTGCGGATTCGGCACCGCGTTGAGCGCCACCGTGCGGCCGCCGAACGGCACCGCCTCGAACCCGATCCGGTCGAGCACATCCCGATATGCCTCGACCGCATCCAGTTCCTCGTCCGTCAACTCGATCGTCACCGGGATGAGCAGGTGCTGCGCGCTGCCATGCCCATCGGCGAGTTGCTTCAGCACCTCTTCGTAGAGCACCCGCTCATGCGCGGAGTGCTGGTCCACGATGACGATCCCGGTGTCCGATGCGTAGACGAGGTACGTGTCGAACATCTGGATGACAGGCATGGTGGCGGCAGATGGTCGCGGGCTCGTCAGTCGTCAGTCGCGAGTCGTCAGTCGGGTCGTGAGCCGTCAGATCCCGAGCTCCAGGTGCCCCACAACCCCGGCCTGCGCAACGCCAGCGCCGACCGCCAGCTTTCTGCCGACTGCGACCGCTCGACTGCCGGACTCTGCGACCTCCAGCCCGCAGCCGCCATCAGCGATCCCAACGCATGCCTCACCGCATCCTCCACCACCCGCTCGACCCCGATGCGATCCCGGAAGCGCACCTCGAGCTTGGCGGGGTGCACGTTCACGTCCACGTCGCCCGGCTGCACCTGCACGTCGAGATAGAGCGACGGACGGTCCCCCGGGTGGATCGCGGAGCGGTATCCCGCCTCCGCCGCGCGCACCAGGAAGTTGTCGCGGAACGGGCGGCCGTTCACGAACAGTTGCGTACGCCGCCCCGTGGGCCGCGCCTCCGCCGGGCGCTGCGCGAAGCCCTGCACCCGGAACCCGCCCGCCGCGAACGCCACCGGCACCAGCGTGTCCGACAGCTCCCGACCCCAGGTGGTGCGCAGCCGCTCCGCCAGCGACTGCCCCGCCGGCGCGTGGAACCGGTTCACCTGGTCGGCGTGGAACTCGAACCCGACATCCGGATGCGCCAGGGCGAGCGTGAGCACCGCCTCGTGGCACGCGCGCGTTTCGCTCGCGGTGGAGCGCAGGAACTTTCGTCGGGCCGGCGTATTGAAGAAGAGGTTGCGTACCGTGACGGTGGTGCCGCGCTGGCGGGACATCGGCTCCACCCGTTCCATCCGCCCGCCGGTCACCGTCACCTCGACGCCGGCGCCGTCCTGGTCGGCCGACGCGAGCGTGAAGCGGGAGACGGACGCCACCGCGGGAAGGGCCTCGCCCCGGAACCCGAACGTCGCGATACCCACGAGTTCGGCGGCACTGGTGAGCTTGCTGGTCGCATGGCGATCGAGCGCGAGCACGGCATCGTCCCGCCCCATGCCGGTGCCGTCGTCACTCACCCGCACCAGTGTCTTGCCGCCGGTCTCGATCTCGACCCGCACGTGCCGCGCGCCCGCGTCGATGCTGTTCTCCACCAGCTCCTTCACCACCGATGCCGGGCGCTCCACCACCTCGCCCGCCGCGATCTGGTCGGCGACCGCGTCGGGCAGGATGGCAATTCGGCGTGCCGATGTGGTGGGAAGCGTCACGCGGAGAATCTACTCTCCCGCAGGGGCGATGGCGCTGCGCGGAAGCCAGCCCAGCTCCTTGCCCGCGCCGCGTACCAGCACCCACCCCGGCTGCTCCCGCTCCACTACGACGGCCGACCCCGAGGGCAGCGACCGGATCACGGTGGCGCGCCCGTGCGGCGACGTGCGGAGCGGTGCATCCGACACCGCCAGGGCGATCGGCCGGCGGTCCCACCACCGGGTGGCACCCGCGATGGTCCCCATCACCACGCCCAGCACCAGCAGGACTGGCGCAAACCGGCGCGTACGCCGCGCCGGTGCGAGGAGCAGTCCCCACCCCACCACCCAGCAGAGGCCCGCGATGAGCAGTGATTCCGCCGCGGTGAATGGCGGCACGCTCCGCTGTGCCGCGCTCGCCTGGTCGGGCGGCGGCGTCAGCAGCAGCGCGCGCCGGATCGTGCCGTCGCGCGGTGCCAGCCGAAGTGCCGTGAGCCAGGCCGCCGCCGCCGCCCCGTCCTTCCCCTGCCGGTAGCGTGAGGCGCCGAGCCCGTACCACAGCGCCGGGTCCTCGGGCGACTTCGCGATCGCCGCCTGGAATCCTGCTTCCGCGCGGCTCAGCGCGCCCGCGGCGTACAGGCTGTCCGGTACCACCTGCGCCGTGCCGAGCGACACCACGGTGAGCAGCAACAGCGCGACCGTGCCCGCCGGCCGGCTCTGGATTGCGTCGCGGATCCACCCGAGCGCCCGCTCGAGGGCCTCCGGGTTGGGCGCGCTGCCCCGTCCCGGCGGCCCGTAGCGATGGCCCTGCACCGCATCCCGCAGCGCCGCGATCGCCTCGGCCGTCGGCACGTCGAACCCCACCGCGCGCAACGCCGGCACCAGGCGGTCCGACGTGGCGATGTCCTCGCGCGGCAGGAGCTTCATCAGCGCCCGGTCGAGCGCCAGCGACGGATCGTCCGACTTCCGCCGCGCCGGAAGCGGCTTGGGCCGCCGCCGGCGGCGCAGCGACACGCCCAGCACCGCAAGCGGCGGCAGCAGCAGCACCGCCGCCCATCCCCAGAGCGTCAGCCCTTCGCTCACCTGGTCCGCCAGTGGCGAGCCCCGCGCCTGGAGCAGCGGCGGTGGCATGGAGCGCGCCGCCGTTGCTTCCTTCCCCGTGGCCACCGCGACCCCGACCGCCGGGAGCGTGGGAACCACGTACGCGCGGCGCCCGAAGTCGTAGTACGGGTAGTTCACCGCCGGCACCGACAGCACGCCGGCCTGCGTCGGCACCACCACGAAGCTGAATCGCTTCACCCCGGCGAGGCGGCCCGCCACCGGCTGCATCTCCTCGCTGGAGCCTTCCGCGTACGCGCGCGTGCCGGCCGGCCACGTGATATCCGGCGACGGCCACAGCGCCACGTTGCCCTCGCCGCGAACCGCGATCTCGACGTTCACCGCCTCGTTCGCCCGCGCCGCCGTCGGCGTGATCTGCCGCTCGAGCTTGAGGTTGACGCCGGTCGCACCTGCGAATCCCGGCGGCTGCCCCGCGGTGGGCAGCGGCAGCACCGTCAGCGTGCGCGCCGGGCTCGACACCGTGTAGCGCTCGTCCTGGCTGAAGAACTGCATCGCCACCGGGATCTCGTACGTGAGCGTCACCGGCGGGATCGACACTGCGCCCGGCGCCAGCGGAAAGACCACCTGGTGCAGCACGAAGAGGTCGTACCACCTGTCGCCCACCCGCTTGCTCGCGGCGATGCCCGGCAATGCCGTCTGCGGAAAGGCCCACACTCCCGCGAGCACCGGCGGCTCGAACCGCGGCTGGCGCCGCAGCCGCCCCCGGAGTTCCCGCGAGAACCACGCGGCCGTGAGCACGTCCACCTGCTCCCCCACCAGCACCGTATCGCGCGACAGGACGACCTGCACGCTCGCGCCTGATCCGGGCTTGGGCGGCGGCGCGCGTGCCACCAGGTCGCGCACCCGGGGATTGAGCGCCACCATTCCCGCCGCCGCGTTCTCCGTCACCTCGACATCAGGGCCGTCGATGCTCGCCTGCGCGGTGCCCTGCTGCACCCGGATCGGCCCGAACGCGTAGCTGCCCGCCCGCACCGCGCGGAGCTGGAGTTCGAGCGTGCTGATCCGCGCCCGCTCCACCCCCATCGTCACTTCGCTGGTCTCGCTCCGCGAGATGAGCGCAAATCCGCTGAACGCCGGCAGGTCGAACTGCACTGCATCTGCCGTTCGCCCGCCCGCGACGATGGTGAGTACGACCTCCTCGCCCACGTTGAGGCGCGGACGGTCCACCGTGGCCGTGAGCGTGAGCCCCGGCCCCTGCTGCAGCAGCAACAGCAGCGCGAGCATCACCAGTCCTTCCCCGGCGGTGGCGGCGCCCGGAGCTTCCGCTGCCGAGCCATCTGCGTGCCCAGCTCTTCCCGCTCCATCGAGCTCAGGATCTGTTCCGCCTGGCTCTTGTTGAGCCCGCCACTCGTCGGCGTCGGCGACGCCTGCTGCGGTTGCGGCTTGGATGGGCCGCCGCTCTGCCCGCCACCGCCGCCACCCGTGGGCGGCGGGCGCATCCGCTCCGCCAGTTCCAGGTTCCACTTGGCCCGCTCGGAACTCGGCGCCAGCAGCAGCGCCTCGCGCAGGTGCTCGATCGCCTCCTGCGTCATCGCTTCCCGCTTGGCCGTATCGGACCGCGCCGTCATCAGGTTCACGACGCCGAGATTGTAGAGCGCGCGATAGCGCAGCCCCGGATCCACCGACTTGGCCGCGAGCAGCAGCGCCGAGTGCGCCGCCTCGATGTCGCCCGCCGCGAGTGCCGCGGTGCCGGCGTCATACAGCGCCGTGTCACTCGCCGCCCGGCCCGCTTCCTTCAGGAACGCCGCGGCCGCCGCCGAGGTGTCGCCCGTGGCGAGCTTGCGTTCCCCTGGACTCGGGCGCTGCGCCGCCGCATCCGCCGCCGTCAGCACGAGGAGCAGCCCCACGAGGGCGCCCGCCCGCTGGCGCCAGGTGTCCAGCAACAGCAGGATCGCCGCGATGAGGATCGGCACCCACGCCAGCGGCTCGAGGTCGGCCGTGCGGCTCTCACGCGATGCACTGCGCCGGAGCGTCGATACCAGCTCCCGCGCCGCGCCCGCCTGGTCCGGCAGCTCCGACGCCACCACCGAGCCCTTCGCCGCCTCCGCGATCGCGCGCAGCGCCTCGTCGCTCCGTCGCGTGCGCACCACCTCGCCGTTCTCGTCCAGCTTGTACTCGAGCAGCGCCCCGTTCGGGTCCCGGATCGGGATCCGCACCGGGTCGGTTCCACCCTCGGCCACCAGGATCAGGGTGATCCCCTGCCGCGCCAGCGCGCGTGCCGCCACCAGCGCATCGTCGAGCGAGTCGTGCGCCTCGCCGTCGGTGAACACCACCAGCACCCGGTCGGCGCCGTCCCGCGTCGCCGTGAGCAGTTCCGCCCCCTGCCGAAGCACCGCCGACAGGCTGGTGCCCCCCTCCGACGCGATGTCGGGATCGAGTGCATCGAGGTACATCTCCACCGCACCGCCATCCACCGTGAGCGGCGACAGGATGTAGCTCTTCCCCGCGAAGGCGATCAGGCCCAGCCGGTCGCCCGGCAGGTCCTCCACCAGCCGGCGCGCCTCGCGCACCGATCGCTGCAGCCGGCTCGGTGCCACATCCTCGGCGAGCATCGACCGGCTCACGTCCACCGCGAGCACCAGGTTGAGCGACCGGCTCTCCGACACCACGCTGCGCGGTCCGCCCCGCGGTCCCGCGAACGCGACCGCCGCGAGCGCGCCCCCCAGCGCCAGGATCGCCGGCGTCCACCGTGCCCGCTTCCGCGCCAGGATTCCGAGCGCCGCGGACCACGCCGAGGCCGCAGCGACCCGGCGGCGGCGCGCGAGCCACCCGCCCGCGAGGAGCAGTCCTCCCAGGATCGGTGCGGCCGCCAGCAGGAGTGGGGTTTCGAAGGTCATGGCACGCGCACCGCGACGGTGGCCGAGAGCGCCAGCTCGAGCAGGAGGGCCAGGAGCCCGGCGATCACGAACGGCTGGATCACTTCGTCATACCGGGCGTAGCGCGTCACGGTCACCGGCGTCTTCTCCAGCGCATCGATCTGGTGGAAGATCCGGCTCAGTGCCTCGCTGTCCCGCGCGCGGAAGTACTTGCCACCGGTCTTGCCCGCGATCTCGCGCAGCAGGTCCTCGTCGATGTTCACTTGCAGGACTTCGTAGCGAAGCCCGCCGATGCCGCGCCCCGTGGGGATGCGCGCCTCGCCGTCGGTGCCGACGCCGATCGTGTACACCTTGATCCCGTATGCCTCCGCCGTCGCTGCGGCGGTGCGCGGGTCGATCCGTCCCCGGTTGTTCTCGCCGTCGGTGAGCAGCAGCACCACCTTCGACTTTCCCGGCGCGCGGCGCAGCCGGTTCACCGCCGTCGCGAGGCCACTGCCGATCGCGGTGCCGTCCTCGAGGCTCCCGATCCTGAGCCCCTCGATCGCCTGCACCACCACGGCGTAGTCGAGGGTCACCGGCACCTGCGTCAGCGCCTCGCCCGCGAACGCCACGAGCCCGATCCGGTCGGCCGTACGCCCGCGCACGAACTCGATCGCCTGCTGTTTCGCCACCTCCATGCGATTGGACGGGGCAAAGTCCTCGGCCAGCATGCTGCTGGAGATGTCGATCGCGATCGCGATGGCGATCCCCTCCCGCTTCTCCTCCACCGTGCTGCCGCCCACCTGTGGGCCCGCCGCCGCGACGATCCACGCGATCAGCACCACCGAGCGCAACACCGGCGGAAGTCGCGTCCACCACGGTGGGCGCGCGTCCGCCGCGACCATCCCCACGTCGCTGAACGCGACGGTGACCCGTCGCTTGCGGCGCTGCCACCACCAGAGCGGAAGGAGGAGCAGGAGAAGGAGCAGGAGGGGTCGCGCGAAGTTCACGCGGCCGCCTTGGTGAGTTGCGCGGCGAGGGTCCGGGCCCACGTGGCCAGGCCCGCGGCATCGGGGAACGCTTCGGGCGTGAAGCGCGCTTCCTCCAGCGCACCCAGCACCTCGGCGATCTCCTCGAGCGGCCAGTCCGGGCGCGCCGCGCTCACCGCGGCCAGCACCTGCGACACATCCACCGCCGGCGTCGCTTCCGGCACCACCCGGGCAATGGCATCGCGCAGCGATGACGTGGCGGCGGCGAGCACCAACCGCACCTCGCCGGCATCGGCCCAGCGCTCGAGGGGCAGCGCGGGTGCCGGAGGCGCCGGTACCCGCGGCAGCGGCGTCCCGCGTCGGCGCCACAGCAGGTGGATCGGGACCAGCAGCAGCATCGTCAGCAGCAGCAGCACCAGCAGCGAGCGGAGCGTCCGCTCACCCCGCACCACCGGCTGTGCGGCCGGCTGGATCTTGAGCAGCGAATCGGGTACACCGGCGGGAAGGATGCTGGCGACGGTGACCGTCATCCGCTCCGCCGGGATCGAGTCCACCCCACCACCCGCCAGCAGCAGCAGCGGACCCGGCACGTCCACCGGGCGCGATCCCGGCAGCCACACCACGACGGGATACGCGATCTCCACCGAGTCGCCGCGCGTCGTCACCCGCGGCGGTCCCAGCGTCTCCAGGTCCCCGGTCGGGTTCCACGACGCGGGGCGCACCGCGCTCCCGCTCGGCACGGCCACCGTGCGCACGAGCCAGATCGTGTCGCCCACCGTCGGCGCGCCCTGCTGCAGCAGGGCCAGGAGCAGCAGCATCACCCGCGATGCAGCCGGCGCGCCCGCGCCGCGAACGCCCGCCGCAGCACCGGCGCATAGTCCTGCCCCGCCACCAGCGCCACCTGGTCCACGCCGGCCGACGTGATCATCCGCGCCCGCTCGAGCCGCCGCCGCTCCGTGTGCCGCGCGAGCGCGTCCCGCGTCCGTCGCGCGGTCGTGTCCACCTGCACCAGCTGCCCCGATTCCGCGTCCTCCAGCCACAGCACGCCCGCGTCCGGCAGCGTGCGCTCCCGCGGATCATCGATCGTCACGGCGACGACCTCGTGCCGCGCCGCGAGGCGGCGCAGCGGGCGTTCCCAGTCCGTGGCGAGAAAATCGGAGAGGATCACCACGATGCTGCGATGCCGCAGCAGCCGGCCGGTGTAGGTGAGGCTTGCGCCGAGGTTGGTCTTCTTCGAGGCCGGCGAGAAGGCGATGAGGTCGCGGATGCAGCGAAGCGCGTGCCGTCGGCCCTTCCGCGGCGGCACCACGTGCTCCACCGCCTCGGCGAACAGCAGCGCGCCCACCCGGTCGTTCTGGTACGCTGCCGCGAGCGCCAGCACCGCCGCCACTTCCACCTCGAGCCCCACCTTGCTGATCGGGTCGCCCACCCGCGTCGAGCCGGACTGGTCCACCACCAGCATCAGCGTGAGCTCGCGCTCCTCCGTGTACGTCTTCACGAACGGACTGGCGAGTCGCGCCGAGACGTTCCAGTCGATGCTCCGGAAGTCGTCGCCCGGCTCGTACGCCCGAACCTCCGCAAACTCCATCCCCTGCCCCCGGAACACCGAGCGGTACTCGCCCGCGAAGAGCGCGGACACCAGCCCGCGCGTGCGGAGCTCGATGCCCTTGACCTGCTTCATGATTTCCGGGGAGACAGCGGTCATGGAGTAACCAGGTGAGCGGTAAGCGGTGAGCGGTGAGCGGGAACGCTCGCGCGGGAGGTGGGATCGGTGCCGTAGGGCCCGCTCACCGCTTACCGCTCACCGCTGACGGAGTTCTCAGGGAGCGCGAACCGCGCCCAGCACTCGCTGGATCACATCATCACTCGTCGTGTCCTCCGCCTCCGCCTCGAACGTCAGCACCACCCGGTGCCGCAGCACGTCGGGCGCGAGCGCGCGAACGTCTTCCGGGATCACGTACCCCCGGCCCCGCAGGAACGCGTGGGCCCGCGCCGCCGATGCCAGCGAGAGCGTTGCCCGCGGCGACGCCCCGAACGCCACCAGCGGTTTCAGGTCCTGCAGGCCCACCGATCCCGGCTCCCGCGTCGCGCGAACCAGGTCCACGATGTAGTCGACCAGCTTCTGGTCCATGTAGACGTCGGAGATCTGCGAGCGGAACCTGAGGATCTCCGCCGGCTCAAGGATCCGCGCCACCGGGATGTCGTGCCCCGTGCCCATGCGCGTCAGCACCTCGCGCTCCTCGTCCCGGCTCGGGTAGCCCACGTGCACCTTGAGCATGAACCGGTCGAGCTGCGCTTCCGGCAGCGGGTACGTGCCCTCGTTCTCGATCGGGTTCTGCGTCGCCAGCACGAGGAACGGCTCCTCCAGCTTGAACGAGTTGCCCCCGATCGTCACCTGCCGCTCCTGCATCGCCTCCAGCAGCGCCGCCTGCACTTTTGCCGGCGCGCGGTTGATCTCGTCCGCCAGCACGATCTGCGCGAATAGCGGGCCCTTCTTCACATAAAAGTCCTGGTTCTTCTGGTCGTAGATCATCGTGCCGATCACGTCGGCCGGCAGCAGGTCGGGCGTGAACTGGATCCGCGAGAAGCTGGCGTGGATGATCTCCGCCAGAGTGCGCACCGCCAGCGTCTTGGCCAGGCCCGGCACGCCCTCGAGCAGGATGTGCCCGCCTGTCAGCATGCCGATGAGGAGCCGCTCCACCATCATGTCCTGTCCGACGATGCGCTTCGAGACCTCGTCGAGCGCCTGGCGCAGTCGCGCGCTCTCGGCGGCAAGGTCGACCCGCGCCGCGGCGGGACGCGACGGTTCAGGAGCTCGACGCGGTTGCGGTGCTGTCATGTGATCCCACGGTTGAGGAATCTCTCCACTCTTAACACTTGACTCTTGACTCTTAACTCGTGACTCACGACTGATGACTCTCTAACCCAATGGCCCGATACAAGTCCTTCTCCTCCTGCGGCATCAGCGGGCGGTACCGCCCCGGGGGCAGGTCACCCAGGCGCACCGGGCCGTAGCTCAGCCGTGCCAGCCGCTCCACCTTGAGCCCCATGGCCTCGCACCACCGCCGCACCAGCCGGTTGCGCCCCTCTTCGAAGGTTACGTCGATGATGCTGCGGCCGTCCTTGCCCGGCCGCACCCGCACGTCCCGCGGGATCACCGGCCGCCCATCCAGCACTACGTTTTCCTTGATCACATTGTTCAGCTCGGCCGTCGAGCGACCATGCACCAGGGCCGTGTACTTCCTCTGAATATGATACCGGGGGTGCGTCAGCCGGTGCACCGCCTCGCCATCGGTCGTGAGCAGCAGCAGGCCCGTCGTCATCACGTCCAGTCGACCCACGTACGTGAGGCCGGCATGGTCGGGAATCAGGTCGAACACCGTCTGCCGTCCCTGCTCGTCGTCCGCCGTCGTCACGATGCCCAGCGGCTTGTGGAAGGCGAGCCACCGCTTCGCCACCGCCTTCACCACCCGCCCGTTCACCGTGATCTTCTGCTTGGACGGGTTCACCTTGCTGCCAAGCTCGGCGACCTTGCCGTCGATGCGGACCTTGCCCGCCTTGATCAGCTCCTCGCCCTGCCGCCGCGACGCGACCCCCGCCTGCGCCAGTGCCCGCTGCACCCGCATCTCGGCGGATACCGGCTTCCCCGGCATGAACGTCGGTGGCTTCCGCCCCGCCGACTTCGGTCGCGACGGCTCGGCCGGTCCCTTCGCAATCCCGGTCTTCCCCGGTCGCCGCGGGCCGCGGCCGCGTCCTGATTGATCCCTGCGGTCAGCTGCCACAATGCCTCACTGGGTCAGGAGTCCGGAGTCTGGAGTCCAGAGTCGAGATGAATGGATGGCATGCCCTCTGGACCCTCGCCTCTGGACTCTGGACTCTCGACTCTCGACTCCCCTCAACTCTCCGCCTCCACATACGCCGCCGCATCATCCGGCCCGCTCGAAGCCGCAATGTGCGGATGCAGCGCGATCATCAATTCATCCGCCCGCGGCAGGTCGGCCAGGTCGCGCAGGCCCAGCAGTTCGAGGAACGACGGCGTGGTGCCGTAGAGCAGCGGGCGCCCCAGCGCCTCGCTCCGGCCCACCACCTCGATCAGTCCCCGCTCCTGCAGCGAACGCAGCACGCCACCAGCCGACACCCCCCGGATCTCCTCGATCTCCGCCCGGCCCACCGGCTGCCGGTACGAGATGATCGCCAGCGTCTCCAGTGCCGCACCGGTGAGCCGCGGCGTCCGCACCGCGAACTGCGCCCGCTCGATCGCCTCGGCCAGCGCCGGTCGGGTCAGGATCTGCCAGCCGCCCGCCATCTCCACCAGCTCCACTCCGTGCTGGCCGAAATCGAGCAGTTCCTTGAGCTCGTCGAGCGCCGCCCGCGCGTCGGCGAGCGTCGCGTCTGCGTCGAGCGTGGCCAGCTCCTCGACGGTCAGGGGACGCGGTGCGCTGAACAGCGCCGCTTCAATCAGCTGGGAGAGGGGATTCACGGCGGATCACCATGGCGGCAAAGGGAGCGTCCTGGGCGACGCGCAGCAGGCCGCGTCGCGCGAGTTCGAGCAGGGCAAGCAGGGTGGACAACACGTCCACGATCGTGGGGCGCGGGCCGAGCGCCTCGCGGAAGGTGATCTCCGGCGACTCGCGCAGCAGTGTCTCGATGCGCATCGTGGCGCCCTCCACGTTGAGCGGACGCGCCACCACCCGGTGCAGCACCGGTGACGGAATACCGCTGATCACCCGGTCCACCGCCGCGAGCAGTTCGATGATGCCCAGCTCGAGCGGCGGCGGCGGCAGTTCCGGCGGCGCCGGCAGGAAGGCGCGGGCATACTGCAGCGCGCGGCGGTCGGCCTGCCGCTGCAGCCAGAGCGCGATCTCCTTGATCTGCTGGTACTCGAGCAGGCGCCGCACCAGCGCCGCGCGCGGATCCTCCCAGCCCTCCTCCTCCGAGCGGCGCGGCAGCAGCATCTGCGCCTTGAGCCGCACCAGCCGGCTCGCCATGTCGAGGTAATCCGCCGCCTGGTTGAGGCCCAGCTCGTGGATCACGCCCAGGAACTGGTCGGCGATCTGCGCGATGGGAATGTCGGAGATCTCGATCTGCTGCTCCCGCAGCAGGTGCAGCAGCAGGTCGAGCGGACCGTTGAAGCGGTCGAGCTGCACCACGAACCCCGGCGTGGCGCCGAGGGCAATGGTGGGCGCGTCGGTCGTCATCCGAAGATCCGGAGCCCGTCACCCACCGCGAACGGTGCGATGAGGCGGATGACACCGTTCAGCAGCAGGAACGCCGGCGTCAGGAACCACGCCAGCACCGGACGGAGGAACGACACCAGGATCAGGACGAGAATGAAGCCAAACCGGTGCAGCTCCCGGTACTTGGCTCCCCACGCCGGCGGCAGCAGGTAGTAGAAGATGTGCGACCCGTCGAGCGGCGGGATCGGGATCAGGTTGAAGAAGCAGAGCAGCAGGTTGAGCCACACCCCCCACATCATCATCCGCTGCGCCGCGTCGAACACGCTCACCATGTCCGGGGCCGTGCGCGCGATCAGGCCGATCACCACGAACAGCGCCGCGAAGACGAAACAGAGCACGAAGTTCGTGGCCACTCCCGCCGCCGACACGATGATGTCGCCCCGCTTGTAGTTCCGGTACTTCCGCGGGTTGACCGGCACCGGCTTGGCCCCGCCGAACACGAACTGCCCCCCCGACAGCAGGAAAGTGATCGCCGGAAACGCGAGGCTCATGATCGGGTCGATGTGCGGCAGTGGATTGAGCGTGATCCGTCCCAGCATGTACGCCGTGTCGTCCCCCTGGCGGTACGCCGCCACCGCATGGGCGTACTCGTGCGCCACCAGCGAGAAGATGAGGGCGGGAAAGGCAATGACGAATGTCGCGATCGATGAAGCGTCCAGGGTCGTGATCTCGCGCGTGGGAGGTCCGGGGGCAGGCAACGCCCGGGCTTCGGAAAGCCGAGTTTCGAAGGGGGTAAGCTAATGGCCCGGGCTGCCAGCCGAAACGCCGGCTCGGCTTGACCGGGGTGGGGGTCAGCGCTATATATCCCCGCCTCTGATCAGCACTTGAACGCTTTTTGAACCCGAGGTTGATGGTGCCACGAACCAAGTCGGCCAAGAAGGCCATGCGGCAGACCAAGTCGCGCACGGAACGCAACCGCGCCCAGCGCAGCCAGCTCCGCAACGCGGTCAAGAAGGTCCGCGCTGCGGGCTCCGCCGATGAAGCCGCCAAGGCGTTCGACGCCGCCCAGAAGGTGCTCGACCGCGCCGGTCGCAAGAACCTCATCCATCGCAACACCGCCGCCCGCCAGAAGAGCCGGCTGGCCAAGGCCGTCGCGAAGATGGGGAAGAAGTTAAGGGTCCAGAGTCGAGAAGTGATCGCAACTAAATGGGGCCCCGTCACATGAAGCGGGGCCCCTCTCATTTTCCAAAAACCCTGGACGCTGGACCCTCGACTCTGGACTCCTACAACGCCGCCAGTTCCGCCCCACACCTCTCGCAATACCACTCCGTCGGCCGGTTGAGCGTCCCGCACTCCCCGCACTTGAGCGTCTTCACGTTCGCCGTCGAACCCGGGCGCGCCACCGGTGCCGCATCCTCGTTGTCGCTGTCCACCGCCACGGCCGGCGGGTCCTGGCCGATGTCGATCGCCCGCATCGGACCGCTGTCCGTCTTCCTGGGCGGCGCCTTCCGCGTGCCCTGTTCCCCCGTCACCGACTTGAGGAATGCCAGCTCGTCCACCGGTGCTGCCGGCTTGGGCGGCGGCATCGTCCCGCCCGCGCGAGGCAACGCACCTGGCGTCTTCGGCACGAACCGCGGTGCCCCCGACGGGGCGGGCGGCGCCCCGGGCTCGGCCGCGGCCGGCTCCGGCATCGGCGTCGGAACACGAAGGCCCGGCGCTGGAGCCGGCGGCGTGGCCGGCTTGGCCACCAGGTGCAGCACCGCCGACAACCGCGTGATCTCACCCTGCTCCGCCCCGATTCGGCGGCCGATCTCCTCCAGCGCCGCCTCCGCCTCAGCGCCTACCGCACCCCACTCGTCGTCCGTGTATTCCCCCACCGAGTGGCGGATCTCCGCCTCCGCGAGCCGCTCCTGGATGTCGGCCTGGCGTGCCTCGAGCGAGCCCAGCGACTCCTTGTGGCCTGCCAGGGCCACCTCCACCGCTGACACGTGGGACCGCAACTCCACCAGCACCGAGTCGAGACGGGCCTGGTAGTCGGAGCGGACCTTGTGTCGCACGGCATCTGGCGCCTTGGAGCCGGTACCATCGAGGCGGGCAAGCCACTGCTCGTACTGTTCCCGTTGCTGCAGCAGGTGATCCACCTGCGCCAGGGGGGAATCGGTATCAGCCATCGCGAACCCTCTCACAGAGATTTTGCTTGGGGGGCTGCTGCCACCGCGCGATCCGGTGCACCCGTTCCAATGTAATTCTTCCTCAGGAGGTCCGCTGGAAGGCCACCTGACCCCGGACGATCGTCAGCTCGGCCCGGCCCGTCAGTGTCCGCCCCGCGAACGGGGTGTTCCGGCTCTTGGAGAAGAACGCCTCCGGCTTCACCACCCACTGAACCGCCGGGTCCAGCACCACCACGTCGGCCGGCGCGCCCGTCGCCAGCGTGCCACCCGGAAGGTTGAACGTCCGCGCCGGCGTCGTACTCATCCGGAGCAGCAGGTCGGGCAGCGACAGGAGCCCCGGGTTCACCAGCTCCGCCATCGCCAGGCCGAACGCCGTCTCCAGCCCGATGATCCCGTTCGGCGCGTCGTCGAACTCCCGCTCCTTCGCATCGTAGTGATGCGGCGCGTGGTCCGTCGCGATCACGTCGATCGTCCCGTCCTTGAGCCCCTGCCGGATCGCCTCGCGATCCAGGTCCTCGCGCAGCGGCGGGTTCATCTTGGCGTTCGTGTTGTAGCCCAGGCAGCTCTCGTGCGTCAGCGCGAAATGGTGGGGACACGCCTCGGCGGTCACCTTGAGCCCCGCGTCCTTGGCCCGGCGGATCAGCTCCACCGACCCGCGCGTCGACATGTGACAGAGGTGCACGTGCCCGCCGGTCAGTTCCGCCAGCAGGATGTCGCGTGCCACCATGATCTCTTCCGCCGCCGCTGGGATCCCCTTGAGGCCCAGCCGGGTCGAGATGATCCCCTCGTGCATCGAGCCGCCCGCCGCCAGCGTCGGATCCTCGCAGTGGTCCGCCACCGGGATCCCGAACGTCTTCGCGTACTCGAGCGCCATGCGCATGAGGTGACTCGATGCCACCGGCTTGCCGTCGTCGCTCACCGCGACGGCCCCGGCGCCCACCAGCTCACCGAACTCCGCGAGCTGCTGCCCCTTCTGCCCCACCGAGACGGCGCCGATCGGGTACACCCGCGCCTTCGCCGCCCGCTGTGCCTGCGCGATCACGAAGCCCACGACACCCTGGTTGTCGCACACCGGATCGGTGTTCGGCATCGCACAGATGCCGGTGAAGCCGCCCGCCACTGCCGCCATCGCCCCGGTCGCCACCGTTTCCAGGTCTTCCTGGCCCGGCTCGCGCAGGTGCACGTGCACGTCGATCAACCCCGGTGCCACCACCTTGCCGGCGCACTCCACCATCTGAGCCCCATCGGGCGGCAGGATGTTGAGCCCCACCGCCTCGATTCGGCCGCCCTGCAGTAGCAGGTCGGCGACGCCATCGGACCCGCGGGAGGGATCGATGACCCGCCCACCCCGCAGCAGAATTGGTCGACTCATGAAGCATCTCCTCCATCAGCACCCGCCCTACCCGCCCTACCCGCCTCACCCGCCCTGTCGTCCGCCCAGTCCGGTGCCCCACCCGCGAGCAGGTACAGCACCGCCATGCGAACGGCCACGCCGTTCGTCACCTGCGGCAGGATCACGCTGTGCGGGCCATCGGCCACTTCACTGTCGATTTCCACGCCGCGGTTCATCGGGCCCGGGTGCATGATCACCAGGTCCTTGGGCGCCCGGTCGAGCCGCGCCACCGAGAGGCCGAACACCCGGTTGTATTCCCGCAGCGACGGGATGTAGCCCGCCGTCATCCGCTCCAGCTGCAGCCGCAGGATGTTGAGCGCATCCGCCCACTGGATCGCGTCCTCGATGTGCGGAATGACCGTCACGCCGAGCGACTCCACGTCCCGCGGCAGCAGCGACGCGGGGCCGCACACCGCCACCTCGGCCCCGAGCTTGAGCAGGCCGTGGATGTTGCTCCGGCCCACCCGGCTGTGCAGCAGGTCGCCGCAGATGGCCACCTTGAGGCCCTCGACCTTCCCGAACTTGTCCCGCAGCGTCAGGATGTCGAGCAATCCCTGTGTCGGGTGCTCGTGCTTCCCGTCGCCGGCGTTGATGACGCTCGAGCGGATCCGCTTCCCCAGGAATTCCGCCGAACCCGACGAGGGGTGACGGATCACTACCATGTCGATGTGCATCGCCTCGAGGTTCCGCGCGGTGTCGACGAGGGTTTCCCCCTTGCTCACCGACGACCCCGTGCTCGCCACGTTCACCGTGTCGGCCGACAGCCGCTTCTCCGCGAACTCGAACGAGATGCGCGTGCGGGTGGACGCCTCGAAGAACAGGTTGACGATCGTCTTGCCCCGGAGCGCCGGCACCTTCTTGATCTGCCGCTCGCTCACTTCCTTGAACGGCTCGGCGGTGTCGAGGATGAGGCGGATCTGGTCGGCCGAGAGGTACTCGAGTGCCGTGAGGTCCTTGCCCAGTGGTGTCGTCATGTCAGGTTCCCCGCACGACGGCCACCGCGTCTTCGCCATCGAGTTCCTTGACGAGCACGTCCACCCGGTCGCCGGCGCTGGTGCTGATGGTGACGCCGATGATGTCGGCCTGGATCGGCAGCTCCCGGCCCCCCCGGTCGATCAGCACGCACAGCAGGATCCGGCGCGGCCGCCCGAAGTCGGCGCACTCGTCCAGCGCCGCGCGCACTGTGCGGCCGGTGTAGAGCACGTCATCCACGATCACCACCGTCTTCCCGTCGAGTTCCGGGAGCTGGGTTTCCCCGACCATCGGCATGGGGCCGACCGCCTGGAGATCGTCGCGGTAAAGCGTGATGTCGAGCTTGCCGAAGGCGATATGGGAGGATTCTGCGTCGTCGATGAGCCGCTTGATGCGGGCGGCCAGCTCGACCCCGCGGCGCTGGATGCCGACGATGACGAGATGCTCCGTGCCCCGGGCCCGTTCGACGATTTCCGAGGCCATGCGCGCCAGACAGCGCGCGATCGCCCGGTCGTCCATGACTGCGGTGCGGGTAGGCATCGGGGCGGGAAGCTACCGGGGATCACGCTGCCCGGCAACGGCAGCCGCTCCATACCCACCCGTTCGCCGTTCACCGTTCACCGTTGACGCGGTTCCCCGCCCCTGACGCTGTTCCCCCGCTCACCGCTTACCGCTCACCGATCACACCGTTTCAGATGTGCACCTCCCCCCACCCCAGGGCATCCCCCGGAACACAACTTGCCCCGGGAAACTGCATGTCACGGATCCACTATTTCCTTGGCCTCGCCTGGGTCGCCTTCTGCGCCATGCTCGTACTCGGCGCGCCGGCGGTGCGCGCCCGTCCTGCCGCGCCCCCTCGCGCGACAGTCGCGGCCGGCACCGGTCAACAGTGGTTCGAGCAGGTGAAGCCGCGCTGCAACACCGTCGAGGTCGAACTCACCTGGCGCAACAACCCGCCACCCGCATCGGTCGACGGCCAGGGTTTCGGCGCGGCCTGCCTCGCACTCGGCGGTCGCATCGATTCCGCCCGCGCCGTCATCGACCGGCTCGATCCGTCCGACCGCGCCCGCGCCGCGGGGATCGTGTTCGAGGTGGCGCACCCCATTGCCGACGCTGGTGACGACCGCTCGGCGGGACCCATCATGAACATGGTGGTCGACTACTGGCCCAGACACTACATGGCCCTCTACCACGCCGGCATGGCCGACTATGCCCTCGGCCGTCGGGCCAGCGCCCGCAGCCTGCTGGAGCGCTTCCTGGTCGAGTACCACGAATCCGACGGCTGGCGCTCGAACGCCGAGCGAGTCCTCAAGGAGCTGAAGCAGTGAGCGCCACCGCCGTCGAGTCGCCGCCCTGCGCCATCTGCGCGCGGCCCTCGCCACTCGGCCTCGTCGTGTGCCCCGATTGCGGCGGCACCACGCCTCCGGTCGCCGACGCGCTCCTGTTCGTTGATACGCACGATGTTCCCGATGGCCACGCCGCGCTCCGCGACCGACTTGCTGGCCTTGCCGGACCCGGATTGCGACAGGACTGGCTCCACGCGGCATCCCGCGGCGAGAAGGCGCTGATCCGCCTCCCTTCCGGCGGCGCCGATCCGGTCAACGCCTGGCTCGCTGAGCAGGGCATTCCCACCCGTGCCGTGCCGACCCGGCGCGCCTGGGCGGTGCTCCCCACCGCCTTCGTCGCTACCCTGGCGGCAGTACTCGTGGCTGGTGCACTCGCTGGCGCCATCTACTCCGCCTGGATGTTGCTCGCCACAGTACTGCTTCTCTATCTCCTCGTCCGCTCCGCCGCGCGCAGCGTGGCACAACCCATCCTTGGCGACGAACGAATCGTCACGGCCCCTGCCCTCGCGGGCTACGATGCGCTCCTCAAGGCCACGACCGAAATGCGCCCGTCGCCGGCGCGCGATCTCGCCGTAGCGCTCGCCCGCGCGGCGCGAAGAGTGGCCGGGCCCGATGCCGAGTTCCCGGTCGCGTCTTCCCTGAGTGTCGAGCTCGACGCTGTGCTCGGCACCGCCGCCGAAGCCGCGCGCGACGTGGCCGTGCTCGACGAGACCCTGGAATCGTTCGCGAATCGGGAGAATGGTGCGGCGGTGGAGAACTGGCTCGCGGGCAGGGACCATGTGGCGAGCGCCCGGGCCCGCCTCGAAACCTACCTGCTTGAGGCGACCGGACTGGTGGGTCGATTGCAGGGCCTCGGCGCCGACGCCTTTGATTCCGCGGGTGAACGGCTGCGTGAGCTCACCCGCGAGCTCCGCGACGCGATCGCGCACCCCTCGACCTGAAGACGACTCACGACTGACTGTAACTAGAACGAGTAAGCGAAGGAGTAGAGCAGCTGCACCGTCGTCAGCTCGAGCCGCGTCTCCCGCACGTAGGAAGCGATAGCCACCTGGGTCACGGGCGACTTCCCGGCCTGCAGCCCGAACCCGAGGGAACCCGACAGGTGCGACACGGTAAACGACACACCGGCCGTCGCGCCGATCACGTTCACCTTGCGGAACAGTTCGTTCGTGCCCGGCATCGGTGACTGGTCGGAGTTGAAGCCGGCGTGCACGCTCCACTTCTCCGAGAGCGGGAAGCGGGCGCCGATCGAGAAGTTCACCACGGAGCGGAAGTCCAGCGTCACCGGTGCCAGCGCCACCGGTGCCGTCACCGTCGGGTCCTGGGCTACGACGGCGACGCCGAGGCTGTCACTCGTGTAGAGGTCGAACTGGCTCACGCTCGAGTACCACCGCACGTCGCCCTCCACCTGCACCCCGCCCAGCTTGACCGCGACACCTCCGCCCAGGAGGAAGGGCAGCTTGTACTCGAGCCGCGCATTGGGATCGCGGAAATGGATGGTCTCAAATCCCGACCCGGTCGCCGCCGTGCTCTCGTCCGAATAGAAACTGCTGCCCCAGAGGCGCGCGGTCGGCGTCTCGGCCACCAGGCCGAATGACAGCTTGGGCGTCGCATCCCACTGGAGCCCCGCCATCGCCCGGACCAGCCACACACTGCCATCGGCAGCGAAGGTGCGCGTCACGCTCCCCGCCGTGATGGGATCGAAAGCCAGCGACGCCGTCGACTGCTGTTGCCGGATGCTCACCACCGGCACCTGGAATGCCGCGCCGATGCGCACCTTGCGGGAAAGGTTGAACCCCGCCGCGAGCGAGGGCACGTCCGCCCTGAGGCGCACCTGCGTGCGATAGTCGAGGAGCACCTCGTTGCCGTCGACGATACCCTGCTCCTCGCCCGACAGCGTGCCGGGCTCCCAGCCGATCGGGGAAAAGATCGAGAAGCCGAGGCGCCACTTGGATGACTTGATGACCGGCTCGGCGAGGGCCACACCGAGAAAGCCGCCCATGTTGGCGAGCCGGCCCGCCGACGCGTCATTCCCGATGCCTTCGAGTGAAAGCCGCGTGTACTGGTAGCCGGTGGAACTGCCGTTGATGACGGTCTTGTCCGCCGCGGCGAGGCCCGCCGGGTTGTAGACGTTGGCCAGCGGACCCGTGGTCCGCGCCATGACGGCACCGGACTCGATCGCCTCGGTCTGGCCGACGCGGACCAGGTCGTAGTTCGGGAGGATGATGCCCTTGGGTGGCGACGTCAGCAGCTGGGCTGACGCCGGTGCGGCCAGCGTCACAGTCCCGAGTACCAGCACGGGCAGGGCGCGCATGCGGAGACTCCACACGAGGGAAGGTGGACGGCGGCGTTCAGCCGGTGGCGGCACTCACGAATTCGCGGAACAACGCCCGCGCGATGTCATCATGGGGTTCCAGCGATTCCGGGTGCCACTGCACGGCGAGGGCAAACCCCTGCCCCTCGCCCTCGATCGCCTCGATCAGCCCGTCCGGCGCATGGGCCGTGGCCGCGAGGCCCTCGCCCAGCCGCTGGATGCCCTGGTGATGCATGCTGTTCACCGGCGCCGACGCCGCCCCCACCAGTGCGTGCAGCCGCGAGCCCGCCACCAGCTCCACCTCGTGGGCCAGGAAGTCCCGCTTGTGCTCCGGCGGCTCGTAGTCGTGCTTCTGCGACCCGTACCGCTGCGCTTGCACGTCCTGATACAACGTGCCGCCCGCCGCGATGTTGAGGATCTGCAGCCCGCGGCAGAGCCCCAGCACCGGCATGCCGTCGTCCAGTGCCCAGCGGGCCAGCTGCAGCTCCACGCTGTCCCGCGGCGGATCGGTGTGCCGCAGCAAGGCGTGCCGCGCCTCCCCGAACGTCGCCGGCTCGATGTCCACCCCACCCGGCAGCAGCAACCCGTCCAGCCGCTCGTAGAGTGCGTGCATCACCTCCGGCTGGTCGGGCAGCAGGGGCAGGAGGATCGGCGCCGCCCCCGCCCGCACCAGCGCGTCGAGGTACATGCGATTCATCACCCAGGAGGCAGGGAATGCTGCAGGTATCCCCTCGACCGCCTGCAGCGACTGTGTCGTGATACCGATTAGTGGCCTGCTATCAATCATCAAATCCTCTCTCATGGGCCCGCTCACCGATTACCGCTCACGCTGTTGGCTCATCCGCAGTTGCTGTTCCCCCTCACGCAGTCGTAGTTCCTCCTCACGCTCTCCTATTTCACGCCTTCTTCCGTCTCCGCAATCAGCTGATCGACGACGGAGTGAAGATTCCCCGTCTGCTGGAACGTCCGCAACTGACGGTCCGCACTCGTCCCCTCGGCGAGGATCTTGTACGCGTACTCCACCTCCGCCCGCGACCCCAGCTCGTCCACCACGTCGCCGATGAACCATTCCAGCAGTTCCCGTATCAGGTCCCGCGCCGGCAGCTCCGCACCCCGCCCGAAGTCGATCAGCTTCCCGTCGAGGCCGTAGCGCACCGCCCGCCACTTGTTCTCCTCGATGAACGCCGCGCCATACTGCCGGAACGTCAGGTTGTCCCGCCGCAGCTTCCACAGCTTCGCGATGATCGCCTGGAAGATGGCACCGATGCACACCGCCTCCTCCACCCGCGTGCACACGTCGCAGATCCGGAACTCGAGCGTCGGATAGCTCCAGCTCGGCCGCACGTCCCACCAGATCTTCGACGCATTGGGGATGCAGTTCGTGCTCACCATCCCGTCCACCATCGTGGAGAACTCGTGCCACGACTCCATCGTGGGCGGCAGCCCGGTGCGCGGGAAGTTCCGGAACACCACGCTCCGGTACGACTTGAGCCCCGTGTTCCGCCCCAGCCAGAACGGCGAGCTGGTGGACAGCGTCAGCACGTGCGGCAGCATGTAGCGCACCACGTTCATGCAGTCGATCAGGAACTCGCGGTCCTCGATCCCGATGTGCACGTGCGTGCCGAAGATCAGCAGCCGCTGCGCCAGGTCCTGCAGGTCCTCCCGCACCCCGGCGTAGCGCTCGAGCGGCGTGATCTCCTGCGTCATCCACGAGGAGAACGGGTGCGTCCCCGCCGCCGCGATGCGGAGCCCGTTCTTGCCCGCCAGTCCCATCACCAGCCGCCGCAGCCGGATCAGCTCCGCCTTCACCTCCGCCGGCGTGTGGCACACCTTCGTGCCCACCTCCACCATCGACTGGTGCAGTTCCGGCTTCACTTCACCCAGCACCATGGAGTCCTCCTTCAGGATCTCCGTGATGTAGCTCTTGAGCTCCCGGCTGACGGGATCGATGATCTGGTATTCCTCTTCGATGCCAATGGTCAGGGAGGGTGGTTTCATAGGAGTCGCCAGTCGACAGTCGACAGTCGTGAGAGAGTCGTGAGTCGTGAGAAAAAGCACCGCGAGGCGGGCGTCCGGTGCGTGTCGCAACCGCCCCAGCTGCAACAGTAGCACATGGGAGACTTTCGCCGCCTGAAGGCCTGGCAACTCGCAACGCGGCTGGTTGTGGACCTGTATCGCATTACTGGGCGCTTTCCCAGGCACGAGACATTTGGACTGACGGCGCAATGCCGCCGAGCGGCCGTTTCGGTCGTCTCGAACATCGCTGAGGGCTCCGGCCGTGGCACTCCCGCCGACTTCCGGAGATTCATCCTCGTCGCACGCGGCTCACTTCACGAACTGCGGGCCCAGATGCACATCGCTCGGGAACTGGACTTTCTCAGCCAGTCCGACCACGAGATCCTGGAGCAACGCATCGACGAGGTCAGCCGAATGCTCTACGCCCTCGCACGAAACCGGACGCCGCAATCGGGCAGCTGATGGCTGCCGACTCCCTGTCGACTGCCGACTGACGACTGCCGACCTACTGCCGACTCTCAACGACGAAGGTAGGAACGGTACTACCTCCACCAGCAGTAACGTTCACGAGTGCGGCCGTGGATATCCGGCTCAAGCAGCCGTCAACATAGCTGCCCCCGAATACATAGGGAGCCGTGTCGACGATGCGATCACTGATAAGCAAACCGCCATCCGTCCATGACGGAAACATCTCGCTCGGCTGGTGAATCCGCTCCTGCACCACCGACGGTGCCACAACCGCCGCCGCCAGCGCCCTGGCCCACACCGCGTCATCCACTTCCCACCCCAGCACGATCCCCGCGCCGCCGTAGTCGTCGTTCGGCTTGAGCACGAACTGCGCGCGGTGCCGCGAGACATGGTCGAGCAGGTCCACGTCCCGGCCCTGCCAGGACGTCTTTCGCGCTTCCACCAGCCGCGTCCACGGAATGTGATCCGCGATCGCCTGCCGCATCGGCGCGTCGAAGAGCGCCGCGTTCCGCTCGTCGCTCAGCACCGCCAGGCTCGCCTTCTTGTGGAGCACCTTGCAGCGGAACGGGTTCACCATCACCACCGCCCGTTCCCGCACCGCCCGCACCATCGGGTGCGCCATTCCCTCGCGACCCACCAGTTCGTGGATCAGCACCCGCTTGTAGATGAGGTCGATCACCGTGCCGCCGGCCCGGAGCTTCCCGCCCGTGTACTCGAGCTCTCGCGGGTCGGCGATGACACACCTGAAACCGAGCGACTCGAACCAGGCCTTGAAGGCCTGGAACTCGCTCTGCGTCGGCACCTCGTTCCAGTCGATGATCCCGATCGTCGGCAGCTCGCGCCGGCCCGTCCCCGAGGAATAGCACTCGAGCAGGGTCTGCAGCACCGACGGCCGGCTCGGCAGCGTCCGCACGTCGTACTGCTGGCGGAACGGCTTGAGCCCCGGCAGCGCCAGGAACAGCTCGCTCAGCACGTCGCCGTACGCTGATCCCGCCGGCGTCTCCGCGTTGTTCTCGGTGAACTTGAGCCCCGCGCCGTCGGCCATGAAGAACGCGTCGTACCGTCCCAGCGGGCTCGGCACCGGCAGGCCGTCGTCATCCGCCAGGAGCGCATGCTCCCAGTCGGTGAGACGGAACTGCGCCAGCACCTCCGGCCGCTCCATCGCCGCCGCGTGCGCCCGCGTGAACGCCCGCCCGATCGCCGCGCCGGCCCGCTGGATCTGCAGATAGGCATCGCGCGTCAGGAACCGTGGCCGCAGCACCGTACAGAGCGGACGGGTGCCGAACATCATTTTCCGGTCTGCCAGGCGCGCCGTCAGCCACGCCTCGGATTCCTCGGCGAGTTCCGGCGTGAGGCCGTCGTGATAGCGCGCGATCGCGTCCCCAAGCCGGGGCGTCACGTCCAGCGAGCCCGGTTCAGCGCGCCACCCGCCCGCCCAGGAACTGGCTCCAGCGCTGGGGCGCCGGGCGCCGCGGCTCCTTTGCCAGCCGGATCACCATGTCCGCCATGTGCGTCACCACCCACTGGAAGTACTCGGGCGTGAGGCTGTTGATGTCCATGTCCGGCGCCGGGTTCATGAAGTCGATGGCGTACGGCACCCCGTCCTTCACCGCCCACTCGATCGAGTTCATGTCATAGCCCAGCGCCTCTACCAGCGTCAGCGAGTCCTTCACGATCCGGTCGTGCAGCGCCGGCGCGAGGTGACCCTCCTCCACGATGTACTTCCGCTCCCGGGGGTCGTACTTCATCGGGAGGATGTCCTGCTGCCCGAGGCACATGCAGCGGATGAACTGCTCCCAGTGCACGAACTCCTGCAGCACCATGGTGAGCAGCCCCGACTGGTCGTAGTCGCGGATCAGCTCGTCCACCGTCTTGCAGATGTATACGTCGCGCCAGCCGCCCCCGTGCGCGTCCTTGAGTACGCACGGCAGCCCGATGTGCGCCACGATGGCGCCCCAGTCGAGCGGATACTCCAGGTTCCGCAGGCTCTCGTCGTGCTTGATCCCCGCCACGTACGCCTTGTTGGGCAGCACCACCGTCCTGGGATGCGCGATGCCGAGCGAGGTCGCCAGCGCCGCGCCGAAGAACTTGTCGTCGGCGGTCCACATGAACGGGTTGTTCACCACCGTCGTGCCCTGCAGCACCGCCTCCTTCAGGAAAGAGCGGTACATCGGCACTTCATGGGAGATCCGGTCGATGATCACCCGCCACGGGCACGGCGCATCCATCCTCGGCGCGCCCAGCGTCACGTGCTCGACGACGACGCCAGCATCGCGCTTGGCCACCTCGTCGATGAACGCCGGCGGAAAGGACCACTCCCGGCCTACCATGAGGCCGACCTTGATTGGGGCTGTGCTCATCACTCACTCCTGGGTGTCGTCAGTCGTCCGTCGTCCGTCCTCAGGGAGACGTCAGCCGGCAGTAACTCCGCTCACAACTGCCAACTGTCTGCCGACGGTCGACTGCCAACTGTTGGCAGCTGGCACCAGCCTGAACTCAATCACTCCCCCCGATATACGTCTTGATCATCCTCTCCCAGTACGGCCAGTCATGCGCATGCCCGTCCCACACCCGGAGCGCATTGCCGATCCCCTTCTCCCACAGCAGCGTCGAGAGGTCCACGTTGTTCTGGTGGGACGGGTCGCCTCGCCCGATGGCGAAGATGATGTCCATCCGCCGGAGCGCCTCCAGCCGCGCCGCCTCCCATTCGTGCCGCACGAAGTCGAACGGATTGGCGGCGTAGACGTGCTGGTCCGAGTACCCCTCGGTCATGTGCTTCACGTCGTACAGCCCGCTCATCCCGATCATCCGGTTCACCGACTCCGGGTGGCGGAAGGCGAACGTCGCGGCGTGATAGGCGCCGAAGCTGGCGCCGGTGGCGATGACGAAAGGGTTGTTGTTGCGCGATTCCGAGAACGGCAGCACCTCCCGGTGCGCGTACGCGTCGTACTGCAAGTGACGCCATGCACGCGCGCCCGGGTGCAGGTGCTTCCCGTACCAGCTCTCGTCGTGCACCTGGTCCAGGAAGTACATCTG
The DNA here is from genome assembly GCA_963773095.1 of uncultured Gemmatimonadales bacterium. Classification (GTDB taxonomy): domain Bacteria; phylum Gemmatimonadota; class Gemmatimonadetes; order Gemmatimonadales; family GWC2-71-9; genus JAGGAG01. Next base: position 147,791 of record CAVYZY010000006.1, read on the forward strand.
GATCCAGCCGCTCTCCAGGTGCTCCGACAACACCTCCGGCATCCGCCGGTCGGGCCACTCGCGCCACGTCCCCATCGTGGTCGGGAACACGATCACGCGCGCGCCGGCGTGGCCCCACACGTCGATATGCATCTCGCGCCCGAGATGCGCGCTGTGCCAGTGGTGATGCTCGTGAAGCACGTGGTGTCAGGTCCCCAGGATGAACGGAAGCGCGTCGCGGAAGCGGTCGCCCCACCGCGATTCGTGGTGGTCGGCGCCCTCCTCCTCGACGTAGCGCAGGGTGTGATCGAGACGGTAGCCGCGCGCGACCAGCTGGTCGCGCAACCTGCGGACGTCGGCCACTTCGTCCGGGCCCTCCTCGATGCCCACATCGAGGTAGATCCGCCCGCCCACCGCCGGTGCGTCGGTAATGTACTGATGGATTGCCCCGTCGGCGAACCAGAGCGACGGGCTCAGCACCGCCGAAGCCCCGAAGATGTCCGGCCGCCTGAAGTGGGCGTAGATGCTCAGCAATCCGCCGAGGGAACTTCCCGCGATCGCGGTGAATTCCCGGCCCGGCAGCGTGGGGAAGGTCCGGTCCACCAGCGGCTTCAGCGTCCCGGCCAGGAAGGCGAGGTACTGATCGGCCCCGCCACCCGCCCGCACCGGGTCCTCGAACGGCGTGTACTCGGTGATCCGGCGCTCCAGCCCGTTGTAGACGGCCACCACGATCGCGTGCCGGCCCAGCCGTGCGTGATGCGCCAGCGTCGGGCCCAGCGCCCAGTCGCCCGCGAAGCTCGTATCCGGGTCGAAGAGGTTCTGGCCATCCTGCATGTAGACCACCCGGAACCGCCGCCCCGCCACCCGCGCCGCGGCCGGCGGCAACGCCACGATCACGTCGCGTTCGCCGCCCAGCGCGGGATGCGACACACCGCCCAGGTGCAGTAACTCGGGGGCGTCGGTGCCCTCGTCGTCGAGGGCGCTGAGGGGGGGATAGGGACGCGGGCCCGGCGGCGTGAGCCGCGGGGCCGCGTCAGCGTCCGGCGAGTGCGGCAGCGGCAGCCTCGGTGCGTCGCCGCGGAATGAACCGCAAGGCAAGGAGGACCACGAGGGCGGCGATGTAGTAGAGCGGCAGCGTCACGTCCCGTTTCACCAGCCAGAGGAAATGCAGCACCGCGAGGATCGCCGCGGCGTACACCAGCCGTTGCAGTCGTCGCCACCGCTTGCCACCCAGCCGCCGGACCATCCCGTCGGTCGACGTGCCCACGAGCGGAATGAGCAGGACGAACGCGCTGAACCCCGCCAGCACCCACGGATGCTTTACCACGTCGTCCGCGATGCCACCGGGCGACAGTTCCTGGTCGAACACGAAATAACTGAACGCGTGCAGGAGGGCGTAGCCGAACGCGGTGACACCCAGCGATCGGCGCAGCCTGATGAGCGCGTTCCAGCCGGAGAGCCGCCGGAGTGGCGTCACCGCGAGCGAGCCCAGGAGGAAGGACAACGCGCTCAAGCCGGTGACCTTCTGGATCGTCTCCACCGGGTCCGTGCCCAGGTTCCCCTGCACCGCCCCGCGTACCAGCCACAGCAGCGGGAGCGTCGAGCCCATCCAGAGCGCCGGGCGGACCACCCGGGTCACCCACTGCGACCCCGTCATCCTAGAAGTTCTTGCGGAGGTCCATGCCGGTGTACAGCGATGCCACCTGCTCGCCATACCCGTTGAACATCAGCGTCGGCTGCTTGAAGTACTCCCCCACCCGACGTTCCTTCGCCTGGCTCCAGCGCGGATGGTCGACCTCGGGATTCACGTTGGCGTAGAACCCGTATTCGTTCGGCGCCGCGATGTTCCACGTCGTCCTCGGCTGCGTCTCGGTGAAGCGGATCTTCACGATCGACTTGCCGCCCTTGAAGCCGTACTTCCATGGCACCACCAGCCGGAGCGGAGCGCCGTTCTGCGGCAGCAGCGGCTTTCCGTATACGCCCGTCACCATGAGCGAAAGCGGATTCATCGCCTCGTCCATGCGCAGCCCCTCCACATAGGGCCACGGCAGGATGTTGGACCGCTGCCCCGGCATCTGCTTCGGGTCGAGGATCGTGGTGAACTCGATGAACTTCGCCCTCGAGGTCGGCTCGAGCCGCCCGATGATGCTCGCGAGCGGGATCCCTATCCACGGGATCACCATCGACCATCCCTCGACGCACCGGTGCCGGTACACCTTTTCCACCGGCGTGAATCCACCGACGAAGTCGCCGTACTGATATGTGGCGGGCTTCTTCACCTCGCCCTCCACCGTCACCGTCCACGGCCTGGTGCGGAAGTCCTTCGAGTTGGCGGCAGGATCCGACTTGTCAGTGCCGAACTCGTAGAAGTTGTTGTAGGTGGTTACCGCCTCGTAGGGCGTGAGCTTCTCGCCGGCGACACGCCCCAGGTTCCGACCCGCCGCGAGCAGCTTCTCCACCGGCATCGCCACCAGCGCCGCACCACCCACGGCCGCCAGGAACGCGCGCCGGTCCCAGAACAGCTTTTCGTCTGTTATGAGTCGGGAGGGAATGTCATCCGGGCGGCGGATCAGCATGGGGCCTTCAGGTTGTTTCCGACTCTACGTCCGGTGAAGCGGATCGGTTCCCTGCTGGGTCTAGAGTCTAGGGTCCAGGGCTGTCCCCAACTCACCCTCGACTCTCGATCCGACTCTCGACTCTCGACTCTCGACTCTGGACTCTCGACTCTGGACTCCGACGGACAGGGAGGGATTCGAACCCTCGATACGGTTTGAGCCGTATACACACTTTCCAGGCGTGCGCCTTGAGCCACTCGGCCACCTGTCCAAGGTTGTTGCGGGGGAAGAAGTTAGACCCGCCCATCCCCCCAGTCAACGCGCAGCGAGCTAACAGTCGTTAGTCATCAGCGACAGGCTGACGACTCACTGACGGCCGACGACTGAAGCCTGCCGACTCGTTCCTCTACACCGTCGCCTTCCCATACACCCCGCCATCCCAACCCGGCACACCGTTTGACTTAAGCGGCGCCAAAGGCCGCCGCCACGAGCGGCAACCGTTCACTATCGCGTCACCCAGTACGCCGCCTTCAGGAGATCGACCAAATGCGTAGCGCCCGCAGCCTTCTTTCCCTCGCCGCCCTTGCCCTTGTCGCCAATACGGCGTCAGCCCAGGTCGGCACCCTGTCAAATGGTCCCGTGACCGTGCTCCTCAACGCGACCCAGGCCTCGACCCTGGCGCTCTCGACCAGCGCCGCCTCGACCACGATCGCGTCGATCAACGCCGGCACCACCACCGACTTCCCGTCGCTCAACGTCACGGCCGCGTGGAACCTCACGGCCGGTGCCAACATCGTCCTGGTCGGCTGGTTTGCCGCGCCGGCGAGCGCGCTGACCAGCGGCGCCAACAACATCGCGTCAGCGCGGGTGCTCGGTCGCACTGGTGCAGCCGCCTACACCCCGTTCACGGGTAACGCCGTCGCCGGCCTGGGTACCGCAGGCGGCACCGCCCAGCTCTGGAGCGTCGCCGCGGCGCCGCTCAACAGCACTGCCACCACCAACCTCGACTTCCGTCTCGACTACACCGGTCAGCCGTCGCCCAACGCCGGCGCCTATACCGGTACGCTGAACCTTCGCGCTGTCGTTCAGTAACCCACAGGAGCCATTGAAATGAACCGCCTGCTCAAGACCGTCCTGTTCGTCGGCGCGCTGGCCCTCGTGGCCGGCAGCGCGGAGGCCCAGGTCGGAACGCTGTCGAACGGCCCGGTAACTGTGCTCCTCAACGCTACCCAGGCCCCAACGCTCACGCTCACCACCAGCGCGGCCTCCGTTACCATGCCGGCCATCGGCGCCGGCGTGCAGACCAACTTTCCCGGCCTCACGGTGACCGCAGCGTGGAACCTCACCGCCGGCACCACCATCCGGCTCGTCGGCTGGTTCGCCACGCCGGCTTCCGCCCTCACCAGCGGCGGCAACAACATCGCGTCGGCCCGCGTCGTGGGTCGCACCGGTGCCGCGGCCTACGCGCCCTTCACCGGCGGCGTCTCCTCGACGTTGGGTGTCGCCGGCGGTACCCTGCAGCTCTGGAGCGTCAACGCCGCCCCGCTCAACAGCACGGCGACGACCAACCTCGACCTTGGACTCGACTACACCGGTCAGCCGTCACCCAACGCCGGCACCTACACCGGTACGCTCAACCTCCGCGCGATCGTTCAGTAAGCGGTCAGCGGAAAACGCTGAGATGTCCTTCCGTCGATCGTTCCTTGCGAGCGGCGTGGCCTTGGCAACGCTGCTCGCAGGTGCGTTCGGCAGCCGCGCTGAAGCCCAGGCCGGCACGCTTGGGGCGCCGGTGCCCATCACGCTCGCGGCCACCGCGACCAGCAGCATTACCGTGATCGTGCTGTCGGGATCGAGCCAGACCATACCCAGCATCACGCCCAACGCCGTCAACCAGTTCCCCACGCCGGTGCAGATCTACACCGAGTGGAACCTGTCCTTCTTCTTCGGCGGCACCATGTCGCTGGTGGCGTATTTCTCCAACCCGGCACAGGCGTTGACCACTGGCTCCTTCAGCATTCCGGCGTCGCGCGTGGAGGGCCTTACTTCTGGCGCCAACCCGACGCTCCTCACCTCCTGGACATCCATCACGGCGAACGCAGTGGGTGGGGTCGGCTCGGCGGGGGGTACCGCGGTGCTCTGGAACTGGCCCGCCTTCTGTGGATTCGGGTTCTTCTGCCGCCAGGGCAATCGCACCGACCAGCTCGACCTGCGGCTCAACCTCGTCGGCTTCCCGCTTGCCGCCGGGACCTATGCCGGCGTCCTCAACATCCGCGCGGTGATCTACTAGCCCCGCGCACCCGGCAGGTGGCGCCGCGCGCGACGACGGGGCTATCGTTGCCGCGTCATCGACCGGAGAACATCGCAGGTGAAGCTCCTCGTCTACGCCATTCCGACGCTCCTCCTGCTCGCGGCGCCGGCCGCGGCACAATCGATCAGCCCGCCCATCTCCGAGTACCGCGGAGGCAAGGCCCGGGGATCGTTCGTCGTCACCAACCAGACCCTTTTCCCCCTCACCGTCGTCCTCCAGCCCAAGGGCTTCAAGGTGACGGAAGACGGCGACCTCTATGACGTCCCGCTCGACACCACCGTCGTGAAGCTCCGGCTCTCGACGCTCAGCTTCCGGCTCCAGCCGCGCCAGGCCTACACCGTCTTCTACGAGGCCGACGCCGATACCGTCCCCTACTGGTTCAACGTCTGGAGCGGCATCACCGGGTCGAAGACCGAATCCGGCATCAACCTCCGCATCGAGCTGCCACACGTCGTCTACTTCTACCAGAAAATGAAGCTCGCGGAGGCGGACATCACCATCCGCTCGGTGCGCTACCGCCCCGCCGAACGCCAGGTCGTCATCGAGTTCGCCAACAGCAGCCCGCGGCTCGGCCGGGTGCAGACAGTGGTTGCCAGCGCGGAGAAGGCGAAATCACAGGAGGGGGCCGGCTTCCCGCTGTTTCCCAACGGCATCCGCCGCATGCGCATTCCCTGGGCCGATTCGCTGCCGCCCCAGAAGATCGACGTGCGCTTCGATGGCTTCCGCCTGAGCAGCACCGACGTCGCCATCGATACGACCACTGCTCCGCCGCCCGTCCCCGCCGACTCGGCGGCCCGTGATTCCAGCGCGACGCGCTAGCACGGCGCGGGCCCTCGCGGCCCTCCTGGTCGCTTTGTCGGCGCCCGCGACGCGCGCGGTCGGGCAGACGGTGGTCGAGGTTCAGGCGGGCGGCACCTCGCTCTATGACAGCTACGGCGGGTCGGTGCACTTCTACACCTCCCGCTTCACCGGCTGGCTCGGCGTGGGCTACCAGGACGGGTTCAAGCTGGGTGCCGCTATCCAGACCTCGTTCCACCAGGATTCGCTGCGCATCGGCTCGAGCGTCCTGCTCGAGAAGTACGCCACCGACCTCTTCAGCACCGGCGTGAACGTTCTCACCCAGGACGTCCGCTACACCTGGGTGCGGAAGCGCACCATGGTCCTGGCTGCCGCGGGTTCCGCCGCCGCCGCATATGGCTCGCAGTTCTTCCAGGCCTACTCCTTCGACGATCCTTTCGGCGCCGTGAGCGCCCGGCACGAGGCCAGCCGCCAGGTGACCCTCGGCTTCGACGGCGTCATCGCTTCACAGCAGTCGGCCATCGGCAGCGTCGCCTGGTTCCCCCTCGTCAACCTCGGCGTCGCCGCGAGCGGCGGCATCGGCAGCAACGCCCCCTATGGCGCGGTCGCTCTCGAGTACAAGAACCGCTCCCTGTCGGTGCGCACGTCCTACGTGGGGCTGGGAGACAACTTCCGCCGTGCGGCGCTGCCGTACCCGGCACAGACCGAGGCGTACAAGGAGAACATCCAGGTCGACTGGCAACCGTGGCCCCAGATCGCCATCGGGGTGGCCCGGCAGAACTATCTCCAGAGCGCCACCGATACCACCCCGGCGATCAGCGCCAGCGGCAACACCGTGTACGGCAGTATTACCCGCTTCGGCGTCCGCGCCCAGGCGGGGCTCTACGACTCGCACTCGCAGGGACTGAGCAACCTCAGCACCTACTTTGCCCTTGGCTACTCCTTCGGCCAGTGGGTGGACGCCGAGGTCTATTTGCTCCAGAGCCGGCCCTCCATCGGCCCCTCCACCAACACGCCGATCGTGAGCCTCCGCGAACACGTCTCGCGCCGGTTCTCCCTGCTGCAACAGGTCTCCTTCAACAACGGCGACCCGACCATCCAGTTCGGTGGCGACGTGATGACCCCGATCGGCGACCTGAGCCTGTCATACCAGATCGTCCAGCAGCCGTTCGCCCCGCTCGACCCCTTCAACAGCGTGCTGAGCATCAGCGCGCGGGTGCAACTGGGCCGGTACTCCACCAACCTCAACACCGTCATCCAGCCGGACGGCTCGGTCAACTACACCGCCACCGCGTCCACCTTCCTGTACCTGAGCCAGTTCGGCGGGATGCAGCCCAACCTGGTCTCACCCCAGATCGGCAAGTTCGTGATCGGCGGACGGGTGGTCGACGAGCAAGGCCAGCCAGTCGACGGCGCCGCCCTCGATTTCGACGGAAACATCACCTTCACCAACCCGGACGGTCAGTTCCTCATCCGCCTGGGCCGGCCCCGGGACTACAAGCTCACCGTCCTCTTCAGTGAGTTCCTGGCGCCCGGCCGGTGGGAAGTCGTGAGCGCCCCCGCCAGCCTCAGGGCGCAGCCGGAAGAGCACGCCTCGAGCACCGACATCATCGTCCGCCGCGTGGTGATTCCGGCGCCCGCTGATTCGACGGTGGCGCCGACAGCAGAGCCGGCGCCGCAGTGATGACAAGTCTTGCAGGCGGAATCGGAGTCCCGTTTTAGCAGCGCTTCCCCGCCAGAGTCGTCCTCTTGTCGTCGTCGACAGTATTTAGATATAGTAGCGTATTGATAGTCTGTTAACTATTACTATTAAATAGTTTATATACGTTACTGCAAGTCACATTATTAAGTGCTACCGATAGAGAATTTCTTCGCTGCTCCGATCTGGCCTGCAACATGCTTCATCAGCTCCTGTCAACGCGGAACCACCCAAGACAGCACGGCGTTCAGGAGTGACTACGATGAGATCACCCATGGTCGTCGATGTGTTCAAGGAGCAGCTGGCCACCATCATGGAGTGGCACCGCCGGGACTGCCCCGCCTTCAAGTGGGGTGTGGTTCTGCACCGCCGGAATGAGCGCGGCCGGATCCGGTTCGGCGCCGTGACTTCGGGTGGCGAGAGCCTGGTCCTCACCAGCGAGCTCCTGGACGAGCTGAGCCGGATGTCCTGCTGGCTGGATGGCGCGGTCCGCGTCCGGCTCGAGTGCCGCAGCACCGCTGAACTTCCGGCCGAGTGGGCCGCCGTCGACCGACCCGACCGGGCCGCCTTGGTCAGGAGCCTGGCGGTCTACTTCGACCCCGGTGCCACCGGTCCCGACGCCGCCCTCTTTGCGGCCATGGCCGGGGAGCTGACCCCCGAGTCGTGCCCAACTGAACTCTTCGTCCTCACTCGCCGCCGCCCCCCAACCTGGCCCGCGTAGGCCCCATGGGCGTGATAGACTGAGTAGAAGAGCCAGAAGGACGGAATCCCCGATTCCGTCCTTCTTCGTTTCCACCGCGCCCTTGACTCCCGAGTGCAACGCAACATATTTGTTGCGTATACTTCAAGAGGCTCCCATGGCCGTGCGCCGCACCCCAGCCAACCTCACCGCCCTCATCCAGCAGGCCAGCACCGCCTCCGGTGTCACGGTCTTCGGCTCCGCTAACAGCTTCGCCGACTGGCTCGACGTCAATCGCAGCCAGGTTACCCGCGGCCAGCGGGGCCAGCGCATGCGGGGCCAGCCGGCCTGGCGCGCCACCGGCCTGGCCGCCGTGGTCGCTGCCCTGCTCCAGTTCCTCGAGCCCGAAGTCATCGCCGACTGGCTCCAGGGCACCAATGCTCACCTCAACCACCAGCGGCCCCTCGACCTCCTGCGCGACGGACACGTCGCCGCCGTCATGGCCGCGGTGGAGGCGGAGCGCGCCGGCTCCTACGCGTGAGCACGGCCGTCCCAGCGGTCACCCTCTGGCGCTGCTTCCCCTGGGACAAGCGCGCTGCCCCCGGCGATCCGTTCTCTCCCACCTACCTCCAGCCGGGCCAGACCACCGGGCGCTTTGACTTGGGCGATCATCCACCAATCCGCTACTTGGCTGGCAGTCCAGCACACGCCGTCGGCGAGGTGCTGCAGGGCTTCCGCGGCGCCACGCTCACCGCCGCGCACCTCAAACGTCATGGCTGGCCCCTCGCCGTCGCCTCGCTCGACATCCCCGTCTCCACATACGACAAGGTCGCCGACCTCGGCGACCCCGCGGTGCTGCTGACGCTTGCCCGCCGCCCGGAAGAACTCGCCCACCACGACCGCGTCGTCACCCAGGCCATCGCGCGGCAAGTACACACCGCGGGTCACGCCGGGCTCCGCTGGTGGTCGGCGCTCACCGGCGCCTGGACCAGCACGGTGCTCTTCGCCGACCGCGTGCTGACGGACGAGCTGACGATCGGCGATCCGGAGCCCCTTACCCTCGCATCCATCAGCGTCGCGGACGCCGCTCGCATCCTGGGGTTCGGAATGCCGAGCGCGCCCTGACCCGTCCCGCCACGCGACTGACGACTGACTGACGACAGACGACTGACGACTGACATCTCAAAGCGGCTCCACCGCGGCCGGGTCAGTCAGCTCCTTCGGCGGCTTGCCGAACAGCACCCGCAGCCGCAGCCCGAGCAGTTCCGGCCGGCTCAGCGACTGTCGCTCCTTCATCACCCGCACCAGCATGACCGGGTCGTCAGTGATGATGTTGTCCACGCCCCGCTCGATCATGCGCATCATCACTTCCGGCTTGTTGACGGTCCAGACGTGGACCTGCTTGCCCGCCCGGTGCGCCTGCCGGACCACCGACCCCGTGGCCCGCGCCGAATTGAGGCTGAGGAAGTCGGCCTCGGTGCGTATCACGTCCCCGACCGCCGCCGTCACGATGTGGCCCGTCTTGAGGCTGGGCTCGATGCGCTCTACCTGCTTGAGCGATTCGTAGTCGAGCGACGTGATCACCACCTGGTCGAGGAAGTCCTTCCGCCGCAGCAGGTCCACCACGGCGGGAGCCAGCCCCGGGTCCGGCACGTTGTACTTGAGCTCGATGTTGATCTTCATCCGGCCGCGCACCAGGTCGATCACCTCTTCGAGCGTCGGCACGTGCTCACCGGTGAACGCCGGGTCGTACTTCCGTCCGATGTCGATGGTGGCCAGGTCGGCCACGGTCAGCTCGCCGATCTTGCGCGGGTCGCCACCCATCCGCATGAGGTCGGCATCGTGCAGCACCACGACCTGGCTGTCACGGGTGCGCTGCACGTCGAGCTCGATGTAGGGGGACCCCGCCTCCATCGCCGCGCGGAATGCGGCCATGGTGTTCTCCGGCGCCGCCACCGACGCGCCGCGGTGCGCCGTGAACGCCACGTGGGGCTCCATGTCCAGTCGTGAGGCCACCACCCACGACGTACCACCCGCCAGGGCGAGGAGGACAACGAGGGCCAGGATGACGGGTAACGCCAGCGACCGGGAATGTTCCTCGCTGATCTCGAGCTCGACCGGCACCCGCCACTTGGCCGCGTTGTGCTGCTCCGCGTACAAGCGCGTCACCAGGAACTGCTGGCCGCCGAGGTACAGCCCGCTGTAGACAAAGCTGCCCACCAGCGCCGCCACGAAATACAGCGCCAGGAGCGGCAGCACCCGCCCCACGTCGATGCCCGCCCAATCGAGCCCGCCCTCCGATACCGGGCGACTGGCCCACGTGATCGCCGCGGCAGCCGCCGTCACCAGCAGCCACCACGCCAGCAGCGGCGGCACGATCCGCCGGAGCCGGCCCCGTGTCATGTCCCAGCTGTCGGAGAGGGACTGCGCCGGCGTAAACCCGAGGAAGGCGAAGATCGGTACGGCATACAGCCAGCGCGCGAGCTGCCACGCGGCCGCCAGGCCGAAGCCCGCGCCCAGGATGATGACCAGCAGTTTGGCCCGCTGCCACTCGGGCGGGTGCTCGGAGAGGTAGTAGTTGATGTCGTGTCCGCGAAGCATCGTGAACCACACGATCCCTGCGGCCGCCAGGAACGGCAGGGCCAGCAGCACGAGCTGGAGGAACACGCGCGCCGAGAGCACGATCAGCAGGGGCAGCTTGCGGACCACGAAGGCAATGGTCGAGGCGACCGTCACCTCGCGCCGCGCCACCGCGTGGCCGGCAATCCAGGTCTGGCCGGTGAACGACGCGAGCAGCAGCGTGATGGTGAGTGCCGCGACCACCAGCACGAAGGCGACACCGGCCGGGGAGAGGACGAACGCCGCGATGTCGACGTTGCTGATCACCGGCCCGCCCGAGGCGAGCACGATCATGCGGCCGACCCAGGCCACCAGCGGCGTCAGGATCGCGAAGCCAAGCAGCTGCATGAGCAGGTGAAAACCGAGCGACTTGCGCCAGTGGAAGCGGAAGTCGGCCCAGCTGCGCGCGAACAGGCCATCGGTCATGCGGGCCTCCTTCCGGGACGCAAACGCACAGGCATGGAAGCTACACCAAGCGAACGGGGCCGGCATTCGCCGGCCCCGTCCTTGTCCCTTGCCCGCCTGCTGCTCGCTTACTCCAGGAACAGCATGTCCTGGTACGTCGGCAGCGGCCACAGCTCCGACGAAACCCACGTCTCCAGCGTGTCCACGGTCTCCCGCAACTCCGCCATCGCCGGCTTCACGTCCACCTTGATGTGCTGCGCATGCTTGTACGGGTCGTCGCTGTGATGGGAAGCAGCCTTCTCCAGCTTCGCCGTCGCCTTCCTGAGCGAGCTCACCAGCCCCGCGAACTCCTCCAGGGCCTTCTTCTGCTCCGGCGACTTCACCCCGGCCGACTCCAGCCCGTTCAGCGCCCCGGCCAGCAGCTCCTGGTGCTGCAATGCCGCAGGAAGGACCATCGTGCGCGCGATATTGACCGCCATGTCCGCCTCGATGCCCATCTGCTTCACGTACTTCTCCACCGCAATATGGAATCGCGAATCCACCTCGGCCTTGTTCAGCACCCCGTACGCCTTGAACAGGTCCACCGTCTTCTTCGATTTGAGGATCGGGTACGCCGCCACCGAGTCGGCCATGATCGGCAACCCGCGCTTCGACGCCTCCTTGTGCCACTCCGGCGTGTAGTTGTCGCCGTCGAAGATCACCCGCTTGTGCTCCTTGATCTCCCGCTTGAGGATCCTGAGCACCGCCTCCTGCAGCTTCGCCGGAGACGGGTTGGCCCCAGCCGACTTCTCCAGCTCCGTCGCGAAGAGATCGAGCGACTCCGCCACGATCGTGTTCAGCACGGTGTTGGGCCACGCGATGCTGGCGCTCGATCCCACGGCGCGGAACTCGAACTTGTTCCCCGTGAACGCGAACGGGCTCGTGCGATTCCGGTCACCCGAATGCCGCGGCAGCTGCGGCAGCGTCCTGGCGCCCAGGTCGAGCGTGCCCCCGCGAATCGTGCGCTTGGGCAACCCCTGCTCCACCTGCGCCAGGATGTCCGACAGCATCGCTCCCATGAAGATCGAGATGATCGCCGGTGGGGCTTCGTTCGCACCCAACCGGTGGTCGTTGGCCGCCGACGCAATGGAGGCGCGCAGCAGGTCGGCATGCAGGTCCACTGCCCGCATCACCGCCACCAGGAACACCAGGAACTGCAGGTTGGTGTGGGTCTCGTCCTGCGGATCGAGGAGGTTGACCCCCGTGTCCGTGGACATCGACCAGTTGTTGTGCTTGCCCGAGCCGTTGATGCCGGCGAACGGCTTCTCGTGCAGCAGCGCCGCGAGGCCGTGCCGCTGCGCCACCCGCTTGATCGTCTCCATCGTGAGCATCTGGTGGTCGCTGGCGATGTGGCTCTGCTCGAAGAGCGGTGCGATCTCGTACTGCCCCGGCGCCACCTCGTTGTGCCGCGTCTTGACCGGCACGCCCAGCCGCCACAACTCCCGCTCCACCTCGTGCATGCATGCCAGCACCCGCGCCGGGATCGTGCCGAAATACTGGTCCTCGAGCTGCTGCCCCTTGGGCGGCCGCGACCCGAACAGCGTGCGCTCGCACGACACGAGGTCCGGCCGCGCGAAGAACAGGTCCCGGTCGATCAGGAAGTATTCCTGCTCCGGGCCCACCGTGGTGAACACCTGCGACACGCCCGCATCGGTGCCGAACACCTTGAGGATGCGGCGCGCCTGCTTGGACAGCGCCTCCATCGAGCGGAGGAGCGGAATCTTGGTGTCGAGCGCCTCGCCGGTCCACGACACGAAGGCGGTCGGGATGCAGAGGGTGACGGTGCCGCCCTGGCCCCGGATCAGGAACGCCGGACTGGTCGGGTCCCATGCCGTGTAGCCCCGGGCCTCGAACGTCGCGCGCAATCCGCCCGACGGGAAGCTGGACGCGTCCGGCTCGCCCTGCACCAGGTCGGAACCGGAGAAGTTGAACACCACCCCACCCTGGCCATCCGGTGACACCAGCGAGTCATGCTTCTCGGCCGTGAGGCCGGTGAGCGGCTGGAACCAGTGGGTGAAGTGGGTGGCCCCATTCTCGACGGCCCAGTCCTTCATCGTGGCCGCGACGACGTCGGCCACCTTGGCGTCGAGCGGCTCGCCCCGGTCGATGGTCCGGAGGAGGCTCTTGTAGACCTCCTTCGGCAACCGCTGGCGCATGACGGCACGGGAAAACACATCGGCGCTGAAGATCTCGTCAACGCGTTCGGGACTTTCGCTCACGGCATGCTCCTCTTCTGGGCGGGGGACAGAGGGGTTGAACAGACCACGAAGGAAGCAAGCCTACTGAACCCCGCCCGGCGCGTCCACCGCTTCCCATAGAAATCCTATGGGAATGGCGATAGCTTGCAGCATGTCGCCCTCCGCCACCGCCCTCGTCCGGGGCACGCTCGACATGCTCATCCTCCGCGCCCTGCGCTGGGAACCCACCCACGGCGCCGGTGTGGCCGAATGGATGCGCCTGGTCACCAACGGCACCCTCCAGGTCGAGGAGGGTACCCTCTACCCCGCCCTCCGCCGCCTCGAGAAGCGCGGCATGATCGAGTCCGAATGGGGCGCCTCCGAGCGCCACCGAAAGGCCCGCTACTACCAGCTCACCCCCCAGGGCCGGCAATGGTTCTGGACCGAGCTGGAGAAGTGGGAGCGCTACGTGGATACGATGAACCGGGTGCTGAGGTACGGCACGGCGGGGAGCATTCGCGGGCGGTAAGAGCGTGAGGAGGAAGCGCAGAAGCGTGAGGCGGAACTGCGACTACGGTAGCCGCTGTTGCCATTCCTCCTTACGCTGTTGCCGTTCCTCCTCATGCAGGTCATTTTCCCTCCTTCATCCCAATCGTCGGAGATTCCGTGACCCGTCTGGTTCTGGGCTTCGTCCTCCTCTTCGTCTCCCTGATCATTCTCGCCACCGCCTCGGGCATGAAGAGCGGTGCGTCGCCCCGGCCCGGCGCCGCGCTCACGCGCCTCGTGGGCCTGGTCATCGCCTTGCTCGGCGTCCTGGCCCTCTCCACCAGCTCCTTCGTGGTCATCGACGCCGGCTCCGTGGGCGTCCGCCACGCCTTCGGCAAGGTGGACTCCGCCCCGCTGCTTCCCGGCGTGCGGTTCGTCACCCCCTGGTCCGAGGTGGAGCGCTTCTCCACCCGCGAGGAGCAGTGGCCCCGCAGCGGCGAGCAGGCCGAGCGGATCCCCGCCCTTTCCAGCGAGCAGATGGGGATGAACGTCGATGCCGCCGTGCGCTGGCAGATCGACCCCCAGCAGGCGCCCCGCATCTACACCGAGATCGGCGGGCACGAGCAGATCGAGAGCGTGGTCCAGAACGCCATCCGGAATGGTGTCCGCGACGGCATGTCGGCCTTCTCCATCAACCAGATCGCCAATCGCAACATGATCGCGGACCGGATGAAGGCCGAGGTCGATTCCGCCCTCGAGACCCAGCCGCGTTCCGGCGGCCCGCGGTTCCGCATCGCCGAGATCACCGCCTTCTTCCTCCGCGACCTGCAGCCCCCGGAGCAGGTGATTCAGGCAATCAATGCCAAGATCGCGCAGGAACAGCAGGTCGAGACCGAGCGCCACCGTGTCGACGTCGCCCGGCTCCAGGCCGAGCAGCAGCGCCTGCTCAACCAGACCCTCACCCCCGAGGCCCTCACCAAGCAGTACCTCGAGGTGCTGGAGGGTATGAAGGCATCGAATAACCTGGTGATCTTGGTGCCGACCGAAGGCGGAGTGCCGATGCTGAATCTGGGTGATTTGAGGAAGAATTTGGCGAAGTAGCCACAACAGCGTGAGGAGGAACGGAAGAAGCGTGAGGAGGAAAAGCAACTGCGGTAGCCGCTGTTGCAGTTCCCCCTTACGCTGTTGCCGTTCCCCTCACGCTGTGTCAGTTTCTCGTCACGCTTTTTATCCACTCCCCCCTCCCCTCCCGACTCGTCCCCACCACCACCCGCCGCGCGCCCACCGAGTCCGTTTCCAGCCACCCGCTCGCCTCGATCGTCTCTCCCGCCAACGCTTGTCCCGCATACGTCGGCGTGAACGACACCACCTCGCTCACCACGTCGCTTTCCACCCGGTACCGCGCCGGGTGATCGAACGCGGCCGTCGCATCGGTCACCAGGGCCCGCACCACGACCTTCCCGTGTTTCCGGAACGGCCCCCGCTCCGGCACTTCCTCGTCGCGATCCACCACCAGGCTCAGGTCCACTCGCGTGCCGTCCACCAGCGCCTTGTTCCGCTTGCGGAGTTCGTGCTTCACGTACTCGTCCAGGCTCAGGTCGCTGCCCCGCCGGTGCCAGGCCGCTTCCCAGTGCGCCTGGTCCAGCGGCTGTAACTCGCCGGTCAGGACCGCCGCCTCGAGCGCCCGTCGCGCCCGCTCGAACGCCGCGCGCCCGTAGACCACGAGGTCGATATCCGAGTCGTCGTGCTGCGCCCCCAGCAGCAGCGAACCGCCCAGTCCGATCCGCTCCGGCGTAGCCCCCCTGCCGACGAGCGCCTCCACCGCGAGGAGCGCCCGTCGCTCGAGCCGGTCGCCTCGTCCCGCCGCGCGGAGGTCGCGCAGTCGCTCGGCCGGCCTGTGTGTCCGCACGACGTCGGCCAGCGGTACCCGGTGGATCATCGCGTCGATCAACGCCGAGTGAGCAAGGAACGCAGGCCGGTGCTCGCGGAGATACTCGTTCGCGTCCTCGCTACCCAGCCTGTGAAGCCCGCCACGTCGCCGGACGTACCGAAGGCTGGTGAGCGCATGCCCCGCATCCACCGCCGACGATACCACCGCGAAGAAGAGGCCGTCCGCGGTCTCCAGGTAGTCGCGCGGGCGGGGCACGTCCGCGGGCCAGGATGCATGCAGGGTCATGCGCGGATTCTGCCGGCCTAGCCTGGGCGGCACAAGGCGCCGTTCCCGGAGCGGACCCGACCCCCGCACGCTATTCTTATGGCCGCATGGATCAGACTCCATCCCCCGCTTCGCCACCGCACAAGTTCCGCCCGACCCGTCGCTCTTGGTTGCTGGCGATCGGGGGTGTCCTGCTTCTTATCCTGTTGTCTCCGTTGCTCCGGTGGCGCAATGTCTCGAGCCAGGCGCTGCGCGAGATCCTCCGGGCCGAGATGACGCGGGTCTCCGACAGTGTCTACGTGCTGCAGATCAGCCCGGTGCGGCTGCGCCTCTTCCCCGGCTCGATCTCCTTCGACTCCGCCTTCGTCACCACCGATTCCATCCGGAGGGCCTCGCACCCCAACCGGCCGACGCTGCGGTTGAGCGCGCACGGCTGCCAACTCAGTGGCGTCGACGTCTGGAGACTCATCCAGAAGCAGGGTCTCTACGGCTCGCTCTTCCGCTGCAACAGCGTGCGCATCGGCGCCCGGGTGGCCGCCACCGACGCACCGGCGGCATCGACGCCAGGCAAGCGCGGGGGCGGGCTCGACTTCCTGAAGTTGCGACGCGAGTTCCGTCTTCCCGCCGAGCTGCCGGTCATCAAGGTCGTGGAGGTGGAGTTCCCCGACATTCGGCTCGACCTCACGCGGCAGCGACCCGACCGCCCTGCGGAGCGCGTGGCACTGGAGAAGTTCTCGGCGCACTTCGACGACGTGCTCGTCAATCCCCAATTGCCGATGTCCGAGCGCCGCCCGCTCTTCGCCAGGCAGATCGCGCTCGCCGCCGAGGAGCTCGCCATCGGCTCAGGCGACGAGACCGTGGCCTTCAAGCAGATGGCGGCGAATCTCGACGAGGGCAGCTTCACCCTCATCGGCCTCCGGGTGGGACCGAGCGACACCGCGAGCATCTGGTTCCGCAAGCAGGCGTTCCGCCGCCCCTGGGTGAAGCTCGTGGCCGACAGCGTCCGCTTTGCCGGTATCGACCTGGCGCAGCTGCTCATGAGTGGGAAGGTGATGACCGACCGCATCGTCATCGGCGGGCTCCACGCCACCATCGAGAGCGATGCCTCACTGCCGCCCCGTCCGCCAACCGCGGCGCCGCCGGTGTCGCCGGTGCATGAGGCCGCGGCCGTCGCCGCCACAGGGGTTCGGCTCGAGGCCGACACCGTGGAGCTGCTCGACGGCACCCTGCGCTACACCGGTCATCGTCCTGGTCACCCCACCAACAACGTCTGGCTGCCTCACTTCGCCTTCCGGGCCGGGGACATCCTCATCGACCCACAGCTGCCCCCGGCAAAGCAGCGCCCGCTCCTGGCCAGGGTGCTGGAGCTCAACCTTGACGGGGCCACATATGGCACCAGCGATTCGCTGAAGTCCCTCACGCTGGGCCAGTTCCGCCTCCACGTGGGCGACTCGGTGCTGGTGGCGCGCCAGGTCACCGTCGGCCCGGCGCTCAGCGACGCGGCGTGGATGAAACGGCAGAAGGTGCGGCAGACACTTGGCCGCGCGACGCTCGACAGCGTGGTGATGCGCGGCGTCAACTACGACCTCCTCATCGTTCGCTCGAGGCTCGAGGCCCGCGAGATGACCGGGAGCGGCGTGAAGGTGCGGCTGCAGAAGGACATGTCGCTCCCCGCACCGCCGCCGCACGAAGACCGGACCACCCCGGCGCTCGACTCCACCCTCGCCGACATCGGTGTGCCCGCCCGCATCGAGCGGCTCAATGCCAAGGGTGATGTCACCTACATCGAGCATCATCCCGGTTTGCCCGATCGCGAGTTCCTGGTGAGAAAGGTCGCCGTGACCGGCACCAACCTGGCCATCGATACCACCCGGGGAGGCCATGCGATGGTGCCGTTCCTCGCCCAGCGCCTCACCCTGGTGCTCACCGACATCGACCGGCACTGGGGCAAGGTGCGCAGCATCGCCGTGGGCCGGGTCACCGCGAACTTCGCCGACTCCACGCTCACCATCGACAGCATCCGCGTCGCGCCCCATTACTCACCGCGGCCCCTGCGCACCAGCGTGCGCGTCGCGCTCGACAGCATGCGCTTCACCGGCATCGATTTCGTGCGCCTGGCTGACGGCCACGGTGCCAGCCTGCGGCAGGCGATCTTCGGCAATGCCTCGGTCGACGTCAGGGTGGACGCCGGGATCCCCCGCGACTCGCGACCCACGACTCACGACTCACGACTCACTGACGGCTCACGACCGCCGGCTGCCGACTCGTCGTTCACCGGCTTCTCACTCCCCATTGCCGTCGGCGAGTTGCACGTGTGGCATGGACACGCGCAGTACCGCAGGACCGAGCCCGGCAAGGCGCCGCTCGCTGTGTCCATCGGGCGCCTCGCCGTCACCGGACGCTCCATCGCGTTGGAGCACGGTGTCACCCGGCCCCTGCTCGAACAGAACCTCGAGCTGCGCGCCTCGGCCGTGACCGTCGCCGGGGAGGCGAACGCACGCGCGGAGTCCGCCGACATCAGCCTCGGCGATTCCAGCGTCACGCTGCATCGCATCCGTATCCGCACCGGTGCCGATACCACTGGCGCCAGAAGGACCCCGTCGAGCAGCGTCGCCATTGGCCTCGACAGTATCCGGCTCGGCGGGATCCACCTGTCCGAGCTCGCGCGCGGCAAGGCGATCCGTGTCGGCAGTCTCGCGGTCGGCACCGCGGACGTCGAGGTGCGGCACGCCGGGAAGGATTCGGCCGAGGCCGCACCCGACCGCGAGACAGGCCAGAAGGCCGGCCTCCCCATCGCAATCGGGGAGGTTCGCGTTCCGGTGGTGCACTTTCGCTACGTGAACCTGAAGCCCGACGCAAAGCAGAAGGTCGTCAGCGTGAAGCGGGCCAGCGTGTCGGCCGACGGCGTGACCCTCAATCCCGGTTCCTCGCGCGAGGCGCGCATGAGGCGGATCAGCCGCCGCGCCACGATCACCGCCGACGGCATCGTCCTCGACGACAACCCGATGAGCACGTTTACCGTGGGCTCGCTCGCCGCCAGTCTCTCCGACTCGACCGCGCGGATCCGCGACGTCTATATCGGCCCGACCGTCTCCGACTCACTATGGGTCTCGCGCCAAGACCATCGCCGCGACCGCATACGGGTCAAGAGCGACAGTGTCGTGCTGTCGGGCCTCGACTTCGACCGGCTCACACTGAGCGACGGCTTGTGGCTCCGGCATGGCCGGGTCTTCGGCCTCGACATCGACGCCTACACCGACAAGAACCTCAAGCCCGACTCGGTGAGGAAGGTGCACTCCACCGCCCAGCAGGATGTGCAGAGCATCAAGTTCCCCTTCGGCATCGACACCCTGTCCGTCATCGACGGCGAGGTGCTCTATCGCGAACTGGACCCGGGCAAGCCGGAACCGGGCGAGGTCTCCTTCACCGCCATCACCGCGACGATTACCGGCTTCACCAGCCGCGGGGTGGCCGGGAAGAGTCCACCGCTCCGCATCGAGACCCACAGCACTCTCTTCGGCATGGGCAAGCTCGACGCCTACGCCACTGTGCCGCTCACTTCGTCAGGCTTCGACGTGGTGTACCACGGGCGGTTGGGGCCGATGCCGGCCGTGGCCCTCAACCAGTTCGCCGAGAAGTCGCTGCCCGTCACCATCGAGGGTGGCAGGTTCGAGGAGGTCACCTTCTCCGTCGGATCGAAGAACGGGCATGCGGTGGGCGACATCGTGCCGGTGTACACGGACCTCAAGGTGAAGGTGCATGACCCCCGGGCGAGCTTCTTCAAGCGGCTGGAGTACAGCGTAATCACCTTCGTGGCGAAGGAGTTCGTCATTCGCCACAACAACCCCGGGAAGGAAGGCCAGCCCCCGAGGGTGGGCGCGATCGATCACACCTTTGCGGGCGAGTCGCTCATCCAGTTCTTGTGGTACGCGGTGCGGGGCGGGATCCAGAAGTCGATGATGAAATAGGGGAAGAACGGACAGGGAGGGATTCGAACCCTCGAAACCGTTACCGGTTTACCGGTTTTCGAGACCGGCTCCTTCAGCCACTCGGACACCTGTCCAGGTTGTACCAACGGGGCGAAAAGCTAACCACCGGGGTGCGCCGCACCAAGTTCGGTCCCCGGGCTCCCGCCGCGCCGTCGGACGTGGCGTCAGAACCACCGGCGGAGCCAGCGCTGCTCGAACAGCACCTTTTCCCAATGCCACCACCGGTTCGGGTTGCGGAGGGCCACCGCCGGGAGCGGTTCACCGTAGAAGTCGCCCGCGCCGAATCCCGCCCGGCCTCCCCCGGTCTCGACGAAACACTCCCCGTGACCATCGAATGCCCTTGCAACACTCCGACCACTCCACTCCGCGACGAGATTGTCGGCGACCACCTCGGCCTGCCGGTCGGCGAATACCCCGGCCTTGGGCAGCGGCTTCCCCATCGCAAGTGGAATCGAGGTCACGTCCCCGATGGCGTAGACGCCGGGGTGGACGGTCGCGAGGGTGCGTCGATCAACCCCGACCCAACCGCCCTGAGTTGCGAGACCGGCAGCGCGGACAACCGCCGGTGCCCGATGGGGTGGGACAGAGACCAGGAGATCGAACGGCGCGGTGACGCCGTTGGCGAACGAGAGGGTTCGGGTTACCGGATCGACCGCCGTGACCTGGTGCTCGGGATGGTACCGGATCCCCTTCGCCTCGACCATCTGTCGCACACCGGCGGACACTACAGGACCGGCCACGCCCATCGGACCGGGTTCGGCTGCGTAGAGATCCACCTCGACGTTCGCGCGGAGGCCGCGATCTCGCAGGTACCCGTCGATGAGCATCGCCGCTTCGTACGGTGCGGCGGGACACTTGTATGCCGGCGCCGCCGTGAGCACAACGACCCTCCCGGAACGGCGCTGTGCCAGGTCTGCCTGGACCGCCTCCGCGCCGCGAATCGAGTAGAGGTCGCAGCCGGCCTCGACAAGGCCGGGGATCGTCTCGGGAGCCAGTGCAGCACCGAGTGCCACGATCAGCGCGTCTCCCGTCATCTCCCGGCCTCCAGCCCGGACGATCCGCCGGGCCGGATCGATGGACTCGACCTGCGCCTGCACGACCTCGATGCCCTTGCGCGCCAGCCGGGAGAGTGGGCGCTGAATCTGCCCGGCCGTCCGGGTTCCTGTGGCGAGCCAGAGCAGTGAGGGCTGGTAGAGATGCTGGGCCTCCCGGTCGATCAGGATCACACGATCGGCGCGCGGCAACCGGGCGCGAAGCCGGTGCGCGGCGACCACCCCTCCGACGCCACCACCGAGAATGAGCACCGTCCGGTCGGCCATACAGCACCTCCCCTAGAAGACCAGCGTCCGATCGGCCCACAGGGACCAGTCGGCCAGTTCCTCGAGCGAGCCACGGCGAGTCCCCTTGACCAAGGCGTTGTACGATCGCTCGGTACCGTAGGGCGGGTCATTGAGAATGAACAGGTGTTTCATCGGGCACCTCCCCGCGTCAATTCCGGACCAGGTGACGAATCAGCGTAAGTAATACCGCTGGCAGCCGCTCCGCGCGCGAGAGTACCGCGAAGTCCCGCCCGAAGATGCGTCCGGCGTACCTTGGTGCCTGCCGATCCACCGTCAGGCAGAACACGTGGACACCCTGGAGCCGGGCCTCGGCGACAGCCATGCGCGTGTCTTCGATGCCGTACCGGCCCTCGTACTCATCCACGTCATTGGGCCGTCCATCCGAGAGCAGCAGCAGCAACCGGTGCCGCGCCGGCTGCTGCGAGAGCGCGGCCGTGGCATGCCGGAGTGCCGCGCCGACGCGGGTGTATCCGTCCGCTTCCAGTCCGGCAATCCGGCGACGGACTTCCCCGATTCCCGAACGCTCCGCGAACCGCTTGAGCACCTGTACCGTGACCCGCGCGGCCCCGGCACTGGCGAAGGCCATCACCGCGTGCGGGTCGCCCAGCGCCGCAAGCGCCTCAACCACGATCAGCAGCGCTTCCTTCTCGACGTCGATGATCCGCCGGTCGCCCGCGACCCAGCCATCGGTCGATGCGCTCGCGTCGACGAGCAGCATGATCGCGGCGTCGCGGCGGACGGGCCGGGTGTCGATGTAAAAGCGGTCATCGGCGACGCCGCCCCCGCGGCGATCGGCGTACGCCGCAACCAGCGCGTCGATATCCAGCTCGGCGCCATCGGGTTGCTGCCGGAGCGCGACGCGCCGGGGACGCAGGCGCTCGAAGTCGCGACGAACGGTGCGGATCATGGCCGCGTGCCGCCGCAGTGCGCCCTCCACCCATGCGGCACTTCCCGCCTCAGCCACGCGTTCGCGCACCACTGCGGCACCCGGCCGATACCCTGCCGCGCGCCAGTCCCACTCCGGATAGGCAAGCCCGATGGGCTCCGTACCGACCAGGAGCCCCGGCGCGCGAACGATTGGATCCTCCCCTGCCAGCACCTCGGACACCGGCCCCGGAGTCCGGACCAGCCGTGCCTCGGGCAACTCCGAGAGCGCATCCGCCAGGTCGCCAGGGTCCGCTTGCTGGTCCCGGTCGGCGGGCCGCTGCAGTCCCATCGGGTCTTCGGCCTTTTCCTGCAGGTCATCCGCCCGAACCATCCAGGTTCCGGGCTCGGCATCGTCCTCGTCCTTCGGGGCGTCACGGGCGCGCGGACGCCGCGGCAGCGTCCGCGATCGACCGGGCGCCGGAGAAGATTCGTCCATTTCTCCCGGCGTGGCCGGCACTGGCGCGCCGGACCCGTCATGCAGCACGCCCCACAGCGGAATCGGCGCCGTTCCACGGTAGGTGCCCGCGAGGCTCGCCAGTGCCCGCGCCTGTTCCACGGCCCATTGCCGCGAACCCTCCGGCGTTGCGGCGAGAATGAATGGCTCGGGCACCTGGCCTGGATTCGCGGCCAGCAATTGCAGAACGAGGTGCTCGACGGCAAGTTCTCGCGGCGACGGGCGGCGCACTGCCGGACGCGCCAGCACGGCTTCCCGCCGGGCCTCGGCAAGCCCTGCGGAGAAGCGCGGGAACATCCCTGCGAGGCTGACGTCAATCGCGGCGGCCTCGGACAGCAGGTAGAGGTCTCGCAGCAGTGCGTCTGCAGGCAAGTGCGCAAAGGTGCCGCGGTGAACTCGCGCCGCCTGCTCCAGGGCCAGCAGCCGGTACCGGTCCGCTATCCGGGCCGGTGGCAGTGTGTCGAGATGTCCGGGGAGTCGGATGCGCATCCCGTCCGAAAAGGCGAGCGCATCGGTGCTGTGCAGGTGGGACGTGCCTCGCTTCGCCAGGCGCGCGAGGAGACTGCGCGGTGCGGGAGGCTCGGCTAGACCGATTTCCGGCGCATCAGGAAAGACGGCGGCGACGAACAGCTCGAGGCGTCGTCGCACGTCGGGCAGCCTCGGCGGCGCGTCCGTTCGTCCCGCCGTCCGCCGCGCCCACAGCTCACGCACCAGGCGCGTGGCATGTAGTGCGCCCTCGGCAATGACGTCTTCGGGCTCGGCCACGGCGTCAGAAGGTGGCGCTGATCAGGTCGCCGATCGCCGCGAGCAGGTCAGGATCGTCCGTGAGCGGACCCATCAGCGCGACACGCGCCGCCTGCGCCGGACCGATCCCGCCGCTGATCAGCCGTGCCGTGGCCACGAGCAGCCGGCTGCTCGGCACCTCGGCCAGCCCCCGGTCGCGAAGCCGCCGGACCCGGATGGCCAGCTCGACCAGCGCGCCAGCCGTTGCGTCGTCCACTCCCCCTTCGTGCATGACGACGCGCCGCTCCAGTTCGGCGGGAGGAAAGTCGAACTCGAGCGACACAAACCGCTGCCGCGTGCTCGGCTTGAGGTCCTTGAGCACGTGCTGGTACCCGGGATTATAGGAGACGACGAGCTGGAAGCCCTTCGCCGCCTCGAGCAATTCCCCGGTCTTCTCGATGGGCAGCATCCGGCGATCGTCGGTGAGCGGGTGAATCACCACGACCACATCCTGGCGTGCCTCCACGACTTCATCGAGGTAGCAGATGGCACCCAGTCGCGCCGCACGCGCGAGCGGACCGTCCTGCCAGGCCGTTTCCCCACCCCGAATCAGCCAGCGTCCCGTGAGGTCGCTCGCCGAGAGGTCATCGTGGCAGGCCACCGTGATGAGGGGCCGCTGAAGCCGCCACGCCATGTGCTCCACGAAACGGGTCTTGCCGCAACCGGTCGGCCCCTTGAGCATCACCGCCAGCCCGCGGCGGTGACACTCCTCGAACACGGCCACTTCGTCGCCGACCGGGAGGTAGTACGGCTCCTTTCCGGTCACTCCTTCACCCCTGTCCCTCCGCCGGGGCCGGCCACGCCGGCGGCGCGCCGCGGCGCTTGGGGGCAAGGAAGAAGAAGTCGTAGAGGTAGAGACCGACGCCGAGCGAGAAGAGACATCCCGTGCCGAGCACCATCAGGAAGTGGACCTGGATCTTGTGCTGCGTCTCGAGATACCCCATTCCCAGGATGCGCTCGAGGTACGTCTGCCCGATGCCGGCCGCGGCAAACGCCATCGTCATGCCGAACATGCCTGCCATCTGCAGCCAGAAGGCCCAGATCCCGGCGGGGGATTCTCCCGCGTCCTGGTCGTGCCCGAACAGGCCGGGCGCGGCATAGGTGATCATCGCGAGCACGATCATGACATAGGCACCGAAGAAGGCCATGTGCCCATGCATGGCGGTGATCATCGTGCCATGGGTCCACTTGTTCACCGCGGGCCAGGTGTGGGCCAGTCCCAGGATGCCGGCTCCCAGCGCGGAAAAGACGGCACTGCCGATGGTCCAGTGCAGTGCCAGTCGATTCGGGTGCGCGAGGCCGGCGCGCCGCATCGCCATGTACGCGTATATCGCCATCCCCAGGAAGGCCAGCGGCTCCAGTGCACTGAAGAATCCGCCGATGATCTGCCAGTACGCTGGCACGCCGATCCAGAAGTAGTGGTGTGCCGTGCCGAGAATGCCCGCGATGAAGGTGAGCCCCACGATGACGTAGAGCCACTTCTCCATCACCTCGCGATCCGCCCCGGAGAGGCGGATGAGCAGGTACGCCAGGAGGCCACCCTGCACCATCTCCCAGACGCCCTCCACCCAGAGGTGCACCGTCCACCAGCGGTAGTAGATGCTGACGGTGTAGTTGTCGAAGGTCAGGAGTGCCGGCAGGTAGAGGATCGCGGTCAGCGCGAGCCCGGCCACCAGCACGCCCTCGGTCGTCGTGAGCCTCCTCGCCTTCCAGATCGTCATCCCGATGTTGTAGAGGAACATCAGCATCACGACCACGATGGCGAACTTCACCGGCATGGGCTGCTCCAGCAGCTTGTTCCCCTCGGTCCAGCCGAACAGGTAACCCACGACCGCCGTCACGCCGGCCGTGGTCCAGAGGCCGAGCTGCCAGTAGGCGAGCCGGGGCGAGAACAATTCCGTCCGTGATTCCTCGGGCACGAGCCAGTAGGTCGCCCCCATGAACCCGGTCAGCACCCACACGATGAGCACGTTCGTGTGGATCTCCTTGCTCACGTCGAACGGCAGGAAACCCATGATAGGGTCCGGCCCCAGGTACTTCGTGATCGACAGGATCCCGAACACCATCTGGAGTCCGTACAGCAGCAGGGCCACGACGAAGTAGGCGTAGGCAACGGCCTGCGTACGATATCGCATGTCCGCTCCTCCTACTTGAGGGTCATGAGGTAGGCCACCAGCGCGTCCACCTGCGCCGGCTGGAGCGATTGCCCGAAGCCGGGCGGCATCAGCGACACGCCATTGGCGGAGAAGCTCGCGCCCACCACGATATCGGCGTTGGGGTCGAGGATCGACTCGTGGATGTAGCTCGCCGCGTCCGTGGCCTTGCCCTTGTAGTCCGGGGCCTTGACGCGCGCTGCGGCAGTGGCAGCAATCCCCGACAGCGACGGGCCCACCATGTTCTCGCCTGCCGTGACGGAGTGGCACGCGAAGCATCCGGGCGGCGACTGGCCGAAGAGCGCCTGCCCGACCGCCGCGGGATCATCCGAGGCAACCGGCGGCGGCGCCCCGCCGGCGTTGCCGCCGGCGATCGCCTTGCCCGACACCATGATGGGACGCGGTGGCCAGCCGTGGTTGTCGATCTTTCCCACCCACGCGAGAAAGGCGATCAGCTCGTCGATCTCCTGCGGCGACAACTTCAGGTTCGGCATCAGGCGCCGGTCCCGCTCCTCGTTGTAGAACTTCGACGGATCGGCGAGGAAGGAACGCAGGTACGGCGCGCCCCGCTGGTCGGCGATCTTGGTCAGGTCGGGAGCGTAGTACGCGCCCTCGCCGAGCAGCGTATGGCAGTTGACGCAGTTCTTGCGGTGCCAGACATGCTTTCCCGCGATGACCTCGGGTGTGATCTGGTCCGCGTGGGTGAGGGCGCCGAACTGTCGATGGCTGTCGTAGGTGAGGTAGAGGAAGATCAGGGTGAAGAGGCCGGTCGAGCCGAGGAAGAAGGCCCGCGTCTGTCGTTTGGTCATGTGGCCCCCATGGTCAGACGCCGATCTGGCGGAAGTAGCGGACCGCCATGGCGGCGCCATAGGCGGCGGCGGCAGCCATCAGCACCAGGATGAGCAGGCACAGTGCGCGTGTTAGGGCCGGCGCACCCTGGGCGGGTGGTAATGCACGGGTACTCTCCATCTCCGAACCTCCGAGGTGGGGAACGTGCGCGTGACACTCGTTTGGCGGGCCAAGGATAGGTACCGCCCAAAACACCAGCCCGCAACCAGCCGCGCCCAGCGCGGTCGAGCCCGGGATCGCGGCAACCGCCGCCGTGTAAGCATCGTGCGCGGCCACAAGGGCCTTCGCCTCGGCCTTTGTCCATCGCCGCCGTGGTGTTCTGCACCTTGGCGTCGGGAGACAACGCGGTCACGCCACGGGATGATTCCCGGTCCACCCGCTCGACGGACCGTCCCAACCGCCGCCCCGCCGGGCCCGGAAGAACTGCCGCAGCATTTCCCCGCACTCCTCGGCCAGCACCCCGCCCACCACCTCCGGCCGGTGGTTGAGCCGCGGATCGCGCAGCAGGTCCATCACCGACCCCGCCATCCCCGCCCGCTGGTCCCAGGCCCCGAACACCACCCGCTCCACCTTGGCCAGGATGATGGCCCCGGCGCACTGCGCGCACGGCTCGAGAGTGACATACAGCGTCGCTCCCGACAGGCGGTCCGTCTTGAGCACCGCCAGTGCCTGCTGGATCGCCAGCAGCTCCGCGTGCGCCGTCGGGTCCTTCCGGTGCACCATCTCGTTGTGCGTCTCGGCGAGGTTGTCTCCCTCGTCGTCGCGCACGATCACGGCGCCGACCGGGACCTCCTCCCGCACCGCCGCCGCGCGCGCCAGCCGAATGGCCGCCTCCATGCCGGCGATATCCCGGACGGACGGCGTGCCTCTACGCACTCTTCGCCCGCGCCGCCTCGGCCTTGGTCAGGGTCAGCGCATCGCCGCTCCGTCGCACCACGATCGTATCCCCCTCGCCGTAGTCTCCCTCGAGTACCGCGAGCGCCAGCGGGTTCTGCAGCAGCCGCTGGATCACCCGCTTGAGCGGGCGCGCCCCGTAGACCGGATCGTACCCCTGCTGCACCAGCAGTGTCTTCGCATCCGGCTGCACGTCGATCCCGATGCCCCGCGCCGCCAATTGCGTCGTCAGCTTCGCCAGCTGCAGCTCCACGATGCGGCCCAGGTCGGCCTCCGTAAGCTGGCGGAACACCACGACGTCGTCCACCCGGTTGAGGAACTCGGGCCGGAAATGCCGCCGCAGTTCTTCCCGCACCTGCGCTTCCACCAGGCCCCACGACGCCTCATCCACGCTCGGCCCCGCCTCGACGATGTGCGCGCTGCCGAGGTTTGACGTCATGATGATCACCGCGTTGCGGAAGTCGACCACCCGGCCCTGGCTGTCGGTCAGCCGCCCGTCGTCCAGGATCTGGAGCAGGAGGTTGAACACGTCGGGGTGCGCCTTCTCGATCTCGTCGAAAAGGATGACGCTGTACGGCCGCCGTCGCACCGCTTCGGTGAGTTGCCCCCCCTCCTCATATCCCACGTACCCCGGCGGCGCGCCGATCATCCGCGCCACCGAGTGCTTCTCCATGTACTCCGACATGTCGAGCCGCACCAGCGCGCGCTCGTCGTCGAACAGGAATTCCGCCAGCGCCCGCGCCGTCTCCGTCTTGCCCACGCCCGTTGGCCCGAGGAAGATGAACGACCCTGTCGGGCGGTTGACGTCCTGCAGCCCCGCTCGGCTGCGCCGCACCGCATTCGCCACCGCCGCCAGCGCGGCGCGCTGCCCCACCACCCGCTGGCTCAACTCGTCCTCGAGGTGTGACAGCCGCTGCCGGTCGGACTCCAGCATCTTGGTGACGGGAATGCCGGTCCACTTCGCCACGATCTCGGCGATGTCCTCCGCGTCCACCTCCTCCTTGAGGTACCGGGCGTTCTTCTGCACCT
This sequence comes from uncultured Gemmatimonadales bacterium, assembly GCA_963773095.1. Lineage (GTDB taxonomy): Bacteria > Gemmatimonadota > Gemmatimonadetes > Gemmatimonadales > GWC2-71-9 > JAGGAG01. Next base: position 176,108 of record CAVYZY010000006.1, read on the forward strand.
CGTGCAGCCGCGCTTCCTGCGCCAGCAGCTGCGCCTCGAGCTCCGGGATCCGGCCATAGCGCAGCTCCGCCGCCCGCTGCAGGTTGCCCTGCCGCGTCGCCTGGTCCACTTCGGCCCGCAGCTCCTCAGCCGCTTGCTTCGTGGCTCGTAATTCCTCGATCGTCTGCTTCTCCGACTGCCACTGCGCCTTCATGCCGGCGCTCTTCTCCCGCAGCTCCGAAATCTCGTGCTCGATCGAGTTGCGGCGCTCCACGCCGGCCTTGTCCTTCTCCTTGAGCAGCGCCTGCCGCTCGATCTCGAGCTGGACGATGCGCCGCTCCACTTCATCGATTTCCTGCGGCAGGCTGTCGATCTCGATGCGCAGCCGGCTCGCCGCCTCGTCCACCAGGTCGATCGCCTTGTCCGGCAGGAACCGGTCGCCGATGTACCGGTCGGACAGCGTCGCCGCCGCCACCAGCGCGTTGTCGGTGATCCGCACCCCGTGGTGGATCTCGTACTTCTCCTTGAGGCCGCGCAGGATCGCAATCGTGTCCGCGACGCTCGGCTCGCCCACGAGCACCGGCTGGAAGCGCCGCTCGAGCGCCGCGTCCTTCTCGATGTGCTTGCGGTACTCGTCCAGCGTGGTGGCACCCACCATCCGGAGCTCACCCCGCGCCAGCGCCGGCTTGAGCATGTTGCTCGCATCCACCGCGCCCTCGGCGGCACCGGCACCCACGATCGTGTGCAACTCGTCGATGAAGACGATGAAGCGACCTTCAGCTTCGGTGAGTTCCTTCACCACCGCCTTGAGCCGCTCCTCGAACTCGCCCCGGTACTTGGCCCCGGCCAGCAGCAACCCGATGTCGAGCGCCACCAGGTCGCGGTTCCTGAGCGAGTCGGGCACGTCACCGTTCACGATACGCTGCGCCAGCCCCTCGACGATGGCGGTCTTGCCCACGCCCGGCTCGCCGATGAGCACCGGGTTGTTCTTCGTGCGCCGGGACAGCACCTGCATGACGCGGCGGATCTCCTCGTCCCGGCCGATGACGGGATCGAGCTTTCCCTTGCGCGCCGCGTCGGTGAGGTTGCGGGTATAGCGCTCCAGCGACTGGTACTGCGCCTCGGGTGACTGGTCGGTGACGCGATGCGACCCGCGCACCTCGCCCAGCGCTTCCACCAGCTGGTCGCTCGACACCCCCGCCGCGGTGAGCAGCGTCCGCGCCGTGGTGCCCTTCTCCTTGGAGAGCGCGATCAGCAGGTGCTCCGTGGAGACGTAGGCGTCTCCCAGCGCCTTCGCCTCGTCCTCCGCGCGGTCGAAGACCTTGTGCAGCTCGCGGCTGAACGTCGGCTCCGCGCCCCCGCCCGATTGCGACGGGAACCGGTCCAGCTCGCGCGCCGTGCCCTCGCGCAGCGCCGTGAGGTTGAGCCCCGCCTTCTGCAGCAACGGCACGACGATGCCCTCGGCCTGGTCGAGCAGCACCGAGAAAAGGTGGGCGTCGTTGACGACGGGGTTGCCCCGGCTCCGCGCGAGCTCCGCGGCGTCCCGGAAAGCTTCCTGCCCCTTGAGGGTAAGTCTGTCTGCTTTGATCATGGGCCCTTCACTGGGCAACGGATGTGCCCCCAAGATGCGCCTAATTGGCAGGAACTGCGAGGCCTTTCGCCGCTCTCATCGCTCACGACTCACGACTGCACGACCCACGACCCGCGACTCACGACCAACGAAAAGGGAGCCACCTTGTCAGATGACCCCCTTCACGTTGCCTCGCTCCGCCGCTGAACAATCAGTTTTCGTGTAAACCGTTCCCCGTCCACGGTCAGCTGGTAGTAATACACCCCGGTGGTCGCGGGACGTCCATCCAGTTGCCTGCCGTCCCATCGCACTCGATATGCGCCACACTTGAGCCGGGTGCCCCCCAACGATCCGGGAGCTTCGCCCTCGAGCGCGGGAATCGCCACCACCTGCACCAGCACGTTGAAGACCTTGAGGCTGACCGTCGGTACGTGGCCCCTGCTGCACACCTCCGGAAGAATGGAGAACGGGATCGTCGTCGAACCGGTTAGCGAATCGGGTATGGCCTCCCCGAGTTCGACGCGAACAGCCGGTGGCGCCTGGGCGCGGACCACCGCGGCTGTTCCCAGCGTGAGCGCCAACGCAAGCGTCGGACACACCACGCGAACCATGCACACTCCTGCTCGGACAAGGGGATAGGGACTCTAGGCTCTCCGGGAAAACGTCTGGGACGCAAACTGCTGCCGCCGCATAACATGCGGACCACGGCCGAGGGGTGTCAAGCGCCGCGGGCGGCCCCCGGACGCGGGGTGCGCAGCCGCCGCCCCTCCCCCTCCCGGTAGGTGACGCCCGTCCGGTCCGTCCACTCCAGCAGCGGGATGAGGTACTTCCGGGAGAGCCCGGTCCGGTCCCGGAGGGCCCCTGGGGTGATCTCCCCGGCAGCGCCCACTTCCCGGACCAGCGCCGCAAACCCCTCCAGTGCCTCCAGCGAGAGAAAACGTCCCGGCTCCAGCAGGACCACCTCCCCGCCCGCCGCCGCCTGCTGCAGTCCCGCGAGGGCTTCGCCCACACCAAGCCGCTCTGCCAGTTCCGCTACCGTCGGCGCCGCGAGCCCGGCCTCCCGCACCGCCAGAACCAGCCGCCGCTGGTCCTCTTCGCTTGCCCGGGCCACCGGCTTGAACGATGGCACCGTCACCACCCCCGCCCGCGTCCGGAGCCCGCCCGACTTCTCGGCGCGCGCGAGTGCTGCGGCCGCCAGCGCGTCCGGCACCCGCAGGGAGTGGCGCAGCGTTTCCACCGACATGCCCGCTTCGTGCGGCTCCTGCCGGTGGAACGCCGCCACCTGCACCACCAGCTCCTGCGCCATCCGATCCAGCTGGGCGGTCGCCACCAGCAGCTCGCCCGCTGGCACCAGGGTGGTCGACTTCCCGAGCAGCATATCGCACGCGCCGGGCGGGAGACCGAGCAGCACCGGCAGTTGCCGCAACTCGAGTCCGAGGCGGCGGCGATTCACCAGGGCCTCGAGCCGCACCGCCGCATCATTCGATGCGAGGCCGGCCGGCGTGCGGCGCCGGCTCTCCGGCAACGGATCCAGGATCCGCCCGCCCCCGATCACCGTCATCGGGCTGTAACTGCGCAGCACCAGGCGATCCTCGCCCCGGGCCACCAGTGGCGACTCGAGGTTGAGCCGCGCGATCGCGCGCTGCCCCGGCTCGAGCGGCCCGTCGAGCCGCACCCGCGCCATCACTTCCGCCGTGCCGTGGTGCACTCGCACCCGGCTCCGGTCCACCAGTGCCGCCGGTGCCCCGCGCCCGAGCATCAGCTCCGCGTCGATGCGCGTCGTCGATTCCCACGGCTCGGAGGCGAGCACCAGCACGTCACCCCGCGCGATGTCGTCCCGTTCCGCGCCACTCAGGGCCACCGCCGTCCTGGCTCCCGGCGCCGATCGCGCGAGCGACGCCCCGTGCGACTCGATCGACCGCACCCGTGCCTCCCGCCCCGACGGCAGGAGCCTCACCGCATCACCCACCGCCACCGACCCCGAGATCGCCGTGCCCGTCACCACCGTCCCCGTGCCCGCCACGGTGAACACCCGGTCCACCGGCAGGCGGAACAGGTCGCTCGCATCACGACCCCCCCGCGCACGCGCGACTTCGGCCAGGCGCGCCCGCAGCTCATCGATGCCCCGGCCCGTCCTGGCCGACGTCACCATCGGCGCCCCGAACGGCACGCTCGATTGCGCCAGCCACTCGGTCACCTCGGCCTGCACCAGGTCGAGCCACTCCGGGTCCGCCGCATCGGCCTTGGTGAGCACTGCAATGCCGAGCGGCACCCGCAACTGCTCCAGTACCAGCAGGTGCTCCCGCGTCTGCGGCATGATCCCTTCATCCGCGGCCACCACCAGCATCGCCACGTCCATGCCCGACGCGCCGGCCACCATGGTGCGCACCAGGTCCTCGTGCCCCGGCACGTCCACGATGCCGGCCAGGATCCCCGGCGCCAGCTCGAGCGGCGCGAAGTTGAGGTCGATCGTGATGCCGCGGCGGCGCTCCTCCGCCAGCCGGTCCATCGGCCGGCCAGTCAGCGCCGTCACCAGCGCGGACTTCCCATGATCCACGTGTCCCGCCGTGCCGATGATCATGCCGGGAACCAGTTGCGCTGCTGCCACGACTCGAGCGCCGGAAGCTCGGCGGCCTCGGCCAGGTGCGTGCGCACCCAGCGCGCCAGCAGTCGGCGGTGCGCGGCGAGGTGCCGCGCATCGAGGAACGGCAGGTCGTCGTCGGGAGAGAGCAGCGCGGCGAGGTCGTCGAGCGCCTGGCGCGGCAGCTCGATCGTGGCGCGCTCGTGCGCGCACGTATTGCAGAGGGCACCCCCCTCCGTCAGGCTGAATGGCACCGCGCCGGCCGTCGGCAGTGCCGTCCCGTCGCGTGCGCACGCCGCGAGCGCCGGCGCAAACCCGAGCGCGGATACCAGCTGCCACAGTGCCCGCAGCCCATAGCTCTCCACTGCCTCGGTCGGGATCGCTTCCAGCATGGCGAGCGCATGCGCCATCACGTCGAAGCTCTCCGTGTGGGGCGCCGCGGGGGCCAGCCGCAGCATCACTTCGGACATCGCCGACGCCGCCGCGTAGCGGTCGAGCTGTCCCGCGATCCCCACGCGCAGGTGGGTCACGTCGAACGCCGTGAGCGTGTGCAGCTCCCGGCCCTCCTTCGCGAGGTACTGCGCCGATCCCTCGCTCAGCACCTGCAGCGCGGCGCCGTACCGGCTCCGCGGGCGCAGGGCGCCCTTCGCCATGGCACTCTGGATTCCCTGCTCGCGGGTCGCGAGCCGGACGATCTTGGACGTCTCCCCGTACCGGAGCGTCGCGAGGACGATGGCGGGGGTGGAGACGAGTGGCATGCGGCGGGGGTTAGCGCACAGCAGGGCGCGCGGCGACTGCCGCTGTCGAGCGCGGCCTTGAGCTCCGCCCGCTGCGCCACATACCGCGACCACGCGGCGATCCCCACCTCCGCCTCACGCCCGACGTACTGCGCGTCGAGCCGCGCGAGTGCGTCGATGAGCCCGGCGGGGTCGCCCACCACCGGCGCGGGTGCCGCCGCTGTACCGGCGACGCTGCTCCGCCGGCGCACCAGGACGACGCCCCCGGTGAGCAGCCCCGCCGCCAGGAGCGCGGCCAGCGCGAGCGTCGCTTCCCGCCCGCCCTCGCCCGGCACCTCGAACCTGACCTCCACCACGCCGGCGGCCGGCAGTGACCCCCGCCAGCGGTGGTAGGTGCGGGTCTCGATCACCTGGCTGTCCGCCTTCGCGAAGCCCGGCGTCACCACCCGCGCCGTCGGTTCCTCCAGCAGCACCACCACGGTGTCCGTGGCCGCCGAGAATGGCACCTTCACGTTCCGCACGCCCCGCGGCAGCGTGTACGTCACCATCAGCTGGCGGTCGCCCGGCGAGAGCGGCGCCGAGATGGTCAGCGAGTCATTCCTGTGCCCCACCGCGGCCGCCGAGAACTCGCTCTGCCCCGGGGCGAAGTCCTCGATACCCGCCGGCAGCGGCATCGTCCACACCGGCACCGCGCTGTCCCGCGCTACCCGCGTCAGGTCGCCCCGGTTCTGCAGCACGATGAGGTCGAGCGCGCCCCGGCGGCCTCCCTGCTCCGGGCGGCCGATCATCAGGTAGCGCCCCGCCAGCGATACCGGCGCCGATGACGAGGTGTCCGCCACCAGTACCACGAGCCCCGTATCGGGGCGCTGGGTCGTGGCCCGTGCCGGCCGCGAGAAGTACTCGATCCCGCCGTAGCGCGAGCTGGTGAGCAGCAACGCCGACGTGTCCGCCTTCACCCTGAACTGGAATCGGCCCGCCGCATCGGAGAGGACCGAGTCCACCGGGCCCTGCCGCGCCGCCGTGAGCTGGTGCAGCACCACGCGCGCGCCGGCGAGCGGCACGGTGTCGCCCGCGGAGAGCCGGCCCACCCTGCCGCCCACGCGCGCCTGCGCCGCCGCTCCCGCAGGCAGGAGCAGGCCCGCGGCAAGGACCATGAGCGCGAGGCTACGGGCTGAAGCGGCCGAAATCCTGGGGATCGAGCTTCTCGAGGTAGTGCTTGAGGGATTCGGGATCGATGGTCGGTTCCGGGCCCTCATCGCCCGACTGCACCCCGGCCTCGTCGAACAGGCTCTCGGCGGCGAAGATCGGCGCGTGCAGCCGCAGCGCGAGCGCGATGCTGTCGGACGGGCGGGCATCGACGTGGAACACATGGTCTTCGCGGTGGATCTGCAGTTCGGCGAAGTAGGTGTTTTCGCGGACGGCGCTGATGATCACCCGGCGCAGGGTCCCGCCGAGCCCCACCAGCACCTGCTTGAAGAGGTCGTGCGTCAGGGGGCGCTGGGCCCGCACCCCCTGCATTTCCATCGCGATCGCGTTCGCCTCGGCCGGGCCGATCCAGATGGGCAGGACGCGCGTCCCGCCCTTCTCCCTGAGGAGAACCACGGGCGAGTTGCTCGCCCGGTCCACCCGAATGTCGGACACGGTGACTTCGATCACGCCACCGATCCGGACCGCCGGCTAGCGCAGGGCGCGAATCAGCGCCTGCGCCTTGTCGGTCCGCTCCCAGGTGAAGAACTCCACGGTCCGCCCGTCGATCCGCCGACTGTACGGCCGGCGCCCGAAGTGACCGTACGCCGAGGTGGCCGAGTAGATCGGCTTCCGCAGCTTGAGCGCGGCGATGATCCCGCGCGGCGTCAGGTCGAACACCTCGCGCACCGCCGCCTCGAGCCTGGCATCGGGCACGGTGCCGGTGCCGAACGTCTGCACCATCACCGACACCGGCTCCGCCACGCCGATCGCGTAGGCCACCTGCACCTCGCAGCGGCGTGCCAGCTTCGCGGCGACGATGTTCTTCGCCACCCAGCGCATCGCGTACGCCGCCGACCGGTCCACCTTCGACGGGTCCTTGCCGCTGAACGCGCCGCCGCCGTGCCGCGCCATGCCGCCGTACGTGTCCACGATGATCTTGCGGCCGGTGAGGCCGGCATCGCCGTGCGGGCCGCCGATGACGAACCGGCCGGTCGGGTTGATGAAGAACTTGATGCCGCGGGTCTCGAGCTTCTGCGCGCGCAGCACCGGCTTGATGACCTGCTCGATCACGGTGCGGCGGATCGTGCCCTGCGTCAGTTCGCGGCCGTTGTAGCGCTCCGCGTGCTGCGTGGACACCACCACCGTCTTCACCTTCGACGGGCGGTCACCATCGTACTCCACCGACACCTGGCTCTTGCCGTCGGGCCGGAGCCACTCCACCGGCTTCTTCCCGTCGACGCCCTTGCGCACGGCGGCGAGGCGCTCGGTGATGCGGTGCGCCAGCATGATCGGCAGCGGCATCAGCTCCTTCGTCTCGTCGCTGGCGTAGCCGAACATCATCCCCTGGTCGCCCGCGCCCTCGCGGTCCACCCCCATCGCGATGTCCGGCGACTGGCGGTCGATGGTGCTGAGCACCGCGCACGTGCGCCCGTCGATGCCGAAGTTGGCGTCGGTGTAGCCGATGCGGTTCAGCGTGTCGCGGACGATGTCGGGGATGTGCACGTAGGTCGTCGTGGTGATCTCGCCGGCCACCACGGCCATGCCGGTGGTGACGAGCGTTTCGCAGGCCACGCGCGCCCGCGGATCGTCGGCGAGGATCGCGTCCAGCACCGCGTCGGAGATCGCATCGGCGACCTTGTCGGGATGGCCTTCCGTGACGGACTCGGACGTGAAGACGTGCCTGGTGTTCTTCGCCATGATCCTGGGGGAAAGAGGGACGTCGCCGGCCTGCTCAGGACGGCTGCGGTGGAGTGGGCAAGCTAACGACGCGCCCACGGGCCTGCAACGCGGCGTGAGGGTCGATCAGGCGCAGGTCGACGTGCGGCGCCACCGCGTCGCGCAGCGCCTCGTCCACCTCGGCCGGGCTGCCGGCGTCGAGGGCCGCCAGCGCCGCGGCGCGCGCCGCAGACAGCGGCACGCTCCGGATGACCCACTTCACCAGCGGGATCGACGGCGGGGCGATGCTGAAGATGCGGAAGCCGAGCCCCATGAGCAGCACCGCGCTCAGCGGCTCGGACGCCATCTCGCCGCACACGCTCGCGGGCAGGTTGCGCGTCGCCGCCGCCGCCACGACCTGCGCCAGCTGCCGCACCACCGCGGGATGGTGCGACGTGAACCGCTCTGCCAGCCGCGCGTTGCCCCGGTCGAGCGCCAGCGTGTACTGCGTCAGGTCGTTGCTGCCCACGCTGAAGAAGTCGCTCACCTCGGCCAGCTTGTCGGCGATCAGCACCGCCGCCGGCGTCTCGATCATCACGCCCACGCGCAGGTGCTCCGCCACCCGGAAGCCGCCGCGAATCAGCGATTCGCGCTCCTCCGCCAGCAGCGCCCGGGTGTCGGTCACCTCGTCCACCCGCGTCACCAGCGGCAGCATGAGCTGCACGTTGCGGTCGGCCGCCGCGCGAAGCAGCGCGCGCAGCTGCGTGCGGAACACCTCCGGCTGGTCCAGGCACACCCGGATCGAGCGCCAGCCGAGGAACGGGTTCGCCTCCTGCGGCATGCGGAACGCCGCCGGGAACTTGTCGCCGCCCAGGTCGTACGAGCGGATGATCACCGGGCTGTTGGGAAACGCCAGGCTCACCCGCTTGAAGTAGGAGTACTGCTCCCCCTCGGTCGGAAGGGCCGCCCGCCCCGTCAGCAGGAACTCGGTGCGCAGCAGCCCCACGCCCTCGGCCCCCGAGCGCATCGCCGACTCGATCTCGTCGGGCAGGTCCACGTTGCCCATCATGCTCACCCGCACGCCGTCCGGCGTTTCCGCCGGCAGCGCCACCACACTCTCCAGCTGGAACTCGAGCCGGTGGCGCCGGCTGATCTGGACCTTTGCCTCCTCCAGCTCCACCGGCGTCGGGTCCACCGTGATGGCGCCCGCCTGCCCGTCGATCAGCACCAGCGTCCCCTCGGGGATCTTGGCCAGTGCGCCCGTGACACCCATCACCGTCGGGATGCCGAGCGAGTGCGCCAGGATCGCCGCGTGCGACGTGCGGGTCCCCTCCTCGCTGATGAGACCGACCACGTGCTCCCGGTCGAGCTGCACCGTGAGTCCCGGCGAGAGCTCGTGCGCCACCACGATCATCTGCTCGTCGTGCGGCAGCGACCAGATCTCGTGGCCCGGGCGCCCCATCAGCGTGTTGAGCATCCGCAGCTGGATCGCGTGCAGGTCGGCCAGCCGGTCGCGCAGATGCGCGCTCTGCGACGCCGACCAGAGCGCCCGCAGCTCGAGCGCCTTGAACTCGTACGCCGTCTCCGCCGAGAGCAGGTTGTTCCGGATCAGCACTTCGACCGACGCCAGGAACTCCTCGTCCTGCGCCATGAGCGTCTGCGCGTCGAAGATACGCGACTCCTCCTCGCCCGCCCGCTCCAGCACCTTCCGCCCCAGTTCCTCGAGGTGCCCCACGACCGCTGCGACCGCCGCCCGCAGCCGCTGCACCTCGCCCTCCACCTCCTCGGGGCGGACCGTGCGGTCGGGCACCTCGGGAAAGTCGGGCCGCATCAGCACCGTGCGTGCGAACGCCACGCCCGGCGACACGCCGATGCCGCGGAGCTGCTGGTGCATGCTCATGTCTCGCCGAATCCGTTGCTGATGAGTTCCGCGAGGGCCGACACCGCCGCCGCCTCGTCGCTGCCCGTCGCGCGCACCACCACGCTGCTGCCGTATTCCGCCGCGAGCATCATCACCCCCATGATGCTCTTGCCGTTCACGGCCATCTCGTCGCGCGCGAGCTCGATCTCGGACGCGAAGCCCGCGGCCAGGCGGACGAACTGCGCCGCCGGCCGGGCATGCAGCCCCAGCGAGTTGACGATCTCGATCGTGCGCTCGATCACAGCATCACCATCCCTCCGGCAGTCAGCAGGCTCAGCACGACCAGGGCAAAGCGCACCGCGCTGTAGTGCGTGCCACCCCACCGGGAGAGCGCGACACCACCCACCGCCAGGAAAACCGCGAGGGCCGCCGCCGGCAGCGCGAGGCCCTGCACCAGCCAGCGCCCGGCCAGCGGCACCGCGAGTCCCACCGCGAATCCCGCCACCGGGCCCACCCGCTCCGCGGCGCGCGGCAGCCATGACCGGCCCACCGCGCCGCCCACCTGCAGCCCCTCGCGCAGCCCCGTCCGGAGCGACCACCACGCCGTGGCGATCCGCAGCGCATTGTACGCCAGCAGGAATCCGGCGACCGCCCAGGCATTGGCACCCAGCACCAGGGCCACGATCGCGAACGCGGAAAGCGCCGGCACCACGCCCGCCCAGAAGAGCCGGTCGCCGATGGCGCCGAGCGGGCCGCACAGCGCGGTGCGCAGTCGGCTCACCTGCTCCCCCGGCACACCGTCCTGCTCCGCCCGCACCAGTGCCCCGAGTGCGAGCCCCGCGAGGTTCGGGTTGCAGTTGAAGAACTCGGCCGAGCGCACGACCGCCGCCGCGTGCCGCACCGGGTCGCTTGTGCGCAGTTCGTCGAGCAGCGGCTCGGCTGCGTAGCCCATGCCGATGCCGAGCATGCGCTCGTAGTTCCAGTCGCCCTGGATCGCGAACAGCCGCAGGAATGCCCGCGCCCGCCCTGGCGTATTCACCCGAGCCCGAACGCGATGAGCAGCCCCGCGGTGAACCCGGCGATCAGCCAGCGCAGCCGCGGGCCCCGCCCCGCGCTCCGCGCCGCGCCACCCGCCACCGCCGCGAGGGCGCACCCGATCGCCGCCGCCGCGAGGAGCCCTTGCAGCCGGGCCGGCATCGGCGGAAACGCCCGCAGCAGCAGCGCGCCCGCCAGGCCCAGCGCCGTGAGCAGCAGGCCCCGGATCGCGTCGCGCCCGAGGCCGCCCCATTGCAGCGCCCGGATCCCCGGCTCGCTCCCCGCCGCGAGCGCCGCGGCCCGCCCATGCAGCGCCTGCGCATTCAGGTGACGCAGCCGCTGCAGGCTCCAGCCGCCCAGCACCGCGAGCAGCATTGCCAGCAGCACCGCCGTGCCCATGCGCCCGGGCCAGGGCGCGCCCGCCGCCGCCGCCACCGCCGCCACCGTCGCGGGGCCGTGGTCCGGGTACCGCGCCGCACCTACCGGCAGCACGTCGAGCGCGAACAGCTCCATCAGCACGCCCAGCTGCAGCCCGGTCATCACGTCGCCGGCGATGAGTCCCGCCACCGTGCCCGCCACCAGCGGCCGCGCGAACATCGCCTGCGGCACGCTCACCAGGTCGAGCGCCACGAACGTGCCCCAGGCCAGCAGCAGCACCAGCGTGCCCGCGTCGAGCGGGCTCACGTCATCGATCCCAGCGGCACCGGCGTCGCCGTCGGCAGGTCCTGCCCGGCGATCTCGGCGCCCTCGGCGACCAGCTCGGTCAGCAGGCGGTGCTCCTCCGGGCTGAGGTAGACATACGGCAGGCGCTCCAGACGCCCCGGCCGGTGATGAATGCCGCCGAGGTTGATCTTCCGCACGATCGCGGGCGCCGCGTGATACAGCTGCGCGGCCGCCTCCACGCTGCCCAGCAGGACCGCCGTGCGCCGATCATCGCCTTCCCACGCGCGGAGCTGCGCCCCGGCGCCCGCCACCGTGGCGAACACCACCTCCAGGCCCTGCGGCACCGCCATACGGTAGAGGTCCTGCTCCCAGTCGCTCTTCGCCACTTCGTCGTCGGCCAGCACGAACCGCTGGATCCCCAGCGGCTGCCCCCACCCCACCACCACCTGTCCATGGATCAACCGGTCGTCCACCCGGCAGAGCACCAGCGTCATGCCGAGACCTGGATCGCCTTCTCGCCGATCTCGACCGCGCGCTTCGCCGCCTCGTCCGGCGCGAGGTCGCGGTGGAACACGAAGTCGAGCAGCATCGCGAGGTTGACGCCCGTCACCACGCTCACGTTGGGACGCTCCCGCAGCCGCCGCAGCACCGCGAACAGGCACGAGCCGCTCGCCATGTCCACGAACACCACCGTCGGCTCGGTGCCCACGGCCGCCTCCACCCGCGCCTCGAGGTCGCCCCGGTCGCAGCCCGAGTTGGAGACCGGCACCAGCGCGTCGGCCATCCCCGAGATCTGCGCCGTCGCGTCCACCAGCGCGCGCGCCAGCGTGCCGTGACACACGATCACGCCGCGCAGCGGTTCACTCATAGTCTTCCTGGAGATAGCTCTTGAGGCCGCGCTTCTCCTTCATCCGCTTGATCAGCCGGTCATTGAAGGCCGCCGCGACATCCACGCCGGCGTAGCGCAGCAGGTGCATCATCGCCACCACTTCCGACACCACCGTGATGTTCTTTCCCGGGTTGAGCGGCACCACCACCTTCGGGATGTGCACGCCCAGCACCTCCGTCGTCTGGTGCGCCAGGCCGGTCCGCTCCGTCGTGTCGCGCGCCGTCTCCCAGTCTTCCAGCTGTACCACCACCTCGATGCGCTTCTGCTGCCGCACCGCCCGCACGCCGAAGAGCGACTGCACGTCGATCAGGCCGATGCCGCGGATTTCCATGTGGTGTCCCGCCAGCTCGTGGCCCCGCCCGATCAGGATGTCGGTGCCGCGCCGTGTCACCTGCACCACGTCGTCCGCCACCAGCCGGTGCCCCCGCTCCACCAGGTCGAGCACGCACTCGCTCTTGCCGATGCCCGAGCGCCCGATGAAGAGCAGGCCCACGCCGTAGACGTCTGCGAGCGAGCCGTGCAGCGTCGTGCGCGGCGCGAACGCCTCCTCCACCAGCGGCTTGATCCGGCGGTAGAACTCCGCCGTCTTGAGCCGGGAGCGCAGGACCGGTACGCCCTTCTCGCGCGCGAGCTCGAGCAGTTCGGCTGGCACCTCGAGCCCCTTCGTCACGAAGATGCACGGCAGGTCGAAGGCGAAGAAATTGGCGAGGAGGCGCTGGCGTTCGGGGGCCGGCAGCGAGGTGAGGTACGTGATTTCGGTCTCGCCCATCACGTGCAGCCGCTGCGGCGCGAACCGGCCGGTGTAGCCGGCCAGCGCCAGCCCCGGGCTCGCGACTTCCGGGTCGGGCACTGACCGGTCCAGTCCAACGGCGCCGGTCAGCGCCTCCAGCTGGAGCGGGTCATCCGGTCGCTCCAGGAAATCGCGCAGGCGAAGCATCAGCCCTCGGCCGCCTCTGGAGTGCGACGCCCCCGTCGCTCGCGACCCGACGCCGTTTCCAGCTGGCGCTTGAGTCGCTCCTCGGCGCGGTCCAGCGCCGTGCGATGGTCGGGGCCTTCGCCCCGGCTCACCAGCGTGTCCCCCCGGGCGTCGAGCAGGCGCAACTCCGCGATCGACTGCGGTCCTTCCACGTCGAAAACCACGGTGCAACTGATCGGCCGGATCGCGAGCGCACTCACCCGGTCGGCGATGGTGCCGGCTCGCTCCTGCAGCGGTTCGGAAATTTCACAGTGACGGGCCGTGACGATGGTCTGCACGAATCCTCCTTGCGTCAGCGAAAGTCTTTTTCCCTGATGAGATCCTGCAACTGCGCCTCGGTCTGTTCCGCGGCGGCGTCCCAGGTGAGTCGTTCCGCGTGCTGCCGTGCCTGCACGCCGAACCGGTCCACCAGGCCGCGGTCGCCGGCCAGCTCGAGGTACTGCGTCGCCAGCGCCGCCGAGTCGCCGTGCGGCACCAGCCATCCGGTCGTGCCGGCGCGCACCGAGTCGCGCAGGCCCGGACTGTCGGAGGCTATCGACGGCGTGCCGCAGGCCGCTGCCTCCATCACGGTGATACCCCACCCCTCCTTGGGCGACGGGAACACGTTGGCCCACGCGCTGCGGAAGAGCCGCAGCTTCTCCTCCTCGGTCACGAACCCGAGGAACCGCACCGCGTCGGCCTGGCCCGTGTCCCGGGCCAGTTGCTGCAGCGCCTCGAGATGATCCCCGCCGCCCGCGATGTCGAGCCGAAGGTCCGGCCGCTCCTTCCTCGCCAGGGCCAGCGCCCGGATGGCGAGGTCCACGCCCTTGTAACGCTTCAGTCTTCCAACATACACGAAGGTCGGATCTGCCGTCCGGCCCACCGCCGGGTCCGGACGATACCGTACGCAATCCACGCCCGGATGGATCACACGGATGCGCTCGCGGGGCACGCCGCGCGCCACCAGGTCGTCCCGCGTGCTCTCGCTGATCGCGTGGAATCCCGCGCGCCGGTACGCCAGCGGCAGCGGCTGCTCCGCCAGCCACACCGTCGCCGCCATCGGCCACGGCGCCTCCTCGAACGCCGTGCTCCCGAACAGGTGCGGGATGATCGCGCAGAATGGCAGGCGCGTCATTCCGGCGAGGAACAGCGGCAGCTTGTTGATGTCCTCGCACACGATGTCGGCGGGTTCCGCCGCCAGTGCCCGTCGCACGGCGCCACGCCCCTTGAGCGCAAACGAATGCCGGCCGCCGGTGCGGTGCACCTCGATCCCCTGCACCACCTCCTGCGTCTCGCCGCCCACCCAGTTGGAGCAGACGAGCCGCACCCGGTGCCCGCGCGCCGCCAGCCGGCTGAATACTTCGAAGAGGTGGATCTCGGCACCGCCCGCCTGCGGATTGCGAACATCCTGCCAGTTGACGAGCAGGATGTTCACAGGCGTCCGAGCGTGTGGGCCACCCGGTCGAGCACCCCGTTCACGAACGCCGGCGCCCGCGCCCCGCCGAACCAGTGCGCCAGCCGCACCGCCTCGTCGATCGCCACCTTGGGCGGCACGTCACCGGTGCGCAGTTCGTGGATGCCCAACCGCAGGATGATCCGCTCCACCACCGCGATGCGCTCCAGCCGCCAGTTGTCGGTGGCGTCCTCCACCTCGCGATCCAGCACCTCGGCCTCCTCGAGCACCGCGTTGGCCAGCAACTCCGCGCCGTCGAACACCGCCGGCTCCGGTCCGGTGAGCCGCGCGATCCCCGTCGCCACGTCGTGCATGGGCGACGTCCCCTGCAGCTCCCACGCGTAGAGCATCTGCAGCGCCCGGGCCCGGCTGCGCGTTTCCCGGCGGATCACAGACGCTCCCGCAGCTGCCGCAGCACGTCCGCCAGCTCCAGCGCCGCGCCCATCGCCTCGTGGCCCTTGTTGCCCGCCTTGCCGCCCGCGCGGTCCGTCGCCTGCTCCATCGTGTCCACCGTGAGCACGCCGAACGCCACCGCCATCGCGTGCTGCCGCGCCACCGCGCCGAGCGCGCGCGCCGTCTCGCCCGCGACGTACTCGAAGTGCGGCGTGTCGCCCCGGATCACGGCGCCCAGCGCCACCAGCGCCGAGTAGCGCCCGCTTGCCGCCAACTCCGCCGCCGCGGCCCCGAGCTCGAAGGCGCCCGGCACCCACACGATGTCGATCTCCTCGTCGGTCATGCCGGCCTCGCGGGCGCACTCGATCGCACCGTCCAGCAGGCGGCGGGTGATGAGTTCGTTGTAGCGGCTGACAAGGACCGCCACGGGACCGACGTGGCGGCGTTCTCCGAAGAATTCTGGCACGTCAGTGAGCGAAGAGGTGGCCGAGCTTGTCGCGCTTCACGTCGAGATAGCGGCGGTTCTCGTCGTTGGGACTGGTGATCAGCGGCACGCGTTCCACGATTTCGAGTCCATACCCGTCCACGCCGACGAGTTTGCGGGGGTTGTTGGTCATGATGCGGATCGACGAGAGGCCGAGGTCGCGGAGGATCTGCGCCCCGATGCCGTAGTTCCGCAGGTCGGGCGCGAACCCGAGCTTCTGGTTGGCGGCCACCGTGTCGACACCGGTGTCCTGCAGCTCGTAGGCGCGGAGCTTGTTGAGGAGCCCGATGCCGCGCCCCTCCTGGTCGAGGTACACGATCACCCCGCGCCCCGCCTCGCCGATCTGCCGCATCGCCGCATGCAGCTGGTCGCCGCAGTCGCAGCGCCGCGACCCGAACACGTCGCCAGTGAGGCACTTCGAGTGCATCCGCACCAGCACGTTTTTCTCGCCTTCCACGTGGCCCATCACCAGCGCCACGTGCTCGGCGCTATCCACGTCATTGCGGTAGCCCACGATCCGGAACTCCCCGAACGGTGTCGGCAGGCGCGCATCGGCGATGCGGTGCACCAGCCGCTCCGCGCGGAGCCGGTACGCCACCAGCTGGGCCAGCGTCACGAAGGTGAGGTTGAGCTTCTCCGCCAGCTCCATGAGCTGCGGGCGCCGCGCCATCGACCCGTCGGCGCTCAGGATCTCGCAGATGACGCCCGCCGGGTAGAGCCCCGACAGCCGCGCGAAGTCCACGCTGCCCTCGGTGTGCCCCACGCGCTGCAGGACGCCGCCCGGGCGCGAGCGCAGCGGAAAGATGTGCCCCGGACGGCGCAGGTCGGACGGGATGGTGCGCGGGTTGAGCGCCACGTGGATCGTGGCCGATCGGTCGGCGGCGGAAATGCCGGTGGTCACGCCGAACCGGCGGTCCGCATCGATGCTCACCGTGAACGCGGTGCCGAGCTCCTCGGTGTTCTGCTCCGTCATCTGCGGCAGCCCCAGCTCGTCACACCGCTCGCCCGGAAGGGCGAGGCAGATGAGCCCGCGGCCGTGCACGGTCATGAAGTTGATCAGTTCCGGCGTCACCAGCTCGGCGGCGCAGACGAGGTCGCCCTCGTTCTCGCGATCCTCGTCGTCGGCGACGATGATGATCTTGCCGTTGCGCAGGTCCTCGATCGCCTGCTCGATGCTGTGGCGTGTCATGCGGCCTTCGTCATGCTGGACGGTTGCCCGGGAGCCGCGCCAGGTGCGGCCGCAGCATCCCTTCGACGTACTTGCCGAGCACGTCGGCCTCGACGTGCACCGCATCCGCGGGGCGTCGTTCGCCCAGCGTCGTATGCTCCAAGGTAAACGGAATCAGGGAGATCTGGATCACGCCCGGCTCCGGGATCGCGTTCACCGTGAGGCTCACCCCGTCGATGGTGACGGACCCGAGCGGGACGCTCACCCGCGCCACCTCGGTCGGCACCTTGATGTCGATCAGCCGCGCGTCCTCCCGGTCGGCCACATGCAGCACCAGCCCCACGCCATCGACGTGACCCTGCACCAGGTGTCCCCCCATCCGGTCACCCACCCGGAGCGCCCGCTCCAGGTTGACCCGCCGTCCCGCGACATACGTGCCGAACGCCGTGCGATCCAGCGACGTGGTCACGATGTGCACCACGAAGCCCGCGTTGGAGAACCCCTTGACCGTCAGGCACGCGCCGTCCACCGCGATGCTCTCGCCCAGCTCGAGCCCCTTGTAGGGCGCGTCAATGACGAGCTCGAGCCCCTCGTCGTCGCGCCGCGCGCGCGACACCTGGCCGATGGCCGTCACCAGTCCCGTGAACATCAGCGGCGATCCACCACGAGCAGCGTATCCTCCCCCAGGGCGCGGCGCTCGACGACGCGCCAGCGCGGTGCCAGTTCCAGGGACGTGCCCGGCAGTCCCGTCACGGCCGGCACGCCATCGCCCAGCCAGAGCGGGCTCTGCACCCAGTAGAGCCGGTCCACCAGGTCTTCTGCCAGCAGCGCGCCCGCGAGCTGTCCCCCGCCTTCCACCAGCACGCTCTCCACCTCCTCCTCGCGCAGCGTGGCGAGTGCCGCGGCGAGCGACTTCGTCTCCCGTACCTCCACGCCCGCAGTGGTGAGCGCCCCCTGCGCGGCACCGGTGCCCGGCGCCACGAACACCGTGGTCGGCGTCTCGCGCGCCGTGCGCGCGAGCGCCGCCTCGGTCGAGAGCTGGCTGCTCCGGCCGAACACCACCCGCCGCGGCGTGCGCCGCGGCACGACCGTGCCGCGCACCGTGAGCGACGGGTCGTCCACCCGCGCGGTCGTGCTGCCCACCGCCAGCGCGTCGAAGCCCGCGCGCAGCCACTGCACCCACGCCCGCGCCTCCGGTCCGCTGATCCAGCGCGAGCGCCCTTCACGGTCGGCAATGCGCGCATCCAGCGACGTAGCCAGCTTGAGCGCCACGTACGGCCGCCGCCGCGCACCCTGTGCATGCAGGAACACCGCGTTCTGCGCCGCGGCCTCGCGCTGCATCAGGCCGGTCTCCACCTCGATGCCGTGCTGCCGCAGGTACGCTGAGCCGCCCGCCGCCTCCGGGTTGGGATCCGGCACCGCCGCGATCACCCGGCGGATCCCCGCGCGCCGGACCAGGTCCGTGCACGGCGGCTGCTTCCCCTGATGCGCGCAGGGCTCGAGGGTGACGACCAGCGTCGCCCCGCGAGCCCCGTCCCCCGCCGCCGCCAGCGCCACCGCCTCGGCGTGACGGTCACCGTACTCCGCGTGATACCCTTCGCCCACCACCTGGCCGTCGCGAAGCACCACCGCGCCCACCAGCGGATTCGGCGCCACGCGGCCCCAGCCGTGCCAGGCGAGGGCGATGGCACGCGACATCGCGTCCGCTTCGGTCACGCTCACTCGCTGTAGCGGACGGCGCGCTCCCCCGCCTCGACAGTGCCGATGACCCAGGTCTCGACGCCGGCCACGCGAGCCGCAGCGCGCGCGAGGTCC
>CAVYZY010000007.1:0-315434 GCA_963773095.1 uncultured Gemmatimonadales bacterium
GTGGCGACGGTGGCCGGCGCCCTGAATGAGGCGCGCGGACGGCTGACCTACGCCTGCGACCTGCTGCTACGGCAGCCGGCCCTGCGACAGGTGCCGGCGGCAATGCCGATCGCATTCGTGGTTGCCGGTGACCCCGACCTCGTGGCGCCGCGGCCGGAGAGCGAGGTGACGTTCGTCGTCTCGGAGGATGGAAGCCGCGGCCGGCTGCAGTACAGCACGGCGCGCCTCACCACGGAGCAGGCGGCGTCACTGAGCGAGCGGCTGACGCGGCTGGTGCGCGGGTTCCGTCAGTCGCGCGACCTTCCGCTTGGCAGGCAGCCATTGCTGGCGGACGACGAGCAGCGCCGGGTGGTGCGCGACTGGAATGCCACCGCGGCACCGGTGGACACGAGCCGGTCGATCGACGGCCTCGTGCATGAGCGGGCGCTGCTCTACCCGGAGCACGTGGCGCTCGTTTGCCGGGGGCGCAGCCTGACATATCGGGAACTGGACCAGCGGGTGAGCCGCCTGGCGCACCTGCTCCGTGCGCGCGGCATCGGGCCTGACGACCGGGTAGCGGTGCTGCTCGACCGGGAGATCGAGCTGGTGGTGACGCTGCTCGCGGTGATGCGCGCTGGCGGGGCCTACGTGCCGCTCGATCCCGACTATCCGCCACAGAGGCTGGCGCTCATGCTCGAGGACTCGGAGGCGCGCCTCGTGATCACGCAGGAGTCGCGGCGAGACGCCACCCGGGAAGCCAACTGCGAGGTCCTTACGCTCGAGGGAGTCGCGGCGGAGCTGCGGGCGCAGCCGGACGCGATGCCTGCGGCGATCTCCGGGCCGGAACACCTCGCCTACGTGATCTACACGTCGGGCTCGACGGGACGCCCCAAGGGCGTGATGGTCGAGCACCGCAACGTGCTCAACTTCTTCGCCGCGATGGACGAGCGGCTGGGCATCACGCCCGGCACGTGGCTGGCGGTGACGAGCCTGTCGTTCGACATCTCGGTGCTCGAGCTCTTCTGGACGCTGGCGCGCGGCTCCACGGTGGTACTGCACCGCGAGGGCCGCGCACTGCCGCGCGCGGAGCAGGCGTGCGGGCACCCGTCGTTCAGCCTGTTCTACTTCGCAAGCGCGGAATCGGGTGGCGACGACCAGTACCGGCTGCTGCTCGACGGCGCCCGGTTCGCGGACGCCCACGGCTTCGAGGCGGTGTGGACGCCGGAGCGTCATTTCCACGCCTTCGGCGGCATCTACCCGAACCCGGCGGTGACCGGCGCGGCGGTCGCCGCGGTCACGCACCGGGTGCAGTCCGCGCCGGAAGCGTCGTGCTGCCGCTGCACCATCCGGCGCGCGTGGCCGAGGAGTGGGCGGTGGTCGACAACATCTCGCGCGGGCGCGTCGGCGTCTCGTTCGCGGCGGGCTGGCAGCCGAACGACTTCGTGCTGCGGCCCGAAGCATACGCCGACCACAAGGCCGTCATGCTGCGCGACATCGACGTGGTGCAGCGGCTCTGGCGCGGCGAGGCAGTGGAACTACCGGGTGGAACGGCCGCACGGTGCCGGTGCGCACCCTTCCCCGCCCCGTGCAGCCGGAGCTGCCGATCTGGCTCACGACCGCGGGCCGTCCCGAGACCTACCGGCAGGCGGGACTCATCGGCGCCCAGGTGCTCACGCACCTGCTCGGCCAGAGCGTCGAGGAGCTGGGCGCGAAGCTCGCGCTCTACCGCCAGGCCTGGCGCGAAGCGGGCCATCCGGGCGAGGGCCGCGTCACGCTGATGCTGCACACCCTCATCGGGCACGACGAAGCCCAGGTCAAGGCGCTCGTGCGGCAGCCGATGAAGGAGTACCTGCGCAGCTCGGTGGACCTGATCAAGGGCTACGCCTGGTCCTTCCCGCGCTCAAGCGGCGCCCGGGCGACGAGGCGAGCGGCGGTGCCCTCGACCTCGAGCAGCTGACCGCACAGGAGCGACGAGGATGTGCTCGAGTACGCCTTCGAGCGCTACTTCGAGACCAGCGGACTCTTCGGGACGGTGGACTCGTGCACGGCGATGGTCGACCGGCTCGCGGCGATCGGCGTCGACGAGATCGCCTGCCTGATCGACTTCGGCGTCCCGACGGACGTGGTGCTCGCACAGCTGGAAGAGCTCGACCGGCTGCGCCAGCGCGCTGCGCTCGACCGTCCCGCCGCCGCCGACCAGCATGGGCTGGCGGCACTGGTGGCGCGCCACGGCGTCACGCACCTGCAGTGCACGCCGTCGCTGGCGCGGATGCTGCTGGCGGACCCGGGATCACGCGCGGCGCTCGGCGCGCTCGGCACCTGCTGGTCGGCGGCGAACTCCTGCCGGAACCGCTCGCGGCGGACCTGCGGGGCGCACTGCACCGGACGACTTCACAACATGTACGGGCCGACGGAGACGACGATCTGGTCGACCATGCACGACGTGGCCGGCCGACGAACGCCCGGTCCCGATCGGCCGCCCGATCGCGAACACGCAGGTCTACGTGCTCGACGCGCGCGGCGAACCGCTTCCCGCGGGCATTCCGGCGAGCTGCACATCGGCGGGCAGGGCGTCACGCGCGGCTACCTCGGGCAGGAGGAGCGACCGCGAGCGCTTCGTGGCGGACCCGTTCCAGCGCCGGGCGCCGCATGTACCGCACCGGCGACCTGGTGCGGTGGCGCGCCGACGGACGACTCGAGTTCCTCGGGCGGCTCGACCACCAGGTGAAGCTGCGGGCTACCGCATCGAGCTGGGCGAGATCGAAGCGCATTGCGACGCGCATCCGGACGTGCGCAGGCGGTCGTGATCGCCCGCGAGGACCGGCCGGGCGACACGCGCCTGGTGGCGTACGTCGTGTTCCGCGCCGGGGCGGCGCGACCCGGCGGGACTGCGGGCCGCACCTGCGGCGCGCGCTGCCCGACTTCATGGTGCCGTCGCACGTCGTGGCGCTCGAGCGCTCCCGCTGACGCCCAACGGCAAGGTCGACCGGCACGCGCTGCCCGACCCGTCGGTCATCGCCGCAGCGACGCCGTCGCTGCGACGCCGGCCGGCCAACGACATCGAGGAGACGATCGCCGGCATCTGGCGCGAGCTGCTGCAGCTGCCGCACGTCGGCCGCGACGACAACTTCTTCGACCTCGGCGGCCACTCGCTGCTCGCCGTGCAGGTGCACCGCCGGCTGCGCGAGTGCTGCCGGAGCGCCCGCTCGCGCTCACCGACCTGTTCCGCTTCCCGACCATTGCCGCCCTCGCGGCATTCCTGGCGGGGGCGCCGGCGGCGAGGCACGGCTGCAGGACGGTGCCACGCGGGGCGAGGCGCGACGCGCGGCGCTGCAGCGCCGCACGCGACGGGCCGGTGGTGAAGGAGCCTGATCACCTGATGTCCAGCGGCAAAAGCCCGACAACCTTCCCGGCCACCGACATCGCCATCGTCGGCATGGCGGGCCGCTTCCCCGGCGCCGCGCGACGTCGACGAGTTCTGGCGGAACGTGCGCGACGGCGTCGAGTCGATCCGTGTCGCTTCAGCGACGCGAGAGCTGCGCGCGGCCGGCGTGCCCGCCGCGCTGCTCGGCGAATCCGCACTACGTGCAGCGCGCGGCGCGTGCTCGACGACATCGAGGTCTTCGACGCCGGCTTCTTCGGCTTCGCGCCGCACGACGCCGCGATCATGGATCCGCAGCATCGCCACTTCCTCGAGTGCGTGCTGGGAGGCGCTCGGAGCACGCCGGGCACGTCCCGGCGCGCTTCGACGGCTCGATCGGCGTCTTCGCCGGCTGCGGCCTCAACACCTACTTGCGCTACAACCTGCTGACCAACCGGAGCTCGTCGACTCAGGTCGGCATGTTCCTGCTGCGCCACACCGGCAACGACAAGGACTTCCTGTCGACGCGCGTCTCGTACGGCTCGACCTGCGCGGGCCGAGCGTCAACGTCCAGACGGCCTGCTCGACCTCGCTGGTCGCGGTGCACCTCGCGCGTGCCAGAGCCTGCTCGCGGCGAGTGCGACATCGCGCTCGCCGGCGGCGTCGACGATCGAGGTGCCGCACCGCGCCGGCTACCTCTACCGCGAGGGCGAGATCCTCTCGCCCGACGGCCACTGCCGCGCCTTCGACGCGCGCTCCGCGGGCACGGTGCTCGGCAGCGGCGCCGGCGTCGTCGTGCTGCGCCGGCTCGCCGACGCGCTCGACGACGGCGATCCGATCTCGCGGTGATCAAGGGCTCGGCGGTCAACAACGACGGCGCAGCGCAAGGTCGGCTACCTCGCGCCGAGCGTCGACGGCCAGGCGAGCGTCGTGACGCGAGGCGCTCGCCGTCGCCGGGCGTCGACGCCGGCGACCATCCGCTACGTCGAGGCGCACGGCACCGGCACGCGCGTCGGCGATCCGATCGAGGTCGCCGCGCTGACGCAAGCGCTTTCCGCCAGGCCACCGACCGGACGCGGCTTCTGCGCATCGGCTCGGTCAAGCCCAACATCGGCCACCTCGACACGGCGGCCGGCGTCGCCAGCCTGATCAAGGCGATCCAGGCGCTGCGGCACCGCAAGCTGCCGCCTCGCCTGCACTACTCGACGCGCCGAACCCCGCGATCGACTTCGAGCGCACGCCGTTCTTCGTGAACGCCGAAGCTCACGGCGTGGGACGCGACGGACGCCCCGCGCCGCGCCGGCGTCAGCTCGCTCGGCGTCGGCGGCACCAACGCGCACGTCGTCCTCGAGGAGGCACCGTCGCTGTCGCGCACGGCGCCCACCCGGCCCCGCCAATTGATGCCGATCTCCGCGCGCACGCCGGCGGCTTTCGAGCGCGCCACGGACCGGCTGGCCGCGGCCCTGATCGCCCCGGATGCGCCGTCGCTGGCCGATGCCGCGTGGACGCTGCAAGCGGGACGCACGGCGATGACGCACCGGCGAATCATGGTGGCGGACAGCGCGGCCACCGCCGCGCGGGGACTCGCCGCCAGGGACACGGGCACGGTGATCAACGGCACGGCTCCGGATCGGACCCGCACGGTCGCGTTCATGTTCGCGGGCGGCGGCACGCAGCATCCGGGCATGGGTGCCAGCCTCTACCGCGACGAGCCGGTGTACCGGCGAGTGGTGGAGGAGTGCCTCGCGCTGCTGGAGCGGGAGCACGCGGACCGGGTGCGCGCGCTGCTGCTGGCGGCCATGACAGACGCGGCCGCCGCCGCGACGCTGCAGGAACCGCTCACCGGCCTGCCGGCGCTGTTCATCACCCAGTACGCGCAGGCGCACCTGTGGATGCACTGGGGGATCGAGCCGGCCGGGCTCATCGGCCACAGCATGGGCGAGTACACCGCGGCGTGCCTGGCCGGGGTGTTCTCGCTCGCGGATGCGCTGGCCCTGGTCACGACGCGGGCACGACTGTTCGAGACGGTCGCCGAGGGCGCCATGCTGAGCGTGCCGCTCGGCGCCAGCGAGCTCGCGCCGCTGCTGGGAACGGAACTATCGATCGCGGCAGCCAACGGGCCGATGCTCTCGGTGGCGTCGGGACCGGTGGCGGCGATCGAACGGCTGATGCGGACCCTGTCCGCGCGCGGGGTGGAAAGCTCGCGACTGCGGATCAATGTCGCGGCGCATTCACAGCTGCTCGAGCCGATCCTGCCGGAGTTCCACGCCTTCGTGCGCCGCCTCGACCTGCGGCCGCCGGTCATTCCCATCGCGTCCAACCTGACGGGCACGTGGATGACCGAGGCCGATGCCACGGACCCGGAGTACTGGGTACGGCACCTTCGGCAGACGGTGCAGTTCAGCGACGGCCTGGGCGCACTGACGCGGGGCGACACCAGCGTCCTGCTCGAGGTTGGCCCGGGACGGACCCTGGCCACGCTGGCACGGCAGCAGGGCGGCAGCGCTCCGGTGACAGTGACGTCAATGCCGCACCCGGACGAGCAGGTGGACAGTGCCGCCTACATGCTCGCGTCGCTGGGCCGGCTCTGGATCGCGGGGATCGAGGTGGACTGGGCCCGGCTGCACGAAGGCGAGCCGCGCAGGCGCGTGGCGCTGCCCACCTATCCTTTCGAGCGAGAACGCCACTGGATCGAGCCCCGCGCGGCGGCCGCCGCGCCGGGTGCCGCGCTGGTGCGCGCCGACGACGTGCGCGACTGGTTCACCCAGCCATCATGGCGGCGGGCGGCGCCGGTGGCGACGGGCGACCCGCTCGATGGCCCGGTGCTGGTATTCGCCGAGCGGTCACCGGTGGTGCGCGCGCTGGTCGACCAGTTCCGCCGGGCCGGCCTCGACGTGGTGGTGGCATCGCGCGGCACGCGCTTCAGCGCCGCCGGCCCCAACGGATACACGATCGTGCAGGGGAACGCGGACGACGCCGCAGCGCTGCTCGCCGCGCTCCGGGATGCCGGCCGGAGCCCGCGACGAATCATCTTCGCGTGGCCGCTGGAAGACGCGTCGATCGAGACCGGATTTCTCTCGCTGCTGGCGCTGAGCCAGGCGATGGGCAGCGAGGAGCTGTCGCAGGTGCAGCTCACGGTGCTCACCAGCGGTGCGGCGCGGGTGACGGGCGACGAAGGCACCGATCCGCGACTGGCGACGCTGGTGGGTGCGGTGCGGGTGATCCCGACGGAGTTGCCGGGAATCGCAGCTCGGCTGGTCGACGTGCCCGCGACGGAGCGGGCGAGCCCGCGTCTCACGGAACAGCTGCTGGCGGAGCTGGTGGCAACGGATCATGACGTCGTGGCGCTGCGCGGGCCGGACCGGTGGGTCCCGTCGCTCGAGGAGCTGTCCCTGTCCGCGGCGACGACGCCACCGTTCCGCGATGGCGGCACCTACCTCATTACGGGTGGCTTCGGCGGGCTGGGACTCGCCGTGGCGCGGCACCTGGCGCACGCGCATGGCGCCCGCATCGCGCTGGTCGCGCGGCAGCAGCTCCCGCCGCGTCCGCAGTGGGAGCACTGGGTGACGTCGCACGACGCGCAGGACGAGACGGCCCGCAGGATCCTGATGGTGCGCGAACTGGAGGATGCCGGTGCCAAGGTGCTGCCGGTGGCGGCGGACGTGACGGATGTGCGGGCGCTCAAGTCGGGGCTCGAGCTGGTGCGCAAGCAGTTCGGGACGATCCACGGGGTCATCCACGCGGCCGGCACACTGGACGACGGCGCGCTGCAGGTACGCGCCGCAGAGAGTGCGCAGCGGGTGCTCGCGCCCAAGGTGCAGGGCACGCTGGCGCTGGAGGAGGCGCTGCGCGGTTCGACTCTCGACTTCGTGGTGCTCTTCTCCTCGATCAGCGCGCTCACGGGGCTGCCGGGCCAGTTCGATTACGCAGCGGCAAACGCGTTCCTCGATGCGTGGTCGCAGCGGCAGTTCGGCCTCGGCGGCACGCGGGTGGTCTCCATCAACTGGGCCCCCTGGTCGGATGTCGGCATGGCGGCCTCGCTGGCGTCGGCCATGGGCGTGAGTGCCCCGCTCAGCGGCGAACCGACCGGTCATCCGCTGCTGGTGCGGCGCGTCCAGCTGAGCGCCCGGGAGCAGGCGTTCCTGGGCACCATCTCGCCGCAGACGCACTGGCTCCTGTCGGAGCATCGCGTGCGCGGCGGCCAGCCGATGGTACCAGGCACCGGGTTCCTGGCCCTGGCCTACCTCGCCGACCGGTTGTCGGGGCGCACCGGCCCGGCAGCAGTGCGCGACGTGGAGTTCGTCGATCCGCTGATCGTGCCGGAGGGAAGCCGGACCGACATCCGGGTGCGCCTCGACACCACCGATGGCCGGGTGGCGGTCGAGAGCCGGCCGAGCGCGGGCGCGCCGTGGCGGCTGCATGCGCGCGCACGGATCGGCGCCACCATCGACACAACCCCGGCGGTGGACCTTGCCGCGGTGGCACGGCGCGCCACACTGGCCGAGGACCCGGCGAGCGTCACGACGGCCGCACCGTTCCTCGCCTTCGGACCGCGGTGGGACAACCTGCGACGCATCGGCATCGGCCAGCGGGAGGCGCTGCTGGAACTGGAACTGCAGCCGCAGTTCGCGGCCGACCTCGAGGCCTATCCACTGCACCCGGCACTGGTGGACATCGCGATGGCGGGGGCGCAGGCACTGGTGCCGTGGCTCGACCGGAATTCCCAATTGCTGGTGCCGCTCTCCATCGGGACAGTACGCATCCACGCGGACCTGCCGCGGGCGATCTGGAGCCGGGTGCGGTATCGCGAGGATCTCTCGACCCCGGGTGACGTGGCGGTGTTCGATGCCGCGATGTGCGATGCATCGGGCCGGGTGCTGGTGGAGGTGCTGGAGCTGAGCCTGCTGGCGGTGCGGGACATGACGCGCCTGGCGGCCTCGCCTGCGGTCCCGCGGCAGCGCGGGCGGGATGCCGCGCCGGCCAACCCACTCCTCGGGCTCACGATCCGCGAGGGCATCCGGGCCGAGGAGGGCGTGGCTGCGCTGGAGCGCATCCTGGCGGCACCGCCCATGCCGCAAGTCGCGGTGTCGCCGCTGCCGCTCACGCTGCTGCTCAGGCAATTGCGCGAGAGCACCCGCCCGCGGGTGGTGGCCGAGCCGACGGCCGCGATCGAGTCGGCGGAAGTGGCGGCGACGCCGCTCGAGCGCGAGATCGCAACCCTCGCGTCGGGATTGCTGTCGCTGCCGCGCGTGGGGCTGGACGAGAACCTGCTCGATCTCGGCCTGCATTCGCTGCTGGCGGTGCGGCTGTTCACCCGCCTCAAGAAGCTCACGGGTCACAACCTCCCGCTGGCAACCCTGCTGGAAGCGCAGACCGTGCGGGCGCTGTCAGCACGTTTCGACCGGCAGATCAGCTCGTCGGTGCCGCGCACGCCGCAACAGATGCCGGCCTTCACCGCGCCGGTACCCGACATCATGACGTCGTCTGACGCGGTGCGGGACCCGAGGGCGCACGAACACTGGTTGCGCCCGCTGTGGAGCCACGTCGTGCCGCTCAAGCCGGGCGGCATCCTGCCGCCGTTCTTCTGCATGCACGCGCGCGGCGGCGCGGTGCTCAACTACCGGACGCTCTCGACGTTCGTGGACGCGGAACAACCGGTGTACGGCATCCAGTGCCGTGGTCTCGACGGCAAAACGGAACCGTTCCGCAGCCTGGTGGAGATGGCGGAGCAGTACATCGAGGAAATCCGGCGGATCCAGCCGCACGGGCCGTACTTCCTGGGCGGCGGCTCACTGGGCGGGATCGTGGCGCTCGAGATGGCCCAGCGACTCCAGGCGGAGGGAGAGTCGATCGGCCTGCTCACGATGTTCGACTCATGGGGACCGACATGGTTCTCGACGGCGCACCAGCCCGCGGCGCCGGCGCGACTGTGGCGGCGGATCGAAGGGCACCTGAAGCGGACGCAGCGTCAGGGCGTGGCAGGGGAAGCGAAGCTGCTGCTGCGCCGCGGAATCGATCGGCTGCGCGGGCGCGGAAGGCTGGCGGCGGCCCGGCTGCTGCGGGCCACGGGGAGCGAACTGCCGCACAACCTGCGGTACTTCTACGTGGAGCAGGCGAACCTGGCGGCGCTGCGGCACTACGTGCCCAAGCTGTATGAGGGAGACGTGGTGCTGTTCCGTGCGCTGGATGATCCGGATGCGGACTTCTCGGATCCGACCATGGGATGGACGGCGTCGGTGCAAGGCCGCATCGAGGTGATCGATGCGCCGGGGACGCACAACTCGCTCGTCCATGATCCGGTGTTCGGGGAACTGTTCCGGACGCGGCTCAGGGAGGCGCAGCAGGCGGCGGCGGGGACGGAGCTGGCGCAGGTGTCGTGAGCCGGGGTGGCAGTCGTCAGTCGGTTGTCGTCAGTCGGTTGTCGTCAGTCAGTCGTCAGTACGGCTCCCGCGAATACAAATTTCTCGTCCCAGCCGAGGCGGCCGGTGATGCGCAGGCCTGCCTCAGCGCCATCCACTTCCGCCTCATAGCAGCGCGCCGCTACGTCGAGCGCAATGCGCATTTCCTGGAACTCGAGCACGCGGCGAGTAACGGGATACCACGCCTTGTACGCCGCCTCCTTCATGCAAAACAACACTCGCGGCCAGTCGGAGGTCCCGGGGAGCGGCAGGGCTCGGACGACCGCGAGCTCATCGGGGCGGCTGATCCTGCCGGCGATGTCATCGCCGAGCGGGCCGGCCTGCTCCACGTCTAGGCCGAGTGACTGCAGGCCAGGCGTGATACGGGCGCAGGCCACAGCGCAGAGTCCGCTGGTGTGGCTGACGCTGCCGGTGCTGCCCGCAGGCCAGGCAATGTCGCGGTCGGCGTCGCGACGGAGGAGCAGTGCCTCCGGGAAGCCGAGGCGAGCGAGGACGCGGCGGGCGGCATTGCGGCCGGCGCTGAATTCGCGCCGACGGGCCGGGATCATGGCGCCCATGAGCGCCCGCTCCCGGGGATGGAGCCGTTCCTCGTTGCCGTCGGCGTCGGTTGCGACCTCGACGATGACGCCTTCGGGGAAGAGGCGCTGCAGTTGTTCCTGCTTCACGTCGCGGGCTCGTCCCAGGCACGGGCCAGTAGGCGTACCGCAGCGATCACTTCATCGTGCGCCATGCGAACGTCGGCGAGAGAGCCGGAAACCGGATCATGGATCTCGGTGAGGGTGGTACCACCGTCGGAGCGGCATCCGCCGAGAAGGAATACGCGGTCGACTGCACCGGGAAAGCGCGTGAGGATACGACCGAGGTTGAGATGGTCCATGACGAAGATGGCGTCGGCAGACTGGACCTGGGCCGCGTCGAGGAGCCGTGACCGATGGGAGTCGAGTGATAGCCAGCGCTCGTCAGCCGAGTCGAGTGCGCGGGGGTCGGCGGGTTCGCCGGGCCGCGCGGAGAGACCGGCACTCGAGACCTGCACCGCGCGGCCACGCCCGGCCGCCTCGTGCGCCAGTGCAGCAGCAGCGAGGGGGCTCCGGATGATGTTGCCGTGGCAGACCAGGACAAAGTTGCTGCCGTTGCGCACGACGGCGCGCCAGTCCCGGCGGCCCGGGTGCAGCGTGGTCTCGATGGCCGCCCGGAGGAGGACCCGACGCTCTTCGGCGGTGAGGCTCGCGAGCACGTTGCGCCAGCGGCGCAGGGACGTGGGGAGGAGCTGCTTGAGGCTGAAGATCATGAGGTGAAGCGCAGGGAACTGTGTTGGTTATGCAACATGGTCTGTGGTCGTGAATCGTGGTCGTGGCCAAGACTAAGGAGTTAAGGGTAACGGGTCAGGGTACCGCAATTGCTGAAAAGGTCTGAATGACCTCGGGCACGACACCTCCGATCACGGCGACTGCCGGCAGTGACGCGCCGGTGGCGCTTCCGCTGCCGCGATGGGCGGCGCTGGCGGCGTTCGCGGCGTTGTTTGGCCCGGCGCTCGCGGCGCTCGTCCTCCACTGGTGGACCGATCCAGACGCTGGCCACGGCCTGCTCCTGGCGCCACTGGCGGTCTGGCTCGCTTACCGGTCGGGAATCGACCGGACCTCCAGCCCCGCACCGTGGTGGGGCCTGCTGTTCCTGGCGGGCGCAGTGCTGCTCCGCTTCGCCGGCGCGCTGGCGGTCGAGCTGTTTTCGCAGCGCTTGGCGATGCTTGGCGGAATGGCGGGCCTGACCCTCTTCTTCTTCGGCTGGCGGCAGCTGCTGCGGTGGTGGCTTCCTGCGTCGCTGCTAGTCCTGTCGATTCCCCTTCCCGCCATCGCGCTGAACCAACTGGCGCTGCCGCTCCAGCTGCAGGCGTCCCGCATGGGTGCCGCGCTGCTCGAATGGCGGCAGATCCCGGTGCGGCTCGCGGGCAACGTGATCCTGCTGCCGGGGCACCAGCTGTTCGTGACTGAAGCGTGCAGCGGGCTCAGGTCACTCATGGCGCTGCTCAGCATCGGGCTGCTGCTGGGGGCGCTGTGGCTTCGCACCCCGGTGCTCCGGGTGCTGCTGATCGGGACGGCGATCGTGATCGCGGTGCTGGTAAACGCGGTGCGGGTCTTCCTGACCGGGTTCTTCGTGTACTTCATCTCGCCGGAGATGGGCCAGGGCTTCCTGCACCTGAGCGAGGGCTGGCTCCTGTTCGTGGTGTCGCTGGCGGTGCTGGGCGGCGTGACGTGGCTGGTTCGCGAGCTGGAGCAGCACCTCGCGGCAAGGGCAGCCCATGCTGGCTGACCGCCGGGCCTGGCTTCCGGCCCTGATGCTCGGCGCCGGGGCACTCCTGGTGCTCGGGATACGCGATCCACGCGGCATGGCGCTGCGCCAGCCCCTCGCGACACTACCGAGCGAGTTGGGTTCATACGGATCGGAGGACAGGGTCCTGGCGGCGGAAGAACTCGCGGCCAACGGTGCCAGCGATTACCTGCTCCGGTTCTACAGGAGTCCGTCGGGCCACGAAGCCTTCTCGGTGTATGTGGGCTACTACGCCCACCAGCGGAACGGCAATACGATCCACTCGCCCAAGAACTGCCTTCCGGGGTCGGGGTGGGAGCCGCTGTCGGCGGAGGTGATACACGTGGCCGTCCCGGGAGGATCGGTGCCGATCAACCGTTACCTGCTGGCGCAGGGCGGACAGCGCGCGCTGGTGTATTACTGGTATCAGGGACGCGGCCGGGTGGCGGCGAGCGAGTACCAGGTGAAGTGGGAACTGCTGCGGGATGCGGCATTAAAGGCGCGCACGGAGGAGGCGATGGTGCGCATCGTGGTGCCACTGGGCGAGGCCGCGGACGACGCCGCGGCCGACCGGCTGGCAGACGAAACGGTGCGGCAGCTGGTTCCGTCCCTCCACAACGCGCTACCAGCCTGATCGCCCAGACCTGTGGGGCTGGCGCAACGGCATGGGATGTCCAAAGCTATTTTACGAGTGAGGTGGGCGCCATGTGCTGTTCAGCAAACAATTGACACGTAATGACTTAGATTCATCTAGTCAGCTTCGAACATGACGTTCCAATCTGGCTTTCAGCTCCCTCCCGGTGGCCCCCGCCTTGCACCTGTTCAGCCTTGTTCCGACTTGTTCCGAGACACTTCTCCAGCCGCCCGCACCAAGGGTTCCGAGTGACGCAGCCGCAGGATCAGTCCGGCATTTCCACCAGCGGAGCCACGCGCACCATGAAGCGCGGAGGCGCCGTGTCGCCGAGGCACGTTCTGACGGTGACGCTGGAGGACTATTACCACGTCAAGGCGTTCAACCGACTGATCCACTCGGGACAGTGGTACCGCTTCGAGAACCGGCTGGAACGCAACACCGACCGCACGCTGGACCTGCTGGACGAGACGAAGGCGAAGGCGACGTTCTTCGTGTTCGGCCACCTGGCCGAGAGCATGCCGGAGCTGGTGCGCAAGATCGTGGAGCGAGGCCACGAGGTTGGAAGCCGCGGCATGTACCCCCGGAACATCGCGCAGCTCACGCCGGAAGAATTGCGGGTAGACCTGACACGATCGAAGGAGGCAGTCCAGGAGGCCTCGGGACAGGCGGTCCGGGGATTCCGCGCGGGCGAGATCTGGAACGATCCCGACGATCTATGGATCCTCGACCTCATCGCCGAAGCGGGCTATCAGTACGACTCGAGCTTCTGCCCCTGGATGCGCCGGGCCAAGGACCGGCCGGACCTGCTCCTCACGCACCGGCGCACCGTTGGTGACCGGGACCTGTGGGTGTTGCCGATATCGTCGTTCAGCATGCTGGGGTGGCGGCTGCCACTGGGCGGCAACTTCCTGCGGCAGTTTCCGAGGCCGCTGGTGCGGCACGAGCTCAAGCGCTGGGCATCGCACCTGGCGGTGCCGCTGGTGACGTACTTCAACGTGTGGGAGATCGACCCGGACCAGCCGCGGATCGAAGCCGCGCCGCTGCTTCAGCGCATCCGGCAATACCGCAACCTCGACCAGATGTATGGCCTGCTGCAGGAAACGCTCTCGGCGTACCGTTTCACGAGCGTGGCCGACTGGCTGCGGGTGGCACCGGGGGTGCCGGTCGAGACGATCGCGGAGCGGGGGCCGACCTCGGCACGAGTGACGACGCCGGTGCACCTGGTGGCTGGTGAAGACACCCCGCCCCGCCTTCCGGTGACGCTGGTGGTACCGTGCTTCAACGAGGCGAACGGCCTGGCCTACCTGCGAAATACGCTGCAGTCGGTGGAGAAGCGGCTGGGAGACCGGTTCGATTTCCGGTTCGTGTTCGTGGATGACTGCAGCACCGACAACACGTTCGCCGGCCTGCAGGAAGCGTTCGGCGGCCGGGGCAACTGCAAGGTGGTACGGCATGAAGTGAACGGCGGGGTCGCCGCCGCGATCATGACGGGTATCAAGGCGGCGGACACGGAGATCGTCGGCTCGATCGATGCCGATTGCAGCTACGACCCGCACGAGCTCGCCGGCATGATCCCGATGCTGACCGACGACGTGGACCTGGTAACCGCGTCCCCATATCACCCGAATGGGGGGGTGCTGAACGTGGCAGGATGGCGGCTCTTCCTGTCGCGGTCGCTGTCGGGGATCTACCGGCACGTGCTGCACAACAACCTTTACACGTACACGAGCTGCTTCCGGGTGTACCGCCGGAGCGCGGCAATCAAGATCCCGATCAACGAGCGAGGATTCCTCGGGGTCGCGGAGTTCATCGGCAGGCTCGACTTGTCAGGATCGAAGATCGTGGAGTATCCGACGACGCTCGAAGTGCGAATCCTCGGACGCTCCAAGATGCGGGTGCTCAAGACGATCGCCGGCCAGCTGGGCCTGCTGCGCAAGCTGATCGCGATTCGCCTCTCCGGCCCCTCCGTGCCGCCACCGGCGCCGCGGCGGCCGGTTTCCTCCCCTGTCCCGACGACGCGTGTCCACTCCTAGCATCGGCATCGTGGGCGGTGGCATCCTCGGCATGACCCTGGCCAAGCGGCTCAGGGAGGCCGGCTGCAGCGCCACACTCATCGAGGCCGCACCGTCCACGGGCGGGTTGGCGAGCGCTGCACGTCACGGGGAGTACACCTGGGACCGGTTCTACCACGTCATCCTGCTGTCCGACCTGCACCTGCGGAGCCTGCTCGAAGACCTGGAGCTCGCCGACAGGCTGCGATGGGGGACCACGCGCACCGGCTTCTACACCGACGGGCGGCTCTTCTCGCTCTCCACCAGCCTCGATTTCGCGCTCTTTCCCCCGCTCTCCCTCATCGACAAGGCGCGCCTGGCCGCGACGATCCTGTACGCATCAAGGGTGACCGACTGGCGCGCACTGGAAGAGGTGCCGGTGGCGGCCTGGCTGGAGCGGCTGTCGGGCAAGCGAGTGTTCCAGCGGATGTGGCTGCCGCTGCTTCGCTCGAAGCTCGGCGAGAACTACAGGCTGGCGAGTGCCTCGTTCATCTGGGCGATCATCCAGCGGATGTACGCCGCCCGGCGCTCGGGGCTCAAGCGAGAAATGTTCGGGTACGTGGACGGCGGATACGCCCTGGTGCTCGACCGGTTCCAGAAACACCTCGACGCGCTGGGGGTGGAGACCCTCACCGGCCATCCGGTGGCCGAGGTGAGGCAGCTGGAGCAGGGTGCGGAGGTGCAGTTCGCCAACGGAACCAGCCGGACTTTCGACCATGTCGTGCTCACGGTGCCGTGCGGGCGGGTGGCGAAGATGGCCCCGCAGCTCAGCGCCGCCGAGACCGAACGGCTCAACGGGGTGGTGTACCAGGGCATTGCCTGCGCGTCGCTCCTGCTGGAGCGGCCCCTGGCCGACTACTACGTCACCAACATCACGGACGACTGGGTGCCGTTCACTGGTGTGATCGAGATGACAACACTGGTGGACAAGGACCGGTTCGGGGGACGCAGCCTGGTGTACCTGCCCCGGTACCTGGCCCAGGACGATGTCTTCTGGCAGAAGAACGACGCAGAGATCCGCGAGCTCTTCGTGTCCGCTCTGGAGCGGATGTACCCGTCGTTCCGCCGGGACCAGGTCCTCGCGTTCCAGGTATCCCGGGTCAGGGAAGTGCTGGCAGTGTCCACGCTGCGCTATACCGCAGAGCGCCTCCCGGCGCTGTCCACCACCCTGCCCGACGTCTCGATCGTCAACTCGGCGCAGATCGCCAACGGAACGCTCAACGTGAACGAGACGGTCGGGCTCGCGAACACACAGGCGACCGCGCTGCTGGCGCGCCTCCACGAGTCGGTGGCGGACCTGGCGGCGACGGGGGCTGCATGAGCGACCGTCCCCTGGCCAGCGTCTCGCTCGACGTGGACAACCTCTGGTCGTACATGAAGACACACGGCGACGCCGGGTGGGAGAGCCGCCCGACGTACCTGCCGACGTTCTCGCCGATCGCACTCGAGGCGCTCGACCGGCTGGGCATCCACATCACGTTCTTCATCGTGGGCGTGGACGCGGCACGGGAGGAGAACGTGGCGGCGCTGCGCGCGTTCGTGACGGCCGGACACGAGGTGGGCAACCACTCGTACGAGCATGAGCCGTGGCTGCACCTGTACGCCCCGGAGCAGCTGGAGACCGAGATCGCCGGGGCGGAAGCGGCGATCCTCGCGGCCACGGGGCAGAAGCCGCTAGGGTTCCGCGGACCGGGGTTCAGCTGGAGCCCGGAGCTGCTGCGGGTGCTCTCACGACGCGGCTACCTGTACGACGCCTCGACGTTCCCGACCTACCTCGGGCCACTGGCGCGGGCCTACTACTTCTGGACGGCCAAGTTGTCGAAGGAAGAGCGCGAGAAGCGGAGCTACCTCTTCGGCTCGCTGCGCGAGGGCCTGCGGCCCAACAAGCCGTATCACTGGGCCCTCGACAACGGTCACCGGCTGCTGGAGATCCCGGTGACGACGATGCCGGTGTTCAAGGTGCCGTTCCACTTCAGCTACCTGCTGTACCTGGCGCGCTATTCCGAGGTGGCTATGGCGGCGTACCTCCGCACGGCGGTGACGCTGTGCCGGGCAACGGGCCTCGAGCCATCCTTCCTGCTGCACCCGCTCGACCTGCTGGGCGGCGACGAGGCACCGGCGCTGGCGTTCTTCCCAGGGATGGACATGCCGAGCCGCAGCAAGGTGGTGCTGTTCGAGCGGGCCCTCAGGATCCTGGGGGAGCACTTCGAGCTGGTGAACATGAGCACGCACGCGCGGGCCCTCCTCAGCCGGCAGGGCCTGGCGCTTCGCGCGCCGGCCGTCGCGGCATAGCGCCATGTGCGGCTTCGTCGGCATCCTGACGCGCCCCGGCCGCCCGGTAGATGAAGAGATCCTGGGGGCGATGGCATACACAATCCGCCACCGTGGCCCGGATGGCGAGGGGCAGCAGGTGGACGAGCGCGTAGGCTTCCATCACAAGCGCCTCGCGATCATCGACCTGGCCACCGGGCAGCAGCCGATGACCAGCGGGCCCTTCACGATCGTGTTCAATGGCGAGATCTACAACTACGTGGAACTGCGGGAGGACCTTCGACGCCTGGGCCACGAGTTCAGGACCCAGTCCGACACGGAAGTGATCCTGCGGCTCTACGCAGAGCATGGCGAGGGGTGCGTCAAGCTGCTCAACGGGATGTTCGCGTTCCTGCTGTACGACCGGGAGCGCGGGATCGTGCTGACGGCGCGCGATCACTTCGGGGTCAAGCCCCTCTACTACGCCGAGATCGCCGGGCAGCTCTGCTACGCGTCGGAGATCAAGGCGCTGCTGCGCCACCCCGAAGCGGTACGGGCCCCGAACACCGAGGCGCTGCACGACTACCTGACCTTCCAGTTCGTCCTGGGCGATGCGACGCTCTTCAGGGGCGTGCGGAAGGTGCTGCCGGGCCACTACCAGGTGGTGAACCTTGCGTCGCTCGAAGTGCGGACCGAGAAGTACTGGGAGCCGACGTTCCGGCTCGACCCGTACCACACAGAAGAGTATTTCATCGCCGAGGTGCGCCGGCTGCTCAACGACGCGGTGCGGCTGCAGATGCGCAGCGACGTGCCGGTGGGCTGCTACCTGAGCGGCGGCATGGACTCGAGCCTGGTGACGCTGCTCGCGGCGCCGCACGTGGGAGGTCGGCTCCACACGTTTTCGGGCGCGTTCAAGGAAGGGCCCGAGTTCAACGAGCTGGACTACGCGCGCGAGGTCGCCCGCACCTGCGGGGCCGAGTCACACGAGATCTTCCCGACGGAGCAGGAGTTCTGCGAGCTGCTGCCCAAGCTCGTCTACCACATGGACGAGCCGGTGGCGGGGCCGGGCCTGTTCCCCCAGTACATCGTGTCCCGAATGGCGCAGAGGCAGGTCAAGGTATGCCTGGGCGGTCAGGGTGGCGACGAGATCTTCGGGGGCTACACGCGCTACCTGGTGGCGTACTTCGAGCAGGCACTCAAGGGAGCGATCTTCGAGACGAACGAGGAGGAGGAGCACATCGTCTCACTCCGCTCGATCGTGCCCAACCTGGCGGCGCTCAAGCAGTACGTCCCGATGCTCAAGCAGTTCTGGAACGACGAGCTGTTCTCGCCGATGGACCGGCGCTACTTCCGGCTGATCGACCGGAGCGGCGGCGCGCTGGGCCTGCTGAGCGAGGACTTCCGGGCGGGCTACCACCCCGAGTCGCAGTTCAACCGCTTCCAGCACGTCTTCAACCACCCGGAGACGGCGTCGTACTACAACAAGATGACGCACTTCGACATGGTGACGACGCTGCCGGCGCTGCTGCAGGTAGAGGACCGGGTCAGCATGGCCGTGTCGCTGGAGTCGCGGGTACCGCTGCTCGACCACCGCCTGGCGGACCTGGTCGCGAGCATGCCCCCCGCGATGAAGTTCCGCGGCGGGGAGATGAAATACATCCTGAAGCGCGCGGTGCAGCACACGCTGCCCAACCGGATCCTGGAGCGGAAGGACAAGATGGGCTTCCCGGTGCCGCTGCACCTCTGGGCCAAGGGGCGCGCGCGGGATTTCTTCCACGACGTGCTGCTGTCGCAGCGCTGCCGGGAACGCGGGATCTACAATCCCGCCGAAGTAACACAGTTGCTGGGCAACGAGGCGGCCTTCGGCCGTCGCCTCTGGGGGCTCCTCAACCTGGAGCTCTGGCATCAGCAGTTCATGGACGCCGACTGACCCCTGACCCGACGAGACACATGCCGCTCACTATCGAGAACGACAAAGTCACCGCCTGGACCGTCCGCAAGATCGCCGTGGTCGGACCCGGCATCGTCGGCATGCCGATGGCTGCCATGCTGGCCCACGCCCGCATCAAGGAAGGGTCCGCGGACCCGGCCAAGGTGGTGGTGGTGCAGCGGAACTCGCCGACGTCGGGCTGGAAGGTGGATGCCATCAACGAGGGCCGGTCGCCGATCGGCGGCGTGGAGCCGGACCTGGACCGGGTGGTGAAGGAATCGGTGGCGGCGGGGCTCCTGAGCGCATCGCACGGGTACGAGGCCCTCGCCGACGCCGACATGATCCTGATCTCGGTGCAGACGGACAAGAAGGGTGCCGAGCCCGACTACGGCCCGATGTTCGAGGCACTGACCGGGATCGCGCTGGCGCTGCAGAAGCGGCCCAAGGGCAACGTCCCGGTGATCGTGTTCGAGTCCACGCTGGCGCCGTCGTCGATGGCCACGGTAATCAAGGACCATTTCGCGAAGCATGGCCTGATCGAGGGCAAGGACATCCTGCTGGGCAACAGCCCCAACCGGGTGATGCCGGGCCGGCTGGTGGAGCGGGTAGCGGCGTCGGACAAGATCATCGCGGGCCTGCATCCGGATACGCCGGGCCTCATCCGCCGGATCTACTCGCGGATCGTCACGAAGGGCGTCCTGCATGCGACCAACAGCATGACGGCCGAGGTCGTGAAGACGCTGGAGAACGCCTATCGCGACGTGCGCATCGCGTACGCGGCGGAGGTGGTGCGCCACTGTGACGCGCAGGACATCGACTTCTTCGCGCTGCGGGACGCGGTGAACGCCAAGGCGAAGCAGGTGGACACGGCGTCGAGCGATCCCCAGGCGGTGCCGAGCGGCGGCCTGCTGGTGCCGATGCTGGGGGTGGGCGGCCACTGCCTGCCCAAGGACGGGGTGCTGCTGTGGTGGCGGGCGCTCGAGGCGGGGGAGGACAACTCGCGCTCGCTGATCCTGGAGTCGCGCCGGATCAACGACCAGTCGCCGGCGGAGACGCTGCGGCTGGCTGAGCGGGCGTTCGGGAGCCTCAAGGGGAAGCACGTGGCGCTCCTGGGTGCAGCGTACCGGGGCAACTCCGAGGATACGCGCAACTCACCGACACTGTACTTCGCCAAGGTGCTCCGGGCGCATGGCGTCACGGTCCGCATCCATGATCCGTATGTCTACTCGACCGATGCAAACCTCAAGCACTTCGGGATGACGGACGTGTTCACGCGCGAACTGACTGAGGCCGTGGCCGACGCGGAAGTGATCGTGCTGTGCTGCCCCCACCGGGTGTACGCGGACGAGTGGAAGGCGATCGCGGCGATGGCGCCCAAGGCGAAGCACGTGCTGGACGCCTGCAACCTGATGCGGGCCGACGCCGTGAAGGCGACCGGGCTGAGCTATGCGGGCATCGGACGCGGGCGGCAGGCGCCGTCTGCAGCGCTGGTAGACGCAGTCTACGCAGGCTTCCGCGCCGTGGAAACGGGGGCAGCCAACGAGGTGGCGGAACTGGTGCGCTTCCTGAACGACCGCTACGCGGCGACGCCGTTCAACAAGGTGCGATTCAGTGAGGTGCAGCGCATCGCGGGAACGTGTCCCACCGGCTGCGCGATCGTCGATACGGGCGCGGCGCTGGCGCCCCCGGAATCGGGCTTCCGGTCGCAACTGGTGCGGCGGGCGCTCGGCGCCGTGGGTGCGCCGGTCACCGCATTCGCGTAACCCTGATTCACCAGGCAGACCGTCGCCGATGCAAGACCCCACAAGGCCGTGCCCCGTCTGTGGCGCCGCATCCGCGCCGATCGGGAGCAAGTCGGGACATTCCATTCTCGAATGCCCGGCCTGTTCCCTGCGCTTCACCGTTCCCCCGGCCCAGGATCCCCGAGAACTGTACGGCGAGCGCTACTTCACGAGCGCCGATGCGGAGTACGGCAACTACCTCGCCGAGGAGGGAGCCCACCGGCGGCAAGCACGGCGATATCTGAAGCACTTGCGCCTGCTTCACGCGGCAGGGACACTGCTCGACGTGGGGGGAGCGGCCGGTTTCTTCGCCGACGAAGCGCGTAAGCAAGGCTGGTCCACCCGGAT
The DNA here is from genome assembly GCA_963773095.1 of uncultured Gemmatimonadales bacterium. Taxonomy (GTDB): domain Bacteria; phylum Gemmatimonadota; class Gemmatimonadetes; order Gemmatimonadales; family GWC2-71-9; genus JAGGAG01. The sequence goes on from CAVYZY010000007.1 coordinate 21,058, forward strand.
CATCGAGGTGAGTCCCTACGCCGCAGACTGTGCCGCCGCGATTGGCGTGACAGTCATTCGCGGGGCATTTCCGGATGTAGACACGGGTCCGGGCAAGTACGACGTGGTCACCTTCTTCAACTCCCTCGAGCATTTTCCCGAACCGCGACGGGTGGAGGCCCGGCTGCAGGAGCTGGTGAAGCCCGGTGGCTTCCTCGTGATCGAGACATGGGACTGGCGTTCGCTCGTCGCTCGCGTCCAGGGACTCCAGTGGCACCAGTACCATCCCGAGTATGTGCCCCATTATTTCGACCGCCGGTCGCTGCTGACCCTGTTCTGCCCAGCTGACTGGCAACTGATCGAGTATCGCCGCGCCACCAAGTGGATCAGTGTCCGCCGGGCTCTGGATATCCTGGGGTCCAAGCACGGGGCCGCGGCGTTCCGGATACTCGGGCGAGGTCCGATCGGACTCATCGACGTGCCCTATCGCATGGGTGACCTCATCTGGGTTTCATTCCGCCGCCCCGACCATCGAGGGACACTCGCACCCGCCGCGAGGACGGTCTCATGAAGATCCTGGGCTTCAGCGGTGTCGCCGGAGCGATGCCCTTCAAGCGAACCCACTGGCCGAACCGCGATGAGCGGGAGTACAGGATCTCCCAGGGGCATGATGCGGCCGCGGCCCTCATCATCGATGGGGAAGTCGTTGCCGCTGTCGCCGAGGAACGGCTGAATCGCCGGAAGCACAGTGGCGAGTTCCCGATCCATGCGATCCAGTATTGCCTCCGCCAGGCCGGCCTTGCCCTCGACGACGTCGACGAGCTGGTGCACGGCTTCGACTACTCCCCGTTCAGGCCGCTCTTCGCTCTTGACCCGATCTCGTCCGCGCTCTACCGCGACGTATTCTCCCGCGACGCCGTGCTCGGGCTCGTGCAGCACCACCTGCCGGGCTTTCCGGCAGAGCGCGTGCATCACGTCGGGCACCACATGGCGCATGCCGCGAGCGCGTTCTACATGTCGGGCTGGGAAGAGTGCCTCGTCGTGGTCTGCGACGGGATGGGAGAAGCACACAGCCTCTCCATCTATCACGGCCACGACGACCGGCTCAAGCTGATCAACCAGGTGTCAGCCGCCGATTCACTCGGCATCCTGTACTCGCTCGTCACGCTGCATCTGGGATTCGACTTCAACTCCGACGAGTACAAGATCATGGGGCTGGCGCCCTATGGAGATCCCGAACGTTTTCGCGCCTTCTTCGACGAGGCGGTCGAGTTCCGTAACGGCACGGTCCGCATCCCGATGCTGAAGCTCAACCGTTCGCGCGATGAGCGCGAGCTCTACCTCGCAACGCGGGCCTTCCTCGGCGAGCACCTGATACCGGAGCGAAGGCCCGAGGACCCCGTCACGCAGGACCACCGTGACGTAGCGGCGGCACTGCAAGCCTGCCTCGACCGCGTGATGATGGATGTCTGTGCACACTACGGTCGTGCGCTCGGGCAGAAGCGGCTGGCGCTCGCCGGCGGCGTGGCGCTTAACTGCACCGCGAACGGCAAGATTCTGCGTGCTGGCCAGTTCCACGAGATTTTCGTGCAGCCGGCAGCCGGGGACGATGGCGCCGCACTCGGCGCGGCGCTGCAGCGCGCCGCGGTGCATGGCCACACGTGCTACCAGCGGATGACCGCACCGTTCCTCGGCCCGGAGCATGGTGCGGACGCGATCGAGGCTGCCCTGGCGCGGTACGCGGACCGGATCTGCGTGACGCGCTTCGATTCACTCGAGGAGACGTGTCAGGCTGCGGCCGAGCTGATCGGCGAGGGCCGGGTCATCGCCTGGTACCGCGCCCGGATGGAGTTCGGCCCGCGCGCGCTCGGCCACAGGAGCATCCTGGCCGATCCCGGTCATCCGGAGATGCGAGACCGCATCAACGCGATGGTCAAGATGCGGGAAGCATTCCGTCCGTTCGCTCCCGCCGTGTCGATCGAGCAGGTGCATCGGTGGTTCGATGTGGCCCCGGGCGCCGAGCTGCCCTTCATGATCTTCATCGTGGAGGTACGGCCGGAGTACCGGGCCGCGCTTCCCGCGATCACGCACGTTGACGGCACGGCCCGGGTGCAAACGGTCTCCGCGCATGACAACGCCGACTTCCATGCCCTGCTCCGTGCCGTGGGGTCCAGGACGGGTCGCGAGATGGTCCTCAACACGAGCTTCAACGTGAAGGGACAGCCGATCGTGAACACGCCGGCGGAGGCGATCGAGACCTTCCTCGGTACCGGCATCGAGCATTTGTTCATCGAAAACATGCGCATCGACCGGAAGGACTGAAGGCCCTCGATGAGCGCAAGCCTCCCGGACGGCATGAGCGGGCTCGAAGTGTTCTCGACGTTGCCCCAGTCGAGCCTGCCGTTCGGGGGCCAGGAGTACCTGGCGCACGTGAGGCAGGTGGCGCGCTGGAGCGAGGAGGCGGGGTGCCGCGGCATCCTGATCTACTCGGACAACTCGCTCGTCGACCCGTGGCTGCTGGCGCAGGTCGTCCTCGAGTCGACGTCCGCGCTCTGCCCGCTGGTCGCCGTGCAGCCCATCTACATGCACCCATTCGCGGTTGCGACGATGGTCTCCACGCTGGGCCACCTCTATGGGCGGCAGGTCTACCTGAACATGATCGCCGGCGGGTTCAAGAACGACCTCGTGGCCCTGGACGACCAGAGCGCGCATGATCGTCGCTACGACCGGCTGGTGGAGTACACTACGCTGGTGCTCGACCTGCTCCGGTCGCCGGGACCCGTGACCTATGCCGGAGAGTTCTACCGAGTCACCAACCTGCGCCTCGCGCCACCGCTTCGGAGCGAGCTTGCTCCCGGCGTATTCGTCTCCGGTTCGTCCGTGGCCGGGGAAGACGCCGCGCGCGCCGTGGGCGCGGTGGCCGTCAAGTACCCCAAACCGCCGCGCGAAGGCGCTGCCGAACCAGCGGCGCCAGGTCTCCACTGCGGCATCCGGGTCGGCATCATCGCGCGCGCAGACGGTGACGAAGCCTGGCGAGTCGCCGAGGCCCGGTTCCCTGAAGACCGCAGGGGCCAGCTCACGCACGAACTTGCGATGAAGGTCTCAGATTCCCTGTGGCACCAGCAGCTGTCGGCGACGGCGGCGGCGACTCGCGACGAGCGGGACACATACTGGCTGCACCCGTTCGAGACCTTCAAGACCTTCTGTCCCTACCTGGTCGGTTCCCACTCCGCCGTTGCCGAGGAGTTGTCGCGCTACATGGTCCTGGGCTACCGGACGTTCATCCTCGACTGGCCGGCGAGCCAGGATGAATTGACCCATGCCAGGGTGGCTTTCGGGCTGGCCTCACGTCTCGCGGCGCCATGATCGGCACCCGCCCCGGGGTTGCCGGGGTCGTGCCCGCCGCGGAGGGGATCGCGGCGGGCTTCCGGCGCAGCATGGAACGGTATCCGGACCGTCCGGCCCTCGTGGTAGGCGAGGAGATCCATACTTATCGTGCGCTCTGGGAGAGATGCACCGCGCTGGCCGCCACCATCCAACGCCATGACGAATCCGGATCAGGCCTGACCGCAGTACTCGCGCACCGGTCGACCACCGCCTATGCCGGCACCCTTGGGGCATTGACCGCCGGCCGGGGCTACGTGCCCCTCAATCCCAAGTTTCCCGTCGCTCGGCTGCAGAAGATGCTGGCCGCATCGGGCAGCGGGACGCTGGTCGTCGGCGCAGAAGCGCGTGGTCTCCTCCCGGACCTGCTCGGCTCGCTGCCGAGCGGCCTGCTCGTGGTCGCAGCGGACTTCGATGACGTCGAACAGTACCAGGGTGCCTTTCCCCGGCACCGATTCATCGGTGCCCGGACGCTCGCCAGCGAGGCGCGGCACACGTTCGAGCCTCCGTCGCAGCTGTCCGACATCGCCTACCTGCTGTTCACCTCCGGCAGCACGGGTGAGCCCAAGGGCGTGCCCATCGGGCACTCGAGTGTGCGCGCGTACCTCCGCTACACCTGCGACCGCTATGATGTGACCGAGCACGATCGATTCTCCCAGATGTTCGACGCGACATTCGACTTGAGTGTCCACGACATGTTCGTCTGCTGGGAGCGCGGCGCCTGCCTGTTCTCGGTGCCCGAGCGCGCGACCATGGCACCTGCCAAGTTCATCCGTCAGCAGGAATTGACGATGTGGTTCTCCGTTCCCTCGGTCGTCGCGCTGCTCTCGCGAATGCGCCTGCTGACACCCGGGGCCTTTCCCTCCCTCCGCTGGAGCCTCTTCTGCGGCGAGCCGCTCCCGGCCGTTGCGGCGCAAGCCTGGCAGGCCGCTGCGCCGAATTCACAGGTCGAAAACCTGTATGGGCCGACGGAGGCGACCATTGCGATCACACATTACCGGTGGCAGACGGATGTGTCTCCCGGGCAGTGTGTCAACGGCGTCGCGCCGATTGGCTGGCCCTATATGGGTCATCGAGCCCAGGTCTTCGGCGATGGCGCTAAACCTGCAGCAATTGGTGAATCGGGCGAGTTGTGGCTTTCCGGGCCTCAAGTCACCACGGGATACTGGCTTGACCCCGATCGCACGCGGCTTCAATTCGTCCTCGCGGCCGACGGCTCGGGACCGTGGTACCGAACCGGTGATCTCGTCCGGCAGGATGACACAGGGTGCCTGTACTATCTGGGGCGCATCGATCACCAGGTCAAAGTCCGGGGCTACAGGGTCGAGCTGCAGGAAGTGGAGGCGGTCCTCCGAAAGATCACCGGCGCAACCCAGGTTGCCGCGGTCGCGTGGCCGGTGCATCATGGCTCAGCCGACGGTATCGTCGCGTTCGCGACCGGCACAGCGATGCCGAGCCCGGAGAGCAGCCTTGCGGCATGCCGGTCCCTTCTGCCCGAATACATGGTGCCGACGAGGCTCTTCTACTTGCAGGACTTCCCGTTGAACACGAACGGCAAGATTGACAGGCATCGGTTGACTGACCTCGTCGCAAGCGCCAACGAATGACCGTGCTCACCGAAGCGGCCCTGCTCACGATGGTCGTCGGATGGCTGCGCCGTCAGGCCATCGCACGGCAGACTGCGTCCGGGGACGTAACACTTGAAACCGACCTGGTCGGCACCGGATTGGTGGACTCCCTCGGCATGGTGGACCTGATCCTCTACCTGGAGCACGAGAGCGGATTGCGGATCGATCTTGCCGAGGCCGACCCGGCACAATTCACCACGGTGCGTGGCCTCTGCAAGCTCGTCGCGGGCGCATCCGCCCCCGCGGAATAGGCCCAGGATCACATGCGCATCGAACCGTATCGCCCGACGCACTACGACCAGCTGGCCAGGGCCGCGCGCGCGTTCGATCAGTCGAACAGCCTGAGCCACCGCCCGTTCGTGGATCACTACTTCACCGGGCAGGAATGGTGTCGCCTCTACCTGGCGCAGGACTCCGAGGGCGCCGTGCTCGCCACCCAGGGGCTGGAGCACATGCCCTTCGTCATCGACGGGCGCCCGGTCCAGGTAACGTTCACGAGCAACTTTCACTCGCTCCGGCCGGGAGCGGGCGCCGTGCTGTTCCTGAAGCTGGTCGAGAGTTGCCCGCTGGCCCTCGTTCTCGGCGGCACCGAGGACACGCACCGTATCCTTCGCCGGCGGGCATGGTCGTATTTCACGGGCGTGCGCCTGTACGTGCTCAACCGCCAGTACGAGGTGCACGACTCGGACCCAAGGTGGCGCCGGCTGGCCAAGAACATGATGGACCGCGCCGTCCGCGTGATGCTTCCATCCTTCGCTTCCCGAGTCCCCTCCGACATCCGCGCGCGGCTCACGGTGCGTGAGGAAGCCGACTATCGGGAGGACATGCTGCCGGAACAGTCGCCCTTTCCGGTACGGTTTGCCCCGCCGGTCGAATACCTCCGCTGGCGCTATGGCATCGGCCTCTCCTTCGTTCGCTATCGGGTTTTCACCATACTGGATCGCGGGCGGCAGATCGGTTTCGTCGTCCTGAACGATCACCCCGACCGGCTGATCGTGGCACACTCGGACGGCGAACATGCAAGCCTCCTGGCATACGGCACCGTGCTCGCCGTGATGGAGGCCTCAGCCCATGACCGCCGGCCACGGAGTGCCGCGCTGCTCAGTTCGCACCCCACCATGCAGCGGATCTTCGAGCAACTGGGCTTCCGTGCCCTCGGTCAACCGCGCCAGCTCGCGCTCGGCGGGCGCGGCGAGGCGCTGCCCCAGGGCCCGGATGCCTCCGGCTGGCTCGTCAACCTCGATTGGGGCGATAACGGCCTTCGTGCCCCCTTCCTGGACCAGCACGTCATGGCGGGCTCAACCCGAGGCTGACCGATTGCGGTACTCTTGCTTCCCACCGATCGCGGTTCCGGGCGTTGGATCCACACGACAGATGTTGGCTTCCCCACACAACGGACTCCGGCCGAACAAGGCCCCACGAGCCAAATCCAAGCTGGTGCTGGGCTTGGACCACCGGACCGTGGCCCCGAGCTTGCTCTTCAGCGGGATGGCGTGGGAGCCCCCAGCCGGTGTAACGCCGGCGGGCCAGCCCCGCCCTACCACACCCGAATGGCAACAGAATTCAGCGAGGGAAAGTGACTCTAGGCGCCGCCGCAAACTCGATCACGGGCGTTGGTGACGCGGGCCCCGCCAACAAAGGCGTGCGGATCGCGCTGCAGTTCATAGCCCTGACGGCCGCATTTGTCCTGCTCAATCCGCATTGGTACCCCGACGCGGCCTACTACGCCTCGTCGATCCTTCGCGGACCGGTCACGACATCAAGGTCCGGACACGCGCTCTGGGTGCCGACCGCGGAGCTCATCACCGGCACCGCGCGCGCGATCGGCGTCAGCGCGGATCCGCTGCTCGTGCTTCAGATCATGACGGCCCTGGGCACGGCCGGGCTGGTCATGGCCACATATACGCTGGGGCTCCGGATGCGCCTCCCGCGAGCGACGGCGCTGGCGGGAAGTTCGCTCCTGGGATTGAGTGCCACCGGCCTCCTCATGGGAGGCAGCGGATATGCGTCAAACGTCTGCGCCTTCGGGGCAACCATCGCCCTGGCCGCGATCGTCAAGCACGAGGGCGACGAGTGGAGCGCGCGCGATGGCGCGGTCGCGGTCGGGGCACTAACGCTCGCTTGGGGCGCGTGGGCGCTCATCGTGCTGGCATATCCGACGATCTTCCTGGCCGCCTTCCTCTACTCGAACGGTTCCACGGTGCGGCGGTTGTCCCGGGCCGTGGCGCTCTGCGCCGCTGGGGGCATCGCATCCACCTTCCTTGCCATGATCGCCTGGAAGGCGGCTCCCGACACCCAGGGAGTGTCCTTCCTGGCCTGGCTCCAATCAGCGTCGCACAACTACGTGCTCGATCCCGTCCCATTGCTCGATACCCTGCGTTCCATCTTCGGCCTCATGCGGGCCTTCGTCGAGCTTGGATCACTCGGATTTGCGGCCAAGACCTACCTGCTGGGTGACAAGGATGTCGTGGACGGCGCAGCCCTGCTCCGCTGGACCATTGCGCTGGTGGTCCTCGCACTCTGTGCCGGGGCGGCGCTCCTCGGACTCGTGCTCCGCGCCTGGCGCGGCGACCCGGTTGCGAGGCGCGTCGGCCTGCTGGCGCTCGTCAGCGCGCTTGCCACCGTGGCCTTTGCGGTGTTCTACGGCGGCACCGAGCTGCACATGCATGCCACCGCCATGCCGCTACTCTGCCTGGCGGCTGTCTACGGCATGGGCCAAGTCGGGTCCTGGCTCTCCCGGTCGAATCGCGCGCCGATCGCCGCCGGATGGACCTTCGTGGCCTTCGTCGGAGGCGTGAACCTGTTCGGCACATGCCTGCCCGACCTCGCCGACCGTGGCGGCCTGGTGACGCGACTGTCCGCCAGTGCGGCCGAGCACCTCAGGCCCGGAAGCGTGCTCGTGGTTACGGGGCAGGACTTCCGCGGCAACCTGCAGGGACTCGTCGAGTATCGCAGCGGAAGTCACGTGCACAACATCTCGGCCGAAGTGGACCAGGTCGGCGCGGATGAATGGGCCCGGCATCTCGCCCTTCAGACGGATGCAGCGATCGAGCGCGGAGCGCAGGTCGCCGTGCTGTCCGACCTCCTCGGTGAACCGACGCCCGGAGGCATTCAGCTCAGCCTGCGCGAGTATCCCGAACCCTCGATGGACGAGGTGGCGAGGTTCTTCGCGGGCTGGCAGCGCAGCGAAGGATGGTCGGTAGACCAGTTCCATTTCATCATTCTGACGCCCCCAGATCCTGCGCAGGCCGTTTCGGGAGAACCGCGATGACGGGATTGGCTGCTGTGCCGTCCCAGGAGCCGTCGGCCGGGGCCGTCGGCCATTCGGGTCCGACGACGTGGAGCAGGCTCGGGCTCGTGTGCCTCGGCGCCGTGGGCACCATCCTCGCCCTGGACCTCGCGCTCAAGATGGTGCTGGGTGCACCGGTGCGCCTCTCCGAGGTGTCGGACGGCGTGGGGGCATTCGCCGCTGAGAACCCGGACGTGCTGGTCATCGGATCCAGCCACGCCCGCTCCTTCGACAGCGTCGCCGCCGCCCTGTCGCGGCGGACGGACGGCAAGGCAGTCATGGTCGCCGTGCCTCTCGAGGGAGGCAAACTGTCGGGCTACTTCTGGGTACTCCGCAATCGCCTGGCTCCGTTGCTCGAGGCGCGAGCGCCGGACGGTACGGCGCTGCACAGCCGGCTTCGTCACGTGGTGCTTGTCACCGAGTGGTGGGACAGCTGCTCGTATGACGACGGCGGGCTCAACATTCCCGGCCGCGGATGGGTGTTCGGGGATTTCCTGAGCGACGTCGGGCGCAATGGCGTGACCCCCTTCAACCGCAGCTACGTGGCCAGCCGGTGGGCGCGCGACCTCGCGTCCGTCGGACTCGTCCGAAACCGGATCATCGCCTGGATCCCCGGGGCAATCCGCCTGCGCTTCTACCCTCCTGCGCGACGCGAGGCCTATTTCGCCGGGCAGACGGAGAACTGGCAGGGGATGGTGGATCATGGGGCACAGTGCATCGGGGCGCCCGAGCAGATGGCGGCGCTCGACTCGACGCTGACGTACCTGGCCGAGCGGCAGATACAGACCACGATCCTGCTCTACCCGAGGAAGCCGGGCACCCTCACCGCCGCGGGCAAGGCAAACACGCTGGCACCGTACGCAGCGATGATGCGCGAGCACGCGACGCGGTTCCCCGGCGTCACGGTCATCGACCTGTCTGACAGTTCGCCCCTTGGCGACGACGACTTTGGCGCCGACTTCGACCACGTCACGCCCGGCGCCAACAGCCGCTTCGCGACGTTCGTTCTTGATGGGCCGCTGGCATTCCTCACGGGGCACGCGCAGGAGTTCAGCCTTCCATGAGTCCTGTCGAGGTCGAGTTCTTCTACTTCTTCCCCGTCGTCCTTGCCCTGTACTGGATCCTGCCGAGGCGGGCGCCGATCCAGAATGCAGTGCTGCTCGCGGCGAGCTACGCCTTCTTCGTGTCGTGGAACCCCAGGCTCCTGGCGATGCTGGTCGCGGTGACGCTGGCGAACTTCACGCTCGCACGCCTCATCGCCGCACGACGCGTGGCAGCTGCCGGCGGCGGGGCCAGCAGGCCGGGACGGGGGCTCTTCTGGCTGGCGGTGGCCCTCAACGTCGCCGAGCTCGTGTTCTTCAAGTATGAGGGCTTCTTTGCCACCAGCCTCAATGCGCTGCTCGGAGTCATCGGCGTGCCTTCCGCGCTGCCGATCCTGCGAGTCGTCGTACCGGTCGGCCTGTCGTTCCGTGCGCTCCAGAACATCGGCTACCTGGCCGACGTCTACCTGGGCCGCGAGGCCGGGCCGGCCTCCCTGCTGGACTTCGCGCTGTTCGCCACGTTCTTCCCGCAGATGCTGGCCGGCCCGATCGCCCGCGGGTCCCAGATGCTCCCGCAGTACGCGACCGCGCGGCGACCGGACCCGGTACAATGGAGTTCGGGGGCGGCCACGTTCCTGCTCGGGTTCGCGCTGAAGGCGTTCGCCGCCGACGCACTCGGGAACAAGATGGTCAACGATGTGTTCGCGCGTTCGGCGGAGTATTCAGCTTCGGCGCACTGGCTGGCCCTCGTCGGCTTCGCCTTCCAGGTGTTTGCCGATTTCGGCGGCTACAGCCTGATCGCCATCGGGATCGGCCGGCTGTTCGGCCTCGAGCTGCCGATGAACTTCAACTTCCCGTTCCAGAGCAAGAGCCTGCCCGAGTTCTGGCGCCGCTGGCACATCACGCTCAACACCTGGCTGTTCGACTACATCTTCGTGCCGCTCACGGTGAGCAAGGGGTGGTTCCGCGGCCGCATGGTTGCCGGTTTCATCGTCACATTCCTGATCTCCGGCCTCTGGCATGGAGCCGCATGGACCTTCGTCCTGTGGGGCCTGCTGCAGGCCCTCGGGCTGGCGGCGCAATACATCTACGACCAGCGCTACAAGGCCCTATGCCGCCGGGATCGCAAGTGGGTGCGCGTGAGGTCCCGTCCCCTCTATCAGCTGGGTGCCTGGGCGATTACCCAGGTGTTCTTCGTGGTGACGCTGATTCCTTTCCGCGCGCCAACGCTTGCGGCCACTGGCGCATTTGCCCGGGCGCTCGCCCGGAGCGAGGGCACGCGATCCATCGCCCTGACCAACCCGCAGCTGGCAGCCGCCCTGGCCTTCGTCATCGCGTACTGCCTCGTGCCCACCGGGTTCGGCCGCCTCGTGTGGGGCCGCTTCCAATCGATGCCCGCGCTGGCGCGGGGTGTCGCCTATGGCCTGGCGATCGCCTTCCTGCTTGTCTTCACCCCTGCAGGCAGCGGCACCTTCATCTACGCACAGTTCTGACGGAGCAGGCAGTGAGCGACGTAACGGCGGACGGCATTCGACAGCGCGTGATCGACTGGCTGGATGACAACATCCACTTCGGCGAGGCCGCCACGCTCATCACGAGTGACGACATGTCGTTCCTGGACAACGGCATCCTCGACAGCCTCGGCTTCGTGCGGCTGGTGCTGTACCTCGAGGACACCTATCAGGTCACCATCGACCGGCAGCGGCTGTCGCGGGCCAACTTCGACAGCCTGGGACGCATCGTGCGCTTCGTCAGCGAGCGACTGGGCAAGGCTGCGTGACGGACCCCGCGGAGCCCGTCTTCTCGCCGTCGCCCGAGGCTTCCGCCGCGTCCAGTATGGCGCGGTTTCGCGCTTATGTGGCTGAACGGAGCGGGCGTGAACTGCGGGACTACGCCGCATTGCAGCGCTTCTCCCTGTCGGATCCGTCGGCGTTCTGGGGCCACTGGCTCGCGTGGTCGCATATCCGCGTTTCGGGAACTCCCACTCCGGTCCTGTCCGGCACCGAGATCGAGACGGCAAGGTTCTTCCTGGGCCTGCGGCTCAACTATGCCGAGAACCTGCTCGCCGGGTCGGACGAGGCGCCGGCGTTGTCCACCTACGACGAGCGCGGTGCCACGGGGCGGCGGACGCGGGGCGAGTTGCGGCGGGAGGTCGCCCGCACCGCCGCGCTGCTGCAATCCCTCGGGGTACAGGAGGGCGATCGCGTGGCGGCGATCGTTCGCAACACGGCTGATGCGATCGTCGCCTGCCTTGCGACGTCGGCCATCGGCGCCGTCTGGTCGTCGGTCGCGCCTGATCTCGGCCCGGACGCCACCCTGCACCGTTTTCGGCAGCTCGCGCCCGCGGTGCTCTTCGCCCACGGATCGACGCACCTTCAGGGCATGCGCCGCTCACTGGACGACCGCCTGCGCAGCGTTGTGGATGGCCTCCCCTCGCTCCGGGCGCTGATCGCCCTGGATCCCGAGGCACGACTGACTGCAGTCGCCCCGGCGATCATCGACCTGGACGCCGCGCCGGAGGCTAGCGCCGAGTCATGGCCCAGCGTGCCGTTCAACCACCCGCTGTTCATCCTGTTTTCGTCCGGCACCACTGGCCCGCCGAAATGCATCGTCCACGGTGCCGGCGGCACCCTGCTCGAGCACCGGAAGGAACTGGAACTGCATACGGACCTCGGACCGGCCGACACGCTCTATTTCCACACATCCGCCGGGTGGATGATGTGGAACTGGCAGCTGAGCGCGCTTGCCAGCGGGGCGGAGGTCGTGCTCTACGACGGATCGGTTTCGTTCCCGGAGCCGGACAGCCTGCTGCGGATCCTCGACGAGAGCGGGGTCAGCGTGTTTGGCACCAGTCCCGCCTACCTCCAGTTCCTCCGCGAGTCGGGCATCTCGCCGAGGCAGCGGTTCGCATTCAATCGCTTGCGGGCGATCCTCTCGACGGGCTCGGTGCTGCCCGCGTCCGCCTATGACTGGTGCGACGCCGAATTCAAGCACGTCCCGCTTCAGTCGATCTCGGGCGGTACCGACATCATCGGCTGCTTCGTGCTCGGCAACCCGGAGCTCCCGGTCTACCGCGGCGAGTCACAATGCGTCACGCTGGGATATGACGTCCGAGCCGTTGTGGATGACGAGGCGCGTCCGACCGGTCGCGGCGAACTCGTATGCTGCGCCCCGTTCCCGTCGCGGCCCGTCGGATTCTGGGGCGACGCGGACGGCACGCGCTTTCACGAAGCGTACTTCGCCCGTCACGAGGGCCTCTGGACCCATGGCGACCTCATCGACCTGACGGAGCGAGGCACCGCGAGGGTACTCGGCCGCACGGACGGCACCATGAACATCCGCGGCGTGCGAATCGGACCGGCCGAGGTGCTCCAGGTGGTCAGCGAGATCCCCGGCATCCGGCAGGCGATGGTGATCGAGCAGCGAGCACCGCGCGAGCCGGGAGGCAGCCGGATGGTGCTCCTCGTCGTGCTCGCAGATGGTACCACACTCGATCGCCCGCTGCAGTTGCGCATCAAGCGGGAGCTGGCGACGCGCGCCTCGACCAATCACGTCCCTGCGGCCATCGCGGACCTGCCGGAACTGCCCACGACCTTCAGCGGCAAGCTGTCGGAACGAGCGGCGCGCGACGCGGCAAACGGCGACGTGGTGACCAACGCCGGGGCGCTCCGGAATCCGGCCATACTCGACCTGATCCGGGCGCACATCGCGCTGGCAACGTGACGAGCGTGCCACTCGCCACGAGCACGACCAGCCGCGGCCAGGAGCCGATGGGCAGGGGCATGGTCCCTCCGATCCGGATCGCTTACGTGCTCGACAGCTTCCGCGTGGGCGGCACGGAGTTGAACGCCATACGTACGGCCGAACAACTCGACCCGGAGCGCTACAAGATCATCGTCGCGTGCCTGCAGACGGACGGCCCGCTGCGCGAGCGTTACGAGCGACTTGGCATCCCGATCAGCCACTTCCCCATTCCCAACCTGTACGGCCCGCGGACGGCGCTGCAGGCGGTTCGCATGGCGCGATACCTGGCCCAACAGGACGTGTCCATAGCCCACGCGCACGACATCTACGGGAACATCTTCGGAGTGCCGGCCGCACGGCTCGCCGGCGTACCCGCCGTCATCGCGAGTCGGCGGTGGTGGAAGCGCACGCCCCGTCGCGGACTCGGGCAGTTGAACCGTGTCGCGTACCGGCTGTCCCATCGCGTCCTTGCCAACAGCAGCAGCGTTGCCCGGATGCTGGTGAACGAAGAGGGGGTACCCGCCGGCAAGATCACCGTGGTCCCGAATTTCGTTGAGCCCGAGGCCCTGGCGCCGCTCGATCGTGACGCCGTGGGGAGATGGCGGGTTTCGCTCGGCATCCCGGCCGACGCGCGGGTCGTGGGATCGGTCGGCCGGCTGGCCGAGGTCAAGGACCACGAGACCTTCCTGCGCGCCCTCGCCGAGCCCGGGTTCCGCTGCCTGGGCTGGCACGGGGCCCTGATCGGGGACGGCGAACTCCGCGGGCCCCTCGAGCGCCTCGCGACCTCTCTGGGCATCGGGGACCGGGTACATTTCGTGGGTTCGCTGCCGAATCGGCCGAACCCACACCATTTGCTGGATATCTCGGTGCTTTGTTCCCTGAGCGAGGGATTTCCCAACAGCATCATCGAGGCGATGGCTGCCGCCAAGCCGGTGGTGGCAACTTCGGTCGGAGGCGTGCCGGACGCCGTAGTGCACGGGGAAACGGGTTACCTCGTGCCCCCGCGGCGGCCGGATGCGTTGGCAACTGCCCTCATCCAGGTCGCTGCCGACGAGGGACTGCGGCGCGGACTGGGTGCCCGCGGCTTCGACATCGTGCAGGAGCGCTTCACGGCAACGCATGCACTGGATGCCCTCGCGGACATGTACCAGTCACTGGCTGGACGCGCGACCCCATGAGCCTCAGCCAGGCGCGTCACGCGTCGCTCGCGCTGGCGCAGCGGATCGGCCTCGACCGGCTCGTGGGCCGTTCGCTCTGGCGCCAGCGCCGCCTGCTGATCCTCTGCTACCACGGCATTGCCGGCAGCGACGAGCACGCCTGGAAGCCGGCGCTGTACTTCCCGGTCAAGGCATTCGAGCGGCGCATGGAGCTGCTTCAGGCGAGTGGCGCCACCGTCCTTCCGCTGGGTGAGGCGCTTGCGCGGCTTCGCGCGGGCACACTGCCGGAGCGGGCCGTCGCGCTCACGTTCGACGACGGCATGCGTGATTTTCACTCCTACGCGTTCCCGGTCCTGCAGCGCCTCGGACTCCCAGCGACGCTGTACTTGACGACCTACTACATGCGTCACGAGCGTCCGGTCTTCAACCTCGCGGCCTCCTACCTGCTCTGGCGGTCGCGGGAAGGCACGCTCAAGCCCTGGCCGGCCCTCGGAGTCACGAGTGACACCCCGCTTGCGGACACGCACACGCGCGAGCGGCTGGTCGAGAAGATCCTGCAGCGCGCGCAGGGCCAAGCCGATTCGGCCGCGCGCGATGACCTCCTGCTTGAGCTGGGCGAACGCCTGGGACTGGACGCCGGAGCCCTGGCTCGCGACCGCCGGCTGAGCGTGATGAACGACGCCGAAGTCGCCACCGTTGCGCGGGGCGGTATCGACGTGGAACTGCACACGCACCGGCATCGATCACCGACGGAACGCGAGGCGTTCCTCGGAGAGGTCCGTGAGAATGCCGCCAACATCCGCGCCGTCACCGGGCGCGAGCCGCTGCACTTCTGCTATCCGAGCGGCGTGTACCACGCGGCACAGCGTCCCTGGCTGCGCGAGGCGGGCGTACTGAGTGCAACGACGTGCGAGGTGGGCCTGGCCGATCGGCGGCATGATGCCCTGCTGCTCCCGAGATTCGTCGACACGCCCCTCCAGCCCGAGTCCACGTTCCTGAGCTGGATCGCCGGCACGGCGAACCTGCTGCCCCGCCGCCTGGGACCCGACGCGGTGCCACCCGCACGGATCGCGCAGTCATGACGTGGCCCGAGTTTCCACCCCGCACCACCACGTCCCCGCTGGGGCCGTCCTCGCCACTCGCGCCTTCGCTGTCCGCCCCGTCAAGCCGGCCGACCACGCCCAATCGAGGCGGAGGGTCGGTCGTCGCGATGGTTCTCGACCTCCTGCGGGTCGAATGGAGCATCGCCTTCATCGGCGTGTTCATCTACATACTCGTGATTACGACGTACCTGCTGCCGATCGCCGAGATCGGCATGGGGCTGGCGCTGCTCGGCCTCCTCGTCAGCGGGCGTCCGTTCAAGTTTCCTGCGCCGGCCGTGGCGTTCCTGGCGTTCTTCACCTGGTGCGTGCTCGGACTCGCGACCGCCAAGTACGCCACCGTGACGAGCCAGAAACTCATCGATTTCGGCAAGGTCGGACTGATCTTCCTGGCGCTCCTCAATGCCGTCGTGTCGCTGCGTCAGGTTCGCCTGATGCTGGTGATGTTCCTGACGAGCTTCGTCATGTTCCCGGCACGAGGCACGATCTTCAACTACTTCCTCTACGGCAACACGGTGCTGGGTGGGCGCGCCGCGTGGCGCGACATGTTCAGCAACGCGAACGACATGGCCTCGCTGTGCCTGCTGCCCCTCGCGCTGGCCATCGGGTATTCCCTGACAACCCCATCCCGCATCGCACGGTGGGGGGCCGGAGTGGCGATCGGGCTCATCGGGCTTGCGCTGTTGCTCACGCAGTCCCGTGGCGGCCTCATTGCGTTCGCGGTGTTCCTGAGCCTGGTGCTCATCACGCAGAAGCGGAACCGCACGCGCACCATCGTCGTCAGCATCGTGCTCGGCGCCATCGTCATCGTGGTCGCCCCGGGTGGCGCGTGGGAACGGCTCTCGGGCCTGCAGAAGGTCTCGGGCAGCAGTGACATGCAGGGCGTGGACAAGGAAGGTTCAGCCGCGGAGCGGTGGACGATCTGGGAAACGGCGGGCCGGATCATCAACGACAACCCGGTCATGGGAGTGGGCTTTGGCGGCTATCCCGAAGCCAACGCCCGCTACAGCCCGCACATCGGGAAGCGCGACACGCACAGCACCTACCTGAACCTGATGGCCGAGACAG
Source organism: uncultured Gemmatimonadales bacterium (assembly GCA_963773095.1). GTDB lineage: Bacteria > Gemmatimonadota > Gemmatimonadetes > Gemmatimonadales > GWC2-71-9 > JAGGAG01. The sequence continues at coordinate 37,447 of CAVYZY010000007.1, forward strand.
GGGTGGTGGGGCTCGGGCTCTTCCTCGGCATCTTCGGGGTCACCATCGCGCGGGCACGGAAGCTTCGACGCCAGCTGCCCGACTCATTGCGACAGGAAGGGCGTCGCATCGCACTGGTGGAGTTCGCGCTGTACGGCGTGTTCGTGGCCGCGATCTGGGGCTCGTATGGAAAAGTCGCTCTCATTTACGTGCACGTCGCCTTCCTCTGTGTCATGACCGAGGCGCTCGCCAAACGGCGAACGGCTGTCGTGCGGGCGGAGCATGCCGCCCGGGCGGCAGGAGGCGGGTAAAACAGCCCCGAGCACACGAGCGCCGCCCCCCTGTTCACGCCCGGCAACCCGACCACATCCGACCTGCACCGCCCGACAGGGAAAACCCCGAGGGCGCAGGGTTTGCAACCTGTGCGCGCAACCATTGCTTATTCCTGCTGGGAACCGGGAGGAACAGTTGCGCGGCAGCCTTTGTGGTGCGGGTATGCGACAGGTTGTTGGCCCCCATCAACGTGTGATGGGAAGCCGCCGCCGCGAAGCGTCCTCCTTCAGGGACACACTGCAATCCATGTCTTGCTCAACCAGCCTCGGGGCCGGACAGGTGCCGTGAGCGGTACCATGCTCGGCTGGATCTGCCTCATGGCGCTTGCGGCCATCTGGGCCCTGTACCCGGGCGCCATGGGGCTGCTGGCGCGGTATCGCGAACAGGCGCGCGAGCCCGAAGGCGATGCTGCGCCATCGGTATCGGTCATCCTCGCCACGCGCGGCACGCAGGAACAGGTTGGCGACCGCATTCGAAACCTGCTGGCAACCCACTACCCAGCGGACCGGATCGAAATCGTCGTCGGCCTGGACATCGACGCGGTGGCGACCGAGCTGGAAGTCCAGGCCCTGGGACCGGCCGTGAAGGTCGCGCACGCCCAGGTCCCTGGCGGCAAGGCGCTGGCATTGAACGCGGCGGTAGGCGTCGCGACCGGTGACGTCCTCGTCTTTACCGACACGCATCAATCGTTCGATGGGCACACGATCCCGGCGCTGGTGCGACGCATCCAGCACAAGGGCATCGGCGCCGTGTCGGGCGCGCTCACGCTCGGGGGGGAGCAGGGCGCGGGGTCCTTGCTGACACTCTATTGGCGGGTGGAGCGGTGGCTGCGCGCGCAGGAGGCACGGGTGCATTCGACCGTTGGCGTGTCCGGCTCCGTCTATGCGATGCGCCGGCCCCTCTGGCGTGAATTGCCCCCGGGCCTCATCCTCGACGACCTCTACATCCCGATGTCCGTGGTCCTGCAGGGGCTTCGCGTCGACTTCGCACCCGAGGCGCAGGCAAGCGACGGTCGGGACACGACTCCAGACTATGAGTTTCAGCGAAAGGTCCGGACACTCACCGGCAACTTCCAGCTTTGCGCGGTGCTGCCAGAGGTCCTGTCGCCCGCGCGGAACCCGATCTGGCCCCAGTTCGTATTACACAAGCTGCTGAGACTGCTCAGCCCGTACCTTCTCATCGGCGCGGCAATCGGCCTCAGCGGCGCGACGCTGGAACTTGTCGAGTCTCAGGAATGGCAGATGCTCGCCGGCGCTGCCCTGCTGTGCGCCATGCTCTGGATTCCCTTGCCGTGGATTCGTCGCGTCCGGGACAGCCTGCGTTGGGCACTGGTACTCCAGGTGGCCATCGTCGTGGCGACGGTGAACGCGCTTCGAGGCGAGTGGAATGTCTGGACCCGGCGCTGACACGGAGCCACCGGTCGTCGCGCGGACACCCGACCGGACCACGCCCGAGCAACTGGATATCCTGCTGGTCGGACCGTCCCTCGACTATGTGGGCGGTCAGGCCGTGCAGCTCCAGCGGCTCCTCCGCCGTCTCGGCTCCACCCCCGGCGTCCGACCGCAGTTCCTGCCGGTCAATCCCCGGCTGGGCATGCCGTGGCGTGCCCTCCAGCGAGTGCGGTACGTGCGGACGGTCATCACCTCCGCCGCGTACGCTTTCTCCCTGGTCCGCCGGGTGCCCGGTGCGGACGTGGTGCACGCCTTTTCGGCGAGCTACTGGTCCTTCCTGCTCGCTCCCGTCCCCGCGCTGGTCGTGGCACGGTTCGCCGGCCGGCCAAGCATCCTGAACTATCGAAGTGGCGAAGCGTCGGACCATCTCGAGCGCTGGGGGTGGCTGGTCATCCCGCTCATGCGCCTTGCCGGGTGTATCGTTGTTCCCTCCGGCTACCTCGTTTCGGTCTTCGCCCGCCACGGCCTGACCGCCGTGGCCATCCCGAACTTCGTCGAGCTCGAGAGCATTCCGTACCGGCGACGACAGCACGTTCGACCGGTCTTCCTGGCCAACCGGAACTTCGAGCCCCTGTACAACGTGGCCTGCGTCCTTCGCGCGTTCAGCCGAATCCAGGCGCGGCATCCGCACGCGAGCCTTGCAGTCGTGGGTGACGGACCGGAAGGGCCCGCGCTGCGACGTCTCGCCGCAGAACTGGGCCTGCAGCACGTTACGTTCTGTGGCCGTGTCGTCCCTGGCGACATGGCTCGCTACTACGATGCCGCAGACATCTACCTGAACGCGCCGAACATCGACAACATGCCCAATTCGATCCTCGAGGCGTTTGCGGCCGGGCTACCGGTGGTCAGTTCGGACGCCGGTGGCATTCCCTGGATCGTGCGCACCGGCGAGAATGGCCTCCTCGTGCCGTGTGATGATGACGCCGCGCTGGCTGACGCCGCGCTTGGCTTCCTCGCTGATCCCGCGCGGGCGCTGCGCATGGCCGATCGCGGGCGCGCCGAGGTCACGGAGAAGTACGCCTGGCCGGCCGTCGAGGCGGCGTGGCTGGCCTGTTACTCCGGGCTCGCTGGCCCGGCGGGTTCTCGAGCGTGACCACACGCATTCCGTCGATCCACGAGGTCGGCACGCGGGCCCGACAGGCGGGCACGGCCTGGCTCGAGCAACTGGGTGTCAGGCCGAGCGTCGACCCGAGCACGACGCAGGGGGTCCGCCCCCGCGCCCCGGTGCAGGGCGCGCCGATGGAGCCGGCACAGTTCGCCTCCCAGTGGCCCGAGCACATCAGACAGTTGACGGCTCAGGCGGAGCGCGTTCTCGGGGGCCGATTCGACCTGCTCGGCTATCGTGACCTCGTGCTGGGCAACCCACCGGATTGGCACGCGGATCCGATCACGGGCCAGCGCGCGGGACTGGACCACTGGCGCCGCATCCCCTATCTCGATGCGGCGACGGTCGGCGACCACAAGCGGGTCTGGGAGCTCAACCGGCACGATCATCTCGTGCTGCTGGCACAGGCCTACCAGGTTTCCGGTGACCCACGCTTCGCCGCGAGCATCGCGACCCAGTTTGACGACTGGCTGCGGCAGAATCCCCCGAAGCGTGGCATCAACTGGGTCAGCAGCCTCGAGCTGGGATTTCGCATCATCAACTGGATCTGGACAATCCACTGGACGGGCGACGGGATCCCCGATGCGCTCCGTGCGCGCGTCGTTGCCTCACTAGAGGAGCAGGTCCTGCATATCGAGCGGTACCTGTCGCTGTACTTCAGCCCGAATACGCATCTCACGGGCGAGGCACTCGCCCTGCTGTACGCGGGCGTGACGCTGCCCACGCTGCCTCATGCGGCGCGGTGGCGCGCGACGGGCCTCGGGCTCCTGCAGCAGGAGCTGTGTCGCCAGTTCCACGAGGATGGCGTCTACTTCGAGCAGACAACCTGGTACCAGCGCTACTGCTGCGATTTCTACCTGCACGCCACGCTCGTCGCCCGCACCGGCGGGCTGCCCCTCCCGGCGGACTGGACCCGCCGGGTCAACCTGATGGTCGATGCGCTCCTGCACGCCACGCACCCTGACGGCAGCCTGCCCCTGGTGGGCGACGACGATGGAGGCGCCTTGCTACCGCTGTCGCGTACCTCCAGCGCGTCGGCGTGGGATACACTCGCCCTGGCCGCGATCACGCTCGAACGTCGAGACTGCGCAGCGCTCGTTGGCTCGCCGGCTCCCATCGTGGGCTGGGTGGCAGGCGGCCCCGGGGTGACGCAATGGCGTGCCTGGGGCGAGCCCCACCTCCCCCCAGCGACCCGGGCATTCCGGGCCGGTGGCTGGTACTCGATGCGAAGCGACTGGGGAAAAGAAGCTTTTCACCTCCTCTGCGATGCCGGCCCGCACGGCGGGTTGACCGGTGCACACGCGCACGCCGATGCCCTCTCCTTCGTGCTCTCGACGCACGGGCGACAAGTGCTCACGGACCCGGGCACTTACACCTATGTCGGGCCCGAACGCGACGAGTTCCGCGGGACCGCCATGCACTGCACCGTCGTCGTGGCGGCGGAGGGATCCGCAGCTCCGGCGGGGCCATTCCGCTGGCTCCGAACGGCGCACTCGACGGTGCACGAGTGGTACTCTCACCCCGCGGTGGACTACCTCGACGCGGAGCATGACGGCTTCCACCGACTCTCGCCGGAGGCCACGCACGGGCGGGCCATTCTCTGGCGCAAGGGTGCCTACGTGATCGTGCTCGACCAGGTGCGGTCCAGCGCGACGTACCCGTGGCAGGCGCACTATCCCGCCGCCGCAGGCATGCGCATTGCCGCTGCACCGGGCATGGCCGCGATCGAGCACAACGGCGAGCGATTCTTGTCCGTCCACTGGCCTGCGGGGGATCTCGCCGGTGTCGAACCGACCTGGGTCTCCCCGGCGTACGGAGTTCGTGTTCCCGGGGAGCGCCTCGTGCTGGCACCGGCCGACGGCAGTGACGCGCTATTGACGGTGCTCGATCCCGAGGCCACCGGATCCTCCGTACTGAGTGTACGCCGCCTCGAGGCCGCAGGTGGAGTGGCCTGGGAAATCGAATCCGGAGCGTGGCTGGATGTGGTCGCGGTTGCGCGCGGCACCGCGGTCGAGGCGCGCGGGCTGCGCTCGACCGCCCGCCTCCTCTGGTGCCGGCGCAGCCGGGCAACGGGGCAGGTGCAGGAATGCCTACTGGGTGGGGGGGGCTCGATCACGTTCGACGGCGCGGCGCTGTTTCATGCCGACGCCACCCGCTGGTTCCAGCGACCCGCGGCCGAAGGCTAAGTCGGTCCTCGTCATGTGTGGAATCTGCGGACTCGCCTACCCGTCGCCGCTCGGTGGGCAGTGGACCGAGGCGCAACTGGTCCGGATGCGCGATACGCTCCATCATCGTGGCCCCGATGATGCGGGCCTGTTCGGCGACCCGTTCGTCGGACTCGCGCAGCGGCGCCTGAGCATCGTCGACGTGGCTTCCGGCCACCAGCCCATGATCTCGGCCGATGGCCGGTTCGTCATCATCTACAATGGCGAGGTCTACAATCACCCGGCGCTGAAGGCAGAGCTGGAACGGGATGGCGTCGAGTTCAGGACGCGCTGCGACACCGAGACGGTCCTTCACCTGTTCGAACGCCACGGCCCGGCCTTCGTCGACCGGCTGCGCGGCATGTTCGCCATTGCCATCTGGGACCGGCAGACCCGGGAGCTCCTGCTCGTTCGGGACCGCCTCGGCGTGAAACCGCTGTACTATCACCAGCGCGCCGACGGCACCCTCGTCTTCGGCTCCGAAATCAAGGCGATATTGGCGTCGGGGCTGGTGTCGGCGCGCATGAACCTCGCCGCCATGCCGGACCTGCTCGCGAACCACGCTCCGTCGGGCACCGAAACGCTCTACGCAGGCATTCAGCGGCTTTCTGCGGGCCATGTGCTGCGGTGGCGGGAGGGCGAGGTCACCCTCAGCCGCTACTGGGACGTGCCGCTGCCCACCGCCGCCACCGCGCGGCCCGACGCCGACCTCGTGGCCGAGTATGGCGAACGCCTGGAGGAGGCGGTCCGGCTCCGGCTGATGGCCGACGTACCGCTCGGTGCCTTCCTGAGCGGTGGGATCGACTCCGCGGCCATCGTCGCCATCATGGCACGGCTGGCCGGCGAACGGGTCAAGACTTTCTCCGTCGCCTTCGAGGAACGCGAGGCGAACGAGCTGGCATTCGCGCGCCTCGTCGCCGGGCGATTCGGCACCGACCACCACGAGGTGCTGCTGAGCCCCGACCAGTTCTGGCACCGCCTGCCCCGGTTGCTCTGGCACGAGGACGAGCCGATCGCGCACCCGTCGAGCATCGCCCTGAATGCGGTGTCGCTGCTGGCGGCGGAGCATGTGAAGGTCGTGCTCACCGGCGAAGGCAGCGATGAAACCCTGGCGGGATACAACCGCTACCGGGTCACGGTTGCCAACGCGCGGCTCGCCCGGTCATACCAGCACGTGCCTTCCCCGGTGCGCTCCGCGATCCGCGTGGGCATCGCGAGCCTGCCGGCGGCGGGCGGGGTGGCCCGCCGACTGCGGCGCAGCTTTCTCGCGCTCGCGCCCGACATGGAGTCCCTCTATTTCGACAACTTCGCGGTGTTCGGCCGGGCAGCGCAGGAGCAACTCTTCGCCGATCGGGTGCGCGGCGAGCTCACCGGGATCGACCCGTATTCCTCGCTCCGCCGTGCGTACGACGCGTGGCCGCAGGCGCCGATGCTCGAGCGACTGCTGTACGCCGACATCAAGACGTACCTGCAGGAGCTGCTGATGAAGCAGGACCAGATGAGCATGGCCGCCTCCATCGAGAGCCGCGTGCCGTTTCTCGACCACCCACTCGTCGAGTTCGCGATGGGACTGCCCACCCACCTCAAGCTCGCACGTTTCCGGACCAAGGTCGTCCTGCGGGAGGTGATGCGGCACCGGCTGCCCCCGGCCATTCTTCAGCGCCGCAAGATGGGGTTCCCGGTTCCGCTCAGCGGATGGCTGCGGGGGCGGTACACCGGCCTGCTCGGGGAGTTCGTGCTGGGACCGCGCGTGACCGCGCGCGGCCTCTTCGCGGAGAATACGCTGCAGCGCCTCGTATCCCAGCACCGCGCCGCGGGGGCGGATCACTCCATGCGCCTGTGGATGCTGATCAATATCGAGATCTGGCAGCGCCTCTTCATCGACGGCGAGGCGGTCGAGGACGTGGAAACCAGCGTGCGGACCGCCGCCGCCTGATGCGGATTCTCTGGCTCAAGACCGAACTGCTGCACCCGCTCGACAAGGGTGGGCGCATTCGCTCCTACCACATGCTGCGCGCGCTGGCCGCACAGCATGAAGTGGAGTACCTCGCCCTCGACGATGGGTCCGCCACGACGGAGCACCAAGCGCAGGCCCGGGAGTACTGCCACAGGCTGCAACTGATGCCGATCCGACTGCCCCGCCGCCGGTCAGCTTCCTTCCTGGCGAGCGTCGTGGGCAGCCTCGCATCGCGCCTGCCGTTCGCGGTGGGGCGGTATGCCTCGGATGCCTTCGCGCGCGCCGGCCGCGAGGCCGCCAGCCGCGCCGACGTGGTGGTGTGTGACTTCCTCGCACCAGCGGTGAACGTGGGACCGGAGTTGCGGCGACGAAGCATTCTCTTTCAGCACAACGTCGAGGCGGAGATCTGGCGGCGCCATGCCGACGTGGCGGGTTCGGCCGTCACGCGGGCACTCTACCGCGACCAGTTCCGTCGCATGGCCCGATTCGAGGCCGAGGCCTGCAGGCAATTCGGTCATGTCGTGGCGGTTTCCGAGAAGGATGAGCATCACTTCCGCGCGGTATACGGCGCCACCCGGGTGTCCGCCGTTGCCACCGGCGTCGATTGTGATTTCTTCCAGCCGCGTGATGCGAGCCTGCGCGAGCCCGACCACCTCGTCTTCCTCGGCTCAATGGACTGGATGCCGAACGAGGACGGGATGCAGTTCTTCTGCGACGCCGTCCTGCCCCGGATTCGGGCGCAGCGACCGGACACCAGGCTCAGCATCGTCGGCCGGCACCCGTCCCCTCGCATCCGTGCCCTGGCCGAGCGCGCGGGCGTGAGCGTCACGGGAACCGTGGATGACGTCCGTCCCTACCTGGCCCGCGCGGCCATCGTGCTCGTGCCGCTGCGGGTGGGCGGCGGAACGCGGCTCAAGATCTACGAAGCACTCGCGATGGACTGCCCCGTCGTCTCCACCAGCATCGGGATGGAGGGCCTCCCTCTCACGCCGGGCGTGCACGTCGCCGTCGCGGATGATGTCGAGGAGTTCGCGCGTGCATGCCTGGCGCTCATGGGCGACCGACACGCCGCCGCCGCGCTCGGGGCACGAGGCGGCGCGCTCGTTCGCGAGCGGTTTGGCTGGTCGAATGTCGCACGGGATTTCCTGCGGGTTTGTGAAATTGCGGACGGCCCCACGGCTTCCGCCCTTGGCAAGGGAGCTTGAGAATGGCGCGTGTAAGCGTGTTCGGCCTTGGTTACGTGGGCTGCGTCTCGGCAGCGTGCCTTGCCCGGGAGGGCCACGAAGTCGTGGGCGTCGACGTGAACCCGGACAAGGTGCGGATGCTGCGCGAGGGCCGCCCCACGATCCTCGAGGAAGGCATCCTCGAGCTGGTCGAGCAGATGGTCAGGGACGGGCGCCTGCGGGCCACGACGGAGACCGCCGAGGCCGTTCGCGCCACCGACATGTCGCTCATCTGCGTCGGGACGCCCAGTCAGGCCAACGGGGGACTCGACCTGCGGTACATCGAGCGGGTGTGCGAGGAGATCGGCGCGGTCGTGAAATCGCTGGGCCGCCCGCACACGGTGGTCGTGCGCAGCACGGTACTGCCTGGCACGATCCACGGACTCGTGCTCCCCACCCTGTGCAAGGCCGCCGGACTTGCGGTCGGTGACCCGGGCCTGCGCGTCGCGTCCAACCCGGAGTTCCTGCGGGAAGGGACCTCGATCAAGGACTTCGACAACCCACCCTTCACGCTGATCGGCGCCGATGACGCGGCCACACAGCAGCAGGTCGCGTCCCTCTACGCGGGGCTGCGCGCCCCGGTGCACCTCGTACCCGTCCCGGTCGCCGAGATGGTGAAGTACGCGTGCAATGCCTTTCACGGCCTCAAGGTGGCGTTTGCGAACGAGATCGGCAGCATCGCCAAGGCCATGGAGATCGACAGCCACACGGTGATGCGGATCTTCTGCGAGGACCGAAAGCTCAACATCGCACCGAGCTACCTGCGCCCGGGATTCGCGTTCGGCGGTTCCTGCCTGCCCAAGGACCTTCGCGCACTCTCGTATCGCGCTCGCCAGCTGGACGTCGCCACGCCGGTCCTCGATGCGACGCTCGAAAGCAACCGGATCCACGTCGAGCGCGCCCTCGCGATGATCCTGAGCACGAAGCCGAAGCATGTCGGGGTGCTCGGGCTCAGCTTCAAGCCCGGCACGGACGACCTGCGCGAGTCGCCGATGGTGACGGTCATCGAGCGGCTGCTCGGCAAGGGGGTCAAACTCGCGGTCTACGACCGGGACGTCAGCGATTCCAAGATCTTCGGCGCCAACCGGGAATACGTGGAGCGGGAGATCCCCCACATCTGGGAGCTCATGCGCTCCTCGCTCGACGAAGTGCTCGCCGTCAGTGACGTAATCGTCGTGGGCAAGACGGGACCGGGTCTCGACACCCTGCTGGAGCGCACGCGGCCGAACCAGCGAGTCATCGATCTCGCCCGGATCACCGACACCCCCTCCGACGGCCAGCGTTACACCGGCATCTGCTGGTAGCGGGCGCACCGTCATGACGCTCCCGGCCGAGCTGCTCAGGAGGCTGCAGGGCACCGGCGTTGGCGCCCGGCTCGTGCGTGGCGCCCTGAGCGCCTCCGCCGCATCGATCCTGGGCATGGGGCTCTCGTTCGTGTGCCAGGTGCTCGTCGCGCGGCTCACGGGAAAGGAAGAGTACGGCGTCTACGCCTACGTGCTCTCCTGGCTCAACATCGTCGTCTTCTATGCGAAGTTCGGCATCGACAGCGCCGCGGTGCGATTCATCAGCCAGTACCGCGCCACGGAGGCGTGGTCCCACCTCAGGGGCTTCGCGCGGCACGGCCAGATGCTGGTCGTGCTCCTGGGCACGGGACTGGGCCTGGCGGGTGCTGCAGTGCTCTCCGCGTTCGGAGAACGACTCAGCCCGGGGACGGCGCGGGCTTTCTGGGTCCTTCTGCCACTCCTGCCCGTGACCGCGCTGCTCCTCGTGCAAGGGGACCTGATTCAGGGCCTGGGGAAGGTCTTTGCGGCCCAGGCACCCAATCAGCTGGTCCGACCGGTCATCCTCCTTGTGCTGCTCGCCGCCTGGCTGGTGGCCCGCGCAGGACACCAGACCGCCTCGACAGCGCTCGAATTCAACCTGCTCGCGTCGCTTGTCGCGCTGGCGTGCTCGACTTGGCTCCTGCGCACGGCCCTGCCCGCGGCGGTGCTGGATTCCGCACCGGAGTATCGACGAGCCGAATGGCACGCGGTGTTCCGCTCCCTCATCCTCCTCTCAACGTTCCAGCTCATCTCGTCCCAGAATACCGGCGTCTTCCTGGTCGGCACACTCACGGGAACGACGGATGCCGGCCTGTACGCCGCCGCCAATCAGCTGAGCCTGCCGCTCAACCTGACGCTGCAAGCCGTGCTGTTCGTCGCCGCCCCGATGATCGCCGAACTCTATGCGACCAAGAATGCCCCCGGGCTGGCGCGCGTGGTCCAGCTGGCAAGCATGGCGACGGCGGCAGTCGCCGTGCCGGTATTCCTCCTCTTTGTCGTCCTGGGTCGCCCGCTGCTGGACCTGTATGGCAAGGGGTTTCGCGCCGGCTATCCGGTGCTCGTGGTCCTGGGTGCGGCGAACCTGGTGAGCGCATGGGGTGGAGGCCTTGCTGGATGGCTGCTAACGATGACCGAGCACGAACAGCAGGGCGTGAAGATCGTGGCGGTCAGCGCGCTGCTCAATGTGTGCGTCGCGGTGGCGCTGATCCCGCGCTACGGCATGCTGGGCGCAGCCATCGGCACGCTCGTCGCCACCCTCGTCCGCACCGTCTGGATGGCACGGTTTGCCCGCCGGACGCTAGGGGTCAGCGTCTGGCCGACCTGGCGGGGCCTGTTCAGCCGCGCGTGATGCCCCGCGACACGACGTGGTAAATGAAGACCGGGCAGCCGAGAAAGCGGGGGGAGGGAACCTCTTCCTGCAGCGCAAGGCCGGCCGCGTCGTAGGCCCGCCGCAAGCTGCGCCCTGATTGTGCGATGGTGTCGCCCACGAAGCCCGGGAGCCGCCGGCCGAACAGACGATACACCATCGTGTTGAGCAGGGCGCGAAGGCCGTACGCACGAAAGGCCAGCCGCTCGCCGTGCACCACATACCACAGGAAGTAGCCGCTACCGTGGCCCGAGATCCTCGCCATGCCTCCGGGGCGAAGTACGCGGGCCATCTCAGCCACGGCCCGGCGCTCATCGGTATACGGAAGCACCACCTTGCAGATGAGGCCATCGCAGCTCGCCGTCGCGACCGGCAGCGCCTCGGCCACCGCGCGCGCTACCCGACCACCTTGCCGCCGACAGCGCTGCAGCGAGGCTGAACTCAGGTCGACACCGACTGGATGACAGCCGCGCTCGCGGAGCACATCCAGTTGTTCACCTTCGCCGCATCCGACGTCCAGGACGCGTGCGTCCCGGGGAAATGCCGCGAAGTCAAACTCCGGCAGCAGATATGGGGACCATTGGCTCACGCGACTTCCTCTCCGGTCGACGGTTGTGCCGGCGCTGCGTCGGTCGCAGCCAAGGGATGCCACCCTCCGGCCAGAAGCTCGCGCGCCAGGGGGGAGTCGCGGCCGTCGTCGATGACCAGGGTGATCGGCGCGCCCGCAGCGAGGCCCGCGCGGGTCCCGATCGCAGCCACGGCGTCAAGTACGACTGTGGCTGCCGCGCGATCCTTCGCCTGGGTGAGCAGCCTGATGGCAGCGCCCTGGGGGACCGCGGCATCGGATCCCACGTCACCCTCGTGAACCAGCGCTGCGAAGACGGTGCCACCACCACCCTGGACCGTCACCAACGCATCCCCCTCGCGTCGCCGACTGGACACGCGATGGAGCAGTTCAATCGTGGGCCCGACAGGTGCCACGCAATGCAGCAGGTCGGGTGACTGGTCCGCCCGCAACGCCGGCGTAACCTGAGGCGTCGCAGGATGCGCCCAAGTGCGCTGCCACGCGCCCCCGCCCCACCACAAGCTGCTCGGCCTCCCACTCGCGGTCTCTGCCCGCGAGACGCGGGTGACAAACTCCTGCCACCGGTCGCTCCCACCGTGCCGCATGACCTGCCGCTTGGCCTGCGTCACCACCGCGTCCCGGGACCGGCGAAGAAGGAAGCGGACCGGTGACCGGTAGAGCGCGATGCTCGGCAACTGCAGCGTCTGATTGCCGAACCGCTCCTTGAAGCTGGATTCGCCGATCGTCAGATCGAGTCCGAGGAGCCCCTCCTTTGCCGCCTGTTCCGCGATCAGCGCGAGCAGAAGCTGTGCCGGCGCACGACGTTCCTCGAGCGGATCAAAGGCGGGCGCCCCGAGGAGAATCTGCCCGCGCGAGACGAACCCGAAATGCTCGGCCACGATCCTGTCGCCCGCCAGCAAGACGGTGAAGTGCACATACTCCGGAGCGTTCCGCAGCAGCGCGGAGAAGAAGGCCTGTTTCGCCGGGTCGGTGAAGGAGACCCGCCGCCCAACGGCAAGCTGCCGCAGGGAGTGATGGTCGAAGAAGACCTGGCGGACCTCGTCCCAGCGCGACGCGTCACGTATTCGCTCCAAGGTGAGGCCACCGTGCTTGCGATAGAAGTTGAGATGGCGCCTGATGGACTGCTTCGCGAGCAGTTCACGCACGTTTTCACCATCGGCATCGAACATGAAGCGATTGCAGGGATGCGAGCGGCTGATGCCGCGGGGCCATCCGCGATGCCGCGCCTCGCCGAGGATCGGCACCGTGCGCGACTCGGGCTGTGTATATCCGACAACGAACGGCTCAGCGAACCGGCGCCCGCCCACGAGGTGCATCAACGCGTCGAGCACCTCTTCACGCCACGGATCGGGTGCTACGACGTCGCGGTAGTCGGCCATGGCATCACCGGTGAAGACCAGGCGCCGGGTGCTCGACTCGACGGCGAGCGATGCCAGGCCCACGAGCTCCCCTCCCGCCTGCACCGCGAGCACCAGCGGCGAGAACCGGCCGGCATAGGCTTCATACCAGGCGAGACACCATTCCGGACGCTGGAAGAACGTCGCGCAGGGATCGGCGTCGACAAGCTCGGACCACCGCGCCAACGATCCTGCGACTGTTTCCAGGCGCAGCTTCGCGAGATCGGTGTGCAGCGTCGTCGTGACTGATCGCATGGGCTAGCAGGCGCGAGTGAGGGTGTTCTGCCGCAGCCGCCACCTAAAGGCCTGCAGAGACGGACGAATCCTGACCGGCGGCATTCGCCCGGCAGCCCTCTGTACCAGGAGGAAGTTGAGCGAGTCGAGGGTGCCCGGAGCAATTGACCACGAACTCACTACATGACGCTCCGCCGACAGGCCGCATTGAGCGAGATGTGCATCCAGCTCGCGCATGAACGGCTCACCGCTGCTATCCGACACCGAGCTCACCACGAGCAGGAGCCGCCCGTCCGGCGCAAGAAAGGACCCCACCTGCTCGAGAAACCGCCGGATGAGGTCGATGGACCTGACGCTCGGCTGCCACGGGTTGAAAACGATCAAGTCGAAGTGCCCGGTGACGGTACTGAACAGGTCGGAGACACTGGCTTGCAGGTTCGTCGCACCATGAAGCACAGCATTCGCGCGTGCATACGCCACGCTCCTGGCGCTGATATCGGACGCGTGCACGTGGCGGAGGATGGGCGCCAGGCGTACCGACAAGAGCCCGGTGCCGCATCCGACTTCCAGGAGCGACCTCCCGGCGATCGTTGGATTCAGGCCAAGGAGGAACCTCACCTGCAGGTGCGTCTGCCAGTGCACATGCGATGGCTTGGTCTGGCTCGACGCCTGATCGTCCATCCACAGCGGATCGGCCAGGTACGATTCATCGGCGTAGGGAACGAGCCGGACGCGAAGGCGCACCCCGTCGCCATCATCGAGAAGGCCCGCCCGCCGGAGCCCGGCAATCGTCGAGTCCTCGACCCGTGGCAGCATCGCCCGCGGGACCGGCTGGTTGAGGCACGCGAAGCGAAAAATGGTGCCGGCGTCGGGATGCTCGCGCTCGAGCGTGGCCAGACTGTGCTCGAAGCGGGATGAGGGATGGAGGTACTGATGCCCGCCGAGCGACCGCACCCGCAGCCGCTCAAGGGCAAGACCCAAGACTCCGCGCCGCGGCGCCGTACCGCAGGGAATGCGCTCCAACTGCCCCCAGAGGCCCGGCCGCCTGAGATCTCCACACAGTTGCCGGATGGCGCCAACCGCAGCAGGACCCAAGTCGGCGGCGGGAAGATTCGCGGTTATCTGACCCTCGCGGCACTTGGAGTCGTAAGGTAGCGCAGGAGAGTGGCCAACCGGCAGCCCGACTTCAGCGCGTGCGGAGCCCATCTGAACGGCCCCGCCGCAGGAGCGAACGGGCTAGCGGGTGGGGAGGAGGGCCATGAAGGCGTCCTGGTGGCCGCTGCCGTTCATGTCGCTCTTGTAGTAGACCACCCGGCCATCGGGGGAGAACGAGGGCCAGGAGTAGTCCCCGTAGTAGCTGCCGTCGCCGGCGTTGTAGGTGTTGACCAGCGTCCGGAAGCTGCTCCCGTCCAGCCGGAACACCCCGATCGCCCGGTTCAGGCTGGCCCCCGCCCCGCCGCCCGCCGTGTTGTTCTGCAGCACCCACTCCGTCCCGTCGCTCGGCTGATCCATCCAGCCGCCGGCGTTGTTCTGGCTCGCGTGCAGGAAGCGCGTGGGGGCGAACTGCACCGCCCCCGTCGCCAGGTTCACCCGGTACCAGCGCGAGTTGTCCGGCGCATTCGACTCCCCCCCGAACGCATAGCCCCGCGTCACCGACATGTGCGTCGGGCTCAGCAGGTCCACGCTCATCGCCGTCTTCGTCCCCGTCACCGGATCCCACACCCGCTCGGTCCCCTTGAAGAACACGTAGCGCCCGTTCGGATCCAGCCCCGGCTGGTCCAGCCCGCTCTCCGAGGTCTCGTAGAACGTGTCCGTCTGGCTATCCCACACCACCACCCACGGCCCCCCCTGCCCCATCATGATCAGGAACCAGCGGTCGTCGGCACTCACCGCGAACCACGCGTTGTTGCTCTCCCCGTGCGCGTGCCCCGCGAAGCTCTTGGGGAACCCGCCCCCGGTGAGCTCCACCGGCGTGCTCCCCGACACATCGTACTTGTGCAGCACGTTCCCGCTCCCGTACCCGTACAGGATCATCGGCTGGGTCGACGAGAACGCCGCGCACAGCTCGTTGCGGATCTGCGTCCCCCCCGTCCAGGTGAACTTCTTCGTGCTCCGCAGCGTCGCGAGGTCGAACTCCCCCACCGTCCACGACCGGCTCCCGCCCGGGTTATAGACCAGGAACGGGTAGCGCGTCCCGCTGTTGCGCCCCACCCGCCCATGATGCGCGTAGTCCGGCCCCAGCTGCCCCGTCCCCCACGTCGCGTCCGTCAGCTTCACCACCCGCGTCCCCGTCGCCGGATCCACGTAGCTCTGCCCCGCGCTCATCCCCGGCACGTTCAACGCCGTGTACGCACTCACCTGCGGCGCCACCGGGCTCCCCACCACCGCCGCCGGCAACGCCGCCGGATCCGCCGTCCCGTTCGCCGGCGGCGGCGGTGGTGGTGGGGTCGTCGTCACCGTCACCACGCTGGTGTCCGAGAACGCCGGATCCGAAGCGGCCGTCCCTACGACACGGAACGTTCCGGCACTGGAACCCGCCGTAAACAAGCCGCCTGCCGAGATCGCGCCGCCTGTGCTGGACCAGTTGACGGTTCCGACGGCGGATGAGTCCCCTGCGTAGTGAAGGAGTGCAGCGAATTGCACCGTGCCTGCCACCCCAACGGTGCTCGATTCCGGAGTCACAGAAATGCCCATCAGAGCGGGTGGATCAAGGCCGTCGACCGCCGCGTCGGGCTGGGCACAGGCCGTTGCCAGACCGAGCACAAGGCCGGTCCAGAGCGCGTAGCGTGCGGACAGCACGACTTCCCTCATACAGGACTCCTCTCTCGCGCCGCAAAGGTCCAGTCCCCGGGGGCATTGCCATGCCGACCAGGGAACCGGAATAGCCAGTCAACGCCACGGGGCAGAGATCATGCCGTCCTGGTTCACAAAAAGGCGGGCCCAGCAAGGGAGCCGGGTCCGCCACCTGCAGTCCGTTCCAGCTGCCCTGCTAGGGCGAAGGAGCTGCCTGCGCAAGCATCTGGTCAAGTGCAGCCATGTCGACGCCAGGATCCATCGCGCCACCGCCACGACTGTATGGGCTCCCGGCGTTGAGCCGGTAGTCGCCGGTGCCGGGGCTCGCAAAGCCCAGCGCCGCCTCGTTGGGTGCGATGACAAACCCGGTGTACGGCGAAGTTGTCGCCCCGACCAACACATTCCCGGAGACGAACGCCTCGCTCGTGTACGCCGCGATCGACGGGTCTCCTTCCGGAGAGCCCGATCCCTTGATGCCCAACTGCCCGCGTGAAACAATGTTGTTGAGAAAAGCAAACCGCACGACCGGCGTCTCGTCGAAGACGATTGTCTCTCGCCGGACCAGGCCGGTGTTCTCGGCGAAGATGATGTCGGCCCCACCCTGGCACTGCAACAGGATCCCGACGTCCACTCCCCACGCCGCCCCACCCACCTCCGCAAAGAGATTGTTTACGATCTTGATGCGGCTGGTGACGTTGTTCACGTTGGCGACGTTCACGCCGTGAGCAACTCGCCGGAACCGGTTGTAGCGCACGGTGACGTCCGTCGTCTGGGACCAGGGCGCCGTTCCATCCTGGTTGACGGACTTCACCAGCAACGCAAAGCCCGCCTGATCCGCGGACCACAACTGCTCGAACAGGTTGCCCTCGACAAGAACGCGACGTGCGTTCTTGAACTCGAGCAGGTTCTTCACGCTCCACTGCCGCCCGGCGAACGCCGGATCATCCACCTTCCACGCGAGCGGCTTGGTGAAGTGATTGAAGCGGATGGTCACATCCGATGGCACCATGGCCTGTCCCGCCGGGTCCGCCCCACCAAGCATCACGTTTTCCGCAGCGCCCTCCAGTCGATCGTTCTCAATCAACAGGGGCCCCGGCGTGTTCCACGCGACAATGGCCTGCGCATCCGCACCCATCGCGTGGCAATCCGACAGCCAGGAGTTGATGACTGCGGAAGCTGCACTGTTGAGTGCGACGCACCGCCGGAGGTCCAGCCTCGCGTGGCCGTGGATGAAGGTCCGATCGAGCACGATGCCGGTCGCGCTCGCGGCCACCGTCGCGGCGGTACCGTTGCCCATGTCGACAAGGCGCGTCATCGTGCCCACGTCTTCGGGCGCCGTGACCTCGAGTCCTGCCACCCAGTATTGACTCGCACCGGGAGCCGTCCGCAGGACCGCAACGGTACCGCCCGTGTGCGCCTCGAGCCTCGCCATCACGCCAGCCTGGCCCGGTCCGACGCGCTGGCCCGCAGGCAGAGAACCGAGCATGGACGAGCGGATCACGATCCATCCGGCACCCGGCTTGGCGGGAAGCACGAAATCGCCCACGAACGTCGCGCCGGCCTGCAGCACGACCTGGTCGCCGCGTTCAGCACTGTCAAGCGCGGCCTGCAACTCGCCTCCCTCGGACACGAGAAGTACCCGGCCGGAGAGTGCAGGCATCACGGTAGACACCGTCGTCCTGGGCAGTTCCGGCTCGTTGACCGACGGGGGTGGCGGGGGTGGCGGGGGGACGACCGACACCACGACCGTTGCCGTATCGGCCAAGGTTCCAGCGGCCAGTCGCGCGATGACCCGATAGGTCCCCGCGGAGGCAGGCGCCGAATACAGCCCGCTTCCGGTCACCTGTCCGCCTTCGGCAGTCCACTCGACCGAAACCGGTTCCACCGTGCCATCAGAGTACTTGCCTGTCACCGCGAACTGCTGGGACGCGCCCGCCTGAAGTGCGACCGTAGCGGGGGCAACGGATACACTGGTGACGGTCGCTGGCGCGTCGGTTCCCGGACTGGCTCCGCATGCGGTGAGCAGGGCGGGTCCAATGGTGACGGCAGCCGCGAGGGTACCGCGGCGAAGGACATGCGGTGTCGGCATACCCCATCTTATCGCGCGACACTGGGCGCCCGTCAAGTAGCCCTTCGGGTATTCGACTAGGACGTTCGTCCTATGGCGGAACAGGGGGTCAGGGCGCGATGATACTGTACCAGCATCATCCCAGCGCATCGATCATCGTTCCTCAGGTCCGGGCCCGGACGGGGAGGAAGAGCGGTTTGCTGCACCTTGCTGTCGCGACAGATACTTCATTTCCTGGCGTCACTGACGGGGAGCGCTTGCCAACCGTCCGGGTGGGCCTGCTCCTCGACTCTTTCCTGCAGCCCGTCTGGGTGCAGCGGATGCTGGAGCAGTGCGTTGCGGTTCCGGGAGTAGAACTGGCCGTTGTCGTCCGGAACGAGGCTGTGGCTCCGGCACCTCCCGGGAGGCTGCGGGCCTGGTTCCGGAACCGCAGAGTGTTGTTGTACGCATTGTATCGACGTCTTGATGACCGGCGACTGCGGCGCATGGTGAATCCGTTCGAGGAGATTGATCTCGGTCCCTTCCTCGCGAAGGTACCCCTCCTCGGAGTCGTTCCCCAGCAGACGCGCTACTTCGATTACATCCGGCCCGACGACGTTGAGGCGGTTCGCGCGCACCGCCCCGACGTGCTGCTACGTCTCGGCTTCAGGATCCTGCAGGGCCCCATCCTCGAAGCGCCGACCTACGGCGTCTGGTCCTACCATCATGGTGACAACCGGGTCAATCGCGGCGGTCCGGCCGGGGTCTGGGAGTCGCTCACGGGGAGCGATGTCACGGGATCGACGCTCCAGATCATCTCGGCGGAACTCGACGCCGGGCGTGCCATCCAGCGCGGTACTTTCGCGACGCAACGCGGATCGGCTGCGGCCAACCGTGCGCGCATGTACTGGGGGAGCGTTCCCTTCGTCGCCGGGAAACTTCGGGACCTGATTGACCTGGGCCCGGAGCGTGCCTTGCGGTCGGTCGACGAGGGGCAACTCCCCACCTACTCGCAGCCCCTCTTTCGCACCCCCACCAACGGCCCGATGGCACGCCTGTGGTTGGCGCAAACGGCCCGCCGCCTTCGGGGCGGGCTGCGCGCGAGGGCCTGCCGAACCCAGTGGTTTCTCGGCTATCGATTCGGTCCGGACCAGGGCGCCGCTCCAGACCTGGCCCCGTTCCGGTTCCGTGACCTGATCCCGCCACGGGACCGGTTGTGGGCCGATCCATTCCCGGTCAGCCGCGACGGGCGCCACTTTCTGCTGTTTGAGGAACTCATCTTCGGGCAGCGCAAGGGCCGTATCTCGCTGCTCGAGGTCAACTCACAGGGGCCGGTCGGCCCTTCGCAGGTCGTGCTCGAAGAGGACCATCACCTTTCGTATCCCTTCGTGCTCCACTGGCAGGGCGAGCATTACCTCATTCCAGAGGCGTCCGCCTCGGGAAAGCTCACATACTACCGGGCTGTGGACTTCCCATTCAGGTGGGAACGCGCCGGCACGCTGCTCGATGACGCCGTCGTGGACGCGACGATCGAGCAGATCGATGGTCGCTGGTGGATGTTCGCCTCTCCGCGAGGCACGCACCTCGACTCCGACGCCCTACTCCTTTATTCCGCCCTGTCGCCTCTCGGTCCCTGGCGGCCGCATCGCGGCAACCCGGTCAAGTACACCGCGCTCGGCTCGCGGCCCGCAGGCCGGCTGTTCCAATTCGAGGGGCGGTGGCATCGACCTGCACAAGTGTGCGCACCGGGCTACGGTCGAGGGATCCGACTGTTCCGCATCGAACGAATTGACGAGTGCACCTACAGGGAGCGCGAGGTGGGTAACCTGTCACCGACGTGGCGGGCGGGCGTGGCGGGCACTCACACCATCAACGCACATGGCGGGTTGACGGTAATCGACATGCAGCGGCGGGTGTTACGCTGGTAGCCGGGAGCGGAACGCTGCTGCTCCCGGCTGGCCCGCCTGGGTCTAGCGGGTGGGGAGGAGGGCCATGAAGGCGTCCTGGTGGCCGCTGCCGTTCATGTCGCTCTTGTAGTAGACCACCCGGCCGTCGGGCGAGAACGAGGGCCAGGAGTAGTCCCCGTAGTAGCTGCCGTCGCCGGCGTTGTAGGTGTTGACCAGCGTCCGGAAGCTGCTCCCGTCCAGCCGGAACACCCCGATCGCCCGGTTCAGGCTGGCCCCCGCCCCGCCGCCCGCCGTGTTGTTCTGCAGCACCCACTCCGTCCCGTCGCTCGGCTGATCCATCCAGCCGCCGGCGTTGTTCTGGCTCGCGTGCAGGAAGCGCGTGGGGGCGAACTGCACCGCCCCCGTCGCCAGGTTCACCCGGTACCAGCGCGAGTTGTCCGGCGCATTCGACTCCCCCCCGAACGCATAGCCCCGCGTCACCGACATGTGCGTCGGGCTCAGCAGGTCCACGCTCATCGCCGTCTTCGTCCCCGTCACCGGATCCCACACCCGCTCGGTCCCCTTGAAGAACACGTAGCGCCCGTTCGGATCCAGCCCCGGCTGGTCCAGCCCGCTCTCCGAGGTCTCGTAGAACGTGTCCGTCTGGCTATCCCACACCACCACCCACGGCCCCCCCTGCCCCATCATGATCAGGAACCAGCGGTCGTCGGCACTCACCGCGAACCACGCGTTGTTGCTCTCCCCGTGCGCGTGCCCCGCGAAGCTCTTGGGGAACCCGCCCCCGGTGAGCTCCACCGGCGTGCTCCCCGACACATCGTACTTGTGCAGCACGTTCCCGCTCCCGTACCCGTACAGGATCATCGGCTGGGTCGACGAGAACGCCGCGCACAGCTCGTTGCGGATCTGCGTCCCCCCCGTCCAGGTGAACTTCTTCGTGCTCCGCAGCGTCGCGAGGTCGAACTCCCCCACCGTCCACGACCGGCTCCCGCCCGGGTTATAGACCAGGAACGGGTAGCGCGTCCCGCTGTTGCGCCCCACCCGCCCATGATGCGCGTAGTCCGGCCCCAGCTGCCCCGTCCCCCACGTCGCGTCCGTCAGCTTCACCACCCGCGTCCCCGTCGCCGGATCCACGTAGCTCTGCCCCGCGCTCATCCCCGGCACGTTCAACGCCGTGTACGCACTCACCTGCGGCGCCACCGGGCTCCCCACCACCGCCGCCGGCAACGCCGCCGGATCCGCCGTCCCGTTCGCCGGCGGCGGCGGCGGCGGTGGGGTCGCGCCCGCCGTCACCGTGATCGCACTCGTATCCGCCTTGGTCCCGCCCTGCTGCACGGCGATCACCCGGAACGTCCCCGCCGTGCTCCCCGCCGTGTACAGGCCCGCCGCCGAGACCGTGCCGCCCGTCGCGGCATACGTGACGCTCACCGCCGCGGTGCTCCCATCGCTCATGCGCCCCGTCGCGCTGAACTGCTGGGCCTTGCTCACCCCCAGCGACACCGTCGCCGGCGTCAGCACCACCGCCGACAGCGTCGGCGCAGTGACCGTCACCGTCACGTTCGCCGTGTCCGCCTTCGTCCCGCCCTGCTGCACCGCGATCACCCGGTAGGTACCCGCCGTGCTTCCAGCGGTGTAACGCCCGCCCGTGGTGATGGTGCCGCCAGTGCCGGTCCACGTCACCGTGACGCTCGACGCACTCCCGTTGCTCATCCGCCCCAGCGCCGTGAACTGCTGCGTTGCCCCCGCCGCCACGGTGGCCGTCGTGGGCGAGACCTCGACCGCCGTCAGCGTCGGGGCCGGCACGGTGATGGTGACGCTCGAGGTATCGGCCTTGGTGCCGCCCTGCTGCACGGCGATCACCCGGAAGCTGCCAGGAGTCGAGCCGGCCGTGTACAGGCCCCCCGACGTGATCGAACCACCGGTCGCGGACCAATTGACCGAGACACTGCTGCTGGTGCCATCACTGTTCCTGCCAATTGCGGAAAACTGCTGTGCGGCGCCGGGCGCGATATTGATGGACGCAGGGCTCACCTGGATCCCAACCAGTGTCGACGGCGTGCTCGTCACGGTGACCGTCGACGTATCCGCCGGCGTGTCACCTTCACGAGTGGCAATGACGCGGAACGTCCCAGCGGCCGCACCGGCGGTGTACAAGCCACCCGTGCTGATCGTGCCGCCGGTGGCGACCCAGTTCACCCGCACGCTCACCGAGTTTCCATTGCTGAGGCGCCCGACGGCCGCAAACTGCTGCGAGGCTCCGGGAGCCATGCTGAGGGCGGGAGGGGTGACCTCAATGCCGGTGAGCGTTACCGGGGGCCCCGGCGGTGGCGCGGCCGGAGCAACAACAACCCTTGCGTGGCCCAGCTTCCCGCCACGTTCGGCACGCACTTCGAACGTGCCCGCGGTATCCGCAACGAAGACACCGCTGGTATCGATGCTGCCACCGCTGGCGGTCCACGTCACAGCGCCGGAAACCGGGTTACCCAGAATCGTGGTGTCGGGAACGGCGAACGTCACCGGAACATCGACAGCGGTCGACGCCTCCTGTGGCGCAACAATCAGCGTATCAGCTTCGGGTGGATCGAGCGGATCAATGACCGAGGGTTCCTGCGTACTGCAGGCAATGCTGAAAACAGACACGAGCGCGATGGAAGAAGCGAGCAGCAAGGAACGGGAAAGCTGCATCCAGGACTCCACGACGTCTCAGTATGAGCGCCAAACGACAAAGCCGCCGACGCGACGATCTCAAGGATGAGATCGGCTCGCCGGCGGCTCGGCTAGCATGGCGTTCAAATGGGAACGCGTTAGCTCCGTGGCTCTGCGTCACCGCCTTTCGGCGGCTTTGCTCTGAGGCAGCGTGCCCGTCGGAGAATCGCCAAGGCTGGCAAGTTCAACGACGGGCACAAAGTACCGCAGGCGGAGCCCTTCAGGCAATGCGCACAATCTTGACAGCGAGCACTGTGATGAGGGTCACATTTCAGCTCGCGCGGTGGCGCCCTGCGTCCTCAGCGGGTGGGGAGGAGGGCCATGAAGGCGTCCTGGTGGCCGCTGCCGTTCATGTCGCTCTTGTAGTAGACCACCCGGCCGTCGGGCGAGAACGAGGGCCAGGAGTAGTCCCCGTAGTAGCTGCCGTCGCCGGCGTTGTAGGTGTTGACCAGCGTCCGGAAGCTGCTCCCGTCCAGCCGGAACACCCCGATCGCCCGGTTCAGGCTGGCCCCCGCCCCGCCGCCCGCCGTGTTGTTCTGCAGCACCCACTCCGTCCCGTCGCTCGGCTGATCCATCCAGCCGCCGGCGTTGTTCTGGCTCGCGTGCAGGAAGCGCGTGGGGGCGAACTGCACCGCCCCCGTCGCCAGGTTCACCCGGTACCAGCGCGAGTTGTCCGGCGCATTCGACTCCCCCCCGAACGCATAGCCCCGCGTCACCGACATGTGCGTCGGGCTCAGCAGGTCCACGCTCATCGCCGTCTTCGTCCCCGTCACCGGATCCCACACCCGCTCGGTCCCCTTGAAGAACACGTAGCGCCCGTTCGGATCCAGCCCCGGCTGGTCCAGCCCGCTCTCCGAGGTCTCGTAGAACGTGTCCGTCTGGCTATCCCACACCACCACCCACGGCCCCCCCTGCCCCATCATGATCAGGAACCAGCGGTCGTCGGCACTCACCGCGAACCACGCGTTGTTGCTCTCCCCGTGCGCGTGCCCCGCGAAGCTCTTGGGGAACCCGCCCCCGGTGAGCTCCACCGGCGTGCTCCCCGACACATCGTACTTGTGCAGCACGTTCCCGCTCCCGTACCCGTACAGGATCATCGGCTGGGTCGACGAGAACGCCGCGCACAGCTCGTTGCGGATCTGCGTCCCCCCCGTCCAGGTGAACTTCTTCGTGCTCCGCAGCGTCGCGAGGTCGAACTCCCCCACCGTCCACGACCGGCTCCCGCCCGGGTTATAGACCAGGAACGGGTAGCGCGTCCCGCTGTTGCGCCCCACCCGCCCATGATGCGCGTAGTCCGGCCCCAGCTGCCCCGTCCCCCACGTCGCGTCCGTCAGCTTCACCACCCGCGTCCCCGTCGCCGGATCCACGTAGCTCTGCCCCGCGCTCATCCCCGGCACGTTCAACGCCGTGTACGCACTCACCTGCGGCGCCACCGGGCTCCCCACCACCGCCGCCGGCAACGCCGCCGGATCCGCCGTCCCGTTCGCCGGCGGGGCACTGACGGTCACCGCGCTCGTGTCCGCCCTGGTGCCGCCCTGCTGCACCGCGATGACGCGATACGCCCCCGCGGTCGCCCCAGCCGTGTAGAGCCCGCCCGTCGTGATCGTCCCACCCGTGGCGCTCCACGTCACCGTCACGCTCGTCGTGCTGTTGTCGCTCATCCGGCCGAGCGCGCTGAACTGCTGTGCGCCCCCCGTCACCAGCGATGCGCTCGCCGGCGTCACTTCCACCGCCGACAGCGTCGGCGCAGTGACCGTCACCGTCACGTTCGCCGTATCCGCCTTCGTCCCGCCCTGCTGCACCGCGATCACCCGGAACGCGCCGGCGGTCGCGCCCGCCGTGTACAGGCCGGTGCCGGAAACCGT
This sequence comes from uncultured Gemmatimonadales bacterium, assembly GCA_963773095.1. Classification (GTDB taxonomy): domain Bacteria; phylum Gemmatimonadota; class Gemmatimonadetes; order Gemmatimonadales; family GWC2-71-9; genus JAGGAG01. The sequence goes on from CAVYZY010000007.1 coordinate 61,919, forward strand.
GCCGCCCGTCGCGGACCAGTTCACCGCGATGCTCGAGGTGCTGTTGTCACTCATCCGACCCAGCGCCGTGAACTGCTGCGTGGTCCCGGCGGCCACGGTGGCCGTCGTGGGCGAGACCTCGACCGCCGTCAGCGTCGGGGCCGGCACCGTGATCGTGATGCTCGAGGTATCCGCTTTCGTGTCCCCCTGGCGTACCGCGATCACCCGGAACGTCCCTGCCGTGCTGCCGGCGGTATAGAGACCCCCCGCAGTGATCGAACCACCGGTCGCGGTGTACGTCACTGATACCGCCGACATGCTGCCGTCACTCATACGTCCGACGGTGGTGAACTGCTGCGTCACACCGGTATTCAGGGTGACCGTGGCGGGCGTGAGTTCGACAGCGGTCAACGTCGGTGCAGGCACGGTGATCGTAACGCTCGAGGTATCCGCCCTGGTTCCGCCTTGCTGGACCGCGATGACGCGGAAGGTGCCGGCGCTCGTGCCGGCGGTATACAGGCCGCTCGTGCTGATCGTGCCGCCGGTGGCGCTCCAGTTGACGCTCACGCCGGAGGTGCTGCCATCGCTCATGCGGCCGACCGCGGAGAACTGCTGTGACGCGGAGGTCTGCAGGCTCACGGTGGTCGGAGTGATCTCCACCGCCGAAAGAGTCGGGGCCGGGGCACTCACCGTGATCGCGGAGGTATCGGCCTTGGTACCGCCCTGCTCGACCGCGATGATGCGATAGGTGCCGGGCGTGCCCCCGGCGGTGTACAGGCCGCTGCCGGACACCGTACCACCCGTGGCCGACCAGGTGACTGCCACACCAGACGTGGAGTTGTCGCTCATGCGGCCCACGGCCGAGAACTGCTGCGCAGCCCCGGTAAGGAGGCTCGCGCTCGGGGGCGTGAGCTCGATGGCCGTGAGCGTAATCGTCGGCGGCGGCACGGCGATCGTGACGGAGGCCGTGTCTGCCAGCGTGCCACCCTGCTGGGTGGCAATGACCCTGAAGGTGCCCGCGGTACCGCCGGCGGTGTACAGGCCGCTGCCGGACACAGTACCACCCGTGGCCGACCAGGTGACGGTCACACTGGACGTGCTGTTGTCAGACATCCGACCAATCGCTGAGAACTGCTGCGCGCCACCGGGAGCCAGGCTCACGCTCGTGGGCGAGAGCTCAACCCGCGTGAGCGTCGGCGCCGCAGGCGTGATGGTCACGGTGGAGGTGTCTGCCTTGGTGCCGCCCTGCTGGGTAGCAATGACGCGGAAGGTCCCCGCGGCGGCGCCGGCAGTATACCGACCCGAGCTGTTGACGGACCCACCGGTGGCAGTCCAGGTGACGGTGACGGCAGCGGTCGAGTTGTCGGTCATCCGACCGACCGCACTGAACTGCTGGACCCCGCCCGAAATGAGGCTGACGGCAGTCGGGGTGACTTCCACGGCCTGAAGGGTCGGAGCGGCCGCGCTGATGGTGATCGCCGCGGTATCCGCGAAGGTACCGCCCTGCTGCGTCACGATCACCCGGAACTGTCCGGTGGTTGCTCCGGCGGTGTACACCCCGGCGCTGGTCACGGTGCCGCCGGTCGCGGTCCACGTTCCCGTGACGGGCACGGTGGTGCCGTCGGACATCACGCCGCTCACGGCAAAGGTGAACGCGGCGCCGGGTTGCAGCGTGACGGCGTCAGGCGCGACCTTGACGGCGGTGAGCGTGGCAGCGGCCGTGGTCACCCGGGCCTTGGACCGACCGGTATGGCCGGAGCGACGCGCCTGCACGATGTAGTCGCCAATAGAGGTGGCGCGGAACATTCCGGTGGTGCTGATGGAGGCGCCAGCACCGCCACTCACGGTCCATTCGACCGGTCCGGAAACCACGGTGCCCTCGACCGTCGCGTCGGGCGCCGCGAAGGAGATGGAGTCGCCCAGCGGGACGGCGACGTTCTGGGGCGCGATGACCAGCGTGTCCGTAGCCGGGTCGGGCCCGAGCCCGTCGATGGCGGCGGGCTCCTGAAGATTGCACGAGGCCGATACCGCCAATGCCACCGCGAGCAGGAGAATGCTGCCGCGCGCATTCATCGGTGATTCGAATCGGGCAGATGACATCGGAGGGAACCCCGCGACCTTCAGGTGAACCAGCCAGAAAAGACCGAGCCGCCGGTGGCACGATCTCGTTGCTTGAGATCGGCTCGCCGGCGGCTCGGCTGGCGTAGCCTCCCGTGAGGGAAGCCGTAGCCCCGTGGCTCTGCGTCACCGCCTTTCGGCGGCTTTGCTCTGAGGCAGCGTGCCTGGTGTCCTCGTTTTAGTCACGGGACAACGGCGAGAAACTACAGGCTGCGCTACCTCGGTTGCAATGCGCAAGTTATTGACAGTCAGTTTGTGATCATCCTCACAGTTGAGCAATGAGAAGCATTGCAGCCAAAGATGTTATATGAAGATGTTGGCTTCATGTGACATATGCTACGAAACTGTATCATCTTAGCAGGCGACATCATGCAAGCTAGCGGCTAGAGCCCGAGGTTTGTTCGGGCTCCAGCGACTAGTTGTGAGGCGTCTAGCGGGTGGGGAGGAGGGCCATGAAGGCGTCCTGGTGGCCGCTGCCGTTCATGTCGCTCTTGTAGTAGACCACCCGGCCGTCGGGCGAGAACGAGGGCCAGGAGTAGTCCCCGTAGTAGCTGCCGTCGCCGGCGTTGTAGGTGTTGACCAGCGTCCGGAAGCTGCTCCCGTCCAGCCGGAACACCCCGATCGCCCGGTTCAGGCTGGCCCCCGCCCCGCCGCCCGCCGTGTTGTTCTGCAGCACCCACTCCGTCCCGTCGCTCGGCTGATCCATCCAGCCGCCGGCGTTGTTCTGGCTCGCGTGCAGGAAGCGCGTGGGGGCGAACTGCACCGCCCCCGTCGCCAGGTTCACCCGGTACCAGCGCGAGTTGTCCGGCGCATTCGACTCCCCCCCGAACGCATAGCCCCGCGTCACCGACATGTGCGTCGGGCTCAGCAGGTCCACGCTCATCGCCGTCTTCGTCCCCGTCACCGGATCCCACACCCGCTCGGTCCCCTTGAAGAACACGTAGCGCCCGTTCGGATCCAGCCCCGGCTGGTCCAGCCCGCTCTCCGAGGTCTCGTAGAACGTGTCCGTCTGGCTATCCCACACCACCACCCACGGCCCCCCCTGCCCCATCATGATCAGGAACCAGCGGTCGTCGGCACTCACCGCGAACCACGCGTTGTTGCTCTCCCCGTGCGCGTGCCCCGCGAAGCTCTTGGGGAACCCGCCCCCGGTGAGCTCCACCGGCGTGCTCCCCGACACATCGTACTTGTGCAGCACGTTCCCGCTCCCGTACCCGTACAGGATCATCGGCTGGGTCGACGAGAACGCCGCGCACAGCTCGTTGCGGATCTGCGTCCCCCCCGTCCAGGTGAACTTCTTCGTGCTCCGCAGCGTCGCGAGGTCGAACTCCCCCACCGTCCACGACCGGCTCCCGCCCGGGTTATAGACCAGGAACGGGTAGCGCGTCCCGCTGTTGCGCCCCACCCGCCCATGATGCGCGTAGTCCGGCCCCAGCTGCCCCGTCCCCCACGTCGCGTCCGTCAGCTTCACCACCCGCGTCCCCGTCGCCGGATCCACGTAGCTCTGCCCCGCGCTCATCCCCGGCACGTTCAACGCCGTGTACGCACTCACCTGCGGCGCCACCGGGCTCCCCACCACCGCCGCCGGCAACGCCGCCGGATCCGCCGTCCCGTTCGCCGGCGGCGGCGGCGGCGGTGGGGTCGCGCCCGCCGTCACCGTGATCGCACTCGTATCCGCCTTGGTCCCGCCCTGCTGCACGGCGATCACCCGGAACGTCCCCGCCGTGCTCCCCGCCGTGTACAGGCCCGCCGCCGAGACCGTGCCGCCCGTCGCGGCATACGTGACGCTCACCGCCGCGGTGCTCCCATCGCTCATGCGCCCCGTCGCGCTGAACTGCTGGGCCTTGCTCACCCCCAGCGACACCGTCGCCGGCGTCAGCACCACCGCCGACAGCGTCGGAGTCGGTGCGGCAGGCGTGCCACCACCGCCACTTCCAACCGTGACGGCCGCGGTATCCGCCTGCGCTCTCCCCTGCCGCTTCGCGATGACGCGATAGGTGCCGCTGGTCGCAGGCGCGGTGTAGAGACCGGTGGTGGAGATCGAGCCGGCGGTGGCGGACCAATCCACAAGAACTGCGAACTTCTTCCCCGTCGCCCGCACGCCGATCGCGGTGAACCGTTGGGTGGCGTTCTGTGCCAAGGCGATGGTCGCCGGCGACACCTCGATCGTTGCGTGCAGCGCTGCGATGGCGGTGGTATCGCCCGCCGCGCTGTCCTCGGGTTGTGCAACCGCACTCACCACTACCGTCGCGCGGTCCGTGCGGGCGTCGCCGCGGGCGGTAACGGTGTAGGTACCAGGGGCCGCCGGAGCGCGGTACAGTCCCGTCGAATCGATATCACCCCCCGCGGCGGCCCAGCTCACGACGGCTGGCCTGCGGGAGCCGTCTGCCAGACTGTCGGTCGCCACGAACTGCACGGCTCCACTGGGGTCCAGGTAGATGGTGTCGGGAGCGACCCGCAACGTCGCCTGCGCCGGCGGTGTCACGCTGGGAGGATCCAGAGGATCAGTGGCAGCTGGAGTGTCGGAGCAGGCGGTGGCGCCCAGGGCGCCACAAATGAGCAGAGCAGCCGCAGCTGGGCGGCGAAGCAGGGTGTTGTGCACTGTATGCTCCCTGAAAACTGCGTAAACGGAGGGCCCGACCAACCTGCAGAACAGAGAAACCCGGGCGCGAACGTCACATCGCGCGAAGGATTGGCGCGACGGGCGACAATAAACCGCACGAGTTAACGACCGCTACTGAAACACATGTAACAACTTTATCGACAACAATTTATACGCCTACATGTGAGCGTTGTCACCGTGCGCGTTAGCGAAAACTAGACAGTTTCATCATCAGGTACTATGAAACGTCCTCTAACGGATCAGACCGAGAGTCGCGTGGCGGGCATGAGGAGGAGGGGAGTGGCGGAAACGGCGGGGCGGGACGAGCTACACAAGGCGGAGTCTTCTTACTGGCCCTCCATCGACGCCAGCCAGGCCTGAAACATGAGCACGACCCAGAGCTGTCCTACACGATGCTGCTGCCCTGCCTCGACGCGATCGTGAAGGCGTTTGACCGCGACGACATTGAGATAGCCCTGACTGGCAAGGCGCCCGGGCTCGGTCAGGGCGCGGGCCCATTCACGCAGCGGGCCGCGAATCCAGTCGGCAAGCGGCACAGCGAAGCCGGACTTGGGGCGGTCGACCAGCTCCTTCGGGACGTGCCGGTAGACGATCTCCCGCAGCACCCATTTCGTCGTCTCACCACGGATCCTGGCATTGAACGGAAGCCGCCACGCCAGTTCGGCGACGCGGTGATCGAGCATCGGCGCACGGGTCTCCAGACTCACCGCCATCGCCGCGCGATCGACCTTCGCCATGATGTCGTCGGGGAGGTAGTTGAGCGAGTCGAGGAACATCATCTGTTCCTCGAACTCGAGGCCGCCGGGCACCCGGGCCGCGCTCAGCCGGCGGCGGGATGGCTCTCGGCCGCCCAAGACCAGGTGCGAGGGCCGGGTCCATTGTGACATGAGCAACTCATAGGCACCCAGCGCCGAACGCTGCCGAAACAGCTGCGACGTCAACCCGAACCAGCCGGTCGTGGCGGCAACTGGCCGCAGCGCCGCTCCGGCGGCCGACCGAACCGACACCGGCATCCGCGACACCTTGTCCCACAGTTCGCGCGCCTGGGCATAGCGCGCATACCCGCCGAACATCTCGTCGCCGCCATCGCCCGAGAGCGCCACCGTAACATGACGGCGTGCCATCTGCGACACGAGAAAGGTGGGAATCTGGGAGGAATCGGCGAACGGCTCGTCGTACATCGCCGGCAGCAGCGGAATGACGTCACGCGCCTGATCGGCCCGCAGATAGAGCTCGTTGTGCTCGGTGCCGAGGTGGCAAGCCACCGCCTTGGCATGTTCAGCCTCGTTGAAGCCCGCCTCGTCAAACCCGATGGTGAAGGTGAGCACCGGGCGACGGCTCTGCCGCTGCATGAGTGCGACGACGGCGGTCGAGTCGATGCCGCCTGACAGCAGGGCACCGAGCGGCACGTCAGCGACCATCTCCTCCCCGATCGTGGCACTCAGCCGGCTCTCCAACGCCGACACCAGTTCCGCATCTGAACCAGTGAGTGGGTCGCTCTGACCCGCCGCAACGGCATCAGCCAGTTGCCAGTAGGGCTCGACGGCGACGTCGCCGGCCGCATTGACCGTTGCGATGTGACCGGGGAGGAGCTTGCTGATGCCGCGATAGATCGAGAACGGCGCGGGGACGTAGTTGTGCCGAGCGTAGAGTGCGAGCGCGTTGCGGTCGATGTCGGCCTTGAAATCCGGGTGAGCGCGAAGGGCCTTCAGCTCACTGCCGAACAGCAGCGTCGGCCCTACCCGCCCATAGTAGAGCGGCTTTTCTCCAAAGCGATCACGGACCAGGTGGAGCAGTCGCGCCTGGCGGTCCCAGAGGGCAAAAGCAAACATGCCGGCCATGCGCTGCACCGACGGCACCACGCCCCAGGCCACGAAGGCGGCGAGCATCACTTCGGTGTCGGAATGGCCACGGAAGGCATGACCCTGCGCCTCGAGCTCGCGGCGCAGGTCGGCGAAGTTGTAGATCTCGCCATTGAAGACAATCTGGAAGCGGCCGTCGTCCGACCGCATCGGCTGGTGGCCCAGGGCGGAGAGGTCGAGGATGGAGAGGCGCCGATGCCCAAGTGCCACACCGGCCTCAGGGTCCAGCCAGGCCCCTGCGTCGTCGGGGCCCCGATGCGCCACCGCATCGGTCATGGCACGCAAAACGGACTCGGCGTCCCGGCCGAGTCCCGCTGGCGTCCAGAATCCCGCGATGCCACACATGGTTATTGCCCACCACCAAGGGAGGGACCGTTCAGCCGCCCAACGCCCTCAGCGCCTCCTCGCCGTAGAACAGCCGGATGTACTTCGCCTGGATCGGCGTCAGGCGACGCACCGCCCATGACAGGTGCACGAAGTGTGGCTCGTGCGGCTGCGTGTGCGGGAACATCCCGATCTCGTGCGGGAGGTGATTGCCCTTCCGCGTATTACACGAACTGCAGGCCGTGACGACGTTGGTCCACTCGTTCCCACCACCGCGCGAGATCGGAATGAGATGGTCGCGGGTGAGGCATTCGCGCGGCTTCAGCTCGACGTGACCGCGACGGCAATACTGGCAGCGGTAACTGTCGCGAGCGAAAAGGAAAGTATTCGTGACTTGTCGGCGGAAGCGGCGGGGAACGTGGATGAACTTGACGAGGCGGATGATGACAGGTTTGGGCAACGCCAGCCTGGCACTTCGCACGAGATCAAGCCCATCGGCCTCGACAATCTCCGCCTTGCCCTCAATGACAAGCCGAAGGGCCCGACGCATGGGCACCATGGTCAGCGGTTCGAACGACGCATTGAGGGCAAGACAGCGCACAACACCTCCGACGGCAAGCATTTCACGCGCTAAACCGTTTGTGCCACGAACGTTACATGGCAGCAAGACCCCTGCATGCTAATGAGTCCGCCGGGGTATGGGCAAGAGAGGGAGGAACCGAGCATCCTGAACTGGCTTCGGCGGCTGGTACCGGCCGCCACACGACGACGCCTGCGCGCGCGCCACCGGGAGTTCGTGCTGCAGCGCACGATACTTCGCATCCGGTCGCGCGACGACTACGTGCCGCTCAGCGACCAGGCGGTACGCAGCCTCCTCTACGGCTGGGGAAGCCCCTGGTCGCTGCGGGAAGAGCTCCTCACCGAGCTGTGGCACCGGGCGTGGCACACCCGCGGCCCGGTGCTCGAGTGCGGCTCCGGACTGTCGACCCTGCTGCTCGGCATCGCCGCAGAGCGACTGGGCTACGACGTGTACAGCCTGGAGCACGACGAAGCGTGGCACGCCAGGGTGTGCGAGGCGGTGGGGCAGCTCGGACTGCAACGAGTGAAGGTGATCTCCGCTCCGCTGGTGGTGCATAGCGGCTACGCGTGGTACGACGCGCCGGGAACCTTCCCCCCGGACTTCACGCTGGTGCTGTGTGACGGGCCCCCGGCCGCCACGATGGGCGGACGCTACGGCCTGCTGCCGGAGCTACGGCCGTCGATGGCGGCGGATTGCGTGATCCTGCTGGACGACGCGGCGCGGGACGGGGAGCAGGAGGTGCTGAAGCGGTGGACGGAGGAACATCACGTGATTCACCGCATGACCGGGAAAGCGAAGCCGTTCGCGGTGGTGGAGTTCCCTAGCGGCCGATGATGCCGCGAAGACGGCCGGCGACACGCTCGCGGGCCTTTTCACTGCGGGTGATGACCAGCAAGGTGTCCTCCCCGGCCACGGTACCGATGATCTCGCCCCAGGCGGCCTGGTCGATCGCCACCGCCACGGCACCAGCCGACCCGTTGGCGGTACGCAGCACGAGCAACGGACCAACACCATCGACACCGGTAAGCAGCGCGCCGAGGACCGCCTGAAAGTCGGGGCGGACACCGCTGTCGCCGGGCTGGGCGTAGTAGGAACCCTGTGAGTCGGTGAGCTTGGCCAGGCCGAGCTCGCGGACATCGCGCGAGAGCGTCGCCTGGGTGACGGAGAAATCGGCGGCCTTGAGGGCCTTCCGGAGCTCGTCCTGGCTGGTGATGCGCTGGCCGCGTACCAGTCGGAGAATGGCTGCATGGCGCTGAAGCTTCATCCGTTCACCCTCCGATAGACTTCCCTGCCCCCGACGAATGTAGCAAGCACGTCGCCGCTCCCGGACAGCAGCGCCTCCCCGGGCTCGGCCGCGGCGTGCGGCATGGCCATGACTGCAACGTCACCTGGCGAACCTCTCACCAGCATACCGAGCCGCTCCCAGAAGCCGATCGCACCGGCGGCATGCCAGGTGACGAGTCCCAGCGTGTCGAAGGCGCTGAGGTTCGCGAGGACGCGGGCCTCCCTCGCCGCGGCCAGCAGGTCGAGCGGCCCGACGCTCAACACCGAATCGGTGCCGACCCCGACATGAATCTTCGCCTCGAGCAGCGCCATGATCGGGGCGGTGCCGTGGCGATGAGCCGCGTTGGATAGCGGGCAGTGCGCGACGCCAACATGCCGGCGCGCCATCAAGGCGATGTCGGACTCGGAGACCCGCACCGCATGAATGCAGAGCGTATCGTCGCTCAGCTTCATGTGGTGGTCCACCCACGCGACCGGACTCATTCCCAGCGGTTCGGGTGCGGGCAACCCCCGTTTGGCCCACGCGTCAGCAAAACCGCCCGTCGCGCCGGCGAGAAGCTGCGACTCCTCCTCCGACTCGGCAAGGTGCAGCGCAAGGGGAAGCCTCTCCTCGCGGGCCCACTTCGCCACTGCACGATACAGGGGACCGCTCACGGTGTACGGCGCGTGAGGTGAGACCCCGATGCGCAGCATGCCGGGAATCTCGAGCGGCCTCAGCGCTGCGACCGCGGCCTTGAGCCCCGCCATGCACTCCTCGACCTGGTCCGGATGCGGACCAAAGACTTCCTGGTACGCGACCCCGCGGCCACCGAGCTCGGAGAGCGCCCGCGCCACCGCGCCAGTGTCTCCGGTATCAGCGATGGTGGTGACGCCAGCTGCCCAGCAGTCGCGGATGCCCTGCCTCGCGGCCTCGAGGAACTGCTCCGGAGTGCGCTCGGCCTTGAGTGCGCGCAGGCGACGAATCCAGGAGGGGAAGTCAGGCTCGTCGAGCGCGGACCCGAGTCCGGTGAGCTCCAGGTGCGTGTGGGCGTTGACCAGGCCGGGCAACAGCGCCGCATCAGGGAAGTACTCGGTGGGGATGCCCGGCGGTGACGGCACCTCGCCACCCGCGTCAGGACCGATGGCGGCGATCTGGCCACGCTCGTCGATGAGCACGGCGCCGTCCCTGATCGGTGGTGCCACCGCCGGAAATACCCAGTCGGCCGCGAGGCGCCGAGCGGGCATCAGCGCGGTGGCGTCGTCGCGGCGGGTGGGCCCTGGCCGCCCATGGCGCCGCTTGCCCCGCCCGCCGCCCCAGCCCGGGCGGGTGGGGCGGGTAAGGCGGGTAGGGCGGGTGACGCTGTCCCCGCAGCGCCCGGGATCGGCTCGGCGCTGGGGGTCATTCCAGGCACGCCGAGCATCTGGGAGTGCACCGGGCAGTAGGCGGCGGGCACGGTACCAGGAGCGAACGACTCCACATAGCGCAGCGCCGTGGGACAGAACGGCGTCGCGAGGTAGCCGGTGGTGCTGTCGATCTCGGCGACCTGCAGGTCCTCGGGACGATTCCACTGGAACGCGGTGGAGCGGCGGTCGTAGACCTCCTTCATCATCGTAGTCCACGCCGGTGCGGCGAGGCGGCCGCCCTGCGCGTTGTTCATGATCTTCTTCGGCTGGTCGAAGCCGATCCAGATGCCGGTGACGAGCTCGGGCGTGAAGCCGAGATACCAGACGTCGAAGCCGTCGTTGGTCGTGCCGGTCTTGCCCGCCGCCGCGAAGCTGATCTGGGAACCGACGGTGCCGGCGGCCGTACCGCGACGGACCACGTCGCGCAGCACGTCGGTGATGAGCCACGCGACCGCGGGTTCGAGCACCTGGATGCGCCGGACGGCAGGCTGCCAGAGGATATTGCCGTCGCGATCCTCGACCCGGAGAATCGCCTGGGGCTCGGCGCGCTGGCCGTCATTGGCGAACGCGGTGTAGGCCGAGATGATCTCGAGCGGCACCACGTCGGCGGCACCGATGCTGATGGACGGCACCGGTGCCACGTCCGTGGTGACGCCGAAGCGGCGGGCCTCGTCGATGACGTTCTCCAGCCCGACCTCCATGCCCAGCTTGATCGCCGGGATGTTGCGGCTCTGGTAGAGCGCGCGCCGGAGGGTCATCCGCCCCTCGAACTTGAGGTCGTAGTTCTGAGGGGTCCACGTCTCCTGTTCCTGGCCCGGGAACTCCATCGACAGGGAGTCGTCCACGATGATCTCGGAGAGCGGATGCCCCGCCTCGAGTGCCGCGGTATAGACGAACGGCTTGAAGATCGAGCCGGGCTGGCGGCGCGACTGGTTCACGCGGTTGAACTTGCTGTCCTCGAAGTCGCGGCCGCCGACCCAGGCCCGGATATAGCCGGTCTTCGCCTCGAGCGTGAGCACCAGCCCCTGGAGGTAGGGCGAGACGGCGGGCGCATCGGTATTGTCATCGCGCCGTTCGAGGTACTGGGCGTAGGTGCGATGAGGAAACTTGCCATAGCGTGGTCCGCCGGTCTCGATCGCGGTGAGCTGGGCCTCGAGCGACCGTTCGGCGGCGAGCTGCATGTCGAGATCCAGCGTGGTGTAGATGCGGAGGCCCTTGCGATAGAGGTCCTCGCCGAAGCGGGCCTGCATCTGCTGCCGCACGTACTCCACGAAGTATTCCGCGACGCCGCTGAAATCAGAGCGAGACGAGAGGAGCAGCGGGAAGGCGCGCCAGCGCTCGGTCTCCTCGTCGTTGATGAGGCCCTCGTCGCGCATGAGGCCGATGACGAGGTTGCGGCGCTGCACGCTGCGCGCGGGGCTGCGGCGCGGGTTGTAGGTCGTCGGCGCCTTGGGGATCGCGGCCAGGGTGGCGGCCTCGGCGATGTTGAGCTCGCGGGCGCTCTTGCCGAAGTAGCGCTGGCTCGCGACCTCGACGCCATAGGCGCGGTTGCCGAGGTCAATCTGGTTGAGGTAGAGCTCGAGGATCTTGTCCTTGGTGTAGCGCTTCTCGATGTCGAGCGCCACGCGCATCTCGCGGAGCTTGCGGCCCAGGCTGCGATCGCGGCGGTTGATGTCCTCGGGAAAGAGGTTGCCCGCGAGCTGCATGGTGATGGTGGACGCGCCGGTGACGCGGCCGCCCAGCACGGCGCCCTTGGCGGCGCCGAGCACGCGGATCCAGTCGATGCCGTGGTGCTCGTAGAAGCGCTTGTCCTCGGTGGCGAGGAAGGCCTGAATGACGGCGGGCGAGATCTCGTTGATCGGCACCACGGTGCGGCGCTCGAGCCCCAGATCGGTGATGAGTCGGCCGTCGGCGGCGTACACCTTGGAGGCCTGGGCTGGATCGTACTCGCCGAGCGCGTCGAGGGACGGGCAGGCGTTGCCGCGGCAGACCGTGAGCCAGCCCGCCAGCACGATGGCGATGCCGAGGGTCAGGACGCCGAGAATTCCGAGGACTACGGCACGGAGCACACCCGGCGAGCGCCAGCGGGGCGTGCGGGTGGAAGCAGGGTCGGACATTGGGGAGAAGCTTAAGGGTGCCGGTGACGCCGGTCCAGCAACTCAGCGGGCGAGCCGAAAGAGGAGGTGATGCGCGGGACTGATGGCATGCCGTTGCACGACAGGGTCGAGATACTTGGGGTCGTGCGCGACGATCCGGTAACCGCACCGCTCGAACAGGGGCTGCATGTCGTGACCCTCGTTGGTGCAGAGCATGTCGGCGGCGTGGCCGCTGTCGTTTGTGACGATCATGAGGTCGGGCACCCGGAAGCGGGCCAGCAACTTCAGCCACCATTCAATCGCCTCCATGCGACACTCGGCGAAGCTGTGCACGTTGATGGCGAGGTCCACCGGGTGTGCCGCGAGCACCGACTCGATCTCGTCGAGCGGCACGACGGTGGCGCGCGGCTGCTCCCGGAAGTTCAAGTAGTACTCGCTCAAGAACGTCGAGGGGGCGTACGCATCGGTGCAGAGATACTGCACGCCGGGCAGGGCCTCGGTCATGCGATGCGCCAGGCGACCATACCCGGCCCCGATGTCGAGCACGCGAAAGTTGCGGCGGGTCGGGAGCGCGAGATGCCGCTCGAGGAAGCAGATCTCGCAGATCGAGTCGAGCAGGTCGCGGGAGACGGTCCGGCCTGCGATCTCGATGGTGCGGGCGCCGAAGGCGCCGTCCTCGTGGCAGTGGTCGAGCAGGTGCAGGGCATCGATACCCTGCAGGTAGTAGCAGGCGAGAGCGTACCCGATGGGATTGAGGTTATGACTGGACTGGATCCGCGCACCCGCTTCCTGCCAGACGTAGGCGGTGTGTCCCCGAAATGCCCGGAGGTCGTCGTCGCGCACGGCCCCCTCGTTCCAGACGAGCGGAGTGGTCACGACTGGATCGAATGCGGCGTAGCGCGCGCGCAGCTCGAGCAGTCGCGGGTTGTCCCCGCGGAGCGTATCGTCATCGACCGCCGATGGGGGGCGCGTCACCGCAGGCTGGGGCAGCGGCAGCTGCCACTCGTAGAGGGACTCGCGGTCGACCACCGCGAGGCCGCGGGATTCGAGCAGGCGGTCCAGTCCGGCCCTGACGAGCGACTTCATGGTCATCCGGTTCGAGGGGTTGCCTAGTAGATGGTACAGAAACCGCCAGCCGGCAACCCCGGGGCCTGAAGCCCACGGGCACGCGTCGCACCCAGTGGCTGCGATTGGCTTGCCGGCCCGCCAGTCGGGCAGCTACTCTTGCCCGCCATGACGGACATCCTCGCGCTCGCCCGCACCCGCGGGTTCCTGCATGATGCGACCCCGGGTCTGGCCGAGCGGCTGGCGATCGGGCCGGTGACGGCGTACGTCGGATTCGACCCGACGGCGGATTCGCTGCACGTCGGGAACCTGGTGCCGGTGATGGGACTGGCCTGGCTGCAGCGCACGGGAGGGACACCGGTGGCGCTCGTGGGCGGCGGCACCGGCCTCGTGGGAGACCCGAGCGGGAAGCGGAGCGAGCGTCCCATGCTCTCCCTGGCCCAGGTGGACGCTAACGCGGGCGCGATCCGGGGGCAGCTGGAGAGGTTCCTCTCGTTCTCGGGAAAGAACGCGGCGCGAGTCATCAACAACGCGGACTGGCTCCGCGGGCTCAACCTGCTCGAGTTCCTGCGGGACACGGGGAAGCACTTCACCGTCAACTACATGCTGCAGAAGGATTCGGTGAAGAGCCGGATGGACACCGGCATCTCGTTCACCGAGTTCACATACATGCTGGTGCAGGCATACGACTACTGGCACCTCCACCAGTCGGCAAACGTCGAGCTGCAGATGGGCGGGAGCGACCAGTGGGGAAACATCACGGCGGGGATCGAACTGATCGGGCGCCGGGAACAGAAGCAGGTGCACGGGCTGGTGTTTCCGCTGCTCACGACGGCGGCGGGGAACAAGTTCGGGAAGAGCGAGGAGGGGAACGTCTGGCTCGACCCGAAGAAGACGAGCCCATACAAGTTCTACCAGTTCTGGCTCAACACGGACGACCGGGACGTAGCCGGGTGGCTGCGCCTGTTCACGTTCCTGGAACTCGACGAGATCGAGGCCCTGCTGGTGGAGCAGGCTCGCGACCCCGGCAGGCGACTCGCGCAGCGGCGGCTGGCACTGGAAGTGACGAGCCGTGTGCATGGAGCGGAAACCGCTGAGCGGGTGATTGCGGCGAGTGCGATCCTGTTCGGGGGAACACCGCTGGTGGCCGCGGTCGCCGACGTGCTGGAGGTGCTGGAGGGGGAGGTGCCCACGGCGCCGCTGACCCTTGCCGAACTTTCGAAGGGTGTGGCGCTGGTGGACGCGCTGGTGACGGCGGGCCTGGCGAGTTCCAAGGCCGAGGCGAAGCGAGGATTGGAGCAGAAGGGATTCTCGGTGAATGGCGAGGCGGCCGCGGCTGGACGGTCTCTGGTCGAAGAAGATCTCCTGGCCGGGCGATACGTGGTGCTGCAGAAAGGGAAGAAGAACTACGCAATGCTCGTTGTGAGTTGAGCGGAAGATGGGGCCGTCCGCTCGCTCTACATCGCGGCCTCGAGTACCTCCGCCGCGCGGGCTACGTCGTCCACGCTGTTGAAGAGGTGCGGGCTGAAGCGCAGCGAGCCCTCGCGCAGGCTGCAGATGACCTCATTGCCGCGGAGCACCCTGTGGAGCCTCGCCGCGTCGGGCACCCCCAGGCAGACGATGGCACAGCCGTGCGCGCCGCGGGGCGAGGTGATGGGGATGTCGCGGCGGGCGGCGAGATCGAGCAAGGGCTCCTGCACACGCTGGAGATGTGCCGCGATCTCGTCCAGCCCGATGTCGAGGATCATCTCGAGCGACGTGTTCATCGCCGCGAAGTCCTGGAACGGCAGCGTGATCAGCTCGAAGCGGCGCGAGTCATCGTGCCACGCAGGATTGTACTGCGTCAGCGTGTTGAAATCGTCGGTGCCCTGAAAGGCGAGCCAGCCGGCAAAAGGCGGCGTGAGCTGGTCGAGAATTTCCTTCCGCACATAGAAGAAGCCGCTGCCCCAGGGTGACAGGAGCCACTTCTGCGCCCCGGTCGCGAGGATGTCCACTGGCGTCTCAGTGAGATCGACCGGGAGCTGGCCCAGGGCCTGGATCGCGTCGACCACGAGCCAGGTGCTGGTGGCGCGAGTGGCCTTCGAGAGCGCGGCCAGATCGACCTTGTAGCCACTGCTGAACTGCACGAGTGAGACGGCGAGCACGCGAACGCGCGGATCGGAGAGGCGCTCGAGCAGGCGTGCCTCGTCGGGCCAGCCCTCGGCAGTCACCGGCACCAGCTCCAGCTGCACTCCACGATCAGCAAGGTTCATCCACGGATAGACGTTGGCCGGGAACTCGCGGTCGCTCACGAGCACGATGTCGCCGGGCGCGAGGGGAAGCGCGCGGGCCGCGATGTTGAGGCCGAAGCTGGTATTGGTGGCGAGCGCAATCTCACCGACGCTGACGTTGAGGAGGCGCGCAGCGAGCGCCCGCGCCCGGGTCAAGGCGCCGAACTGGACGTCCTTGGGGATGCGATGGGGCGTGGAGCGAAGGGCGTTGAAGGCGTCGAGGGTGGCGAGGGAGCGGGCCGGCAGGGGACCGATGCTGGCACTGTCCAGGTAGGAGGTGCCTGAGGTCCAGGGAAAGTCGGATTTGCGGAGCTCGGTTGGGTCAAAGGGCACGTAATTCTCCTTGGCGGCCGGAGGGTGGACCGCGCCTCTCTAGCTCCTGCTCCGCAGCTTCGGGTCGTACAGTTCCCGGAGCGCGTCTCCGACCAGGTTGAAGCCCATGACGGCCAGCCCAATCGCAATGCCGGGCGCGACCGACACCCAGGGCGCCACACGGAGCAGGTCGCGGCCGTCGGCGACCATGGCACCCCAACTGGGTGTGGGCGGCTGCGCGCCCAATCCTACAAACGAGAGCGCCGCCTCGGCCATGATCGCGCCGGCAATGCCGAGCGTCGCGGCGACGATGACGGGGCCGCGGATGTTCGGGAGGAGGTGGCGCCAGAGGATGTGACTGTCGCGGGCGCCGAGTGCGCGGGCGGCGAGCACGTAGTCGGCACTGCGGAGGACAAGGACCTGGCTCCGCACCAGCCGCGCCATGGCGGCCCAGCCGACGATGCCGATGACGACGAACACGACCGGAAGCGAAGGGCGCACGGCGGCGGCGACGGCGATGAGAAGCAGGAGCGTGGGGAACGCGAGGGTGATGTCGGCAAGGCGCATGACGATGGCGTCGACCCAGCGGCCGTAGTAGCCGGCGACGAGACCCAAGGTGACACCCAGCAGCGTGGCCACGGACTGGGCGATGAGGCCGACGCCAAGGGAGATGCGGGCGCCGTAGATGACACGGCTCAGGATGTCGCGGCCCTGGGTGTCAGTGCCGAGCAGGTGATGGCGGCCGGGCGGGAGGAGATAGGCCTTCTGCAGATCGCCGAGGATGGGGCTGTCGGGAGCGACCCACGGAGCCAGCAGTGCCCCGGCAACGATCAAGCGCAACGAGTGCCACGCCCAGCTGGAAGAGGGGGTCACGGCGGAGCCGATCGCGCATGGGCGTGGTCACGGCGCGGGCTGTGCCTCCAGCAAGGCGAGTGAGTCGAGCGCGCCCGACAAGTGCTCGGCGAGCAGGCGGGCGCCGGCGTCCAGCAAGTGAATCGGGTCACCCTGATCGTAAAGGGCCGGCCCCTCGACGCCCCAGGCGCGAGTGGGGATGAATGTCACGCCCTGCTCCGCGGCGACATCGCGCATGATCGTTCCGTACGCCGCATAGCCGCGAAAGATCACGTCGGAGGGAACGCCCGCGAAGGCGTGCTCCCACACGGCACGCTCGACCGAGTCGCGTGGCGCAGGTAGCGCACCCGAAACCGTCACCGGTTCGAGCAACACGACCCGGGCACCGGCCTGCTTCGCAATCAGCACGTAGGACGTAAGGTCGCGGCGGAAGCGGTCCGCCGCCTCGGCGATGGCGGAGTCGGCACGAGCGGGATCGCGACCGGGCGAAACGTAAGTACCGGGCGCCGATGCGGCACGAGAGCGCCAGGCCGCCTTGAGCTTGCCGTAGAGGAGCGAGTGGCGCGCGAACCAGCTGGCCCAGGGCGTCACAGTCGGGCTGGCACCGGGCGTGTCGGGGTCGCCCGGAGGCCACCCGACCAGGGCGTAGTAGAGATCGTTGTGACCCTGAAGCAGGATGATCACATCGGGTTGGAGACGGTAGAGCTCCGACTGCAGACGGATCAGGTTGTCGATCACCGCATACCCGGGAACTCCGGCATTCAGCACCTCCACGGAGCCGGGCCCGCGAGTGGACACGAGCAGTCGCTCGAGTTGCGCGGGCCAGGTGCTATCGTCGGCGGTAACGGTAGCGTCAAAGGTCGTGGATCCGCCGTCGGCAAGGATGCGGATCCGACCCGGTGTCTTCGCGACGGCGACAGGGCGGCCGCGCAGGCCGAACGAGTCGGTGTGAACCCAGCCGAAGTAGTCGCGATCATGAATGAGCGCGGGGCGCAGGCGGTCGTGGGGGTAGAAAAGCGTCGGCATGGTGCCGGGCGCACTGGCGCGATGCCGCTCACGCCAGCGGACGACACCCTCCGCGAGGAACGCGGCAACGGCCAGGGGGATCACCAGCAGCACGAACAGCGCAAGCAGGCGGACCGCGGGACGAGCGGGCACTAGAAGATCGTGTAGATGAACGGCGCGAGCGCGGAACCCTGCGCGAAAACCAGTAACGCGCCCACGGCAACCATGACCACAATGATGGGGATGAGCCACCACTTCCGGCGCGCCTTCATGTACGCCATCAACTCGCCGAGCAAGCCGGGACCAGCCATTCACATCCTCCTAGAACTGTCGCGCGATGTCGGTGCGCTGTTCGGCCTCGGTGCGCGCCACCCAGAAGCTACCCTTGATCGCGGTACGGCTGAGAGGGTTACGGCCAATCGCGCGCATGGCAAGGCCAACAGGTACAAGCACGAGGAAGTAGACGACGGCCATGAAGATGGGCGTGGTGATGCGCGAGAGGGCGTGGCCGAGGGACATCCAGGCATGATGGATTGGACCCAGCTTCGCTGGGACCAATCCACCGGCGGCAAGAAACAAGGCGGCAAGTGACCCCGTGAGCGTGCTGGCGCCCATGCGATTTCGCCACCATAGGACGGCGGAGAGTACAAGAAAAGCGCCGCCGAGTGTGAAGGCGAAGCGACGCCCTTCTACCGAGGTCAGTCGAGGCCGAACCGTTCCTCCCATGCGCGCTCCTCCTTCCATTCAGGCTGGTCCAACTTCTCCAGCAGGCAGGTACCAAGCACGAGCGCATCGATCCCGGTGCGCATGAAGCAGGCGTAGGCATCGGCGGGAGTGCAGACGATCGGCTCCCCGCGCACGTTGAACGAGGTGTTCACCAGCACGGCGCATCCGGTGAGCTGCTCGAAGGCCCGGATGAGGTCATAGTAGTTGGGGCTCGTGTCCCCAGAGACGGTCTGAACGCGTGCCGAGTAGTCGATGTGCGTGACGGCGGGGATGTCGGAGCGTGGCAGGTTGAGCTTGTCGATGCCCCAGAGATTCTCCTGACCTTCCCGTGGCGCAATGCGCCGCGAGGGCCGGACCGGTGCCACCAGCAGCATGTAGGGCGAGTCGCAGTCCAACTCGAAGTAATCTCCCGCTCGCTCGCGAAGCACGCTGGGCGCAAAGGGCCGGAATCCCTCGCGGAACTTGATCTTGAGGTTCATGTCGGCCTGCATGCGCGGATTGCGGGGATCGCCGAGGATGCTGCGCTGTCCCAGGGCCCGGGGCCCGTACTCCATCCGGCCGTCGAACCATCCGACGACCTTGCCGTCGGCGAGCATCCGGGCCACGCGCTGGTTGAGCTCCGGTCGCGACAGCGACACGAACGGCGCCGGCACGGACTGCAGCCAAGCCTGGATCTCGTCGCTGGTGAATCCAGGTCCGAGCGCGGCGCCATGCATCGCGTCCCGCCCAGGCTCACGCCTTCGCGGTTGCCCAAGGTGCCGGTGCCAGGCAAGGAGCGCCGCGCCGAGGGCACCGCCTGCGTCTCCAGCGGCCGGCTGGATCCAGAGCCGCCTGAAGGGGCCCTCCCGGAGCAAGCGACCGTTCCCCACACAGTTGAGGGCCACTCCGCCGGCCAGGCAGAGGTTCTCCAAGCGGGTTTCGCGGTGCGCGGTACGCGCCATGCGGAGCATGACTTCCTCGCAGACGACCTGCACCGAGCGCGCCAGATCCATCTCTTTCTGGGTGAGGCGGGTCTCCGGCAGCCGCGGCGGTCCTCCGAAGAGAGCGTTGAACGCCGGACTGGTCATGGTGAGACCCGCGAGGTAGCCGAAATACTTCTGGTTCAGGGTGAAGGAGCCGTCCTCGCGAAGGTCAATGAGCTCGCGGTACATGAGGTCGACATACTTCGGCTCGCCATACGGGGCGAGTCCCATGACCTTGTACTCACCGGAGTTGACCTTGAAACCAGTGTAGTAGGTGATCGCCGAATAGAGGAGGCCGAGGGAATCGGGCCAGCGGATGTCGTGCAGGAGGCGGAAGTCGCTGCCGTGTCCCACGCCAATCGTTGCAGTCGCCCACTCGCCGACGCCATCAATGGTGAGGATGGCCGCGTCCTCGAACGGGGAGCAGAGAAAGGCGCTCGCGGCATGAGATTCGTGATGCTCGGCGTAGAGCAAGGGACCGGCCCAGGCGCCGAGCGATTCACGCAGGGTGCGGTCCTGGTACAGCTTCTCCTTGATCCAGAGCGGACCGGCCCTGAGGAACGAGCCGAACCCGCGCGGAGCCACGCCGAGATACGTTTCAAGAATGCGCTCGAACTTGAGGAGCGGCTTCTCATAGAATGCGACGGCGCCGAGGTCGGCGGTGGTGATGCCGGCATCGCGGAGGCACCACTCGAGGGCGCGCGCCGGAAAGGCGGCATCGCCCTTGATGCGGGTGAAGCGCTCCTCGGATGCGGCCGCCACGATGTCACCGTCGCGCAGGAGCGCCACGGCGCTGTCGTGGTAGAAGGCAGAGATGCCAAGTACAAACGCTGGCGCGCTCAAGGGGTCAGGGCAGACCGGAAGCGGGAGCAAGCATGAGTAGTTCCGAGTTCAAACTGGTGCTGAGCGGCGGCGGCCTCAAGGGGCTGTCGCATGTCGGCGTGCTGATGGCCCTCGAGGAGCGCGGCCTGGTGCCGAGCCTGGTGGTGGGCTCGAGCATGGGCGCCATGGTCGCCGCCACCTGGGCCACCGGAATGTCGAGTCGCCGAGATGCGCGCGCGGGCGATGCAGGTGAAGCGCCGGCACGTGTTCGCGGTGGCGCATGCGGACATGGCGCTCCGGCGGATGCAGGCCCCAGCGGTATACCGGCGCGAGCCGCTGGAGCTGCTGCTGAACGGGCTGGTCGCCGACCTGACGTTCCGCGAGCTGCCGCGGCAACTGCTGGTGAACACGGTGGACCTCAACTCGGGCGCGCAGGTGCTGTGGGGGCTGCCGGGTCTGGATGACGTGCAGGTGGCGGACGCGGTGTTCGCGTCGTGCGCACTGCCGGGGATCCTGCCGCCGAGGCTGATCCGGGGGCGGTACTACGTGGACGGCGCGGTGGTGGAGAACCTGCCGCTCCGTATCGCGGCGACGCGCGGGACCGGGGACCGATCATCGCGGTGAACCTGAATCCGCTCGGGCCGTTCGACCTGGAGCGGAGCGACACGGAGTCGCAGGGGTTCGCGGCGACGTACATCCGGGGGCTGGAGATGGTGATGCAGGCGCAAAGCGCCGAGGGGCTGCGGTTCTGGCAGTGGCCGCCGCTGATGCTGGTGCAGCCGCGGGTGGGGCACATCTCGATGTTCGCGTTCGACCGGACGGCGGAGCTGATCGACGAAGGGTACCGGTCGATGTCGGCGGCGCTGGACCTGGTGGGGGGATCGCTGGAGCTCCTGGGACCGGGGATTCATCCGCGGCGGCCGGTGCGGATCACGGTGGAGGCGGAGAAGTGCGTGGGATGCGGAGCCTGCGCGCTCTGGGCGCCAGAGGTGTTCGCGATGGGGGCCGACGGCAAGGCGCATGTGACGGCGCCGGTGCACAAGTGGTCGCCGGTGGACGGAACGTACGTGAGTCATTGTCCGACGCATGCGATACACGTGGAGGCGGCCGGCGGGTAGGCGGGCAGGGCGCGGCTTTGGGGGTGGCTCCCGCGCCCTGCGCCGGCCTGCAGAGTCATCCCCGGACGCCGCACCCTCATCGCGCTCAGCCGGAGCGCGCCACGTCGCCGGCGAACTCCTGTGCGATGGCCCGCAGGTCGCGGGTGACGCGATCCCAGTTCTGGAAGCGTTCGACGCGAGCCCTGCCCTCCTTGCCCAGTTTCGTCGCCAGCTTCTCATCCTTCAGCAGCCTTCTCAACGCCTCAACCACTTCCTTGGGCTCCTCGGAGTTCACGAGCAGTCCCGTCTCGCCATCGGCAACAACGTCAGGGATGCCGCCGCTCCTCGCCGCGACCACTGGGCGGGCGCACGCCGAGGCCTCGGCGAACGAGATACCGAATCCCTCGACATCCAGCCCCGACTGCCGGGACATCCCGACATACGCGGTGGCCAGGTTGTAGATGGCCGGGAGATCGGCGTCGGGGACGTCGGTCAGGAAGCGCACGCGCTGGGTGACGCCGAGCTTCTTCGCGAGCGCCTTGAGCTCCGCCAGCCCGTCCCCCGCGCCGACGACGACATACCGCAGGTCTCCGAATTCCGGGCCCAGGGCGGCAAGCGCCTGCAGCACCGTGTCGACGCCCTTGTAGGGGACGAGGCGGGTAACCGTGAGGAGCCATCGCCCGGGCTCGAGGTCGTATTTCGTGGAGACGCCACTGGTGTCGATGCCGGGCCGGAAGAATTCCGGATCGGTGCCGAGGGGGACAACGCGCACGCGATCCTCGGGCAGCGACACGCCGAGTTCACCAAGCACCGACACGCAGAGATCGCGGGTCCAGTTGCTGTTGGCGACGACAACCGACGCCGCGTCGAGCAGACCCTTGGCCACCCGGCGCTTGAGCGCCGAGCGGTGCGTCTGATGCCGGAGAATCAGGAAGTCGTTGCCGTGGGCGATGACACCGAAGGGCGTCCCGACCCGCTCGCGCACCCACTTGGCGGCATAGGCGGCCGGCTTGAGCGTGCCGCACCAGATGAACTCGGGATCGAGGGTGCGAGTGAGGACCGACGCGTGCCGGGACCAGGCCAGCACCCCCTGCAGTGTCTTGAGCCGCCGCGCCGGCACCGAGAGCCGATCGACGCGATTGGGAAGCCGCTCATCCACCTCTTCACTGCCGGGGAACTGGCCGGTACTCACCACCAGACTGCCCTGCGGATAGCGCCGCGCCAGCTCACCCATCCAGCGGGCGATTCCTCCACCCATGGGCGGGAAATCGTAGGTCAGCAGCAGTTGCGGACGCATGCGTCGCTCCGGGCGTGCGGTCGGCCTGCAGTTCAAAGCCCAGCAGCGCTAGCGGCGCTGCCCGAGTTCCCAGAGATGGGCGTACTTGAAGAACGAGGCACAGGCACCGAGCGACGCCGAGATGAATCCCTGGCGGCCGTCGAGCACGCTCCCCTCGAGCAGCCAGGTCTTGAAGAACCGTCCGGTGGGCCGACCGGCCAGGTCCCAGATGGTCGCGCGACGCCCGCGCTCGAACAGGTCCTGCGCCCCCCAGGCGCTGTAGCGAATCATCTTGTCGAGGTGATGCGAGAGGTCGCGATACGGTTCGTGCAACAGCGTGCCACGGAGCGTACCGACGTCGGCCACCGGCTCGAGAGCCTCATGCACGCGTTGCTCGACATAGCGACGCTCGCGGGGGAAGAGGCGCACGACCCAGTCGTTACCCCAGTGTCCCCGGGTGAGCTCGCGACCAAGGTAGAAGCTCCGCCGCCGTACCCGATAGGCGGCATGCACGGGCGCTGCGACCACGATGGCCACATCGGCCGCCAGTTCCGGCGTCACCTGTTCATCGGCGTCGAGCGCCAGCACCCACTGGTGGCTCGCCCGCGCGATCGCCGCGTTGCGTTGCGCGGCAATGGTCGGTCCCGTGTCCTCGAGGACGATCGCGCCGGCGCCGCGCGCAATGTTCACGGTCGCGTCACTTGAGCCCGCGTCGGCGACGATTGTCTCGGCGGCCCAGGCGACACTGGCGAGGCATGCCGCAATGCGAGGCGCCTCGTCGAGCGTGGGGATAACCACGGAGAGCGGGACGGTGCCCGTCATCAGGCCGCCGCTCCCACCGGCTTCCGGGCCACCAGCATGAGCGTCCGGCCATAGAGCAGGTCGCGGGAGAGCAGGTGCGTCGCGATCTCCTCATTCGCCTGGCGCTGCGCGGGGTCGGGCTCGCGGGCGAGCGCCCTCCGGGTGGCCAGCGACACCAGCGGCCGCGTCCAGCCGAGCAGCTGCCCCGACGTGCGGAGGCGGTCCGTCGTCACCTGCTCGACCGTGAAGCCAGTGGTTCGCAGGATATACCGCAGTTCGTAGTAGCTGATCAGGTTGATGTGATCATGCACGGGCTCCCGCTTGAGTTCGTTCATCGGGCGGGTGGCCAGGGGAAAGAAGCCGGTCCAGAAGTAGCGCCATCGCGACGCCAGGCCAAGAATGTTCGGCGTGGACAGGAGGAGCCGCCCACCGGGCTCGAGCACACGCCAGCATTCGCGGACGAAGGCGAACTGGTCCTCCAGGTGCTCGATCCCCTCGAGGCACGAGAGGCAGGCAAAGCGGCCGTCCTCGTAAGGCAGGCGCCGGGACAGGTCGGCGAAGCTGACAGGAATGCCGGGGACACCGAACTGTTCGGGATAGAGGTCGCAGGCCTCAATAGCGAACCCGGCGGCCTGGAGACGCGCGGCAAAGGCACCACTGCCCGCCGCGACCTCGAGCACCCTGCCCTCGCGCGGCCAGCCCTGGAAGAGTTCGAGGGCGCGATCATGCGTGCGCAGACAGGCGTACACCGGAAGCGCCATCGGGGCAATCTCGCCAGTGGAAGGCGGAGCGGCCAAGGGGACACCGCTTGTGGATGCGGCGCGTCTCCCAGACATTCGGGTCGCCATGACCGGAATAGATACTCACGCGCCCCCCCTCGGCGGCAACAGCGCAGGCCCGCCACGCCGCATCCTGGTGGTCGGCGCCGGCGGGCGCCATCGAACGGAGGCGGCGATCGCGCGCGGGGCGCGTGCGCTGGGGCACATGGCACGAATGCTCGATGCCGAGGGGTGGACCCACCGGCTCGGGCGGCTCGCGCCGGCGCTGCTCATCCGGATGGCGGACCGCTTCGCTCCGGACGTGGTGATCCTGACCCGTTACGCCGCGCGCCTCGACGATGCGACACTGGCACGGCTGGTCCGTGGCCGACAGGCCACCACCTGGTACTTCGATTTCGCCGAGCAAGCCCACGCCGAGGTGGTTCGCCTGGCACGGGCATCGGGATCGCTCTATCTCACCTGCCCTTCCCTTCGCGAGACGTACTCCCGGGCCGGCGTGCCCGACGTGCGGTTCCTGCCGCAGGCGGTCGATCCGGCGGAAGACCATCCCGCCGAGTCGGTGCCGGCGCGCTTCCGCTGTGACGTTTCGTTCGTGGGATCAGGCCAGTACCCGGATCGGCACTCGCTCTTGCGCGGGGTCGCGTCGGTCGCCGACCTGCAGATCCGGGGACCGGGATGGGACGCGCATCAGCACGACCTGCCGGTGCGCGGCGGCCGGGTGCGCGGCAGGCGCCTCGCCCGGGTGATCGCGGGCGCCGCCGTCTCGCTCGGCGCAGCGGCCACCTGCGCCCAGGGAGAAGCACCGTTGTGCATATCGAACCGCATGTGGAAGGTGCTGGGCTGCGGCGGGTTCTTTCTCGGCCCGTGGACGCCGGGCATCGAGTCGCTGGTGCGGGAGCGCGAACACTGCGCGCTCTTCCGGAGCGAACCGGACGCGATCGCGCAGGTGCGCGACTGGCTCGGGCGACCGGAGGAGCGGGCGACCATCGCGCGGGTGGGGCGGGCGCACGCGCTGGCGCACCACACGTATGCGCACCGCCTCGAACTACTCCTGCGCGGGGAAAGCTTCCCCTACACCACCGTGTAGTTCCGGAACTCGAATGGGCGGATGCCGGTCATCCGCTCGAATCCGTACGACAGATAGAGCCGGACCCAGCCCCAGTGGAAAAACGGATCGGTCATGCGTCGCTCGCCGGGCACCGGCATCCGTTCGCGCACCCAGTCCCGCGCCACAGCGGGATGCTCGCCGGTGAAGGGCTGCAGCAGCGGTATCCAGGGCAGCAGTGGGCGATCGTGCCGCTCCTTCTCGGGATAGAGACTGCGGGTGAACTCACGCTTCTTCTGGATCGATGCCGGGGGACGGGCCCAGCCATAGTGGTACATCAGCGCCCCGGTTTCCCGGGCGCGGATCTTCCGATTCTCCGGGCCGACCCGGAATCCCTGGGCGTCCTGGAAGGGGCGGATGTCGAGGGCGGGGTCGAGCCGGACGCAGCGCACTTCCCGCCGATACCAGCGCCGGTGCGTCGCGAGGGTACCGAGATCGCCGTAGAAATGCAGGTAGCGCACGAGCAGGCCCTCGACGCGCGGATCCGCGTCCACCTGCTGGACGGTCTCCTGGAGGATCGTCGCCCCGGCTTCGTGCAGGACTTCGTCGGCCTGGATGCTGATGCCCCAGGGGTGCCGGCAGGCGCGCATGGCGCGCATCGTCTCGCGGCCGAGCGCCATGATCTTGTCGCTCCAGTCCCACTCCGTCTCGAGGATCCTGATGCGCGGATCGTCGATGCCGCGGATGAGCTCGAGCGTCCCGTCGTCCGACCGGCCCACGTTGACCACGACCTCCTCGCATACGGGGAGAATCGAGCGGATGCTCTCCACGACAGGGAAGTCGAGCGCGACGGCGTTCCGGACGATGGTGAAGCCGGAGAGGGGAACCACTCACGCCTCCAGGGGAAAAGCCGGCGGGGCCATCGCTTGAGCGCGGCGACGGCCAGTGAGCGCCCCGAGCGCGACATCGAAACGGTCGGCGGCGGCATCCAGCGTCAGTCGCGCAATGCCGGAGGCGTCGGGCACGCCGCGCACCAGGGCCCGGCGCACCGCCGCCTCGAGGCCGGCATCGTCGTCCAGAGAGAAATACTCGGCGACCGGCCCCAGGAACTCCCGGTGCGGCGGAATATCGGACGCGACCACGGGGACACCGCAGGCGATGGCCTCGATCGGCGTGAGGCCAAAGCCCTCGAAGCGGCTCGGGCACACCACGACCGCCGCCGACCGGTAGGCGGCGACGATGGCGTCGGCGCTCAGGTCCGTCTCGATAGTACCGGCGACGCCAAGCTGTCTGGTCAGGTCCGCGAGGCGATCATGCTCGTCACCGCTGCCGACGAGCCGCACCCGCAGGCGAGGCTCGAAGCGCGCAGCGACACGAATGACCGCCTCCTGGTTCTTGTAGGGGACCAGCCGTGACACACTGAGCAGGACCGGCGACCCGGCGACGGGATCCGCGGCGCCAGGCGTGAAGCGATCGGAATCGTAGCAGTACTCCACCTGCGTCACCTGGACGCCGACGTGGCGGGTGATGTCCTGCTGCGACTGGCGACTTGGCGCCCAGACCGCGGCGGCGTGGCGCGCGAGCCAATAGACCCGGCTGTGAAACCCGCGTCCCATGGCGAACCGGCGCCCCAGCCGCGGCAAGCGCAGCAGGTGTCCGCCCACGGCGAACACGTGATCAGGGCGGCCGCCGCCTATCCGCCACGGCGGCAGGTCCCAGACGTACATCGCCAGTGGCGCCCGATGGCGGCGCGCGAAGCGGAAGGCTTCGACCGCCGCCGTCTGACTCATGGCGAAACTCAGGCGCGCGGGATTGCTGCCCTCCGTCGCGACAGACC
Source organism: uncultured Gemmatimonadales bacterium (assembly GCA_963773095.1). GTDB lineage: Bacteria > Gemmatimonadota > Gemmatimonadetes > Gemmatimonadales > GWC2-71-9 > JAGGAG01. The sequence goes on from CAVYZY010000007.1 coordinate 89,017, forward strand.
ACCCACGTTCCCGGAGACGCGGGACGATAAGCCGGCCGTAGTTGTTCGGAGCGAACCAGCGGATGTCGTCCACCGGCGAAAGGTATATTGCCGCCCGATGCATATCACGCTCGTCATGAACGCACGACTTCCGGTGCGCGGATACGGTGGGACCGAGCGCGTGGTGGACTGGCTCGCGCGCGGACTTGCCGAGCTGGGGCATCGGGTGACGCTGATCGCGTCCCGGGGCTCGCGGAGCCGGGACGCAACGGTGGTCGAGGCGGATCACCGGGCACTGCAGCGCGCGGACTTCGACGTGGCCCCGCTGCTGCCGCGGGGCGTCGACATCGTGCACAGCCACCGGCAACTCTTCCTGCCGTGTCCGGTCCCGCTGGTGTGGACACTGCACGGCAATCCTGCCCCGGGCACCGTGCTCCCGGCGACCACGATCTTCCTGAGTGCCAGCCACGCGCAGCGGTACGGGCACAGCCGATTCGTCTACAACGGGCTCGACCTGTCGGAGTACCGCTACCAGGCGCACAAGGAGGACTACGACCTGTTCCTGGGCCGGCTGCACTCGGTAAAGGGATATCGCTGGGCGATCGAGGGGGCGCGGCGAACGGGGCGGCGGCTGATCCTGGCGGGAGGATGGCGGCCGAGCCTGCGCCGGGGAATCAAGTACGCCGGCCCCGTCGCCGGGGCGAGAAAGGTCGCGCTCCTGGCGGGGGCGCGATGCCTGTGGATGCCGGCGCTGTGGGACGAACCGTTCGGGCTGACGCTGATCGAGGCCCTCGCGAGCGGGACACCGGTGCTCGGGACCAGAAGGGGGTCGTTGCCGGAGATCGTGACGGCGGATGTCGGGGTGCTCGGGGACACGCTGGAGGAACTGGTGGAGGGGGCGTCACGGATAGATCGGATAGATCCGGCGGCGTGCAGGGCGAGAGTCGAGCGACTGTTCACGCATCGGGAGATGGCGGGGCGGTACGTCAGGATCTACAAGGAGTCTCTCTAGCCAATATCGCACCCGCGCTCGAATGCTGCCGCCGGCACGCAAGACCCCGCCAACCGCGCACCACACGCTAACGAGGCTCGGAACCCGCTACCGCTTGGTCGCTCCCAAGATCGCCCCGAGCCGATGCATGTACGTGTGTTCCGCCAGCGCCCGGCGGCGGCCGGCCTGGGCGAGGCGCTCGGCGGTGGTGGGGTCGTGGATGAGTTCCTGGACGAGCTGGCGGAGCTCCGAGCCAGTGTCGAAGGTGAGCAACTCGCGGCCGATGTCGAACGCGAGGGGAAGATCGACACGGTTGTCGACGACCTGCGGGACACCGATGGCGGCGAGCTCGAAGAGGCGCTGGTTGCAGCCGGTGGCGGTGCCGGCATTGCCGGCGCCCTCGCGGTGGACATTCACCGCGACTGACGCACCGGCGTACGCCCGGACGTAGTCGTCGAGGTCGAGCATCTCGCCGCGGCAGTAGTCCCGGAGCGGTGTCCTGCGCCAGCCGGGACCCCAGATCGCCAGGCCGAACCCGGTCAGTTCACCCAACAGCTGTTCGCGGCGAGGTGTCGCCGCACCAACGAACACCACGTTGGCGCGGAACTGATCGCGCGCGCGCACGGGGCGATGGACCGATGGATCGCAGCCGGGCGGGAGATGGATCGTGGGCGGGCGGGACGGTCCGCGGAGCTGCTCGACAAGGTCGGTGCCCGGCACGAACAGCACATCGTACGCGGTGCTCAGTGCCTCCATGAGGGGCAGGGAGCGAGTCTCGCCGATGAACCAGGCGGCCCACGCGGCATCGGCATCGCGCTTGAGGCTGGTGACCATCCCCGCCGTCAGTTCCGCGCCCTCGACCACGAGCACCAACTGCGCCTGTTGCTGCAGGACCGCCTTGCCGAGGCGGTCCTGGGCGCCGCCGCCGCGCCAGCGGGAGAGCAGGCCCTGCTTCTCCTTCAGGTCGCAGGTCGCGACGACGCAGCCGAGCCGCTCGAGCGCCCGTTTCCGCAGCCCCGCATGTCCGGTGGGATCCGTCTCCACATCGACGAGCAGCACCCGGGTCCCGGCGTACGGACCGCTCATGCGCGCATGTCTCCAGAGGCAACCGGCATGGCAGGCTCCACGTCGTCACGGAATTGCAGTTCGTACAGGCGGCGATAGAGGCCGCCGGCGGCGAGGAGGTCGGTGTGGCTGCCTCGCTGGATGATGCGGCCTTCGTCGAGCACGAGAATCTCATCAGCCTGACGCACCGTAGCCAGCCGGTGCGCGATCACCAGCACGGTGCGGTTGGCCATGAGGCGCTCGATGGCCTCCTGCACCAGGCGCTCGGACTGGGTGTCGAGCGCGCTGGTGGCCTCGTCGAGGATGAGGATCGGCGCGTTGCGCAGCAGCGCGCGCGCGATGGCGATACGCTGGCGCTGCCCGCCGGAGATGCGCATACCGCGCTCCCCCAGGATGGTGTCGTAGCCCTGCGGCATGCGGGCGACGAACTCATGGGCATTGGCGGCCTCGGCGGCGCGCTCGACGTCGGCGCGCGTGGCCTGCGGCATTCCATAGGCGATGTTCGCGTGGATGCTCTCGTGAAAGAGCACGGTGTCCTGGCTCACCACACCGAGGAGGCTGCGGAGCGAGGAACGGTTGAGCTCGGGCAGGGGCACGCCGTCGAGGAGGACACGACCCACGGTGGGCTCGCGGAGCCGGGGCAGGAGGTCGACCAGGGTGCTCTTCCCCGCCCCGGACGGACCGACGAGCGCCACGACACGTCCGGGCGTGACGCCGAAGGAGATGTCGTGGAGCACGCGCGCGCCCGTTTCATACTCAAAGCTCACATGCTCGTAGACGAGGTCCTGACGGAACGTCGCCTGCCGGGCGGGGCCGTCATCCGTCTCCAGCACCGGTTCATCGAGGAGCGAGAACACCTTCTCCACGCTCGCCATGCCCTGGGCCCAGTTGGTCGGGAACTGGGAGATGGCCTTGATGGGTGAGGTGAGCCGCAGCGTCGCGAGGAGGAAGACCACGATGACCTCGGGAGCGAGCGGCGCCGACAGGCCGAGTATCCGGGGGTTGGTGCCGGCATAGACAACGAGCATGACGAGGATCGCCGCGACAGTCTCGCTCATCGGACCGGTCAGCGCCGAGAATCGACCGGTGCGGACAACGCGCTTGCGGTAGCGCTCGACCGAATCGGCGAACAGCGCCGCTTCCTGCGGTGCCGCGTCGGAGGTGCGCACGAGGCGGATGCCGGCGAGGCGCTCGGTAGCGAGGGCGGCGAGTTCCCCGCGTTCGTCGGCGCGGGCGCGGGAGTGACGGCGGATGCGCCTGGTGAGGGTGCGAAGGCCGAGCACGAGCGGCGGCACCACGACCAGGGAGAGAAGCGTCAGGCGGAACGAAATGCTCGCGAGGATGAACAGCGTCGTGCCAAGCAGGAAGACGCTCTTGATGAGCGTCACCATCGAAGCCGTGACGATGCCCTTCGCCTGATCGGTCTCGTTGATGAGCGCTGTCACCAGCAGGCCGGTGCGCGTGCGATGGAAGAAACCCAGGTCGAGCCGCAGGAGGTGATCGTAGAGCTTGCGGCGCAGGCTCGCGACGAGGCCTTCCTGCATGCGGGTGTTGAACTGGGACGAGGCGTAGTCGGCGAGGTTCTTGAGTAGCAGGCCCGCGCCGAGCACGACGGCCACGCGCGCCACCGCCTCACCGGGCGTCGCGTTGGCCAGGAGCGGCGAGAAAGTATCGGTGAGCCAGCGCTCGAGCGGTGTCGCGCCGACGCGAAGGGCGCCGGTGGTGCCGAAGAGGTGCTTGAGCAGGGGAACCAGCAGCACGATGGTGATGCCATCGAGCGCCGAGGCAATGAAGGAACAGAAGAGCGCGCCCGCGAGCAGGCCCCGATAGGGGCGGGCGAGTGCCAGCAGCCGGGTGGTTTCGCTGCGCACCGCTAGCCGCGCCTCGGCAACAGCAAGGCGATCGGGAGAACGACTTCTTCGGGCGCGACGCCGCCGTGGAGGAAGGCTCCGCGATAGCGGGCCTGGTACTCGCGCAGCTTCGTGGGATAGACGAAGAAGCGATCGCCGGTGGCGAGCAGGAGCCGGGTGCCCGGGGTGCGAGGCGGCAGGCCGAAGCTCAGCAGGTCGTCGACCACGATGGCGGCCTCGTCGTCCTGCGCGCGCAGGTCCTCGCCGAACTTGTAGCGGAGGTTGGCGGTCGCGTCGCGCTTGGCGAAGACGGTGGCCGGCGTGTGGCAGTGAATGCTGCCGTGATCGGTGGTGAGCAGCACCGGCACGCCGCGGCGCTCAGCCTCGCGCAGGGCATCGAGCAGCGGAGAGCGCTCGAACCAGGTCCGGGTAAGGGCGCGCAGGGCGCGGGTGTCGCGCGCCACCTCGAAGAGGGTGGAGTTCTCGGACCGCCCGTGGGTGAGCTGGTCGATGAAGTTGAAAACCAGCGCGGTGACCCCGGGCTGCTGCAGGTGCGCGGGCAACCGGCGCAGGAGTGCCTCGCCGTCCTGGGCGCTGAAGACCTTCTCATAGCGCACCGGCACGGGCGTGCCGCAGATGTCCTTCAACTGCTCGACGAGCAGCTGGCCCTCGTACGCGTTGAGGCTGTTTTCGTCCTGGTCAGCCCACCACTTCGGATAGCGCTGCTTGATCTCCGAGGGAAAGAGGCCCGAGAAGATCGCGTTCCGCGCGTAGGGCGTGGCGGTGGGCAGGATCGAGAAGTAGTGCGAGGTCTCGATGTCGAACAGCTCGCCGATCAGGGGGCGGATCATGGCCCACTGGTCGAGACGGAGGCAGTCGACGACCACGAGCAGCACCTTGCCGTGCGACTGGAGCGCGGGCCGGAGGAACTCGGCGCCAATGTCGACAGAGAGCGGCGGGCGGTCGCTGCGGCCATCGCGGAGCCAGTTGGCGTAGTTGCGCTGGAGGAACTTCGCGAAGTCCTGGCGGAGGCTCTCCTGCAGGGTGCGGAGGGCATCCTGGAGACCCGGCTCTTCCGCCTGACCCAGGCGCACTTCCCACTCGGCGAGCTCGACGACGAACTCGATCCACTCGCGCCAGCCGAGCGCGGCGCCGCGCCGGGCCTCGAGCTCGCGGAAGCGGGAGGCGAAGTCGCGGGAGAGGCGCTGCTGGCGGATGCGATCACCCTCGAGCAGGCGGGTGATGACGGTGAGGATCTGGCGCGGGTTGACCGGCTTGACGAGATAGTCGGAGATCTCGGCGCCGAGGGCGTCCTTGAAGGTCTCGGGTTCCTCGCTCTTGGTCACCATGACGACGGGCATGGACTGGTCCATGGACCGGATGGCGCGGAAGAGTTCCAGGCCGCGGCGGCCGGGCATCTGTTCGTCAAGGAGAACGACGCCGTAGGGCTGGCGCTGGAGCATGACGAGGGCGTCGTCACCATGGGCGCTGGTGTCGACGGCGAATCCCTGTTCCTCGAGGAACATGACGTGCGAGGTGAGGGACTCGATCTCGTCGTCGACCCAGAGGATGGAGCGGGGGCGGGGCATGGAGTAAAGCTAACGGCGTGAGGGGGAACAGCGGAGGAACCAGAGGCGGAGGAACCAACAGCGTGAGGAGGAACGGCGACGGCGGAGCGCGCGAGGTAAGTTCCGGCCTTCATGACACGTATCCTGCTCGTCCGGCTCAGCTCAATGGGCGACGTCATCCTCACGACGCCGCTGGTGCGGGCGCTGCGGACGCGTCACCCCGAGGCGGAACTCGTCTACCTGACGCGGCCGGGGTTTGCGGCGCTGGTGGGGGATCATCCGGCGGGCATCGAGGTGATGACGTTCGACCCCAGGGGGGAGCCGCTCGCATCGCTGGCAGGGCGGCTCCGTGAGCGTCGCTTCACGCACCTGCTGGACCTGCATGGCGTCACCCGTACCCGTCTCCTGCGGCTCCTGGTGCCGGGGCAGTGGCGGGGGTACAGCAAGCGGCGGGCGGCGAGGTGGATGCTGGTGCACGGAAAGCGGGACATCTACGGCGATTCGGTGCCTGAGGCGGAGCGATTCTTCGAGGCGGCACGGGGGCTGGACGTGACGCCCGATGGCGGGCCGGCCCAGGTGGGCATTGGCGCGGCCGCGGCAGAGCGCGGAGCGGTGTGGCTCGCGAGCCAGGGATTCGACGGGCGCCGGCCGATTGCGGCGGTCGCGCCGGGCGCGGCACACTTCACCAAGCGGTGGCCGCAGGAATACTGGGTGATGCTGACCCGGTCGCTGGTGGCACAGGGCTACGACGTGGTGGTGCTGACGGGCGGGGATTTCCGGGACGAGGGTGGCGCCATCGCGGCGGCGGGCGGGATCAACGCGGCGTCAACGGCCGGGACGCTGGGGCTCCAGGAGACGGCGGCGGTACTGCGCTCGGCCCAGGTGGCGGTGAGCGGCGACACCGGTCTCATGCACCTCGCCACGGCGGTGGGGACACGCGTGGTGGCACTGTTCGGTCCGACGGTGCGGCAGTTCGGGTTCTTTCCCTACCGATCGCCGGCCACGGTGCTGGAGCTGGCGCTCGCGTGCCGGCCGTGCAGCGCGCAGGGTGGGCCCGCGTGTCCGCTGGGGCATCATCGGTGTTTGAGGGAGATCCTGCCGGAGCAAGTCGTGGACGCGGTGGTCAGGGAGAAACCGCGACTGCGCGAGGGGGAACGGCAACGGCGTCAGGAGGAACGGCGACCGCGGTGAATGGCGAGGAATCAACGGGGCGAGGGAACGGTGACGCGGGATGTCCAGTACCGACTCTGCTGATCCGCTGCTGGAGATACTCGCTGCCTCGGCCCGGGGTCCGCGGCGTGAGGGGTTGTTCGCGGTGTGGCTGACGGCTCGGGTGGCGCTGGGCCAGGGGATGGAGCCGCCGCTGCCGGAGCGGGCGCAACGGCGGCGCATCGAGGCGCTGGAGCGGCGCCTGGCGCGACTGAGCCTTTCACCGCCACTGCGGCGGGCGCTGGCGGGGACGCTGGCGTTGCTGCGGGATCCGGGGACGCGTACGGCGGCGATAGCGCTGCAGCAGCTGACGGCGCCGGTACGGGAGACGCTTGGAGTGGAGGCCGCTGACGTGGTGGCCCGGGCGAGTGGTCAGTCGGCAGGGCGCAGTGGGCAGTCAGTCCGCAGTCGGCAGGGCCCTACCTGACTGGCAACTCACGACTGACGACCGGCTGACGACTGCCGACTGCCGACCGCCGACTACTTCGGCGCCACCACCTTCGGCGGGCCGAGCGGGACGAACGTCGCCGCGGGCTGGGGGAGCTGGCCGGCAGCGACGCCCTCGCTGTCAGTGGGCGCCCGGGTGGAGTCGGGATGCAGCTTGGCGACGGCACCGGTCATCTGCACGAACGTGGCGTTGAACTCGGTGTCGGGCCAGATCCGGACCCAGAGGGGCCGGCCATCACGCTCGGCGAGGAGGATCGTGGCACCCTGCTTGTCCTTCGCATCGCTGACCAGTCGCCACTCGGGCGGCCGGAGCGCGGCACGATAGTAGTTGGCGGCGGCTTCGGGCTTGAAGGAGGTGCGCAACAGCACGGCGAGCGCTTCCCTGGTGCCCGACTTGGACACGTAGGAGGCGTTGGGCGGCATGATGATGGCCGGAAAGACGTCGAGGGCGCTGGGGACTTCCTCGGGCTTCTCCTTCTTGCAGGCGGAGATGGCGAGGACGACGCCGAGCGGGAGGAGCAATCGGTGGAGTCTCATAGGGCGAGGAGAGTAGCCAGAGGGGTGGCCCGGGTCAACCTTCGCGTTGCTGCAAGCTGTGACCCGGCTTATGCTTCCGTCATTCCAGCAGGTCCAATCGAGCAAGGAGTCCGTGGCGATGGCTGGCCACAGCAAGTGGAAGCAGATCAAGCGGAAGAAGGCGGTCACGGACTCGCGCCGTGCCTCCGTCTGGACCAAGATCATCCGCGAAATCACGGTGGCGGCCCGGGCCGGCGGTGGCGACCCCGACGGCAACCCGCGGCTGCGCCTCGCGATGGACGGCGCGCGCGCGGTGAACATGCCGAAGGAGAACATCGAGCGCGCCATCAAGAAGGGCACCGGCGAACTCGAGGGCGCGCAGTACCAGGAGCTCACGTACGAGGGGTACGGCCCGGGCGGTGCCGCCATCCTGATCGAAGCCACGACCGACAACCCGAATCGCACCGTCGCCGAAGTGCGTCACGCGTTCAGCCGCAACCATGGGAACCTGGGTGCGAGCGGATCGGTGGCGTGGATGTTCGACCACAAGGGACTCATCTACATCGACGCGACCAAGTACGACGAGGACAAGGCGCTGGAGGCCGCGCTGGACGCGGGCGCCGAGGACTTCGCGCACGAGGGGGACCAGTACGTCGTCTCCACGTCGCCGTTCACGGTGCATGCGCTGATCGACGCGCTCAAGGCGAGGGGCTTCGCCAGCGAATCGGCCGAACTGGCGCAGGTGCCCAAGAACACCGTCAAGGTCGAGGGCGGCGACGCCGAGCGTCTCCTCAAGCTGATGGAGGTGCTGGAGGAACTGGACGACGTCTCCAAGGTCTTTTCCAACTTCGACATCGACGCGTCGCAGCTCGCGGCCGCCGAGGCCTGAGATCTCCGGCTTGCGCGTCCTCGGCGTCGACCCGGGCACGGCGACGCTGGGCTACGGAGTGGTGGATGCCCTGCCCCGCGAGCCATACCGCCTGGTGGAGTGCGGCATCCTGCGCACCCGCGCGGACGAGTCCCTCCCCGCCCGTCTCCGCCTCATTCACGACGGCATTGCCGAACTGATCGCCCGTCACCGACCGGACATCGTGGCGGTGGAGACGGCGTTCTACGCGAAGAACGTCCACACGACCGCCGTGCTGAGTCATGCCCGCGGGGTGATCCTGCTTGCCGCCGAGACGGCGCAGGTGACGATCGCTGAGTATGCGCCGCGCCTGGTGAAGAAGACGGTGGTGGGAACCGGGAGCGCGCTCAAGCCGCAGGTCGCGTACATGGTGACGCGACTGCTGCGCCTCAAGACGGCGCCGAGTCCGGCGGATGCGGCGGATGGGGTCGCAATAGCGCTGACGCACCTGTTGCTGCGTGGCAAGCCACGCAGCGACAATGCGTCAGAGCTGGCGGGTAAGGCGGGTAGGGCGGGTGGGCGGGTGGGCCGGTGATCGCGCAGGTGACGGGCGTGCTCGCATCGCGAAGCGGGGAGACGCTGGTGCTCGCCACGGATGGCGGCGTGGGATACGAGATCCGCGTGCCGCTCGGGGTGCTGGAGCGCCTGCCGGCGAATGGCAGCCAGGATGAGTCTCCACACCGAGCTGGTGGTGCGCGAGGACGGCTGGTCACTGTACGGGTTCGACAGGGCGACGGAGCGCGAAGTGTTCCAGCGACTGCTGGGCGCGAGCGGGTTCGGGCCGCGGCTGGCGCTGGCGCTCATCTCGGCGCTGGGCGGTGACCGCACGGTGCGGTCGATCAGGGGGAAAGACCTCGCGGCGCTGAGCAGCGTACCCGGCATCGGAAAGAAGAAGGCGGAACGCCTGGTGCTCGAGCTGCAGGACAAGCTGGACGACATCGTGGTGTCGCCGTCGCCGGTGGCGTCGCTCGGGCCGGCAGAGGAAGCGGTGACGCGCGCTGTGGCGCTGGGCTATGCGCCGGCGCAGGCGGACAAGGCAGTGCAGGCGGCACTGCCGGCGGGCAGGACGATGCGGCAGCGCTGATCCGCGCAGGCGCTGCGGGCGCTGACACCATAAGGATGCCATGCTCGAGCGGGTGCGGGACTTCCAGCAGTGGCTTTCACCATTCCATGCGCAGTTCGGCCTGGTGCGGGGCACGCGCGTGGGGAGTGCCGTGCGGCGTCTCGAGTATGCGGGCCGCAAGGGCGCGCTGGTAGCGATCCCGCTCGCGGGGGAGCCACCGATCCTGGGCCGGGCCGGCACGCACGATGGCGCAGTATTCCGGCAGATTTACGTCTGGCGCGAGCTCGACGCTCCCTTCCCCTTCGCCCCGCAGACGATCATCGATGCCGGCGCCAATATCGGCGTCGCGACGCGCTACCTGGCCGGGCGGTTTCCCGGCGCCCAGGTGATCAGCCTCGAGATCGACCGGGACAACCTGGCCATGCTGGAGCGGAACACCACGCACCTGCGGCAAGTGACGGTGCGGCAGCAGGCGCTCTGGGGACGTCGCGCGCGGGTCAGCATCGAGAACCCCGATGCCGAGACCGACGGCTACCGGGTGGTGGAACGGGCGGATGGGCCGATCGACGCGATCGGGGTGGAGGAGCTGCTGGACGAGGCCGGCATCAAGACGCTCGACCTGCTCAAGATGGACATCGAGGGGGCGGAACTCGAGGTTCTGAGCATGGCGCCGGAGCGGTGGCTCCGACGGGTTCGGATGATCATGGTGGAGTTGCACGAGCGTTACCGGACGGGCTGCGCCGCGGCTCTCGACCGGGTGATCCGTGCCGGGCACTACCGCGTGACGCGCTCGGGAGAGTATCACTTTCTGTCGCGCCCATGAACCCCGTATCCAAGGACCTGATTCATGACCGTCACCGCCGTGACCGCCGAGTGGCTCTGTACCCGTTGCGGGTCGACGAACCGGAAGCTCGTTGCGGCGGACACAACCCGGGCCAGGGACCGGTGCGTCACGTGCGGGGCGAAGCATGAGATCAAGCCAGGGGAGACGCCGGTGAGGTGGGAGGCTCGACTCCGGTGAGTGAAGACCGTGGGGAGGAACTGCGAAGGCGTGAAGAGGAACCGCTTGAGCGGTGAGCGGGCCCGAGTGAAGCATCGGGTCGTTACCTTTCCAGACCATGACTTCTCCACGACTCCAGGTCACCACACCCGACGTCCTTCCCGACGAGCCGGCCGCTGATGCGGCGCTGCGTCCCTCGCGGCTGGACGAGTTCGTGGGGCAGGAGCAGGTCAAGTCCTCACTGCAGATCGCGATCGACGCGGCGAAGCAGCGGGGCGACACCCTCGACCATACGCTTTTCTTCGGGCCACCCGGGCTCGGCAAGACCACCCTCGCGATGCTCATGGCGCGCGAGATGGGGGTGCAGCTGCGCGTGAGCTCCGGCCCGGTGCTGGAGAAGCCGGGCGACCTGGTGGGGCTGCTGACGGGCCTGGCGCCGGGCGACATGCTGTTCATCGACGAGATTCACCGGCTCAAGCCGGTGCTGGAGGAGTTCCTCTATCCGGCGATGGAAGACTTCCGGGTGGACGTGCGGATCAGCGATGGTCCCAACGCGCAGACGATCCCGATGACGCTCGAGCGATTCACGCTGATCGGGGCGACGACGCGGTTCGGCCTGCTGACGCCTCCGATGCGGGCGCGGTTCGGGATCGTGGAGCGGCTCGGCTTCTACTCGCCCGAGGAACTGCAGCGGATCATCACGCGGTCGGCGAGCATCCTCAACGTGCCGGTCGATCCGGAAGGTGCGAACGAGCTCGCGCGGCGGAGCCGGGGGACGCCGCGGATCGCGAACCGCCTGCTGCGCCGAGTGCGGGACTATGCGCAAGTGAAGGCCGCGGGACGGATCACGGGACCCGTCGCCAATGAAGCGCTGAGCCGGCTCAACGTGGATGAGTTCGGCCTGGACGACATGGATGCGCGGATCCTGACCACGATCATCGAGAAGTTCGGCGGCGGGCCGGTGGGGCTCGGCACGGTCGCGGTCGCCGTGGGTGAAGACCCGGACACGCTGCAGGATGTCTACGAACCGTTCCTGATCCAGCAGGGCTTCCTCGAGCGGACGCAGCGGGGCCGCTGCGCCACGGCGCTCGCATACAAGCGCTTCGGTCTCATACCTCCTCCACAGCAGACCACGATCTTTGGTGGCTGATCGTCCGCTGGTCCTTGCCGACTTCGACTATGAACTGCCGCCTGAACTGATCGCCCAGGAGCCGGTGAGAGTGCGAGGGGAGAGCCGGCTGTTGGTTGTCAGGGCGGGTAGGGCGGGTAGGGCGGGTGGGCGGCCAGGCGAGTGGGCGTCCGGCGTTGATGCGGTGCTCCGTGACGCAATGTTCGGGGATCTGCTGGCGTTGATTCCCTCTGGTGATCTGCTGGTCCTCAACTCCACACGTGTCCGGCATGCGCGATTGCCCGGCACTCGTCCCTCGGGGGGCGAGGCGGAGGTGCTGCTCATCCATCCGGGCACCGGCGACACCTGGATCGCGATGGGACGTCCGGGGAGTGCCATGCGGCCGGGGAAGCGCATCACGCTCGGCCCGGATGTGTTCGTGGAAACGGTGGAGGTGCTGGAGGACGGGAACCGCGTCGTGCGATTCGTGGGCGCGAGCGCCGACGACGCGGTCAAGATGTACGGGCAGCTACCGTTGCCGCCGTACATCGCGCACGCGCCGGGCGCGGTGGATGAGGAACGCTACCAGACGGTGTACGCGAGGCGGGACGGATCGGTCGCGGCACCGACGGCTGGGCTGCACTTTACCCGTGCGCTGCTGGACCAGTTCGCCGAGCGGGGCGTGCGGGTCGCGGAGCTCGACCTGGAAGTGGGTCCGGGGACGTTCAAGCCGGTGGAGTCGGAGGACCTGCGCGGTCACGTGATGCACGCCGAGCGGTACGAGATCCCCGAAGCGCTGGTGCGCGCGGTGGCGGAGACGCGGGCGCAGGGCGGGCGGGTGTGGGCCGTGGGGACGACGGTGGTGCGCGCGCTCGAGAGCGCGGCCGACGAGCATGGCGTGCTGCGCGCCGGAACATCCGAGACGGCGCTGTTCGTGACCCCGGGCTATCGCTTTCGCGTGGTGGACCATCTCATCACGAATTTTCACCTGCCACGCTCCACGCTGCTCATGCTGGTATCCGCCTTCGCCGGGTACGAGGCAACAATGGCCGCATACCGGCATGCGGTCGCAGACCGTTATCGCTTCTACTCCTACGGTGATGCCATGGTGGTGCTATGACATTCTCGAATCCCGCCGGTGCCGCGGTCGCCAACGCCCATGCGTACCGGGAGGCGGTGATCGCGCTCATCGGACAGCGCGACCCGCTCGACGTGCTGGGTGAACTGCCCGAGTGGATCCGGCAGAGGCTGCGGAACCTCGATGAAGCGCGGCTCCGGAAGCCGGAATCGCCGGGCAAGTGGTCGGTGATGGAAGTGGTGTCGCACCTCAACGACGCGGAGCTGGTGCACGGGTATCGCACGCGGATGGTGGTGGCGGAACGGGAGCCGCCGCTCACCGGGTACGACCAGGACGGGTGGGCCCTCGCGTTCGGCTATGCGTCGGCGGACCTGCCGACGACGCTGGCGATGCTGACGGCGATGCGAGCGGCGAACCTGCGACTGTGGAGCGCGTTCACGCCGGCGCAGCTGGCGCGGGTAGGGCATCACAGCGAGCGGGGTCCGGAGAGCGTGGCGCTGTACCTTCGCCTGGCGGCGGGTCACGACCTGGTGCACCGGCGACAGATCGAGCGGATTCTGGGAAAGGTGTGACGAGGAACCGCAACTGCGTGAAGCGGAACGGAGACAGCGTGAGGGGTGAGGGGGAGCGGGGCTGAACAGCGTGAGCAGGAAGCAGTGAGCGGGTCCATGAGTCGGCGCGTGGTGAAAGGGGTGCGGATGTCAGGATGCGCGAGCGCGCGTGTTTGAGTTCAGGCTTGAGGCCGAGCGGGGACTCGCGCGCGCGGGAACACTGACGCTGCCGCATGGGGAGATCCAGACCCCGGCGTTCATGCCGGTGGGCACGCATGGCGTGGTGCGCGGGCTGCATCCCGACGAGGTGCGCCGCACGGGGGCGCAGATCGTTCTCGGCAACACCTATCACCTGCACCTCAGGCCGGGCGAGCAGACTGTCGCGGCCCTGGGCGGGATCCACCGGTTCATGCACTGGGAGCGGCCGATCCTCACCGATTCGGGCGGGTTCCAGGTGTTCTCGCTGGAGGGACTGCGGGAGATCACGGAAGAGGGCGTGACGTTTCGCAGCCACGTGGACGGGAGCCTGCGGCACATCACGCCGGAGAAGGCGACGGACATCCAGTGGACGCTGGGCAGCGACGTGGCAATGCAGTTCGATCACGTGGTCCCGGGGCAGGCGGCGTGGGCGCTGGCGGAAGAGGGGATGGAACGGAGCCTGAGGTGGCTGGACAGGTGCCTGGCGCGGCATCGGCAGCTGTCGGCCGGCGACGACGCGGCAAGGCGGCAAGCCGGCAGGGCGGCGGAAAGCCTGGATCAGACGCTGTGGCCGATCGTGCAGGGCGGCACACATGCCGACCTGCGACTCCGCTCGCTGGAGGGAATTCTCGCGCAGGGGCCGTGGACCGGGATCGCGATCGGCGGCCTGTCGGTGGGCGAGGCGAAGCCGGTGATGCACAAGGTGCTGGACGACCTTGCACCGATCCTGCCTGCCGGCGTGCCGCGTTATCTTATGGGTGTCGGATTTCCGGCGGACTTGCTGGAGGGAATCGCCCGCGGGGTGGACCTTTTCGACTGCGTGGCGGCGACGCGGAATGGCCGGCACGGCACGGCGTGGCTCCCCACGGGGCGGCTCAACGTGCGGGGCGCCAGGAACACGACGAGCGAGGGTCCGCTCGACCCGGAGTGCGACTGCGAGACCTGCACGACGTTCTCGCGCGGGTACCTTCGCCACCTGTTCGTGGTGGAGGAGATCCTCGGGCTCCGGCTCGTGTCGCTGCACAACATCCGCTTCCTCGTGCGACTGGGCGAAGAGGCGCGGCGGCGGATCCTGGATGGTTCCTTCGACTCATGGCGGCGCGAGTGGCTCGCGCGGCACAACGGCAACGGAGACAGCGCGTGACCAACGTTCTCGCTTCACTGATGATCCTGCAGTCCGCACCCGCCGGCGGCATCGCGGGCGGCCTTCCCATCCTCCTGATCCAGGTGGTGGGCATCGGCCTGGTGTTCTGGTTCCTGATCCTCCGGCCCCAGGCGCAGGCGCGGAAGAAGCAGGCGGCGCTGCTGAACGCGCTCAAGAAGGGTGACGACGTGATGACGGTGGGCGGGATCGTCGGCATCGTGAAGGACATCAAGGAGCTCAAGGAGCGGGGCGAGACGCGGGTGACGATCGAGACGGGGACGGCGCAGGTGGTGGTGGAGCGTTCGCGCATCATCCGGGTGGGCAACGACTCCGCCCCGGGAACGCCCGCGCCGGTATGAGCCTGCTGCCGCTGCACCTGCTCGGCTCACCGGTGCTCCGCCAGCAGAGCGCCGAGGTGGCTGTCGTGGACGACGCGCTGCGCCGGCTCATCGACGACATGTTCGAGACGATGGCCGTGGCCAAGGGCGTGGGCCTCGCGGCGAACCAGGTGGGCGTAGCGACGCGGGTGGCGGTGATCGACGCGGAGGGGCAGCGCTTCGCGATGGTGAACCCGCGGATCGTGTCGAGCCAGGGTCGGGACACGGCGGAGGAGGGTTGCCTTTCCATTCCGGATGTCTTCGGTGACGTGACGCGGCCGGCGGAGGTGACACTGGAGGCGCTGGACCGCGACGGCCAGCCGTTCCGGCTCGACGCGAGCGGGCTGGTGGCCCGCGCGATCCAGCACGAGATCGACCACCTCGACGGGATCGTCTTCCTGGACCACCTCGGCGCGCTGCGGCGCGCGATGCTGCTGAAGCGTTTCCGGAAGGAGAACGCAGGCAAGGGGTACCTGAAGGAAGTGCGCGACGTGGAGCCGGAGGAAGCGCGGCGGGGGTAGCCGCGATGCGGATCATCTTCTTCGGGACGCCGTCGTTCGCGGTGCCGTCGTTGCGGGCGCTGCTGGGGGCGGGTCACGAGGTGGTGGCGGTGGTGACGCAGCCGGACCGGTCGCATGGGCGGTCGCGGAGTGTGGTAGTGGCGCCGCCGGTGAAGGTGGCGGCGGAGGCGGCTGGGCTGCAGGTGTTGCAGCCGGACAAGCCGGTTGGCGTTCAATTAATCGATCAATTAAATGCGTTTGAGGCGGATCTGGGGGTCGTGGTGGCCTACGGCCACATCCTCCGCCCCCAGGTCCTCGCCATCCCCCGCCTCGGCATGATCAACGTCCACGCCTCCCTCCTGCCCCGCTGGCGCGGCGCCGCACCGATCCAGTGGACCATCCGGAACGGTGACCGCACCACCGGCGTCACCATCATGCAGATGGAAGCTGGGCTCGACAGCGGACCCGTGTGGCACGCGCGGGCCACTCCCATCGCCCCCGGCGAGACGGGCGGGACCCTGACGGAACGGCTGAGCCTCCTGGGCGCGGAGACACTGCTCGAGGCCCTCCCCATGCTCGTCAGCGGTGCCCGCGCCGGTGGCGCAGGACACCGGCGCCGTCACCATCGCGCCCAAGGTCGACCGCGGCACTGCCCGCATCGACTGGAGCGATAGCGCCGAACAGCTGGCGCGGCACGTGGCGGCGTTCGACCCGGTGCCGGGCGCGTGGACGACGCTCACCGGCGTGGACGTGAAAGTGTTTGGCGCCGAGGGCGCAAAAGGCGCGGAGGGCGCGGAGGCCGCGGAGCCCGGCATGGTGCTTCGTGCGGACGACGTGCTCGAGGTCGCGACCGGCGCCGGCAGCCTGCTCGTGCGCGAAGTGCAGCCCGCTGGAAAGAAGCGGCAGCCGGTCGCGGAATGGGTGCGGGGCCGCGGCATCGCGGTGGGAGCGCGATTCACGTGACCCTGCCCAGAGTTCACGCGGTCACCGACGCGGGGGTGCTGGCACTGCCCGGGTTCCTCGATGTCGCGCGGCGGATCGCGACCCAGGGCGCCCGCGTCGCGATTCACCTGCGCGACCGGACGGCGAGCGGCCGGGCGCTCGCGGAGCACGCCGTCGCCCTGCATGACACACTCGCGGGAACTGGGGCGGCGCTCATCATCAACGCGCGGCCCGACCTGGCCGCCGCGGTCGTGGCCCAGGGCGTCCAGCTCGGTCAGGGCGACCTCGCGGTCGCCGATGCGCGGCACGTGTTCCCGGACTGCTGGGTCGGGTGCTCGGTGCACAGCGTGGATGAGGCGCGGGTCGCGGCGCGCGAGGGTGCCGACTACGTGATCGCGGGCACCACGTACGCGAGCGCGTCACACGCCGGACACGCGCCACAGGGCACCGGGTTCATCGGCGAAGTCGTGGCGACGGGTCCGCGGGTGATCGCGATCGGCGGCGTGACGCCCGAGCGCGCGGCCGCGGTGCATGCGACGGGCGCGTACGGCGTGGCGGCCATTCGCGGCATCTGGGCCGCGAGCGACCCGGCACATGCCGTGGCCCTGATGCTGGCGCCGTGGGAGGCGTCGTGAGCGACATCGAGGTCACCATCAATGGGGACCGGCGCGCGGTGCCGGCCGGTCTCGACCTGCCGGGCCTGCTCGCGCACCTCGGGCTCAGGCCGGAGACGGTGGTGGTGGAGCACAACCGGACGATCGTGCGCCGGGGGCAGCTTGCGGGCGTCCCCGTCTCCAGCGGCGACCAGATCGAGATCGTGCATTTCGTGGGGGGCGGGTGAACGCGGCCGGCTTCCTGGTGCGGCGAGCCACGGCGGACGACGCGGGGCTGATCGCGCGGCACCGGGCCGCGATGTTCACCGAGATGCACGAACTCGCGGCTGACCGGGCGGCGGACCTGATGGCGAAGACGGTCCGCTACCTTCGGGAGGCGATGCCGCGCGGCGAGTATGTCGGCTGGCTGGCGTCGGCGGCCGACGCACCGGGCTCGATCATCGCGGGTGCCGGGGCGCAACTGAGGAATACCCTGCCCCATCCCCGCGAACCGGCGGGTGCGCCGCACGGGCGGCAGGCGATCGTGCTGAACGTGTACACCGAGCCCGCGTGGCGCGGTCGCGGTGTCGCCGAATTGCTGATGCAGACGCTGATCGGATGGGCCGGCGACGAGGGACTGCACACGCTGGTGCTCCATGCCTCCGACGCGGGGCGCCCGCTGTACGAACGACTGGGCTTCAAGGCGACCAACGAAATGCGCTACTCCGGCACGCTCGGCACAGGACCGGGCCCGGCAGGCGCGAAGGAACGAACATGACGACGACAGATGCCGCACCAGAGACCGCGCCGCAGTTCGACACGCCGCTGCTCATCGGCGGGCAGACCTTCCGATCGCGGCTCATGGTCGGGACCGGCAAGTACCGCTCCAACGCCGAGATGGTGGCGGCGATCGACGCGTCGGGCGCGGATATCGTCACCGTCGCCGTGCGGCGGGTCAATCTCGACCGGACGAAGGAAGAGGGCGTGCTCTTCCACCTGTCTCCCAAGCGCTACTTCCTGCTGGCCAACACGGCGGGGTGCTACAGCGCCGACGAGGCGATCCGCTATGCACGCCTCGGGCGCGAGGCAGGCTTCAACGACTTCGTGAAGCTGGAAGTGATCGGCGACAAGGAGACGCTGCTGCCGGACGCCGAGGGGTTGCTCGAGGCAACGCGCGTGCTGGTGAAGGAGGGCTTCCAGGTCCTCGCCTACACCAACGACGACCTGATCACGGCGCTGCGGCTGGAGGATGCGGGATGCGCGGCGGTGATGCCGCTGGCCTCGCCGATCGGGAGCGGGCTCGGCCTGCTCAATCCGTACAGCATCCGCACCATCAAGCGCCGGCTCTCCGTGCCGGTGATCGTGGATGCCGGCGTGGGCACGGCATCGGATGCGTGCCTCACGATGGAGCAGGGCGTGGACGGCATCCTGATGAACACGGCGGTCGCGGAGGCGCGAGACGCGGTGCTGATGGCGCATGCGATGCGCAACGCCGTCGAGGCGGGGCGTGCCGCGTACCTCGCGGGACGGATGCCGCGGCGGGAAGTGGCAATCCCGTCGTCTCCAGAGCACGGGATGCTCAGTAGATGACGCCAAGCGGCAAGCCGGCGGGCAGGCGGGCAGCGTCGTCGCCGGCCGGGCTCCCTGCGCGCCGCGCGGCGATGGAAGTGCTACTCGCGGTGCGCCAGGGTGAGCCGTTCGACAACGCGCTGGCACGTTCGCTCGCTTCCCTGCCGGACGCCGACCGGCGTCTCGCGCACGAACTGGCCGCCGGCGTGCTCCGGCGGCAGAGCGATCTCGATGCGCGGCTCATTCCCCTCGTGCGGCACGGCTGGGGCAACGTCGAGCCGTCGCTCCGTGAAGTGCTGCGGCTGGGCGCGTACCAGCTGGTGGCGCTCGACCGTGTTCCCACCCATGCCGCCGTCTCCACCGCCGTCGACCTCGCGCGCTCGCTGGGCGGCAGCAAGGCCGCTGGCTTCGTGAACGCGCTGCTGCGCAACCTGGGTGGGCGCGCGGCGGCGCCTTCACTGGCGATCGACCCGGCCGCGCACTTTGCCGCGCTCTACTCGCATCCCGACTGGCTGGTCGCGCGCTGGCTCGAGCGGTACGGGCAGGAGGACACCGTCACCCTGATGGAATGGAACAACACGCCGCCGTCACTGGTGCTGCAGCCGGCACGCGAGGACGACACGGCGCTGGACGCGCGCTGGCGGGCGGCGGGCCTGGACCCGGTGCGCGCGACGCTGGCCGGCTGGGTCAGTCCGGCGCGCAAGCCGGCCGACGTGCCGGGCTTCGCCGAGGGAGCATTCATCGTGCAGGACCCGGCGCACGCGCTGGTCGCGGCGTTTGCCGGAGTGGAACCGGGCATGCGCGTCTACGATGCGTGTGCCGCGCCGGGCGGAAAGTCGATCGCGCTCGGACGACGCGCGGGGATGGTGGTGAGTGCCGACCGGAGGCTCGACCGCGTGCGGCGGCTCGCGGAGAACCTGGGTCGGGCGGGGAGCGGACGGGAGCATGCGGTGGTCGCCGACGCGCTGCATCCACCGGTGGCATCGGCCGACCTGGTGCTGCTCGACGCGCCGTGCCTGGGCACCGGCACGTTTGCGCGGCATCCCGATGCGCGGTGGAAAGTGAGCGCCGACGCCCTGGCCCGGCTGGCCCAGCGGCAGGGGGAACTGCTCCGGGCCTGCGCCGACGTCGTGCGGCCGGGCGGCTGGTTAGTTTATGCGACGTGTTCGCTGGAGCCGGAAGAGAACGAGAACCAGGTGGACGCGCTGCTGGCGCGCGACGACCGTTTCGAGCGCGACCCCGGAGATACCGTGCCCGCTGAACTGCGCACCGCGCGTGGAGACCTGCAACTGCTGCCGTTCCGTCACGGCACCGATGGCGCGTACGCGGCGCGACTCCGGCGGCGCGCATGAAGTTCGGCCGCCGCAACCGGGAGCTGTCGGTCGCGCCTCCCGAGCTCGCGCCCGACACCACGCCGGCGCCAATGCACGAGCCAGCGGGCGAGCCGGCTCCAGCGAGGCGTACCGGCCGGCGGATCGCGCGCGACCTCGGCCTGCTGCTGCTCATCTTCGTGGTGGGTTTTGCCATCGCGTTCATCTGGCTCTCGCCGGGACCGCTGCTGGCCTCCGATCACTCGACGCCCGATGTCGTGGGGATGCCAGGCGACCAGGCGGAGGTACTGCTCGGGCAGGCGGGATTCAAGACGAAGCGCGCCGAGTCGCGCCAGCACCCGACGTACGAGGAGGGCACGGTCATCTGGCAGGACCCTGCGGCCGGGACGATCCTCCCGGAGGGAACGCCGGTGACGCTGACCGTGAGTGACGGGATCGCGCCTTATGCAGTGCCCGACGTTTCGCGGCTGCCGCTCGACCTCGCCGCCAAGGTCATCGAGGCGAGCGGGTTCCGCATGAGCAAGGTGGACACGGCGCGCTCCTCGGGCCCGGCGGGGATCGTGGTCGAGGTGCGGCCGGCCATCGGCTCGGTGCAGCCGGCCGGGACCAGCATCCAGCTCGTGGTCAGTTCCAGCAAGCCAGCCATTCCTCCCGCCAGCGAGGAGACTCACCGATGAGCGTGCGCATCGCCCCGAGCATCCTGTCGACCGACCTCGGACGCCTGGCCGAGCAGGTGCGGCAGGCGGAGGAAGGGGGTGCGGAGTGGCTGCACGTGGACGTGATGGACGGGCAGTTCGTCCCCAACCTCACGTTCGGCGCGCCGCTCATCGGCGCGCTGCGGCGCATCAGCGAGCGGCCGGTCGACGTGCACCTCATGGTGGAGCGACCGGAGCGGTACATCCGGGAGTACGCCGAGCTGGGCGTGTCAGTGTTCACGCTGCATCCGGAGGCGACGCACCACGTGCAGCGACATCTCGCGACGATCCGCGAGCGGGGCATGATGGCGGGCATCGCGCTCAACCCGGGCACGCCACTCTCGTTCCTCGAGGAAGTGGTGGACGACGTGGACCTGGTGCTGGTGATGAGCGTCAATCCGGGGTTCGGCGGGCAGGCCTATATTCCAGCCTCCACCGGGAAGATCCGGCGGGTGCGCCAGCTGCTCGACCTGCGGCGTTCGGGTGCCGCGCTGGAAGTGGACGGCGGCATCACGATGGAGACGATCCGCACGGCCTGGGAAGCGGGTGCCGATACGTTCGTGGCCGGCACGGCGGTGTTCGGGAAGCCGGATCCGGCGGCGGCCGTGCGGGCGTTGAAGCGGCAGTGCGTGGTGACGGTGTAAACGGCAAACGGTGAACGGGGTTTATGAGCAAGCAGTGGCTGGTGGTGCTCGGAGTCATCGCGGGGCTCGCGGCGGGGGCGTATGCTCTCGTGCGTTTCGGGCCGGAGAACACCGGCGTCGAGATCGGCAGGAAGGCGCCGGACTTCCGCATGGTGAACGTGGCGACCGGGGACTCGGTGTCGCTCCGCACCCTTGCCAGGGGTGACGTCGCGCTGATCAACATCTGGGCGACCTGGTGCGCGCCGTGCAAGGAAGAGATGCCGGCGATGCAGCGGACCTATGTCGACCTCGCACCGCGCGGGTTCCGGATCCTCGCGGTGAGCATCGACAACGGCGACGGCGCGGCGGTGAAGCAGTTCGCGCAGGCGCTGGGTATCACCTTCGACGTGCTGCAGGACAAGAGCGGCAGTATCCAGCAGCTCTACCAGACGACCGGCGTGCCCGAGAGCTTCCTGCTCGACCGTGACGGGACGATCGTGAAGCGCGTCATTGGCGCCCATGACTGGGCGTCGGGGGCAAACCGGAAGCTCATCGAAAGATATCTCGGCGACGTCGCTGTTTCGGTGGCCCCCGCCACGCCGCCATCGCGCAAGTAATCCTGCTTGAGAATTCTGGGCATCGAGACCTCGTGCGATGAGACCTCCGCCGCCGTGGTGTCGGTGGAGGGCGGCGTCGCCACGCTCGACAGCCTCGTCATCCTGTCACAGGACGTGCACGCGATCTTCGGGGGCGTCGTTCCCGAGCTGGCAAGCCGGGCGCACGTGCAGGCGATCGCGCCGGTGGTGAATCGCGCGCTCGCGGATGCCGGCGTCACGGTGCGAGACCTCGACGGCATCGCGGTGACCGCGGCCCCGGGACTGGTGGGGGCGCTGCTCGTGGGCGTGATGTACGGGAAGACGCTCGCGTGGAGCCTCGACCTGCCGTTCATCGGGGTGCACCATCTCGAGGGTCACCTGTTCGCGGCGACGCTCGAGGACCCGACGGTAGCACCGCCGTTCGTGGCGCTGCTGGTGAGCGGCGGGCACACGATGCTGCTCGACGTCCCGGCGTGGGGGCAGTACCGCCTGCTCGGACAGACGATCGACGATGCCGCCGGCGAAGCGTTCGACAAGGTCGCGAAGCTGCTCGGGCTCGGCTATCCCGGCGGCCCACAGATCGAGCGCCTGGCGCGCGAGGGACGCGCCGGCCGGTTCAGGTTCCCCCGCCCGATGCTGCGCGAGATGGACCACCCGGGCGCGCAGCAGTACGCCTTCTCCTTCAGCGGCCTCAAGACCGCGGTGCTGCGCGCCGTGCAGCAGTGCGCCGACCTCGACGCGGACCGCGCCGACCTCGCCCTCGCGTTCCAGGACGCGGCGCTGGATGTGCTCGTGGGGAAGACGGCGCACGCGAGCGACGCCCTGGGCTACGGCACGGTGGTTATCGGCGGCGGCGTCGCGTGCAACCGGGCCCTGGCCGAGCGGATGCGCGCGCGGGTGGCGCCGGCGCGCGTCGCGGTGGCGTCGCCGCGGCTCAACACCGACAACGCCGCAATGATCGCGGCGGCCGGCGCCTGGCGGCTCGAGCGCGGCGAGCGCAGCGGCTGGGACCTCGAGCCGCGCGACACCCTGCCCCTCCCTGGCCTCATCGTCTCCATCCCGGCGGAAACCACGGCATGAGCATCTATCCGTTCACGATCCATATCGGCAGCTTCGTCATCACCGGCTTCGGGTTGATGATGATGTTCGCCTTCCTGGTGGCCGGGTGGATCATGCGCGTCGAGCTGCACGAGCGCGGGCTCAACGAGGCCTACTCCGGCGACATCATCGTGGCGGGGGTGGTCGGCGGCATCGTCGGCGCCAAGCTGTGGTACGTCGCCCTCACGCGCGACCCCGGCGCGCTGTTTACCCGGGGCGGCCTGGTGTGGTATGGCGGGTTCCTGGGCGGCGTGATCGCCGTGCTATTCACCGGGATGCGGCGCAAGGTGCCCGCGCGATGGACCATGCAGCTGGTGGGACCGGCGCTCGCCGCGTCGTATGCCGTGGGGCGGGTGGGCTGCTTCCTGATCGGAGACGACTACGGCGGTCCGAGCACGCTGCCGTGGGCGGTGAAGTTCCCCGAAGGGTTGCCGCCGTCAACGGTCGCGAGCCTGCAGGAGTTCGGCGTGCGCGTGCCGGCGGGTCTCGACCCGGGCACGGTCCTCGCCGTGCATCCGACGCAGATCTACGAGACGCTCATCATGCTCGCGGTCTTCGCGTATCTCTGGTCGAGGCGGAACGCCCCGGGTGGCACCGGCTGGATCTTCGGCGCCTACCTGATGTTCGCCGGGGCAGAGCGATTCCTGGTGGAGATCCTGCGCGCGAAGGATGATCGCTTCGTGGGGCCGTTCACGATCGCGCAGGTGACAAGCATCGGGGTGCTGGTGGCGGGCGCGATCGTATATGCCAAGCTCAAGCCGGCGGCGGCGCTGGAGCCGGGGGGGTACCTGGCAAGAACTGCGTGAGCGGTGAGCGGGGGAACCCCAACCAACTGGAGAGAGCATGTCGCACGAGCAGAAGCCGGCTGGCGCCAGCCTCATGGAGCGGTTCCGCAACCAGCACGTCGCCATCCGGTGGGGCGTGCTGGCGCTCATCGCGATGCTCGCGTGGCTGCTGATTACCGCGATCTAGGTGAACTTCCGCAACAGCGCGATCTGTCCGGCATGATACAGGTTGTGCTGAACGGCGCCGTGCAGCATCACATAGTAGGTGCTGCCCGTGCCAAGCGCGGCATCGCGCTGCTGGCCGACCCGGTCGGCGAGGCGCGCCTCATCGAAGGCGCGGATGCTGTGCGCCAGCCCCGCCACCGCGACCCCGAGATCGGCACGCGCGGCCGCCCAGCGCTCCTCCACCACCTTCCCCACTGAGGGCCAGTCACCGCCCTCCGGCTCGGCCGGGTCGGTTCCGTGGAGCCGCCGCTCGACCTCGCGCAGCCAGCCGCGGCAGTGCAGCACCAACTCCCAGATAGAGTGCGCTTCGTCGATGTGATGCGCAGCGGCCTGCTTCGCGGTGAGCCCGTCGGTCAGTTCCTTGAGCGAGGGACCATGCCAGGCGTCTCCAGCCCAGCTGCGCTCCAGCTGCTGTGCAATGCGTTCCGTCTCGCTCATCAGTCCTCCCTGGGTGTGCCGGCCGCGCGCAGGAAGCGCCGGGCCAGCTGATCCATCCGGTCATCGCCACGGTCCATCGCCTCGTCGACGAGCTGGTTCATCTCGGCTCCGAGCGCCGGGTCGCCCCAGAAGTATCCAGTGGCGGACTCGGCACTGGCCGTATCGCCCGCGTTCGCACCCGCGAGGAGCGCCCGGGCCGCGGCCAATGGGAACGCCGCATCGTCCCGCGCCGGCAGCGCGTAGAGCGGCGGGGGACCCTCGGGGCCATCCTCGTTGACGAATGCGCGGGACACGGCGAACTCCGGCAATGATATGAATGGTATCACGGCGCACGACGTCGCGCGCCAGCGGCCCCCGCTTGACGCGAGCGGTTCGGCGCACGACTCTCAAGGATGACTCCTTCCCGGATTCGCGCAATGACCGAGCCTCCCGCCCCGAACCAGCGTGACAGCGCCTCCGCGCTCTGGGCTGGGAGCCTGCGCCTCGTGCTCTGGCTCGCCGCCCTGTACGTGCTGGTCGTGCCGCTCATCCGCGAGCTCCCGCTCGGCCAGACAACGCGCACCAGCCTGCTCGCCTGGCTGCTGGTCGCAGTGGCGTTCTACTGGCTCTATGCGGGCCTCGGTGTTCGCCCGCTGCTGCTGGTCCAGCTCTTCCTGTTCTCGACGGCCGCGGCGCTGCTGACCGCGAAGCTGGCGCTCGTCGGCATCGGCGTCCATCGGCTGAGCCTTCTGCGCCGGGTGGCGCGGGTACTCATCATGCTTGGCGCCGCCTCGGCGGTCGTGAACCTGATCGCGATGCTGGTGGCGGTGGTGCAGAAGTCACGGGCACGAGAGTCGTGAGTCGGCAGTCGTGCGGTCGTGCGCTATCTTTGGGTCAAACGCATTCCGAGGAGTGACTTGTGAGCGACAGGAAGATCATCGCCGTGGTGGGAGCCACCGGCGCACAGGGCGGTGGGCTGGTACGCGCGATCGTGGCCGACAAGGGCGGCGAGTTCGTGGCCCGTGCCATCACCCGCAACACGAGTTCCGACAAGGCGAAGGCGCTCGCCGCGATGGGTGTCGAGGTCGTCGCCGGCGATGCTGACGACGAGAAGAGCATGGAGAAGGCGTTCCGCGGCGCGTACGGCGCGTTCTGCGTCACGAACTTCTGGGAGCACACGTCGCCCGATCGCGAGATCGCCCAGGCTACGGCGATGGCGAAGGCAGCGAAGGCGGCCGGCGTGCAGCATGCGATCTGGTCGACGCTGGAGGACAGCCGCCGGTTCATCCCGCTCAGTGATGATCGCATGCCCACGCTCGGCGGCAAGTGGAAGGTGCCGCACTTCGACGCCAAGGGGGTCGCGGATCAGGCGTTCCGCGACGCCGGCGTGCCGACGACCTTCCTGCTCACCTCGTTCTACTGGGACAACCTGGTCCACTTCGGGATGGGACCGCGGAAGGGGGAGGACGGCACCCTGGGCTTCGTCCTGCCGATGGGGGACCGCAAGTTGCCCGGTATGGCCGCGGGAGACATCGGGCCCGCCGCGTACGCGATCTTCAAGGCCGGGAAGAAATTCATCGGCAAGACCGTTGGTATCGCCGGCGAGCACCTGACGGGCGCCGAGATGGCCGCCCAGCTCTCCAAGGCCCTGGGTCAGGAGGTGCGCCACCTGGCGGTTCCGCCCTCGGTGTACCGGACATTTGGCTTCCCCGGCGCCGACGATCTCGGCAACATGTTCCAGTTCAACCACGACTTCGCCGAGGAGTTCCAGGGCGCCCGCAATCTGGAGTTTTCGCGAGGGCTCCACCCTTCGATGCAGACGTTTTCGGAGTGGCTGGCACAGAACAAGCAGAAGATCCCCCTCGGGTAGGGGGATCACCCTGGCAACGGGACCCGCATGCACCGCGTTCCTGAAGGAAGCTTGTAGCCATGGCACGCCTCGTGTGGCTGGTGTTCATGGCGGCCGTCATCGGCACGCTCCTGGCCGGCGCCTCGTTCGGTGCCGCGACCTTCGGCGTCGGCGAGCTGCTGGGCGCGCCGCCGCCAGACATGGGCAAGCGCTCGGTCACCTTCCTCTGGGAGGGGGTGCCGAACCGGCGGGATCACGCGAGGGCCTGGCGGTTCAAGTTCGGGCCGACGCGCATCCCCGGCGCGCCCGACGTCACGGTCTACATTTCGCCGACCGGGAACGTGCTGCAGGCCTACCCGGCGGATCTTCCCGAGCGCATCAAGGCGTTCCACAACACGGGATACTGAACACGGGGGAGGGCCGGTGATCGACCTGTCCATTCCCGTCGCCACCGCCTTCGCGCTGCTGTCCGCACTGCACCTGTACTGGGCCGCCGGCGGGCGCGCTGGCGCGGTAGCCGCGCTTCCCGAACGCAATGGCGCCCCGCTGTTCCAGCCCGGCCTCGCGAGCACGCTCGCGGTGGCCGGGCTTCTGGCGTTCGCGGCGCTACTGGTGCTCGCGCACGCCGGTCACCGGCCCGCGCCGGCCCTGCCGGGCTGGATGGTGACGCTCGGCGTCCCGGTGGCGGCAGCAGCACTGCTGCTGCGCGCGGTCGGAGACTTCCGCTTTGTCGGCTTCTTCAAGAAGGTGCGGGACACGCGGTTCGCGCGGCTCGACACCCGGGTCTATTCACCCATCGCGCTGCTGCTCGGTGCCGCAACCGCGTTCGTGGCCTGGAGCACGCCGTGACGGATCCCCAGGCCCCTCCGCGGCTCATCGACGTCAGTCACACGGTGGAGCACGGCATGGTCACCTACAAGGGGCTGCCGGCGCCGATCATCTGCGACTACCTCAGCCGCGAGGCATCGCGCCAGCGCTACGCGCCCGGCACGGAGTTCCAGATCGGCAAGATCGAGATGGTGGCGAACACCGGCACGTACGTGGACAGCCCGTTCCACCGCTATCCGCACGGGAAGGACCTCGCGGCACTGCCGCTCGAGTCGCTCGCCAACCTGGACTGCCTGGTCGTGCGCGTTCCGCAAGGCCCCGAGCGCGCGGTCGACCGGCTAGGCCTGACCGAGCGGGAGGTGCGCGGCCGCGCGGTGCTGGTGCAGACGGGCTGGGACCGGCACTGGCGCACCGACCAGTACTTCGAGAACCACCCGCACCTCACCGGCGAACTCGCCGAGTGGCTGGTCCGGTCGGGCGCAGTGCTGGTGGGCATCGACTCGTTCAACATCGACAGCATCGATACCGGGGAACGTCCGGTGCACTCGATCCTGCTTGGCCATGACATCCCGATCGTGGAGCACATGTGCGGTCTCGCGCAGATTCCCGAGCGCGGCGCCCGCTTCTTCGCCGTGCCGGTCAAGGTGACGGGCTTCGGGACCTTTCCGGTGCGGGCGTTCGCCATCGCGTAGCTCTCAGTCCATGTTGCAACATCCCCTTCCGCGTCAATCGCTGGATGGGGCTATCTTCCCCAATGATCCTTCTCTCCCTGTTCCTGCTCGCCACCGCCGATACCACTGCCGTCGTCCGTGACGTATCGGTCAGTTCCGGTGTGACACTCCGCACCACCACCGTTGGCAATGGCACGGAACCGGTCGTGTTCATCGCGGCCATCTTCGGTGGCGCGTTCGGATACCGGCACCTCACCGCGCCGATCGCCGAGCTCGGGTTCCGGTGCATAGTCATCGAACCGCTCGGCTTCGGGTTCTCCTCGCACCCGTCCGACGCGGACTACTCCTTCACGGCCCAGACCGATCGTATCGGCGAGGTGCTCGATAGTCTCGGCGTAACCCACGCGATAGTCATCGCGCAGTCGACCGCCGCATCGATGGCGTTCCGGCTCTCCTACCGGCGTCCCGACCTGGTGCGGGGGGTGCTGTCGATCGATGGCGGTCCGGCGGAAACCGCGGCGACGCCCGGGCTCAAGCGGTCGCTGCGATACGGCGGGTTCCTCACCAAGCTTTTCGTCACCAAGGGCATGCTGCGGGGAAAGGTCAGGTCCGATCTCGTCGCGAGTTCGGGCGACACGACCTGGGTCACCGAGTTCGTGGTGGGCGAGTACACCGCGGGCCAGGCCGCGGACGTGGACGGCACCATCGACGGGCTCAGGCGCATGTCGAAGTCGAAGGAGCCTGAATCGCTGAGTTCGCGGCTGCATGAGACCCGCGTCCCGGTGCGCCTGTTGGTGGGAACGGCGCCGCACAAGAGTGCGGTGAAGGATGACGAGGTGGCGCTGATGACGAGCCAGATCCCCGACTTCAGCGTGGAGATGGTGGCGGGATCGGGGCAGTACATCCACGAGGAGCAGCCAGCGGTGGTGCTGGCTGCATTCGGCAGGCTCGCCGAGACGACGTCCGCCTCACGCTGAGGCGGCCGCGCGCGGCTAGCGCAATTCCCTTCCGTTGTTGGTGCGGTCGGTGTCCGGCAGCTGCATCTCCGGGTCCACTTCCGCCCGGACCACCCGCTTCCCGTTCTTGATCCGGTAGACGAACGTCGGCCCGAGGTTCCACGCCTCGACCGGCAGCTTCACCATCTCCACGCTGCCGTCGGCGAACGTGAGCCGCAGCAGGATGGGGAGCTGCATCGTCCCCCGGTTCACCAGGGTGACGGTCGATCCCTTCTCGCCGTTCTCGATCCCCTCCACCGCGATGTCGGGCTGCGTCGTGCCGTAGACCCAGTCGCTCCAGAACCAGTCGAGCTCGACCCCGGTGTGGTCGCGCATGATCCGGAAGAAGTCGGCCGGCGTCGGGTGCTTGAAGGCCCAGGTACGCAGGTAGTCGCGGAACGCGGGGTCGAACGTTTCCTTGCCGAGCACGTGATAGCGCAGGGTCTGCATCATGAGCGCCGGCTTCTGGTATCCGGTCCAGAAGAGGTCGCGGCTCTCGACCGGGCGGGTGATGAGCGGCTGTTCCTGGCCGGCCACCGCATGATCGGGATAGAGGTGGAGTGGATGCACCTCGATCGAGTCGCCGTAGGGGGTGCCGGCGAAATACTTCGCGGTGTTGGCCAGGTCGATGAAGGTGTTGAAGCCTTCGTCCATCCAGGGATAGAGCCGCTCGTTGACGCCGACGACCATCGGGGCCCACTGGTGCCCGATCTCATGGGCCACCACCCACTGGAGTTCCTCACGGCTCGGCCCGCTGGGATCGAACGTGATCATCGGGTATTCCATGCCCTCGATCGGGCCCTCGACGCTCGAGATCTGCGCGTAGGGGTACTTCATCCACTGCTCACTGAAGTACTTCACCGTCTCGCGCGCCATCCTGTTGGCCTCGGGCCAGCGCGTCGCGGGCGGGCGGTAGAAGGTATGGATGAGGATGCCGTCGTAGCCGCTCGCGTCCCAGCGGAAGTTGGGCGCGGCCGCGAAGGCAAAGTCGCGGATGGAATCGGCGCTGAAGCGCCACAGCTGCGTGCCGACCGTCTCGGGACGCGTGGCGCCGGTGCCCACCTCGTCGCCAATGATGGCGACCGGCGTGGCACTGGTCTTCGCGCGCGCGAGCCGCTCCCGCTGGGCCGGCGTCAGCACGTCGTCGGGATTCCGCAGCGTGCCGGTGGCGGCCACGACGTAGTCGAAGGGCACGGTGAGGTTGACGTCGAACCGCCCGTACTCGAGGTAGAACTCGCCGCCGCCGATGTACGGCTCCGTGTTCCATCCCTTCACGTCGTCGTACACCGCCATGCGCGGGTACCACTGGCCCAGCTCGTAGAGGGTGCCGTCGTGGCCCATGCGCCCGGCGCCGTAGGGCGGGATGCGGAAGCGCCACGCGATGTCGATCGTGAGCGTGCCGCCCGACGGTAGCGGTCGCGCGAGGTCGACCCGCATCGTCGTGCCGGTGACGAGGTACCCGGCATCGACGCCATTCACCTTCACCGACTCGAGCACCAGCCCGCCATCAAAGCCCTGGCAGCTGAAGTCGAACGCCGTGCTCAGGAAGACGAGCGGCGGCTGGTTGAGCTGGTTGGTGAGGCTTTCCTTCGCGCAGATATTCTGCTCGACGTGCATCCAGAGATGCGGCAGGCTCTCGGGCGCGTTGTTGCGATAGGTGATCCGCTCGGTGCCACGCAGGGTCTCGGTGACGGGATCGAGCGTCGCGTCGATGCGATAGTCCGCGCGCTGCTGCCAGTAGCGCGGACCGGGGCGGCCCGACGCGAGGCGCACATCGGATGGTGCCACCATCCCCGCGAGTTGCCGGGCCAGCGGTCCGGTCGCCTGGGCATGGAGGGACTGGGCGATGCACAACGCGGCGGACAGGGCGGCCGCGATGCGGCTGCCGGTGGAGTAGGCCATCAATGCCTCCGGGGCTCGAGCTGGGGTACCTGACAAAAGATATCGCCTCGTCCCACCCGGGGGACTGGCCCTGCCGCGTCCCGTACCCCACCTTTGCCTCCATCCCGCAGCGGCCAGGATCCTGCCATGAGCCGTTCCCGCACTCCATACCTGTTGCTTGGTGGCTGGTTGCTCCTGGCGGTGATCGCCGGGCTCTCGGGACGCGCCGCACAACTGCGCTACCCCGCACCGCAGGTGGTACTGGGCACGCTGACATTGCTTTGCCTGGCGGCGGTCACGTGGCTTCCCTCCATTCGCGACTGGGTGAGCACCATCGACATCCGGGCACTGACCGGGCTCCATCTCACCCGGTTCGTCGGGATCGCGTTCCTGCTGCTGCATGCGAAGGGTGAGCTGCCCTGGGCCTTTGCGGTGCCGGGTGGGTGGGGCGACATTGCCATGGCGACCCTCGCGGCGCTGCTCCTGCTGCTGGCGTCGCCCATCACGGCGCGGGGCCGCGCGGCCTGGATCGGCTGGAACATCCTCGGCCTCATCGACATCACCTTCGTCGTCGCCACGGCGGCGCGCTTGTTCAAGACCGACCCCGCCGGCATGCAGGCGCTGCTCCGGCTGCCGCTCAGCCTCGTTCCTACGTTCCTGGTGCCGCTTATCATCACGAGCCACGTGATCCTGTTCCGACGGTTGCGCGCGCCGGTGCGCACTGCCGCATGATGCCGTCACGCGCCCGAAGCGCGCTGGCCGCCTGGCCGGCGCTGTTCGCGCTGGCAATGCTCGGTCCCGTATCCATGCCCGGTGCCGATCCACCGGTCATTCGCCCCAACGACAACGTGACTCCCGCCGGACGGCGCACCGATCGTGCGCTGATGGTGACGCTCGAGACGCGCATGGGCCGCTGGTATCCCGACCGGGATCGCCGCACGCAGGCGCTGACCGTCGCGGCGTTCGGCGAGTCCGGCCAGGCCCCCACCATTCCGGGTCCCCTCATCCGCGTGCGGTCGGGCACCACCATCCGCGTGCGCGTGATCAATCATCTCGACAGCCTGCCCCTCGTCGTGCATGGCCTGCACACGCATCCCGCCGCGAGCGATGACACCCTGCAGGTCGCCGCCGGCGCCACGCGCGAGGTCACGTTCAGCACGGGCGCGCCCGGCACCTACTTCTACTGGGCGTCCACCGCCGGCGAATCTATCGACGAGCGGCTCGGCGTCGACAGCCAGCTGTCGGGTGCCCTGATCGTGGATCCGGCGCAGGGACCCATAACGGCCGACCGCATCTTCGTGCTTGGCGTCTTCGACCTCAGCGATCCCGATGCGCCCCCCGATGCGCCATTCGCGCCCTTCGCGCCGGCGATCAATGGCCGCTCCTGGCCCTACACCGAGCGCATGAACCTCACCGTGGGCGACACGGTCCACTGGCGCTGGATCAATCCCACCGCCGACAACCACCCGATGCACCTGCACGGTTTCTACTATCGCGTGGACAGCCGAGGCACGAGCATCACGGACACGCTCTACGGCCCCGGGCAGCAGCGCGAAGTGGTGACGGAGCGATTGAGCGAGGGCACGACGATGACCATGACCTGGTCACCGGAACGGGCGGGCCAGTGGCTCATGCACTGTCATCTCCATTTTCACGTGGCCCCGGACTCGAGCTGGGGACCAGACTATCCGCGCGTGCGCCCGACAGCGGGCCACGGATCGGGTGCACATACAGAGCTCGAGATGGATGACATGGCCGGCCTGGTGCTCGGTATCAACGTGACCGCTCGCGCCGGCGCTGCCCCCGCCGAGGCACCGGGCGCGCGACAGTTGCGCCTAGTCGTGGAGCCGGCCGCGATACAGCCGAAGATCCAGGTCACGCTGGAAGAGTCTGGGCGCGCCCTGGCGCCGCCCTCGTCACCGGGCGCCCCGCTCGTCCTGGCACGCGGCGAGCCGGCGGCCATCACGGTGGTGAACCATCTCTCGCAGCCCACCGCGATGCACTGGCATGGCATCGAGCTGGACAGCTACTACGATGGCGTGCCCGGCTGGAGCGGCACGACAGTACGACGGTCTCCGATGATCGCTCCTGGCGACTCCTTCGTGGCGCGCATGACACCGCCGCGGTCGGGAACGTTCATCTATCATGCGCACAACCTGGCGACCAAGCAGGTGGGA
Source organism: uncultured Gemmatimonadales bacterium (assembly GCA_963773095.1). GTDB lineage: Bacteria > Gemmatimonadota > Gemmatimonadetes > Gemmatimonadales > GWC2-71-9 > JAGGAG01. Next base: position 121,843 of record CAVYZY010000007.1, read on the forward strand.
GCGGGGCTGATTGGCGCGCTGATCGTGCTCGAGCCAGGCGAAGTATGGAACCCGGACGACGAGATCATCTGGATCATCGGCGGGAATGCGATCTTCTCCACCGGTCACCTCGATCTCAACGGTGAGCAGCATCCTCCGCCGCTCACCCTCAAGGCGGCTCACCGCTACCGGGTGCGGCTCATCAACATCACGGAGGACAACACCGGCGACGTCTCGCTGGGAGACAGTACCGGCCTCGCCACGTGGCGCCCGCTCGCGAAGGACGCCATGCCGGTGGCCGTCGCGCTCAGGCAGCCGGTCCCGGCCCACGTGCGCGCGAGCGTGGGCGAGACGTACGATTTCGAGTTCGATGCCGGGTCGCCCCGGAGCCTCGCCCTGCTGGTGCAGAACTCCGGCAAGCCGATGGCATCGCAGGTCGTCGAGATTCGCTGACGCGAGGCACGTCCATGTCCACCCTGCTCAACGACCCCGACCGCGCCGCGATCATCGCCCGGCTCCGCCGCGTCACCCCCGACCGCGTCCCCCTGTGGGGAACCTTCACCGCGCCGAGGATGCTCTGCCACGTCGCTGACCAGTTGCGCGTCGCGACCGGTGCCATCATCGGACGTCATCGCGACACGCTGATGCGCCGCACGCTGGTCAAGTGGGTCGTGGTGCACTCCTCCATGCGCGCCCCGCCCGGCAAGGTGCAGACGGTACCCGAAATGCTGAGTACCGCGCCGACCACCTGGGACGCCGACATGGCGACCTGCGTGCGGCTGATCAAAGAGGTGGGCCTGGGCAAGGCGAACGGGCGACATCCCGCGTTCGGTCAGCTCTCCAGCAAGGAATGGGGTCGCATCGCGTGGAAACATTTCGACCACCATCTGCGTCAGTTTGGCGAGTGATCCTGACCCACACCAGTCCGACAATGGAGCACCCTTGAACAACCTGCGCCGGGGCGTCCTGCTCCTCGCCGCAACGCTCGTTGCCGCGACTCCCGCAGCATCGCAGGCACCGCGGGCGGCGACCGTCATCACCCCCGAAAACCTGCGCACCCACCTCTTCATCATCGCGGATGACTCGATGGGCGGGCGGGATCCAGGCTCGAAGGGCAACTACCTCACGACGGAGTACGTCGCCGGGCAGTTCAGGCGCGCAGGACTCGTACCGGCTGGTGAGAACGGCACCTGGTTCCAGGCAGTCCCCTTCGTCCGGGAGCGGCTCGACCAGAACGGTACGATGACCGCCGGGGGCGTGGTGCTCAAGGCCGGCGCGGACTTCGTGCCCGCCTCCTGGATCCCGAGCCGGTCGCGTTCCTTCCCGTCGACCCCGGCGATCTACGGTGGCGACGCACGCGACAGCGCGCAGTGGATCAGCGCCGAGCAGGCGAAGGGCAAGGTCGTGGTGCTGAGCGTCGGCACCGGCAGTGCGCGCAGCTATGTCCGCACCTTCGCGCTCATCTCGAACCCGCGCTGGCGCGACGCGACGGTCGTGCTCGTCGCCGAACTCGACCTGCTCGATGCCGAAGTCCGACGCGACCAGGTCCGCGGCACGCTCGTCGTCGACATGCCGCCGCAGGACACCCTGCCCCCGCTGATCCTTGTCACCCCTGAGGCCGCCGACCGGCTCTTCGGCTCCAGCCTCGGCGCGCTGCAGTTGGGTCGCGCCGGCCAGGAGGTCGCGCACAGCGTATCGGTGCGGCGCGACCCCACGCCCTACCCCGCACGCAACGTCGTCGCGGTGCTGCCGGGCTCCGACCCCGCGCTGAAGGGTCAGTACATCGCGCTCACCGCGCACAACGACCACGTTGGCGTCGGCCGCGTCACCGTCGAGCACGACTCCATCCGCGCCCATGATGCCGTCGTCCGCCCGATGGGCGCCGACAGCCCCGAACGCGCCGAGACGGCCGACGAGGCGGCAAGGGTCAGCCACATCCTCGACAGCCTGCGTGCACTGCGCCCCCCGCGCCCCGACTCGATCCGGAACGGCGCCGACGATGACGGCAGCGGCACTGTCTCTCTCCTCGTCCTGGCCGAGGCGCTGAGCCGGCCCGGCGCGCGACCCCGGCGCTCCGTGCTCTTCGTCTCCCACACTGGCGAGGAATACGGCCTCGTCGGGTCGGCATGGTTCACCGACCACCCCACCGTCCCGCTCGACAGCATCGTTGCGGAGATCGACCAGGACATGATCGGGCGCGGCAGCGCGCTCGACGTGAGCGGCGGCGGACCGGGCTATCTCGAAGTGATCGGGGCCATGCGATTGTCGCGGGAATTCGGGACACAACTGGAGGCAGCCAACGCGGCCCAGCCACTGCCGTTCGTCTTCAACTACACCTTCGACCAGCCGGGGCATCCGCTGCAGTACTACTGCCGCGCCGACCACTACAACTACGCGCGGTACGGAATTCCGAGCGTGGCGCTCTCACGCGGTGAGCACCTCGACTACCACCAGGTCACTGACGAGCCGCAGTACATCGACTACATCAACATGGCCCGCGTCACCCAGCTTGTCTTTGACGCCGCCCTCCTGATCGGCAGCGCCGACAACCGACCGGCCCTCAACGGCCCCAAGGGCGACCCGCACACGCCCTGTCGCCAGTAGCGGGGCTACTTCCGCGCCGGCGATCCCTCGTCCTTCTTCAGCTGGTCGCGCATCCGCTCCACCTCGGCGCGGAGGGCGCCCAGGTCGCCCTCCATCCGCTCGAGCGATCGCACCAGACCCTGCCGCGCGCCCGGCGGGATCGGCCGGTGCCCCTCCACCACGGCCGGATCCACCGACGCCTCCTCGCCCACCAGCTCCCGTCCGCGCGCCGCAAGCGCACTGACCGCGCGCCTCGGCGCCAGGACGAAGCTCCACACCAGCGCGCCCAGCAGCAGGGCCGCGAGGACGCCCTGCACCAGCAGTGACTCGACCGTGGGATAGATCCCGAGCGCCGGGATCCGCGGCGCCCAGGGCAGCACCGTGGTCGCGATGATCCCGCCCTCCTGCAGCTCCGCCACCCCGCGTCCCGCAAACAGGAACGCCATGTAGTAGAGGAACAGCCCCGTCAGCGCGAAGAACGGCTTGAGCGGCAGCCGCACGCCGAACCGGTTGATCGCGTAGTACACCGCCACCAGCACCAGCGAGCCGAGCGCGATCCCCGCCGTCACCGGCGCGAAGGTGTCGCCCGCCGGGCCCGCGAGCACGAGCGCCTTGTAGAAGAGCACCGTCTCGAATCCCTCGCGATAGACCGCGAGGAACGCCGCCGCCGCGAGCGCCAGTGCCGACCCGCTGGTCACCGCGTCCTGCACCCGGCTCCGCACGAACTGGTTCCAGCGCGCCACCTCGATCTTGCTCAGCAGCCAGTAGCTCACGTAGAAGAGCACCGCCGATGCCGTGAGCATCACCGCGCCCTCCAGCACCTCGCGCCGCGCCGGCGTCACCTGGAACACCGTCTCCAGCAGTACCGCGGTGAAGAGGCTCGCGAGCACCGCCGCACCCACGCCCACGTGGATGTCGCGCTTCCGCTCCTGCGCCCCGGTCTTGGCCAGGAAGGTGAGCAGCGCGCCGAGGATGAGGATCGCCTCGAGACCCTCGCGCACCAGCAGGAAGAACGACTGGACGAACAGCGACGTGGCAGAAAGCGTGTCGCCGAGCATCCGCTCCGCGTTCTCCAGCTGCCCCAGCATCGTCGCGCGCGCCTGCGCCAGTTCGGCTGCCGGAGCGCCGCCAGCCGCGAGTGACCGCAGCGTCGCGAACGACCCCTCCAGCGTGGTGGCGAGCGACGGGCTCTTCGCCCGCACGTCGCGCTCCACCCCCTCGAACGTCATGTACGCATCGAACGCCCGCGCGCTCGCCTCGTCGGGCTTCTTCTCCGACGCCAGCTGCAGCACCTCGTCGATCTGGGTACGCACATTCGTGAATGTCGCCGCCGCGCCGCTGCCCGGCTGCGACGCCGGCTGGTAGCTGCGTACCGCCGCGACCCGGGCCAGTACCGACGCGCCACTGGCGCTCGCTGTGAGCGCATCGCCCAGCGCCGAGTCGGAGAGTCGCGCCGTCGTGCCGAACGCCGTGAGCGACGCCGGTACGTCACCCTGCGCCGCCGGCAGGCGCAGCAGCGACGCGTAGCTCGCCACCGCCCAGCGATCCTCCGCCGGCAGCGTCGTCTCGTAGGACGGCATCGACGTGCCCACGACACCGATCGTGATGCGGCGGTAGAAATCGAGGGGAGATCGGGAGTACAGCGCGGCCGCATCGGCGAGATTGGACGGCACCGGAGTGAGCGTGGCCGCCGCCGGCCCGTCACCAGCGCCGAGACTGCCATGACATGCCGCGCAATAGTTCTGATATACCTCCGCGCCACGGGCGAGCGACGGACTCACGCCCGGCACGTCATCCAGCGACACGCCCAGCCCAGTCGACAGCGTCGTCGTCAGCCGCCGCACCCGCGACGCCACCTCCGTCGGCGCCGCATGCCGGCTCACCAGCACCAGCACCTCGTCGATCTCCCTGATCGCCGCCGCCGACCACTCCGGCGGCAGCTGGCCGGCACTCCGCTTGGCCTCCTCCAGGAAGAGGCGCGCCTCCTCTACCTCCGCCGCCGCCACCACCCGCCCATCCACCACGCCGAGCCCGTACTCCTGCGCCGCCAGCTGCGCCGTCGCGGCCAGTCGCCGCACCGCCGTAGCCGGTTCGCCGGTCGTGCGTAACGTATCGGGTCCCACATGTAACGGATGCGTAACAACGAGAAGTAACGCAGCCGCATGAATGAGAATCATTTTCAACCGAATTATGTGAAAGTCGAGCTAAAGTAGAGTACGAAGCTAGGAATTGGAAGGTGGGAGTTCCGCGATGGCCATGGCGCCTGCGGTCAGCTCCGCGTGCGTCAGTGAGAGATGCAGCACCAGCCCCGGTACCGTCCGCGCGATCGCCGCCGCCCTGCCGTGCAACCCCACCGCCGGCGCGCCCTCCGGACCCCGGACCACCTCGATGTCGGTCCACCCGATCGCGCGCGCACCTGGCAGCGGCTGCATCGCCTTGTACACGGCCTCCTTCGCCGCCACTCGAGCCGCCGCATGCCGTGCCGGATCCGCGCAATCGTTCACGTACGCCGACTCGGCCGCCGTGAGGAACCGCTTCTGCGCCCGCACTCCGTGGCGCTCGAACAGGCGGCGCACCCGTTCGATATCCACCAGGTCGATCCCGATCCCGACGATGCTCATGCGAACGGAAGCCGCGTCCACCAGAACTCGGCGAACGGCAGCAGCCAGGCCGGCACCGTGAGGAACCCGCCCAGCACGAGACCCAGCCACGCCGCCACCGCGAGCAGCACACCGCTGATGACCCACAGCGGCCAGCGCGGGCGCGTCCACCGCCGCACCTTCTCGATCTCGCCCTGCCACCGCGCACCCTCGCGGTCCACCGCTTCCTCCAGCGCCATCCACGCCGACTCGAGCTGCCGCGCCGCCGCGGCCAATCCATCGCTCCAGCGACCGAACGCCGCCTCGCTCCGCGGCCCCGACGATCCCGCCGCACCGGCCAGCTCCTCCAGCCGCGTCAGCGCCGCCTCGAACGGGATGGCACCGGCACCGAACCGTGCCGTCATCGCGTCGAGCTCCGCCGCGCTCACCTGCAGCCGCGCCAGCCGCCGCTTCGGAAAGCGCGACTCGGCGGCGGCCGACGCGAACCCCGCGTTGATCACGTCCGCCGTGCGCCTCGACGCACTGGCGAGCGACTTCTCCCACAATTGGCGCCAGCTCCGCGCATGCAGCGAGCCCACGATCGCCGCGTGATCGTCTCCCGAGAACCCGCGCGCCGCGCCCGCCAGGTCGAGCACATCCGTGGCGAGCGCAAGTCGGATGTCATCGAGGGGAACGAAATGCCGGAGACGCGCGCTCCCGGCCCCACCGCTCGCATCACAGAGGCGACCCAGCCACGGCCCGAGCTCTGGCAGCGCTGCAATAGTGCTCAATCGAGGATCGCCGCGACTACGGCCTCGGTATCGGTGAGGTCGGCGAACGCGGCGTGCGGGCCGCACGCCGTGAGCTGCTCCAGCGTGTAGCCGCCGGTGGCCACCGCCACGGCGCGCGCGCCGAGGCTGGCACCGCAGGAGACGTCGGCGGGCGTGTCACCGATGATGACGACCTCGTGCCCATGGGGAACGCGGCCCAGCAGCGGCTCCGCGCGTGACGCCGCAATCGGCGGCAGCGCCGGACGATGCGCGCTGTCCGAACCGTACGCCCCCACCGGAAAGCGGTCGGGGTCGATCCCGCCCGCGCGCAGCTTGAGTGCCGCGCCGCGCGCCAGGTTTCCGGTCAGCAGGCCCAGCACCGCGCGTGGCTCCTGCTCCAGCCGGTCCAGCAGCTCGAGCACACCAGGCATCACCTGCACCCGCGCCGTGGGGCGCTGCAGTTCCGTCTCCAGCAGGTCGGCATAGCGGTCGCACACGGCGCTGATGCGCGCGGCGTCGCCCGGGTCGGGGTCACCGGCCACGTGCAGGAGCTCGGCAACGATCTGGGGATCGGTCTTGCCGTCGAAGCGCACACCCTCGAACACCGCCTCGGTGCCGATGACCTCCGCCATCGCGGCGGTGATCGCGCGACGCCCCGCGCCCATCGTGAGCAACAGTGTTCCGTCGATGTCGAACAGCACCAGCCGGCGACTCGGCATCAGCACACGCGCCGTGCAGAGACGAACCGCTGGCGCAGCGCCGCGGCGCGGGTGCCATCACCCCACCGCTCCCGCACCACCTCGCCGCACGCAACCGTCGAGTGCACGATCGTGTCGTCGCCGGCGTAGAGGGCCGCGTGAGTGATGCGCTCCGTCGTTTCCCCGCGGAAGAAGCAGAGGTCGCCCGGCGCAAGCGCGTCGCGCTCCACCACCGTGCCCACTGCCGCCTGCTGCCACGCGTCACGCGGCAGGCTCACGCCCCGCGCCGCGAAGGTGGTCTGCACGAGGCCCGAGCAGTCGACACCGAGCGGCGTCACCCCGCCCCACTGGTACGGTGCGCCGCCGAACTCGGCCCAGGCCCACTCGTCCGGTCGCGTCGCCTCGGCGCCGCGCCGCACCGCCGCCGCATCGCGCACGCTCCCCTCGACCACCATGCCCACCCGGTCACCCGGCAGCCGCACGGCGCCGTCCTCGATCACCACCCGCGCCCGCAGCGGCAACAGTACGCCCACGCCGTCCACCTCCACCCGCGCGCCGTCACTCCAGCCCGTCGCCGCCTCGCGCCACGGCCGCGCCTGCGCCGTGGCGACCAGGTAGCCCGTGTGCGCCCACCCCTCGTATGAATCGATGTCCGCGCGCACCCGCACCCACTCGGCGCGCCGCTCGAGCACGGTCGCCGTCTCACCCAGCACGAGCTGGGTCACCTGCTCCGCGCGCAGCGAAGCATCGGCGTTGACGGGCGCCACCGGGGCGCGGCAGATGACGGACATGGGCGCGCAAGCTCGTCGGGTTCGGGGCGGAGCGTCAAGCGCTCGTGGCGGGTGGCATCGGCGGCGTCGGCACCGGCTCCCCGCGACACTTCGCGCATTGCGTCACGCCCTGGAACGTGCAGATGAGGCAGATGAACGTCCCGCAGGTGGTACACGGGTATCCCTCGGACGCGCGCTCCTCCCGCCCGCAGGCGCGGCAGATCATCGCGTCGTGTTCGTGTATCTGGGCCATGAAACGGATCCTCCCTTGCCTCGACTCTCGACTCTCGACCCACGACTCACGACCCACGACTCACATCTTGAAATCATACCGCTTGATCTTGTTGATCAGCGTCGCCCGCGAGATCCCCAGTTCGTGCGCCGCGCGCGTCCGGTTCCCGTTGTGGTGCCGGAGCGTCCGCTCGATGTGCTGCCGCTCCAGCTCCTCCAGCGTCATCGGCGTGTGGCGCCGATCGCCGATGCCCGGGCGATTCCTGAACTCACCCGGCAGGTGCTCGATCGCCACCTGCGGCAATCCCTGGCCCAGGATCATCGCCCGTTCCAGCACGTTGCGGATCTCCCGCACGTTCCCCGGCCACGGATACGCCAGGAACCGCTCCAGCACCTCGCCCGCCATGCTGGTCGGCCCCTCGGGCAGCTCGCGGCCGAGTTCGTGATGCATCCGCTGCACCAGTGCCGCGCGATCCTCGCGCGCCCGGTCGCGCACCGGCGGCAGCCGGAGCGGCATCACGCTGAGACGATAATACAGGTCCTCGCGGAACTTCCCCGCCTCCACCTCGGCTGCGAGTGTCCGGCTCGTTGCCGCGATCAGCCGCACATCCACCGAGATCTCCCGCGTGCCGCCCGCGCGCCGGAACGAGCGCGTCTCCAGCACCTTGAGCAACTTGGGCTGCAGCTCCGGCGGCAGGTCGGCGATCTCGCCGAGATAGAGCGTGCCGCGATCGGCGATCTCGAACAGTCCCTGCTTCCGCTCCCTGGCGTCGTTGCCCTTTTCCTGCCCGAACAGCTCCACCTCGAGCAGTTGCGGCGTTGTCCCGGCGCAGCTCACCGCCGCGAACGGCTGTCGCGCGCGCTGGCTCAGCGCATGGATGAGCCGGGCCACCCAGCCCTTTCCGCTCCCCACCTCGCCCTCGAGCAGCACCGTGGTGCGCTCGCTCCCGGCGAGGAGCCGCACCTGCTGCGCGATCTCCTGCATCGACGACGACCCGCCCAGCGACTCGAGGTTCTGTCCGGGCGCCGGACCGAGCAGCGCCTCCGCCACGCGCCGGAGTCGCACTGTCTCCGACACCCGGCCGATCGCCGCCTCGAGGTGCGCCTGGTCCACCGGCTTGAGCACCCACGCCTCGGCGCCCGCCTGCAGCGCCGCGACCGCGGTGGCGCTGCCGGCCGGCGCGAGCACGATCACCGCGGCACTTCGTTCTCGCAGGTGCGCCAGTACCTCGGTGCCTTGCATCCCCGGCAGGTCGAGGTCGAGCACCACGATGTCGGGGCGGATGCGGTCCCAGGTCGCGAGGCCGGCCTCGCCGCTCAGCTCTCGTGTCACCTCGTAACCGGCGCGCTCGAGTTGGGCGCCACCGGCACGCAGGACATCTACGTCATCGTCGATGAGGAGCACCGCGTCAGCCATGCCTGCCACTCCGGTCCGTAAGGTTGACCATCATTGCCCGGGCTCCGGCGCCTAGGGTGCCGGGACCATCACGCGTATCGCGCCCGGGACACACGTTGCCGTGAACGGGGTGAAGCCGCTGCCGTCGCCGTCGAGCTGCATCGGCTGCACCGGATGCGTCTCCACCCGAATCACCCGCCCGCGGGCATAGCCGACGAAGGCATCGCCCCCGTGACCTTCCCGCAGGAGGTCCCACACCGCGCGCACGCTGTCACCGAGCCCGTTCGCGCGGACTACCAGCACGTCGAGCAACCCGTCATCCGGCGCGATGCCCGAGCGCAGCTTGATGAACGGCGGGAAGATCTCGCCGCAGTTGGCCACCACCACCATCGACGCATGCGCGTCGTACTCCACCCCGTCGACGGTGATGTGGTGCTCCCGGCTGCGGATCTCGCCGATGAACTTGAGCGTGGTCGCGACGTACGCGAGCATGCCCCAGCGTCGCTTGTGCTCGGAGAGGGTGCGCGTCATGATCACCGCATCGTAGCCGGCCCCGCACGCCACCGCGAAGAAGTCGGAGGCGCTATCGCGATCGACCCGGCCCAGGTCGATGCGGCGCGGCACGCCGCTCACCAGCACCTTGGCCGCGCGCGCCGGGCTGAGGGGGATCCGGAGGTTGCCGGCGAGCAGGTTGCCCGTGCCCCCCGGAATGAGACCGAGAATCACGTCGCTGCCCACCAGCGCTGCGGCCGCCTGCATGGTCGTGCCGTCGCCGCCGAAGACGGCGCACACATCCACCTTCTGCTGTACCGCATAGGCCGCCAGACGGCCCGCGTCCCCCGGCCCGCCGGTCGCGAGCACTTCCGCCTCCCACCCGGCACCCCGGAGCGTGGCCATGACCACCTCGACCGCGATCGGGTCGGTGCGCGCGGCGGCCGGGTTGGTGATCAGCAGGGCGCGTGTCATCAGAACTCCCGTTGCCAGAGCACGTCGGCACCGACCTGGTAGCGGAGCGAACTCGACACGTTCTGCCCTACCGCCGTGACGCCGCACAGGCGCAGCAGCGGTTCCACCACGCCCTGGATCTTCCATTCCGGCGACACGCGCCACTCGATGCCCGCGCCGAAGTTCCGGTAGTCGAACGAGCTCAGCTGGCTGGGGCAGAAACCGGCGTTGAACGTCAGGAACACCTTGCGCCCGAGCTGCCAGCCGGCGGCGAGCGCGAATGCCGTGGTCAGGCTCGTGCCCCCGCCGGTGCTGCCGCTCACCACCGGGCGGATCTGCAGCATGTCCATGCCGAGTTGCGAGCCGATGGTCTGCTCCAGGACGCTCGCCCCGGCGCTGAGCGCGTAGGAGTAGGCGTTCGCCACCAGGGCCGCCTGCGCCCCGCCCTGTGCCGTTGCCTCGCTCGCCGGCGCGCCGGTCACCAGGTACGACACGATGTCGAGCTCGGAGAGCGGCGGACGCTGTGTGCTCTCCAGCTTGAGCTTCGGGTCGAACAGCGTGCCCGTCACCAGGGCGATCACCGGCAGTTCCTGTCCCTTCGTCGTACGCACCACGTGCTTCGCCTGGATGTCCATCTGCGCGTTCAGGTCGGGGGTACCGAAGTAGCGCACGTCGCCGCGCACGACTTCGAAGTCGCGGGTGAAGCCGGGGATCGGGCTCAGGCGATAGTTGCCTCGCACCGCGTGCAGCGTCCCGTCCAGCCGGTACGTGCTGCGCACTTTCTCCACGCGCAGCTTGCCGTCGAGCTGGATGTTGGCCTCCGACGACCGCAGCCAGAAGTCGTCGCCGATGGTCAGGCTGAAGTCGCGCACCCGGATCGACTCGAGCACCCGCGTGATCAGGTCGGACCCGAGCCCCCGCCGCCGCACCAGTGTCGTGTCCACGAACGCCAGGTTCTCCGGATCCTCGAGGTTGACGATCCGCTTGTTGAGCAGGTCGGCGAAGTACAGCGCCCCGTCATCCGCGGTCACGTTCCCCCCGATGATCAGGCTGTCGATCGGGCCGGTGACGCTGACCCGTCCGCTCGCCGTGAGGAGGAGGAAGTCCCGCTGCTCGATGGCGCGGAACCGGTTGAGCCGCGCCAGCAGGCTGAACACCGGCCGGGTCAGCCGGTCGAGCCGCACCGTCCCCGACATCGTCATCGCACCCTTGGCACTCTGCACCGTGAGCGTCGGCAGCAGGATCGAGTCGCCCCGGAAGTCCGCCCGGCCGTTCATCGCCGTGAGCGGCACGTTGAGGCCATCGATGGTGAGGGCGCCATCGACGACTTCCACGAATCCGCCGAGCGCCGGCTGGTCCCACGTGCCGCCCACCTGCACGTCGGCGTTGAGCATCCCTGTCAGGCGGCGCACCGCGCGGCTCACCGGCTCCAGTACGCTGAGTGGCACGCTGTCGGCCGTCGCCTGGATGCTCAGCGGCCCCGGGATCAGCCGCTCCTTCACCCCCTGCAGTGCCAGGTCGAGCGGCAGCGAGTACCGCATCTGCATCACCGGGCTGCCGGTGCGGTACAGCAGCAGGCCGCCGTCGAGGCGCTGCTCGGCATAGGTGAAGACGCCCTGCGCCATCGGCCCGCGCGTTTCGCCCAGTCGCAGGTCCTCGAGGCCGATCGTCCCCTCCATGGTCGGGTCCGAGCGCGTGCCGCTCATCTGCACCCGGAAGCCCAGCCAGCCGCGCACGCCCGTCGTGTCCAGCTGCGCCAGCGCATACAGGTCGCGCAGGGAAAGGCCGAGTCCCTCGAGCGCGAGGTCGCCGGTGCCGGTCCACGGCACGCGTCCGGAGACGCTGAGGTACCCGGAGCCGTCCGTGCCCTGCACGCGGAAGGGCGACACCCGCACGGTGGAGTCTGCGACCTCGATCGTCGCCGGTTCGAGCAGGCGCCACGCGCGGGTCGGCAGCCCCAGTGCGAGCGAATCGATCGCGACGGCGCGGAGGCTGTCGACACGCCACGCGCGGCCGGTGCCCGCGACCTCGACGATGCCGCCGTCGTCTCCGCTCAGGGTCCAGTCGAGCGAGTCCGACGGCCCCGACAGCGCCAGCTTGAAGTCGCGCACGAAACGGTCCTGCCGGCTGATCGAGTCGAGCGCAGCCGTCATCGTGAGTTCCGGCCGCGCGCCGCCGGTCCAGCTTCCCGTCACCAGCAGGGTGTTGGCCCGGAAATGATTGAACACCAACCCGCGCAGCGAAGCCTCCCCCGTCGCCTCGAGCGAATCGAGACTCCCCGCGATCTGCGCCTTGACCCGCAGGATCCCGTTGAGCGTGCGCCAGCCGGGCAGCGTGTCCCGCACGAAGCCGGTGAGCTCCTGCGCCAGCGAGTCGAGTTCCACCAGGCTGTCCGCCTCGAGTGCCAGCTCCATGCTGCCACGATGCGGCCGCGCCCATCCCACGGTGCCGGCCCCGGCGAGGATCATCCCCGAGCCGGTGGCCCATGCCGTGTCGACGGTCATGAGGCTGTCGTGCACCTGCGCCACGAGCATGAGCGTGTCCATGTGCACACCGCGCATCATGCCCGGGCCCAGCACCAGGTTCACCCGGCCCTCCGGCGCCACCAGTGTGTCCATCACGCCGGTCACCTCGATCCGCCCGTCCAGGCTCGTGCGACCCTCGCGTCCCGTCAGCGCCTGCAGGTCGAGGCGCTTGAAGTCGAGGTTGAGGCTGTCGGCACCCCAGCGCGGCGGCAGGATCGTCACCGTGCCTGATCCCTTCACCTCGCCGAGCTCGCCCTGCACGTCGGCATCCACGAAGAGCCGGTCCACCGGGCCGTCGAGCTTCACCCGCCCGCGGAGCGTGCCCTCGGAGAGGATGGTCGGGAACGTGCCGCGAATCCCCTCGAAGCTGAGCGGCGCCAGCGTGACATCGGCGGCCACCTTGATCGAGTCCGTCCTGCTGTCGAGTCGCAGGTACCCGTCCACTAGGCTCTCCGGCCGCACCCCGTCCTTGTGCCGCGCCGTGCCCGTGAAGGTCGCGTTGGTGAGCGGCCCGTCGAGCGTGCCCACCGCGTTGAGCCGGCCGTCGAGCAACACCGCCGGCGCCAGGTTCCGCACCGTGCGCAGGTCGATGTCGCTCCGCGCGATCGCCACCTTGTCGAACACCAGGGCGCCCGTGGCCGTCTGCAGCCGCCCGTCGAACGAGAGGCTCGTCGTCGGCCGCCCCGGCACCGCGAGATCGGTGAAGACGATGTCGCCCCGCGCCGCGACGTCGTTGAGGTCTCCGTCGGCCTCCACCGGACCCGCGATCAGCCCGATGAACGGCAGCGAGTCGATGTACGGCCGCACCTTGTCCAGGTTGAGCTCAGTCAGTTGCAGCTTGAGCCGCCGCACGCCCAGGCCATCCACCGCATCCACCTCCGCCACCAGGCTTCCCTCGATCCGCTCCGGACCATCGGTCAGCAGCAGGTTCGTCAGCGTGTAGTCGGTGCGCCGCCCGCTTGAGCTTCGAGCCACCACGTTCGCATGCCCCGTCATCGCCGGGAAATCGGGCGAGATGAACCGCAGGTCCACCAGGTCCACCACGTGCGCGTTCGCCCGGAAGTCCCACATGATCGTGTCCAGCGGCCAGCGCACCATCCCCTCGGCGGTCGCCTGGGTTCCCGGCAGCGCCGCGCGGCTCAGCGAGAAGCGCAGCGAGTCCCCCTGCTGCTCGATCGTGCCCTGCAGCTGCCGCAGCTGGAGCTGGGGCTCGCTCGCGTCGGTACTGAGCGTGTCCACCACCACCAGCAGCGGCTTCCGGTCCGGCGTCTGGATGCGGAGCCGCCGGATCCCCGCCGTCAGGTTCGAGAACGTCATGACCCGCTTGGTGCCTTCCCGCGTGTCCGCCACGATCCGCCCGGGAATCGCGCGCACCGCGCGCACCTGCGCCTCGCGCTCCGCGTCCGTCATCTTTCCCGTGGGCCACGGATACGCCAGCGCCAGCGCGCCCTCCGTGAGCTTCATGTTGCGGAACTCGATGAGCGGCGGCGCAGTCTTCCCCGGCGGACCCTCCGAGAGTCGCAGCACCTCCTCGTAGTTCCACCGTCCCGACGAGTGCCGCACCAGGTTGATGATCGGGTGGTCCACCTCGAGCATTTCGAGGATGAACCGTCGCGCCAGGAAGTTCGGGATGACGTACCGCACCCGCACCACCGGCAGCGACACCAGCAGCACCCCGGCGGTGTCCCGCACCACCACGTCGTGGAGCACCAGGTCGCGCAGGAACGAGCCGTCGATGTTCCCCACGTACACCTGGCCCCGCAGCAGCGTCTCGAGCTGGTGCGACACGTTCCGCGCCAGCAGCGCCCGCCCCGGCGGGGTCACCGTGAGCGCCACTACCACGCCCACCAGCGACGCGATCACGCCCACCACCAGCAGCACGAGGACCCGCACGACATGCCGCATCAGAATGGCTGCCCCACCGTGAGGTTGAGCTGCCATCCGCCCGGCTGGCTCGGCTGGAAGATCACCGGCGGCCCGAGCGGGTCCGGCCGCAGTTCGGTCAGGTCCTCGGTAACCGGGTCGGCCACGTACACCGTGCCCCGCTGCAGCTTGTCCCAGCTGTACGCCACGTCGAACCGCAGCGGGCCCACCGGCGTCACCAGGCGCAGGCCCATCCCCGGCGTCGCCACCAGCCGCTTCTCACTGCTCACTGGATCGTTCGTCTGCCATACTCCGCCCACGTCCACGAACGCCGCCAGCCTGAGCCTCCCCCGCCAGATCGGTGCCGGGAACCGCACCTCCACGTTGCCGATCAGTTGCACGTTTCCGCCGGTCGCGAAGGGCTGTGCCTGTTCGAGGACCGCCGGGTCGGTCGGATAGAGGGTCGCCAGCGAATCAGGGATGACGTAGACGATCGGCCCCAGCTGGTTGTAGGGAAAACCACGCACGTCATTGGGTCCGCCGGCATAGAACCGCTGTTCCACCGGCACGAAGTTGACCGTCCCCTGGTTGTCCGAGCTCCGCCCGAAGACCCGCCCCGCCCGCGCCCTCCATGCCAGCACCACGTCCGGCAGGATCGTGCGGTACCAGCGGCCCTCGATCGCGAGGCGCGTGAACTGCTGGAACTCCGAGGACCCGATCAGCGACGAACTCCACGCAACCTCCCCCGTGAAGAGGTGCCCCCGCGTCGGGTCCACCGGGTTGTTCACCCGCGGGATCGCCGCCGTGGCGCTCAAGATCGCGAGCGGCTTCCGCAGTTCCTGCGCGGCCCGCACCTCCGGCGTGCACACGCTGAAGTAGGAGCAGAACGCCGCGGCCGTCGCCTGCGTGGCGCCGTATGAGAACGTGTATGCCAGAGTGAGCGGGTCGCGCCGCACGGGCGACTCGCGCGTCAGCGCGATCCCGGCCCCGATGTCCTCGCGCAGGTAGACGCTGTACTCGCTCCGGCGCTCCCCGAACCCCGACAGCGTCATCGAGTTCTGCGGCGACAGGAACGCTGGGCGCCGCACCGACACCGTCACGTTGTAGTTGAGCTTGCGCGACCCGATCTCGACGACCCCGCCTTCCTTCACCCCCGGACAGAGGCTGTTCTCCAGGTTCCAGTCGACGAAGCTGGGTGTCGACGCGACGCCGATCTTCGAGGCGCGCGCGCTGATGTCGAGGATCCGCCCCGACCCGAGGAAATTGCGCATCGCCCAGCCCGCGCTGACGCGGAAGCAGTCCTGCGAGGCATAGCCCGCACTCGCCTTCACCGTCCGCCGCTTCGCCTCCGCCACCTTCACGATCACCGGCACCAGCGAGTCGGTCTCGTCGAACGCCGCCGTGTCGAGCGACACCTGCGCCAGGCTGAAGAGGTCCGACCGGTACAGGTTGAGCTGGCTCGCCGTGATCGCCCGCTCCGAGAAGAGCCGCCCCTCCTCCACCACCAGCAGTGACCGGACGATGCTCGTGTCCACCCGGGTCGTCCCCTCCACCTTCACCGAGCCGAAGCTGAAGCGATGGCCCGTCTCCACCGTGAGCGTGGCGTTCGCCGTGCGCGTGGCGCTGTCCGACGCGAACTCGCGGAAGATGTCCACCGTCGGATAGCCGAGGTTCCGCAGTCGCAACGCCACCGTGTCGATGCTCATCTGCAGGCGCGCCAGGTTGAACGGCTTCCCCAACCTGAGCGGCAGGTCCAGCGTCACTTCCTTCTGCTTCCCGGGTGGCAGCGAGTCGAGCCCCAGGAAGGTCAGGTTTTCCAGCACGATCGGCGCGCCCTCGGTCACCTTGAACGTGATGTAGATGTCCCCCGGCGTCCGGCGGATGATCGTGTCCACCGTCGCCGCCGGAAACCCGCTCCGGCGGTACAGCACCTCGATGCGCAGGACGTCCCGCTGCAGCTCCCGCTCGTTCACGTACTTCTTCGTTCCGAACCCCATCCACTTCACCGCCGGGCTGCGCGCGGGCCAGCTCGAGCTGGACGTGGCGATCGACGCCGCCAGCGTGGCATCATCGATGGCCTTGTTGCCCTCGAAGCTGAGCTTCCGCACCGCCCGCTCACCGTCCTGCGCCGCCGCGCGTACCGGGGCCAGCCACGCGAGAGCCGCCAGCCCTCCCACGAGGAGTCTGGCCCGCGGGAACTTCACGCGCTTCGCCTGGCGGGCGGAGAGCTGGTGATCTGCAAAGAAATACGACACTCCCGAGTCGCTTGCGCCGGCTCCGCGACCCAAGACCGGAGCCCCTGCGACGATTGACGAGGTTAGCTAACCCATGTATTTTTGCAGCGTTAGGCCGCAGTGTCAATGTTTTGACCGGTAGCCGAACGCCGCCCTTCCCGACGCCCCTCCGGAGCGCCTCGATCGCATCTCCCTGGAGACTGCCCCTCGTCGCCGTCGGCGCCCTGATCGGGCTGGTGGCCTGCGACCCGAAAGGTCCCGGCCGCACGCTGGAGTACTACTTCACGTACGACCCTCGCTCGCTCGATCCGGCCTTCTCCACCGACGTCCCCACCGGCGAAGTCGACGCGCTCCTCTTCGACAACCTCACCCAGTTCGATGTCGACGGCCGGCTCGCGCCCGGCCTCGCGAAGTCCTGGGAAGTCGACCCCGCCGGGTCGCGCTACACTTTCCACCTCCGCACCGACGCGCGCTTCCACGACGGCCGGCCGGTCCGCGCCTCCGATGTCGAGGCCTCCTATCTCCGCGCCCTCTCGCCCAGGTCGCTCGGCGGGCGCCCCTGGCCTCTCTACCCCATCCAGGGCGCCCGGGCCTTCAACAAGGGCGAGGCCGCCGGCGTCTCCGGCCTCGTGGTGGCAAACGATTCCACCGTCGTCATCACCCTCGAGGACCCGCTCAACATCTTTCCCAAGCTCGTCGCGATGCCGGCCACCGGCATTGTGCCCACGCCAACGGGAGAAGATTTCGACCAGTCCCCCATCGGCAGCGGACCGTGGCGCTTCGTCGAGTGGTCCCATGACGACTACATCGTGCTCGCGAGGAACCCCGATTACTGGGGACCGGTCCCGCTCGCCGACAGTATCCGCATCCGCATCATCCCCGAGCCGCTCACGCAGGCCGCCGAGTACGAGCGCGGCGGGTTGAGTGTCGTGGAGATACCCTTCGGTGAGACGAGGCGGTGGGAGGAGCGGCACGGCGCGGAGCTCGAGCGGCGGCCCACGATCCGCGACCTGTATATCGCGATCAACACCACCCGCGGCCCGCTGGGCGACGTGCGCGTGCGGCAGGCGCTCAACCTCGCCATCGACGTGCCCACGCTGCTCAACTCGGTGATGGCGGGACGCGGCCTCCAGGCCCATGGCGTCATCCCGCCGGGTATCACCGGGTACGATTCGGCGCGTGCGCCATTTCCCTACGATCCCGACAGCGCGCGCAGGCTCCTCGCCGCCGCGGGGCACGCAGGCGGACTCTCACTCAAGCTCTGGCGCTCGCAGCGGCCCGAGTACGCCCGCATCGCGCAGACGGTGCAGCAGAGCCTCGCGGCGGTGGGGATTCAGGTGGAGATTGTGCAGCGGGACGCGTCGAGCGCACGCGCCGCCGTGCGGAAGGGCGAGGCCGACCTCTTCCTCACCGACTGGTATGCGGACTATCCCGATCCCGAGAACTTCACCTATCCGCTTTTCTACTCGAAGAACGCCGGCACCGGCGGGAACTATGCCTTCTTGAACGATCCCGCCATCGACAGCCTGACGCTGCGCCTCCGCACCACGGTGGACGAGGCCGAGAAGGCCCGGCTCGCGCGCGAGACGGACGCCCGCATCTTTGCCCTGGCGCCGTGGATCTTTCTCTGGCACCCCGTCGACCTCTGGGCGCTCAACCCCAGGGTCGAGGGTTGGAGCATCCCGGCGATCTTCAACGGCCAGCGCTGGCAGCAGGCACACGTCGTCCCGTGAAGAGATTCCTTGCCGTACGCCTCGCCCTTCTCGTCCCGACGCTCGTCGGCGTGCTGGTCGTCACCTTCCTGCTGCTCTATGTCGCCCCCGGAGACCCGGTGCAGGCCATGGTCGGCGAGCGCGCCGACCCCGAGACCCTCGTGCGCCTGCGCAAGGAGCTCCGCCTCGACGAATCGCTGCCCCGCCAGTTCGGCCACTATGTCGGCAACGTCCTCAAGGGCGATCTCGGCACCTCGTACATCACCCGGCGCTCCATCATCTCCGAGCTGAGCCACCGCTTCCCCGCCACGTTGCGCCTGGCCCTGGCCGCGATGCTCTTCGCCACCACCATCGGGCTCGCAGTCGGCATCTACGGCGCCTGGCGCCCCGGCGGATGGGTCGACCGCTTCCTCACCCTTGGCGCGTACCTCGGCGTATCGTTCCCGGTGTACTGGGTGGGCCTGGTGCTTATCCTCGTGTTCGCGGTCGAGCTGCGCTGGCTCCCGCCCTCAGGCTCGTGGGGCTTCATCTACCTCATTCTCCCGGCCACGACGCTCGGCATGCGCTCCATCGCGGTCATTGCGCGCATGACGCGCACCGCGCTCCAGGAGGCGCTGCAGAGCGATTTCATCAGGACGGCGCGCGCCAAGGGCCTCGGCGAAGCCCGCGTCCTCCTGCACCACGGGCTCCGGAACGCGCTGCTCCCGGTCATCACGGTGCTCGGACTCGACTTCGGCAGCTACCTTACCGGATCGATCCTGACAGAGACGATCTTTTCCTGGCCCGGCGTGGGGCGTTACGTGCTGAGCGCGATCGAGAAGCGCGACCTGCCCGCCGTCTCGGGCAGCATCCTGTTCCTGAGTGTCTTGTTCGTCTTCGTCAACCTGGTGACCGACCTGCTCTATGCGAAGGCAGACCCGAGGGTGGCGTATGACTGACTTGAAGACGTGCGGGCTTGAGGGCGTGAAGGTGCGCGGCGTCGCGGCACTCTGCCTTTTTGTCGCCCTGTCGCTTCAAGTCTTCACGACTTCACGTCTTCACGCCCAGGGTGGGGCATCGAGCCTCGCGCGTCGAGTCGACGCGCGGCTCGATGCCCCGCCCTTCAACCGCCAGCTCTGGGGCGTGGCCCTCGTCGACGAGAAGGGCACGCTCCTCTACGGCCGCAATGCCGATCGCATGTTCGTCCCGGCGAGCAATGCCAAGATCGTGGTGAGCGCCGTCGCCTCTGCGCTCCTTGCACCCGACTTCACCGTCCGCACCAGCGTGTATGGCAGCGGGCCCATCGTGAACGGCACCCTCCAGGGCGACCTCGTTCTCTACGGCCGCGGCGACCCCACCTTCAGCAAGCGCTGCTACGAGATCGATACCCTGGCCGCCGGCGCCTGCGACACGAGCCCCATGCTCAAGCTCACCGAGCTCGCCCTCCAGCTCGCGCGCGCCGGTATCACGTCGGTTTCCGGCGACGTGGTGGGAGATGGCAGCTGGTTCGAGCCCACGCTGGTCCACCCCGCCTGGGAGAATTACGACCTCAACTGGTGGTATGCCGCACCGGTGAGCGGTCTGGGCTTCAACGACAACAGCATCGATATCGAGTACTCCACCAGCGATACCGTCGGTCCGCCGGCGAAACTGGAGTTCTCGCCCGACTTTGGCGATGTCACCCTCGAGAATCACACGCGTACGGTGCCGCACGGTCAGGAGGAGACCATCGACTTCTACCGCACCGCCGGGACGCTCTCCGTCTGGGCCCAGGGGGACGTCGAGGCCGGGCGGCGCGTGCGCACCGAGTACTTCGCGCTCCCCGATCCCAACGTCTTCACCGCGCGTGCGCTGCGCGCCGCACTTGCCGCCCAGGGCATCGCCGTGCTCGGCGGCACCCGCTCCACCACCGACTCGATGGCGTACGAGATCATCCGTCGCGGCGTTCCGCTCGCCGAGGTGACGAGCCGGCCGCTCAAGGACTGGATGTTCCCCATCCTCAACACCAGCCAGGGCTGGTACGCCGAGATGACCCTGAAGCAGCTGGGCAAGCAATTCGGCCGCACCGGCAGCTGGGTGGAAGGCCTCCGCGTCGAGCGGCGCTTCCTCATCGACTCCGTTGGTGTCGACTCCACCCAGTTCGCGTTGAGCGATGGCTCCGGGCTCTCCGGCTCCAACCTCGTGAGCCCGCTGGCGCTTACGCAGATTCTCCGGTTCATCCGCGCGCACCCGCGCTACTCGACGTTTGCGGTAGGGCTCCCTCAGTCGGGCCAGCGTGGGTCCCTGAAGAACCGCTTCGTCGGTACGCCGATCGAGGGACGGGTCCGCGCCAAGACCGGTACCATCGCGCGCACCAACACGTTGTCCGGATACGTCGAGCTGGCGAGCGGCAAGGTGGTGACATTCTCCGTACAGGCCAATCATCACGCCCTGCCCAGCTCGGTCATTCTGGCCCAGCTCGACAGCGTCGTGGTCGAGATGGCGAAAGGACGCTGACATGACCGCACCATCGGGACCACTCCGCATCGCCGTCATCGGGTCGGGCCCCTCGGGCTTCTACGCCGCCGAGCACCTGCAGAAGAAGCTGCCCGAGATCGAGATCGACATGTTCGACCGCCTCCCCACTCCCTATGGACTGGTGCGCGGCGGCGTGGCGCCCGATCACCCCAAGATCAAGTCGGTCACCCGGATATACGACCGCATTGCCGCGCATCCCGGCTTCCGCTTTCTCGGCAACGTGACGATCGGCGGCGGCATCGGGCACGACGAGCTCGTCGCGCACTATGACGCCGTCATCTACGCCACCGGCGCGGAGACCGACCGGCAGCTCGGCATTCCGGGCGAAGCGCTCGCGGGCAGCCACGCCGCCACCGAGTTCGTCGGCTGGTACAACGGTCACCCCGACTACCGCGACCGGCAATTCGATCTCTCCGCCACCAGCGCAGTCGTCGTCGGCATGGGCAACGTCGCCATGGACGTCACCCGCATCCTGGGGAGCAGTATGGCCGAGCTCACCCCCACGGACCTGTCGCAGCACGCGCTCGATGCCTTGCGCAGCAGCAAGGTGGAGTCGATCTACATGCTGGGCCGTCGCGGGCCCGCCCAGGCCGCGTTCACCAATCCGGAGCTCAAGGAACTGGGAGAACTCGCCGAGGCCGACGTCATCGTCGACCCCCGCGAGATCGAGCTCGATGAGCACAGTGCACACCAGCTCACCGCCCACGAGGATCGCACCGCGGAGAAGAACCTCGCCACGCTCCGCGAATTCGCCGCGCGCAAGCCCGAAGGCCGGAAGCGCCGGATCGTGCTCCGCTTCCTGGTGTCGCCCGTCGAGATACTCGGCACCAGCTGCGTGGAGGGCGTGAAGCTCGTGAAGAACCGCCTGGTGCGTGGGTCGGGCAATGACCTCAAGGCCGAGGCCACCGGCGAGACCGAGACGTTACCCGCGGGCCTCGTCTTCCGGTCGGTGGGATACAAGGGAATCGCGGTCCCCGGCGTGCCATTCGACCCGCGCGCCGGCGTCATTCCCAATGTCGAGGGCCGCGTGCTGGTGGGGCCCGGCGCACCCGAGATGTGTCGCGGGGTATATGCCGTCGGGTGGATCAAGCGCGGCCCGAGCGGCGTCATCGGCACCAACAAGCCCGACTCGGTCGAGACGGCGGACCGGCTGCTCGAGGACGTCGCGAGCGGAGCCGTCACCCCGAAGACGCGCGGCAGTCGCACCGCGGTCGACCAGGTGCTGCAGGCACGCGGTGTACAGGTCGTGAGCTACGCCGACTGGCAGAAGCTCGACGCGCTCGAACAGGCGGCCGGCAAGCCCCGCGGCGCCCCGCGCGAAAAGTTCACGCGAGTCGCCGAGATGCTCTCAGCGCTCGCCGGCTCTTGACGCTTGACTCCTGACTTTTGACTCTTGACCCTCGACTCTCGACCGTGAAGATCTACACCCGCACCGGCGATACCGGAGACACGGCTCTCTTCGGCGGCGGCCGCGTCTCAAAAGACCACATCCGCGTCGCGGCCTATGGCGACGTTGACGAGCTGAACTCCGTCATCGGACTCGTGCGCGCCACGGCACCCGTCTCGTTCGAGGATGCGTTGCTCGAGTCGATCCAGCGCGACCTCTTCTCCATCGGGGGTCATCTCGCCACGCCCGACCCCGACAAGGTCCGGAAGGCCCTCGAGAAGGCGACGCTCTCCGCCGCCCGGGTGACCGAGTTCGAGCACGTCATCGATGCGGCCGACAGCGAGCTGGCACCGTTGACGGCGTTCGTGTTGCCCGCCGGCACCCAGAAGGCGGCAGTGCTTCACCTCGCGCGCACCGTCTGCCGTCGCGCCGAGCGCCAGGTGGTGCACCTCGCCGCGCAGGAGATGGTGCCCGAGCTCTTCCTGGTCTATCTCAACCGGCTCTCCGATCTTCTCTTCACGCTCGCCCGCCTCGCGAACCATCGCGCCGGCACCGGCGACGTGACCTGGTAGCGTGGAGCCCATTCTCGTTCGGCACGCCCTGGGCACGTATCCCGTCTATATCGCCCCCGGCGCGCTCGCCGACCTTCCCGAGATCGTCGCCGCCCACTGTGGCGCGCGATCGGTGGCGCTGGTCACCGATGCCGCCGTCGGCCGCCAGTACGAGGCATGGGAAAGCGGCTCCAACTCCGCGTGGTCCCTGGGCGGCGACACGCAGCGCTCCGCGCATGAGTGGGCCACCCGCCTGAGCGTGCCGCCAGGCGAGAAGTTCAAGACACGCGACACCTGGGCCAACCTCACCGATGCGCTCCTCAACGCCGGCTTTGGCCGTGACTCGGCCCTCATCGGGTTGGGCGGGGGCGTCATCGGCGACCTCACCGGCTTCGTCGCCGCGACCTACCAGCGGGGCATACCGTTCGTGCTCGTGCCCACCACGCTTCTCGCGATGCTCGACGCATCGGTGGGCGGCAAGACCGGCGTCGACACCCCCCACGGCAAGAACCTCATCGGTGCATTTCATCCCCCGGTCGCCGTGATCGCCGATCCCGCCACGCTCAGGAGTCTTGCCGACGCCGAGTATCGCAGCGGACTCGCCGAAGCGGTGAAGCACGGCTTCATCACCGACGCCGGATATCTCGCGTGGATCGAGGCCAGCACGGCGGCACTCCTCGCGCGTGACCTCACCACGCTCGAGGTCCTCATCCGCCGCAGCGTCGAGATCAAGGCCGGTATCGTGTCCAGCGACGAACGCGAGGCCGGCCCCCGCGCCATGCTCAACGCCGGGCACACTGTCGCGCACGCGCTGGAGCAGGTCTCGGGCTATTCGCTTCTGCACGGCCAGGCGGTGGGCCTGGGCCTCATCGCCGAGTGCGCCATGGCCGAGCGCGCAGGCCTTCTCCAGGCGGGCACCGGCGATCGTATTGCCGCAATTCTCTCGCAGTTGGGCCTCCCGGTGCGTGTCACCTTCCGCACCAACGTTGAACGCGTGCGTCAGGCCATGGCCCGCGACAAGAAGAACATCGCCGGCGAGATCCGCTTTGCCGTGCCGCTCGAGATCGGAGCGATGGGCCAGCGCGGTGGGAGCTGGACCGTTGGCTTCGACGAAGCCACCATCGACGCGGGCCTGGCCGCGATCCTCTGACACGACCCACGACCCACGACTGTCGACTCACTGAAGACTGCCGGCCGCTGACCGACGCCTTAGGTCGTTTGACCCATACCCCCGCTGACATCTCGCTGTCACTTGTGGAGAAGTGGATAAGTGCAATAACACCGTAAGGTTAAGCCGCTAGAATATTTGTGATGTGGACAACTAATATTGCTTGACCGCATTACTGGCGCTTCCTATATTGGCTGCCTTCCCGCAATGCTGTTCTGTGTTATCCAAACAACTCGATGGTTCCCCTGAAGGGGGTATGAATGGCTCGCACCCGCGCTAGCCTTGTTCGTCCTGTCGCTCGCAAGGCCGCTCGGCCTGGCGTTCGCACCGTGGGCCGGGCAGTGGCCCAGGGATCCTTCGACCAGTATCTCGTCGACATTCAACGACTCCCGATGATTACCGATCCCGCCGAGGAACGCGCGCTCGCGCGGCGTGCCCTCAGCGGCGACCAGACGGCGGCCGAAAGACTCGTGACCGCCAATCTCCGGTTCGTCATCGCCTACGTAAAGAAGTATCAGGGACACGGACTCGACCTCGGCGAACTGGTGGCGATCGGGAACGAGGGGCTCCTCAAGGCGGTGCGGAAGTTCGATCCCGATCACGGCGTCAAGTTCATCAGCTACGCTGTATGGTGGGTCCGCCAGGCGGTCCTCAAGGCTCTCGCAGAACAGACACGCAGCGTTCGCATTCCCCTCAACCAGAATTCTTCACTCATCAAGATGAGCCGCGTGCAGGCGCTCCTGGCCCAGGAGCTCGGCCGTGCGCCCACTGACGGTGAACTGGCTCGGGCATTGGGCGAGCAGATCGAGACGATCCGCGAGGCGCGCCAGATGTCCACCATTGAGATGTCCCTCGACGCCCCGGTCGATGGCCGCGATCGTCACGGTGCCACCGTGGGCGAGCGCGTCGCCGGCAACTCCGATTCCGAGATCGAGTCGCTCACGGACCAGCACCTCACCCGCGAGTTCGTCGATCGCCTCTTTGCCCGTCATCTCACGCCGCGCGAGCGTGCCATCCTCTCCATGTACTATGGGCTCGAGGAAGGCTCCGAGGCGCTGACCCTCGAGGCCATTGGCGAGCGGCTGGGTGTCACCCGCGAGCGAATCCGCCAGATCCGCGAGCGCGCCTTCGAGAAGCTCCGCCACTGCCCCGACATCCAGCACCTCAAGGGCCGTTGGGTGGCCGCCTGAAGCCCCTGGCGCTGGTACTCGTGGTTCTGACCCTGGCCGGCTGCGATCGCAACCGGCCTTCGTCACAACCGGCTCAGTCGTCGCCCCCATCGGTGCGGTACATTCCCCGCGCCGACAACGGGCCCGCTCGTCCCTTCGCCGAGGCGGTCCGGGTCGGCCACATGCTCTACCTCTCCGGTCAGCTCGGCACCGACAGCACCGGCAAGGTCGTGCCCGGCGGCATCCAGGCCGAGACGCGGCAGACCCTGGACAACATCAAGGCCGCGCTGGAGCGAAACGGATCGTCCATGGACAACGTCGTGAAGTGCACCGCGATGCTCGCCGACATGAGCGAGTGGCCCGCGATGAACCAGGTGTACGCCACCTACTTCACGAAGCACTTCCCCGCGCGCAGCGCCTTCGGCACCACCGGCCTGGCCCTGGGAGCGCGCATGGAACTCGAATGCATGGCAACGGTGGAATGATCCCGGAACCGGACACCCGCCTTACCCGCCCTACCCGCCTTACCCGCTCGGCCACAAGAACCCTCGTCCCCATGGCCGATGCGTTCCGAAACCATTGGCCAACCGCCGCGTGGCTCGTGCTCGCAGCCGCCGCAGCCATCGCGACTCTCTCACCGGTCCTCTCGCTGTCGCGGGGCGGCACGTCCGTCCTTCAGCCCGATCCCGCCCGAGCCGCTGACCTCTTACTACCGCTCACTAGCACGGCGCAGACACCCGCGATGCTGCAGGCCGGTACCATCGCGCAACTGCTCGCCCTGCTCATCGTCATCGCCTCAGCCGCCTGCGCCGTCGCCGTCGTGACCGCGCTGACGCTCCAGTGGACCCGCTCCGGTGCGCGGGATGTCGACACCGCGGTCCGTCGCGCGGTCGGTGCCTCCCGCCGCGATCTCGCGCTGAGCTTCCTCGGTGAGGGCCTGGTCATCCTGCTCACCGCCGTGCCGCTCGGCCTCGCCGCGGGATACGCTGGCCTTCGCCTGGCGCTGAGCACCTGGCCTCATACCCTGGGTGCATGGCGCTACGCCCCGGCAACCATCGCCATCACCGCGGCGGTCGCCCTGCTGCTCGGCGCACTGCTCCCGTTGCGCCACGCCCGCGGCAGGCGACTCGTCAATCTTCCCGCGAATCCGCTCTCACTCGTGCCGCCCGTCGTCCAGATCGGCGCCAGCCTCGCGATCCTTCTTGCTGCGACCCTCGTGAGCAAGCAGGCAGCGCTGCTGATGGGCAACGGCAACGCCGAGCCCGACGGAACGGTCTACCAGCTCGCCGACACGGATCCCGACCCGGCGGCGCGCTCGGCCCATTATTTCGACATGCTCCACGATCTCGCCGACACGGAGGGCATTGAGGGCGTGAGCCTCACCATCCCGGGTGCGCTGGTCGGGTTGGGAACGGTTGATTGGGTGGAGACCGACTGCGGCCAGTGCTTCACCGGCGGCATCTTCCTCAAGTGGCACAGCGAGCGCGCGAGCCATTCAGTGGTGAGCCCCGACACCTTCGCGGTCCTGGGAATTCCTCTCGTCGCGGGACGCGCTTTCACCCTCGACGACGGCTGGAAGGCGCCGCGAGTTGCCATCGTCAATCGGCAGATGGCGGCGCGTCATTTCGAGAACGGCAACCCGCTCGGGCGCACCATCTTCATGGGCACCGCGCGCGTGCCGTACACTGTCGTTGGCGTGGTGGACGATGGAAAGGCGCCGGGACGGAGCGGCGGCCTCCAGCCTCGCTTCGCGGTCTACCTCAGCACGCTGCAACATCCCATCGCCGGCGCTGACCTGCTCATCCGCGGCAGCGCGGCAGGCCTCGCGAGCGCTCGCGCCGCGCTGCAGAAGCACGCCACCATTCAGCACTCGCAGGGAATGAGTGAGTCGGCCATGCGCCGGGCCTTCACCCTTCCGATGGCCTGGTTCGCCCGCTGGTTCCGGGTCGAGGCCATCGCCGCACTGCTGCTCGGCGCGCTCGGCACCATGGTGAGCGTGTCACTCTGGGCCACGGCGCTCGTGCCCGAACTCGCAATTCACCGCGCACTCGGCGCCACCTGCCGGCGTATTACGGCGGCAGTGCTCGGTCGCACCGTCGTAATCATTGCGGCTGGAATCCTGGTGGCATTGACCACAGTGGGTCCGGCGCTGCGTGCCGTGCTCGCGGAGATACTGGGCGACCTTCCTGTGCTCCCGGTGCACAACATCGTGCTGCCGGCAATCCTGCTTGCAATCGCTGCGATGCTCGGGGCTGTCCGTCCCCTTCAACGAACGATTCGCACCCAGCCCGCGGCGCTCCTGACAGATTAGTCGACGCCGAGTTGCCCGGAATTGTGGCGCACCACCCGCCTGCCCGCCCTACCCGCCTCACCCGCCTTATCTTCCACCATGACGTTCCGCCTTCCCATCTTCCCCCTGGGCGTCGTCCTCTTCCCCGGCGCCCTGCTCCCGCTGCACATCTTCGAGCCCCGCTACCGCCGGATGCTCGTCGACTGCCTCGCCGGTGGCGAACGCTTCGGCTTGGCCCTCCCCGGCATCGCCCATGAAGCTCCCGCCCTGGGTGCCGTCGGTTGCGTCGCCGAGATCCGCGGCACCCAGGCCTTGGCCGACGGGCGCTCCAACATTGTCGTCCAGGGCACCACCCGCTTCCTCGTCACCCGCTACCTCGACGACCCTGCCCCGTACCTCGTCGCCATGGTCGAGGCCTTCGAGGATCGCGAGGACAGTACGCCGCCCGCGGCGCGCTGCACTGCCCTCGCCGAGGCCTTCACCCACTACCTCCCGGCGCTGCGCGAGTTGAACGACCTCGAGCCCGATACCCGCACGCTTCCGACCGACCCGACCGCACTCTCATTCCACGTGGCCGCCGCACTCGACACCGGCGCCCCCGAGAAGCAGGCCCTCCTCGAGATCCGCTCCACCGCGGAGCGCGTGGACCTCCTGCTCAAGATGCTTCCGCCCCTCTCGAGCGCGATCGATGCCGGCCTCCGTACCCGGAAGAAGGCGCACTCCAACGGGAAGGGTCATCACCCACTCGACCTGGCCGGCTCATGAACGAGTCGCTCCTCACGGGACTCTCAGGCATCGTCGGGCCCCGCTGGGTGCGGCATCGCCGCGCCGAGCTCGCCACCTATACCATGGATGGCCTCCCGACTCACGAGTCCTATCCCGGCGTCGTGGTCCTCCCCGGTTCCCGCGATGAGCTGATCAAGGTGATGCGGCTGCTCCACGCGCTCAGGACTCCGTTCGTCGCGCGCGGCGCCGGCACCGGGCTCTCCGGTGGCGCACTCGCCGAGAGCAACGCCGTCCTCGTCGCCCTCACCCGCTTGAACCGCATCCTGAGCGTCGACCCCGCCAGTCGCCGCGCCGTGGTCGAGCCCGGCGTCGTCAACGCGCGTCTCTCGGAAGCCGTGCTGCCGCACGGCCTGCAGTACGTCCCCGATCCCTCGAGCCAGACCGCGTGTACCATCGGGGGCAACGTCGCCGAGAACGCCGGCGGGCCGCACTGCCTCAAGGCCGGGGTCACCACCAATCACGTCACCGAGCTCGAGGTCATTCTCCCCGACGGCTCCCTCGCCCGGCTCGGCTCGACCCACGGTGATGCCTGGGGGCCCGATCTCGTCGGCCTCTTCGTCGGCAGCGAGGGGATGTTCGGCATCGCCTGCAGCATCACGGTGCGGCTCGAGCCCATTCCTCCCGTCGTGCGCACCATGCTCGCCGATTTCCCGAGCATCCGTGCCGCGAGCGAGGCCGTCTCTGCCATCATCGCCTCGGGCATCGTGCCCGCGGCGCTGGAGATGATGGACCAGGCGTGCGTGCAGGCGGTCGAAGCGTCCATCTACGCCGCGGGGTATCCCACCGATGCCGCCGCCGTGTTGCTCGTCGAGCTCGACGGCCAGCCCGAGGGCGTCGCAGCCGAGCACGCCGTGGTCGAGCCGCTGCTCCGCGCGCACCAGGCGCGCAATGTCCTCACCGCCGAAACGGCCTCCGATCGCGCGCGCCTCTGGCAGGGACGGAAGAAGGCCTTCGGCGCCATGGGACGCATCGCACCCGACCTGGTGGTGCAGGATGCCGTCGTGCCACGCTCCACGCTGCCCGACGTGCTCGACCAGATCAGCGAGATCCGCGATCGCTACGGGCTCTACATCAGCAACGTGTTTCACGCTGGTGACGGGAACCTTCACCCGAATATCAGTTTCGACCGCCGCAACGTCGCCCTCGCGGCGCGCGTACGCGACGCGAGTCGCGAGATCATGACCGCCTGCGTCGCCGCCGGCGGCAGCATCACCGGCGAGCACGGCGTAGGGAATGACAAGCTCGATTACATGCCCCTCATCTTCGACGCCGAGACACTTGGCGCCATGCAGGCCACCCGCCGCGTCTTCGATCCCGGCGAGCGCTCCAATCCCGGCAAGGTGTTCCCCATCCACGCCTGCAGGGAATGGTGCGCCTCACCCGCGACGCGCGGGAACGGCAGGCAGGAACGCAGTACGCTGGCGGAGGTGGCCCATGACTGACGGCATGCTGGCTCGGCTTCGCGAGATCGTCGGTGCGTCCGGCGTGGAACGGGACCCCGCAGGGCTTCCTCGCGTCGTGCCCGATTCCACCGAGGCGATGGCGCGCCTCTTCGCCCTCGCCCACGCCCGCAACTGGCGCGCGCGCATCGAGGGCCAAGGCACCTGGCTCTCCTCCGACGCCCCCGCCGACTTTGCGGTCAGTACCCGCGGCCTCGATCGCGTCACGAGCGTGAGCCCTGCCGACCTCGTCGCCACCGTCGATGCCGGTGTCTCCATCGGTGCCCTGCGTCGCCGGCTCGCCGACGACGGCATGTGGCTCGCCATCGATCCCCCCGGTCGCCCCGAGCGCAGCATCGGCTCCGTCGTCGCTGCCGGCACCGCGGGGCCCCTGCGCCAGGGGTTCGGCCCCGTGCGCGATCATGTGCTCGGACTCTGCGTGGTTACGGGGGACGGGCGCGTCGTGCGCGCCGGCGGGCGCGTGGTCAAGAACGTGGCCGGTTACGATCTCGGCAAGCTGCAGATCGGAGGCTTCGGCGGCTTCGGCGTCATCACCGAACTGAGCCTGCGCCTCCGGGCGCTCCCGCGTGCCGACCAGACGCTCATCACCCGCGCCACGCGCGATGAGCTCACCGGCGCCGCGCGCGACCTCACCGAGGCGCGCTTCTCGCTGCAGGCCCTCGAGCTCTTCTCTCCCGCGATTGCCGCCGAGCCCGACTGGATACTCGCCGCGCGGATCATGGGCACCGAGGACGGCGTCGCCGCCGAGGCGAGGCGGCTCACCTCCGCCACGTCGCTCGTGTGGCAGCAGCTTCCCGTCGAGCGAGCCAGTTCCTTCTGGCACCTTTCCGCCCGCGCCGTGCTTGGCGGCGCCGTCACGCTGCGGCTCGGGGTGCTGCAGCCTGGTCTCGATGACTCGCTCGACATGCTCGCCGCGACCCTCGACGAGGGACTCATCACCGCGGGGGCCGGGAGCGCCGGCGGCATCCGCTGGAGCGGAGAAGCCCGCATCGATGCGCTGCGCGCGCTCCGTCGCACGGCGGCATCGCGCGAGATTCCCATGACCCTCGAGCGCGCACCCTGGGCCATCCGCCAGCAACTGGGACACTTCGGCGCCTATCGCGAGGGTGTCGGCGCGCTCGTGAGCCGCCTCAGGGAGACCTTTGATCCCGGCCTGCTGCTGAGCGTGGCGCTCGAGGGCGATGGTGATGGCCGGTAGCACCGACTCGCGGTTCGCCGCGCTGGACCCCTGCGTCCACTGCGGCTTCTGTCTCCCCGCCTGCCCTACCTACCTCGCCACCGGCGACGAGGCCGACAGCCCGCGTGGGCGCATCGTGCTCATGCGCGCGCTCGAGCGCGGTGAGATCGGCGCCGACGATCCCGCCCTCACCCAGCACATCGACGCCTGTCTCGGCTGCCGCGGCTGCGAACCCGCCTGTCCGTCGGGTGTCGGGTACGGACAGGGACTGGAGGCGGCACGCGAGATCCTGGCCGAGAGGCGCGGCATCGCACCCGCCGCGAGGGCCATTCTCGCCGTCTTCTCGTATCGGTTCATCTGGCGAACGGTGCTCACCGCCGCCCGCTGGTTCCGCGTCACCGGGCTCCCCGCACGCTGGGCCAGCGGCACCCGCTTCGGCTTCGGCATGGGCATGCTCGCGTCCACCAAGCGTACCGAGAGGCCCCGCTCGTTCCCCAGCTTCCACGTCTCCCATTCCGCGCCGACGGTCGCCCTCTTTCGCGGCTGCGTCATGGACACCGTCTTCCGTCACGTCAACGACGCGACGCGACGCGTGCTCGAAGCCAATGGCTATCGCGTAGTGGAGATCAATGGCCAGGGTTGCTGCGGGGCGCTGCATGAGCATGCCGGTGACCGCAAGGGGGCCGAGTCACTCGCGCGGCAGAACGTGCTGGCCTTTGGCCACCGCGCCAACTACATCGTGGTGAACAGCGCCGGCTGCGGCGCCCTGCTCAAGGAATACGGTCACCTGCTTGGCACGAAGGTGGCCCAGGCCTTTGGCTCCCGCGTGCGCGACGTGAGCGAGTTGCTCGCGGCGAAGGGACCACGCCAGGGCGGGCCGCTCCCGCTCGATGTCGTGTACGATGCGCCCTGCCACCTGCAGCACGCGCAGAAGATCCAGGCGGAGCCGCTTGCCGTGCTGAACGCCATTCCCGGGCTGAGACTCCAGGTGCTTCCCGGCTCCGACAAGTGCTGCGGCAGCGCCGGCATCTACTCCATCCTGCATCCCGAGATGGCCCGTGCCGTCCTCGACGACAAGATCCGCGGCATCGCCGCGGCGTCACCGGTTCCGCGCATTGTCGCTACCGGCAACCCCGGCTGCCACATGCAGATCGGCGCCGGCCTCCGCGCCGCTGGTATCGACGCCACGGTCCTCCACCCGGTCGAACTCCTGGACGAGTCCTATCGCGTCGGCGGGCTTTACAGTCGACAGCAATAGGTCCTCATCCCCGCCCACCCGCGCTGCCCGCCTCACCCGCCCTACCCGCCTTATTATCCCTGCATGACGAAAGCGATCCTCTTCGACTTCAACGGCGTCCTGATCAACGACGAGCCGCTGCACTGCGAGGCGCTCATTCACACCCTCGCCGAGTTCGGCATCGGCCTCGAACGCGACACCTACTACCGCGACTATCTCGGTTTCGACGACCGGGAATGCTTCCGCTACAGCTTCACGCGGGCCAACCGTCCCGCTGATGCGGCCAGTATCGCCGACGCCACCGAGCGGAAGCACGCCGCATACGAACGCCTGGTGCGCAGGGCCATGCCGATGGTGGCCGGTGCCACCGACTTCGTGCGCGCTGCAGCCGCCGACGGCCACCGTCTCGCCATCGTGTCCGGGGCCCTGCGCCGCGAGATCGAGCTGGTACTCCAGGCGGATGGGATCGCCTCGCTCTTCAGCCTCATCGTCGCCGCCGAGGACGTCCCCGCCTGCAAGCCCGACCCCGCCGGCTACAACCAGGCCCGGGCGGCACTTCAGACTGCCACTGCAAACTGTGTGGTCGTCGAGGACTCCCTTCCCGGACTGCGCGCCGCCCGCGCCGCCGGACTCCGCTGCGCCATGCTCTCGACTTCACATCCGGCCGACGCGTTGAAGGACGCCGACTCGGTGTGGACCGACTTCACCGGCCGCCGCCCCGTCGACCTTCCCTGGGCCAACGGCAATGGTTGAGGTAACGCTGACGGCGGAGAGTCTCGAGCGACTCCGCACCGGGGCGCTCGTGCACCAGATGCCCGCCGCGGTGTTCTCCATCACCGGGCCCGGCGCGCTGCAGTGTCTTCAGGGTCTCCTCACCAACGACCTGGACAAGCCGGGAGACGGGTCGCTCGTCTACGGTGCGCTGCTCACTCCCAAGGGCCTCATCATTCTCGATTGCTGGGTCATCAAGCTCGGCGATCGATTCCTGTTCATTGCCGATCTCGATGCCCGTTCTATCGCCGCCGACCTGTTCCGGAAGCTGTTGCCCCCGCGCCTCGCGAAGGTGACCGACCTGTCCGATGAGTGGCAGGTCTACCGCCTCTTCGGTGGCGGCGCCGTGGCGACTCCCATCGACGTGGACGGGATCGTGGTCGCGCAGGCGCCCCTGGGGATTCCCTTCACCGCGCTCGTCACTGGCACCAGGGACGCGATCGCGCACGCGCTCAAGGTCCTCGCCATCTCGGGCGCGCGAACCGCGACCGGCGATGAGTGGGAAGGGGCGCGCATCCTCGCCGGATGGGCCAGACGGGGCGCCGAGATCGACGAGAAGACCTTGGTGCAGGAGGTCCGCTTCGACGAGAACGGCGGTGTGTCGTACGAGAAGGGGTGTTACACCGGGCAGGAAACCGTCGCGCGACTCCACTTCCGCGGGCACACCAACCGCGACCTGCGCGGCCTCACCTGGAGCGGCGCCGGGTCCCTCACCGACGCGAAGATCATGGTCGGAGAAAAGGAAGTGGGCAGCGTGAGGAGTATCCTCACGCTGCCCACCGGTCGCCTCGCCCTGGCACTCATCCGCCGCGAGGTGGAGACGGGCCAGGCCGTGACGGCCGGCGGACTGCCCGCCACCGTCGTCGCCCTGCCCTTCCCGAAGAACTAGTTCGCCGGCTTCGCTTCCATCTTTGACTTGACGGTGTCCGCCGGGGCCACCGCCGCATGGGCCGAGTCCGCCATCGCACCCATCGCGCTGTCGGCAACGTGAGCCGCCGTGTCCACCGCTGCACCCGCCGCCGCGCCAACCGCCTCAGCCGACGTATCCGCCTGCTTCTTGCCACAGGCCGCAACCGCAACGACCGCGGCCACCATCAGGAACTTCCGCATTGCTCGAACTCCTCGAAGTTGAATGACCCTGCTCCTCCACGACTGGGCGCGACCACGCACAGTACGGCGCGCAAGGTACTCATGTAATACCGCCCGTCAACGGGTAAGTTGCTGGGAATTGTGAGGTTGCGCACAAAGCAGGGCGGGCAGGGCTGGTAGGCGGTGGGGGCAACGGTGCGAAGGCTGGCGTGGTGAATGGGGATGGCTCCGGAGGCTCTGTTGCGCGAGAGCCGAAGGAGCCACCCCAGAGCCACGCCAGCCCCAAAGCACCCGCAGGGCAACGAACCATTCCCTGCTTGAGGGTATAATCAGTCATGAGTCAGCCCCGCACCCTCTACGACCTCAAGAACAGTCCCTGGAACCAGCCCCCCCTCGCCGGCCGCACCGTCCGCGAAGAGCTCCGGGCCAACCTCATCCGGGCACTCGAACAGGGCACCCCCCTGTTCCAGGGCGTCGTTGGTTACGAGGACACCGTCCTCCCCCAGATCGTCAACGCCGTCCTCGCCCAGCACGATTTCATCCTCCTGGGGCTCCGCGGCCAGGCCAAGACCAGGATCCTGAGGGCCCTCGTCGAACTCCTCGACCCCGCCATCCCGGTCATTGCCGGCAGCGAGGTCAACGACGACCCCTTCCGCCCCATCAGCAAGTTCGGCCGCGAGCTCGTCGCCCAGTGCGACGACGCCACCCCGATCGCCTGGCTCGAGCGCGGGAATCGCTACGTCGAGAAGCTCGCCACCCCCGACGTGACCATCGCCGACATGATCGGCGACCTGGACCCGATCAAGGCGGCGCGCGGCGGGCACCTGCTCTCCGACGAGCTCAGCATGCACTACGGCCTGCTGCCCCGCGCCAATCGCGGCATCTTCGCCATCAACGAGCTTCCCGACCTGAGCGGCAAGATCCAGGTCGGCCTCTTCAACATCATGCAGGAGGGTGACGTCCAGATTAAGGGCTATCCCGTGCGCCTGCCGCTCGACGTCCTCATGTGCTTCACCGCCAATCCCGAGGACTACACCGCGCGCGGCAAGATCATCACGCCGCTCAAGGATCGCATCGGCTCCGAGATCCTGACCCACTATCCGCGCACCGTCGAGCTCGGTATGGAGATCACCCGCCAGGAAGCCTGGGTCGAGCGCGGTGCCCGGCCCGTCGACCTCCCCGACTTCGTGCTCGAAGTGATCGAGCGCGTCGCCTTCGAGGCCCGCCAGGACAAGCGCGTCGATCGCCGCAGCGGCGTGAGCCAGCGCCTCCCGATCAGCGTGCTCGAGCATGCCATTTCCAGCGCCGAGCGCCGGGCTCTCGCCCATCGCGAGACCACCATCACGCCCCGCATCACCGACATCTATGCCGCACTCCCCTCCATCACCGGCAAGCTCGAGCTGGAATACGAGGGAGAACTCCAGGGCGCCGACGCCATCGGGCGCGAGCTCATCCGCCGCGCTGCCGGGGCCACCATGATGGAGCGCATCGGTCACCTCGACCTCGCCTCGATCGTGGCCTGGTTCGACGCCGGCGGCGCGCTCAAGATTGCGGGAGACGAGAAGACCGACGCCTGCCTCAAGGGCTTCTCGGTGGTGCCCGGACTGGTCAATGCTGTGGTTGCTGGAGAGCTGGCCGAGCGTGGCCAGACCGCCAGGGTCGTCGCCGGCTGTGAGTTGATCCTGGAAGGCCTCGCCGCGCAGAAGAAGATCGCTCGCAGTGATGAACTCGGTTATTCCCGCGTTCGCCCGGAGCGGAACAAGGAGGGCGGCCACGGCAAGGGAGGAGGCGGCATGTCATTCGGATGACGACGGCAGGGCCCGCTCACCGCTCACGCTGTTTCGCTTCCACCGTCGCTGTTCCTCCTCACGCTGTCGCCGTTCCGCCTTACGTAGTTTGTCTAAAGGCCCACCCCCTCCTTCCCGCCTCCCGCACAATCAAGTCCGCCGTCCCATCCAGCCCCAGAAACCCGGTATTGATCACGAGGTGATAGTTCACCGGGTCCGCCCAGTCCCGCCCGTAGTACTCCTTGTGATACTTGGCCCGCCGCGCATCCGTCTCGTGGATCAGCTTCCGCGCTTCCTCCACCGTCATGCTGAGCCGCCCGGCGATCCGCTCCGCCCGGATCCCCACCGACGCCACCACCTGCACGTGCAGCGTCCGCTCCTGCTCTCCCAGGATGGCCGCGGCCCCCCGTCCCACCAGCACCACCCGTCCCTCCCGCGCGATCTCCGCCACCACACTCTCCGTCACCCGCACCATCAGCGGCTCGCTCAGCCCCTCCATCGTCGCACCGGTCGGCACCGCCAGCTCGGCCGACGCCGACGCCAGCGCCCACGCCAGCCGCTCCATGAAGTTGGGCACCCGCTCCTCCCGCACCGCCACCTCGTCGGGCGTGAGCCCCGCACGCGCCGCAACCCGGTCCACGAACTCGTTGTCGGCCACCCGCCACTGCAGGCGGTCCGCCACCCGCTTCGCCACCTCGGCGCCGCCAGCCCCGAATTGCCTCGAAATCGTGATGATCACAAGTACCTCCTCATCTCACGACTCACTGACGACTGGCGACTGACGACGGACGACTGACGATTCCCCTCCACACAAGTATCGCAACAGTCACACACGCCGTCCCTCCCAGTCCAAACGCCACGCGAGTCCCGAAGTGCTGCGAGATCCAGCCGATCTGCAGCGCGCCGAACGGCGCCATCCCCAGCACCACGAACGAGTAGAACCCCATCACCCGTCCGCGCAGGTGATCCGGCGCCTCCTGCTGCAGCAGCGTGTTGGCACTGATGCTCTGCAATACCATGCTGCAGCCGACCACCGCCAGCAAGCCGAAGGCGACCCAGTAGTTGGGTGCCAGCGCCGTCGCGACCAGCATCGCGCCGAACCCGGCCGCCGAGAGGAGCGCGAGGCGCCGCTTCCTGAGCGTGCCCCCGAACGCCGCCAGGAAGAGCGCGCCCGACAGCGCGCCCACGCCCACCGCCGATACCAGCGCGCCGTAGCCGCGCGCGTCGGTGCCCAGCACGTCCCGCGCGAACACGGGCAGCATCGCGAGGAAGGAGAATCCGAAGATGGTCGTCGAGGCGATCAGGATCATGAGCGCGCGCGGCCACCGTTCGTGGCGCACGTACCGCGCCCCCTCCCGGAAGGCGCCGATCACGTCCACGCGGTCCTTCGGGATCGGCGAGTCGGCCAGGTCCATCCGCCACAATCCCCAGATCACCGCGAGGAAGCTCGCCGCGTTGAGGAAGAAGCACGCCGCCACGCCCCACACGCCGATGATCACGCCCGCGAACGCCGGCCCCAGCACCCGCGCCAGGTTGAACACCGACGACTGCAGCGCGATCGCGTTCATCAGCGACTCCCGCCCCGACAGCTCCGCCACCATCGCCTGACGGATCGGCACCTCGAACGCCGTCACCAGCCCGGTGAAGAGCGCGAGCGCCATGATCCATCCCACCGTCACGTGGTTGAGTACCACCAGGACCGCCAGCGCGAGCGCCTCCACCGCCAGGAGACCCTGCAGGATCATCACCGTCTTGCGGCGGTTCACCCGGTCCGCCAGCACCCCGCCGTAGAGAGTGAAGACGAGGATCGGCAGCGCCCCGAGCGCCGTGACCAGGCCCACGATGAAGGCGGAGTTGGACAGTTGCAGCACCAGCCACCCCTGCGCCACCGTCTGCAGCCACGAGCCGGTGTAGGAGATGAGCTGGCCGATGATGAACAGCCGGAAGTTCCGGGAGCGAAGAGCCGGGAGCGATCCGGGAATGCGGGCGATGAGGCCGGGAGCTGTCACGGAGAGAAACGTAAGCGGAGGGTGAACGTACCGGGACTGTCTGAACGGGGTAGGGTAGCAGGTAGGCCCAGCGCACGCTCACAACTCTTGACTCACGGACTCTCGACCCTCGACTCAATGCGCTTCACTACCTACTCCAAGTTCCTCCCCGAACTCGCCGACGCAGTCAACCTGCAGGCGCTGCTCGACCAGCTGGGTGACTTCCTGCTGCAGTCGGGCTTCAGTGGTGGCGGGCTCTGGAACGACGAGCCGGGTGAACCCGATCGCGGCATGGACGCCCTGCGCGAGGCCATTCTCCAGGCCCTCATCGAGTCGGGCCAGCTCACCCCGGACATGCTCCAGGTGCTCCGCGGCGAGTCCACCGGCGACCCCGCGAAGGACAAGGACCTCGAGCGCCAGCTCTCCGAGATGCTCGACCAGATCGTCCAGCGCCTCATCGACGAGGGCTTCCTCAAGGTCGAACAGGCCCCCCAGATGCCCGCCGGCTACCAGTCCCTGTTCGGTCCCGGCGGCCAGGCCCGCGAGGCCGCGCAGCAGGTCCAGTTCGGCCTCACCGAGAAGGGCATGGACTTCCTCGGTTACAAGACCCTGAAGGGCCTCCTCGGCAGTATCGGCAAGTCCAGCTTCGGTGCGCACGATACGCCCTTGCTCGCCACCGGGGTCGAGTCTGAGTCGGCCAGCCGCCCCTACGAGTTCGGCGACACCTTGAACCTCGACGTGCCCGCGACGCTCACCAACGCCATCGCGCGCGGGGGGCTCAAGGTGCCGCTCGAGCTCGACTATCCCGACCTCATGGTCAACCAGACGGAGTACCGCTCGTCCGCGGCCACCGTCCTGATGCTCGATTGCTCCCACTCGATGATCCTGTACGGCGAGGATCGGTTCACCCCCGCCAAGAAGGTGGCCCTGGCCCTCACCCACCTCATCCGCACCCAGTTTCCCGGCGACTCACTCCGGGTCGTCCTCTTTCACGACTCGGCGGAAGAGATTCCGCTGGGCGGCCTGGCCAACGTCCAGGTGGGACCCTACCACACCAACACGGCGGAAGGCCTCAAGCTCGCGCGTCGCATCCTCCTGGCGCAGAAGAAGGACATGCGCCAGATCATCATGATCACCGACGGCAAGCCCAGCGCGCTCACCATGCCCGACGGCCGGATCTACGTCAATTCGATGGGACTGGACCCGAAGATCCTCGAGGCGACCTACCGCGAGGTGGCCAACTGCCGGCGGGCGGACATCATGATCAACACGTTCATGCTCGCCCGCGATCGCTATCTGGTGGATTTCGTGAAGCAGGTATCGGAGATCTGTCGCGGGAAGGCCTATTTCACCAACACGATGTCGCTGGGGCAGTTCATCCTGATGGACTTCATGAAGCGGAAGACGCGGCGGGTGAGCTGAGCGTGTACCGCTTCCCTAGCGGGCGTTGACCGAGAAGCCGCTGCTGAGGACGCTGAGTGCACCGGCCGTCGCTCGCAGGGCCACCGTGCGGTCCCGCTCACGCCAGGCGAGGTTGCTGAACGTCGCTACGCCGGTCCGACCATCCGCGTCACCGTGCCGGAAACGTCGTCTCCCCTGGTGGATTGCCCCCGTCGGCGCTGCGCACGCTCTGGAGACGTCAGGTAGGGACCGGGCGCATTTGTCACCCGGTTGCCCTGGCATCCTGCACCTCGACCTGCACGGCGGCGCGATCGGCTCGCCCTCGGTCACGGGAGTCGGCTGCACGAGGAACCTGAGACTGGCGACCGGCCCCGGCGTCACGTCGAACGGGGCGCTCGTGCCGCCGACCAGACCCGCGCGCCCGCGGTGAGCGTGTAGCCCGACCCCGTGCGGTCGAGTGTCACCGCGCCGAACGTCGCCACCCCACCTGCTGTGCTCACCGAGACGTGCCGCCCAGCGTGGCGCCACCCGGGTTGTTGCCGAGCGACAGCGTCACCTGCACCGGCACCGCCGTCACCCGGTTGCCCAGCGCGTCCAGCACCTCGACCTGGATCGCCGGGGTCATCGGACTCCTGCCACGACGCTGCTCGGCTGCGTCACGAAGCCCAGCGACGACGGGTCGCCGGCACTCACGTCGAACGCGGTGCTCATCGCGCCGGCAACCCCAGCGACGAGGCCGCCAGCGTGTAGCCGCTGGCCGCCCGGTGATCGTCAGCCCTCAAACGTCGCGACACCGTTGATCGCCCGACGCGTCGCGGTCCCGCCCAGGGTCACCAAGCCCGGGTTGGCTTCGAGGGCGACGGTCACGCTCACCGATGAGACGTGACCCGGTTTCCGAACGCGTCCTGAATCTCGACCTGCACCGATGGCGTGATCGCCGCTCCCGCCACCGTCGTGCTCGGCGGCACCAGGAAGCCGAGGCGATCCGCCGCTGCCGCAGCAATGCTGAACGGCGCACTCGTGGCACCTGTGAGCCCGGTCGCCGCGGCCGTCAGGATGTAGCCCTCCCCCGAGCGGTTCACCGTCAGCGTGCTGAACGTCGCCATGCCGTCCACCGCGTTCACGGTCCGCGTCCCACCCAGCGTCCCACTACCCGCGTTGGCACCGAACACCACCGTCACGCTGGCACGGTCGAGCCCATCACCCGACCGCCTGCGGCGTCCTGGACCTCGACCTGGACCGATGGCGTCATCGCGACGCCTGCCACCGTGTTGCTCGGCTGCGTCCGGAACGCGAGCTTCGCCGCCGCGCCCGACGTTACCGTCACCTGCGCCGTCCCCGATCGCCCTTCCGACGTCGCCAGGATCGTCACCGGCCCGCCCGGCGCGAGCCCCGTCACCAGGCCGGTGTTCGACACCGAGGCGCGCGCCGGATCCGAGGTCGTCCACAGCACCGCGCGGCCGGTCAGCACATTGCCCTGATCGTCCTTCAGTGCTGCGCTCAACTGGACCGTCGTGCCGGCGGGGATCGTGGACGTGGACGGCGATACCGTCACCGTCGCCACCGCGGCGTCCACCACCGTCACCTGTGCCGTGCCGGAGTGACCCTCGACGGTCGCCGTGATCGCCACCGGCCCGCCCGGCGCGAGCCCCGTCACCAGGCCGGTGTTCGACACCGAGGCGCGCGCCGGATCCGAGGTCGTCCACAGCACCGCGCGGCCGGTCAGCACATTGCCCTGATCGTCCTTCAGTGCTGCGCTCAACTGGACCGTCGTGCCGGCGGGGATCGTGGACGTGGACGGCGATACCGTCACCGTCGCCACCGCGGCGTCCACCACCGTCACCTGCGCCGTCCCCGATCGCCCTTCCGACGTCGCCAGGATCGTCACCGGCCCGCCCGGCACGAGCCCCGTCACCAGGCCGGTGTTCGACACCGAGGCGCGCACCGGATCCGACGTCGTCCACAGCACCGCGCGCCCGATCAGCACGTTGCCCTGGTCGTCCTTCAGCACTGCGCTCGAACTGCACCGTGGTGCCGGCGGGGATCGGTCGGCGCGAACGGCGATACCGTCACGCTCGCCGACCGCCGCGTTCACGACGGTCACCTGTGCGGAGCCCGGATGGCCCTCGACGTTCGCCGTTACCGCGACCGGACCGCCGGACGTCGACACCGGTGATCGCGCCCTGCTGCGAGACCGTGACGATGGCGTCATTGGCGCTGCTCCACGTGGCGGTGCGTCCTGGCAGTTCCCGCCCCTGCGCGTCGAACGCCTTCACCACCAGGGTGCTGGTGCGCCCCGCCGCGACCGTCGCCGGTCGCCGGCTCGACCGTTACCGTCGACACCACGCGCGGCACCACCGTGAGCTGCGCCGAGCCCTGCTTCCCTTGCGCCACCGCGGTCACGGCAACGGGACCGCCCAGCTTGAGTCCCAGCGCCATGCCGGTGGCGCTTACGGACACCGTCGTCGCGTCGGCGCTGCTCCATTGCACTGGCGGGAGGGCGAGCTGGCTCCCGTCGCAGGAGAAGGCCCTCGCCGCCAGCTGCAGCGAGGCGCCGTCCGCCATCGACGCGGTTGGGGCTGCACCTCGACCCGCGACACCAGCGTTGCGGCAATCGGGTCGCAGCTCGCGTCCCCGCCGCTGCCGCCGCACCCGGACAGCACCACGAGACCCAGCGCGATCCCGCCGATCATCTTCACGGTGACGTCATCACCTGTCCCTTCGCCCGCAAAGAGGTGCACGGCCGACAGGCCGATTCCATGCTCTCGTCCACGCGCACGCCTAGAACAGCCTCACCACGAAAGTCTGGCTCGACACATTCGCGAACCCGCTCGACGTCGCGCGAAGAGTCAGCGTGCGCTGCACCGAAACATTGACGGTCATCCCGGTATAGACCGCGGCCCCCTGGCTCAACGCGCGCGCACCCCCACCCACGAGGGTCGTTCCGGAAGGAGCGCTCCCGCCCGACGCGCTGCGTACGCTCACCGTCACGGTGCCGGTGGCAGTGGTGACCCGGTTCCCGAGCGCATCCCGCACCTCGACCACGACCACCGGGCTGAACGGGGTGCCTTCTGCGATATCGGTCGGCTGCACCACGAACGCGATCCTGCTCGCCTTCCCTGCGGTCACATCGAATGGCGCGCTCGTCGCCGCAGCAAGCCCCGGGCTGCCGGCGGTGAGCGTGTACCCGCTGCCCGTGCGATTGAGCGTCGCCGACGCGAACGTCGCCAGTCCGTTCACCACGTTGACCGAGACGATACCGCCCAGGTCAGCCCCGCCCGGATTGTTGCCCAGCGAGAGCGTTATCAGTGCCGGCACCGACGTCACCCGGTTGCCGAACGCGTCCTGGACCTGCACTACTATCGCCGGGGTGAAGGTCGAGCCCGCCACGAGATCGGATGGCTGTACCAGGAACGAGAGGGCAGCCGGGCCGCCGGCGGTGACATTGAAGGGCTGGCTGGTGCCCCCGGTCAGGCCGTTCGATGCCGCGGTCAGCGTGCAGGCCACACACGCGTGGTTCATGCTGAGTCCGGCGAATGACGCGACTCCGTTGACCGCCGCAACGGTCAGGATTCCATCGAGCACCGCCCCGCCTGGCGCCTGACCCAGCGCGATCGTCACGCTCGCCGTCGAGGTGGTCACCCGGGAACCCTG
Organism: uncultured Gemmatimonadales bacterium; assembly: GCA_963773095.1. GTDB lineage: Bacteria > Gemmatimonadota > Gemmatimonadetes > Gemmatimonadales > GWC2-71-9 > JAGGAG01. Next base: position 164,539 of record CAVYZY010000007.1, read on the forward strand.
CGCGTCCAGGATCTCCACCTGTACGGGTGGGGACATGGTCCGGCCGGCCACGACGTTACTTGGCTGCACCACGAACGCGACCTGCGTCGAGGGTGACGCCACCGTGACCTGCGCACTGCCCACCTTGCCCTGTCCCTGGGCGCTGATGGTGACGGGCCCGCCCACCTTCAGGGCCTGCGCCAGGCCGGCGGCCGTTACCGACACCGTGGCGGCGTCGCCAGTCTGCCACGTCAGCGGCGGGAGCGGCAGCGCGCTCCCGTCGCACGAGAACGCTGTGGCCGAGAACTGGACCGTCTCGTTCTCCGCCAGCGTCGCCGCCGACGGGCGCACCTCGATCCGCGACACCAGCGTTGCAGCGATGGGGTCGCAACTCCCATCCCCGCCGCCGCACCCGGAAAGGGCCACCAGCCCCAGTGCGATTCCACCAATCATGTTCCCTGCTGACCGCATCACGAATCCCTTCACCCGCCTAGAAAAGCCCGACCGACACGCCGAGTCGGGTCAGGAAGTAGCCGGCGCTGCCCTGGCCACCCGTGAAGTCGGCGACGAAGTACTGCGCGCCCAGGTCGATTCCGACGCGCGAGGCCACCTGGAAGATCACGCCCAACCCGCCGCCGTAGATGAACGAATCCTCCGTCGAACTCACCAGGTCGCTCGCCGAGCGGATGAGCAGGCTGCCATACCCCAGCCGGGCCGCCACGTACGGCGCTGCCACATTGCCGAACACCCCGATCACGTAGCGCGGCTCCACAAACCCAACGGAGAGCGTCGCGGTGATGTCTCCCACCGAGGCATCCGACTTGAACACCGTGCTCCGCTGGTAGCCCGCGCCCACCGAGAAGCGGCCGAAGGTGAGGCGTGCCTGCGCCTCCCACCCGAGCGTGGCGCTCTTGGCCAGCACACCATAGTCTTCGGTCGGGAAGACCACTTCCCCCGACACCTGCAAGGAGACGAGTTCCCGCGACTGCGCCGCAACCGGCACGCTGAGCAACGGGAATCCGAGCGCCATCAGCGCCCAAGCCGCCTTACCCGCCTTACCCGCCTTGAGTCTCACGGCTCCCCCTCGAGAATCTTCCACCCCAGCAAGCGCCAGGTCTCGCCATCACGCACCACCGTCGCCGATGCCTTCATCCGCCGCTGCGTCGCCGTGCCGAAGTTGCTCCGCCACTTGAGCACCCACACCGCCGACACCTCGCCCGACGCGTCATCCACCTCGATCGAGGTGACGCTCGCGTCCGAGATCTTCGGGCTGTTCTTCGCCACGAACTCCGCGAAGCTCGCGGGGCCCGCCGTCAGCACCGCCGCGCCGGTTTGGCCGTTCGACACCGCCGACACCACGCGTTGCAGCCAGCCGTTGAGCGCCGCGCGACCCGACGCGAGCCGCGTCTCCCGCTGACGCTCCTGCGCCTGCCGCGCCTCTTCTGCCTGCTGTGCCGCCCGTGCCTGTGCCTCGACCCGTTCCTGCGCCTCGATCGAGTCGCGCTTTCGCTTCTCGGCCGACGTCACCGAATCGCGCGCCCGCTGCTCTGCCGCGCGCGCCGCGGCCGCCACCGCCAGTGCCACCGAATCCCGGCGCTGCTGCTCCGCCTCTGCCATGCGTGCTTCTACCAGCGAGTCGCGCGCCCGGCGCACCTTGGCCTGCGCTGCCTCCCGCTTGAGCGCACCCGCCGCCGTGATCGATTCCGCCACTACCGCCGCCGGAACCACAGCATCGGCCGTATCTGCGTCACCCACCTTACCCGCCTCACCCGCCCTACCCGCCATACCCGCCATACCCGCCATACCCGCCGTATCACCATCCGGAACTACCGCAACGACCGACGGCACCGGCACCGGCACGGGAGCGGGAGCGGGCACCGCCGGCGCGGCGCTCCATCCAGAATCGACCACCACACCCACCCCGCCCGCCTCACCCGCCTTACCCGCCCTGCCCGCCTTGTACTGATCCCAGAACACGAACCCCGCCAGCACCACCAGCGACACCAGGAACCCGGCCACCAGCCCGATCCGGTCGGGCAGCCACTCCCGCGTCTTTTCCGCCTGGTACCGCGGCAGGATGGTCGCCGCAACGTCACCGTACAGTCGCTGCGCCCGCTCGTCCGGCTCCGGGAGCCGCGTCGTCACCTGTCCCACCCGCGCCAGGCAAACGCTGACGTTGTCGTCGCCCCCGTGCGCGTTGGCCGCAGCCACCAGGCTCGTCGCGATGCTGTCCAGCGATCCCGGCGCATTGAGCAGCCGTGCCAGTTCCTCGCCCCCGACCTGTTCGTGCAGCCCGTCGCTGCACACCAGGACCACGTCGCCTTGGGCGATCCGCCGGAACAGCACACTCGGGGTGGACACGTCGCTGACGCCGAGTGCCGACGCCAGCCGTCCCGTGTCGTTGATCGTGAGCATGTCTTCGCGTGGCGGCGTGAGCAGCGCCAGCGGCTCGCGCGCGTGGTCCTCGGTGAGTTGCTCCAGCTCGTTCCTCGAAAGCCGGTACACCCGGCTGTTGCCCACGTGCACCGCGCAGAGCCAGTCGCCCATCAGCACGGCAGCCGTGAGCGTGGTGGCCGCCGGCTGCCCCCGGTTCGTCGGAGGGAGCAAGCGGACCTTGGCGTTGGTCTCTGCCACCGCCGTTTCCACGATTTCCGCCGCGCCGAACTGCCAGCGCGGCCCGATCAGCAAGGAGCCGACCAGCCGGCCCAGTGCGTCCCCGAACGCCTCCACCGCCACGGCGCTCGTGCCCGTCCCCCGCGCATGCTCACCCAGCCCATCCGCCACCGCGAGCACCACGATGTCGAGGTCCTCCTGCGGCAGCCCCAGTGCGAACACCGCGACCGCGTCCTCGTTGCGCCGCTGACCGCGGCCGGCCTCGGAAGCAGACGCGACCTCGTGCACCGTCGTCGGGCGGGGCGGTGACATGATGGGAAAGCGGACCCGGTGGTGCGACTCCGGCAAGCCTGCGCTCCAGCGTGACAGTTACTTGAGCCCCCCGACCACCCGCTTCGCCAGCTGCCCCGTCCGCAATGTCGAGTTCTCGGTGTCCACCCCGTTGATCGCCGCCAGCTGCGCCATGCTGATCGACGAGGGGAACTGGCGGTTGAACTGATCCAGTGTCATGTCGCGCGGCACCTTTACCACCTGGAGGCGGGCGGCCTGCACGTTGAGGTACGCCGGGTCGGTGAGCGCCTTGAAGGTGCGCGTCACCTGCCGGATCGCCGCCGCGGACTGCGTGCGCGCCGGCAGCGTGTAGCCCATGATCATGTATGTGTAGGCACCGTACTCGATGAACGCGGCACTCCCCACCACCGCCGTACCGTCGTCGAGCTGCGCCGTGAAGTCTCCCGAGCTCGCCGGCAGTCCGTTGAGCTTCGAGTTGCTGGTGCCGGAGGCCTGCACACCCTTCTGGGTGAAGAACGTGTTCGCGGCCGTGGCCGCCGACGTGCCCTTCCCCGCGAGGCGCAGCTGCACCGCGGCGTCCGACTGCGGTGACATCGCCAGCACGCCCTCCGGCTTGTTCTGTGTCGGCCATCCCGCGGGGAACGTCAGCTCGAACTTGAGGTCGGGATGGTAGAACACCCCGTTCTTGAAATAGCCCTGCCTGGGGTCCGCGCCGAAGATGAATCCGTCCACCAGTTTCATGTACGACTCGCGCCCCAGCGTCGCACCGCTCAGGCTGCGGCCCGACTGCTGCACCGAGTCGGCCCGCTGCTCCGCGCGCTTCACCCGGTTGTCGGGGTCGGGATGCGTCGATGCCCACTCCGGCAGCCGCTGCCCCGAGCCGCCGCTGATCCGGCCGAGCGTCCGGAACATGTCCGATGCCGCCCGCACGTCGTAGCCGTCTTTCATCATGTAGCGGAAGCCGAGCAGGTCCGCTTCCGTCTCGTCGTCCCGGCCGAACTTGAGGAAGAGGAGCTGCAGCCCCTGCTGCAACTGCGCGCCCATGTCACGCACCGTCGGTGAGACCATCATGCCCGCGACGAGTCCCGCCTGCGCCAGCTGTGTGCTGCTCATCTGGGTCACCGAGTGCTTCGCCGTGACGTGACCGATCTCATGCCCGATCACCGAGGCCAGCTCCGCCTCGTCGTTCATGTAGGTCATGATCCCGCGCGTCACGAAGATGAATCCACCCGGCAGCGCGAACGCATTCACCTGCTCGTCGTCCAGCACGTGGAATTCCCACGGCAGCTGCGGCCGCTCCGACTCCGACGCCATGCGCATTCCGATCTGCCGCACCAGCGCCTGTGCCGCCGCGTTGTCGTATTCCCCGATCGACTGCACCGTCTGCTGGGCCGCCTGCCGCCCGATCTCGATCTCCTGCGACTCGGAGACGAGGGACAGCTGGGATTTGCCCGTCACCGGGTTGGTGGCACAGGCCACCGTCGCGACAGCAAGGAGCATCGCCGTGATGCACCGCTTCATCCTTCAACCTCTTGGTACGAAGTGAGTTAGGGGGCCGATCAGCGCCGGGCCGTACCCTGTCCGGAGGCGGATATTGTGTCATCTAACATACCTCCAGATCGGCACCCGCGCTTGACGACCGGAACGGGTTCAGGCTATTTCCCGCCCCCCATGAATACCCCGTCCACGATACCCGCTCCTGCCGTCGAGGCCCCGGCCGGCCCCACGCCGCCCAGGGCCCCTCAGCGGGCCCATGTCACGACAGTGCATGGCGATACGCGACTGGACCAGTATTTCTGGCTCCGCGATCGGGAGGACCCGGCGGTCCTGGAGTATCTCCGGGCAGAAAACGCGTGGACCGAGATGGTCATGGCGCACACCCGCGAGCTGCAGGAGACGCTGTACCGGGAACTCCTTGGACGGATTCAGGAGACGGACCTCACCGTCCCCGAGCTCGAGCGCGGATGGCTCTACTACATCCGCACCGAGGCGGGGCTGCAGTACCCGATCCTCTGCCGGCGGCGCGATGTCGACGGCGCACCGGAGGCAGTACTCCTCGACCAGAACGAGCGCGGCGCGGGCCTCGGCTACTACCGCGCGGCCGGGCTTACGGTGAGTCCCGACCAGCGTCGCCTCGCCTGGGGAGAGGACACCTCCGGCTCCGAGGAGTACGTGGTCCACGTGAAGGACCTCGAGACGGGCGCGATCCTCTCCGACGCCATTCCCGGCACCAGCGGCAACCTCGCCTGGGCCGCCGACAGCGCCACGCTCTTCTACGTCACCCTCGACGCGGCACGTCGTCCCTCGCGCGTCTGGCGGCATCGGGTCGGCGCCGAAGGCCCCGATGCGCTGGTGTACGAGGAGACGGATGAGGCGTTCTGGGTGGGGGTCGAGCTGTCCAAGAGCCGCGCCTTTCTCTTCATCGAGTCGGCGAGCCACGCCACCTCGGAGACGCGCTACACCCCCGCCGACCGGCCGGACACCGCCTTCCGCCTCGTGCGACCGCGCATGACCGGCATCGAGTACGACGTCACCCACCGCGGCGACCGGTTCTACCTCGTCACCAACAAGGGCGCCCGCAACTTCCAGCTGGTGAGCGTTCCCGTCAGCGACCCTTCCACCGCGTGGCAGGTCGTCATTCCACCCACCGAGTCGATCAAGCTCGACGCGGTCGAGGCCTTTGCCGGGCACCTGGTGGTCTACGAGCGCGAGGGCGGGCTGCCCCAGATCCGGATCATCGACATCGACGCCGGCATGAGCCATCGGGTCGCCTTCCCCGAGCCGGTGTACAACGTGCGCCGCCATGGCAACCCCGAGTGGAATTCACGCGTGGTGCGCTTCACGTACACCTCGCTGGTGACACCTGCGTCCGTCATCGACTACGACATGGACGCCCGGACCTGGACGCTGCGCAAGGAACAGGTCATCCCCAGCGGATACGATCGCACGCTCTACCGCTCGGCCCGTCTCCAGGCCACCGCCCAGGACGGCGTGCAGGTGCCCATCTCGCTGGTGTGGAAGGAACCGCTCGAGCGCAACGGCGGGCGCCCGATGTACCTCCAGGCGTACGGCTCCTACGGGATCAACTTCGATCCCTCGTTCTCGTCGCACTACCTGAGCCTGCTCGACCGGGGATTCATCGTGGGCATCGCCCACGTGCGCGGCGGCGAGGAAATGGGGCGCCGCTGGTACGACGAGGGGAAGCAGAAGAAGAAGCGGAACACCTTCACCGACCTGATCGCCTGCGCCGAGCACCTGGTGGCCCAGGGCTATACGTCGAGCGATCGCCTGGCCGTCACCGGCGGCAGCGCCGGCGGGCTGCTCATGGGCGCCGTCACCAACCTGCGCCCCGATCTCTTTGCCACCGTGGTGGCCGACGTGCCCTTCGTGGACGTCGTCAACACCATGCTCGACCCGACGCTGCCGCTGACGGTCATCGAGTACGACGAGTGGGGCAATCCCACCGCCGACGAGTCGGCCTACCGGTACATCCTGTCGTACTCACCCTACGACAACGTGGCGCCGCGGGCCTATCCCCACCTGCTCGTGACCGCCGGACTCAACGATCCGCGCGTGGCCTACTGGGAACCCGCCAAGTGGACCGCGAAGCTCCGCGAGCACAAGACTGATGACAACCGGTTGCTGCTCCGCACCAACATGGGCGCCGGCCACGCCGGGGCCAGCGGCCGCTATGACTACCTGCGCGAGGTCGCATTCCGCTACGCCTTCGTCCTCGATACAACGCCGAGCCCGAGGTCTTAGCGCCCGCTTACCGCTCACCGCTTACCGCTCACCGCTCACCGCTTACCGCTCACCGCTTACCGCTCACGCAGCTCATTCCCGCCGCCCTCCCCGTCGCCCACGCCCACAGGAAGTTGTACCCCCCGATCGGCCCGAACGCGTCCAGCATCTCCCCGCACAGGAACAATCCCGGCATCCGCCGGCTCTCCATCGTGCGCGGGTCGATCTCGCTCAGCGCCACACCCCCGCCCGTCACCTCGGCCTTCTTGTAGCCCTCATCGCCGGTCCATGGCAGCGGCATGTTGGCGAGCGCCGCCACCAGCCGCTGCCGGTCCTCCCGCTTGAGCTGTGATGCCGGAGTGGACCCATTCACTGCCGCCGACTCCAGCACCATTTCCGCGAGACGCTCGGGCAGTTCCCGCCGCACCAGCGTGCCCACGTGCACCGTCCCGCCGGCGCGCAGCCGTTCCTCCCACGCCGCGGCATCGAGCGGCGTCCACTGCACCGTGATTTCCTGCCGCGCGCCACCCGCCAGGCGGGACCGCACCGCGAGGTGCGACAGGTCCAGCACCGACGGCCCGCTGTAGCCCTTGTGCGTGAACAGGAATCCGCCGCTGGCGCTGAAGCGCTTCCCGTCCACCCGCGCATGAAGGGTGACCGGCAGTGAGATCCCCGACAGCGCCGCATGCCTCGGTTCGTTCGCCGTGAGTGGCGTGAGCGCCGGATACGTCTCGTGCATCTCGTGGCCCAGTGCCGCCGCCACCCTGAGCCCCGTGCCGTCACTGCCCGTGCCCGGCACCGAGAGGCCACCGGTCGCGAGCACGACCGCGCTCGCCGCAATCCGTTCCCCACCGGCGAGCACCACCTGCCAATCCTCGCCCGGCGCCGGCGGCGGCGGCTCCAGGCTCTCCACCATCGCCCCGAATCGCGTTCGAACACCCACTGCTGCCGCGAGCGAGAGCAACCCGTCGCGCACGTCGCGCGCCTTGTTCGACCGGGGAAAGAGCTTCCCGCTCTCCGGCTCCAGCGTAAGGTCGAGCCCCAGCCGCTCGTTGAAGAAGCGGATCTGTTCCTCGAGCGGCCAGCTCTTGAGGATGTTGCGCAGGCTGTTGCGAGAAGAATCGGTGACGAACCGCGACACGTCGGGAGCGGACGGCAGGATGTTGCATCGCCCGCCGCCGCTGATGAGGATCTTCCGTCCTCCATCCTGCGTTCGCTCGAGCAGCACGACCTCGGGCCTGGGCAGCCGCGCCGCCGCCGATTCGGCAGCGAAGATCGCCGCCATCGTGCCGGCGGCGCCGGCACCCACGATGACGATCCGTCCTGAACGCGCGGCTCGAGTGACAGTCACGCGCGTAACCTAACGCGCTGTGCGCGCACCCCGACTATCTTCGGCGCGTGACGTCACCCGGACCGCTGTCGCCCTATGCCGTCGAGTTCGTGCTCCGCATGGGCCGCGCGCTCCACCGTGCCGGGTTCTCCGCCAGCCGCCTCGAACGGGCCATGGCCCGCCTCGCCGAGAAGCTGGGCCTGCCGCTGCCCCAGATCTTCTCCACGCCCACTGCCATCTACGCCGCGTTCGGGTCCTTCAGCGACCAGCATACCCATCTCCTGCGCGTCGAGCCCGGGTCGATCAGCCTGAACCACCTCACGAAGCTCGACAGGGTCGTCTCCGACGTCCTGGGCGGCACCGTCTCTCCCGAGGCCGGCCTCGCGCGGATCGATGAAATCGAGGCGTCGCCGTCGCCGTACGGCAACGTGCTCATGGTCACCGCGTTCGCGCTGACCTCCGGTGCCGTCGCGCGGTTCCTCGGCGGCGGCCTGCGCGAAATCGGCGTCGGCGTCGCCATCGGAATCGTCACCGGCCTGCTCGCCTTCCTCGCTGGCAAGGTCAAGCCACTCGGCGAGGTCTACGAGCCTGTCGCTGCATGCGCTGCGAGCTTCATCGCTGGCGTGTTGAGCACGATCTGGATGCCGTTCGCGACCCCCACCGCTACGCTCGCCGGCTTGATCGTGCTCATTCCGGGCTTCATGCTCACTATCGCCATCCGCGAGCTCTCCACCCGGCACCTGGCCTCGGGCACCGCCCGTCTCGCCGGTGCCGGCATCACTTTCCTCGGCATCATTTTCGGCGTCGCACTCGGCAACCGCCTGGCGCTGGTCGTGGCTGGAGCTTCACACAATGCGCCGGTCGTGGCCTTGCCGGGATGGACCTTTGCGCTCAGTGCGGTGCTCGCCGGTCTCGCCTTCACCGTCATTCTCCAGGCGGAACTCCGCGATGCGCCCTGGGTCGTGCTCGCCGGGTTGCTCGCCGTTGTCGCGGGCCGCGTCGGCGCCCAGGTACTCGGCCTCGAGCTCGGCGCCTTCGTGGGCGCTGCCGTCGTCGGCATCGCGAGCAACCTCTTCAGCCGCCTCCGCAATCGCCCCTCGATGGTGATGCTCGTCCCCGGCACCCTCATGCTCGTGCCCGGCACCATCGGCTTCAACAGCCTCTCCGCCATGCTCGACGCCCAGGTCGTTCCGGCCGTCCAGACAGCGTTTCGCATGGTCCTCACCGCCATTGCACTGGTCGCAGGGCTCCTCTTCGCGGATATCATCTCCCCCGAACGCCGCGTGTAGCGCGCCTGGCTGCCGTGCATGCTTCCGCGGCTCCCGCATCCCCCTCCGTCCACCAAAACGGAGCCGTGCAATGTCTTTCACTCTTCTTCGACGCCTTGCCCGCACCAGCAGGCCGGCCGTCCTCGCATGCGCGCTGATCCCCGCGCTCCCCCTCGCCGATCGCCCCGTGGCCACCGGCCGCGTCGAGGGCATCGTGCGCGATATCAACGGCGGTGTGGTCGCCGGAGTCGCAGTCACCATCCCGGGCACGAGAGCGGCTACCGTCAGCGATCCTCTCGGTCACTACCTGCTGACGCAGGTCCCCGTGGGCACGTGGACCCTCCGCGCCACTCTCACCGGCTGGAAGCAGGCCACCATCGCCGCCGTGGTGGTGCGCGCCGGCCAGACCACCACGGTCGACGTTCGCCTCGTCGCGGCAAGTCCGGAGGTGAAGGACGAGGCGTCCATCTCCATCCGGGGCGGCCGGGTTCCGGCCAGTGCGGCACAGGAAATGGCCCGGAAGAGCTCCATCGCCATCGGCCCATCGCCGATGCTGTATCGCCACCAGCAGCCGTTCAACACCGAGGATTACCACAACTTCAGGGACAACGGGTTCCAGCGCCCCACCACGAGCCCGCTCTCGACCTTCGCGATCGACGTGGACGCCGCCTCGTATTCGAACGTGCGCCGCTTCCTCACCCAGGGGCAGCGTCCGCCCGCCGATGCCGTGCGCGTGGAGGAACTCATCAACTACTTCCCCTACGACTATCCCGATCCGCACGGCAGCGACCCGTTCTCCGTCACCACCGCGCAGATGCCGGCGCCCTGGGCCAGCGACCATCGCCTCGTGCTCATCGGCCTGCAGGGACGCCGCATCGATGCGCGTGAGTTGCCGCCCAGCAACCTCGTCTTCCTGCTCGACGTCTCGGGCTCCATGGCATCCCCCGACAAGCTCCCGCTCGTGCAGCGCGCCTTCCGCCTGCTGGTCGAGCAGCTCCGCCCGCAGGATCGCGTTGCCATCGTCGTGTATGCCGGTGCCGCGGGGCTCGTGCTTCCCTCCACGCCCGGGTCCGACAAGCGCACCATCCTCGCGGCGCTCGACGAGCTCCAGGCGGGCGGCTCCACTGCCGGCGGCGAGGGTATCAAGCTCGCCTACCAGGTGGCGCAGAAGAATCACCTCGCCGACGGCAACAACCGCGTCATCCTGGCCACGGACGGAGACTTCAACGTCGGCGTCTCCAGCGAGGGCGAGCTCGTGCGCCTCATCGAGTCGAAGAAGCAGCAGGGCACCTACCTCACCGTGCTCGGCTTCGGCACCGGCAACCTCAAGGACAGCCGCATGGAGGCCCTCGCCGACAAGGGCAACGGCCACTATGCCTATGTCGACGACATCATGGAGGCGCGGAAGGTCTTTGTGCAGGAGATGGGTGCCACGCTGGTGACGATCGCGAAGGATGCGAAGATCCAGGTGGAGTTCAATCCCGCCCAGGTCGCGGAGTATCGCCTCATCGGTTACGAGAATCGCCTCATGGCAGCAGAGGACTTCAACGACGACACCAAGGATGGTGGCGAGCTGGGCGCGGGCCACGCCGTGACCGCGATCTACGAGATCGTCCTCGCGGGCCGGGGCGGCACCGGCACCAGTGTCGATCCGCTCAAGTACCAGGAGCCCCGCGGCACCGGCGGTTCATCCGGCGAACTCTTCACCGTGAAGCTGCGCTACCAGCAGCCCACCGGTGTCGGCGCCAGCCGGCTCATCACCCAGACCGTCCATCGCGACGACGGCGCCCGCGGCAACGAGAACCTTCGCTTCGCGGCGGCCGTCGCCGAGTACGGCATGCTCCTCCGCAACTCCGAGTACAAGGCGCAGTCGAACTGGGAGAACGTGATCACGATGGCCCGCCAGAATATCGGCAGTGATCCCGGCGGCTATCGCGCCGAGTTCGTGCGCCTGGCCGAAGTCGCCCGTGGCATGGGCGGCGGCAGCATGGGCGGCGGCGAGGATGATGAGGTGGGGGCGCGTTAGGCGGCGTAGAGCGCGTCAGAATACCGGACGAACTGGCGCGGCGAGTGGGGTTCTGCGGGCCGATCGGCAGCGTTCGAGCGCGGTGCGGCATTGGGGATGGCTGCGTCGGGTGCGCGAGCGGCTGCCGGGAGGACCGCAGGGCCCCGCTCGCCGCGCCACGCCCTCACGCCCTCACGCCCTCACGGCCTATACTTCCCCCGTGACGCCAGGCACCCTCCGCGCCCTCCTCCACGCCCTCGTCGACTACGCCGGCCTCTTTCCGCCGGCCGCCCTCGACATGTCCGCGGCCGTCCGCGAGTACACCGCGCACCGCGCAAGCCCCGAGGCATGGATGCTGGGCCATTTCGTGCTGCCGGTAAGCCGTCTCGACGAGTTCGAGACCTCGCTCGCCACACTCGAAAGCTCGACCCCAGGCGACGTCTGGCGCCTCAGCGTCCTCCCCAGCGTCGACCTCGACGCGACCCTCGCCGCGATCGCCGACTTCAACGCCCGCAACCGCACCACCCGGGGCCGCGCAGCCGTCGCCGACACCATCGAGTTCAAGCTCGAAGCGATCCCCGACCTCGAGACGGCACTCGCGACGATTCCACCCGACCTCACGTCGTACGTCGAGCTGCCGATCGACGACGACCTGGCGCCACGCCTCGCCGCCATCTCCCGCGCCGGGGCCCGGGCCAAGGTCCGCACCGGTGGCGTCACTGCGGGTGCATTTCCCGCGAGTCACGCCCTCGCGCGGTTCATCCAGTCCTGCGCCGATGCCGGCGTACCGTTCAAGGCCACCGCCGGGCTCCATCATCCCCTGCGCGGCGATTACCGCCTCACTTATGAGCCCGGCGCCCCGCACGGCATGATGTTCGGCTTCCTCAACGTCTTCCTCGCTGCCGCTTTCGCCCGCACCGGGCTCACCCTCAAGGAACTGGCCCTGCTGCTCGAGGAGAAGGACGCCAGCGCCTTCGAGTTCACGGAAACCGCCGCCACCTGGCGCGGCAGGGCTGTGTCACGCACCGGGATCTCCGCCGTCCGCCACCATGTGGCGCTCAGCTTCGGCTCCTGCTCCTTCCAGGAGCCCGTCGATGACCTTCGCTCCCTCGGACTCCTGTGACCCGTTTTCCTGTCGATGAAACGCACGACTCGGCGCTGACCAGCTGGGTCCAGTCGGCCAACGCACCGGGCACCGACTTTCCCGTGCAGAACCTTCCACTCGGCGTCTTCCGCCGGCATGGCACGCACGACCGGCCCCGCATCGGCGTCGCGATCGGCGACCAGGTGTTCGATCTCTTCACCGCGGCCCAGGCAAGCCTCGTCTCCGGCGCGGACACGCTGCGGGAGGCCTGCGTAGCCCCGTCGCTCAACGCGCTGATGTCCCTTCCGCACGCCCATCGGCTCCAGTTCCGCCACGCGCTGAGCGAACTCCTGCGTGCCGACTCTACGGCAGCCGCGCGCGCCCAGCTCGTGCCCCAGGCCGAAGCCGAGATGCTGCTCCCCGCATCCATCGGCGACTACACCGATTTCTACGCCTCGATCTACCACGCGACCAACGTGGGGAAGATGTTACGGCCCGACAATCCGCTCCTCCCCAACTACAAGTACGTCCCCATCGGCTACCACGGCCGTGCCTCCTCGATCGTCGTGAGCGGCACCGAGGTGCATCGCCCCAGCGGCCAGACCCGCGACGACGCGGCCGCGCCGCCGTCGTTCGGGCCCACCCACCGCCTCGACTATGAGCTCGAGGTCGGATTCTTCGTCGGGCGCGGCAACGCGCAGGGCGCCCCGGTGCCCATCGAGCATGCTGGCGCGCGCCTGTTCGGCCTCTGCCTCCTCAACGACTGGTCCGCCCGCGACATCCAGACCTGGGAGTACCAGCCGCTCGGGCCGTTCCTGGCCAAGAACTTCAGCAGCACCATCTCTCCCTGGGTCGTCACCATGGAGGCGCTCGCTCCCTTCCGCGTGCCGGCGTTCGCGCGCGCGGCCGGCGACCCCGCCCCGCTGCCGTACCTCTACGATGACGCCGATCAGGCCGGCGGCGGCATCGACGTCGGCCTCGAGGTGCTCCTCTCCAGCGCCCGCATGCGCGCCGAGGGCCACGCACCGATGCATGTGAGCCGCTCGACCCTCGCCGATCTCTACTGGACCCCGGCGCAGCTCCTGGCCCACCACACCTCCAACGGCTGCAACCTGCAGCCCGGCGACCTGCTCGGCAGCGGCACCGTCTCAGGCGAGGCGAAGGACGCGCGCGGCTGCCTCCTCGAAGTCACCTGGCGTGGCGCCGATCCGCTGTTGCTGCCGACTGGCGAAACCCGACGGTTTCTCGAAGATGGGGATGAGGTCATCATGCGCGGCTCGTGCGAGCGCGAAGGCTTTGCCCGCATCGGCTTCGGGGAGTGCCGTGGCGTGATTCGCAGCTGACGGTCGCGCGAGCCTGCCTGGGGAGACGCTACGGCTTCCGCATCGAGAGGCACGGATCCTCACGCTCCGCCCGCTCCGTCACCCACACCACGTCGTACACTTTCCGCTCGGCCTCACTCGGGAGTGCCCCGTCCGGCTCCCGCTCGAGGAAGCCCACGACCACGACCTGCTTCGCAGGTGCGAGTTGCGCCAGGAACCGCGGCACCCCGTAGTCACGCCCCACATGACCGTTGCCCGCTATGAGCCACGCCGGGCCCCCGCCCTGGGCTGCGCGGAACAGCGCGTCGGTCATCGCCGCGTCCCGTGCCTCCTGCGCGGTGCGCATCATCGGCACCATCTCCGGCGGCAGCTCACCGCAGTGGCCCTCGAGGAGTGTCTGCTCGAGCGCCTGTGCACCGGCCGCTGAGAGCGGCACCTGCATCATCAGGTCGCCGAGTGGAGGCGGGGCGGCGGCGGGCCCGCCCTGCAGCACCGGGCGCAGCCGGTCGCGATTCAGCTGGCTGCCGTAGCGCGGCAAGCCGTACTGCACCGCGACGTCCACCAGCGGCTGGTGCATGGGCCAGCGCCAGTTCTTTCGGTCGAATCCCGCTCGGTCGAGCCAGTCTTCAATGGGCGATGTCGGTTGCGTCTGCAGCGCGCTGTCCGCTCCCCAGGGGAACTGTTCGAACACGATTGCCGGCCTCTTCGAGGCGCTTGCGCCGATGAGCTCGGCACGCAGCCGGTGCTGCGTCGCATTGTCGTGCACCTCGCCGAGCAACACGAAGTCGGCGCCCTGCAGGCGCATCAGCAGCGCCTCGCGCGTCAGCGGAGCACCGGTGCTGCCGTCGAGGATCACGTCGCTCGACGCCGGTGCCTGCGCCGCGGCCGGCGTCACGGTGCCACCCCACGCGGACGCGGCGAGCACGAGCAGGATGACGCGCGATCGCGCGACGCTCGCGGCGAGGCGGGGAGGAAGACTGGGGTGCCGGGTCATGTCCGCTCGTCCTGGAAGGTGAATGGTCGGCACGTATCCTAATCGATCGACCCGTGCACGCGCGCGCGCGACGCCACCGCCAGCGCGCCCCCGCAGGGTATCTTGAAGGATGACCGCCACTGCAACCTCGCTCCGGCCGATCACCGGTCTGGCCTTCGACAACAGCTACGCCCGGCTGGGTGAGCCGTTCGGGGTTCGCGTTGCGCCCACGCCACTCCCCGATCCGGTGCTCGTTCATTTCAATGCCGACGCGGCGCACCTCATCGACCTCGATCCCTCCGAAGCGACGCGTCCAGGGTTCCTGCGCCATGCCTCCGGCGCCGAACCGATTCCCGGCAGCGACCCCGTCGCCATGCTTTACGCCGGGCATCAGTTCGGTTCCTTCGTGCCGCAACTGGGAGACGGGCGCGCCATCCTCCTTGGCGAGGTGGTGAACAGCCGCGGCGAACGCTGGGATCTCCACCTCAAGGGCAGCGGTCCGACGCCCTTCTCCCGCGGATTCGACGGCCGCTCCGTGCTCCGCTCCGCCATCCGCGAGTATCTCTGTGGCGAGGCGCTGCACGCGCTCGGCGTTCCCACCACCCGCGCCCTCTGCATCGTGGGCAGCACCGAGCCGGTACGACGCGAAACCGTGGAGACCGCCGCCAGCATCATCCGCATGGCGCCCACCCACGTGCGCATCGGCAGCTTCGAGGTGTTCGCGTCTCGCGGGCAGAAGGAGTTCCTGCGCCAGCTCGCCGACTACGCGATCGAGCTCCATTTCCCCGCGCTCATCGGGCTCGACGATCGCCATGCTCGTCTGCTGGAGACCGTCGCGCGCCGCACCGCGTCACTCATGGCCCAGTGGCAGGCTGTCGGCTTCACCCACGGGGTGATGAACACCGACAACTTCTCCATCACCGGCCTGACGCTCGACTACGGTCCCTATGCCTTCATGGAGGCGTTCGACAGCGGCTTCATCCCCAACCATTCCGACCCCGACGGCCGCTACGCGTACGACCAGCAGCCCGCCATCGGTCAGTGGAACGTGAGCGCGCTGGCGCAGGCGCTCCTGCCACTCATGCCGCGCGAGCAGGCGATTGCCTCTTTCGACGCCTATGTGCCTGCATGGGAGGAGGCCTATGCCGGCGGCATGCGCGGCAAGCTCGGCCTGGACACCACCCGGCCGGAGGACGCCACCCTGCTCGACGATCTCCTCGCCCTGATGCTCGCCGTACGCGCCGACTGGTCCATCACCTGGCGCGCGCTGGGCGGCATCACCCTCGCCGGCGACACCGATAGTCGTGCATTCGCCTCGCAGTTCACCGACCGCGCCGGCTGCGATGCGTGGCTCGCACGCTACCGCGCGCGCCTGCGCGCCGAGCACAGCGACGACGCCCGCCGCCGCGCCCGCATGGACGCCGTCAACCCGAAGTATGTTCTCCGCACCTGGATGGCCCACGAGGCCATCACCGCGGCGCAGGCCGGAGACTTTTCCGTCATCGACCGTCTGTTGCGAGTGCTGCAGAGGCCGTTTGAGGAGCAGCCCGGCCACGAGGCCTGGGCCACCACCGCACCCGCCGGGGCCGGGTCGATCGAGCTCAGCTGCTCGTCGTGACCCCAAGACAGGCGCGCTGGAGGGCCCTCTGGCAGCGCCTCGGCGCCAGGCCCCCCGATGATGCGCTCGCCGCGCTCGAGCGCCAGTACTCCGCCCCGGGCCGCCACTACCACACGCTCGCGCACCTCGACGCCGTGCTCGCCAGCTTTGACGAGTTGCGCCACGTCGCGCTCCATCCCGACGAGGCCGAACTCGCGCTCTGGCTGCACGATGTCGTCTGGGAACCGATGCGAGACGATTGCGAGTCTCGGAGCGTCCAATGGGGAATGGACCACCTCCCCGCCTTCCCCGCCTTCCCCGCCCTCGGCGCCCTCATCCTCGAAACCCGGCACCAGGCCGCACCGTCTGTTGATCCCGATGCCGCCGTGGTGCGCGATGCCGACCTTTCGATCCTGGCTGCCGACGAAAGTGCGTTTGATGCGTACGAGCACGCCATCCGCGCCGAGTATGCCATGCTCCCCGCGGCGCAGTTCCGCGCCGGCCGCGCCAGGATCCTGGCCGACTTCGCGTCGCGCCGGCCGCTCTACTTCACCCCGGTGATGCAGCTCCGGGAGCCCCGGGCCCACGCCAACCTGGCGCGCTCCCTGGCCCGCCTGCGGGCCTGATATCCGTTTGGCTCATGGCCTTGCGTCACCGATGGGTCTATTTTTCTTCGACTCCATGAGAGGGCCGCTGCCCATCTTCCCAACCATTCTGTCATCCCGGTGAACTAGCCGTGTACTACGTCCGGCTGCCCTCGGGTGACGAGAAGACGTACCGAACCGTCGAAGAGATGGTTTGGGACGTCGAGCTTGGGGTTATCTCACGGGAAGCGCTGATCTTTCATCCAGCGACCAAGGCATGGGTGCAGGTAACGCGGCACCCTCAGCTCGGGACGCGCTTTGTCTCCGAAGAGGGTACCGCCGAGGAAATCGGCCTCGACTTCGATCTCCTGAGCGACGCCGAGATAAAGGGCATGGCACCAAAGGTCCCGGAACAGCCTGCGGTTCCAAACGCCGAACTGGTCATCAATACCGACATCGCCATCGATGCTGCGGTGCAACTGGCGGCACCAGCCGAGGTCAAGCCGGCAGAGGGGCTCACGATCGCCGGTGAGTTCCTCACGCTGAAGGAGCCTATCCCTTCGCTGCTGGAGCCCGAGGCACCAGCCGTGCCCATCCCGCCGGTCGTACCAGTCGTGCCGGTCGTACCCGCCCCGCCTGCCCCGCCCGCCCCACCCGCCGTACCCGCCATGCCCCCCGACCGGGCACCGCGACCATCACCAACCGCCTACTTGCCCGAGCCCCCGCCGCTCGATGGCGAACTGGCGCCGCTGTCGGACGAGAACCTCGACGCGACCGAGTACAAGCCGCTCGAGTGGAAGCCCGAGCCACGATTCAGGGGCCTGGCGCTCATCGGCGGGGCAGTGGTGCTCATCCTGCTCGTGTTCACCGGGTCCTGGTTCGGCTGGCGGTGGTGGAACAACCGCCAGGCAGCGGTGCAGCAGGGCCCAGACGAGCCCGATACCGGCGTGCCGGGCGACACCGCCCTCGCGGTGCAGGCCGTCGATTCCGTGTCCGACCGCGACCTGGCCCAGGCGATCGCGCTACTCGCCGTCGCCGAGACGGCCGGGACCGGTCCGCGCGCGACGCCGCGGCCCGGGCGACTCATTCCCGGTGCGGTGCCACGGCCCGTCGAGGGGCTCCGCCCCATGACGCCGATCGAGCTGCGCCGCAGCTACGCTGCCGCGTACGCCAACGCGCGCTCCGCCATGGACTCCGACCTGGCGCTGGGTGGCGTGTCGCGCCTCTTCTCCGCCGCGCGCCTCACCAGCCGCGACAGCCTGCGTGCCGGACGCCGGCTCGTCACTGCTGCGCGCAACATCGTGCGGGTCTACCACTCCGACGAAGTGCAGATCGAGCGGGCTTACCGCGACACGGTGACTTTCCAGGTCGGCCGCATGGGATGGAGCCGCAGCCAGCAGGCCGACTGGAAGGCGCGCGCCACGCTCAAGGAGAGCTACGACGGTTCCGAGCTCACCGACTCGCTTCTCACCTGCACCGACGATCTCTACACCCTGCTCCTCGGACACTGGGGTGAGTACGAGTTGAGCGGCAACAGCATCACGTTCGACGATCCGTCCGTGGCCGATGACTACCAGGCGCTCGCCGGCTGGCTGCAGTCGCAGATCACGCAGCTCGATTCCGAATCCGACAACTCCTCGTCCTCGCCCACGTCGCGGCGCATCGCGCGCGCGCTCGGCGGCACCCGACCTCCCACTCTCCGGCGCAGCCGCGTCCCCGACTGAAGAACTGAGCCACTGAGCATATGACGGCAACACCAGAAAGCCTCGGCGTCCTCGAACTCGACGGGCGCCAGGGTTCCCTGCGCCGGCAGAGCATGGCCTGGGATCCGCAGCGCGACGACGTGCGCGTGGACGAGCGCACCGTGCGCGACTTCGGCCTGCGCTCCGGCGACGAACTCTGGGGCGAGGTCCTGGCCCCGAATCGCGGCAAGCCGCCACTGCTGCGCAAGCTCACCTCCGTCAACGGCCGCCCCCCCGAGGAAGCCAAGCGTCGCCCCGACTTCACCCGCCTCCCGGCGATTCATCCATACCGCGTCCTCAAGCTCGAGGGCGCCGAAGCGCCGGGGCGGAAGGGCGACATGACCGGCCGGCTCATCGACCTCATCGCCCCGCTCGGCTTCGGGCAGCGCGCGCTCGTGGTGGCACCCGCCAAGGCCGGCAAGACCACTGTCCTGCAGACCATCGCCGCCGGTATCGCCCACAACCATCCCGAGGCACAGCTCTTCATCCTCCTCGTCGACGAGCGTCCCGAGGAAGTGAGCGAAATGGAGATGGCGGGCGTGGGTGAGGTGATCTCGTCCAGCTTCGACCATCCCGCCGAGCGGCATGTGGCGCTCGCCGAGCTGACCGTGGAACGCGCGCGGCGCCGGGTGGAAGAGGGTCGCGACGCGGTGATCATTCTCGATTCCATCACCCGCCTCGCCCGGGCCTTCAACACCACCGAGCGCGGCACCGGCCGCACTCTCTCGGGCGGGCTCGATGCCCAGTCGCTCGAGACCCCGAAGCGCCTCCTCGGCAGCGCGCGCCAGGTAGACCCCAAGGCCGGGTCCGGCTCCCTTACGATCATTGCCACGGCGCTGATCGACACCGGCAGCAAGATGGACCAGGTGATCTTTGAGGAGTTCAAGGGCACCGGCAACAGCGAGCTGGTGCTGAGCCGCGAGATGGCCGAGCGGCGCATCTATCCCGCCATCGACCTGCGCGCGAGTGGCACCCGGCGGGAGGAACTCCTCCTGACGCCCGATGCCCTGGAAGCAGTACGGCAGGTGCGGGCCGGGTTTGCGGCGCTCGCACCTGCCGACGTCATGCAGCGCCTCGTCAACGAGCTGAAGCGCTATCCCACTAACGCGGAGTTCATCGCGTCGTTTGCGAAGGCTGGAGCGCGGGGCTAGGCGCTCCGATCCCTCGTGAGGGCCTCGGTGTTGTTCGCATTGCTGGTGGCCACGACGGTCCTGGGTCGCCCGCTCGCCGGGCAACAGCTTGTCGTGCGGGTGGTCGCCGAGGATGGCGCCCCGATCGCGAATGCAGCCGTCGAACTCTGGGCCGGCACCCGGCGCGTGCTCACCCTCAGCACGCGGGAGGATGGGCTCACCTTCGCCCAGCGCCGAAAGCTCCCGTCATTCACCTCGGTCGCCGCGCGGGCAATCGGCTATCAGCCTGCGTCTGTCCCGGTGAGCCGGAAGGACACGCTCGAGGTACGGCTCGCGCGAGTCGTCCCGCGACTCCCGGACATCGTCGTCGAGGCGCTGCCCCGGTACGAATGTCACGAGGACGAGGGCGCTGCGCGCGGCATCTGGCAGGCTGCGACCATGCGTTACACCCTGCTCCCTGTTGAACGCCGATACTGGGCCATCGGGCACGGCACGCAGGAAACGGCGATCCTCTCGAAAGTCTCGTCGCCCGACAGTTGGGGCCCGACGCGCTGGGGAGTGAGCGGCCAGGCGCGGGCGCAAACCTCCCAATTCATCCGCGACTCGGGCTACGCCATCCGCCGGAAGCCGGGACGGTCGGTCGGCCTCATCGCCACGACCAGCGGCGGCCCGTGGTGGTACCCGAAGCTCCACACCTGGAACGCCGACCACTTCGCCCGGCCTGAATTCGGCCAGCTCAATGCGCTGTACACCATCTCGTCGGGCCCGACTGGATGGACCATCGGGTTCTGCACGAAGCGCCCCGGACGCCCGGGCATTGCGGGCATGCTGCGCATCGACAGCACCTATGCCTTCACGCGGGCGGAATGGCAATTCCAGACACCCAAGCCGAAGGAGGATGCGGGAGGGGAGATCGTCTTCCTGACGGGGACCACGTCAGCACTGCTGCCACTGGTGAGCTACTTCTGGAAGCTGGCGGGTGGGTCGGAGGGCGAGGACCCTCTGTATGACCGCGAATCGTTCATGGCGGACGAGTGGACCATTAACCTCGATGATCCCGAGCGCACCAATCCCGCGGCGGGACGGTCGCGCTGAGGCGACCCGCCTCAGGCGTTGGCGCGCTCGAATTCCTTCATGAACTCGACCAGCGCCTTCACCCCCGCCGCCGGCATCGCGTTGTAGATGCTGGCGCGGAGCCCGCCGGCCGAACGATGGCCCTTCAGGCCCTCGAATCCCGCCTTGGTCGCTTCCGTCACGAACTTGCTGTCCATCTCGTCGCTCGCCGAGTAGAAGCAGACGTTCATCAGCGACCGGCTGCCCGGCAAAGCGCGCGCCTTGAACATCCTGCTCTGGTCCAGGTGGTCGTAGAGGACCTTGGCCTTGGCCTCGTTGTGCTCCGCCATCGCCTTGAGCCCGCCCTCGGCCTTGATCCACTTGAACACTTCGCCCATCACGTAGATGCCGAACGTGTTCGGCGTGTTGTACATCGAGTTTTCCTTCGCGAACGTGCGGTACTGCAGCATCGTCGGAAGGTCCTTGCCGCCGGCCTCCACCAGGTCGTTCCGCATGATCACCAGCACCACGCCCGACGGGCCCAGGTTCTTCTGCGCCCCGGCGTACATCATCCCGTACTTCGCGACGTCGATCGGCCGGCTGAACATGTCGCTCGACGTGTCGGCGATGAGCGGCACGCCCGCCGGCACCGGCGGCTCGGTGGTCCACTGGGTGCCGTAGATCGTGTTGTTCGTCGTGAGGTGCACGTACACCGGGTTCGCGGAATACTTGATCTGCGACACCGGCGGGATGCGGTCGAACTTGGTCGCCGCGGCGCTCACCGCCTCGTGCACGCTACCGAACCGTTTCGCCTCAGCCACCGCCTTCTCTGACCAGACGCCCGTCACCAGGTAGTCGGCGGTGCGGTCCTTGGGCAGCAGGTTCATCGGCACCATGCTGAACTGGAGCGATGCCCCGCCCTGCAGGAACAGCACCCGGTAGCCGTCGTCGATTCCCGCCAGCTCGCGGCACGACTGCTCCGTCTCCTTGATGACCTTGTCGAACACCTTGCCCCGGTGGCTGTGCTCACTGATCCCGAGCCCGCTGCCGGCCACGTTCCAGATGTCCTGCATCGCCTTCTTGAGCACCGGCTCGGGGAGCACGGCCGGGCCCGCGCCGAAATTCCAGATGCGGTCGGTCACTTTTCGATCTCCGTCAGGTCGAGCGAGATGATGTGCGAGTTGCCACTGCGGATCGCCTGCAGCTGCTCCGGCGCGGGCCGCCCATCCAGGTGGATCCGCGCGAGCGTCGCCGTGGCGCCGTGATAGATGATGTTTTCCACTTCCTCGACGTTGATCGCCGCTTCGGCCAGTACCTTGAACACGTGCGCCAGTACCCCGGGGCGGTTCTGGTGCCGCACCGTGAGTACGTGTGTCGCCGAGCTCCGCGCCAGGCGGTTGACGCAGTTGGGCACCATCCCCGCGTGCAGGAACTGCTGCACGATATGGATCACTTCATGCGCGATCGCCACCTGGGCCTGGTCCGTGGAGGCGCCGACATGGTGCGTCCCGTAGACTCCCGGCAGCTGCGCCACCGCCGGCGCGAACTCCGCCTTGGAGCCGCCCGGCTCGCCCTCGTACACGTCGAGCCCCGCCCGGAGGCCCCGCGACTTCACGGCCTCGGCCAGCGCCGCCTCGTGCACCACGGACCCGCGCGAGGTGTTGATGAGGTAGGCACCGGGCTTCATTGCGCCCAGGAACTCGGCGTTCACCAGCTGCTTCGTCTCTCCCGTCGCGGCCACGTTGATCGTCACGGCATCCGACCGCCGTGCCACCTCGAGCGGCGTCTCAGCATAGGCAATGCCCAGCCGTGTCGCCTCCGCCAGCGTCAGGTTCCGGCTCCATGCCACCACGGTCATCCCGAACGCATGCGCCCGCGTCATGATCTCCCGCCCGATCTGCCCCAGCCCCACGATGCCCAGCGTGCGCCCGTGCAGGCCTCGCGCCTTCGAGTACTCGCCCTTGTTCCACCTGCCGGCACGGAGTTCAGCCACCTGGTCCGGAATGCGCCGGTCGCAGGACAGCAGCAGGCCCATCACCAGTTCCGCGACGGCAATCGAGTTCTTCCCCGGGCAGTTCGCCACGAACACGCCCAGGCTCGACGCCGCCGCCACATCGATCGTGTCGATCCCGGCGCCGGCCCGGATCACCAGGCTCAGGCTCGCCCCCGACTTGAGCGCCGCCGCCGACACCCGCGTGCCCCGTACGATTAGGATCTGCGGATCCACGCGCTCCAGCGCCCCCGGCAGCGTGTCGGCCCCCAGGTCGGGCTGCGACTCGATCTCACAGCCCAGCTCCTTCAGGCCGTCGACGCCGATCTTCTCGAATTTGTCAGCGATGAGGACGCGCATTGATTCCAATCAGTTGGGAGTCAAGGGTCCAGAGTCGAGAGTGACTTCGATCTGAGACCCTGAACTCTAGACTCTCGACTCTGGACCCTGGACCCTAGCCCAGTTCGTGCACAAACAGCCCGCTTCTCAGCTTGGGCTCGAACCACGTGCTCTTCGGCGGCATGATCTGCCCCGCATCCGACGCCGCGAGCAGCTGCTCCATCGTCGTCGGGTACATCGAGATCCCCAGCGCCATCTCGCCGCTCGTCACCCGCCGCTCCAACTCCGCCGTGCCCCGGATCCCGCCCACGAAGTCGATCCGCTTGTCGGTGCGCGGATCGGTGATGCCGAGGATCGGGCCCAGCACGCGGTCCTGCAGCAGCGAAACGTCCAGCGACCCGATCGGGTCACTCCGGTCGATGGTCGCTTCATCCACGGTGAGCAGCCACCAGGCGCCCTCGAGGAAGAACGCGAACGACCCCGGGCGCGGCGGCCGCGAGTCTTTCACCCGCTCGAGCCGCCCCAGTTGCCCGAGTCTGGCCCGAAACGCCTCGGCGCTCATTCCGTTGAGCGACTTCACCACCCGGTTGTACGGGAGGATCGCCAGTTCGTCGGCCGGGAACAGCACCGCCAGGAACCAGTTGTACTCCTCGTCCCCGGTGTGGTGCGGGTTCTCCCGCCGCCGCTCCAGTCCCGCGCGCCACGCGCTCGCCGAGCGGTGATGCCCGTCGGCCACGTACGCCAGCGGCACCGCCGCGAAGTCGCCCAGCAGCGCCGTGGGATCGGCCACCTTCCACAGGATGTGCCGAACCCCGTCGGGCGCCACGAAATCATAGAGCGCCGGGGCGCGGACCGCCCGCGCCACCTCCGCAGAGATCGCGGCACTCGTGCGGTAGGCCAGGAACACCGGCTCCGCGTTGGCATTGAGCGTCAGCACGTGCCGCGTGCGGTCGTCTTCCTTGTCCTTCCGCGTCTTCTCGTGCTTCCGGATGATGTCCCGCTCGTAGTCGTCCACGTGCACGCACGCCACGACACCGGTCTGCCCCCGCCCGTCCATCTCCTGCCGGTAGATGTACACCGTGCGGTTGGGATCGCGGAGCAGCGTGCCGTCGCGCAGGAAGCCGTCCAGCGCGGCGCGCCCCTGGGCATAGACCCGGTCGTCGTAGGGATCGGTGGTCGCGGGCAGGTCGATGTCGGGACGCCCGACGTGCAGGAAGCTCCGGGGATTCCCGGCGGCCAGCGACGCCGCTTCCTCGCGGTTGACCACGTCATACGGAACGCACGCCACCTGGGCGGCGAATTCCGGTGGCGGACGCAGGGCGCGGAAGGGGTTGAGTCGCATTGAGCGAGGGGATGCTAGGGGCACGAGGAGGGAGCGTCAAGCGGCTAGATTGAAAGCCAACCCGACCCCGGAGAATCCCGTGCGCACGCTGTACCTCGCCGCTACCCTTGCGATGCTCATCGCCTGCCGGAAGGGGGACAGCAGTGCCCAGGTCTCCGGGCCGCCCGAAACCGTTGCTTACGCGAAGGAGCTGGACGTGAATCTCGACCACATGACGAAGAAGCCCAGCGGCCTCTACCTGCTGGACGTGAAGGAAGGCACCGGCGCCGAGGCCGCCGCCGGCCAGGTCGCCCAGGTCCACTACACCGGCTGGCTGGTCAACGGAAAGCAGTTCGACTCCAGCGTCGGCGGATCGCCCTTCGAGTTCGCCGTGGGACAGGGACAGGTCATCGCCGGCTGGGACGAGGGCGTCGCCGGCATGAAGGTCGGCGGCAAGCGCCGCCTCGTCCTCCCGCCCGAGCTCGGCTATGGCGCCGCCGGCTCCAGTGGAGTCATTCCACCCGGGGCGACACTCGTCTTCGACGTAGAGCTCATCGGTGTCCGCTAACGGCCACGCTATCGGGCTGGCACCGACCGGCAGT
The DNA here is from genome assembly GCA_963773095.1 of uncultured Gemmatimonadales bacterium. Classification (GTDB taxonomy): domain Bacteria; phylum Gemmatimonadota; class Gemmatimonadetes; order Gemmatimonadales; family GWC2-71-9; genus JAGGAG01. The sequence goes on from CAVYZY010000007.1 coordinate 189,503, forward strand.
ACATTCTCCCGTCGCATCGTTCCGGTGAGGGAGATCACGAATGCGCGCAGGTGAGTACGCGGGCCCCAGTTGGTGGCCCCTCAAGCTGCTCCGCGAAACAGGTCATGCAGGTGTGCGCCGCCTCGGGCTCGTCTGGCTCGGGGCCGGCGCTGTCGCCATCGTTCTCGCCGTTCTCGAGGCGCGCTTCAACTGGAGCGGCATCCCCATCCAGCTGGGCGACGCGACCGTCGGCCTCACCGTCTATCCGCCGCTCTTCTTCTCCCTGCTGCTGGCCATCTGGCTCGGGCCCATGTGGGGCATCGTCCCGGGATACGCCGCCGGCCTCATCAGCGGGCTCATCGGCGGCCTCACGCTGCCGCAATCGCTCATCTTCGCCTGTGCCACACCGGTCGAGGTGCTCATCGTCTGGGGCACCATGGTGCTCCTCCAGATCCACCCCGACCTGCCCCGCACCCGCGACCTGGCCCTCTTCGCTGGTATCGGCCTCGTCGCCGCCGCCGCGTCTTCCCTCGGCGGCCTGATCTGGATCGAGGTGCACCGCCTCGACGTCCTCTCCGGCGAGCGCATCTGGCAGGGATGGCTGGTGGGAGACTTCCTGGAGATGGCCGTGCTCGCGCCCATCGTGCTGCGGCTCTTTGGGCCCCGCGTGCGCGCGTGGGTCGATGAACAGGTCCCGGCACCGCCCCGGCTGGCGGTGAGCTACACCCGCGCCACGGTGCTCGTCACCGCCATCATCACGCTCATGGCGGTCATGGTGGCCCGCGGCGTCGCCCTCATGCTCCACAGCCTCACGGCCAACCCGCTCTGGGCGTCTCCCGAGGCGCAGGTCGTCATGACGCGGCTCCGTGAGGGCCTGGTCTTCATGGGGCTGCTGCTGCTCATCGCCGTGGCGCTCGCCATGTCCTTCGCTATGGCCCTCGCCCGGCTCGGCGAGCGCGATCACACCCGCGCCCAGCGCGATACCCTCACCGGCTGTTTGAATCGACGCGCCTTCGGGGCGCTCTACCGCCGTGAAGGCGACCGCAGTCGAAGGCTCACCCGCCCGGTTTCACTCCTCTTCTTTGACATTGACCGCTTCAAGCAGCTCAACGACCACTTCGGGCACGAAGTGGGCGACGAGGTGCTGCATCTCCTTTGTCGGAGGGTGACGGGAGCACTGCGCGAGCACGACGTGCTTTTCCGCTGGGGTGGTGAGGAATTCGTGGTCCTGCTGCCACATACCCGGGCGCCCGAGGCCGCCGCCGTCGCCGAGCGTATTCGAAGCGCCGTCACCGACGAGCCGCTGGGCCGGGATTCCCGCACCGATCCGATCGACCTCACCGTCAGCATCGGCTGCGCCACCGCCGAGCCCGCACCCGAACTGCCCGATGACCTGCTCGCCCGTGCCGACTCCGCCTGCTACCGCGCCAAGGCCCTGGGTCGAAATCGCGTCGAATCCGCCCGTGCCGATCTTATTGTGATCTCTGCCTAGTTCCGCTCACCCCTCACGCTGTTTCAGTTCCCCCTCACGCAGTCGCAGTTCCTCCTCACGCAGTTTCAGTTCCGTTTACTGTTCACCGTTCACGCTCCTAAAGCGCCCCCCTCGTCTGCGCCGCCACCACCTTCTCCGGCTCCGGCTCCGGCGTGAAGTCTTCTCCCGGATTGATGAACCGGTCCGTCTCCAGCCCGTACTGCTTGTCGTAGAGCTGCTTGTACCGCCCGCCCTGCGCCAGCAGTTCCGGCTGCGTCCCCCGCTCCACGATCCGTCCCCCCTCGAGCACCAGGATCTGGTCCGCACTCGCGATGGTCGAGAGCCGGTGCGCGATCACGAACGTCGTGCGCCCCGTGCGCAGCCGTCTGAGGCCGTCACGGATCAGCTCCTCGCTCTCGCTGTCGAGGCTCGACGTCGCCTCGTCCAGGATCAGGATCCGCGGATCGGCCAGGATCGCGCGCGCGATCGCCACCCGCTGCCGCTGGCCCCCTGAGAGCTTCACGCCCCGCTCACCCACCACCGTGTCGTACCCCTCGGTGAACCGGTTCACGAACTCGTCGCAGTGCGCCAGGCCGGCCGCCGCGAGGATCTCCGTCCGCGTGGCACCCGGCTTCGAGAACGCGATGTTTTCCGCGATCGTGCCGTCGAAGAGGAAGTTGTCCTGCAGTACCACGCCCAGCTGGCTGCGGTAGTCGCGCAGCCGCAGCGTGGTCAGGTCCATCCCGTCCACCAGCACCCGCCCCGTCTGCGGACGGTTGAACGCCAGGATCAGGCTCAGCATCGTGCTCTTGCCCGAGCCGCTCGAGCCCACCAGTGCCGTCGTGGAGCCGGCCGGCGCATGGAAGCTGATCTCCCGCAGCACCGGGACCTCCGGCACGTAGCTGAAGCTCACGTCGTCGAACAGCACGTCGCCGTCGATCACCGGCACCGCGCGCCGCCGGGCGTCGCCGGCATCCTCGGTCTCGAGCCCGCGCACCTCGCGGATCCGGTCCAGCCCCGCGAAGGCCTCGCTCACCTGCGTGCCGATCGACGCGATCTGCACCAGCGGGGCCGCCACCAGCCCGATGAAGAACACGTACATGATGAAGTCGCCCAGCGTCATCTGCCCGCTCAGGATCGCCCGGCCGCCCATCGTGATGAGCAGCATGCCCACGATGCCGATGATCACCGTGGTAACCGCCGAGACCCACGAGATCGCGGTGATCGTCGCCGCCACGTTGCGGAAGAGCCTGTGGACACCCTTCCCGAACACCTGCCGCTCCCGCCGCTCCGCCGTGTACGTCTTCACCAGCCGGATGCCACCCACCGTCTCCGCCAGCCGGCCACTCACCTCCGCGTTGATCGCCGACCGCTGCCGGAAGATCGGCCGCAGCCGGTTGAATGCCGCCGCCATCACCCCGCCGAACGCCATAAGGACCACCAGCGTGATGGTGGTCATCTTCCAGTTGAGCCAGAAGAGCACGCCCAGCGCGATCGTGGCCGTCATCAGCCCGCCCAGCAGCTGCACGATGCCGGTGCCCACCAGATTCCGGATGCCTTCCGCGTCGGTCATGACCCGGGAGATGAGCACACCCGTCTTGGTCGAGTCGAAGTAGCTCACCGGCAGGCGCAGCAGGTGCTCCTGCACCGACTTTCGCAGGTCGGTGATCGCCCGCTGCGCCGCGATGCTCATCACCTGCGACAACCCGAACGAGGTCGACGCCTGCACCAGCGTGGCGAGGCCCACCGCGAGCGCCAGCTCGCCGAGCAGGTCGACACGGTGCTGCGGAAGCACCCGGTCGATGAGGAATTTCGAGCTGGTGGGAAGCACCAGGCCCGCCAGGCGGTTCACCACCATGAGCAGCATGCCGACGCCCAGCTTGCCGCGGTGGGCCCATACCAGTTCGCGAGCCTCGCGCCAGACGACTTCGCTGGTGACCCGGTTCTTCTTCTTTTCGGGTGATGCCACGGAGTACCCTGTGTACCTTTCGGCCGACGAAACCAGGAACCCGAAAAACGACATGACAAATGTAGTCGCCCGCGCCATGCCCACCGCGGAAGAGAGCCGGGCCCTGCTGCGCCTCGCCCTGCCCGTGGTCGTGGTACAGGTCGGCATCATGGCCATGGGCGTGGTGGACACCATCATGGTGGGCCACCTCTCCGCCACCGCGCTCGCCGCCGTGGCCCTGGGCAACCTGTACTTCTTCGGCTGCGTCATTCTCGGCATGGGTGCCCTGATGGGGCTCGACCCCATCGTGGCCCAGGCCCTGGGTGCCGGCGACCACCCCGCCGTGGCCCGCGGCGTCCAGCGCGGCCTCATCCTCGCCGTGGTGCTGTCGGTGCCCGCGGCCCTCGTCCTCCTGTACGGCGAGTCGGTCCTGCGCGCCTTTGGCCAGCCGGCCGAAGTGGTGCCATTCGCGGGCGCGTATGCCCGCTGGACCGCGCCCGGCGTGCTGCCGCTCTACCTGTTCGTGGTGCTGCGCCAGAGCCTTCAGGCCCTGCGCGCCATGCGCCCGATCATCATCTGCATCATCGCGGGCAACATCCTCAACGGCTTCCTCAACTGGGTGCTGATCTACGGTCACCTGGGTGCCCCGCCGCTCGGCGTCACCGGGGCCGCGATCTCCACCACCATCGGGCGCTGGGCCCTGCCCTTCGTCCTCCTGGCCCTCGCCTGGCACGAGCTCGGGCCGGCGCTCCGGCCCCTGCGCCGCGAGGCACTCGAATGGGCGCCACTCGGGCGCATGTTCCACCTGGGCCTGCCCATCGGCATCCAGACCGCCCTCGAGTTCACCGCCTTCGGCGCCGTGGGCCTGATGATGGGACGCCTCGGCACGATTCCCGTCGCTGCTCACCAGGTCGCGATCAACCTCGCGTCGCTCACCTTCATGGTGCCCCTCGGCGTGGGCCAGGCGGCCGCCGTCCTGGTGGGCCACGCCATCGGTGCCGCGGATCTCCCCGGTGCACGCCGGGCCGCCCGCGCCGCAATGGTCTACGGCGTCGGGTTCATGGCCCTCACCAGCCTGGTGTTCGTGCTCATCCCCGAACCGCTCGCGCACCTGTACACCAACGATCTGCCCACCATCGCGCTCGCCGCGGCACTGCTGCCCGTTGCCGGCGTGTTCCAGCTCTTCGACGGCACCCAGGCCGTCACCGCCGGCATCCTCCGCGGCGCCGGCGATACCCGGGTGCCCATGTTCATCAATCTGGGCGGCTTCTGGCTCTGCGGAATTCCGCTCAGCCTCGTGCTCGGCTTCCGCACCGCCATGGGCCCGGTGGGCCTCTGGTGGGGCCTCGCGGCCGCGCTTGCGGTCGTGGCAGCCATCCTCACGCTCCGCGTCCGCACCCTGCTGCGCCGCCCGCTCACGCGTGTGATGGTCGAGCACGCCATAGCGGCCGAGACGGTGTAGTGGTGAGCGGTGAGCGGTGAGCGGTGAGCGGTGAGCGGTGAGCGGTGAGCGGTGAGCGGTGAGCGGTGAGCGGTGAGCGGTGAGCGGTGAGCGCGAAGGTAGCGGCCGTGGCGCGGCGAATGGGGTGGCTCCGGAGGCTCTGTTGCTCGGCGCGGCTACCTGGACAATTGCGCGGGGAGCGGGGCCCTGCGGTCCGACGGCAGCGTTCGAGCGCGGGTGCGGTGGTTGGGATTGGCGCATCAGGTGCGCGAGCGGCTGCCGGGAGGGCCGCAGGACCCCGCTCCACGCGCAGTGACCGAACTGGCTGCACGAACGGGAAAGGGCGGACCACTCGGTCCGCCCTTTCCTCACCCCCAACCTTCACGCCCTACAACGGCTCGATGAACATCGCCGCATAGTCCCGGTTGGTGTTCGTCACCAGCTTGAGATGCACCAGCCCCGTCGCTGAGTCATAGTACCAGGCCGCGCCCGTCGCATTGTCCACCTCGGCCACGCTGCCCGCCTGCGCCAGCGGTGACCCCGAGTTGTAGTCCCGGATGACCCTGATGCTCCCGGTGGAATACGGCACCGTCACCCGCGCCCACTCGCCCACCAGCGTCCGGTTGAGGAAGATCCGCGGCTTGGGCGGCACCGCGCCACCCCATGTCACCACGTAGCTCCGACCCGGCAGCGCCGTGGTCATGCCCGTCGTCTGCGTGTTCGGCACCCCCACGAGCGTGATGCTCGCGCCGTCGTCGCGCTGCACCGTGAACGGGCCCGCCGGCTCCGCGCCGTTGTTGCTGATCCGCAGGTTCACCCGGCGCCCGGTGCACACCCACGAGTTCCATGCTGCTCGCGACGTGCACGTGCCGTCCACCATGAACGGCACGTTGGCCACCACGTACGCCCCCACCGTGCCCGACACCGAGCCCGTCGAGTCGAAGAAGGCCGCCGCCTTGTCGCCATCCTTGTCGGCGTGCGGGTCCTCGAAGTACACCTCGGTCGCATTGGTGAAAATGAGCCCGCGCGCGAAGTTCCCGGTGCTGATCGGGAAGGCGTTGTTGCGGTTCTGGCCCAGCGCGCTCGACGGGATCGCCCCCACCTTGGTGAAGTTGATGAACCGCACGTTCTCAGCGCCCACCCGGCCATCATAGAACTCGTAGCCGCGGTAGAACGGCATCCCCGCGCCCACGTTGTCGCTCTCGCCGATGAAGCTCGAGTTCTGCACGAACGTTTCGTTCGCCGCGAACGTGGCGCCGATGCCGTTGTCCGCCAGCACCGCGCTGGTGATCCGGAGGTTGCTGCCCCGCAGCCAGACGGCGCGACCCTGGTTCTTCCACGCCCGGAGCCCGGTGAAGTCGGCGATCACCGCCGGTGAGTCGGCCGCCGGGTCCTGTCTCGGCGAATAGTTGGTCGTCTCCGTGGTGCCATCCATCGTCGGGCCGTCGTCGACATTGAGTCCCACCGAGCGGTTGGAGTGCGCCACGTTGTCCCTGAATTCCCGCAGCGGCGTCCGCCGCGGCAGGTCTGCCGCACCCACGGAAAGCCCGGTGGGCGACGCCGGGAACGCGCACCAGAAGCCGATGCCGCGCGAGCCCGCCGCCACGTTGCCGCGATAGATGTTGTCGGGGTTGGTGATCCAGTAGCTCGACGGACGCGTATCCGACGGCAGGACCGCCTCGCCCGTTGCCGGCTGCCGCGTCGTCATCACCAGGTTGCCGGTGAACGTGTTGCCGGACTCGGCGCCATCCTCGAGGAAGAACCCGTGCCCGATGTGGTCGTGGCACACGTTGCCGTCGGCCACCACGTTGTCCGTGCCGTGCACCGTGAGGCAGCGATTGAAGCTCTTCCACACCGAGTTGTTGCGGAAGTACTGCCCGTCCACCGCGCCGGCCAGGTGCCAGTGCATCGGGTATCGCGCGAGCCGCGCCTTCTGGCCCATGCGGGTGAAGGTCACGCCTTCCACGTGCGCCGTGGCTCCCTGCATCACCATCACGTGCCCGCCGATGCCGGTCGTGAGCGACGCGCTGTCGCCCTGGATCGTCACCACGCGGGTCAGCAAGGCCCACCTCGCCCCGCTCGTCCAGCTGACACCCCGCTCACCGACTGCATCACGCCCCAGTGCGCGTAGCGCAGCGGCGCGTCGAACCGCACGGTGGCGCCGCTCACCTCGGTGATCGTGGCTTCCTCTGCCTGGAATGGATCGAAGTCCGTCGACGCCAGCACGATCCGGTCACCCGCCCGCCAGTTGGGGGCCTGCAGCAGCGTGATCTCCGTGGCACCCACCGGCGCCGTCGACGCCAGCTTGGTCCACGCCAGCCGCGACTCGCCATGCAACTCCAGCCGGCCACCGGCCAGTACGCCGATCATCTTGTCGCCGAATCCCTGGATGTCACCGCCACCGTCGCCGGTGAGCGTGATCGTCGCCTTGCTTCGTGCGCTTGGATGACTCGGTGCCGATCTGCAGCGTGCCCTGCACCACGATGTACCGCGACGTGAGCACCAGGTCCAGCGCGGGCGAGAACGTGAGCGAGCCGTTGATCGTCAGGCTCCCCAGCGCCGGCGTGTCCATGTCGAGCAGCACGTTCTTGTCCGGCGGGAATCACCACGTCGGCACCGGCCGCGGGCACCGTACCGCCCCACGTCGCCGGATCCGACCAGTTCGCGTTCACGACCGGCGGCGGGTTCCCGTCGCCCGGGTCCGGTTCGGACACCGCGCTGCACCCGGCGAGCGAGAGGAACATGACACCGGAAACTGCAGCGTAGAATGCACGGAACGATTGCATACTGACCTCGTGATGCGGGGTCGGGGCTGTCCAAGGCTCTGCCGCTGGATGACTTGGGAAACTCGACCGCTCACGGGGGCAAGAAGCGGGCTATCACGGGCATGCTGCGGGATGCTGCAACTGCTGTCAGGGCTGCGACATACTGCAGATTTCAGCAGTGATCTCTCTCACGACCCACGACCCACGACTCAATACATCCTCAAGCCTCGCGGCTCCACCGCGACCCCCTTCACCCACGTCCCCACCTGGACGGGCACGATGTTGTCGTTCCGCTTCGTGGCCTTCCGCACCTGTGGACTCCATATCGTCGGTGACAATGGCACGCCAGCCACTTCGATCGAGCGGAGTTGCCATCCAACCACCCCGGGCTGCACAATGCTCACCGGTCCTACCCCGGTCATGCGCGCGAACCCGAGCGCCGCCATCATTTCCATCCCCGGCACCGCGGACAGGCGGACGTCGGCATCCATCCGGAGGTCGCTGCCCTGCGCCGAGAAAGAGACGTTCTTCACGTTCTCGCGCTGCGCCACCGGCATCAGGGCCGAGATGACCCTGTTCACGCTGTCGAACGGCAGCATGCTGGGCTTGGTGGGCGCGGTCTGCGCCTGCAACGGCGCGCCCAGCACCAATGCCACGAACAGCGCCATCCCCGACATACCCGCCTTCGCCGCCTTCCCCGCCCTAACTGGCTTGACGTCTTTCATCGCTTGAGCTCTGCGTTCACGTCCAGCATGGCCCGCCAGAGCGGGTGCGGACGATGGTTTTCCCAGTAGTAGTAGTCTCCCATCCGGGAAACGTACAGCGAGGACGCATAGGGGAATGCCAGTCCACCCCCGCGCCGCAGCTGGGTCAGGTCCTGCGCGAACACCGTCGTGTCCCGGGCCATGGAATCGGGCATCTGGCCCACCGCACGCCCCGCCAGGAACCCCTGCGCCCAGGCCACTCGTTGCGGCGCTTCCATTATGGCCCAGTCGCGGCCATCGAGTTCGAACCACGACCGGTCCTGCCGGGCGCCCATGAACCCTGCCGTGAGCAGGGACCCGGCAATCATGCCCGCGGTCGCCACCACCCAGCGCGGCGACGTCGTCTTCACTTGGCCGCCGGTGTGGGCACCATTGACGGTTCCTTCGCGGTCTCGTCCACCCGCATGTCGATGAACATCCCCGACAGTCCGTGTCCCGGCACCCCGCAGAAGATGCGATAGGTCGCCGGTGGTGCGGCGGTGAAGCGCATCACGTCCTTCTCGCCCTGGTTCATGCCCTCGAGCAGCTTGATCGTGTACGCACGCGGGATCGCCGCATCGCCACCCATGTTGGGGATCGGCGCCGTGCCCGAGATCACTTCGGCGCTGTGCGGCACCCCGTCCTCGTTGACGAACGGCATGACAACGGTCGCACCGGCCGGCACCACCAGCGTCAGCTTGCCATCGGTGAACCCGTTGAAGTTGAATGGGCTCGACGAGGCCGGAACGCCGGCGATGAGCTGGAACGTCACGGTCTTGGTGTCGGGATTCCACTTGAGCCACGCCGGATCGGGCGCCCGCACGGCCGACTGTCCCTGCGCGAGGACTGCGTCGGTGACACCGGCGAGCACCAGGGCGGCAGTAGCGATCGTGCGATAAATCATTGCAGTTCCTCATCATGGCAGTAAAAACTGACAGGCGGGAGCGCCTCGAGAGGCACTCCCGCCCACCAGCAGAGCAAGCGACCTGCCGATACTTACTTCGAAGCTACCGACTTCGGAAGTCCGAAGAACATCACTGCGCTGCCGAGCGGGTAATTGAGCTGGAAGTTGCCGCCGCACGCGACGCCAATCATCTGCTCACCCTTGTGCTTGAAGCTCATCGGGGCGGAGTTGCAGCCGGCGCCCGCGTTGAACGTCCACAGCAGCTTGCCCGTCTTCGAGTCGTACGCGTTGAAGTTGCCGTTGCCCTCGCCCGTGAACGTCAGGCCACCGGCGGTCGAGAGCGTGCCACCCATCATCGGCTGCGGCACCTTCACCTGCCACGCGATCTTGCCGGTGGCGAGGTTCACTGCGGAGAGGAGGCCGTACTGCTCCTCGGTCGGGATCGCCACGAAGGCGGAACCCAGCCAGAGGCGGCCCTTCTCCCACGGCGCGTAGTTGGTGCGGTACCACATCGGCTGGTGCAGCGCGGCGACGTAGGCATAGCCCAGCGTCGGGTCGATCGAGATCGGCGACCACTCCGCACCACCGTTGGCGCCCGGAAGCATCCGGGTGCCCTCGCCGCCGGTCGGCAGCGCGAACATGTTCTCCTGCGGCACGAACGCATCCGAGCGCCTCACCAGCTTGCCGGTGGCCGCATCGAGCACGTACATCCAGCCGGTCTTGCCCGCGTGCACCACGACCTTCTTGCCACCGACCGTCGCCACCACCGGCGGCGAGACGGCGTCGAGGTCCCACACGTCGTGCGGCACCGTCTGGTAGTACCACTTTGTCTTGCCGTTGGTGGCATCGATCGCCACGACGGCATCGGTGTACAGGTTGTCGCCGGGACGGATGCCGCCATCGAGGTCGGGGGAGGGGTTGCCCACCGCGACGTAGATGGTGCGGGTCTCGGGATCGTAGGCCGGCGTCATCCACACACCGCCGCCGCCACGCGTCCAGGCGTCGGCGTTCTTCGCGCTGTCGCCCTTCTCCTTGGAGATGTCGCGGTGCAGGCTCGCGCCATCCGGCGTGCTGCGCTCCCACGTGCCCCACCAGCCGTTCGGCGCCTTCTCGTCGTACGTCGGGTCGCCCTTCGGGGCCGGGATGGAGTACCAGCGCCACACCTGCTGGCCCGTGACGGCGTCGTACGCCGTCACGTGGCCGCGGATGCCGTACTCACCGCCCGACACGCCCACGATCACCGTGTTATCCACGACGAGCGGCGCGTGCGTGATGCTGTAGCCGTAGGTGGGATCGGCAACCTCGATGTCCCACACGACTTCGCCCGTCGTTGCGTTGAGGGCGACAAGACGGGCGTCGAGGGTTCCCATGTACACGTGCGGGCCGTGGATACCGACACCGCGATTGTTCGGGCCACAGCAGGCGATCGTGGTGCCGAGCTTGTGCTCGTAGCGCCAGACCTGCTTGCCGGTGGCGAGGTCGTACGCGATCGCCGTGTTGAACGGCGTCGTGACGAAAGCCTTGCCGCCGACGATCACTGGCGTGTTCTCGAACGAACCGACCTTCGAAATGCCGGTCTGCAGCATGCCGCGCGGCACCAGCCGGGCGACGTTGCCGGTGTTGATTTCATTCAAGCCCGAGTAGCGCTGGTTCCACTGGCTTCCGCCGTACGTGGTCCAGTCGTCCCCCGTCGGCTTCTGCGCAACCGCGGTGCCCGTGATCAGGCACAGCGCCGGCAACCAGCTGAATCGACGAAAGTTCATCTGTGGTGCACTCCCCATGATGTGGTGATGTTTCCGTGCGTCCGGATCGAACCCACGCCCGGCCCGCTCCCCAACGGCTCCGGTGCCCTGCGCTTTGTAAGGTTATTGTGGTATTCAGGTGAACCAAATTTCAGTTTCAGACGCCACATGTCAAGGACGAATATGCCTCCTTACGTCGTCTAAGGTTTTGCAGATCATGCGATTCCTGCCCACGTTCGCCCTCCTTGGCCTCCTCGGCAGCCCTCCCCTGGCCGCCCAGAACGCTGACCTGCCGGCCTGGATCCGGCCGGACGCGACCTCCCGAACCCTCCTCCTCGACCTCTCGGTCACCCGGCCGGCTGGGGCCCAGAGCGCGCTGCTCAGCGGCGAGCACGACGGCAGCATCCAGGTCATCGTGCCCCGGGGATGGACCGTTCGCTGGCACTGGGTCAACCAGGACTCGACCGCCAGCCACAGCCTGGTCGTCGTGTCGGAGCGTGAGAAGCTCCCCCAGCAGGGCGGTCAGGCGGTGTTCGCCAACGCCATGACCCGCGCCGTGCTGCCCGGCCTGGCGGTGGGCCGCACCGACGATACCGCCTTCGAGGCCGAGGAGGGCGGATGGTTCTGGGTGATCTGCGGGGTGCCCGGACACGCCATCGCCGGGGAATGGATCAGCCTGCGGGTCGATCCAGCGGCAACGGAGGTAGGGGTGCAGCGGAAATAGCAGCGGAAACCGCGTGAGGAGGAACCGCTGTTGCCGTTCCTCCTCACGCGTCTTCAGTTCCTCGTCACGCTGCTATTCGCTTACTCGTCCGTCTTCTCCACCTCGATCGTGTACTGCGCCGCGAGTGCCGCGATCGCGCCCAGCGCCACCCACACCGGCAGCAGCACCGCGCCCACCACACCGATCGTCAGGGGAATCTCGAGCAGCGTCTTCCCCTCGTCGTTCTTCACGATCACGCGGCGGATGTTCCCCTGGCGGACCAGTTCCTTGATGCGCTCCACCAGGCGATCGCCAGCCACCTTGTGCTCTTCGGTGTGGACCTGCTCTGTCGTGGACATGATCTCTCCCCTCTGTACCGTCGTGAGTTCGTTCGACATCGTTCGTCTCCGCTGAAGCGGTTGGTCGTGCGCAGTGATATACGTCGCCAGGTCTGGCGAGTTTCAGGCTGCACCGTTCGGTGCGCGGCAGGCGCGTCGAATGGGGATGGCTCCGGAGGAGCCGCCCCTGAGACGCGTCGGAGACGCGGCCGACCGGCCATCGGGACGGCGGCACGGGTTCCGTTCAGCCCTCCCGGGAGTATTTTGTGGCTCAGAGAATCGGCGCACCAGCGCGCCGGGCATACTGGTACAGAAGGCGGAGCAGACCGAATGAAGGCAAATGACATTCGCAAGGGCGTGGTGGTGATCTACGAGGGCCAGCCCTGCCGCGTCATGGATTTCCAGCATCGCACCCCCGGCAACCTCCGGGCGTTCGTCCAGGTGCGCATGCGTAACTTGTCTAACGGCAACAGCTTCGAGACCCGCTTCAGCTCCACCGAAGACCTCGAAACCGCCCGCCTGGACACCAAGGAAATGCAGGTCATGTACGACGACGGCACCGACGTGCACGTCATGGATTCCCACACCTACGAGCAGTTCATCTTCGATTCCGAGGTCGTGGGCGAACTCCGTCCCTGGATGCAGCCCGAAATGGTCTTCCAGGCCGAGTGGCTCAACGGTCGGCCCATCTCGATCAAGCTCCCGGCCGCCATGGAAATCGAGATCACTGATACCGCCCCTGTCATGAAGACCGCCACCAAGACCGCCAGCAGCAAGCCGGCGACCCTGGTGAACGGCGCCACCATCCAGGTTCCCGAGTTCGTCGGCAGCGGCGAAAAAGTGCGGGTCAATCCCACCACCGGCGAGTATCTGGAGCGAGTAAAGTAGGGCGCCACTGTCTGCTCACCGCAACGACAGGGGGTGCTGCACTCAGGTGCAACACCCCCTGCTGTTGACTGTAGGCTATTGACTCTCAATCACTTAGCCGCCAGCGCGGCTCCCGCATTTTGCGGCGCGCTATATGCGCTCCTCTGCCGCAGTCATCGAGCCGAGGTTCATGTGGCTAGTCGCGCTGTTCACAACTACCGGATCACACACTATGGAGCGGACGGTCACGTCTACCTCAAGGACGTGCGCCTGCTCTGGTCGTGGGACTGGCACTATGGCCGCGACCCCGTCGTCGAGTGCCGCACTGCCGCCGAGAAGTCCGAAAGCCTCATGGATCGCGCGCGCCGCATCTCGGCCGAGATGAACGCCGCCATCGCCACGGGATGCGCCCGACCCAACGACCGCCGCACCCTGCTCCGCCGCAGCGATGCCGTCGATCCCGCCGCGCGGCACGCCATCTGGCAGGACCTCATCACCGTCCAGATCACCATGGCCACCCTCTCCGCCCTGGCGGTGAAGGCCTCCATCGAGGCGATGCAGAAGCGCGAACGCTAGATTGCCCGGGTGACCGAGCGCCTCTACTACACCGACGCCTACCTTGCCTCGTTCTCGGCCGCTGTCAGCGAACACGCTGACGGCGGTCGTCGCGTTTACCTCGATCGCTCCGCCTTCTATCCCACCTCCGGCGGCCAGCCCCACGATCTCGGCACGCTCGACGACATCCCCGTTCTCGACGTCGTCGACGACGGCGAGCGCATCGCACATCTCCTCGCCGCGCCACTCACGGCGACCAGCGTCCAGGGACTGGTAGATTGGCCCCGCCGCTTCGATCACATGCAGCAGCACACCGGCCAGCACCTGCTGTCGGCCGTGTTCATCGAGTTGCTCAACGCGGGGACCGTGAGCGTGCATTTCGGCACGGACTACTCGACCCTCGACCTCGACATCGGCGAGATCTCGCCCGGCGAGATCGCCGACGCGCAGGATCGGGCCAATGCGGTGGCCGCCGAGAACCGGCCCGTCACCGTGAGCTTCGAGAACGCTGCCGCTGCCGCTGCCACCGGCCTCCGGAAGCCCAGCGAGCGCGCCGGTGTGCTCCGGCTCGTCACCATCGCGGATCTCGACCGGAGTGCCTGCGGCGGAACCCATGTCCGGTCCACCGCCGAGATCGGGTCGATCCTCGTTCGCCGGGTGGAGCGGGTGAAGAAGCGGGTACGCGTGGATTTTCTCTGCGGCCTTCGCGCCGCCCGCCGTGCGCATGCCGACTATCTGGCACTCTCTCACATCGCCACCGGCTTCTCGGCGGCCCTCGATGACGCACCCGCATTGGTCGACCGCCAGCGGAGCGAGTTGCGAGAGGCCCATGCGTCGCGCGAGGCCTGTCTCCAGGAACTGGCCCGCTACCAGGCGCGCGACCGCGTCGCCGCCATCGCACCGGACGCCTCCGGTCGCCGCGTGGTAACGGAACGCACAACCAGCGGCTCGCTCGAAACCCTGCGGCCCCTCGCGCTCGCCGTCGCCGCGCACGAGGGCGCCATCTTCATCGGCGCCACGGGTGAACCCCCGTCCATCCTGCTCGCCGCGTCCGCCTCGAGCGGCATCGACGCCGGCGCCGTACTCAAGCAGGTCCTCACCGCCTCGGGCGGCAGGGGCGGCGGCTCGCCACGCCTGGCCCAGGGCAGTTTGCCGTCCAGGGAGGCGCTGGCGACGGCGCTCGCCACACTGCATGGGGTACTGACCTAGGACCCGTTCACCGTTCACCGTTTACCGCTTACAGTTCACGTTTTTCCGTGCCCCCTTACGCTGTTGCCGTCCCTCAAGGAATTGCCTGGCCTGGCGCGTCGCGTCTTTGCCGGCGAGTTCCCCACCAGCGGCGACATCAAGCGCACTGTCACCACCTGGCGCCCCGATCACATGCGCGCCTGACCACTGACGACCCACGACCCACGACCGCACGACCCCATGCCCACCGACCCCCGCGACGCGATGCCGGAAAAGCTCCACACCTATACCGGCCCCGCGATCGACGTCACCTACGACAAGGCGCGCTGCATTCATGTCGCCGCCTGCATCCGCGGCCTGCCCCGCGTGTTCGATCCCGGCAGCCGGCCCTGGGTCATGCCCGGCAACAGCACCGCCGACAAGGTCGCCGCCACGGTGGAGCAGTGCCCCTCGGGCTCACTGCACTACACCCGGAAGGATGGCGGCCGTGCGGAACAGCCCGACGCCGAGAATGCACTCCTCGTCTCCCGCAACGGTCCACTCTTCCTGCGGGGACAACTCGAGTTGGTGGGGCCCGACGGCACGGTGAAAGAGGAGACCCGTCTCACCCTCTGCCGCTGCGGTGCATCGGAGCACAAGCCGTTCTGCGACAATTCGCATCTCAAGGTGCGTTTCGAGGATGCCACGAAGCGCCCGCCGACAGCGATGCTGGAGCCCGACCATGCCGGCATGTCGGGTCCGCTGCGCATCGAGCCGCAGGCGAATGGGCCTGTGCAACTGCGCGGCAACCTGCGCGTCCTCGATACGTCTGGCAGGGCGGCGGGGACCACCACCGAGGCCGCGCTCTGCCGTTGTGGCCAGTCTGGTACAAAGCCGTTTTGCGATGGAAGTCATGCCAGGACAGGCTTTACCAGCAGCTGACGACTGCCCTGTCGACCGACGACAGACGACTCACGACTTAGCTTGCGCTAAGCCCCCCACAGAGGCACGTTACCAGAGTGAGTTCCGCTCAGGAAGCCGACCGGATGGCCACCCCCGTGGACGCCGCAAATACCGACGAACTCGAGCTCCTCCGCGCGACCACGCTGGGCGAGTACGAGATCCTCGGCGAGCTTGGTCGCGGCGGCATGGCCACGGTCTACGCCGCGCATGATATTGCACTCGACCGGCGGGTGGCCATCAAGGTCATTTCCCCGTCGCTCGGTGCCAGCCCGGCCCTGGTCGAGCGGTTCCGGCGCGAGGCCCGCACTGCGGCATCACTGAGCCATCCCAACATCATCCCGATCTATTCCGTCCGGCACGCCGATCGGCTGCTGTACTTCGTCATGAAGCATGTCGACGGGCGCCCGCTCGACAGCATCCTCCGCGAAACCGGCGCGCTGCCGCTGCCCATGGTGCAGGCCATCCTGGGCCAGGTTGCCGGCGCCGTGGGTTACGCCCATCGCCACGGGGTCGTGCACCGGGACATCAAGCCGGGCAACATCCTCATCGACGATGAGGGCTGGTGTGTCGTCACCGACTTCGGCATCGCCAAGGTCGCCGAGTCCGAGGGGCTGACCACCTCGGGCATGATGGTCGGCACGCCGGCCTACATGAGCCCGGAGCAGTGCCTTTCGAACGACATCAGTGGCGCCTCCGACCAGTACGCCCTCGGCGTGGTCGCGTACGAGATGCTCACCGGACGGCTGCCGTTCCCCGGCACCTCGATGATGTCGGTCATGTACGCGCACGTGCACGTGCCGGTACCGGCCATCGAGGAGTTGCGCACCGAGTGCCCGCCCGAGCTGGGCAGCGCCGTCATGCGCATGCTGGCCAAGGAACCGGGCGACCGCTGGCCCTCCATCGAGGAAGCGGTGGCAGCGCTCGGTCATCTTGCGCCGTCGCAGGACGAGCCCACGCGCAACCAGCTCATCACGCTCGCTACCACCGGTTCGCGCCCGCTCACCGTGCGCTACACCACGCCGCGGAGCCCGATCCCGTTCCCGCGCGCGAGCCTCGGACTCTCCGAGGCGAAGACGGTCCAGATCGGTCCCGTCAAGCACCGGCGTGGAGTCGGGGCTGCCGTGATCGGTGCCGGGATCATGCTCGCGGCCGCGGTTTACTTCGCGCCTTGGCGGCGCTTGACGCCTGAGGCGAGGCCAGCGCCGGTCGACGTGGCGGCGGCAGCCGCCAACGGCGGCCCGCAGCAGGGCGCCACCGCCGCGGGCGAGCCGGCCGAGACCCCGGGCACCTCCGCCACCGGTGCTTCGAAGCAGGGTCCCAGGGCAGCCACAGGCACGGTGGCTCCCCCGGTCACGACTCCAGTCGAGCAGCCGCCGGCGGCGCCCGCCGTTCCCGTCGTGGCGGTGTCCGTGGTCGACATGGAGGAGCCCCAGGATGCCGGTGCGCCCAAGCCCGAGATCTCCGGCAGCGATGCGTTGCGGGGCCGCGTCGCAGCACCGGGAGAGGTGTCCCCCGAGACGCGGAGCGCGATCGAGCGGGTGCTCAAGGGCTACGGTCAGGCGTTGACCCTGGGCGACATGGCCGAGGCGCTTCGCCGGTACCCCGGCATGTCCGGCGCGCGGCAGGAACAGTTGGGCGGGCTCTTCGCCACCGGCGGACGCTACAGCATCCGGTGGAAGGTCACCGGTCTTCAGGTCAACGGAAATCGCGCCGTGGCCGAGCTGAGCGGTTCCACCACCGAGATTCGCGGCGGCGCCTTCGGTAGCACCCGAGTCGTCAACGAGCAGATCCAGCTCGAGCGCCGGGGCAGTGTCTGGGAGCTGAGCCAGATCGCGCAGTAGCCGGAATCCGCGAGGAGTCGGGCACTCCGACCCCCGTCCTGGGACAGATCTTTGCAGTCCCCGGTGCCGCCCCGTTCGGGCGGCACTTCTCGTTTCAGTAACCCCAACAGCCACAACCCCTTGGTCGCCTGAATCGCATCGCGTCACCGTCCACGCTTTGCGCGTTGACGGACGCAGCGGGTGGCACCGCCGTTGCCGCGCTCGTATCGATGCCCGGGGTCCTCGGGCATTCCTACGAGAGGAGCGTTTCCATGCCCACGTTCACACCCCGACTCGCGGTGGTTCTCGCTGCGTTGAGCACGCTCGGCGGCACGGTGCCGCTCGCGGCCCAGGGCACGCCCGCGATGGCCACCGTCTACCTCAAGGAAGGCGGAGTCATTCACGGCCAGATCCTGAGCGACAGCGACCCGAACGGCGTCCGGATCAAGAGCCAGAAGTCCGGCACCGTCTTCCTGCTCAAGTCCGTGTGGATCGACAGCATCGTGAAGGTACCGACGGCGCCCGCGGTCCAGGCGGCACCTCCTGCTCCCTACACGCCTGCGGTTGCCAAGCCCGCTCCTGCTCCTTCCGTTGTCGCTGCGTCCGCTGTTGCTCCGTCCGCTCCTGCTCCGTCCGCTCCTGCTCCGTCCGCTCCAATTCCGCCCAAGCCCGTCGTCGCCGCTCCGGTCGTTGACGGCCTCGAGCCCCCGCCCGCCGCGGCGCCCGCCAGCGCACCTGCCGCCCAGCCCGCCAAGGCGGAGCAAGAGCACCGCGGAGAAGAAGCCGGCGAAGTTCTCCCACTGGTATGTGGGTGGTGGTGGGTCGGCGCCCACCGGTGACATGGGCACGAACACTGACATCGGCTACAGCGGCATGCTGGCCTATGCCGCCGGCGTCGGCAACATGACACAGATGCGCCTGGGTGGGGCTGGAAACTACTGGTCGGCGAGCAGCACCGACGCGAACGCCTACGACGTCACCGGCACCCTCGACCTGCTGGTCGGGAAGCGCATTCCGAGCTTCATCGCGCCGTACGGCCTCATCGGTGGCGTCGGTGGCGT
Organism: uncultured Gemmatimonadales bacterium; assembly: GCA_963773095.1. Lineage (GTDB taxonomy): Bacteria > Gemmatimonadota > Gemmatimonadetes > Gemmatimonadales > GWC2-71-9 > JAGGAG01. The sequence continues at coordinate 207,970 of CAVYZY010000007.1, forward strand.
GCGCAACAGCTCACCGCCGCCTGGGTTCGTGGGGTACGCGCGGAACCCGCTCTACGGCGCCCGCATCGGCGGAGGCCTCAATTCGCGCCGCATCTTCGTCGAGGTGACCTACCAGAAGGTGTGGGTCGATGGCGCCACGCAGGGCTACGTGCCGTTCGTCTTCGGCTTCCGCTTCTAGCGTCCGGGGAGGGAAGGGGCGACCGGGCGACGTGCCCGGTCCCCCTCACCACTCACCCCTCACGCCGTTGCAGTTCCTCCTCACGCAGGTCGCAGTTCCTTTCACGCCCTCACGCCTTCTGTAACGCCGCGATCGCCCCCTCGATCCGCCGCTTCTGCCCCGGATCGCCCACCATCGCCAGCGCCTTCTGGTAGTTCGCGATCGCCAGCTTCTTGTTCCCCATCATTGCCGTAGCACTCGGCCAGGCTGTCCCAGGTGTTCCATGACTGCGGATAGGTCTTCGTGTTCTTGATGAACACCGCCAGCGCCTCCTCCTTCTTGCCCTGCTGCAGCAGCTGGTAGCCGTAGAGGTTCATGTCCGCCTCGGTGGCGACCGCCAAAGCGCCGCGCCCGCAGGGAGTCGGCCCCGGCCTGGTTCCCTTCCCTCGCCAGGATCCGCGACTTGAGCATCAGGTTCTGATACGTGGCCGCCGAGCCCGATGGCGGTGTCGGCCCAGGCGCTCGCCGTGGCCAGCTGGTCGTGCTGCATCGCCCACATTGACGCCTGCCGCCATGCATCGGGGAAGAACTTCGGCAGTCCGCGCAGCTGCTGCTGCAGGCTGTCCATCACCACCTGCGTGCTGTTCACCGACACGACGAACGGCAGCGCCAGCTTCTCCCATCGCAGTGTCACCGTCACTGCATCGGCCTTCGGGTCGTCGAAGGTGTATTCCAGCCGCTCGGTCATCGACCCCGTCGACCGGCGTCACCGTGAAGCCGCAGGACGTCCTCCGCCTCGTTGTAGCTGAAGTGCCCCCAGGCATTCGCCTCCCGGCTCAGGATCACCGTCCACTGCTGCGCCGTGGGGATCATGAACACCCCGTAGCGCCCCGCCGACAGTTGCTTGCCGCCGATGGTGACGGGTGAGGTGAACGCGATCACCGTGTTCACGTTGGCTCCCGCCCGCCACACCGAATCGTACGGCACCAGGCCATCCCAGATCTTCCGGCCGTCCACCCCAGGGCGGTCGTACGTCATCGAGATGTCCGTCAGGCCGATCGTCTGCGTCACTGACGCGCGCTGGCTCCCGAACGGCACCGTCAGGTGGAATGCCTGCGCGGAAAGCGGACTCGATTTCAGGGAAACGGCGGCGAGGAGGGACAGGCTGACACGCATGACGGCGGTGCGGGCGCGGCACATCGGGCCTCCGGGTTGGACTGAATGGGGATGTCCAGCCCTACGCGACCCGGCAGGGGAAGGTTCCGCGGCTCTTGATCCCCGCTTGACCGACGGGTCGCACCCTTCACGCGACCCTGACCGGAGCCCGAGCATGACCCGCCCCGCTGCACACCGCGCCATCGCGTCCCTGCTCATCGTCTAGCCAACTCATGTCGCCACCGGCTGCACCAGCTGGAAGACGCAAAGTGGCAACGCACAGACGGTCCTCGCCGCGCAGCCAGACCTCGCCCAGGCCGACACCACCGTCGGTCATTGGCGTGAACGGCACCCGCGACCGAAGCAGTACGCGCAGGCAGCATCCGGATCGCAACCCGGTCGAACCCGACAAATGCACGGAACTCACCACCCCGCGCGTCGCCGGGGACACGCCTCTACGGCGTCAAGCCCGGCAGCAAGGATGTCACGGGAGTTGCGCTCGCCGCCGTGACGACGGTGCAGGTGCGGAAGGGAAGCGCCGGCAAGACAGCGGCGCTGGTGGTGGGCAGTGCTGGCCGTGGGTCGTGCTGGCCGGCGGCATGGTCGCCATGCAGCCAGGATTGCTGGATTGTTGACGCGCTGCTGAAGCAAGCGCGCCTACGGCGTCACGACCGTCCCCATCTTCACCACCTCGAAGTCGCTGCCGTGCACCTGGCGGAAGGCGTCGAAGATGGCCGGGTCCCAGCGCGTGTCCGACACGCCGCTCACGTACCAGTTGGAGCCGTTGTCGGCCATGATCATGCCGTAGGTCTTCATCGCCTGCAGCACCACCTGGGCATGCGCCGGGAATCCGCTGATGTCGAAGTCCTGCTTGAGCCGCACCCGCATCCCCATCGGCGGCAGGTCGACGCTCGTGTTGCTGCTGGCCCAGTGGCGCGCCGGGTACACGTAGGCCCGGCGCGAGTTGCGCACCGTGAACCGCAGCGCGTGACGGATCTGTCCCGCCGCCACCTCGTCGTATCGCGCGAGCCCCGGAAAGATCGGCAGCCCGGCCGCATCCGCTGAGGTCCACCCCTCCGGCCGCAGCGCATTCGAGTTGAGGTCGTAGATGGCACCCGACCCCGCCGTCCACGGCTGGCCCGCCGATGCCGGCGGATACGCCGCGTAGAGCTCGTACAGGATCCAGTTGTCCCGGTCGATCATCAGGATGTGCCGGTCACCAGCTGCTCGCGGCTGCCGCCCTCGATCGGCGGGCTGGCCGGGATCGGGTACGGCCCGGCATCGCTCTCGTCGGCATAGTCGAAGGTGACGTTCACCTTGGGCGCGGTCCCCGCCACCACCACGTACGGGATGCCGTAGTCCGTCTCCGTCGTGCCCCAGTCCGGGTGCAGGCTGGTCGTGAGCCCGATGCTCGCGATCAGCGCGTTCGAGTTGGGGTCCACCTGTGCCGTGTCGATCCGCACGTTCCAGGCGTTGTCCGCCGGGAACGGGATCTTCCCGTTGAGGCTCGCGTTGGTGCCGAGGTCCGGCGTGCCCGGCGGATTCGCCGGCGGCAGCGTGGGGGGCGGATTGCTGCCCGGAGGCGGCTCGTTGCCCGCGGCCTCCGACCCACCGCACCCGGCGAGCACGGTCAGGCATAGTGCCACGACGAAGGAGCGGCTGGCGCGGCGCATCGCAGGGTCCCGGCGTGAGATGGCATGCATGCCGGCATTCGCTGCCGGATCCGTGCCGCGCAACCGTGCAGCAATCGGCACGCCGCTCGATTGCGAGAGCCGTCGCGATGCGCCATCCACGGCGCGCAGCCCCGTGCACACCGCCCTCGCGCACTCGGCGTCACGAAGTGCCTCATCTTCCGCTCGCATCACGGCTTGTCTCGCGCTGTATAGAACGTCGCCATTGTCGTCATCGAGGCATCGCACGAGGCACGTGCATTGCGACGGGAGATAGATATCCGCCGTTCAATCCGCCGCTGCAGCGGGCGTCACGCCGAAGGAGCCTTCCCGATGACCTTCCTCAAGGGCCTCAAGCGCCAGGAGCCCGGGCCCACCCCCGGCGAGATCCGCACGGTCCTCACCGCGATCCAGCGCGAGCGCAGCAGCCTCGAGACCCTCGTCGCCCGCGCCGAATCGGCCGCCGGCGAGTTGCAGGCCGCCCAGTCCGGTGACAGCGCGGCGATGGCCGCAGTCCTCGGCGAGCGCGTCGCCACCCTCGAGCAGCAGCTCCGGGCCATCGATGCCCTCTCGCCCACCCTCGAGCGGGCCATGCTGCGCCTCAATGCCTTCGACGAGGCCTGGACCAGCGCCGAGGCGAAGCTTGCCTCCATCGAGGAGCGTACCGGCCAGGCCACCGGCATCGTGAGTGCCCTCCGGGAGCAGAGCGAGCGCGTCCCCGAGGTGAAGCACCAGATCGGCGTCCTCCGGGCCCTGGCCGAACAGACCACCCAGAAGCTCGCGGCCCTCGAGCAGCAGCGTGACCTGATCGACCGCACCAGCGGCCAGGTCACTCACCTCTTCGGCATGCTGCCTCAGCTCGAGGCCGGTTTCCGCCGGCAGGACGAGCTGCTCCGCCTCCTGCGGGAGCTCGAGGTCCGGGTCACCAGCGCCGACGAGACCCAGCGCCGCGTCTCCAGCGAGACGGAGTCGCTCAGCACGCGGCAGTCGGACCTGGGTGCCGAGGAAGCCGCCCTGCGCGTGGCGCTCAACGTGCTCCGCACCGACATGGACCGCAGCGTGTCGCTGGTCGAGCAGGAACGCCGCGGCATGGACTCCCTCGCCGAGCGCATCGCCGAGATCCGCGCCGAGGTCCGCGAGTACGAGTCGAAGCTCCAGGTGATGAACGAGTCCGGCCGGCACATCGTCGGTCTCCACGGCCAGACCCAGCACCTCTACGCGCAGGTGTCCGGCCTCACCGCCGAATTCAAGCTGCTGGGTGAGAAGGCGGAGCGCGCCCGGCTGCTCCAGGCCGAGGCCGCCCGGCTCGAACAACTCCTGGCAGGCCTGGGGCTCCGGGTGCAGAAGCTCGAGGACGCGCGCCCCGCGGTCGAGACCGCGATGCGCGACTTGGGCGTGCTCCGCGGGTCGGAAGAGGCCGTGCGCGACGCCCTCGAGGAAGTCGGCCGGGCCCAGCAGGAGCTGGCGCGTCTCCGCGAGTCGCAAGGCGACACCGAGAAGTGGCTGTCCCGGAGCGACGAGTCCGCTCGCGCGCTCAGGGGCCAGGTCAACGAGCTGCTGGCACTCGAGCCCCTGGTCGAGCGGGTGCGGAAGGACGTCGACCGGGTCACCACCTCGCTCGACCTGGCCGACACCCGCGTGGCCCAGCTCGACGACCTGAGCCAGCGAGTGGCGAACATGCATGCCCTTGGCTACGAACTGAACGAGCGCACCGCGGCACTCGCGGCGCGCATGGATGGCGCCGAGCAGCGGTTCGGCAACATCGCTGGCCGGGCCGATGAGGCCGACAGCGTCGCCGATCGGGTCGCCGAGGTCGCCAACTGGATTGGTGACGCCGACCGGCGCATGGCGTCCCTGGCGGAGGCATTTGACGGGCTGGGTGGCAAGGCCCGCGTTGCCGACGAGCTGAAGGAGCGCCTGCGGCAGCTGGAGGACGAGCTGTCGCGCCGCGAGGGCGGGCTCGAGCGGGCGATGGAACAGCTGGGACGCGCGGCGGAGTTGCGTCGCGAGGGGTCCGACAGCGCCGAGCGGCTGGAGGAAGTGGTGCGGGTGCTCACCGCGTCGCTCGCCTCTGGCGAAGAGCGCGCCCGCGAGCTCGAGCGCTCCAGCGCTGACCTGGGCGAGCGCAGCATCGCACTCAATCTGGTACAGGACCAGCTGCGGCAGTTCGAGGAGCACCTCTCCCGCTGGCAGGTGGCAGAACGGGAGATGACGCGCGCCACCGACGCGGTGCTGAGCCGCCAGGAGGCGGTGGACACCCTGCAGCGCGAGGTGCGCCAGGTCCACGCGGAGGCGGCACAGACCCTGGCCGCCGCGCGGTCGATCGCCGATGCCCGGCGCGAGGTGGAGGAGACCGCCCGCGTCGTGCTGGACACCCAGGCCCAGCTGCGCCAGGCCACCGGCGCGGTGGAAGCCCTGGAACAGCGCCGCCAGCAGGTGGAGCGTGCCGAGCAGCGACTGTCACGCGCCGAGGCGATGACCCTCGACCTGCGCGCCAGCCTCGAGACGCTGCACAGCCAGCGCGCTGTGCTCGATCAGGCGCTGGAGAAGGCCGGCAGCCTCGCGCTCCACATGAAGCAGGCCGACGCCGTCATCGATGCGCTCCGCGAAGAGCGCACTCTCGCCGATCGGGTCCACACGGCGGTGGTAGCGCTGCGGCTGGAGGACTAGTAGGGGCCGAGAGGCCAGAGTCGAGGGTCCAGAGATAGCTCCCTGGACTCTGGACTCCCGACCCTCAACTCCCCGAGAGCCTGCCTATCGCCTTCACGATGTCCGGTGCCTGCGTCAGCACCGGTAGCATCGGGTCCGCCTGCTGCTTCTCGAGGCGCGCCCCCATGTTCGCGATCGTGAATTTCTGCGGGTCCAGCTTCGGCGTCACCTCATGCCATTCGAGGGGCGCCGACACCGGCGCCCCGGGCAGCGGCCGCACGCTGTAGGGGGTGACGATCGTCTTGCCCCGGCCGTTCTGCAGGTAGTCCACGTACACCTTCCCCTCCCGCCGCTCCACCTGCCGCGTGATCGTCGCGACCTCGGGCAGCTCCGCCACGATGAGACGTGCCAGCAACTCGCCGAACGAGCGGCACTGGTCGTACGTGAGTTGCTGCCCCAGCGGGATCATCACGTGCAGCCCGCTCGACCCCGTGGTTTTGATGTAGTGCGGCAGGTCGATGCCGTCGCACCGCGCGTGGATCGCGTGCGCCACCTTCACCACGTCCGTGAACGGCGCACCCTTCGGGTCCAGGTCGAGGATGCACCAGTCCGGCCGCTCCAGCGCCGCCACCCGGCTCCCCCACATGTGCAGCGGAATCGACCCGAGGTTGATGACGTACAGCAGCGACTCCACGTCGTCACACACGATGTAGTCGATCTCCCGCTCCGGGTCCTCGCTCCACTGCCGTACCGTGCGCACCCACTCCGGGATGAAGTCGGGCGCATCCTTCTGGAAGAACGACTTCCCCTCGATCCCGTCAGGGTAGCGGGTGAGCACAAGCGGTCGATCCCTTAGGTATGGCAGTAGGGAAGGGGCGACTAGACGGTAGTATTCGATAAGATGGCCTTTGGTGTACTTCTCCTTCGGCCAGAAGATCTTCTTGAGGTTGGAGAACGGCACTTCCCTGGGCAACTGCTCGTCCGTGCCCTTTTCGCCCTTCACGCTTTTCACTTCCACTGCCTCCCCGCCATATCCGCCCTCCCCGCCTTTACAGTCCTCCGGCTTCTTGTCATCCCGGAAGCGGAGGAACACCGGGTGCCGCAGCAGGCCCTCGTTGGTCCACTCGGTGAACCGTACCTCGGCCACCACCCGCGGCTCGACCCACGTGGTGGACTCGAAATCGGTGATCGTCATCAGGAAGTCCTTGGCACTCGCCTTCTTCGCGCGCGTCTCGGCAGCCCCGGCTCCGGCGCGCGGATCACGCGGTGGCAGGCATGGCGGCGTCTTCCGGGCCATTCCGTCCAGTTCCTTCCGCACGTCACCCAGCTGCTGGTCGTCGAAGCCGCTGCCGGCGCGCCCCGCGTACACCAGGTCCCCGCCCACGTACTGCGCCAGGTGCAGGGCCCCGAAACCGGCACGGCTTCCCTTGGGCGCCGTGAAGCCCACCACCACGAACTCGTCGCTCCGCGCCGCCTTGATCTTGAGCCACAGCCGGCGTCCGCCCACCCTTGTACAGGCTGTCGGCCTTCTTCGCGATGATCCCCTCCAGCCCCATCCGCTCTACCTGCGCGAAGAACGCCGCCCCCTGCGTCTCGATGTGATCGAGGTACCGCAGCGGACCCGCCGGGGGCACCAACCGCGCCAGCAGCGCCTTCCGCTCCACCAGCGGCAGGGTGCGCAGGTCGTATCCCTCGAGTGACGGCAGGTCGAACGCATACAGCGTGGCCGGCGATTCGACGGCCGCGCGCCGGATGTCGATCGGCCGCCGCAGGCGCGCGCGCTGCTGCAGCCGCTGGAAGTTGGGATGGCCCCGGTCATCCAGCGTGACCACCTCGCCGTCGATCAGCACGTTGGTCATCGGCAGCGCGCGCAGCGAGCGCACCACCTCGGGAAACGTCGCCGACAGGTCGTTCCCGTTGCGCGAGAGCAGTCGCGTCTCCGTGCCGTGCCGCTCCGCCAGCACCCGCCACCCGTCGAGCTTGAGCTCGAACACCCAGCCGGCCTTGCTGAACGGCTCATCGCGCGGCTCGCACAGCATCAGCTTGATGTCATCACCGCGAAGGTCCGCCTTGCGCACCTTCCGCCGCTCGAGTTCGCCCGACACCGCGGCGACCACGTCGGCGCTGTCCCGAAGGCGCTCCACCGAGAGCCCCGACAGCACCGACTCCGGCCGGAAGGTGCCGCCCTTCTCCACGTAGCCGTCCCGCTCCTTGATGAGGAGCCACTCCTTCTCGCCCTTCTTGAGCTTCACCAGCGTCCACATCCCCTTGAGCTTGTAGCCCTTCAGCTCGAAGAGGAGCTTGCCCTTCGCGAGCCCCTCGTGCGGGTCACCATGGGAAATCCACTTTCCCTTGTCCCACACGATCATCGACCCCGCTCCGTAGTTCCCCGCCGGGATGACCCCCTCGAAATCGGCGTACTCGATCGGGTGGTCCTCGGTCTGCACCGCGAGGCGCTTGTCGACGGGGTCGGGGGAGGGGCCCTTCGGCACGGCAAAGGAGAGCAGGACCCCGTCCAGCTCGAGTCGCAGGTCCCAGTGGAGATTCCGGGCCGCGTGCTGGTGCACCACGAAGAGCCCGCCCAGCTCCGGGGAAACGACCCCCGCCGGCTCCGGGGTGGCGTCGGCGGTGCGCTTGGCCCGGTATTTCTCCAGGTCACGCGGCATGCAACGATACCCTCCCCCGCCTTGACGCACTGCGGCAAAGACGCCTACTTCTCATCATGCCTGCACGCTCCATTGGCTCAGCCACGATCTCGTTCGGACTGGTCTCGGTCCCGGTCAGCCTGTTCTCCACCGCCGAGTCCTCCGCCAGCATCTCCTTCAACATGCTGGACAGGAAGACCGGCACCCGCCTCAAGCAGCAATATGTCGTCCCTTCCGACAGTAACCGCGTCGTCGAGAAGGACGAGATCGCCAAGGGCTACGAGTTCTCCAAGGGACAGTACGTCGTGTTCTCGCCCGAGGAGCTGAAGGCGCTCGACGAGAAGGCCACCAACGCCATTGATATCGCCGAGTTCGTTCCCCTCGACAAGATCGATCGCGTCTACCTCGACAAGGCCTACTTCCTCGGCCCCGACAAGGGCGGCGAGCGCGCCTACCACCTGCTGGCCAAGGCGCTGCAGGAGACCGGCCGCGCCGCCCTGGGACAGTACGCCGCCCGCGGCAAGCAGAACCTCGTCCTGGTGCGCCCCACCGCCGATGGCGTGCTGGTCATGGAACAGTTGCACTACGCCAATGAGCTGAAAAGCGCCGCCGACGTGCCCATTCCCGAGACGACCGTCAAGGACACCGAGCTCAAGCTGGCCAAGCAACTTATCGAACAGACCGCGACCGACGAATTTCAACCGGAGAAATATCACGACCAGGTGCGCGATCGCGTGCTGCAGGCCATTCAGTCCAAGGTGGACGGGCAGGAGATCACGTCCGAACCGGCGGAGCGGGCGCCGACCAAGATCATCGACCTCATGGAAGCGCTGAAAGCGAGCCTGGCCAAGGGGAGCGGTGAGGCGGAAGCCGACGCCGAGGTCAAGTCAACGAAGAAGAAGGCCCGAAAAGCGTCATGAGCAGCTAGAGGCCCAGTTCATCCAGGAACTGGGCCCCGCCGGTGGGCACACCGTGCCGTTCGCGCACCCGCGTCAGCACCACCCGATCCTCCGCCCGCGTCATCCCCACGTACAACAGTCGCCGGGCCTCTTCCATCGCGCCTTTCGCAACCGGCTTGCCCTGTCGCACGCCTGGCATCTCTGCGTCCTCGACCCCGATGACGTAGACCCGCTTGAACTCGAGGCCCTTCGTAGCATGCAGCGTCAGCAGGTTGACCCGGTCGTGTTCCGCCTCCGCCCCGTCCGACTTTGACAGCGCAACCCGTTCCAGCAGTTCCATGATCTGCACGTCGAGTGTGGTGCCCTGCAGCGCGTCGAGGATCCGGCCGAGCCGCTCCATCGCGGCCGGATAGCGGTCGAGCGCCGTCTTCTCCGCGCGGATCTGCAGCATCTTCTCCCGCCCGCCCAGCCGCTCGATCACCTCGTCGTGCGTCGGTGCGCCGGCGGCTCCCGGTCGCTCCCGTTCCACCGCGTACTCGTCGAGGCAGTTGCTGAACCGGCCGAGGGCCCACGCCCGCGTCAGCTTGAGCAGGAGCCCCGCCTCGTCGGAGAGCGTCGCCCAGTCGCCGAGCGCCAGTGCCAGGCCGAGCCAGTCAAGCAGGTTGACCAGTGCCGTCTTCCGGCCGCGTGCAAGCTTGTCGTCCTCGAGGCGGAGGAAGACCAGCGCCAGCGCTCTCGCGTCGTCGAGCGCGTGGTGGGCCTCGAGCAGCTCGATGCCGAATGCTTCAGCGAGGTCCGACAACCTGCGACTGCCCGGATGGAGGTCACGGGCCAGTGGCAGGGTGTCGTACACCGTGATCTCTCCTGCCCCGCCGAGCGGCTCGGCCATGCGGCGCAGGATGGGGAAGTCGAACCAGTGGCCGTTGTGTGCCACCAGTACGTCGTTGCCCACGAACGCGCGGAATGCCGGCCATACCTCCTCGAAGTACGGGGCCGCGCGCAGCGTCTCCTCGGTGTACCCGTGCACTGCAGACGCCTTCGGCGCGATGGGCACCCGCGGCCGCACCAGCGACTGGAACTGGTCCACGATCTGGCCGTCGCGCACCCGGACGCCCGCGATCTCCACGATCTCGCACTCATCGACGTTCTTGTCGGTGGTCTCGAGGTCGAACGCCACGAAATCCCGGAACGCATCCGGCATCTCCCGGCTGTGCGCCAGCTGCAGTGCCTTGAAGGTCGTGAGCCCGGGACCGAGGTGCCCCATCTGGCCCGGATCGAGCACCAGGTCCTCCGGTGCCGCCTCCACGCCGGCATCGAGGAATCCCACGCTGGTGACGCCGCCCCCGCGCAGCATTCCCGCAAGCGCGATCTCCACGCCGCCCAGCCGCTTGAGCCATACGCGCCGGCGCCCGTGCATGGCCGTCGCCAGTTCGCCGGAAATCACTCGCACCTCCGCATTCGCGGCGGGATCGCTCAGCTCCTCGTGCCGCTCCTCCAGCAGCGTCCTGTACTCGCCCACCCGTTGCGACAGGAGCTCATCCACCAGCCCGTTGATGGTGGTGTGGCGTCGTGCCAGCGCGTGCAGGTTGTCGAGGGCGAACAGGAAGCGCCGCAGCTTCTTCGTCTCCGGATCCTCCTTCTGGCCCCGCCGCGCGGCACGGCGGATCCAGTCAAGCAGCTCCGCCTTCTGTGCCTCCGCCTCCGCGCGCACCCGCTGGAACAGTGTCTCCGGCAGCACGACCTTCGCGAACGATTCCTCCGGCACCGGATCGCCGGGTGCGGAGATGACCCGGAGCGCCGCGACCAGGTACTGCACCACCGGATCGTCCTGCAGCGCGCGGCCCGCCGCCAGCCGGCACGGAACGCCAGCCTGCAGCAGCATCCCCTCGATGCGCGATCCCACCTCGTGCGTGCGATACAGCACGCCGAACTCGCCCCACGGGAGCCCCGATTCCTCCCGGTCCCGTATGATGTCACTGAGAAGCCAGGCCGACTCCGCGTCATCATGGTCGAACACCTTCACCTCCACGCCCCACGGCGATTCGCGGGTGGCGCGCAATTCCTTCTTGAAGAGCGTCGGGTTGAGTCGCAACAGCCGGCGGGCCGTCTCGAAGATCGCGCGCGCCGAGCGCCGGTTCTCCTCCAGCACGATCGGCACGGCAACGCGGAAGTCGTTCATCAGGTCGCGCAGCACCTTGGGCTCGGCGCCGGCCCACGAGAAGATCGACTGCTCGTCGTCTCCCACCGCGAAAAGGTTGCGGTGTCCCTCGGCCAGGTTCCGGATGATCGCGTACTGCACCGGGTTGAGGTCCTGGCATTCATCCACCAGGATCGCATCCCAGCGCGCCGCCACCGCCGCACGGACATCGGGCAGTTCCAGGAGCTGGGCGGCGCGGATCACCAGGTCGTCGTAATCGAGCAGCTTTCGCTGCGCCAGCCAGGACTTGTACTCGGCCAGCAGCTGCACGCTGTTGGGATGCAATTCGGCGCCCGCCAGGCGGTGCCGCGTGAAGTCGTTCAGGCGCGAGCTGCCCCACTGGTACACCCCCAGCCGCCGCAGCACCTGCAACTGGTAGGTCTCGTCCGCGATGCCGAACCCGCGCGGCACGCCGATCCGTTCACCGTGCTCGCGCAACAGGGAGACGCAGAGCGAGTGAATCGTCCCCCGCATCACGTCGTCGGCACTGTCGCCGATCGCCTCCCGCAGCCGACCGGCGATCTCTCCGGCGGCGCGGTTGGTGAAGGTCACGGCACAGATGCGCTCCGGCGGAATCCCCTGGACATCCACGAAGTGCCGGATCCGCTCGATGAGGCAGAAGGTCTTGCCCGCGCCCGGGCCGGCCAGCACGAGGACTGGCCCTGCGGGTGCTTCAATGGCGGCGCGCTGGGTTGGACTGGGAGTGAAGGTCACGCAGGAAAGCTAGCGCCGGCCTGCGACATCCATTGGCGCATTGTGTCGCACAGCTCATCCAGGACCTGCGCGTCGGTCCGGCCCGAGCGCTTGAGCACGTGGAAGGAATGATCGGCGCCCTCCACCTCGTGCAGCGTGGCGAGCGCGCCGAGATCGGTGCACACGCTTCGCATGCGACCCATCTCCGCCAGGTCGTCCCGCGTGCCCTGCAGGAACAGCATCGGGATCGTCACCTGGTACAGGTGGGTGGCGCGCTTCACGTCGGGCGTCCTGGGTGCGTGCAGCGGAAATCCCAGGAATGCGAGCCCGAGCACGCCCGGAAGGGCCTCCCGGCTCGCGAGCTCGGATGTCATGCGGCCCCCGAATGACTTCCCGCCCGCAAAGAGGGCCGTGCCGGGCAGTTCCGCCGCCGCAACGCCGACCGCCGCCCGCACCGTTGCCATGGCCACGGTGGGAGAATCCGGGCGACCCCGGCCCTGCTCCATGTAGGGAAACTGGTACCGGAGCGTCGCGACCCCCCGCGCCGCGAGCGCGCCAGCCACTGCCTCGAGGAACGCGTGGCGCATCCCCGCGCCGGCCCCGTGCGCCATGACGTAGCACGCACCCGCGCCGTCGGGCACGAGCAGGAGACCCGAAACCGGTCCCTCGGCGAGCGGAATCGCGATGGCGCGCGCGGTGGCCATGCGGGAAAGCTAGCGTGCCCAGCTTTCGCCCGGAGCGCTCAGGCGGGATGCCCCTCCTCAAAGGTCCTCGGGGCCGGGCACATGGACGTCACGCTCCGGTCCACCCGGCAGCCAGACCTTTTCGGAGGGGCACCCCGCTCAGCGCGCTCCCATCGAACCCGAGGGCGCGTCGAATGGGGATGGCTTCGGAAGCTCTGTTGCCCGGCGGCGGCGCAATCGACCTCTCCCCACGCGCATCCTCGATCATTGAGCTGCCGCGATCCGGACTCGGCCGCGCCCCGCCCGACTCGCCCCGCGGAGCACGTGCTCCTAATCGACCGCGCGCCCGATTACGCTTCGCCCATGCGCGTTCACGTCGGCACCAGCGGCTACTCCTTCCCGGAATGGAAGGGTTCCTTCTACCCGAAGGCCCTCCCCGCCGCCGACATGCTCCCGTACTACGCCGAGCGTTTCCCCACCGTCGAGATCAACAACACATTCTACCGCATGCCCAGGGAAAGTGTCGTCGTCGAATGGGCCGCGGCCGTCCCCGACGGATTCTCCTTCAGCGTCAAGGCGTCCCAGCGCATCACCCACCATGCGCGCCTCAAGGACGTCGAGGACATGATGGGCTACCTCCTCCGCGTGTGCACCGCACTCGGCGACAAGCGCGGTCCGACGCTGTTCCAGCTGCCACCCAACATGAAGGTCGACCTCGATCGGCTCGCCGCATTCCTGCCGCTGATACCCAGGCGCTGGAAGGCCGCCATCGAGTTCCGTCATGCCACCTGGTTCACTGACGACGTCTACGCCCTGCTCCGCCAGCAGGAGGTGGCACTCGTCGCGGCCGAGAGCGAGGACACCGAGGCCGTCGTGGCCGTTACCGCCCCGTATGGTTACCTCCGCCTCCACAAGCCTGCCTACAGTCCGGCCGAGCTCGACACCTGGGCTGCGCGGATCAAGGCACAGCAGTGGGACGAGGCCTGGGTCTATTTCAAGCACGACACCGACACCGCCGGCCCCGAGCTCGCGGCGGCGTTCGCCAGGCGCTTCGCCTGAGCATCATGCCGACGATTCGTCTCGCCACGCCCGCCGATGCGGCGCTGCTTGCGACGGTGGCGCGGCGCACCTTCTTCGACGCCTATAGTGGGTCCGATTCGAGTTCCGATCTCCAGATCCACATGGACCGGCATTTCGGCGAGCCCCAGCAGGCTGCCGAGCTCGCCGATCCCGCCACGTCGACCCTGTTGCTGCAGGACGACGAGCGCAATGCCATCGGCTATACCCTGCTCGGCGAGGATCCGGTCCCACCGTGCGTCACCGGTCCAGCACCGCTGCAGATACGTCGCTTCTATGTCGATCAGGCTTGGAAGGGACGGGGAGTGGCACGGCAGCTCATGGCCGCTGTCGATGTCGAGGCGCGCCGGCGGGACCGGCGGACAATCTGGCTTCTCGCGTGGTTCAAGAACTACCGGGCACACGCTTTCTATCGAAAGTGCGGATTCGTCGAGGTGGGTGTCACGCCCTTTCTCTTCGGTGACACGGTGGAACAGGACGTCGCGATGGCGCGCCCTACCGCACCGTAACTTCCGTCCTGGCGCGCACCGCGGTGCCCCGCACTTCCGCCGTGAGCACCTGCACGCCCCGCTTTGTACCAAGCCGCCACTTCGCCGTCACTGAGCCATCGGGCGCGGGCATCGCTCGCGCCGGACTCAGCGATCCCGACGTCGCCGACAGCGTCACTTGCCGCTCCGTGACCCGGTTTCCGTGCACGTCGGTGATCACCAGCCGGATCGGCCTCGAGAGCGGCTTCCCCGCGGTGCCGCTCGTCGGCGGTGACACGAACTCGATGTTGGCAGGCGACCCCGGCGCAGCCAGCACCGTTGCCGTGAGTGGGGGCAGGCGGCCGGCCCGCACCACCATCTGCTGGCGGCCCGCCCTGGGGCCGAGGGTCCAGCGAAACGAGGCGACGCCCATCGAGTCGGTGATCGCCATGCTGTCGGCGAGCGTGCCCGCCAGCACCGACGCCGCGACCGCGGCCCCCTCCACCGGGTTGCCCGCCTCGTCGCGCAGCTCCACCGAGATCATGCGACGCAACACCTCACCCGCGACGCCCTTCTGCGCGTTGCCGTCACCGCCCAGCAGCATCGCCGGCGGGCCCGCAATGCCCGTGGCCAGCACCGGTGCCACCGGTACGTTCCGCCCCGTGCCCACCCGCACCCTGGCGCGCTGCAGGCCGGCGCGGGCAGACAGGAGCCACGACGCGTGCGACTCGCCCAGCGAGTCGGTCCGCGCTTCTACAGTTGTGATGCTGCCGCTGTCGAGGGCGACCCAGGTCACCGGAACGCCCGGAAGCAGCCGGCCCGATGAGTCGGTGAGCTGCACTGCCACGCGAAGCGGTACCGGCGACCCGGCGACACCACTCCACGGAGACCCCACCGGCGTCACCCGCGTGTTGGCCGCCGTCGGCTCCGCCTCGGCCAGCAGCACCGCCGCACTGTCGAGCTCGGCGACCCCGGCGGACAGCCGCTGCCGGCCCGGCATCACCCCGAGGGTCCACGTGCTGCTCGCGATTCCCTCGGCGTTGGTCGTGGCATACGCGGGATCGGCCGTGCCGCCCCGCTCCGCCACGAAATGCACACTTACGCCGGCCATCGGCCGCCCGCGTCGCGACTCGAGCAGCACCCGCACCGGGGTGGCGAGGCGCGTTCCCGCTTCCGCCGACTGTGCGTTGCCGTCGAGCGACAGCAACCGCCCCGGCACCGGCGACACCGATGCGTGCACCGTGGCCAGCACACCGGCATGCATGACGGTGATGTCCGCTTCGCCGGCGCCGACGCCGGTCACCATGCCCGAATCGTTCACCACGATCACCGCCGTGTCCGAGGACACCCACGTCACCGGCACCGCCGGCGCCACGTGGCCGCGGGCGTCCAGTGCCCTGGCCACCAGCCGGCGGCGGTACCCTTCACCGATCGTCACCGCCGTATCGACGATCTCGAGTCGTGCCATCCGCGGCGCCACCACCAGCCGCGACCGCGCCGATTTCTCCCCCACGTGCGCCACGATGAACGTCGAGCCCGGTGCCTGCGCCACCGCGACACCCGAACTGTCCACCGTCGCGATCCGGGGGTTCTCGCTGGACCACGTGAGTGACGTGCCGATCAGGGCGGTGCCGCGCTGGTCGGTGATCGCGGCCGCGAGCCGCACCGTGTCGCCGAGCGATTCGAGCGTGTCGAGCGCCGGCGTGACGCCCACCCAGTGGACGCCGAAGTCCATCACCGTGCGGCGCGAGGTCGATGCGTCGCCGATGAGCCCGCACGAGTGCGCCGAGGCGAGAATGGTGGCCAGGCCGGCACCGACGGACAGCGACCCCGTTACCCAGCGGGTCGCATGAGACGAGGTGGCCTGCAGCATGTTGCGCGAGGCTGGGGGCACGGAGTGTCTTGTTGGGGTCCGTTACACCTGCTGCACGTGGCGAACCACGGCACTCGCGAAAAACCCCTCGCCAAACGACGCTGGCACAAGGCGTTCGGGCACCGCGTCCCGCGAGCAATTCCCTGCAGCCGCCGGCGCCCGGCACTTTGCCCGCGACTCTCGCGGGACGATGTGCGAAAGACTGCAGCAGCACCGTCGTATTGCTCGACCGGACCACTGTGAGAGGAGGGTCGTGATGCTGATACCCGGCGTGCTGGCGCTCCTGGTTCAGGTGGCCGCACCAGCGGCGGCCTGCGGCACCGGCACCGAGTCCTGGCCCACGAAGAAGTGGCAGGTGACCGAGCCCGCGGCCGTGGGACTCGATCCCGATTCGCTGAAAGCGGTGGTGGCCCGGGCCCGCGCGATCCCCGGCATGACGAGTCTCATGGTCGTTCGCCATGGCCAGATCGCGCTCGAGGAGTATTTCCACGGCGGGAGTCGCGGCCAGGCGGTGCCGGTCGCCTCGATCACCAAGAGCGTCACGTCCTACCTCGTGGGCATCGCGCTCGAGCGCGGACTCATCGACTCGCTCGACCAGCCGCTCATCGAGCTCGTGCCGCAGGTGGCACCACCGGCCGGGCGCGCCCGCGCGATCACCGTGCGCCAGCTCCTCACCATGACCAGCGGACTGAGCGAACAGTGGTACGTGGAGGAACCGCTCATGCTGCGCGTCATGACGCCGCCCGGCTCCAATTTCCGCTACAGCAACGAGGCGGCGCAGCTCCTCATTCGCGCCATTGAGGAATCGAGCAGGGAGAGCGTCCTCAAGTTCTCCCGCGCGAACCTGTGGAAGCCGCTCGATATCGACATCGACGAAAGCCGCTGGCTCAGGTTCGAGCTCAACGGAAGCAGCGATGGTGCCGCCGGACTCCTGCTCACGACGCGGGAGCTCGGCAAGCTCGGGCTCCTGGCTCTGCGCCGTGGCTGCTGGGATGGGAAGCAGGTGGTGCCCGCGACCTACCTGCGCGAGGCGATGCAGAAGCAGGTGGACGCCGGCAACCCCGAGCCTCATAGCCGCGGCTACGGCTTTCTCTGGTGGATCACGCCGGGAGGCATTCCCTACATGGCGGGCCAGGGCGGGCAGTACGTGGTGGTCTACTCCGGGCTCGACCTGGTCGCCGTCATCACCGCCCGGGGTGACGCGCGCGATCCCGACTACGTCGGCCAGTTCAGGCTGATCTCGGAAGGGGTGACCGGGGCCGTCACGGCCATGACGGCCCCGTAAGCTCGACGGCTAGTGCGCCCCGACCATCCGCGCCGCCTCGAGTGAAATGAGCAGGTCTCCCTCGATCACCTCCGGTGCTCCCACCTGCAGCGGCAGCGGCGTCTTCCGCACGAACTCTGCCGCCCGCCGCGTCGACTCCGCGGCTCCTGTCCTGGTCTCGAAGACACTCACCGTGCACAGCTCCCGGTCCGACACGAACAGGTGATACGCGTGGAATCCCTCGATGTCCTTAATCATCGGAAGGAATCCGTCGGTGATCAGGTGCTTGAACTCGTCGATGTCCTTCTCGGGGATGGTGTTTGTCGCGGTGTACCTGCGGATCGTGGCAAACATGGCGTGCCTCCTCGGGATGAGGGGGCCGGCAGTCCTCCGAAAGGCAAAACCGGCCCCGCAGATGTGATCTGCTCGGCCGGTTTCGCGATTGGCTCCACCCGACGCCTGGGCGACCATCAACGGCGCGCCGGGTTTCTCAGCCTCCGAACTGTGCACTATTGGTCTCGTGGGCCCTCACGTCAATAGCACCCGCCCTACGCGCCCCTTGCCCGCCTCGCCTGCCTTGCCTGCCTTGCCCTCATGGGTACCATGCCGTAGCCTAGATCCCTGCCCCTCACAGGAAATACGCCCATGGTGTCCTTCGGCGCGCTTTGGCTCCCGATCCTGCTGTCAGCCGTGTTCGTGTTCGTCGCCAGTACGCTGATTCACATGGTCCTCAAGTACCACTCCTCCGACTATCGCGCCTTGCCTAACGAGGACGCGATCCGTGCCGCCTTCCGTGGCAGCAACGTCGGCCCGGGGCAGTACATCATCCCGCACATTTCCGACATGAAGCAGATGGGGAGCCCCGAGCACCTGGCCAAGTGCACGGAAGGGCCGGTCGGCGTCGTGACCCTGAGGCCGAACGGCCCGCCCGCCATGGGCCCGAGCCTCATCCAGTGGTTCGTGTTCACCCTGGTCGTCTCGGCGTTTGCGGCACACGTGGGGTCGGGCGTGTTGCCGGTGGGTACCGAATACAAGAAGGTGTTCCACACAGTTGGCCTGGTGGCTTTTCTGGCGTACGCGGCGGGGCAACTGCCCGCTGCTATCTGGATGGGTAAGCCGTGGTCCGTTGCCGCCAAGGAAGTGCTTGACGGCTTGATCTACGGCCTGCTTACGGCAGGAACGTTTGGCTGGCTCTGGCCCCGCTGAAAGCGGTTACCAGGTTTCCTTTGTATCGGTCTTCTTCCGGGCCCGGCGCTGTGCCGCGGCAGTCTTGAGCGCGCGCGCCTCACTCGGCTTCACGTAATGCCGGCGGCGCCGCAGCTCCCGGAGGAGACCGGACTTCTGCAGCTTCTTCTTGAAGACCTTGAGCGCCCGCTCCAGCGAGTCGGTGTCGCTCAGACGAACTTCGATCATTGCAACCTCTCTGAACACGTCAGTTACGGGGCTCGCCAAGGCGCGCCCATAGAGCCGTAAAAGCTACTCCAAAGCCCACCGAAGGACAACGGCGACCCCGAAAACGCTGAATTGGCGCCTCTTTCCGGCTGTGCTGGCCATCGTTGGCCTACCCGCCCTACCCGCTTCGCCCGCCTTGCATCACCCCCGGTCGGACTCTCGCTTTTCATCGACCAGATCGGCGCTTCCAGGCTCGTCAGCCATACTGGCGAA
Source organism: uncultured Gemmatimonadales bacterium (assembly GCA_963773095.1). GTDB lineage: Bacteria > Gemmatimonadota > Gemmatimonadetes > Gemmatimonadales > GWC2-71-9 > JAGGAG01. The sequence goes on from CAVYZY010000007.1 coordinate 227,064, forward strand.
CAGGCTGGATTCCGGCTCTATTCTCATGCGTGCTTTGGCGAGCAATGAAGCCCTGATCGTGGCCCTCAACACCATCAACTATGCCCGCGGCAGGGAGTGGGATGTGGCGTGGGAGTCGCTGGTCAGGGCGGGGACGTAGTTGATCGGAACGAAATGAAACTGGACGGGAGCCGAGTGATGGCCACGACACCGCAACCCACCGCATCTCGCGCTCTGCTGTTCGCCGCCCTGTCGGCGGTGGCGGGCCTGCAGGCCTGCACCGAAGGGGCCACGAACGGCGACGCATGCACCGCGATGTTCGCCTCGATTCCGGTCACCGTCATCGATGGCGCCGGCCAGCCGGTCGAGGCGGCGACGGTCACCGCCGTGCTCGTGCGCACTGGCCAGACGCTGGTGCCCACCGGCCTGCTCCTCAGCACCCCCGGCACGTACACCCTGGTCGATGACGGCAGCACGAGCGTCATCCGGCGGTCCGGCGACCCGGTGCAGGCCCATATCACCAAGGGCACGCTGTCGCTGACGGTGGATTACGTCTTTGCGGTGCCGGATGGATGCCACGTGAGCAAGGTGTCGGGCCCGGCCACGGTGACGCTCCAGTAGGCTCCAGTCGGCGGGGAAAACATGACGGCCAGTTCGCGGGCATGCTCCATCGTGGGGCATGCCCGCTTGTCATTCTTCCCCTGCCGAGCGTACGCTATGGGAATGCCCGACCTTGCCCGGTGGACCCGCGAAGCGGTGGCCGACTTCCCTGATGACGGGAAGCGGTACGAACTGTTCGACGGGCAGCTGCTTGTGACTCCCTCACCTGGCTGGCGCCATCAGGGAGCGGTGTCACTCCTGATGCGTCGCTTCCTGAACTACCTGGATGATTCCCCCATCGGCCGGATACTCACGTCGCCCGCCGATCTTCTGCTCGATGGCGACCAACTGGCTCAGCCCGACCTCTTCGTCCTCCCCGGCCGTGCCCTTTCGGGCGCGTGGGCCGACGCACCCCTTCCGCTGCTCGTCATCGAGATTCTGTCGCCTTCAACTGCCCGCTACGATCGCGGACTCAAGCGCCGCATCTACCAGCGTGTCGGCGTGCCGGAATACTGGATCGTCGACCTCGACGCGCGCATGGTGGAGCGCTGGCGACCTGAGGACGAGCGGCCCGAGATAGTGGACGCTGAGTTGACCTGGCAGTCTGGGGCCGGCACGGAGCCGCTGACCATTGACCTGGCCGCGCTCTTTGCGGAACTCGACGCGTAGCCGCCTGTTCCCGCTTCCGGCTCCCTGAGGTTACGGCCGGCTGAACCGGAACACCCCCCAGTGCGCGCGGTCCACCACCGCCAGCACGTACAGCGCACCATCGGGGCCCACCTGGATGTCGGTCAGGTAGTCCATTCGCGCGAAGGCATAGACCGCGTTGCCGTTCGCGGTATCCAGCCGGTTCACCCAGCCGTACACATAGTCGCCGAAGAAGTAGTTCCCCACCCAGTTGGACGGGAACTGCACGGTAGCCGGGCGATAGAAGGCGCCACCCACGATCGCCGCTCCGGTCACCAGCGTCGCGTTGGCGGTGTGCGCATAGGTGAAGAGCGGCGTGTCGTACGCCGGGTTCGACGTGGCCCCTTCCGTGGCGGGCCACCCGTAGTTGGCCCCGGCCCGCGCCACGTCGATCTCCTCCCACGCGCTCTGCCCAACGTCGTTGATGAACATGCGGCTGCCGTTCGGGTCGAACGCGAAGCTGAACGGGTTGCGAAGGCCCAGGGCCCAGATGGCGCGGGTGAGTCCGGTGGTACGGCCATCGTCGAACGGATTGCCGGCGGGAATCGTCCCATCGTCGTTGAAGCGCAGCAGTTTGCCGAGGACGGTGCCCAGCGACTGCGAATTGGAGGGCGTCGCGTTCTCGCCGACGGCGGCATACAGCTTCCCATCCGGCCCGAAGTGCAGCGCGCCGCCGTTGTGGTTGGTCGCCGAGGTCAGGTTCGGCAGGTCCGCGATGATCGTCTCGCTTCCCGGCTGCGCCACGTCGCCCGCTGCCGTGAACCGGCTGATCCGATTGTGGCTGACCCCGCCCGCCGTGACCGTGTAGTACACGTAGACGAACGGGTTGCTCCCGAACTGCGGGTGGAACGCGACGCCGAGCAGGCCGCGCTCGCCATCCGGCGAGGTGGGAACCGTGACGAACGGTGTCGCCAGGAGCGACCCGTTCTTCACCACCCGCAGCGCACCTCCCTGCTCGCAGATGAAGAGCCGCCCATCGGGGCTCCACGCCATCGCAGTACCCTGCCCCGCGAGCACTGCGACGTACGTGGTGCGGGTAAAGCCCGCCTGCAGGGTGACGTTGCCTCCGAAACTGACGCGCGCCGACGACCATGACGACTGGTTCCCCGCCGCATCGCGCGCCCGCGCCCGGATGACGTGCACGCCCGTGGTGTACGCCGATGCCGACGGCAGCCTGAAGCTCCACGGCGATGAGGACGCCGTACCTGCCGCGTCGCCGTCCACCTGGTAATCCACCGCCGTTACGCCGACGTTGTCGGACGTCGTGACCGTGAAGGTCGGGGAGCCCGTGATGTTCTGCGTCTGCGCCGCCGGGCTCGTGAGCGTGAGCGTGGGCGCCTGCGTATCGGGGCCGGACGACGTGACGGTCACCGATACGGTGGCGGAAGTCCTGACCCCGCCGCTGTTGTCCGTGGCCCTCGCGGTGAGCGAGTGCGAGCCGGTTACCGTCGGCCTCCAGCTGTATGAGTACGGCGAGGCGGTGTCCTCGTTGAGCAGCGTCGCTCCATCGTAGAACCCCACCTTGCTCACCGTGCCGTCCGCGTCGGCCGCGGTGGCGCTGATCGTGACGGCGTTGTTCACTGTCAGCGTGGCGCCGGTGGCCGGTGCCGTGATGGCCACGGTGGGGAGCTGGTTGGGTGGCGGGCCCACCGTGACATTGACGGCCGCCGACATCGCCACCGCGTTCTGGTTGTCGGTCGCTCGCGCGAAAAGCGCGTGCGGGCCCGGCACCGTCGGCGTCCAGATGAATGAGTACGGCTGAGACGTGTCCTCGTTGAGCAGTGCCGCCCCGTCGTAGAATCCCACCTTGGTCACCGACCCGTCGGCATCGGCGGCCGTGGCCGTGAGGGTGACCGGGGTGTTGAGGGCCAGCGTGGCACCCGCCGTTGGCGCCGTGAGGGTCGCCGTCGGCGGCACGTCGGCGGAGGGGTTTACGGTGACGTTGACCAGTGCACTCGTGGTCACGGCCCCCTTGTCGTCGGTGGCGCGCGCCGTAAGCGCATGCGCACCCGCGACCGTGGGCGTCCAGCTGACGCTGAAGGGCGAGGACGCGTCTTCGCCCAGCTTCGTCGCCCCGTCGTAGAACTCCACCTTGGCCACCGTCCCGTCCGCGTCGGCCGCCATCGCGGTCAGGGTCGCCGCGGTATTGACCCTGATGCTCGACCCGTTGGCGGGTGCCGTGAGCGACACCGTGGGCGGAAGGTTCACCACCACGGTGAATCGCGCCGTGTACGTGGCGGCGGCATCCGGCGTCACGATCCGGTGCGTCACGGCGCCGGCATCCGACCAGCTGGAGAACTGGTACTGCGTTGACCCCGCCATCTGCGGCGTGGCCACCCCCAGCTCGCGCTCCATCCCCACCACGCCCGTGATGGTCACCGGCGTCACCTGCGGCTGCCCGTCGAGCGTCACCGAGAGGCCCGCCGGTTCGGTGGCCAGGGTGAACTGCACCTTCTGCGGCAGGATGTCGCGGGTCACCGTGTCGGCGGCGCCGCGCTCGTCGATCGCCTCGAGGTAGAACCGCAGGAAGATGTTGTCGGAGGTCTCGCCGATCGGCGGCACGTACAGCTTGCCACCCACCGCAGCCGTGCGCGGCATGAAGGGATGGGTGTGCGTGTCGTGATGCAGCTCCACCCACCAGGTGAGCCGGGAGGCCGGCACCGTCCCGTCTTCCGGGTCGGTGGCGCTCCCCGCGTAGGGGATGCTGTCCCCACCCCGGAACGTGGCCGCGGCGGCCGGCTGGGCGATCGTCGCCGATGGCGCCGAGTTGGGGCCGGTCGGCTGCGGTTCGCTCAGGCACGCCGCCACGCCCAGCGACACGGCGACGGCGATGGCGGTCGCTCGGTGGGGTGAGCGGGGCGGCTGCGTGCTACCGGTCTGCGGCACGGCGGTCCTGACAGGAGGCGGGAAGACGGAATTTGGCCGCAACATAATACGCCCCGCGCTCCGGTCATCTGTAACGGGACGATCGACGGCGAACCCCGAAAAACCCACCAAAAATCGCACAAAAATATCGCCAAAATACGTGTAGTCAATGACTTAGCACCAACAGACAGTTATGTATCTGCGTAAATTGCACATGATTTTCTGCATTCTATGCACAATTCTATGTGCATTCTGTCTTGCGCTCGACCGGCGAGGGTAGTTATTTGACGTGGTCCACCCTTGGTCCCATTACCTCCCTCCTGGAGGCTGTCCCGCTGTGACCAGTCCTCACCTTCTCCTCGCGCTGCAGGATGCCGTACCGGCCCTCGTGCCAGCCGACACTGCCTGGATGCTCATGTCCACGGCGCTGGTACTCCTCATGACGCCTGCCCTGGCGTTCTTCTACGGTGGCCTGGTCCGGTCCAAGAATTCGCTCAATACGATGATGATGAGCTACGTGGCACTCGGGTTCATCGGGATTCTGTGGGCGCTCGTCGCCTACAGCCTCGCGTTCTCCGAGGGCTCGCCCTGGCTCGGCGGATTCAGCAACGCGCTCCTGAACGGTGTGGACCTGGCCCCCAAGGGCACCATTCCGCACCTGCTCTTCATGGCCTATCAGGGCACCTTTGCCATCATCACGGCGGCCCTGATCTCGGGCGCGATCGTGGAGCGCATGCGCTTCTGGCCCTACATCGTGTTCATCTCGCTGTGGCTGCTCGTGGTCTACGCCCCCGTGGCCCACTGGGTCTGGGGTGGTGGCTGGCTCGGCGTCCGCGGCGTGCTCGACTTCGCCGGCGGCACTGTGGTGCACATCAACGCCGGCGTCTCCGCGCTGGTGGCCGCCCTCGTGCTCGGCAGCCGCAAGGACTACGGTCGCCAGGCCATCCTGCCGCACAACGTGCCCTTCGTGCTGCTCGGTGCCGGGCTCCTCTGGTTTGGATGGTTCGGCTTCAATGGCGGCAGCGCCCTCGCCGCCAATGGATCAGCCGGGCTCGCGTTCACCAACACCTTCCTGGCCCCGATGGCGACCATGGTGGTGTGGGCGATCCTCGACTCGCTGCGCACCGGTCACGTGACTGCCGTTGGCGGCGCCACCGGCATCGTCGTGGGCCTCGTGGCCATCACGCCCGCGGCCGGATTCGTGAGCCCCACGGGCGCGCTCGCACTCGGCGCCATCGCGGCGTTCCCCAGCTACTTCGTCATCCTCTTCCGCGCGCGCACGCGGCTCGACGATTCGCTCGACGTATTTGCCGGGCACGGCATTGGCGGCCTCACGGGCGCCCTGCTCACCGGTGTCTTCGCCGTGAAGGCATGGGGCGGCACTGACGGGCTGCTGGCCGGCAATCCTGCGCAGCTGGGCAAGCAGGCGCTCGGGGCCGGCGCGTCGTTCATCTATGCCGGCGTCATGACGTTCGTCATCCTCAAGGTGCTCGGGCTCGTCATGACGCTCCGCACCGACCAGAAGTCCGAGGGACTCGGGCTCGACGTGACCCAGCACGGCGAGGAAGCCTACAGCACCGGCGAAGGGTCCATCCTCGTGCTTCCCGACGAGATAACCCTGGCGCCGTCGCCCGTGGCCGTTCCCATCCCCGCCACCCGCTGAAAGGGAGATCAAAGCTCATGAATCTCATTGTCGCGATCTTCCGGCCGGAGAAGCTGAACGACGTGCTCGAGGCCCTCTACCGCGCCGATGTCACCGGCCTCACCGTGTCCCGCGTCATGGGACACGGCGGCGAGACCGAACGCGCCGAGACCTACCGCGGCACGACGGTGAAGGTGGCGTTGCAGGAAAAGGTGCGCCTCGAAATCGGCGTCTCCGAGCCGTTCGTGGGGCCGACCGTGAAGGCGATCCTGACCGCCGCGCGTACCGGTGAAGTGGGAGATGGAAAAGTGTTCGTGCTCGACCTGGCGCAGGTGCATCGGATCCGCACCGGCGAACGCGACACGGCCGCGGTAACCCCCGCAGCAAAGGCCGGCGCCTAGAAGGGCCTGCCTCTTGCCTTCCTCCTGGGGTGAACCCCCAGGAGGCAGGGCAAGATGTTGTCATTCAAGTGCTTGGAAAATCGTGCTTTGCGCGCGTTCACGGCCGCCGCCGCGGTGGCCGTGGCGCTCGCCGCGTGTTCCTCGCAACTCGCCCGGGTCCCGCCCAGGCTCGACCTCGGCAACTACGACCGGATCGCCCTGATCACGTTCTCGGCCGACCAGTCGAAGCATGGGCTCGGGCAACTCGCCACCCAGCGATTCGCCGAGGAAGTCCTCGCCAGCCAGACGCGGATTCGAGCTGCTCGAGCTTGGCCCCGCGGACTCCGCCGTCGCGCGACTCCTCGCCCAGGGCGACGCACCCGCCGCCGCGCAGGAACTCGGCCGCGAGCGCAAGATTCCGGCGGTGTTCTTCGGGCAACTCGCCATGACCAACGCCAAGCCGCGCGGCAGTATCAGTGGCGGCGGCAACGTGAACGTCGGCGCCACGGTCTCCGGCGAGCTCAGCGTGCGCCTGATCTCCACCAGCACCGGCGGAACCCTGTGGCGGTCGAGCGGAAGTGCGAGCCAGACCGTCGGGCAGGTTGCCATCGGCGCCGGCCAGCTGCCCAGTATCTCGGCCAAGGATCCGAATGCCGCCTATGCGAGCATGGTGGACCAGATGGTGGCCCAGGTGACCCGCGACCTCCGGCCCACGTGGGTGAGGCAGTAACGAGGCAACACCGGCCACGGGTCACGCGACCCATGGCCACTGTTGCCCTACCGGATCCGCGCGGCAGGTGGTAACTCCTTGAGGTCCCATCCAGGGAGTGAAACATGGCGCGCGAAGTCTGCATCAAGACGTCGACCGGCACCTACTGCACGGGATCGCCCATACAGGACTGTACTTGCGAACGGAAAGCCTTCAGGGATCCGTTTCCCGAGGTGCCTGAGCGCATCACCGATGCGGAGAGCTTCATGAACGATCTGCGCGCTGTGCTCGTGGCGGCAGAGAAGGTCGCGAAGGACCCGGAGGAACTCGCGGAGTGTTTCCGTGTGGTTGCCGCAATCACCCGGCTGGTCCTGCTGCCTCAGGTGAAGATCAGGGATCCCTTCCTCATCATGGCAATGGCTCCCGCCCCTCCGACGTCAGCCCAGGGCAAGTGAGCTATCGAGCTTCCCGCGGCGCGATGCCCTTCATCGCCGTGGGGAAGCCCGGATGCCGCCGGAGTGGCTGGAACCACGGCAGGCGCTCCATACCCGGGCCCACACTCGGGTTGAGTTGGACGGCCCGGGCCGTGATGGCGAGCGCGCTGTCCAGGTCGCCCAGGGCTTGTCGGGCATACACCGCGTCGAGCAGCAGTACCGGATCGACCGCACCGCGCCACGAGGCGATCACCCGGTCGTACACTCGTGCCGCGCTGTCGCTGCGACCGACGCGGGCCAGGATTGCCGCTGCATACAGCCGCAGCTCGTCGGGCGTGATCGGCGACAGCTGGCCGGTTCCGTGCGCATCCAGCGAATCGGCCAGTATCAGTACCCGGGTCGCGTCCGCCGGATCAGACGAGGAACGGCCGAGCACCTCGGCTTCGCAGGTGATGAAGTAGTTCCTGCCCGGAAAGGCTCGTGCACCCGACCGGCAGCTCTCCCGCGCGCGCGCGTACTCCCCCAGCGCCATCTCGGCATACGATCGCCGGTAGCGCAGTGCCTCCGCATTGGTATGGAGGTGATCGACCGCCTCACCTTGCTCCGCCGAGAAGCGCGCCTCTGCCCAGAGTCCCGACTTGAGCTCCACGTCGGCGCGCATCGCCCAGATATCTGGTCGCGAACCGGCAATCGCGCTCGCCTTCCGAAGGTCGGCGAGGGCGCTGTCGCGCCACGCGGGATCCGCCGTCGACTCCAGCAACCAGCTGTAGAGCTGACTCCGCTGGAACAGCGCATCGGCCGACCCCGGGGCGCGCGCCACGGCCTCGCTGGCGAAAGGGAGCGCCTTCCTGAATGCGTCAGCCGGCTGCGGCACCCAGGTGGAGTCGGGGAAGTACTGTCGTGCCGCGATGCTCCCGAAACCGGTTCCAAAGCCGAGTTGTGCCCGGGCGTAGGGCGGCAGGGCGCTCGAGGGACTCCGCTGTTGCGCCACGGCAAGCAGCGAATCGGCGAGGGCCAGCTCTTCCAGCATGCGGCGTGGCCCCAGTGACACCATGGCGTCAAGGCTCCGCGCCTGGATCGCGCGTGCCCGGAGGCGCAGGTCCGCCGTCGTGCTGTCGGTGCCGAGACTGAGCAGCCAGCGATCGAGCAGCAGCGAATCCAGGCCGTAGCGCACGGTTCCGAAGAGGCTGCCCCTCCCCAGCGCCGTGGCAGCCGCCTCCAGCGTGGCGGGCGACGCCAGCCGCAGCACGCCGCTCTTCACCTCAGCACCACTGCCGGCATCGAGCAGCCGCACCGTGGCGCCGACGCTGTCGCCGATCCGGTCCAGTGCCCCGCGGATGATCCAGTCCGCCCGGTGGCGCCTGCGCAGTGAATCCACCGGCACCTCAGGCTGGTCGCCCACGTCGATCACCCGGAGACCCGGCACTGCCTGCAGTTCATTTCGGAGCGCGTCGTCGAGTGCCGCGCCCTCCGCCCGCATCGTGCCGCTCCGGTCGCGGAAGCCGCTGAGCACCACCACCACCTCACCACCCGGTCCCGCCTTACTCCCTTGCCGCCGCGACGGGCTCCACCAGAAGAGCGCCGCCACCGCGACCACCAGCGCCGCCGTAGGCCACCATCGCCGCCTGATCACGACGGATGCGCGCAGCCGCTCGAGCGCATCACGGAACTCGCCCGCCGTCTTGAAGCGGTCGGCCGGCAGCTTCTCCAGAGCGCGGTGCACCGTCGCCGCAAGCGCCGCCGGGATGTCCGGGCGCCTGGATGCCAGCGGCGGCGGCGGCGTGCTGAGATGCGCCACGATCATCGCCTGCGGCGTGTTGCCCGTGAACGGCGGGTCGCCCGCCAGCATCTCGTACAGCACGCAGCCCAGGCTGTAGATGTCGCTCCGCCCGTCGAGGCGCGATTCGCCCGACGCCTGCTCCGGGCTCATGTACACCGGTGTGCCCAGCACCTCACCCGCCATCGTGTTGTGGCGCCCGCCGCCGGCGGCCGCATCCAGTGCGATGGCGACGCCGAAGTCGGCCACGAGCGCATGACCGGCCTGGATCAGGATGTTGCCCGGCTTGACGTCGCGGTGCACCACGCCGCGCGAATGCGCGAAGTCGAGGGCGTCGGCCACCTCCACCGCGAGCCGCAGCGCCTCGTTCACCGGCAGCCGCTCGCCCCGGCTCAGGAGCGCGCTCAGCGACGGACCCTCCACGTGGGGCATCACGTAGTACGGCGCGCTCAGGCCGTCGATCTGCACGACCCCCGAGTCGAGGACACCGAGAATGTTGGGATGATTGAGCTTGGCGACGATGCCGATCTCGCTGGCGAAGCGTTCGGCACCAACTGGAACGGCAAGTTCGGGACGCAGCAGCTTGATGGCGACCAGGCGGTCGTGCTTCAGGTCGCGCGCGAGCCAGACCGTGGCCATGCCACCCTGGCCCAGCGGTTCCATGATGTCGTACCGGCCCGTGAGGGCCGCGTTCAACTGGTCGAGACGGAACGTCGTCGCGATGGTCGGGCTCTCCTCAGGGCACGCGCAATCCCGAAAGCAGTTTCTGCACGTTGAGCGACCTGGCCTGCGACTGCACCTGCGACTGCACCTTGGGGTAGAGCGCCTTCGCCTCCTCCTGGAACCGGGCAAAGAGCGCGCGGAGGTCGGCGGTGCTGAGGCGGCGTCCCTGCGCGTAGTACTGCTTCGCCACGTGCCCCAGTGCATAGGTGGACGCGAAGCTCACCGCGGCACCCGCCGCCAGACCAGCCGTGCCGCCGAGCAACCCGCCCAGGATGCTCGACGCCGCGCCACCGAGCAGCTTGCGCACCGCACCTTCCATCACCTGCGCCGCGGCACCGATGCCCAGTGTCCCCGCGAGGTCGCGGACCTGGTTGGCGTCCAGCTGCTGGCCGTGCGCCTGCCCGATCTGGTACACCAGCCGGAGCTGCAGCGGGATGATCGCCAGGTTGGCCAGCCCGTCCGGCAGGATCTCGAGCGCTCCCGTGATGATGGCCTGCTGGAGGATCATCTCGTCGAGCCCGGCTGGTGACGGGGGCGCGCCGCTCGCCACCTGCCCCGCGGCGGCGCTCGCCGCGCTGCTCACCGCCGCGGCATCCCGTTCGATGATGCTCACCGACGCATCGCTCAGGCCGAGCGCCGCCCTGAGCCCGGCAAGGAACCCCGTCTCGGCGGCGTTGACCGGCCCATCGGAATGGCACACCCGCACCGCCATCTCATATGCGTCGCGCCGGGCGGCGTCGCCCGACAGGCGCGCGGCCAGGTCCTGCAGCTTGAGCTGCCCGGTCGTGATCCGCATCGTGAGGTCGTCGAGGTCGGCCATGCCCGCCTTGCTCATGGCCGACTGCAACGCACTCTTCTCCTCGGCCGTGGCGTGCCCGTCGGCCAGCGCCGCCATGAGCGCCACGGCGATGATGGCGTTGCGATCCTGCGCTTCCATTTCTCACTCCCTGCCGCGATGTCGCTGAAAGATACCCCGCCGTCCGGACACGTGGTTCCTGTCGTTGTGCCCATGGCAATAGTCGCTCGGCGGTCGGGCTGGGATGTCCGGATGCGGAGAACACTGATGCGGAAACCGATGCTGCTCGCAGCCCTTCATCGAGGGCACCATGGCGTTCCAGGCCGTGCGCACCGGTCCCTTTAGCTGCGCTGCTGCTGGTGCGCCTCCACGAACCAGAGCCACTTGTCGATGCCGCGTGACACCTCGGTGAGGATGTCCGCCGAGTCGGCATCTTCCAGTTCGCTCATCTCTTCGATACCGATCCGCGCGGTTCGCCCGAACGCCGAAAGCGAATCCGAGAGGGCGGAGACATGTTCCTCGCCGCTGCTGAGCGCCAGCGGGTAGTCGATCAGCGCCGACTTCGCCGCCACCGCCCGCGCCGTCCCCTCCGCCACGCCGCCGAGCTGCACGATCCGCTCCGCGATGACGTCGACGTAGTCCTCCACTTCCTCGTTGATCTCGTCGAACAGCTTGTGCAGGGCGATGAAGTTCGGCCCCTTCACGTTCCAGTGTGCCTGCTTGCACTGGGTCTGAAGGTCGATGCAATCGGCCAGGCGCTGGCCGAGCAGTTCCGCGGCCTGGACCCGCGTGTCGTGGGGCAGGTCGTTCTTGGTGGTGAAGAGACGCGTGCTGGCGGAAGCGGAACCGTTCGGGGCGTGGGACCGGCGCGCGGAACGAGTCGGGGCAGTTGTGCGTGACATGGCAACCTCTCTCGAGAAATCGGGTGAACGCGCCTCCCGCGTAAGGAAGGCCGCACTACCATGATACCCCACTTCCAGCTTATCGACGCTGAGTTCTTCCTCATCTTTTCCCACTTCCCTGCTCCCTGTTCCCAGTTCCCTGTTCCCGCTTGCCGTTCCCTCCGTTGGCGCCGCCGCGTCACCCGTCGTACCTTTTCGCCCCGTGCGCTTACAACCCCGCTTCGCGCCCCTCCTGGGGCTCCTTCTCCTCGGGACGGCCGCGCCGGCACTCGGCCAGAGCCTGGACCCCCGGTCCTACGTCAACACGCCGGTCGGCATGAACTTCGTGGTGGGGGGCTACAACTACAGCTGGGGCAGCGTGCTCGTCGATCCCACGCTGCCGATCAAGGACGCCGACATCACGGTGCAGGGACCGGTTCTCGCTTACGGGCACGCGATCGATTTCTGGGGATTGTCCGGCAAGGCCAATGTCGTCCAGACGTACTCCTGCCTGAACGGGAGTGGGGAGGTGAATGGCGTCCAGGAAAGTCGTGACGTCTGCGGACTGGGCGACTTGCTGGCCAACGTGTCCGTCAACTTCATCGGCGCCCCCGCACTCACGCTGAGCGAGTATCCGCGGTACCAGCAGAAGCTGCTGGTGGGCGCCAGTCTCGCCATGGTCGTTCCCATCGGCCAGTACGACCCGACCAAGCTGGTCAACATCGGCGCCCATCGCTGGGCCTTCCGGCCCCAGGTCGGCGTGTCGCAGGCGTTCGGGCGGCTCATCGTCGAATTCATCGGCGGCGTGACCCTCTACACCACCAACGGCGATTTCTTCAACGGACTCGAGCAGCACCAGGCGCCGGTCTACTCCGGGCAGCTGGATGCCGTCTACACTTTTCGTTCGGGTATCTGGGGCGCGCTTGGCGGGACGCTGTATGGCGGTGGACGAACCACGACCGACGGAGTGGAGAGCCCGGAATTCCAGGAGAACTGGCGCCTGGGCGCCACGCTGGTCTTCCCCATCAGCCGCCACAACGCCCTGAAGCTCTTCGGCAGCACGGGGCTCTACACCCGTACCGGCAGCGATTTCAACCTGCTCGCGGCCACCTGGATCTACCGCTGGGGCGGTCGGAAATTCCCGAAGCACGCTGTCGACCAGCCCGCTCCCGAGCCGGCCCCGGTGCCCTTCACACCCTGACGCAACGGTACGCAACGGTCCCTCCCCCTTGCCCTCTTCCCTCTTTCCTCTTCCCCCTTTCCTCTTCACCCCGCGGATGGCGGCCCACTACTTCGGCGTCTTCCTGCGCTGCAGGGAGAGGCCCAGGAAGAGCTGGAAGGCTGGCAGCCCCTCGCCCCAGTGGTAGACCGTAACCTGCGGCTCCAGCGTGACGTTCACGATGGTCTTCCCCGCCATGAACACCTTGCCGGCGCCGAGGCTGAAGGGGATCAAGTACTGGTCGTTCTGGAAGTCCAGCAGCCAGATCGGTGAGGAGGAGATGTAGAAGCCGGAGCGGCCGATCGCGAGCGCGATGGTGGGCTGGAAGGTGGCCTGGTTGGTGTTGGGCCGGTCGTCGCTACCCGCGAAGCTCGCCTGCCAGGTGGCATCGAACCCAACCACGCTGCCTCCCGCGAGCGTGCGGACCAGGATGATCGCCACCCCGGCCTGCCACTTGCCCGCGCCCAGCTGGTCCGCGGTGGCGGTCGGCAGCACCAGGAGCGGCCCCACGCCCCACTCCGTCTTCGCCCCTTCCTTGGAGAACCTGAAGGCGTCCTGGATCAGCAGGTCGCCGAGGCCGGAGGCATAGCTGCCCTGGCTGTCGGGGACGGTGACCACCGGCAGGGTTGTCCGGAGCAAGTGGTAAAGCTCGAAGTGCCGTCGCCGGGGGATCAGCACGGCCTGCAGGTTGAGCGTGTTCGCGACCGCGTCGCTGCCGTACAGGCTGGATGCGTAGTACTCGTTGACGTTGACACCCGAGAGCGGAGCGAGCGGGTTGTTGGACTGCGCGACGATGTTCGCGATAGAGTCCGGATGCATCTCTCCGGGCTGCTGCGCCATGACCCGCCCGGCAACGAGCAGCATGCAGAGGAGCGCAGGGCGGAATTGCGGCAGCCGGCTCAAAACCCGCCTCCTCCCCCACCGCCCGACCCACCCCCCGACGACCCGCCGCCACTGAACCCCGACCCCCCCGAACTCCGCGGCGACGACGTCATCGCACTCCCGGCACTGCTCGACAGCGCGCTCATGCGGCCGGTGAATGTGCCGGCATTGAACCCCGTCACGTTTCCGCCGGTGTACCAGCGCGGCGGCTCGCGAACGATGTCCTTGAACGCCTTGGCCCACTGCCGCTCCACCCCGAATGCCATCGCGAACGGCAGGAACCGTTCGAACATCTCCGGCGTCTTCACCACCCGCGCGTAGTTCTCCTTCTCCACCCGCGACAGGAACTCCTCGAAGCCGAGCACCTGCTCGAGCGTGCGCGTGCCGGGCAACGTGCGCGCCGGCATGAGGTGCCCGATGACGCCGACGATCAGCGCGATGAGCACACCCGCGATCATGAAGGGCAACGGCGTGAACCCGAACTTCACTCCCATCACGCCGCCGGCGGCGAAGGTGACGAACCCGAGAAACACCGCACCGAACCGCCAGCGGCTCCGCACCGTAGCCGGATCGGCGCGGTAGTAGCCCTGGTCCACCAGCCGCTGCGTCACCGCCGTCTTGATCGCGCCCATGCTCCGGTAGAACTCGTTCTTGAGGTCGGACAGTTCCACCGTGTCGCCATGCCCGTCGAAGAGCCCCTCGAGCAACAGTTGCTCGTGCCGCTCGAGATCCCGCCACTCCGCCGGCGGCATGAGCCGGTGGAATACGAACTCCTTGCTCGTCCACAGCCCGAAGAGCTTCGGGTCCTCCCGCTCCTCGATCCGGATGTAGCCCCGCACCGCCATGTCCACCAGCGTGGCGATCACGTCGCGCACATCCGCCTGCCCGTCCAGCAGCACGCCGGCTTCCGCCGGGGTGACATCCTTGGGTGGCTCGTACTGTACCGTCACCGGGCGCTTCCGCGGGTCCCGCCCCCGCCTCCACCAGAGCATCAGCATGCCGAACAGCACCGGCAGTGGCAGCAGCAGCGGCCAGTTCACCGCGAGGAATCCGCGCGCCTTGTCGGCCGCGGTTGGTCGCGTCACCAGTCCCACGTTCCAGCCCACGACCGCAGTGACACCTTCGTGGAAGCCGAGCGCCTTCGGCATGCGCACCCGTACCACGCGATCATCGATCTTCACCTTGGCATCCCTGGCCATACTGCCGTACACGCCATTGAACGCGGTGGCACGGACGCCCGCCGCACCCTCGGGAAGAGTGATCTCCGCACTGGCCGACTCGATGGGCACATCCCACTCGTCGCCGGTGATGTTCCAGTAGAGCTCGTCGTGGTCGTCGAAGAACCGGAGGCCATTCGCCACGCGATAATGCAGCCAGACGGTGCGCGTGGCATCCTTTGCGCCGGGCACCCAGATCTTGAACTTCTGGTAATGGCCCGTGCGGTTGCTCTCGAGCCTGAGCGATGCCCCGTCGTCGCTGGTGGCCGACGCTTCGCTGAGCCGGAGCGACCAGTTGAAGCCCTGGGGCGTGTGGTAGTCCACCGGCACGGTGCGGTAGACCCCGTTCCACTCACCGCGGAATCGTGCGGTGATCATCTCCGTCACGTCGACGCTGCCGTCGGCATTCACGACGATGTGTGCTTCGAACTTGGTGATCGCGAGCGTCCGTTGCGCCAGCGCGCCCGTGGTGACGGCGACAGAAGCGAGCGCAGCCAGCCACAAGAGCCTCACGGGTTGCGGCCGAACTCGACGCCGGGAGCCGACGCTTCCACGGAGTCGGACAGCCCGAAGAACTCGCGCGGGCCGATCCCGAACGGACCGGCGATCAGGTTGGAGGGGAACTGCGCAACCCTCGTGTTCAGGTCGCGCACCACCGCGTTGTAGTAGCGACGCGCGTTCTGGATGTGGTCCTCGATCTCCGTGAGCGACCGCTGCAGCGCGAGGAAGCTCTCTCCCGCCTTGAGGTCCGGATACGCCTCGGCGAGGGCGAAGATCTGCCGCACGGCCCCGCTCAGCTCGCCCTCCGCGGCGGCGCTGGCCGCCGGGCCGGTCGCCGCCGTGGCACGGTTTCGAGCAGCGACAACCGCCTCGATCGTGCCCCGCTCGTAGCCGGTGTGACCCTTCACCGTCTCCACCAGCCGCGGCACGAGGTCGTGCCGCCGCTTGAGCTGCACGTCGATGTCGGCCCAGGCGCCGTTTGCGAGCAGCCGGAGCCGCGTCAGCGAGTTGTAGGCGAAGATCACGTACAGCGTGATCGCCGCCAGGACCGCCAGCACGATCATGAGTGCCTCCGGGTCAGGTCGATGAGAGCGGCACGAGTCCGGCCTCGATGCTGGCGCGCCGCGGCTCGAGGAACGGCGGCAGGGCAAGTCGTGCGCCAAGCGACTCGGCCGGTTCGTCTGCGGAGAAGCCCGGCCCGTCGGTGGCCAACTCGAAGAGAATGCCGTTGGGCTCGCGGAAGTAGAGCGAGCGGAAGTAGAAGCGGTCGATGATGCCGGAGTTGGGCATGCCGGCGCCCTGCAGCCGGTCGAGCCACTCGCGGTGCGCGGCGTCGTCCTTCGTGCGGAACGCGACATGATGCACCCCGCCCCGTCCCTGCCGGGCCATCGGCAGTGCCCGCCGCTCCTCGATGCGCAGTTCCCCCGCCGCACCCGCTTCGCCGAGCCGCAGCACCAGGTCGCGGCCGCCGCTCACCTCCACCTCGCTGATCGCGCTGAAGCCGAGGATCTCGGTCAGCACCGCCACCGTCGAGTCCGCCTCGCGCACGGTGAGCGTCACCGGCCCGAGCCCGCGGATCGCGGCCTGCGCGCCCACGCCACCGGCCGTCCACGGCATCGCAGCCGGCGCGATCGGCGGCTCGTCGGTCGCCACCAGCGCGAGGCGCTGGCCCTCGGGATCGGCGAGGTGCAGCGTCGGCCGGCCGCCAACCTCAGCCGTGTCGTGCCGCACCCCCAGTGCCGCCAGGCGCTCCTGCCACCAGCTCAGTGCGTCACCCGGCACCCTGAGCCCGATACGGGAGATGTCGCTCACGCCGGCGTGGTGCGGTGCCGCGCGCGGCCAGTCGAAGAAGGTCACGTCGGTGCCGGGCGTGCCCTTCGCGTCGGCATAGAAAAGGTGATAGGCGGACACGTCGTCCTGGTTCACCGTCTTCTTCACCAGCCGCAAGACCCAGCACGTCGCGGTAGAAGTGCAGGTTGGCGGGCGCGTCGCCGGTGATGGCGGTGACGTGGTGCAGGCCAAGCAGGGCCATGGAGCAGTCCGGTGCGTGATCACTGAAGAATAAGCGGGCGAGACCGGCGTGTCCCTCCGCCGAAGGCCTGGCGGCTTGGAGCGAGATCGGGGTGTCCCTCCGAAAAGGTCTGGCTGCCGGGTGGACCTGAGCGTGACCCTCAGAAACCCGGCCCCGAGGACCTTTGAGGAGGGACACCCCGATCGAGCGCCGGGCAGCCGGTCCATCATCGGAGGGACACCCCGGTCTCGCCCTTCGTGTCGTGACGCCCTCACCTCCTCACACCCTCACGTCAATCTCCACCCCCGCCTCCCGCAGCCGACGCGCGAGCACCATCCCGAGCGCCGTAGCCGGCGTCAGCACGCCGCCTCGACCCGGCCCACCCGGCAGCGCGTCTCGCTCGAGCGCCAGGCAGAGCGCCGACTCGCACACGAAGCGGACAGTGGCCCGGTTGGAAGGATCGCCCTGGTGGAAGATGCTCCCGCGCACCCGCTCCCCGCCCGGGCCCAGGGCCAGGTGTTCGGAGCGGAACCATCCATGGTTCATCGAGCGCTCGGATGGGCCACTGCCGGGCGCCGGAAAGAGCGGCCGCAGCATCCGCCGGCTCCGGGGCCGCGCGAGCGCGGCGTTGATCGCGCCGAGCGCAGTGGACATGGCCACCGCCTTCGCGTGTGCAAATGGCGGCTCGAACTTCGCATACTCCTGGTAGACGAACCCCGGACCATAGGGCTCGCCCCACTCGGCGAACAGCGCGGCACTCCGGCGCACCACTCGCGTGTCGGTGAGCGCCACCAGCGACGGGCCGACCCAGCTACCGGCGTCGCCGTCGAAATGCAGTCCCTCGACGTCGCGACTGCGCTCGGCGGCGGCCGGGCTCCAGCTCCCGGGCGGATTGAGCAGGAAGGGATCGCGCATCCGCGCGGTGATCCCCGATTCCTGCCAGTGAATCGCGGTGGCCACCGTGCCGCCGTTGAGCCCGCCCGCCATGCGGAAGTACGCCCGCGCCTCATCGCACCGCACGCCATGCCGCCGCTGGAGCTCCCGCACTACGAGCAGGGTGCCGAGGTCCGACGGAACCGAGTCGAAGCCGCAGAAGGGAACGATGCGAGTGCCGTCGCGCGCGGCGGTAACATGATGCCGGTCGATGAGGTCCCGCACCCACGCCGTCTCGCCCGTGATGTCCACGTAGTCGGTGCCAAGGCGCACGCAGGCCTCGACCACTCCATTGCCATGGACGGCAAACGGCCCCGCAGTGCTGAGCAGCACGCGGGTGCCCGCGACCATTTTGTCGATGGCGGGCTGGTGGGCGCCATCGGCCACCATGACGTCGACCGACGCGCCGCCGGCACCGAGTGCTCCGCGGACCGCCTCCAGCCTCACCCGGTCGCGGCCCGCGATGGCCCAGCGCAGTCCGGGAGGGGCATGCGCCGCGAAGTAGGCCGCCGTCTGGCGCCCGGTGAAACCGGTCGCGCCATACAGCACCACGTCATGCGGACGTCGCGTGTCGCTCACGCCCTCGCGCCCTCCATGGTATGCCGTCGCACCGCCGGTGCCACCACCGTGCCGAACAGCTCGATCGAGCGCATCATCCGGTCGTGCGGGACCGTGCCCACGCCCATCTGTGCCAGGTAGCGCTGGTGCCCGAAGAGTTCGTGCTGGAAGAGGATCTTGTCGATCACTTCCTGCGGACTGCCGACTGCCAGCGCCCCGCGCGGCGATCGGAGCACTTCGTATTGCGCCCGGTTCATCGGTGGCCAGCCGCGCTCCCGCCCGATCTTCGACATCACGTACGCATATGATGGATAGAACTCGTCGGCCGCCCGCTGCGACGTGTCCGCCACGAAGGCGTGCGTGTTGATGCCGAGGGGCAGCATGGCGGGGTCGTGCCCCGCCTTCCGGGCCGAGTCGCGATACAGTTCCACCAGTGGCACGAACCGCTCCGGCGCTCCGCCGATGATCGCGAGCGCCATCGGCAGTCCGAGTGTCGCGGCCCGCACCACCGACGGCGGATTGCCGCCCACCGCGATCCACACCGGCAGCGGCCGCTGTACTGGCCGCGGATACACACCCTCGCCATTGAGCGCCGGCCGGTGCCGCCCCTTCCACGTCACCTCGACGCTCTCGCGTATCCGGAGCAGCAGCTCCAGCTTCTCCGCGAACAGGTCATCGTAGTCGTCGAGGCTGTAGCCGAAGAGCGGAAACGATTCCGTGAACGAACCCCGCCCCGCCATGATCTCCGCGCGGCCACCCGATAGCAGGTCCACGGTGGCGAACTCCTCGAAGACCCGCACCGGGTCGTCCGAACTGAGCACCGTCACCGCGCTGGTGAGCCGCAGGCGCTTCGTTCGCATCGCGATCGCCGCGAGCACCACCGCCGGCGCCGACGCCACGAAGTCAGGGCGGTGGTGCTCCCCGATCGCGAACACGTCCAGCCCGAGCTGGTCGGCCAGCTCGGCTTCCTCCATGAGGTCGCGGAGCCGCTGCGCCGGGCTGATCAACTTCCCGGTCGAGGGATCGGGGGAGGTTTCGACGAAGCTGCAGAGTCCGAGTTCCATGCGGGTGTACTATAGTGAAGGTTGGGAACTCCGGCTCAGGAATGATCATGACCACGCTGAACATCAACGGCACGCCGCGCGAAGTGGACGTGCCCGATGACATGCCGCTCCTCTGGGTCATTCGCGACGTGTTGCAGATGACCGGCACCAAGTTCGGTTGCGGCATCGGTGCCTGCGGTGCCTGCACGGTGCACCTCGATGGCCAGGCCATCCGCTCCTGCGTCACGCCCGTCATGGCCGCGGGCCGCGGGAAGATCACGACCATCGAGGCGGTGGGCGACACGCCAGCCGGCCGGAAGGTGCAGGACGCCTGGCTCGACCTCGACGTGGTGCAGTGCGGCTATTGCCAGTCGGGCCAGATCATGTCGGCGGCAGCGCTGCTCGCCGCCAACGCCCATCCCACCGACAGCGATATCGATAACGCCATGGCGGGCAACATTTGCCGCTGCGGCACTTACTCCCGCATCCGCGCCGCCATCAAGCAGGCCGCCCAACCCGCGACCGTCACCGCGAAGGGGGCGTGAGATGACCTGGTCACGCCGCGAGTTCCTGGTCGCCGGCGCCGCGGCCGGCGGCGGCCTGCTCATCTCCTGCCGGCTCGGCGGCCGCGACACTGGCCTCGCGGCGGGGACATTCGCGCCCAACGCATGGATACGGGTTGGCCGCGACGGCGCCGTTACGCTCGTCATGTCCCAGGTGGAGATGGGCCAGGGCACCTACACCTCGATGCCGATGCTCCTCGCCGAGGAACTCGATGTGGGGCTGGAGCAGGTTACCCTGGAGGCCGCGCCACCCGACAACGCACTTTACTCCAACCCCGCACTCGGCTTCCAGGCAACTGGCGGGTCCACGTCGGTGCGCGTCATGTGGATGCCGCTGCGCCAGGCCGGCGCCACCGCCCGCGCAATGCTCGTCGCGGCCGCCGCGAGGGAGTGGGGCGCGGACCCTGCCTCGTGCCGCACGGAACGGGGCATCGTCTATCACGATCCGAGCGGCCGCAAGCTCGGATACGGCGACCTGGCCGACAGGGCGTCAACGCTGCCGGTGCCGAAAAAGGTCGCTCTCAAGGATCCGAAGGACTGGAAGCTCATCGGGACCTCGGCGAAGCGGCTCGACTCACCGGCCAAGGTGAACGGAACCGCGAAGTTCGGCATCGACACCGTGCTGCCCGGCATGCGCATCGCGACCGTTGCGGCGTGCCCGGTGTTCGGCGGCACGCTCGCCAGCGTCGATGAGAGCAAGGCGATGGCGGTGAAGGGAGTATCGAAGGTGGTGCGGCTCGATAACGCCGTCGCGGTGGTTGGGGAGCACATGTGGGCGGCGAAGCAGGGCCTGGCCGCGCTCGACATCGAGTGGCGCGACGGACCGCACGCCGCACTCACCACCGCCGACGTGGTGAAGCAGCTGGAGACGGCATCGGAGAAGCCGGGCAAGGTGGCCCGCAAGGACGGCGATGTCACCGCTGCCATGGCGGGTGCCACCACGAAGCTCGAGGCGGTCTACCAGGCACCGTTCCTGGCGCATGCCACCATGGAACCCGCCAACTGCACCGTGCATGTGCGCGCCGACGGCTGCGATGTCTGGGTCGGCACCCAGGTGGCCACGCGCGCGCAGCAGACCGCCGCGAAGGTCACCGGACTGTCGACGAACAAGGTGAAGGTGCACAACCACCTCATCGGGGGCGGCTTCGGGCGCCGGCTCGAGGTTGACTATATCACGCAGGCGGTCGAGATCGCGAAGCAGGTGGACGGCCCGGTCAAGGTCATCTGGACTCGCGAGGAAGACATCCAGCACGACATGTACCGGCCGTACTACTACGATCGCATCGCCGCCGGGCTCGATGCCGGGGGCAAGCCGGTAGCCTGGAGCCACCGTATCGCCGGCGCGTCCATCATCAACCGGTGGGCCGAGAAGAGCCTCCGCGCGGCGAAGGCGGCGGGGCTGCAGGCCCTGATCACGACCATCAGGGGCATCGACCTGGATGCCGTCGATGGCGCCATCGACCCGCCGTACGATTTTCCCAGCATGCTGGTGGAGTATGTGCGCGTGGAACCACCGGGCATTCCCACCGCGTTCTGGCGGGGTGTCGGCGCCACCCACAACGTCTTCGTGGTGGAGAGCTTCATCGACGAGCTCGCGGCGGCGGCGAAACAGGATCCGGTGGCGTATCGGCAGGCGCTGCTCGGAAAGTCACCCCGCGCCAGGGCGGTGCTGGAGCTCGCCGCGAGCAAGGCGGGCTGGGGAGAGCCGCTGCCAGCCGGCCGCGGCCGCGGCATCTCGGTGCAGCACGTATTCGGCAGCTACGTGGCGCAGGTGGCCGAGGTGGAGGTGAGCGGCAGCGACGTGAAGGTCACCCGCGTGGTGGCGGCGGTCGACTGCGGCACCCAGGTCAATCCCGACGGCATCGTGGCGCAGATGCAGAGCGGCATCATCTTCGGGGCGTCGGCCGCATTGTACGGTGAGATCACGCTCGAGCGTGGCCGGGTGCAGCAGACCAACTTCGGCGACTACCGGGTGCTCCGCATCAATGAGTCACCCGTCATCGAGGTCTACTTGGTCAAGAACGCCGAGGCGCCGGGCGGCATGGGTGAGCCCGGCACCGCGGCGGTCATGCCCGCGATCGCGAACGCCGTGTTCGCGGCCACCGGCAAGCGGGTGCGGAAGCTCCCGATATCAGTGGCCCTTGCCGGGTAGCGGCACGACGACACCGTTCTTCATCACGAAGCTGACCTGCTTGAGCGTCTGGATGTTCGTGAGCGGATTGTCGGGCGTGGCGACGAGGTCGGCGAACATGCCCGGCTGCAGCGTGCCCCGCTCCTTGTCCACGCCGAGCAGCCGCGTCCCGCTGGTGGTCATGGCCTTCAGGATCGCCGGCGCGGAGATGCCCGCCTCCACCCACGGATCGATCCCCGTCATGGCATCCTGTCCCCGGGTCATCCCCTGCACCGCGTTGGTGGCATCGGTGCCGTACACCAGCTCGACGCCGACCTTGTAGGCCCGCGCGAGCCGGTCCACCCACTGGCGATGATCCGCCGTGGTGTCCCCGTTGGCGAGATACTCGGTGCCCACCAGCACCACCCCGTTCTGCTTCGCGATCAGCAGGTCGGCGTCGATCATGTCGAACCCATGCTCGATCGACGCGACGGCCGCTTCCGCCGCGTTGTGCGCGCCCGGCTCGGTCCAGGCGTGCGCGGCGAGCTTCATTCCGGCGCGCGCCGCCTCCTCCTTGATGAAGCGGATGTCGTCCACCGAGTAGATGTACCGCTGGTCGTCCACCACGATCTTGATCACCGTGGCGCCGTAGTGCGCGTTCTCCCGCACCGCCTTCACCATCTCGTCGCGCGTGTCGGCGAAGTAGTATTCCGGCTCCGCCAGCGCCGGCTTGTCCGGCTGGAGGTGGAACTGTCCGCCGTAGGGCGCGATGATCCGCCCGGCGGTGATCAGGGTCGGGCCGGGAATCAGTCCCCGCTGGATCGCCTTCCGCACCTGCACGCACGCATACCGGCCCTCGTTGCCCACGTCGCGGACGCTGGTGAAGCCCGCCTCGAGCATGGTCTTCGCATTGACCACGCCCTCGATCGAGCGGAAGGCATCCGGATCGACCAGCGTCGTGAAGTAGTAGTTGCCCGCGTCGCGCTTCGGCTGGACCACCATGCACAGGTGGGTGTGGGCGTCGACCAGCCCCGGGGAGACTGTAGAGCGTGACAGGTCGATCACGTTGGCGCCCGAAGGAATCTTCACGCTGGCGCCGATCGCAGTGATCTTGCCACCCTCAACCAGAATGACTTGGTTCTGTGCGGCGGTGCCGGCGTCGGGATCCACCACGCGCCCCGCCCGGATGGCGGTCACCTGGCCCGCGGCCAGCGTGGCGTTCAATACAACGGCGAGCAGCACGGTCAGCGCTACACGAACCCGCATGGTTGTCTCCCTGAGTTCTGCGTTGCAGAAGGATACGGTACTGGCAGTGATGAGCATACCCATCTGGACACCGATCACCATCGGCTTGATCGTTCTCGGGGGCACCAATCACCACCGCCCCGCTGCGACGGCAACCGCACCGAAGGCGAAGGGCGTAATGCACGACTCCACTGGAGCCGACGTGGGAACGGTGGAAGCCCGGCGGGATGGTGGCGGAGTACGTATCATCCTCAAGGTGCATGGCGTCCCGCCCGGCAACCACGGCGTGCATGTCCATGCCAACTCGGCCTGCAGTTCGCCGGGCACACCGGGGTTCGCGGCCGCCGGGCCGCACTTCGATCCGACCCACGCCAACGCGCACGATGGGCTCAACGGTACCGGCCACGCCGGCGACCTCGGCAATATCTCCGTGGGAGCCGACGGGAAGGGCAAGCTCGACGTGGTCGCGAGCAAGCTGAACCTGGAGGCCGACAGTGCGGGGATCATGGGCAAGGCGGTCGTGCTGCATGCCAACGCCGACAATCTTACCGACAGCCCGGCGAACGGCGGGGCGGGCGGACGGCTGGCGTGCGGAGTCCTCGCGAGGAAGTAGGGCGCCCGCCTTCCTCCTGCTCGCCGCGCTGGTCCTCACCGGATGCCATAGCTGGCAGCCAGTCTCACCGGTGTCGCCAGCGCACCTCGACAGCCTGGGTGGAAAGCCGTTGAGAGTTCAGCCCGCGGGCGGCGAACCATTCGACGCCACCGAGTGGACGGTGCGCAACGATTCGCTCTTCACGCCACACGACTCCCTCGCGCTATCCCAGATCGAGCAAGTCGAGGTGAAGCAGCCGAACGGCGGCCACACCGCCGGGCTGATCATCACCATCGCCCTGGGACTCGCCGCGGCCGCTTACCTCGCGATGGTCATCATTGTCGCGAGCGGTGACTAGCTTGCCACCATGACCGATCTCCGCGCGATCCTCCACGATGGGCTGGCCGGTGCCTACGCGATCGAGCGTGAGCTCGGTCGCGGCGGCATGGCCACGGTCTATCTCGCGCACGACATCAAGCACGATCGGTCTGTCGCCCTCAAGGTCCTGCATCCGGAACTCGCCGTAGCCCTCGGCGGTGATCGCTTCCTGCGCGAGATCCGGATCGCCGCGCACCTGCAGCATCCCCACATCCTGACCCTGATCGATTCCGGTGAGATCCCGCGCGCGGGCACCAGCCCCCTGCTGTACTACGTCATGCCGTATGTCGAAGGCGAGAGCCTGCGCCAGCGACTGACACGGGAGCACCACCTGCCGCCCGCCGAGACAGTCCGGATCCTCCAGGATGTGCTCGATGCCCTGGCTCAGGCCCATGCGCAGGGCGTCGTGCATCGTGACATCAAGCCCGAAAACATCATGATGAGCGGGCGTCACGCCCTGGTGGTGGACTTCGGCATCGCCCGCGCCGCCACCGCCGCAGCGGGTGGTGAGGCGGTGGTCGGCACGACGCTCACCACCATTGGTCTCGCCATCGGCACGCCCGCCTATATGGCGCCGGAACAGGCCGTCGGCCAGTCCTCGGTCGACGCGCGAGCCGATCTGTATGCCGTGGGCGCAATGGCGTACGAGATGCTCGGCGGACGGCCACCCTTCACCGGCGCCACCCCACAGGC
This sequence comes from uncultured Gemmatimonadales bacterium, assembly GCA_963773095.1. GTDB lineage: Bacteria > Gemmatimonadota > Gemmatimonadetes > Gemmatimonadales > GWC2-71-9 > JAGGAG01. Next base: position 251,981 of record CAVYZY010000007.1, read on the forward strand.
GGTGCTGGCCGCACAGGTGACACAGGTTCCGGCGCCGCTCGCTTCTCTCGCCCCGGAAGTCGCTGCTCCGCTTCAGGCCGCCGTCATGCGCTGCCTCGAGAAGGACCCCGACCAGCGCTGGCAGTCCGCCGATGAATTGCTCGCGCAGCTCGAGGCGTTCACCACCCCCGCGGCTGGGCTGACCGGCGCGAGCGTCGCGGGAAACGCAGGAGCGTCGCGCCAGATTCCCCGGTGGATCCTCGCGGCCGGCGTTATCGTCGCCGCGATGCTTGGAGCAGGGTTCTGGTTTGGTCCGCAGCGGCAGGCTCGCGAGCGACGCTGGGCGCGCGAACGGGGCATTCCGCAGGTGCTGGCCCTCGCCGACCGCGGGCAGTACGACTCCGCCTGGGTGCTCGCCCGGCGGGTCGAGGCGGTGAACCCCGCGGACTCCACCTTCCGGGCGCTCCGCCCGCGCTTTGCTCGGCGGGCAAGCATCCGTACCGACCCGCCCGGCGCGGCGGTGTGGCGCAAGAGCTATGACGCCCCTGACTCGGCCTGGATCCTCCTCGGCCGGACGCCACTCGACAGCGTGCTCCTGGCGCTCACGGGGAGCGGCGGCCTCCTCCTCAACTCGAACCGGCTCCGCATCGAGGCGCCGGGATACCGGACACTCGAGCTCACCGGCATGCCCTTCAGCGATTCCGTGCTGAGGCTCGACCGGGACGGCGCCATCCCACCGGAGATGGTGCGCGTCGGCGGCGGACTCCTCAAGCTGCCCTATCCCGGGTTCGAAGAGGTTGGCCCCGTCGACGTGGGCGACTTCCTGATGGACCGTTACGAGGTGACCAACCGGGCCTGGAAACTGTTCATCGACAGCGGTGGCTATCGGCGCCGCGAGTTCTGGGAGGAGCCCTTCGCGAACCAGGGGAAGACGCTGTCGTGGGAGGCGGCGATGGCGTTGATGACGGATCGCAGCGGGCGCACCGGGCCTTCTACCTGGGAAGGTGGAGACTACCCCAAGGGCCAGGACGACTATCCGGTCGCCGGCGTCAGCTGGTATGAGGCAGCGGCCTATGCGAAGTTCGCCGGCAAGTCGCTGCCCACCGTGGTCCACTGGGGACGCGCGGCGACCATCCGCAACAGCGGCGTGATTGTCCCGGCAAGCAATTTCTCCGGGCAGGGCACGCGGCCCGTCGGGAGCGAGCCAGACCTGAGCGGCTTCGGCACGTACGATATGGCCGGCAATGTGCGCGAGTGGTGCCTGAATGCGGAGGGCGACAAACGGTTCATCCTGGGTGGCGGATGGAACGACCAGCCATACCTCTTTACCGACGCCTTCACCCAGACACCGTTCGACCGGTCGGTCGCCAACGGCATCCGCCTCGTGCGCTACCTGGGCGACAGCAACATCGCCGTCGCGGCGGAGCCGCTGCGGCGCACCAAGCGCGACTTCCTCAGGGAGAAGCCGGTCTCCGATGCGGTCTTCGCCGCCTACCTGCAGATGTATCAGTATGACCGCACGCCGCTCGAAGCGCGGGTCCTCGAGTCGGTGGACCAGGGCGACTGGACCCGGGAGCTCATCCGCATGCGCGCCGCGTATGCCAGCGACACGCTCCTGGCCTATCTCTTCCTCCCCAAGCGGGGAAACAAGCCGTGGCCCGTGGTGGTCTACTTCCCACCCGGGGCCGCCATTCACGGCACGTCCCGGAACATGCAGGAGCAGTCCTTCGACTTCATCATCAAGAGCGGCCGCGCCCTGCTTTACCCGGTCTACAAGGGTACGTACCAGCGGCGTGACTCCCTGCAGAACGACACCCAGGACACGACCAACTTCTATCGTGACCACGTCGTCATGTGGGCCAAGGACATGCGCCGGAGCATCGACTACCTCGAGACCCGCTCGGACGTGAGCACCGGTAACCTCGGGTTCACCGGCTTGAGCTGGGGAGGCGCGCTGGGCGGGCTGTTACCGGCGGTGGAACCGCGCGTGAAGGTCATCGTGCTGGTCGTGGCAGGCCTCGACTTCCCCGTGACGAGGCCGGAAGTGGACCCGCTCAACTTCCTGCCACACATCACGGCGCCCACGCTGATGATCAACGGGCGTTACGACTTCTTCTTTCCGGTGGAGAGCTCGCAGGACCCGATGTTCCGCCTGCTGGGCACTCCGCCCTCCGCGAAGCGCCACATTGTGGAGGAAGGGAGCCACGACGTGCCCCGCGCGCGGCTCATCCAGGAGGTCCTCTCCTGGCTCGACAAGTACCAGCCCCTGCCGAACTAGCGCGCCGAGAGCTCCATCGCCCGTTCCGCCTCGAGGCTGTCCAGGTCGCGGAAGATCGTGACCACGGCAAGCTCCTTCCCGCCCAGGCTGTAGCTCACCCGACAGTCGCGCGCCTTGAGCGAGCCGTCGACTCGCACCGAGTCCCACTTTTCGGCGTGACCCACGTAGTTGATGGCCACGTCGTAGTGCTGGCTCCAGAAGAACGGCACCGCGTCGAAACGCTCCCGCCGCCCCAGCATGTTTCTCGCCGCCACCTGGCCCTGGCGCTCGGCCAGCACCCAGTGCTCCACCCTGATGTGCTCGCCGGTGTGAGGATCCGGCCACCGCGCGATGTCACCCGCCGCGAATACTCCCGGCTCCGACGTCTCCAGGTATTCATCCACGCTGATGCCGCGATCGACCCTGACCCCGGCCTTCTCCGCGAAGCCGATGACCGGCCTGACACCCACACCCACCACGATGAAATCGGCGTCGAGCTTCGTGCCCGTGGTCAGCGTCACGGTCCGTCCCGCGATGCCGCTCACCGTCTGGCCCAGGTGGAACACCACGCCGTGTGATTCGTGGACCTCCCGGATGAACGCGCCCATCTCCGGTCCCATGACGCGTTCCAGGGGAGTGCTCTCGGGCGCCACGACATGCACCTCGATGTCCCGCGCACGAAGCGACGCAGCCACCTCGAGCCCGATGAAGCTGGATCCCACGACCACGACGCGCCGGGCGGCTGCCAGTCGCGCGACGATCGCCTTGCTGTCGGCGAAGGTACGGAGATAGAGGACCTGGCCGCTCGCGGCACCGGGAATATCCAGGTGGACCGGTTCGGCACCCGTGGCGAGCAGCAGCGACGCGTATCCTCTGCTGCCACCACCCTCGAGTTCCACCCGCTTGTGGCGCAGGTCGAGGGCCGACACCCGGGAATCGAGCAGCAGGTCGATGCGCTGCTCCCCGTACCAGGACGGCGCCCGGAGAGGGATCCACTCCTCCTGCGCCGTGCCGGCCAGGTAGTCCTTTGAGAGATTGGGCCGGTCGCATGGCAGGGAATCGTCGGCGCTGATCATCGTGAGCGGGCCGTCGTATCCCTCGCGACGCAGCATGTCGGCCGCTGCAAGCCCCGCCGCACCGCCACCCACGATCACGATCGAGTCCGGCGCATTCTTCGCGCGCGACCGCGCGACGGGCGCGTCGAGCTTCTCCCGCACGAACACACTGCCGCCCTCGCGCTCCACCCGCCAGCAGGTGATGGCATCCAGCGCCGGCGCGCGCACCGCCTCGCCGGTGCGCAGGCTGAAGCAGGCGTGGTGCCACGGGCAGCGCACCGTGTCATCCACGATCAGTCCCTCGGCGAGCGGGCCATGGTAATGGCTGCACCATGCGCTCACCGCGAACACCTCATCGCCCTTCCGCGCCAGGATCACGTCGTCTTCGCCGACGGTCCCGGTCACCGCCTGGCCCTCGACCAGCTGCGCCAGTGGGTACCCGCTCCTGAAGTCAGGCTTCAATCGGTCAGCTCCCTGCGACCCGTCCGAGCGCCAGCGCGAAACGCCGGTCCTCGTCGGTGTGCCATTCCTCGACCTCCAGCCCCGCCGCCTCGAAGAGCACCTCGACCGACGCGCGGTCGTACTTGCAGCTGATCTCGCTCCGGATCGTCTCGCCTGCACGCAGGGTGACCGGTTCGATACCGGGGATCGATACCTCCTGGTCCCGGTCCGACACGAGGTGCATCTCGATCCGGTGCAGGTGCTCGTCGTAGTACGCCCGGTGGCTGAACGTCGCCACGTCGAAGTCCGCGCCGAGATCGTGATTGAGGACCTGCAGGACATTGAGGTTGAACCGCGCCGTGACGCCCTGCGCGTCGTTGTAGGCCGCTTCCAGTTCGCGGGTGCCCTTGCGCAGGTCGGCACCCAGCAGAAAGCAGTCGTGCGGCTCCATCATCCCGCGGATCCGCCGCAGCAGCCGCGTGGCATGCATCTCGTCGAAGTTGCCGATGGTGCTGCCCAGCAGCGCGAACAGCGTGGGTCCTTCATGCCGGGGAAGTCGGAAGTCCCTCGTAATGTCGGCCACCACCGGCGTGATCGGCAGGTCGGGATATCGGTCGCGCAGGGCAGCGGTCGTCTCGGCGAGGAACGCGGCGCTCAGGTCGATCGGCATGTACGCGCACCCGGTGCGGGCGCGCAGCATCCCGTCGAGCAGGATCCGGGTCTTGGACGCGCTGCCCGCGCCCAGCTCCACCAGCGTCCGGCAGCCGGTGCTCGTGACGAACCACTGGGTGCACTGTAACAGCAGCTCCCGCTCCACCCGCGTCAGGTAGTACTCGGGCAGCCGCGTGATCTCCTCGAACAGCAGCGACCCGGCATGATCGTAGAAGTACTTCGGCGGCAATTCCTTCTGCGGCCGCGCCAGCCCTGCCTGCACGTCGGCCAGCATCTCGGAATGGGGCGCGGAACGCGCCGGACTCTGCAGTTGTGGCATGATCTCCCCCGGGCGTTGGACTGAACGTCGTGATACCCGGCAACTGCGCTGCGGATGCACCCTCACCCCCTACCCGCCCTACCCGCCTCATCCGCCCAGCTTCTCCCTCAACCTTTCCCGAATCCCCTTCCTTATCACCTCCAGCCCATTCCGGAACGACGGATCCGCCAGTGCCTTGTCATACAGCCCTGAGCTCAGCACCCAGTCGATCAGCATCGGCGTCTGGTCGGCCGCGCGCTGGATCCACCGCAGCGCCTCGCCGCTGTTGCCCGACCAGGCGTAGTAGGTGCCCAGGTCGGTGAACTGGTGCACCGTCACGAACTCGCCCCGGAGCAGGATTCCGCGTAGTGAGTCGGCGGCCTGCTGTGCCTCCGCCACGCGACCCGCGGCATACAGGCAGGTCGCTTCGGCCGCGAGCCACGGCCCGAAGGCACGGCCCACGCACTCGGCGCTCCGTCCCGCTGCCGAGAGCGCCAGGCCCTCGAGCGCCAGGGCCACCAGGTCGCCCGGATCCTGCGCCAGCCGGGCCCGCGCCTGCTCGATCGCGACGTCGTACTTCCTGCTGCGCAGCGCCACGGTGATGGCGCCATGGCGCGTTGCCGCCGACAGCGGATTGAGCTGCACCGCGCGCCGCGCCAGCGCCACCGCGCTGTCCCCCTGGCCCGCATCACCCAGCATCTGGCCCATGTCGATGAGTACGTCGGGCAGGTCGGGTGACATCGCCAGCACCGCTTCGTACAACCGCATCACCGAGTCGCGTGGCGCGCCCGCAAAGCGCGCCGCTCGCGCCGCCACGAAAGCGGCCTCCTGATTGCTCGAGTCGAGTGCGTTGGCCCGCCGCGCTTCCTTGATCGCCTCGGCCATCGAGGTGTAGAAGTCTTCCGTGCTGCGGTAGCCGTACGAGGCGGCTCGCATGCGCGCATTGGCCAGCCCTGCCAGCGCTTCAACCGACGTCGAATCCAGATGCACTGCCGTGGCGAACGCGTCGTGTGCCCGCGACATTGCTTCCGGCGTGCCCCGCGCCACCCAGTATCGGCCCTGCAGCAGTGCACTCGTGAGTGCCGCCGACGGGTCCGGTCGCCCCGACGACGGCAGGGGCGCGCCACCCGCCAGTTCCACCGCCGCGTCCGCGCCGATCTGTCGCGCTGCGCTGCTGACGGTCGCCTCGGCGAAATGGTAGGTGCGCTGCCACGCCACGGTCCCGTCGCTGGTGCGCTGCAGGCGCACCGTGGCGCTGTAGCCCTCGCCCCCGCGTGACACCACGCTCGTCAGCACGTTCGCCACGCCGAGCGTGTCGCCTACCACCGAAAGCGGCATGCCCCGGCCCGAAAGCGCGAAGGACGACGCCGGCGGAGTGACGCGCATGCCGCCATGCCCCTGGAGCGCAACGATGATCTCGCCAGCCAGCCCTTCGCTGAGATACGCCGGTACCGATCCTGGCGGCACCACCTCCGGAGCCAGCACCGCGAGTGAAGCCGTCGCCAGCGTCGGACCGCGCTCCGGCCGCCTGCTGCCCCTGGGCAGCAGGAATACCAGCGCGAGCAGCGCCAGTGTCCCGGTCAGCAGCCAGCCCCCCGCCCCCCTCGGTTTCAGCTGCTCCCACGGCGTGAACCGTCGCGGCTTCGCCTCCTCCAGTTGCTGGGTACTTGGCGTGATGTGGCGCGGCGGTTCGCCCAGCACTTTCCTGATTGCCAGCGCCATGGAGCCCGCCGTCTCGTGCCGGTCGGCCGGTTTCTTCGCCATGGCACGGCGAACGATCTGCGACGCGCGATCCGGTATGTCGGGAATGGTCGCTTCCAGCGGCAGCGGTTCGCTCCTGAGATGCGCGTTGAGCACCTTCCGCACCGACGGTTCGTCGAATGGCGGATGCCCGGCGAGCATCTCGTACAGCATGCACCCGAGGCTGTAGATGTCGCTCCGCCCGTCGACCTTGCCTGCCTCGATCTGCTCCGGGCTCATGTAGGCCGGCGTGCCCAGCGTCTCGCCCACGCCGGTCATCGTCCCCTCCGCAACCGCCAGGTGCCGCGCGTACGCGACGCCGAAGTCGCTGATCACGGCCTGGCCGTTGGAGAGCAGGATGTTCTCGGGCTTGATGTCGCGGTGCACAATGCCGCGCTGGTGCGCGTACTCGAGCGCCTCGGCGATCTCGCGGGTCCACAGCAGGGCATCGGCGAGCGCTACCCGGGGCTGCCGCAGCAGCAGGTCTCGGAGCGACTCACCCTCTACATAGGGGAATACGGCGTAGGCCAGTCCCTTGACCCGGCCGGAATCGATGAGCGGGATGATGTTGGGGTGTTGCAGCTGGGCGGTGATCCGCACCTCGCGCAGGAAGCGCTCGACGCTCAGCAGCTGCGAGCCGGCACGACTCGGGTCGAGCAACTTGATGGCCACCTGGCGGCCGAGCTCACGGTCCTGTGCCAGGTAGACGATCGACATGCCGCCCCGGGCGATGACGCGCTTCACCTCGTAGCGGTCACCGAGGGCGGCCGCGATCATCGGGATCGCGAGATCCGCCTCCGGCTGGGTCACGACCGCACCTCTGGGCCGAGGGCCACGTCGATGACTCCCGAAACGCCTCGCATTCGCTCGACGAACACCGATTCGGGCACCTTCTTCCGGAGTCGCACGTCGTAGCGCAGGGTATGGCGCTGGCCGCCTGTGGCCGACTTGAAGGTCCAGCGCTTGGCGTTCAGCTCCAAGGCTTCCTCCACCGCCTCCCGGGCACCCGGTTCCGAAATCACGATCGTGACCGGCCGCGTCGGGCGCGGGGTCGGTTCGGTCACCAGCGTTACCAGGGGGCTTTGCCGGGCAGCAACCCGGTTGGCCACCTGGGCCAGCTGGTCGGGACCCAGGGAGCGGAGAATCTCCTGGTCCACCATCGACACGAATTGCTGGGTGCGGTTGGCCATCGCCAGCGCCCGCTTGAGCCGCTGCTCCACCGGGCCACCCTGCACCGCGCCCGGTACCCGGCCGAAGTCGGTCCACCAGAGCATCAGGACCAGCGCATTGAAGATGATTGACAGCGCGAGGGCGATGTCCACCGCCTGAACGCCACAGGCCACTCCCACCGCGATCGCGAGGAAGATGTAGACCGCGTCCTTGGCGTCTTCCAGCCGGTTCCGGAAGCTCACCGCCGCCACGATGCCCGCCAAACCGAACGCCAGCGCCACGCTGTTGCGCACGATCGAGATGACGCCGGCCACGACGACGGGGAGTACCATGAGCGTTTGCACCAGCGACTGCCGGTAGCCCTGCTTCGAACGGGTCAGGGCGCAAATCCAGGCTACTGGCAACATGAGCGCGATCGTGGCCAGGCACACCGCCGCGACGTCTTCCACGGCGGTGAACCCCCGGTCGGTGACGGCCTGCGGCCCGGCGTTGATCCCCATCGCCTTGCCGGCAGCACCGTAGTTCTGGGCGTTGACGAGTTGGAGGAGTCCCGGCCAGATACGGCTCAGCAGTACCACGGCCGCCGCGAGGGCCACGTAGTAAGCCACTACCCGGACCAGGGGTTTCTCGCCCAGCTGGTCGACGTAGCTTCGGTCAGCGTCCTGGGTCACGTAGTTGTCTCCTGGGGTGATTCCAAACTAACCCGCGTTTATGGCGCCGTCGACGCTCAGGCTGGACAGGGCGGCGGCCACGGCCCAACCTTCACCGATGACTGCCGCCGTCTCCCCCGCCCAGGACCTCGCTGACCGCTACCGCCGGGTTCGCGCCCGTACCGAGGCCTTGGCCGAGCCGCTGGCACCCGAGGACTGCGTCGTGCAGACGATGCAGGACATCAGCCCCACCAAGTGGCACCTGGCCCACGTCACCTGGTTCTTCGAGACCTTCGTGCTCCGGCCCCATCTCGCGGGCTACGAGCCGCTCGACCCCCGCTACGCTTTCCTCTTCAACTCCTACTACGTGCAGGCCGGGCCCCGTCACGCCCGCGACCAGCGCGGGTACCTCTCCCGGCCCACCGTGAGCGAGGTCTACGCCTACCGCGCCTGGGTCGACAGCCACATGCAGCGCCTCCTCGAGGACCCCGAGGCACCCGCCGACCTGCTCCTGCCGCTGGTCGCCATCGGCCTCAACCACGAGCAGCAGCACCAGGAGCTGATGGTGACCGACATCAAGCACGTCTTCTCGGTCAACCCGCTCCGGCCGGCCTATCACGAGCTTGCGCCGGCGCCGGGCGGGAGCGTGCCGGCGATCGGCTGGATCGAGATCGACGAGGGGCTGTACGAGATTGGGCATGAAGGGGTCGGATTCTGCTTCGACAACGAGCTCCCCCGGCATCGCCACTTTCTCGAGCGGTACGCGCTGGCCGACCGGCTCGTTACCAACGCCGAGTTCCAGGCGTTCATGGCTGATGGCGGCTACGAGCGGCCCGAGCTCTGGCTCTCGATGGGCTGGGCCACGCGCGAGCAGCATCACTGGACCTCCCCGTTCTACTGGGAACGGCGCGAAGGTCGCTGGCTGACCTATGCTCTGGATGGAATGCGCGAAGTCGACGCGGCGGAGCCGGTCTGTCACGTGAGCTACTTCGAAGCGGATGCGTACGCCCGCTGGGCCGCCGCCCGACTGCCCACCGAGCAGGAGTGGGAAGTGGCGGCGAGAAGTGAGCCGGTGCGCGGCAACTTCGCCGACTCGGCGCGCTTCCATCCCGCGCCCTGGCGGCGAGCTGCCGGGACACGGTTTCAGCAGATCTGGGGTGACGTGTGGGAGTGGACCCGAAGCCAGTACTCGCCGTATCCGGGGTACGCGGCGGCGCCCGGCGCGCTGGGCGAGTACAACGGCAAGTTCATGTGCAACCAGTTCGTGCTCCGCGGGGGCTCCTGCGCCACGCCGCAGGATCACATCCGCGCCAGCTATCGCAACTTCTTCCCGCCCGAGGCCTGCTGGCAGTTCACCGGCATCCGGCTCGCACGCGACCTCTAGGCGCTACGCCCTGGGCCGCACCGCCGGCTCGATGAACAGTTCGTCCACGTAGCACCAGCTCCAGTCCTCTTCCGGCTCGAAGCTTTTCATGATCGCATGCTGAGTCGCATGAAAGTGCTTCGTCGCGTGCTTCCCGATCGAGTTGTCGCAGCACCCTACGTGCCCGCACTCCTGGCAGAGCCGCAGGTGCACCCATCGCATGCCCGTCTTGAGGCACTCCTCACAGCCGTTCGGTGTGTGCGGCTTCACGTCTTTCGCCTGCTGGACGTGCTCGCATTGCTGGGACATGGGACTCCTCTGGCTCGTCACCACTGCTCACTCGTAACTCTGGACTCTTAACTCCTGACTCCTATGTGCGCATGCACAAAGCTCACCGACATCGACCCGTCTCCCACCGCCGACGCCACCCGCTTCACCGAGCCGCTTCGCACGTCCCCCGCGGCGAACACCCCGGGCAGGCTGGTCTCGAGCAGGAACGGCTGGCGCTGGAGTGCCTTCCAGCGATCCGCGTCAGCGGTGTCGGACGGGAGGCTGCTGCCGGTCAGCACGAAGCCCTTCTTGTCCAGATCCACGCATCCGCGCAGCCAGCTGGTGTTGGGATCGGCGCCGATGAACAGGAACAGCGATGACGTCGCGATCGTCGCGGTCGCCCCCGCCTTGTCCTCCACCTGCACTGCGCTCAGGTGACCATCCCCCTCGAGTCCCGTCACCCGGGTATTGAGCCGGATCGTCACGTTCGGCAGGGCCTCGAGCCGGTCCACCAGGTACCGCGACATGCTGGCGCCCAGGTCCGGTCCGCGCACGATCACCTCCACCCGCCGGGCGTAGCGCGACAGGTGCACCACCGCCTGCCCCGCCGAATTCCCCGCGCCCACCACCACCACATCTTCCCCGCCGCACATCCTTGCCTCCATGTCCGTCGCGGCGTAGTAGATGCCCGCGCCGTCGAAATCCTCGAACCAGGGCACGTCGAGCTTCCGGTATTGCACCCCGCTCGCCACCAGCACGCAACGGCTGCGGATCCGGGTGTTGTCGGCCAGAGTGACGACGCGGTCGCCGCCGTCGATCCCAAGCGACCGCACCGTGCACGGCACCGTGATGTGCGCCCCGAACCGCTGCGCCTGGATCAGCGCATTCTTCGTCAGCTCCTCCCCCGAGATGCCGGTGGGAAAGCCGAGGTAGTTCTCGATCCGCGCACTGGTGCCCGCCTGCCCCCCGGCCGCGAGTGCATCGGCGGTCAGGACATCGAGCCCTTCCGACGCCGCATACACCGACGCCGCGAGTCCCGCAGGTCCCGCGCCGACCACCACCAGGTCGTAGACATGGTCTGCCTCGAGCGTCACCACCAGCCCGGCGCAGTGGGCGAACTCCTCGATCGTGGGGTTCTTCGCGATGCGCCCGCCCACCCCGATCACGATCGGCGTCTCCGACGGCCTGACGCCGAGCTGCACCAGCAGCGCTTCCGCCTGCGCGTCGGTGTCGACGTCGCGCCACTTGATCGGCACCAGGTTCCGAGTCGCGAAGTCGCGCAACTGGTGCGCCGCCGGCGAGAAACGCGACCCGATGATGGTCACCCCCACGAAGTCGCCCTCGAGCAGCAGCTTGCGGCGCATCAGGAATGCCTTGACGATCACCTCGCCCACGAAGGGGATCTCGTCGATCGCCTTCCGCAGTTCGGTGGTGCTCATCATCAGGAGCTTGCCATCCTCCGCGGCACGCCCCGTCAGCAGCGCCACCCGTCCGGTCAGCATGTCCACGTCGCCGGTGAACTGGCCCTTCCGGTGCGTTACGATGACCTTGGGCGACTCCTCATTGGCGTGCTGGACGATCTCGATCGCGCCCTCGAGCACCACGTAGAAACAGAAGTCCCGGTCTCCCTCGGCGAACAGGATTTCTCCTGCCTTCACCTGCCGCAGGTGACCACGGGGAATGAGGCTGGCGACGTCCTTCGCGCTGAGGACGGGAAAGGCAACATCGAGATCGGTAGTGGCCATGGTTGAGTGTAACATTTTTCAGGGAGCCAGCTACCGCTTGAATGACTCGAAGAATGGTGCTTTCGTTCTGGTCTACTCACGGCCACCGGCCAGGTGACCGACGACGGCGTGGTCAACGAATAGCGCGGAACAGGGGAACCAGGGCAGATGATGCGAAGTGTCTGGAGCGCGATGGTGGCGGGCAGCCTGTTGCTCGCCGCCTGCGGGGAGGACATCGATGCGCCGCCGGCGACTTCCATCTTCAACGGTGAGATGTCGGGTGCCTACACCGGGACGCTCGATGGCGAGGCGGTCTTCGGCATTACCCAGGACGCCGGGGGCAACAGCAACGGCTTTGCGCTCATTCTCGGAGACGGGGGCGCCGCGCGCATCTTCCTCAGGATCAGCGGCACCGGCAAGCCGCCGACTGGCACCTACGAGATCGTGGCGCCCGGCGCCCCCGCCTCGGATGCCGTGTTCCGCGGCACGGTGGGCTATGCCGTGAACGGCGCGCTCGAGCAGTACGAGGTGCGTGGGGGCACCATTACCCTCACCCGCCGTACCCACGAAGCCGCGACCGGCAGCTTCGAGCTGCGCGCCGAGCGCACCAGCCCCTGCTGCGACCCGGCGCCGGTGCAGATCGTCATCACCGGCACCTTCGACGCCGGCCAGATCCCCCAGGTGTTCTGAGGATCGTGGCTTACTTGCCGCCGCCGGCCGCTGCCGCCGGCGTGGGCCACCCGTTGTCGCTGAAATCCCGGTCCGGGAACCGCTGCCCCGGATCGAGCACGATCTTCTCGATCTTCGCCCCGCCGAAGTCCAGGTTCGCCACGAACGTCCGGCTCCCGCTGAACCACACATCCACCGGCCATGTCACCGTGGCACTCCGGCCGTCGATCACCGCGTTCTTCATCTTGCGCGGCGCCGGACCGCTGGCCGCAAACTCCACCCTCAGCACCACCGGTGACGGCATCTCGCCCGCCTGCCGCACCGTCACCTGCGCCTTGCCGCCCGACACACTCGCCTTCACGATCGACTCGTTCACCGCTTCGGTGGTGAACAGCCAGTAGTACCAGAACCAGTCGAGGTTCTGCTTGAGTTCGCGGTTCATGGCGAACATGAAGTCCCACGGGGAAGGGTGCTTGAAGCGCCAGGTCCTGGCGTACGCGTTCATCGCGCCCTGCACCGCGCTGTCACCCGCGATCGCACCCAGCATCGACAGCATCATCGGCGCCTTGGAATACGTCACGTACCCCGAGAACGGCCCGCCGTAGTTGTTGTCCCACATCATTGGTGCCTGGATCTCCATCCCCGACGTCTGGCCGAACTGCCCGCCGAGACTGTCGAGCAGTGTCGGCTTCTTGTTCCAGACATCCTCGGAGAGGATGTTCATGTACTGGTTGAAGCCCTCGTCCATCCAGCCGTACCACGTCTCGTTCACCCCGACCATCATCGGCCACCACTCGTGCCCGATCTCGTGGTCGGTGACGCCGAAGCCCGGCCCGCTCATGGTGAGCATCGGGTATTCCATGCCGTTCTCCGGGCCGTCCACCTGGGTGAACTGCGGCCAGGCGTAAGGGAACCAGAGCGCGCTGTAGTACTCGAGCGCGTGACGCGCCATGGCGCCGGTCTTGAAGTAGAGCGTGTCTTCCGGCAGGTAGAAGATGTTGATGGGGATGGCACCGCGGGTCGGGATCGTGGCGCGCGTCGCGTCCCACCGGTATTCCGCCGACGTGGCCCAGGCAAAGTCGTTCACCGTGTCGGCGGTGAACTTCCACACCAGCCGGTTGCCATTCGCCGTGGCCTTGCCTGCGCCCTTCTCGTCCGGTCCCACGATCACCCGCTGGCTGTCGCTCTCCAGCACGTGCGACAGGCGCTCGCGCGCCGTCGCGGTCAGCACGTCCTCCGGGTTCTGCAGCGTACCGGTGGCGCCCACCAGGTAGCCTGCCGGCACGTCGATGTTCACCTCGAACCGGCCGTAGTTGTTGTAGAACTCGCTCCCGCCCAGGTGCGGCTCGCGGTCCCATCCGCGCAGGTCGTCGAACTTGGACACCTGCGGATACCACTGCGCCAGCTGGAACACCCTGAGCCCACGTCGGCCGCCACGCGCGGCACCGCGCCCGATCGGGATATCCGGGATGTCGCCGGCCCACTCGATCTCGACGGTGGACGTCCCGCCCGCCGCGATCGGCTGCTTGAGGGGGATCGTCACCAGCGTTCCCGTCGACCACGCCGCGGCCGGCGCCTTGGTGTCGATGTCGGCGCCGTCCACCACCACCTTGTAGAGCGTCTGGCCGCTGGTCACCGACGGCGGTGTCCGGCTCCGCGTGCTCATCGGGTCGAACCGGTTCTGGTAGAGCCGGATCACCAGCAGCTTGATCGTCGAGTCGCTCGGGTTCCGGATCGTCACCACCTCGCGGCCAGTCAGTCGTCCCGTCAGATGGTCCAGTCGCACGTCGATCTTGTAGTCGGTGCCGAACTGCCAGTACTTGGCACCCGGCCGGCCAGTCGAGTCCCGGGTGCCGGCCTTGAGTCCCGCCTCGAAGCTCCGGGTAATCGGCACGGTCCGGCGGATGGCGCGGGGCGGCTCCTGCTGGGCGGCAAGGGGCAGGGCGGTGAGCAGGAGGAGCGGCACAATTCGCATGAAGAAATCCTGATCATCGAATGGGTGACTGAATCTGTGGACTGGAGGATAGCGCCGGCGGACGGACGGGGGCCAATGTGTCGGAGTTTCGGGGTGGTACGTCTCTCATTCCGGGACCGTGGCCGCGGTGCCGCTCCTGCCGGGCTGCGAGCGTAGGGCGTGCAACAAGAAGGAGAAACAGCGCAGTTCTCACGGGCGTCGAGGTTAGCCTTCCGGCGTGCATCCGTGGGGATTGCTGGAATGGTGCGGTAGTGGTGCACCAAACGGAATCACGGGACGGGAGGTTACATCTGGGCATTGCGGACAGGTGCAAGGTGGTCGAACCGGAACAGGTGCCGCCGCGGTCTCGCTCAAGGTCTTCTCCGCGACCAGTCCCCCGTTCGCCCATATGGCGTCGAGTGCCGTCACATTCCAGTCGAGAACGGCGATCCCATGTGGCCCGAAGTCCGCGCTATGACCAACGAAGAAGGTACTCACCGACGTGCGTCATGGGTACGTCGGGACTGACGGTCGGACTCCGCACCGGATGGGACATCGTGCTCACGGCGATCATCGAAGGCAACATCTGATCGGCCCCGCGTCGAGGACCACGGGCACAAAACTGCCTCGCGTGACGCGTACGGTCATCGTGCCGGCCCCGCAGTTCAGTTCGTCGCTGTGACGACGCCAGTCTAGGCTGCGATCGTGGTGAGAGCCAGTGACCGCTACATCGGGAGCCGTGCCCGCTGGAGTTCCGACCACCGGTTTCGTTGAGGCGGTGGGCGAGAGCTTCTACTACGCCGAAGGCATGCCGGATGGTGAGCACCTGATCAGCCTGCTTGGACTCACCGCAATGGCCCGACTTCCGGGTCTTCGCTGATCCACTCTACACCATCGAGAGAGACTGCACCGCGTTGACGCCCCTGGAGCAGGAGTGCCTGGTGACAGGAACTTCGGCCTACTTCAGCGTGCGCACCGCAGGGGTCATTCGTCCCTCCGAAGCCAGCGCCGGATACGTACTCCTGGTGCGGTAGGCGCGTCATGCACCAATGCTAGCATCGATTTGTGAACTACAGCGACGCCGACATCATTTCCAGCAGCGCGTCACCCCGACCCGCACTGAGGCCCGGCAGCGCAATCGCCTGCCGCAGGATGATGAACCCGAGCAGCGTCGACACCATCACGCTGGCGCGCGTCTCCGCCTGCGGCCCGCCCAGCCAGCTCGCGATCGGGCCCACCATCACCTTCTGCAGCCACTCCCGTACGACACGCGGCGCATCCGCCCCGGGGCCGTGCCCGGCGGCGTGCAGCGATGCCCGATCCGGCCTCCGGCTGCGGTTCCCTTGCAATAGCCCCCGGCGTGCTGTGGCCGGTTCCTTGGAAGGTTGATCATGAGTTCCATGGTTGCCCCCGCCCCGCTCAACTCGGAACGCCCCCGCATCTTCCCGCCCCTTGCGGCGAGGGTCTTCGTCACGCTGGGCCTCTACCTCGCCACCTGCTGGGGCATCATCATCAAGCTTGCCGCCGGTGCCTTCCCCGGTGCGGCGCTCCTGCTCGGCGCCCTCGCGACTTTCACCACCGTGCCGCTGGCGAGCTTTCTCATCCGCGGCGGGTTCGGTCGCGCGCCGGGCCGGGCTTACCGGCTCTGGGTCATGCGACCCTTCTGGTACGTGCAGCTGATGCTGCCCTTCGTGGCCCTTACCGGTGCCGCCGGCGCCGGCGTCGGCTCGCTGTTCGGAGCAGGCATGCTCGGCGGCCGCATCCTCGCAGGCATCGTCGCCTCGCTGCTCGCCCTCTTCCTGCTCGCCGGCTACATCGGCTCGCGCAGACTCGTCGTACGCCATGTCGTCGCCGAGCTCGCCGGTCTTCCCGCCGGACTCGACGGCACCCGCATCGTGCAGCTCTCCGACCTGCACGTCGGGCCGCACCTGCCCCAGTCGAATCTCGATCGCATCGTCGCCACGGTGCGGTCGCTCGAGCCCGACCTCATCGCCGTCACCGGCGATCTCGTCGACGACCACCCGGAAGACACCGATCGCTACGCCGATGTGATCAACACCCTCTCGGCGCCGCTCGGCACTTTCGTGAGCCCCGGCAACCATGACGTCTACGCCGGCTGGCAACAGGTGGCCCGGCGCCTCAGGGAGCGCGGCGGCTCCCACGTGCTCGACAACCAGTCGCGCACCGTCACGCGCAACGGTGACACCCTCGCAATCGCCGGCACCGGAGATCCCGCGGCCCACAACGATGCCGCCAACGGTGGTGTCGACATCGCGGCGACCCTCGCGCAGGTGCCCGCCGGAGTGCCGGTCGTGGCGCTGGCCCACAATCCGGCGCTATGGCCCATGCTCGCCCAGCGCGGCGTGGCGCTCACCCTCTCCGGCCACACGCACTACGGACAATTCGCGCTCCCGAGCATCGGCTGGAGCATGGCATCACCATTCCTCATGCATGCGATGGGAGCGCATACGGAGGGCGATTCGCTGCTCTACATCAGTCCCGGCACTGGCTACTGGGGCATTCCCTTCCGGCTCGGCGCCTGGTCGGAGATCACCCAGGTCACGCTGCGCAGCGCAGCGGCCACGCGCATCGATGTTGGTGAGGTAAGGGATGCTCCCCGATTGAGGTAACTTCCGCGTCCCTTCTTCCGTTGTTGCTGTTCCGCCTTACACTCTTGCCGTTCCTCCTTACGCTGTTGCCGTTCCTCCCCATGAAGCAGTTGTGAAGGAGATCGCCGCCGAATCGTTCTCCTGTGTAAATACGTATTGATGGGCCTGGCCCCGGTACGATTCGCAAGGAGACGTCATATGAGATTCCGTCCGTATTTCTACGCAACTTCGCTGAGCCTGGTCGCGGCCGCGATCACGCTGGCCGCCTGTTCCGACGATGGCAACACCCCGTCCATGACGGCCGACTTCAAGCTGGTGCACGCCAATGCAGCCGCTGGAGCGGTCGACGTCGACGTCGGCGGCACCACGGTCATCCAGGGCCTCACCTACGGTCACGCCTCTGCCGTCACCCGCGTGCCGGGTGGAGTGCAGCACATCGTGCTCCGGTCGGGGGCGACGGTAGTCGCTTCGCTCGATGCGACGATCTCCGAGAGCGAGCTCAACAGCCTGCTGCTCAGCGCGACCGGGGCGCAGTTCGCCACCGTCGTGGTGCCCGACACCGGGGCGGTAGCCACCGATCGCGCCAACATCCGGATGGTGAACGTGGTGGGCACCAACACCGACGACCCGAACGTGCTGAGCATCAAGGTCACGGCACCGGCGCCGGATACCGTGATGACGTTCGGCGTGGACACCCGCATCGCGCGCTACGGCACGCTGATGTACTTCGACCCGGGAACCTTCACCTTCAAGTTCCAGCCCGAGGGTCAGGCGACCGTGCTCACCGAGGTCACCTTCGATGTTGCGGCGGGGCAGACGAAGGACGTGGTGCTCGAGCGGGCGGCGAATGGGACGTACAGCGCGAGCGTGGTGATCGAAGAGTAGGGCATGGCGGGGGCGCGACCCCATGAACGGTGCTTCCGGCCGGCTTCGTGATTTCCTCAGACGCGAGCGGCTAGCCTGACCTCAACCCTCCAGAGGTCCGAATAGGCTATGCTCCCGACGCCGAGGACGATGGGCCAGCAGTTCGGTCGCCGCAGCTGGGCCGAGCCATGGAAGATCAAGATGGTCGAGCCGCTCTATCAGGGCACGGCGGAGGAGCGGGCCAGTGCCCTGAAGGCGGCCGACTACAACACGTTCCTCCTCAAGTCAGCCGACGTCTACATCGACCTCCTCACCGACAGCGGCACCGGCGCCATGAGCGACCGCCAGTGGTCGGGCATGATGCTCGGCGACGAGGCCTACGCGGGGAGCCGGAACTTCTACCGGCTGGAGGAGGCGGTCCGCAGTCATTACGGCTACACCAACATCCTGCCCACCCATCAGGGACGGGGCGCGGAGCATCTCCTCAGCCGCTGCGCGATCAAGCCGGGCCAGTTCGTGCCTGGCAACATGTATTTCACCACGACCCGGCTGCATCAGGAGCTGGCCGGCGGCACCTTCGTGGACGTCATCGTCGATGCCGCGCACGATACGGCCAGCCGTCATCCCTTCAAGGGCGATGTGGATTTCGGCAAGCTGGAAGCCCTGATCGTCCGGGAGGGCGCGGATCGAATCGCCTACGTCAGCCTGGCCGGAACGGTGAACATGGCGGGCGGTCAGCCGGTCTCGATGGAGAACGTCAAGGCCCTCAGGACATTCTGCGACCGCCATGGAATCCGGATCTTCCTCGACGCCACGCGGATGGCGGAGAACGCCTACTTCATCCAGCAGCGCGAGCCCGGGTATGCCGCCACTCCCATAGCGGCGATCGTGCGGGAGTTCTGCTCGTACACCGACGGCGCATGGATGAGCGGCAAGAAGGACAACCTCGTCAACATCGGGGGCTGGCTCGCGGTGAACGACTGGGCCCTCTACGAGGAGCTGCGGAACCTGATCGTTGTCTACGAGGGGCTGCATACCTACGGCGGCATGGCGGGGCGGGACATGGAAGCCATGGCGATCGGGATCGAGGAGTGCCTGCAGGACGACTACATCCGTTCCCGGGTTGGGCAGGTGCACTATCTCGGCGAGCTCCTCACCGACTGGGACATCCCGATCGTCCAGCCGGTCGGGGGCCACGCCGTGTTCCTGGACGCGCGAGCCTTCTACTCCCACATCCCGCAGAAAGAGTTCCCGGCCCAGACCCTGGCGGCGGAGCTGTACCTCGATTCGGGGATTCGAGCCATGGAACGGGGGGTCGTGAGCGCCGGCCGGAACCCGGACACGGGAGACCACTACTACCCGAAGCTCGAGCTGACTCGGCTCACTATTCCCCGGCGGGTGTACACCCAGGCACACATGGATGTGGTGGCGGAGTCGGTCAAGGCGATCTACGACCGGCGAGGGGAAACGCGCGGGCTCCGCATGACCTACGAGCCCCGGTATCTCCGGTTCTTCCAGGCGAAGTTCGAGCGGCTCTGACACCGCGGTCCGGACGTCGGGCAATTACTCCAGGAGGATTCAAGAGCCAGCAGATGACCGACACGTTCAAGAAGGCAGCGGGGCGTGCCTCCAGGGCCGGGGGTACTCTGTGCAGTAGGCCCAGCACGCCGACTCGCGCGCGCCCTGCCTCTTTCGAGACAGGGCGCTTCCGTGTCCTGTTGTGTCAGGGCGTGGCGCCGAGCGGGTACGTGGTGGGCAGGTTGGTACCCATCGTCGAGTCGGCCGCGCCGGCGAGGCAGGTCGGGTGGCCCAAGCCACTGGCGCTCGCCCCGTCGGTGATGTCGAAGATGATGTTGTCCTTGCCAACCGGGTTGGTGCCGACGGCGGGGGCTACGCCTGCGGTCACGTTGTCCATGTTGAGCGCGTGACGCACCCGCCACGCGATGTTGTGGTCGGACATCACGTCGACTGAAGTGACCGTGAGACCCGCGTGAGACGTCCCTCCCTCACGGGTCCGTGCCGTTGGCCTCGAAGTATTTCACCACCCCCGCGCGAGCCCCCGCGCGGGTATACACATCCGGCTTCCGGCTCCTGATCGCCTCCACGATCACCGCCGCCACCTCCTCGGCCGACTGTGAATCGGGCAGCGCGCGCGAGTCGGGTCCGCCATGCACCGCCCGGACGCCGAACTCGGTGCGCACCACACCGGGCGATACCAGCGTGAACTGGATGCCCGGATGGGTCTTCTGCACCTCGATGCGGAACGAGGCTGTGAGCGCATTGAGGAAGTGCTTGGCCCCGGTATACGCCGAGCGGAACGGCACGTAGGGAAGGCGGCCCAGCATCGACGAGATGTTCACCACCTGCCCGGTACCGCGCTCGCGGAAATGCGGCAGCACCTCCTGCGTGCCATACAGTGCCGACTTGACGTTGACGCGCATCATGTCGTCGATGTCCTCGTCGGTCAGCTCCGATGGCAGGCGGGTGATGCCCTGCCCCACGTTGTTGACCCAGACGTCGATCCGCCCGAACCGGGCCAGCACCTCGTTCACCACCCGGCGCACGTCGGCGCGGACGGTCGCGTCGGCAACGATGGCCAGGGCCTCGGGGCCGCAGCGCGCTGCCACTGCCTTCAGCGGTTCGGCGTTCCGGGCCACGAGGGCCACGCGGGCCCCCTCGCGAGCGAGCAACTCGCCCAGCGCCGCACCGATGCCGGCGCTGGCGCCGGTGATCACGACTTCGTGGTCCCGCATCGACATGCTCCCTCCAGGCTCACTGCTGGTTGTCGCAATCCTTCACCCATATACTACTGGACCTCGCACCAGGGCACTGCTCCGCCGCAATTCTGGAGGCTGACTTGGCCAAGTTCACTGTCAACGGGAAGCCCGTCGATTCATCGGCTGCGCCGGACACCCCGCTCCTGTGGGTCATCCGGGAAGACCTGGCGCTGACCGGCACCAAGTTCGGCTGCGGGATCGGCCAGTGCGGAGCCTGCACTGTCCATGTCGATGGGGCCGCCGTCCGCTCGTGCCAGTTGCCGGTATCTGCGGTGGAGGGAAAGAAGATCCTCACCATCGAGGGGCTCTCGCCCCACGGAGAGCACCCGCTGCAGCGGGCCTGGATCGAGGAGCAGGTGCCGCAGTGCGGGTACTGCCAGTCGGGACAGATCATGGCCGCCGCGGCACTCCTGGCCGGCACGCCGAAGCCCTCTGATACCGACATCGACACCGCCATGTCCGGCAACATCTGCCGCTGCGGCACCTACCAGCGTATCCGCAAGGCGATACATCGGGCAGCGGGAGGTGCCGCATGAGCGCCAGCGACCTGACCCGCCGTGACTTCATGCGCGCTGGCATCGCCGCCGGCGCCGGACTCACGCTCGCCGTCTATCTGCCCGGGTGCTCGCGCCGGGGAGCAGTCGTCACCGGCCCACCGTTCGAGCCGAATGCCTGGCTTCGCATCGGCACCGACGGCGTGGTCACCGTCGTGGTCGACAAGTCTGAAATGGGCCAGGGCGTGCTCACCTCCCTGCCGCAGATGCTCATGGAAGAGCTCGACGGCGACTGGACCACGGTCAGGATCGAGGAGGCACCGGCCGGCGCCCAGTACCTCAACCCCGCCTTCGGGCTGCAGGGCACCGGCGGCAGCTCCAGCGTGGCCACCTCGATGAAGCCGCTCCGGGAAGCCGGCGCCAAGGCGCGCGCCATGCTCATCGCGGCCGCCGCACAGAAGTGGGGCATCGAGCCTGCCGCCTGCTCCACCGAGAACGGCTACGTGCTGGAAACCGGCAAGCGCCGCAAGCTGGGCTACGGCGAGCTCACCATGGCGGCCGCCGCGATGCCGGTGCCGACGACGGTCACCCTCAAGGACCCGAAGGACTTCAAGCTCATCGGCAAGTCGATCAAGCGACTCGATCTCAAGGGCAAGGTGAACGGCACGGCCGGATTCGGCATCGATGCGCACACCGAGGGCATGCTGGTCGCCGTGGTGGCGCGGGCGCCGGTGCTCGGCTCCACCGTCACTGGCTTTGACGATAAGCCGGCGCTTGCCGTGCCCGGCGTGAAACGGGTGGTGCAGGTCGACAATGGCGTGGCCGTGGTGGCCACCGGTTACTGGGCCGCCACGAAGGGGCGCGAGGCGCTGAAGGTCACCTGGAGCGAGAGCCCGATGACGGGCGTGAGCAGTGAAGGTCTCTCGGCGAAGATGAAGGCGCTCTCCTCGAAGCCGGGTGTCACCGCACGCCACGACGGCGACCCCGCCGGCGCGCTCCGGCGCGCCGCCAAGCGGGTCGAGGCGATGTACGAAGTGCCGTACCTGGCGCATGCCACGATGGAGCCGATGAACTGCACCGCGTGGGTGGAGGCCGACAAGTGCACCGTCTGGGCGCCGACGCAGTTCCAGTCCGGCGCCGGATTCGGCGTGCAGGGGATCGCGGCCAAGCTCACCGGGCTCCCTGAGAAGGCGGTGACGGTGCACACCACCTTCCTGGGTGGTGGCTTCGGCCGCCGCTTCGAGCTCGACTTCGTCATCGACGCCGTGCAGGTGTCGAAGGCCATCGGTGGACCGGTCAAGGTCATCTGGCCGCGGGAAGACGACGTCCGCCACGATTTCTACCGTCCGGCGTCGTACAGCAGGATCGCCGCGGGCCTCGACGCCTCCGGCAAGCCGGTGGCCTGGTCGCAGACCATCGCCTGTCCCGACATCATGGGCCGGTTCAGTGCGGTGTTCGGGCCGCTTCCGAACGGGCTCGACACCAGTGCGGTGGAAGGCGTGGCCAACATGGCCTATACCATCCCCAACTTCCACTGCGGGTGGGTCAACGCCGAACTCGGCGTGCCGACCGGCTTCTGGCGATCGGTCGGCAGTTCGCAGAACGGGTTCGTCGTCGAGGGGTTCGTGGACGAGCTGGCACACGCGGCGAGCGCCGATCCGTATGAGTTCCGCCGGAACCTCCTGGCCAGCCAGCCGCGTCACCGTGGGGTGCTGGAACTCGCGGCCACCAAGGCGGGCTGGGGAACGCCGCTCCCCGGGGGCCGGGCCCGTGGCATCGCGATGGTGGAGTCGTTCGCGAGCTATGTCGCCGAGGTGGCCGAGGTATCGATCGAGAACGGCAAGGTCCGGGTGCATCGCGTGGTCTGTGCGGTAGACTGTGGGTTGGTCGTCAATCCCGACATCGTCGCGGCGCAGATGGAAAGCGCCATCGTCTACGGCCTGACCGCCGCGCTGTACGGCAAGATCACGGTGGAGAACGGGGCGGTGGTACAGGGGAACTTCGACTCCTACCCCATGCTTCGGATCAGCGAGATGCCGGTTGTCGAGGTGCATATCGTGCCGAGCACGGAAGCGCCGAGCGGAGTCGGTGAGCCGGGCACCCCGCCGATTGCGCCCGCGGTCGTGAACGCGATCTTCGCGCTGACCGGACAGCGCATCAGGAACCTGCCGATCGTCCTGAAAGTCTAGAGTAGGTGACCATGGCCGGGACCGACCTTTCCCCTGACGTACTGACCGCCCTGTCGCTCCGGTTCCATGTTACCGGCGAGCTGGGACGGGGCGGCATGGGCACCGTGCTCAGGGGGCACGACCGCGAGCTCGGGCGCGAGGTGGCCATCAAGCTGCTTCCCGCCTCGGTCTCGCGCGTGCTCGGCGCCGACCGCTTCACGCAGGAGATCCGCCTCACTGCCCGCCTGGTGCATCCCAATATCGTCCCGCTGTTCTCCAGTGGCGAAGCTGCCGGCTGTCTCTACTTCGTGATGCCGCTCATCGAGGGCGGCACGCTCCGGGGGCGGCTCACGGATAACGGGCCGCGCCCTGCCTCCGAGGTGCGACGCATCCTCGCGGACCTCGCCGAGGCCCTGGCCTATGCCCATGCAAGTGGGGTGATCCACCGCGATCTCAAGCCGGAGAACATCTTCTGGCACCAGGAGCGCGCGCTGCTCGCCGACTTCGGCATTGCCCGCTCCCTTGGGCAGCTGGGTCCGGCGGAACCGCTCACCCAGATCGGCATGCTGGTCGGCACGCTCGACTACATCAGCCCTGAACAGGCCGAGGGGGCGCTCGACCTCGATGGACGCTCCGATCTCTACAGCCTGGGGTGCGTTGCCTTCGAGCTCCTCACCGGGGAGCCGCCCTTCGGCGGCCGCAGTGCGGGTTCCACCATCGCCGCCCATCTCGCGGCAACGGTGCCCGACGTGCGGAAACAGCGGCCCGATGTCCCGCCCCGGCTCGCCGCGCTCATCCGGCGCCTGATGGCGAAGGAGAGGGGGGACCGGCCCGCGACCGGTGTGGTCCTGCTGCAGGAACTGCGTTCCATCGACTCCGCTGCCGAGCCGATCACGAACGTCGCTACGCCGGTCCCGTCGCCCCAGCTCAGCAGCCTCCCTGCCGACGTCGCGCAATTGGTGAAGCAGGGCAAGGCGCTCTACGCATCCGCGGTTCATGGCGGCGCCGGGGCGCGGGGAAAGCTGGAGCTGGCGAAGGTCTACTACGAGAAGGCCCTTGCTCGCGCGCCCGACAGCGCGCTGGCGATGACAGGGCTCTCGGACATCATCCACGTCACGGGCATCCGGGGCTTCAGCGACCCGGAGGAAGCGATGCGGCAGGCGCATGAGCTCCGCCTGCGCGCGCTGGCGATCGACGACAGCATTGGCGACCTCCACACCGCGCTCGGCGTGACGTTCCTCTACTGGCAGGATGAATTCGAGCTCGCCGGCGTCGAGCTCCAGCGGGGTGCCGAGCTGGCGCCCCGCGAGGCGATGGGCCGCCGGCTATATGGCGCCTGGCTCAAGATCGCGGGGCGATTGCCGGAAGCGCTCGAGGAGATGCGCGCCGCGGTCGCGCTGGCGCCTGATGCGGCGTTCATGCCCGTGGGCCTCGCCGACGTGCTGATGGCACTCGGCCGATACGACGAGGCGCGCGGCCCGCTGCGCGAGGCGCTGAGGCTGTCGCCGAATTACGACGCCGCGCTCGAACGGCTCGAAATGAGCTGCCACCGTGCCGGCCTGCACGAGGAGGCGCTCGACGCGCGTCGTTCCATGCTCGGCGTGCGGGGCGAGACGGCCCGGCTGCAGGCCCTCATGGACGTGGTCGACAGCAAGGGCTGGCCGGCGGCGCGCGAGGCCGATCTCCGCCGCGAGCTGGAGCAGCTGCTGGAGAAGGCGCACGCCGAGGATGCCTTCCAGGATGCCTCGAGCAGCCGGCAGCTCTCCGACAAGCTCATCATCGTGCTGGCGGAGCTGGGCGAGTGGCAGCGGGCGATGGACTGGGTGGAACAGGGATACCATCGGCGCCCGGGCCGCCTGCGGAGGGTGCTGATGGACCTGCCGTACAACCGGAAGGGGTTGGCGGTCGACGCGCGCTACGCGAGGTTGCTGCGCACCGCCGGAGTCACCCACCTCATCTGATCAGAGGATGCGACGGAGGCGCCGGCCGACCCACCGCTGGGTCTTTGAGTACGGCGGCAGGTACTGCTCCAGTTCCTCCGGCCCCGTCACCCAGGTCACGTACCCCCACTCCGCGAAGAAGTCGGTCCATCCGATGAGGCTCCAGTCACCCGACAGGACGTACACCGTCTCGCCGTCGAGCACGGCACTGCGGTAGTCCTTGTTCATCGAGCCGACCGTCAGGTAGGTCACGTCCCGGGCCCGCACGTCGGGCGGCAGCGCATTCGCGACCGCGGCGACGTCGCGAAAGGCCTTGAGTTCGGGCCGGTCCTGGATCGGCCGGGAAGTCACGGAATCGGTGAAGGGCACCGAGAGCTGCGCGAGCCAGGCCTCGAGGAAGCTCACCATCGCGGGGTTCCGCGCAATCCGGTCCAGCGCCTCACGCGTGCCGAAGAACTGGGTCTTCCGGTGGATCGTCGTCTCGCGCTGGACCTCGTCCTGGAGCACCTGGGTCCGGCGGGTATCGAACCTGGACAGTGAGTCCGCGAGCACCCGTAACGTGTCATAGAACGACGCGTCGAACGGAAACTCCTCCTTCAGGAAGGGATACCTGTCGTAGTTCGCCACGATCTCGTCGGTGGTGGCACCGAGGTCACCCACGTCGCTCGTCCGGGTGTACACCCCGACCCTCAGCGCCCCCCCGACCGCCTCGATCTCCGGCTCCAGTACCTGATGGATGATCGCGAGCCGTACGTACGTCTCCTGCATCCGCGACATGGTGAACGGAGCATCGCTCGGCGCGTGGCCCACGGCGGGCGCCACGGCGTACACATGGCAACCGCGCGCCGCGGCACTCACCAGCTGGGCAGCCCAGAGGAAGTTGGTCCAGATGGAGTCCGGGATGTAGAGCACGCTCCCGGGCGGCATCAGGTTGTAGAGCGCCATGTGGACGATACTGGCGTCCTTCTGGGCCCACCCCGTCTTGTTGTGGAGGTTCATCCCCCGGGCGATGGCTCCCCGTGCCTCGAGCGCGGCCACCAGCGAGTCGTAGTCGGCCGGCTTGGGCCGGGGCTGCAGCGGCGCGGGGATCTCGGACTCCTTGAACCCCTGCTGCAGCAGCAGCAGCCGCGCTTCGGTCTTGAGCTCGAGCAGGGAGGAGCCACTCACTAGGATCGCCCGGTCCTCCCAGGTCGGCGTCGCGTAGTTCTCTCCGATGCCGACCCCGGTGAAGATGGCCTCGCCACTAGCCGGGTCGGTCTCCGTGATGTCACGGAACGCCAGCTTGCGGTGGTCCCGGATCAGGTTGTCGGGTGCGAATGGCAACCCGAGCAGGTGGCTGGAGCGGAACGAGAGATCCGAGGGATTGGTGATGCTCACGTGGACGCGGATCGTCTGCCGGAGCCACGCCTGGGGATCGGGATGGCGCGCCGCCTCGGTCTGGAGACGCCTCGAGTTGGCAACGGCGACGCGCAGGCTGTCCTGGCTGGCACGCATCGTGGCCTGCATCGCTACCGAGAGCGAGTCCTTCCCCGGCAGCTTGAACGGCGCGCCAAGCGGATCATTGAGGAACCCCAGGAACGTCTTCCCCTTGTTGGACTCGTAGTAGTTCTGGTCGAGGAAGATCATGTAAGTGGGAAAGAACCCGGTCTTCTCGTACTCCTCCACCTTCCGGCGGAGGTTGGCCAGGTAACCATGCCGGGTCATCGAGAAGGCCACCCGGTCCGGGCGTCCTTGGGGTGTAACGCCCCGGTAGTCGTGAATCCAGAGCACGTGGTAGTGCTCGGTGCGCCGGAGCATGCGCGAGAGTTCGAACGGGAACTGCTGGCCGGTCATGTAGATGGCCGCATTGTCGTCAGTGAAACCCTGCTCGACGAGTCGCTCGATGATGTCGTCGATCTCCGCCTGCTGGTCGTGCTGGTCCGGCCGAATGGCCAGCTGCATCGGAAGCCAGACGAGCCGGGTGTCGTTGCTGCTGTCGAGGCGGAACTGTGCCCGCAGCTGGTCGAGTACGCCGAGCCATCGGTCGAAGACGCCGAGAGCATTCGTGCGCTGCGTCTGGTCGAGCCCATGCGGGCCCTGCAGCCACTCCTGGAACTCGTCGTGCGCTGCCTTGCCCAGACCCAGCAGCGAATTGTGGCTCTTGTACTGGCCGAAGACCCGGTCATACGGCAGGATGATCCGGTCGAACGCGATCGCCTCGGCCTGGCGGGCAACGGGCCGGCCCACGGCGGTATCGGGAGTCCCCCCGCTCAGTGCGGCCCCGAAGGCCGCGTCGAGCGCCAGGTGGTAGGCGGCCTCGATGGATGCGTAGGTCGTCCTTCCCTCACGCTCGGGGCCGGGCGCGTCGAGAATGGCCTTGACCGCGAGCGCGCGGGTTCGGGCACGCTCCAAGGACTCCTGGTATGACCCGCCCTGATCGTCGAAGAAGTAGGAGCTGAACCTCAGGATCTCGAGTCCGGGCCGGTATACCGCCGCCATGAGGGAGTCCAGCTGCGCCGGCGCGACCCGCTGGTGCGCGAGTGCCGGGTCCGGCTTCGGTACCTGGGCCTCGAGCGTGTACTGCCTGGACTTGCCGATGAAGCGCTGGAAGATCGGTATCCGCATGCCGATCTCGAAGCTCTGATTCCGCGCCGGGAGCCAATCGAGGCGTACTTCGGCGCCGGTATGGAAGAACCCTCCGCGGGTGGTCGGGAACAGCACCGAGAGAATGAAGTCGGCCTGGTCGAGGCTGATGCTGTAGTCCACGCCGCCAGCCACCCAGATGACCGGAATCGCGAGGAGGAGCCGACCCCCACCGTTGACCCCGGCGGACGTGCCGCCCAGGTACGCTTCTCCCCGGAGGGCAGGTCCCCCCGCCATCGGGTTCATCAATTCCTTGTGAATGCCGATGAGGCCCTGGCCGCCGATCTCCGTGCCGGTGCTCGTGTTGCTCAGGAGCAGCGACGCGCCGACGTAGGGTTTCCAGGTGGAGGGGAATCCCATGGACTGTACCGGCTTCGCGGTGGGGGCGGCCGCGCTGTCCTGTGCCGCGGCCCAGTGCGGCGCGGCGGACGTGAGAAGCAGGGCCAGGCAGAGCGCCAGGATGTGCGCGCGGCCGCTACACAGGCGCATCAGGATCTCCGAGAGCATGCATCACGTCGGGACGGGTCCTGCCCCCTCGGGGACGGGGTCAGAAATAGATACACAGTTCTTTATGCAGAAGGCCAGCAAACCGCGACGGAGACAAGCTGAACAGGCCCTTTGCGCGTATACTCAGTCGAAGTGCGGTTGGAGAGACCTGCTGCCATACGGGAGGCGTCATGCCACGAGTCGTATTCACCCACCGGGTCAGTGATTCAGCGCTTTGGGCGAGCAAGCATGCGGAACGCGTTGCCGCGTTCGCGTCGTGGGGAAAGAACGTCACTGACTATCTCAGTGCTGATGGCAGCAACAACGTCGCTGTCAGTGCGGACGTGCACGACATGGCGGCGATGCAGGCGGCGCTCACCTCGCCCGAGATCAAGGCGGCGAAGCAGGCGCACGGTGTCATTGATCCTGTTTCCGTTCTCATCGAGAAGAAGTGAAGGGGCGTCAGCCGTTGATGTCGCCCTTCCTGCGATTCGATCGGGCAATGTGAGCGGGAGCAAGGTTCCGGAAGTCACCCTGGCGTTCTGGATCACCAAGATCCTGGCGACGACCCTGGGTGAGACGGGTGGGGACGCCGTGTCGATGTCGATGAGTCTCGGATATCTCGTCAGCACCGGGATCTTCGGGGCCATCTTCATCGTTGCGGTGATTGCCCAGCTGGCCGCGAAGAAGTTCCATCCCGTCCTTTACTGGGTCACAATCGTTGCGACAACGACGGTGGGTACGACGTTAGCCGATTTCACCACTCGTTCGCTTGGCGTCGGCTATGCGGGCGGAACCGCAATACTCCTCACCTTGTTGCTGGCGTCGCTGTTCCTCTGGTATCGCACGCTCGGTTCGATCGCCGTCGATACCGTGAGCTCGCCGGCATCCGAGATGTTCTACTGGGTCACGATCATGTTCTCGCAGACCCTGGGTACTGCGCTGGGTGACTGGACCGCCGATACGGCCGGACTCGGGTACACCGGCGCCGCGATGGTCTTTGGTGTCATGCTCGCCGCAATCGCGGCGGCGTACTACCTGACGAGCATCTCTCGCACTGCGCTCTTCTGGGCGGCGTTCATCCTCACCCGGCCGCTTGGCGCGGTCATCGGCGACTTCCTGGACAAGCCCGCGAGCCAGGGTGGCCTGGAGCTGAGCCGCTACTCGGCGTCGGCGACACTGCTTGGGCTGATGCTGCTGTGCATCGTGGTCTCTTCCAGGAAACCCGACGCTCTTCGCTCATGACAGCAACGTGCGCGACCTGCGGCGAAACCCGCCACACATCGACGGCTCAATCGATTCTATTGCAGATCGTGCTATGAATCGGCGGTACCCTCGCGGAACAGGCGAGGGACGGACCGCATCGCTGAAGCAGCGGAAGGAGTTCGAGGAGGCGTTTGGGAAGCCGTTAACGCCATGGGTCCGGACGAGTGCGCCCATCGGATTCTCCGCGCCGTCGCCCGCCAGCGGCAGGAGGTGCTGGTCGGTGGGACTGAGGTCTGGACGGCATATCTCAAGCGCCGGTTCACGCGCGCGCTCGCGGTCGTGGTCCGGAGCCACCCCGTGCGTCTGCGGAACAAGCTGCTCGGCTGGATACCCGTTTTCGGACGGCGGTGGCGCCCCCCCCAGGCCCTGAAGGCAGACACCATGGCGCTCAGGATGCGAACCCTACTTGCCGCCGCGCTGGTCTTGTTGACCCACCCAGGCCACGGCTCGGCCCAGGCCTCGCCGCCGGCCCTGCTCGACTGGTGGTCGGACGACTCCGCCCGTATCGCATTTGTAACCGCGCACGGGCGCGCCCACACCGGCGAGAATGTCATCGTCTGGGCGCCAACGGATTCCCTCGATGCCCAATGGCTTGCCGCGTTCAGCGATTCACTGGACAGTAGCCTGAGCTGGCTCAAGGCATTCATGGGAGGCCCCTACGAATGGCAGCGCATCGCGAACCGAC
Organism: uncultured Gemmatimonadales bacterium; assembly: GCA_963773095.1. GTDB lineage: Bacteria > Gemmatimonadota > Gemmatimonadetes > Gemmatimonadales > GWC2-71-9 > JAGGAG01. The sequence goes on from CAVYZY010000007.1 coordinate 282,134, forward strand.
CAGTGCGGTTCTACCTTAGCCCAGGGCAATTCATCTCCCACGCCAGCGGCCGGGACGCCGTCTTCATCTCCCTCAATCGGATACGCAAGGGTGATGCGCCGAGTCTTCACGAGGCCTCACACGAGTTGCTGTCACCTCCGGTCCCCTTCTCTCCATACGAGTACGCCGATACCGTGACCGAGGAGCGGGTTGCTGCTCACTTCCCGTTCTGGCTGGTGGAAGGGCTGCCCGACTACCTGGCACAGGCGACGGCGGCGGCCACCGGCTTCCACGAGGGTGATGTCTTCGACATAGGTGGCCTCGCCAAGGTCGACAGCGTCTGTGCCACGCTTCTCACTGCCAGCCCGCGACGGGCCGAGATCCTGGAGAGGGTAGGCGGTCAGGGGAGGCTCGAAGCACTCTTCACCAGTGAACGGGGTGAGGTAGCCCCTGCGTTCTACGCATGCAGTCAGTCCCTCACCAAGTACCTGGTAGACCGGATCGGCATTCGTGCGACGGTGAGGCTGTTTCCGGCGATACAGTCCGGCACCTGGACCACGGAGGTGGAGGCCGCCGCCGGAGAGCCCGTTGCCACCCTCCGGGATGACTGGCTGGTCAGGATCGGCCTGGCGGGATTCGCGAAGGCTTCAGGGCCCCAGTAGCGTTCGGCGCATTTCGTCCTTCTGGAGCCTCTGGTCCCATGGCGAAGGCCGCACCCAAGGCTCGACGACTCTGGCTCGCGTGGTTGAGCGGCATCCTGCTGCTGGTCGTGGTGGGCATCGTGGTCGCGCGCCGGGGCGAGGAACTCAAGTTCGCGGACCTCCTGCAGCATGCGCATCCCAGCTGGCTCCTGGGCGCGGTGGTCCTCCAGATAGGCACGTACGCGTGCGCCGCCGGCGCCTGGCAGCGGGTTCTGGCGCGGCAGCACATCCACACCTCGTTCTGGCAGCTCATCCCGCTCGGGCTCGCGAAGCTGTTCATGGACCAGGTGGTCCCCTCCGCGGGACTCAGCGGCACACTCCTCGTGGTGCGCGCCCTCACGCGGCGCGGCGTGCCGAACGGCGCGAGCGCCTCGGCGGTGGTCGTCGGGCTGCTGGGATTCTACCTGGCGTATGGACTCGCCCTGGTAACGGCGCTGGTGCTGCTCGCGGTCAGCGGCGACCTGAGCCACCGGATGCTGTCTCTCGCCATTGTCGCCAGCTTCCTTATGGGCGCGGTGGTCGTGGCGCTGCTCTGGCTCTTGCGGGGGCGGCGGGGCCCGGTCCGGAGCCTGCTGATGCGCATTCCGGGGCTCAAGGGATTCCTGCAGGAGCTGCACGATGCGCCGAAGGAGGCGCTCCACGACAAGGCGCTGCTGCTGCAGACCACGGTGCTCCAGTTCGGCATCTTCGTGCTCGATGCCGCCACGCTCGGCGTCTGCCTCGCCGCCCTCGGTGCGACGGCGAGCCTCACGGGCTTGTTCGCCGCGCTGGTGCTCGCCTCACTGGTCGCCACGATCACGCTCATCCCGAGCGGGTTGGGGACCTTCGACGCCACGATGCTCGCAATGCTGCACCTGGTGGGCGTCTCGACGACGCACGGAGTCGGCGCGGTGCTGCTGTTCCGGGGCTTCACCCTGATGCTCCCGCTACTCCCGGGGCTGTGGCTGGCGCACCGGGAAATGAACGCGAAACCCTGAGATGACCACCACCACACCGCCTCCCCGCCACGCGGGAAAGCCTCACGAGGTGCATGACGCGAAGCACGCGGCGATCACCGCGGCGCTGCTGGAGCGGGCGCGCTGCGACGAGGCGACGGTGCTCGCGCGGCTCGAGTCGCGCGCGGAGGGGCTGAGTGAGGCCGAGGCCGCCGCGCGGGTGATCCAGTACGGGCCGAACCAGATCGCCCGCACCAAGCGGCGGTCGAAGCCGCTGCTCCTCCTCGACAACGTCCGCAATCCCCTCATCATCCTGCTGCTGGTCCTGGGCCTGGTCTCCTGGCTCACGGGCGACCTGCGGTCGGCGATAGTCGTGCTGGTGATGGTGGTGCTGGGGGTGGTGCTGCGCTTCGTGCAGGAGATGCGGGCCGACAACGCCGCGGCGCGACTGCAGGCGATGGTGAGCAGCACGGCGACGGTAGTCCGCGGTGGCCGGGAGCAGGAAATCCCGCTGGGCGGGCTGGTGCCGGGGGACGTGATCCGGCTGGGCGCCGGCGACATGGTCCCGGCGGATGTCCGGCTGCTCACCACCAAGGACCTGTTCCTCAACCAGTCGGCGCTCACCGGTGAGGCGATGCCGGTGGAGAAGCGCGCGGGCCCCGCCCCGGCCGCCATCGACTCACCGCTCGAATTGCCGAATGTCTGCTTCCTGGGCTCCAACGTGGAGAGCGGCGCGGGGACGGCGGTGGTGGTGCATACCGGCGGGCGGACCTATTTCGGCGCGCTCGCGGCGAGCATCGGGGGCGAGCGGGAGCTGACCAGCTTCGACAAGGGGGTCAACGGATTCACCTGGCTGATGATCCGCTTCATCGGGGTCATGGTACCGACGGTGTTCCTGATCAACGGACTGAGCCGGGGCAACTGGGTGGAGGCGTTCCTGTTCGCGGTGGCCGTGGCGGTGGGGCTCACGCCGGAGATGCTGCCGATGATCGTGACGGTGAACCTCTCCAAGGGCGCGCTGGCGATGGCGCGGCAGAAGGTGATCGTCAAGCGGCTCAACTCGATTCAGAACCTGGGCGCGATGGACGTGCTGTGCACCGACAAGACGGGGACGCTCACCGAGGGCAGGATCGTGCTGGAGCGGCACGTGGATGTGCGCGGCCACGACAGCGAGCGGGTGCTGCACTACGGCTACCTCAACAGCTACCACCACACCGGCCTCAAGAACCTGATGGACGAGGCGATCCTCGACCATGAGGAGCTGGAGGAGAAACTCGAGGCGAAGGAGAAGTACCGGAAGATCGACGAGATCCCCTTCGACTTCGTGCGCCGGCGCATGTCGGTGATCGTGGAGGATGCGAGCGGGACGAACACGCTGATCTGCAAGGGTGCGGTGGAGGAGGTCATGGGACTCTGCCGGACGGCGGATATCGCCGGGACGATCACGCCACTGACAGCGGAGGACGTCGCGGCGGGCCAGGCGATCGTGCATGGGCTCAACGCCCAGGGGTTCCGGGTGATCGCGCTGGCCTACAAGGAGATGCCTGGAGCGCCGGACGAGCCGGTGTACGCGGTGAAGGATGAGTCGGAGCTGACGCTGCTCGGGTTCCTGGCGTTTCTCGACCCGCCGAAGGCGACGGCAGGAGAAGCGCTCACGCTGCTCGAGGGCCGGCAGGTGGCGGTGAAGGTGCTCACGGGGGACAACGACATCATCACCCGGTACATCTGCCAGCAGGTGGGGATGCCGGGAGAACCGGTGCTGCTCGGCGCGGCGATCGAGGGGATGAGCGAGGCGGCGCTGGCCGAGGCGGCGGAGACGACCAGCATTTTCGCGAAGCTGGCGCCGGCGCACAAGGAGCGGATCATTCGCGCGCTGCAGGGGAGGGGGCACGTCGTGGGGTTCCTGGGGGACGGGATCAACGACGCGCCGGCACTCAAGGCCGCGGACGTCGGCATCTCGGTCAATTCCGCGGTGGACATCGCGAAGGAGTCGAGCGACATCATCCTGCTGGAGACGAGCCTGCTGGTGCTGGAGAAGGGGGTGGTGGAAGGCCGCCGGGTGTTCGGGAACGTCATCAAGTACATCAAGATGGCGGCGAGCTCGAGCTTCGGGAACATGTTCAGCGTGGTGGGGGCGAGTGCCTTCCTTCCGTTCCTGCCGATGCTGCCGATCCAGGTGCTCATCAACAACCTGCTGTACGACCTCTCCCAGACGGCAATTCCGAGCGACCGGGTGGACCCGGACTGGCTGAGCCGGCCGAGGAAGTGGACGATCGGCGACATCAGGCGGTTCATCCTGTTCATCGGGCCGATCAGCTCGATCTTCGACTACCTGACGTTCTGGATCATGCTGTCGGTGTTTCATGCCCGGCAGAACCCGGCGCTGTTCCACACCGGGTGGTTCGTGGAGTCGCTGTTCACGCAGACGCTCATCATCCACGTCATCCGGACCAGCAAGATTCCGTTCCTGCAGAGCCGGGCGAGCTGGCCGCTGATCGTGGCGTCGGTGGTGATCCCGGCGATCGGGGTGTGGCTGACGGTGTCACCGATGGCGCCGGTGCTGGGGTTCGTGGCGCTGCCGGCACTGTACTGGCTGCTGCTCGCGGGGATGCTGCTCGCCTACATGCTGCTCACGCAGGGAGTGAAGAGCTGGTTCCATCGGCGGTATGGCGACTGAAGGTCTGGTTGATCCAGGATGACTGGCGCAGCGCCGCGGCAGACTGCATAATGGCTGAGTTGAATCGTCTCCGAGACAAAACCGCGCCATACAGCCGAGGTATCCCCATGGGGAGAGCAAGGTATTCCCTTGTCGGCGCCATCGCCGCCAGCATTGCCATTTCCGCCTGTGCCCCGGAGTCGACCCAACCCGTTTCCTCCGGCACTGACGTTCAGGGCCCAGCGTTCGCCAAGGCGCAACCGACAACCGGCGACGTGGTGAATGCCAAGCTCCGCGAAATCAACGCGGGGCTTGCCGCCGCTGGCGCCCACTACGCCGTCGACATCGCCGAGATCTCGCTCAGCCCGAAAGCGTCGTCGGTAGACAAGGCCCAGATCGTCTACGCCTTTGACCACACCCACCGCCTCTCCTCCAAGTGGGTCCCCGGAGATGCGAGGCGTGAGGCCGATGGCAACAACATCACCTACATGAACGACCAGAGTTTCATGACCGCCAACGGCGCCGGGAATGCGGAACCGTCCATCGACGCGTCCTTCTCCACCTGGGGACAGGTCAACTGCGGGAAGCTGAGTATTGTGAAGCGGCCGTACGATGGCGACTTCCACAGCGCCTTCTTTGGCGGTGACGTGTTTGCCGCTGACATCTATACGCTAGGGTTCCTGCCCGGCATCTACTTCGACCTGGTCCTGGGGCCTGGCGCCAGCGAGAGCGTGCTGGGAGTCACCTTCACGTTCGTCTTCGGCGATTTCGACGCGCAGGGCAACTTCACGCCGTCCGATGTCGACAACAACGGCCGGGAGGATACCGCCCTCAAGGAAGTCTGGTACAACGACGCGTTCACCTGGACCACCACCAACACCACGGATATCGACATCCAGACCGTCGCCCTGCATGAGAACGGGCACACCCTCGAGATGGGTCACTTCGGAAAGGTGTCCGTGAACACCAGCGCCGGGAAGCTGCAGGTCAGCCCGCGGGCTGTCATGAACGCCTTCATCCTGGGCGTCCTGCGCACCCCGCTGGGAACCGATAACGCCTCCTATTGCAGCAACTGGGCTTCGTGGCCGAACTAGGCCGTACTACTCACTGAGCCGGTAGTCACGGTACGAGCCCGGCGCGACGGAAGTCGTTGCCGGGCTCGATGCTATCAGGTGGCTTGTGCCCACTCCCGCCAAAATCGTCGAGGGGACTCGACTTCGAGTTTGCCACGCTCATTTTCGATGGGTTCACCCTGGAGAGTGGGACCGGACCTCGAGCGGCGGATCATTTCCGCGCGCCGGAGCAAGCGCCATGAGCGCCAAGCGTACCGACAAGCGATCGAAGGTGGCTGAGACTCCACTCCGAGGCCGGGCTGACCTCGCCCGCCTGCGCCGGCAGACCGAGGGGGATATCGCCGCCACCAGCCCGCCAGCGCTGGCCGACCTCCCCGCTGATTTCTGGGCCAGCGCGCGGCTCGTTCAACCGCTGGGCAAGCAGGCGATCTCGCTCCGCGTCGACGCCGACGCACTGGCGTGGTTCCGGAAGCAGGGGCCGCGCTATCAGTCACGAATGAATGCGGTCCTGCGTGCGTACATGCAGCACGAATCCGGGCGGCCGCCAGAGAACCCTTCACGAGTGCGTGGCCGACCCCGGCGGAGTGCGTGAAGACCATAGCCGCTGCACACCGATCACCATCTCCGCCAGTTCGGCTGCCGAGCGGCGGGACGGAAGACGCCCGGTCAGGGATCCCACGGCTGCAGCATCGTATGCTGTTGACATACGATTGTCTGCTATTAGCATACGAACGTGCCTGCCTCCCCTAACGATGCCCTCGAGCTTTTCGCCTCTCGCGCCGGCGCGGCGGTCCTCGCCGAAACCTTTGGCGCGCCTGATCGCGAGGTGTACCTGCGAGAGTTGGTACGCCGGACCGGCCTTGCTCCCAGGACCATTCAGCTCGAGCTCGACCGCCTCGTCGGCACCGGCCTCCTGACCGAGCGCCGTGATGGCAATCGCCGGTATGTGCGGGCGGCAAAAGGGCACCCGCTCTACGCCCCATTTCGCGAGATTGTGATGAAGACGTCGGGCATCGTCCCGATGCTGCGTGCCGTATTGGATGGCGCCAGGATCGAGTTTGCATTCGTCTTCGGATCGGTGGCGGCCGGGACAGCGAAGGTAGGGAGCGATGTCGATCTGCTGGCGGTCGGTCGTGAGGGGCTGCGAAGCATCGTTGCGCGCTTGCGCGAGGTGCAGCAGGCAGTCGGGCGCGAGGTGACCCCGGTTGTCTGGACACCGGAGGAGTACGCCGGGCGGCGGAAGAGGGGCGAGCACTTCCTCTCGCGCGTCCTGTCGGAGCCTCGGATCATGGTGATTGGTGCTGACGATGACCCTCTCCAGCTGGGCGGATAACGGGTGGCTAAGGACGCACCGTACCTCTCCCGGAGAGGTGGCAGCACTGGTGGCTGCCGCTGACGCCGACTTGCACGATGCCCAAACCGAAGGACTCTCTCCCGCCTGGGCGTTCAATATTGCGTACAATGCCGCGCTTCACCTGTGTACTGCCGTGCTCGCTGCTGCGGGGTTCCGGGCCGAGCGAGACGCCAGGCACTACCGGACCATTGCTGCGCTCCCGCTGGCGCTCGGCGATGAGGCGCGAGACCTGGCAGCCTTCCTGGACACGTGCCGGACAATGCGCAACGACGTGACATACGAGGGCGTCCGTCTAATCTCACGGTCGGAGGCGGACGAGCTCATCACCGCGGCAAGGGAACTCCGCGAGATGGTCGCGGCGCGGCTAGCGCAATGAGGCGTCAACCGCACGCCCCGACACTCCCCCGCGATCGTTCCCGTATGGAGTGATATGCCGCAGCCTGCGCGGCCCGCGCCGGCCTGCCCAGCTTCCACATGAGGTCAGCAATGCTCTTGTCCCCCGCCCTGCTGCTGGCGGCCGCAACCGGTGTGCGCCTCCTGTCCGCGCCCATCGGCCCCGACCCGGAACCATTCGCCATCACCAGCGTCACCGTGCTCACCATGACCGGCGACCGTCCCCTCAAGAACGCCACGGTCGTCGTGCGCGGGGGGCGCATCTCGGCGGTGGGACCCGCGAGCACCACGCCGGTGCCCGCGGACGCACGGCACATCGACGGGCGGGGCCTCTTTCTCATGCCGGGCCTCACCGACATGCACGCGCACCTCTTCGCCGACGAGTACGCCCCCGAGTCGGTCGCTCCAGTCGAGCTCGGGCTCTACCTGGCAATGGGGACGACCTCGGCGCGACTGCAGATCGGCCGCCCGCAGCACCTCGAGCTCCGGCGCGGCGTGCGCGAGGGGACGGTCGCCGGGCCGCGCCTCTGGGTCTCCTCGCCTCAGGTCTCCGGCGATTCCGGCGCGAACACGCTGCTGGTACAGAACGCCGCCGAGGCCCGTGCCGCCGTCCGCTCGGCACAAGCCTCCGGCTACGACTTCATCAAGCTCACCACCAACATCACGCCTGAGGTCTACGCCGCGATCATGGCCGAGTCCCGCGCCACCGGCATGCGGGTGACTGGACACGTGGATCCCCGGGTGGGGGTGGCGACTGCGCTGGCTGCGGGACAGCAGATCGAGCACTTCGACAACTACATGGAATCCATCCTCGCCGACTCGGCGCCAAGCCGCGTGTCGGTGAGCGACGTGGGAGCATACCGCGCGGCCAACTGGAACTCGCTCGCGTACGTGGACCAGCGGAAGCTCGCGGCCATTGCCGGTGCCACCGCGCGGGCCGGGGTGTACGTCACCCCGACCAACGCCTTCTTCATCTCCTGGTTTGCGACTGAATACACCGACGCGCAGGTCCAGGCGCGCCCCGACTACGCGTACCTCCCCCCGGCGATGAAGGGGCCCTGGGAGCGCTCGCGCACCCGCTACTGGAAGAACCCGCCCACCGCGGCACAGCGCGCACAGTACGTGGCGCTCCGGAACCAGATGGTGCGGGCGATCGTGGATTCCGGCGGCCAGGTGATGGCCGGCTCCGACGGACCCGGCGGGCTGATGGCGTATGGCTGGATGCTCCATCGCGAGCTGCAGGCGCTGGTGGCAGCGGGTCTCACTCCCTTTCAGGCGCTGCGCGCTGCGACGGTGGTGCCGGCGGCGTGGCTGGGCGTGAGCGATGAGCAGGGAACGATCGACGTCGGGAAGCGCGCCGATCTGCTGCTGCTCTCCGCCAATCCCCTGGCCGACATCCGCAACACTTCATCGATCGTCGGGGTCGCGGCGGGCGGCACGTGGTACGGCCAGGCTCAGATCGCGGAAATGAAGCAGACGGCGCGGACGGCACTCACGACGCCCCCGGCAGCGGCGCCCGCCGCGACGCCCGCGTCAGGACCGAAAGGGCCGGACGACGAGCAGGAGGTCCTCGCGGTGGTGCAGCGCCTCTTCAACGCGATGCGCACCAGGGACACGGCGGCGATGCGGCAGGTGTTCGACTCGCAGGCGGTGCTGGTGGGGATGCGTCCCGGGAAGGACGGAGCGCCGCCGCACGTGCAGCGCATCACAGCGTCGGAGTTCGCGGCGTTCGTGGCCCGCGACCAGCGTCCGCAGTGGACGGAACGAGCTTGGAACCCGCAGGTGCGGGTGAGCGGCACGCTGGCGACAGTCTGGGCGGAGTATGACTTCCACTTCGGGCAGACGTTCAGTCACTGTGGGGTGGATGCGGTGCAGCTACTCAAGACCGCGGATGGTTGGAAGATCATGTCCATCGCGGACACGTTCGTACGGGAAGGCTGCGAGCAGCATCCGGCGCCGTGAGGCTGAGCGCGGGGCTCAGCCGTGCGGCGGCATGGGTACCGGCGGCATCGGCATTGGCACCGGCGGAATCGGCATGGAGTCGACCGGTACGGGCGGCATCGGCACGGGATCGACGGGCACCGGCGGCATCATCCAGCGCAGGACGGTGAGCCGCGCGCCAGCGACACTGGCCGGCTCCATCGTGATCACCTTCGACTCCGGGGCCGGCGCGGGAGGGACACTGTCCCGCGGGTTCCACCCCTCCATCGGCACCACGCTGAACCGCTGCACCGTCATCGTGAACTGGAAGCGCACGCGAGTCGCCTCACAGCTGAACTCGGCCCAGTCGAAGATGGCGGTCGGCCGCGTGCACTCGCCGCCTTCCCGCTCGAGCGCATTCTCCTGGGTACCGTCCACCGACCACCAGATCCCCTCGTCACGCACCAGGTACTCGCCCATGAAGCCGGGCCCGGGGTTGCCGGGGGGCGAGGTGACGATCGAGTCACCGGGTACAGTGGGGTTGTCGCCCGCGGGCGCGCCCCCGTAGCCGGGGCCCACCATGGGATCCGGCACCGTTGGCTGCACCCGCCCGATCCCCTGATCCGCAACCAATCGCACCACCTCGGCCATGTGCTCGGGTTCCCAGGCAATCAGTGTGCGCATCCGGTAGCTGCCCTCGGGCTCGCACGAGCTACTGCCCGCACTCCCGCCGCCGCTCCCGCCCGGTGGCGCCGACATGCTGTCAGGGGGTGTACGGCTGCTGTCGGGCTGCACGACGCCGCTGTCCGCGGTCCAATGGCAGACCATGAGCGGTACGTCGAGCTCCTCCGCGACCGCGTGAAAGGTGCGGCTCACGCCATCGACGCTCAGGGTGACCGGCGTTGGCTCACCAGTGAGCCGCACGAGTTCCGCCGCATGGCGAAGGGCCTCGGCGCGCCACCCGTCACCCGACGCCGCAATCGAATCGGCGATACCGTCGAACATCGCCGCTTCCCGATCGCCGCCGCCGCTCGGCGCCGCACCGTCGCTGCAGGCGAGCAGGCCCACGAGGACCGTTGCCGCCACCATGGTCATGCGCGCGCGCATATTCGCCTCCGCGCCATTTTGGAACGACGAATCCGTCCAAGCCATCTTCGCAAGCGTAGCTGCTGATGTTCATGGGCGGAAGATGTTCGATAAGTGCACATGGCTCGGCCGCGGCTATCCGCCTCACTATGCCAGCTTCTGCGCCCGCCGTTTGCCCCCGCGGCCGGGCGCGGGATAGCTTGGAACAACCCCTTCCGGTGGCTGCCCCATGCCGACCCGCTCCGCTCGTCGCCCAGTCCGGACCACTCGACCCATCTCAGCCGCGCCCCTCCGGCCGGGCATCAAGTGCTGGCTTCGCCTGGGGGACGAGTTCCTGATGGGCCCGCGTTACGTCCACCTGCTCGAGGACGTCGAGCGGCTCGGCAGCATCCGCGCGGCCTGCGTGGAGGTGGGGCTCAGCTATCGCACCTGCATGAACCGCCTGCGCCAGATGGAGCGGGTGCTGGGCGGCAAGGTGCTCGAGACCCGCCGCGGGGGCGCGGAGGGTGGCGGGGCGGCGCTCACGCCACGCGCCCGGCAACTGGTGCGCGTGTACCGCCAGTGGCGCGCGGACCTGGTCCGAGTGTCGGACCGGGCGTTCCAGCGCGCGCTCCGGGTCTAGGCGGGAGGTCGCATATGAACAGGCATCGTCAGGGAGCCGCTCTCGCGTTCGTGGTCGCACTCGTCTTTGTCGCGCTGGAAATCGTCTTCCACGTCCAGACGGGGATCGCGGGAGTATTTGTCGCGGGCATGGCCGGTGGGCTTCTCATTGGGGACCAGATGACCCGAGGTCCTTCGGCATCGGCCCGGGGGTCATAAGCGGCCGTCTGGGAGGTCCCTCCAGCGCGCACAGCTCTTGCTACTGCTTGCCGACACGTCGCCTTTCGAGAGCACCGACATGTCGCTTGCAAACATCGTTGCCTTGTTCCACACCACGCGGCTCCGCTTCGACGCCTGGCGAGCCGAACGGCGGCAGGCCGAAACGCTGCGCCGCGCGGGCCAGGATGTTGCCAACCACCCCCAGGCAGGCGCGGACGACAGGCTCCAGCCGCTCTTCGCCGCTCTCCATCGTCACCGCAGCCGCCTGGACCGTCTCTCCGCTGCGCTGGCGACCTCGCTCGAGACCGACCGCGCGGCCTATGGCTCTGTAGTCCCGTGGTTGCGGCCGCTGGTCATGCTTCGTGGCCTGTGCGATCGAGCAGTGCTTCACCACCAGCTGCAACGGTGCCGCCGCGATCTGGGCGTGTGCCATGAGGCCCTGGGCAGAGCCGCTCTCGCGCTATCGGTCGAACAACCCCGGCCCCTCGCCGGCGAGCCGCGTCCACAATGGTTGAGCATGCTGACGCACGAGGGTCGGGCGCTCGGAGCCGCGGTTGGGCATCAGCTGCATAGTCGGCTCGCGCCGCGGGTGTCCGCGCTGGCGGGCCTCGCTGCGGGTTGGTGGGTCGCCTCGACGTACACCGACTCTCACTTGCGCTCCATCATGAGCTCCGTCGGGATCAGTCGAGGCGGCACGCACGTTGTGAGCAGCACGACCTACAAGGCGATGAGCTTCTGGCTCCCGATCCTCGCGGCGGCCACCTGTGCGTACCTGGGTGACCGCCTGGCGCGCGCGATCAGGGACCGCTACGAAGCCGGCACGACCGACGCATGACCCTCGACCTTGCGACCTGAATCGCCCTGACGCCGCGGGAACTGGCGACGAGCCTCGCGCCGGTCCATGTTGCAGTGCCCTCTCCTGGTGCCAGCGTGCCCGACTATCCGGCGTCACTTCAGGCCGCCCTCCTTGACCGCTATCGCATCGAGCGGGAGCTGGGCCGCGGTGGCATGGCCACCGTCTACCTCGCCCGCGACCTGAAGCACGACCGCCTTGTTGCCATCAAGCTCCTGCGCCCTGAACTGGGCGCGGTCATAGGCGCCCAGCGATTCCTCACCGAAGTCCGCACCACCGCCAACCTCCAGCACCCCCACATCCTCCCGCTCTTCGACAGTGGCGCGGTTGCGCTCGACCCTCACGACTCACGACCCACGACCCACGACCTGCTGTTCTATGTCATGCCCTACGTCGAGGGCGAGTCGCTTCGCGACCGGCTGACGCGCGAACGGCAGCTCCCGGTCGACGACGCGGTGCGCATCACCCGCGACGTCGCCTCGGCGCTGGGCTATGCTCATGAGCACGGCGTGGTGCACCGCGACATCAAGCCCGAGAACATCCTGCTCACCGGCGGGCAGGCGGTCGTTGCCGACTTCGGGATCGCGCGGGCCCTCTCCACCGCGTCCGGCGACCGCCTGACCGAAACCGGACTCGCCCTCGGCACACCGCACTACATGAGCCCCGAACAGGCGTCCGCCGACCCGCTCGTGGACGGCCGCACCGACATCTACGCACTCGGCTGCGTGCTCTACGAGATGCTCGCCGGGGAGCCGCCGTATACCGGCCCGACCGCCCAGGCAATCATTGCCCGGCGCATGATCGAGTCTGTGCCCCGGATCCGGATCGTCAGGGAGACCGTGCCCGAAGCAATGGAGCGGGCGATCACCCGCGCGCTCGCCAAGGCACCAGCCGACCGGTTCCGCACCGCACCCGCATTCGCCGACGCGCTCTCCCAGCCGGCGACCCCGCAGTCGGTTGCTCGCCCAATTGCCAGCCGCAATACCTGGCTCGTGGCGGCTGGGCTGGTCGCCGTGCTTGCAGCGGCCGGGGTCCGCTGGTCCCGGCCCGCGGGCGTGGGTATCAGTCCTTCGGCATCGCTCATCGCCGTCCTCCCTTTCACGCCGAGCGGATCCGACACGGCCCTCTCCCGGCTGGGACGCGACCTGGTGTTCACGCTGAGCGCGGAACTGGACGGCCTCGGCCCTATCCGCGTGGTGGACGCCCACTCGGTGCTCGCCCAGACGAAACCGGGTGAACTCTCCTCTCCCGCGGAGGGAGCGGCGCTGGCCCGCCGGTTCGGCGCGGGCAGCATCGTGCACGGCAGCCTGGTGCGCGAGGGCGCCGACGTGCGCCTCGACTTCGTCCTTCTCCCCACCGAGGGCAGCACTGCCCCGCTGGCCCGCGGGTCCGTCTCCAGTGCCCCCGATTCCATCGCGGCGCTCACCGATTCTGCTGTCCATGTGCTGCTGAGACAGGTGTGGACCGGGGGATCGGCGCCAACCCCGAGCCTCGAGGCGGCACTGAAGACCCGCTCGGTCCCGGCGCTGCGCGCCTTTCTGGAAGGGGAACGGCAGACTGTCGGCGGCTGGTGGGACAGCGCGGCGGTTTCGTACGGCCGCGCCAGGGTGGCGGATTCGGCGTTCTGGCTGGCGCATGCCCGCGAGCAGTACGCCATAGGCTGGTCGACGCAGGAGCCGGCGGACTCGCTCGTCGAGTTCCTGCAGCGCCACCGCGGCGAGCTTCCGGAATCGGAGCGCCTGGCCGCCGAGGCGAATGACCTGCGATCGAAGGACAGCCTCGCGCTCGCCCTCGATCGCTCCCGCCAGCGCGCCGAGCGTTACCCCAGCTCCTGGTTCGCGTGGCTCGACTACGCCGACGAGTTGATGCACAACGGTCCGCTGCTGGGACACTCGCGCGACGAGGCGCGGGCCGGGTTCCAGCGGGCCCTCGAGCTCAACCCGAACCTCATCCCGGTGCACGAACACCTGATGCTCGTGGCGCTGCAGGACCGGGATACCGCTGCAGCCGCCCAGGGCCTGAGAGAGCTGGAGCGGCTCGACGCTGGTCCGAGCCTCACCGCCGACGGCTACGGCAACCGGATGCTGCAGTTCCGCTTCCTCGATGCGATCGTCCGTGGCGACAGCGGCCTCACCCGGGTGCTGGCCGACAGCATCGCCGGGGATCCGGCACCGGAAGCGGTGGGGGACGGAAGCTTTTACGACGCGTTTCGCTATGGCTTTCCGGCGGAGCAGATCCGGGTGAGCACGCAGGTACTTCGAGCGGGTGGCGTGCCGGCCCGCCAGGAGGTGCACGGCAGGCTGCTCGCGCTCTCCTGGGCGGAGAGGGGCGCGTGGGACTCGGCGCTCGTGGCCATGGATCGGCTCGTGCGGAGCGGCACCGATTCGACGGCGGCGCTCAGCGCGTATGGGTTGGCGGTCGTCGGTGCCTGGCTCGGAGCCGTCGACCAGCGTGAGACCGACGTTCGGCGCAAGGCTGCGGTGACCGCAGCCGAGGCCGAATGCTGCCGACCGCGCCGAGGTGGCGTGGCTCGACGGCCTGATGGCGGTGACTCGAAGGGGCCGTGTTGGCATCGCCGAGGCGCGTGCTGCTCTTCAGAGGAGCGGAGATCCTGCTGCCGGCGCGCTCGATCGCTCACTCGCGGCGTTCGACGACGGGCTCACCGGACCCGCGGCGGCCGCCGGCAAGGCGATGGCGGAGCTGGAGTGGGAGCAGGCGGCAATCGGTGCGCCTGCGTTCGCGCAGCATCCGTTCACGATCGGGGTGGATCGACTGGCGGCGGCGCGCTGGCTCGCCGAGTCGGGCGATGACGATCAGGCGCTGAGGCTGCTGGCCTTTGTGGATGGACCTTTCCTGCTTCACCCGAGCACGCCGTACAACATCATGCTGACGGGACTGGTGGACCTGGAGCGGGGCCGGATCGAGGAGCGGCGGGGGCGCGCCGACCAGGCGCTCAACTACTACCGGGAATTCCTGCGGATCTACGACCGGCCGGCGGCGGGGCACCGGCCGCTCGTCGAGGAGGCGAATGCAGCCGTGAGCCGGCTGGCGGGGAAAGCGGAGTAGCACGCGCGACCTGCATACTTAGTCGGGTAGCCCGAATGTCATACCACCCGATATTCGATCTCCATGAACCTCCTCTCCAAGTCCCGTCTTGTCGCCGGCTGGCAAGGCGCTCCTGACAGGCGAATCCCAGTACGAGGAGCTGCAGTATTTCCTGTCGCTGGGTATCCCCAGGGTTACGCTGTTGACCGATCCTTCCCGGGCCGCCGCAGCTTGTCCCGGTAGGCCTTCTTCCCTTCCCGCATCGCCATCGCGGACGCCTGCATGTACTTCCGGTCACTGGCGCTGTACTCGCGATCCCGCAGGTCGTCCGCCTCCCGCACGAGGTCCACGCACTCAAGCGCGAACTCTACGTCATCATCGGCATAGGGCGCCAGCTTCTCGGCCACCTCGCGCAGCACGCGGGAGGCACCGTCAGCATCCCCCTGGTCCGCGAGCTTGATGGCTTGATCGCGGCTCTCGGCCGCCGCAAAGCGCAGGAAGGTCTTCTCCACGATCGGCTCGGGATGATCAGTGCCGTCGAGATTCGCCTGCAGCACCTGGGTGATGACCCGGTGCTCGATGCCGCCCGGCACGATCACGTCGGCAATGCAGCGCACCTCGGCGACCGGCACCACGCCGAGCGTTTCGACCTCTTCCACGTGCACCAGGAGACCAAGGCTGAGCGGCGACGTCGCGTAGAGGTCACCCAATGACACCGACCAGCCGCCATCGGGGAGCTGGCTCACCGGATAGTGCTGGAGGAACGACACCCCCGAGGCCCGCGGGTGCAGGAGCCGGACCTCGACCACCACGTTCTGCGCGCCGAGTGCCACCAGGCCCTCGATTTCTCCCTCGAACACGCCGGCCATCTGGTCGTCCCGCTCGACGTACCAGTAGTTGCCCCTGCCCTCGCGCCCGAGCGCCTGGAGCAGATCCTCGTTGAAATCCGCGCCAAACCCGATGCAGGTGGTGCTGATACCCGCATCGGTACCGCCATGCACCATGCCGGCGAGCATGTCGGGCTCGGTGATCCCCACGTTGGCCTGTCCATCGGTGAGGAGCACGACGCGGTTGACGCCATCCACGATTCCGGCCCGCGCCAGTTCCAGTCCCTTGAGCCAGCCGCCCGACAGGTTGGTGTAGCCCCCCGCCCGGATGCGCGCGATCCGCTCCGCCACGGCGGGGTCGCCGGCGGGCGCCGGCCCGCTCACCACCGTCACCTGGTCATCGAAGGCGACGACCGTCAGGCGGTCGTTGGTGCCGAGGAACCCGGCGAACCGCCGTGCGGCCTCGATGGCCGCGGCAAGCGGCGCGCCCGACATCGACCCGGAGCGGTCGAGCACCAGGACCGCGTTGATCGGCGGGCGCTGTGACGTTGCGTCGCCAGAAAGGATGGTGAGAATGCCCACCTGATGGGCGTTCTGGGTAGTCAGGAACTTCGTGGACAAATGGTTTTGAGCGCGCATTGACCCCTCCCCTTTGCATGGGCGCCGCGGGAATAGCGGCGGATACGAGGAGGAATGTGGCAAGGGGGTGTGACAATCGACCTTGGCGCGCTGGAATGGTGGTGGGTTCGGGGCGGGCCGTCCGACCTTGGGCGCATGGTCTATCGCCACTTGTCCCAGTACGGGGTGGAGTACGCCATTGACGTATGTCCGTCAATGGCGTATCATGACCACTGGAGCTGATTGAGACGGCGGTCTTTACCGGCCAGGTGTCGGCCGAACTGCCGGACGAGGCCTATCGCGCCCTGCAGTGGCTCCTGCTGCTCCGACCGGACGCAGGCGCCTTGATTCCGGGATCTGGCGGCCTTCGAAAACTCCGTTGGGCACTACCCGGTCGTGGGAAACGCGGTGGCGTTCGAGTGATCTACTACTGGAAGCCGGTGGATCGCCTGTATCTGCTCTTCATGTACCCAAAGAACGCGCGCGGGGACCTGGCGTCGCGCCAACTCAAGGCCCTGCGTGCGCTGGTGACCGGCTAAGGCAATTCCGTTCAGGAGGTGTATGCGCAAGGAACTCTTCGATGAGCTAATGCAGAGCGTGAAGGAAATGAAGGCGATCGAGGCCGGCCAACGCAAACCATCACGAGTCACCCGCGGCCAGGACTTGATCGGCGACGGGATCCCGGACGTTGCGTCTCTCCGGGCACAGTTCAAGCTCAGCCAAGCGAAGTTCGCCGCGCTCCTCGGCATCAGCATCGATACACTGCAGAACTGGGAACAGCACCGTCGAGCTCCCGAGGGGCCGGCGCGTGTGCTGCTTCGTATCGCTGCCATAAATCCGGACGCGCTCCTCGGAACAACCAGTCAACCTGACAGGAAGGTGCGAGCCGCGGTGAAATGATGACAGCGGACCCGTCCTCCCGCAGCAGGTTGCGGCATGTTCCCTTGCCAACCCCGCCGAGCCGAGCGTACGCTATGGGCATGCCCGACACCATCCGCTGGACCCGCGACCAGGTGCTCAACCTCCCAGCCGACGGCAACCGCTACGAGCTGGTGGACGGGGAGCTGATCGTGAGCCCGTCTCCTGCGCTTCGCCACCAGGTCGCGCTCGGGCGACTCTATGACGTGCTCAGTCCGTACGTCAGGGCGCGCGGCCTTGGAGTGGTGCTCTGGTCCCCCGCCGATCTCGAGCTGGAGCCGGGGCAGGTCAACCAGCCCGATATTTTCGTCCTGCCATCGATCGCATTTGAGCGGTGGGAGGACGCCCCGCTGCCCCGACTTGTGATCGAGGCACTTTCCCCTTCAACTGCCCGATACGACCGTGGCCTGAAGCGTCGGTTCTATCAGCGTGCGGGCGTGCCGGAGTACTGGATCGTGGACATCGACGGCGGCGTGGTGGAACGCTGGAAACCGGGCGACGACCGGCCCGAGGTCCTCGATCGCGAGTTGACCTGGGCACCAGGCGAAGGTGCTCCTCTTGTCATCGACGTCGTGGCACTTTTCGCGGGCCTCGCCTAGACGCTTCCCGCCGAGGCAATTCTTTCCAGCGCCTCCCGGACCGCCACCCGCGCGCTTTCGGGCGATAGCACTTTCGCCTCGGCGCCGTATTGCAGCACGTGTCGCACTACCCACCGCGTGTCAGCGAGGGGATAGCTCAGCGTGACGCTCCCGTCGGCGGCGAGCGACTCTCCTTCCCGTTCCGCCACCCAGCGCGCGACCGCCGGGCCATACCTGATCCGCACTTCCTCGTTCGGCTGTCCCAGGAACACCCGCCCGTCGCGCACCACCTTGTCCAGCGAAAACCCGTCGGGCACCTGGTATGCCTCGTCACTCGGCGCCAGCGCCTCGATGCGGTCGAGCCGGAACACCCGCAGCCCGCCGCTCCGTTCGCACTGCGCCACCAGGTACCACGCATCCGAAGCGAAGACGCACGCATACGGACTCACCACCCGCTCGGCGCCGTCGGCGGCGTTGCTGCTGCGATAGGTGATGCGGACCTTGTGACGGGCGCGCATTGCGCGACGCAGCGCGACGAGCGTCTCGTTGTCGGCATCGCCTCCAGTTGACGCCACCCGGAAGTCCACGGTAGGCGGATCGTCGGGCGACCTGGCCAGCACCTTGACGAGCCGAGCCCGGGCACGGTCCAGGGCCGCGTGCTCCTCCGGCGGCCGCTCGGCGCGCAGCAATGCCAGCCCCAGGTCGAGCGCGCTCAACTCCGCGACTGTGAGGCGCATCGGCCGGAGGAAGTGATCCGACCGGAGCGACACCTTGTCCCGGCTGACGTAGATCTGCACGCCTTCCACGAAGCCGCCGGGGTCGTCGAACCGGTCGGCCAGGCTGTTGAGGTCCTTGAGCAGGGTCTTGCGGTCGACACCGACCCGGCGCGCGACCTCGTCGAGCGGGTGATCGCTGTCGTCTGCCAGCTCGGGAATGAGCTGCAGTACCCGGCGGAGCTGACTGGCAGCGGTATCGGTCATGCGGGTTCCTTCGCCGCCGCCAGCGCGGTTCGGGCCAGTGACTGGTAGGCCGCTGTCACCTCCTTGGGAGACACCGGCACGACCTCGCCGGCGAAGGACAGCAGCCAGCGCGCGAAGGGATCGACCCGCCGCACCCTGAAGCGTCGTTGCGTCAGTGCATTGGCCACGGGCTCACCCAGGCGACTTGCGGCGAGGGTGGCTCCGCTGGTGCCGCGGAACTCGACTACCGCCTCGACACTTCCGGCATCGCCAAGTTCCCAGGCCTGGCGCGACGCGGCGTGCGCCCTGAGGCTGAAATCGGCAGGCACCTCGAAGTCGGGTGTGCCCGGCTTCACCTTGTTCACCTCGGCGCTGCTGATCCGGCTCACCCGGAAGTTCTTCACCGGGCCGCCCGCCTCTTCCTGGGCGGCGAGGTACCAGTGCGATCCCAGGAAGAAGAGTCCGAAGGGCGAGACCTCGCGCGTGCGCCGGACATCGGAGCCGAAGGTGTGGTAGCTGATGGTGACCCGCTTCCGCTGCCGCAGGGCCTCGTCGAGCGTCTGCAGGATCTCCTCCGGCAGCGGGCGCGCCGGCGCCATGGCGAACTCGACTACTACCGGTTCCCGCACGGTGGCATCCACCGGCAGGTCGAAGGCCAGCTTCCGCATGGCGGAGCGTGCCAGCTCCGCGAGCGTCGGGTCTCCCAGCTGCTGGACCCGTCGTGCTGCCTCGGCGACGGCATCGAGTTCATCGGCCTCGAAGGCGAGATCGGGCAGCGACCGATAGCCATAGCGGTCGACCCGTTTCGGCTTGGTCTTCTGGCGGGCATCCTGGATCAGGGCCAGGTACGGCAGGTAGAACGACTCGCGCTTTAGCTGGTACCCGATCAGCTCGTTGGCGCTGTCGGAGATGGTGAGGATCGGGATACCGAACTCGCGCAGCTCGACCTTGTCCCGCTCGAACATCCGGCGCAATGCGGCAAGGTCAGTCTTGCCGAGGTACTCGGGGACGTCGCGCTTGAGTTCCTCGAGGCTGGCGGGCGCGTGGCGCCGAAGGAGGGCAGCAAGGAGGTCCACCCAGCGCTGGAGTTTGGCCATGGGTGGAAGTTACGCCGCAGTCTGTGACAGCGCTCATCACCGGGGAAGGCCGTGTGCGGCACCTGGCCGGGGGCGGGCCGCAGTCTGGTGTCACAGCCCCCGCCTATCGTAGGCTGCGAAGCTTCGGTCCGAGAACCCTCGCGGACGGGGCGCTGGTCACCCCTACGAGCAGGAGATGCCATGCGGAACCCACTGCCCTTTCTCGCCTTGCTCGGCGTCGCCTGCAGCGGCGAGTCCGCCCTCACTCCAACCACGGCAAACGTGGAACAGTCAAGGCGTCGCGATGAACGATGGGCCAGCCCAAGCGCGACATCGCTGCGAACGACGCTCGCCGCAGGCGACATCCACACGTGTGGGCTCGACATTCGCGGGGCGGCATACTGCTGGGGCCAGAACGCCGAGGGTCAGCTTGGCGACGGTTCCACCGTTACTCGCTCCGTCCCGACGCGGGTTGCAACTTCCCTTCGTTTCATCTCCATCACAGCGGGCGGTCCTCACTCGTGCGGTCTGACGGCCATCGGGATCGCGTACTGCTGGGGAGCAAATAGCCACGGTGAGCTAGGGGATGGTGGGGTAGAGCCGCATTTTACCCCGGCGCGAGTCGTCGGCGATTTGCGCTTCGTCCAGATCGTGGCTGGCGGCTCGCACACGTGCGGGCTCACATCGGCAGGAACAGCCTATTGCTGGGGCGCAAACAATGTCGGTCAGCTTGGCGATGGCACGTTGATCAATCGCGCGAGCCCGACCCCGGTGGCCGGCAGCCTGCAGTTCTTGCGCCTGGCCTCGAACGGCTCGGCGGGGCCAACCAGTTGCGGGCTGACCGCTGCCGGCAAGGACTATTGCTGGGGGCAGAACTCCGTCGGACAACTGGGAGACGGGACAACCACGGACCGACCGATGCCAACGCTCGTCTCCGGCGGCCTGCGGCTCGCGCATATCGCAACAGGCTCTTCAGGTTCGTGCGGTCTCACCCCATTGGGCGCTGCCTTCTGCTGGGGGTGGAATGCGTACGGCGACGTCGGTGACGGGACAACGACACAGCGACTTGTGCCGGTACCGGTTCAGGGCGACAACCGATTTGACCGCCTGGTCATCGGACGGCAGCATGCGTGCGCAATCACTTTGCGGGGTCAGGCGTACTGCTGGGGCTCCAGACCAGTTTGGTGAGATTGGGGATGGATCGCCCGGTGAAAATCGAGCCGTTCCTGCGGCCGTGAACGGTGGGCTGACATTCGTGACCCTGACAGCAGGCCGGCACACGTGTGGATTGACGAAGTCCGGGAAGGCGTACTGCTGGGGATACAACGCGCAAGGTCAGATAGGCGATGGAACCGTGGTCGACCGTGCGCTCCCGGTGCCGGTAGTCGGTGGAGTCACCTATGCACGCCCGTGAGGGGTGTATGTTGTCGTTTGGCCCAGGCACTTGCCCCACTCGCGGAGTGCGCGGCATACCCGTGCACCGGCTGTGCCGAGACCGATGGCCTTCTGAGTATAGGACAAACGTCCTATGCTGAGTGAGATGCGCGTCGTTTGTCAGTACCGGGACACATATTCCATCCATGACGCCCGCGAAAGCAGGGAAGACCAACAGTGCGATCCGCCTCTCGAAATCGCGCTTCGTCGCCGGGTGGCAGTGCCCCAAGCTGCTCTGGTGGAAGGTCCACGAGCCCGATGCCGTGGAGCTCCAGCCCGACAAGGTTCTGCAGGACCGGTTCGACCAGGGTCAGCAGGTCGGAGAACTCGCGCGGCAGCAATTTCCCGGTGGGGTGCTGATCGACCTTCCCCATACCGCGGTGGAGGAGCGTCTCGCCGCGACCCAGGCCGCGCTCGACGCAGGGGCTCCGGCCATCTTCGAGGCGAGCTTCCTTGCGGGTGACGTGTTCGTGGCGGTCGATGTCCTGCTGCGCACCGATAGCGGCTTCTCGCTGATCGAGGTCAAGTCGTCCACGTCGGTCAAGGACGAGCACATTCCCGACGCCGCCATCCAGACCTGGGTGCTGCGGCAGGCGGGCCTGCCGATCAGCTCCGTGCAGATCATGCATCTCAGCAAGGAGTACCGGCATCCGGGCCGGGGCGACCTGCTGGTGATGGAGGACGTGACCGAGCTGGTGGAGAGGTTCCTGCCCTCCGTGCCGGGCCTGGTCGAGGAGCAGCTGCAGGTCATGGCTGGACCGCTCCCGACATGTGGCATCGGACTCCACTGCTTCGAGCCGAGGGACTGTCCGTTTCACGACCGCTGCTGGCCCGACGACCCGGAGCACATTTCGACGCTGTACAACGCCGGCCCGAAGACGACGGCCAGCTATCTGCAGATGGGTGTGCACCGCATTCCCGACATCCCGCCGGGCACGAAGCTCCCTGCGGCAGCCCAGCGGCAGGTCCGGGCGCTCAAGGCGGGCCAGCTTGTCGTCGAGCCCACTCTGGCGCAGGCATTGGAGCCGTTCGAGAGCCCGCTTGGATTCCTTGATTTCGAGACCGTGAACCGCGCCATTCCGGTCTGGGAGGGTCTGGGCCCGTGGCATCAAGCCATTGCCCAGTTCAGCTATCACGAGGAGCAGCCCGATGGGTCCCACCGTCACGTCGGCTGGCTCGCCGAAGGACCCGGGGACCCGCGCCGGGAGCTGGCCGAAGCGATGATCGCGGCCACGGCCGGGGCGAAGAAGATCGTGACCTACTCGGCCTTCGAGAAAACCCGCATCGGGGAACTCAAGGCGCTGGTGCCCGACCTGGCGGAGCCGCTCGAGGAACTGCTGGGAAAGCTGACGGACCTCCTCCCGGTGGTGCGGAACAATGTCTACCACCCCGACTTCCGGGGCAGCTTCAGTCTCAAGTACATCCTGACGCCGCTGGTCCCGGAGCTGACGTACAGCGACCTGGTGATCGTGGACGGGATGCTGGCGAGTGTCGAGATCGCGCGTCTGCTGTTCGTGGCCCACAAGATCCCGCCGGCGGAGCGGGATCAGCTCCGACAGGATCTCCTGGCGTATTGCGAGCGGGATACGTGGGCGACGGTCAGCCTGCTAAAGCGATTGCGGGAGCTAGCGAACCGGTAACAGGGAGCCCGTTGACCCCACGATGACTGTCTCGGGAGCAAGGCGGCCTTAAGCCATGGGTCGTTCGGGACGATATCGGCGGGCGGCGGTACATTTCGCCGCATGGCGAACGAGATCATTCCTTGCATCGAAATGTGTCGGAGGGAGGGGGCTAGCCTTCATAGTTAGGCGGACGCTGCCCACTTATGGATTCCTCCTCCGGAGACGCCCCATGACCCCACGTGCCAACAGCGCTCTGGTTGTACCGACTACTCTCGCATTCGCGCTCCTGCTCGCCGCGGCACGGGCCCAGGCACCCAACATCTTCGACGCCACCCTTGCCGAGCCCGGCCAACGCACAAGCGAGGTCTCGACCGCTGAGCTCAAGACGATGCTGGCCGAGCGCAGCGCCATCGTCCTCGATGCCCGTCCTCACCTCGAGTATGCCATCAGTCATATCCCCGGTGCGTTGAACGTCGCCGCCAAGCCCGGGGTGTCAGCGTCGCTGTACGTCTCGGACGTGGCCGAGGTCGGGCGCCTTGTTAACAGCGATATGGCGGCCCGTATTGTTCTGTACTGCAATGGCCCGTATTGCGGAAAGAGCAAACGCTTGGCCGACGAGCTGCTCGCGGCGGGGCACAACAACGTGCGACGCTACCAGCTCGGCATTCCAGTCTGGCGAGCTCTGGGGGGCGTGACAGAAATCGAGACCGACGGTCTGCGCTATGTCCTCGCCAGTGATCGGACGGCTGTCGTAATCGATGCTCGCGATACGACGGCCTTTCGCGCCGGCACGCTCCCGACCGCGCGACACATCCCCCGCAGCGGCGTCCTTGAGGGGAAGGACGTGGGTGAGGTGCGACGCGCGAAGGACGACGGGCGACTTCCCATGAGCGATCACAACACACGCATCGTGGTGGTTGGGTCGAGTGCGGCTGACGCGCGCTATGTGGCCGAAGCGCTAGCGCGGGAGGCCTTCCACAACGTGGCGTTCTACCGTGGATCAGTCGGCGAGGCACTGGCTGCCACGCGCCCGTAGCACCCCGGCAGCGCCGCCTAGCAAGCGCTTGACGCTGGCGGCGCGCGTAGATTATGGAATCAATCTTTCTTCAGCGCGCCGCAGCTTAAGCGCATTTCGTTAGGCCCAAGCTTGCCTAGCCTGCCGGCATCGCAGCCGGCGCAGGGCTGCTGCTGGCAGGAGCCCGCAAGCGCGCATAGCGCCGGCGGGCTCCTGGACATGCGAACCGGACCTATGCGGGCAGGCGCATTTGTTTCCGCAGGCTCTTGTCGAACGCCGACGGGGGAACGAAGCGCCTGAGCAGGCTGACCTGGCGGGCCATCCGGCCCACGGCGTAGCGGCGGTGCGGGTTCGCCTCGGTTGAAGCCTTCACGACAGCGCTCGCGACCAGCTCCGGCGTGTCGGCAGTCGTCATCGCGTCCCGCAGGACTCCCTCCGCGTTCGTTCGTGCCGACTGATAAACGCCGAGCTGCTGGTCTGCCTGGTAGGCATTGCCATCGAAAGAGGTCCGCGTGTAGGCGGGCTCGACCAGCACCACTCGCACCCCCGAGCTTCTGACCTCGTGGTCCAGCGACTCGGAATAGCCTTCCAAGGCGTGCTTGCTCGCTGCATACAGGGCCATGAATGGCGCGGGGATCAGGCCCAGGACCGAGCTGATGTTGACGATCCGCCCCGCTCCCTGCTTGCGCATGGCCGGCAGGACTGCCTTGGTCATGCGAATCACGCCGAACAGGTTGACGTCGAACAGCGACTTCGCCTGCTCCAGTGATGACTCCTCCGCCCCACCGACCAATCCCACCCCTGCGTTGTTGACGAGGAGATCGATGCGGCCTGCCTGTGACAGCACTTCACCGACCGCGGCCTGCACCGAATCGTTGCTGGTCACATCGCACGTCAGATACTCGATACCCGGCGACCTCGTCCCCGACGGCTTCCGATAGGTGCCGAACACCCGATAGCCGGCTGCGTGAAGGGCCCGCGCGGTCGCCCCTCCGATCCCGGCCGATGCTCCCGTGACGATCGCCACGGGCCGAACCTGCTGCTCCTGATCGTCTGACATACCGTGCTCGCTTTCTATTGAAGTTAACTACGCATCTTCATATGATGATCATCATATTCTCTGACAAACCCGGATCAGGCAGGGTGTATGGCGTATCAGCCTGTCGGGATGAGGTGCTTCAGCGCCGCTTCGCGCACCGCGCTCGCGAGCTTGGGGTCGTCCACGGCACGGGCCACGACGAGCGCGCCAAGTGCGGTCGCCATGGTGACGAGCGCCCGCTCGTGCGCGCCCGGCTGTCCCCAGTCGGGCGACTGACGGGCGACCAGGTCGATCATCTCCTTGATCCGGCGGGTCGCGGCCCGCCGCACCCTGGGCGACTGTCGCGGCAGCTCCGAGCCCAGCGCGGCGATCGCGCACCCCGTCTCGACGCCTTCCACATGCTCCTTTGAGAGGTAGGCACGGAGCATCGCCCCGAGCGCCTTTCTGGGCGGCGCCGCGGCAGCCACCCGCGCCATCACGGCCATCCCGTCGGCACCCGCCCGGTCGGCCGCCTCCGCCAGCATCCCCTCGCGCGAATCGAAGTGGGCGTAGAAGCCGCCGTGCGTAAGCCCGGCCTCCTGCATGATCTCGGCCACGCCGGCGCCGCTGTAGCCGCCGCGCCGGATGGCGCGGGCGGCGGTGTGCACGATGCGCTCGTGCGTCGCTTCCTTGCGGCTGGGGGCGGGTTTCCTCGGGGTGGCGGTGCTCATATGATGACAATCATATGGCGGAGGCGACTCGAGCGCAAGGGTCAGGATATTTTGTCTGGTCACCTACCTCATTCTCGAATGCGATCCGTGCGCGATCGTGATCGCGCCAACCACCAGAAATAGCACCCCCGCCGCCAGGGCGATCGGCACCTGAGCTGGCCCCAGCCGCTCAAACGCGATCGCGATCGTCACTACGACCATCGCCACCACGTGCATCATCCCAATGGCGAGCAGCGCCAGCATCAGGTTCCCGCAGCCCAGGCTGCACCGCGCTCCCAAACTGAACCCATAGCGCCACGCGAACAGGGCGCTCGGCGCTGTCGGGCCGCCGCGCGCGGACCCTACGCGCCAGAGCTCCAAGTGCCTCGCCTTCCACTCACTACCCTGCACCCCACCCGCCACCAGCAGCACCGAACCCACCCCGACCGAGCGCCACTCCTCCACCCACCCCCACCGCATCTCCGCCGCCATCACGCCCACTCCCGCCGCCCAGGCCGCCACCCCAATCACGGCCCAGACCGCGAAGTAGCCCGCCATCACCAGCCCCGTCAGTCCGTACGCCTGCATCTCCCCCGCCCCGCACACGGACCGACGATATCTCACCAGTATCGGCACCAGGGACGGCAGCATCATCGGCACCATCATCAGCATCCACATCCCGACGTACGCGACCACGCTTTGATGCCCGGTGTGAGCATGCATCTCCATCCCGGTCATTGCCTCAACCTTCGTACTGGTCGTGGTACTTGAGCCACGACATGATCTGGCCGCCCTCGTTGCGGCCGAGCGGTGTGAGGTCCAGTAGGTTGTAGGTGTTGAGCAGCTGGTCGATGCCTCGCTGGTACGTCGAGTAGGTGTGGAACACCCGGTCGCCATCCCTCACGAACACGCTCAGCCCTTCCCGCTCGCCCTTGTACGGACGCGCCTCCTGCGCGGTAACGTCCGCGTAGTTGTACTCGGTCTGCACCTCGTCCGTCGTCACCCGGAAGTCGTGGTTGAACTCCGTGCCGAACGACGAGAGCCACGGGAACCTCCACCCCATGCGCTGCTTGAATCGCGCGATCTTCTCATGCGGCGCCAGCGAGATCACCGCGAACGCGGTATCCCGCGCGGCCAGGTGCACCGTCGAGCCGTCGAAGTTGTCGGCCACAAACGAGCAGCTCTTGCACCCGTTCTCCCACGCCGGGTCGAACATGAAGTGGTAGATGATCAACTGCGTCTTGCCGTTGAACAGCTCCGCCAGCGTCTTCTTCCCGCTCGACCCCTCGAACACATACGCCTTCGTCACCTCTTCCCACGGGAGCTGGCTGCGCTCCCGGGTAAGCTCGTCCCGAAGCCGGGTGAACTCCTTCTCCTTCGCCAGAAACGCCGCCCGCCGGCTGACCCACTCCTTGTGCGACACGATTTCCGCGGCCGCGATGGGACTCATCTGCGTTGTCATGACATCCTCCCTGGGTTCATGGGGTGGCGCTTCCGCGCGCCCCGCTCTAACATTCTACCGTTCGGTTGATTATATTATTCAACCAGACGGTTGAGCGCAATACCCCTGACAAGCCGGCGAGGCCTATGCTGGACCAAGTCTATGATGCCATTGCAGATCCGACCCGTCGAGCCATCCTGGGGATCCTGGCGGAGGGAGAGACCAACGTCGGGAGCCTGGCCGAGCGGTTCCCCATTTCGCTCAACGGGGTTTCCAAGCATGTGAAAGTCCTGGAGCGGGCCGGGCTGGTGGAGCGCACCATCCTCGGCCGCGAGCACCGGCTCCGACTCAACGCCGAACCGCTGCAGGAAGCCTCGAAGTGGCTGGAGCACTACCGCACCTTCTGGAGTGACCGGCTGTCGGCGCTGGAGACATTCCTCCAGAACCAGCCGGGACAACCTCGGGAGAATGATCGATGACCGCGATCGATGAAGCAGCACCCGTCCTGGTAGTGCGCCGTCAGATCCCGGTGCCTCGCCAGCGGGTGTTCGACGCGTGGCTCGATTCGGAGAGCATGGCGCACTGGATGCGGCCCGGGAAGGTCACCCACTCCACCGTCGCCCTCGACCCGCGGGTCGGCGGCAGCTTCCGGATCCTCATGCACGGGGGCGACGGCGAGTGCTTCGATCACCACGGCGAGTACCTTGCCATCGAGCCGCCGTCGCTGCTCTCGTTCACCTGGATCTCGAAGGGCACCGACGACAAGCCGACCGTCGTCACCATCGAGTTCCTCGAGCGCGACAACGGCACCGAGCTGGTGCTCACCCACAAGCAGCTGTCGCCCAAGGCCATCGAGGGTCACCGCGGCGGATGGACTGACGCGATCCGCGTGCTCGACGAGGTCTTGACGCAGGGCTCTCAGGGATAGGCTTTTTCACTTCACGGGAGAGGTACGACTCACATGCTGAACCGACTCGGCACAGTGCTCTGCCTCGCGGCCTCCCTCCTGTGTCAGGACGCTGTCGTGGGCGCCGCTCAGCGCGCGCCGGCCGTAGCACCGGAGAGTACCGTGATCGTGATGCTCGGTACCGGCGTGCCCCGGCCGCTGCCGGACGTGTGGGGACCGGCGACCGCAGTGCTGGTGGGAGGCCGGGTGTTCCTCGTCGATGCCGGCGTCGGCGTCGAGCGGCGACTTGCCGCGGCCGGCCTCCCCGTCAACGGCGTCACCGCGGTCTTCATCACGCACCTCCACAGCGATCACGTGCTCGGCCTGGCGGACCTCATCTTCACGTCGTGGGTGGTGGGGCGCACCCGGCCGTTCCCGGTCTACGGACCGCACGGCCTGGCGCAAATGACCGAGCATCTCTACGCTGCGTTCGCCGAAGACATCCAGGTTCGCACGGAAGGTCTCGAACACGAATCACGAGATGGCTACCGGGTGGACGTGCGCGAGATCGGACCGAGTGTCGTCTACGACAGTGGCGGCGTGCGCGTGACGGCGTTCCTGGTCAATCATGGAGCCTGGCGCGAAGCGTACGGCTATCGATTCGACACTCCGGGCCGGAGCATTGTCTTGTCGGGCGATACCCGGCCGAGTGAGGAGCTCGTACGGATGGCGACGGGAGTCGACGTGCTCATCCACGAGGTGGCACCTTCCGATTCAACGAAACATCCTGGGAATCGCTCCGCCAGCGATTGGGCGAGCTATGTCCGTGAGTATCACACCACCGCATTGCAGCTGGGCGAGCTGGCAGCGCGAGCTCGGCCCAGGCTGCTCATTGTCTATCATAACGGGCGGCGGGTTCCCGATGATCAGATCCTCGCCGATATCCGGCGGGCATTCTCGGGACCGGTGGTCATGGCGGCCGATCTTCAGCGCTTCTGAGGGCGAGCCATGGGGAATCTCTGGGGCATCGGAATGGCCGGGAACGGGTCACGAAGAGGCCGGTTGCCCAATCCCGGAATCGTGTGATACGTTAGCTGTCCCGGTTCCATCCCCGGGGTCAATCCCACCGTGAGCCGACCATGTCCAAGCCCGATTCCGACAAGCACAAGTCCGGCAGCGTTCAGTTCGCCGACCCGGCGCTCACCGAGCCTCAGCCCGAAAGCCTCGACAAGGTCCGCGACATCCTGTTCGGCGGTCAGATGCGCGCGGTCGAGAGCCGGCTCCAGGGCATGGAGGAGCGCCTCCGCCAGGAGCACGAGAGCATCCGGTCTGACTTCAACCGGCAGACCGAGTCGCTCGACGCGTTCATCCGGAGTGAAGTGCAGGGCCTCACCGAGCGGCTGTCCGCCGAGCGGACAAAGCGCATCGAGGAACTCAAGTCGCTGGCCGCCGAGATCAAGGATGCGATCCGTACGCTGGAGTGGCGACACGTCAGGCTGGAGGAGGCTGCGAACATGGCCGACGCCGCGCTCCGCGACCAGCTCTTCGTCCAGTCCACCGATGCCGCCGGCGAACTGGCGAAACTGGGCGAGCGGCTGACCGCCGAATTGAGCCGGTCGCACCAGGAACTCAAGTCCACCAAGACCGACAGCACTGCGCTCGCCGCCCTCCTCACCGATGTAGCCTCCCGGCTCGGCGGGGCGCCGGAATCGGCGGCGGCGACGGGGAAGAACGGCCCCCGGAGCTGAGCCCCATGCCCGACGAGCGGGCCGCCTGGGAGCAGGCTTCCGCCGCTGCGCACTACGATGCCTCCGCGGCGGACCTGGCGGAGCTGCGTGAGCTGATCCTCGGCGCCGAGCGGCGCCGGCTGGAGGAGCTTGAGCGGCGGCTCGACGCGGCGGGCCTAAACCGCGAGGCGCTGGCCGAGTTGCTGCCGGAAGCCATCGTCCTCCGTGCCGGGCGCGATCGCCAGCTCGCCCGCGCCCTCGCCCCGACGGTCGAGAACGCCATCGGCGAGTCGGTGCGCCGGAACCCCCGCCCCATCGCCACCGCCATCTTCCCCGTCCTCGGCCCCGCCATCCGGAAGGCGATCGCGGAGGCGCTGGCGGACCTGGTCTCCTCCATCAATCGCGCGCTCGAGCACAGTCTCTCGCCTCGCGGGCTCCGGTGGCGGCTCGAGGCTTGGCGCACCGGGGTCCCGTACGCGCAGATCGTGCTGCGTCACGCACTCGTCTACCGGGTGGAGCAGGTCTTCCTGATCGACCGTGACACCGGCCTGCTCCTGGCCCACGCCGTGGCGCCGGAGCTGACGGCCAGCGACGCCGACCTCATCTCCGGCATGCTCACCGCCATCCGCGACTTCGTGGCCGACTCCTTCTCGCGCGAGCGCGAGGTCGGCGGGCTCCGCCGGTTCTCCGTGGGTGAGCTGACGGTGATGGTGGAACAGGGCCCGCAGGCGCTGATCGCGGCGGTGGTCCGCGGCGAGGCGTCCGACAGCCTGCTGCCGCAACTCCAGGACACGCTGGAGACGATCCATCTCCAGTTCGCCGGCGCGCTCGCCGACTTTGATGGCGATACGGCGCAGTTCGCGTCGGCCCGGCCCCTGTTGGAGGAGTGCCTCGCGACGAAGATCGCGACCGACCGCGCGCGGGAGGGGCGCCGACGCGTGGTGTGGCTTCCCTGGGCGCTTGCAGCGCTCCTCCTGGCGGTCGTACTTGGCGGGCTCGCGCTGCGGACGCGCCTGCTCTGGGATCGGGCGGTCGCGCGGCTCCGGTCGGAGCCCGGTATCGTGCTCACTCAGGCCGAGCGCGACGGCGGCCGCTGGCGCTTCGCCGGGCTGCGCGACCCGCTCGCGCCCGATCCCGCGGTGCTGCTCGCTGGTTTGGCAGTGGACACGGCGCGAATCGAGCAGCGCTGGGAACCGTATCTCTCCCTCCGCCCGGAACTGGTGCTGGCCCGGGCCCGGCGGAGTCTGTCGCCGCCAGATGGCGTGACGCTCGCGCTTTCCGGGGACACGCTGCGGGCGACGGGCTCCGCTCCGCTCGCCTGGGTGGTGTCGGCGGAGCGACTGGCCGCTCTCGTCCCCGGGGTGTCGGCACTCGACCTGAGCCGGGTCACATCGGAAATGCCGGCGGCGTTGGCCCAGCTGAAGGTGGAGATAGAAGGCGAGCAGGTGCTGTTCGACGTGGGCTCAGCCGCACTCGGCGCGACCGCCCGGAGCACAGCAGACGGGGTGGCCGAACGCTTCGGTCGTGTCGAGGCCGGCGCGGCCGCACTGGGGACTCGTGCCAGGCTCGAGCTGGTCGGCCGCACCGACCCGACCGGGTCCGACACTGCCAACCAGGCCCTGAGCCGGGACCGGGCGGAGGCGGTGCTCGCCGCTCTCGCGGCGCGGGGCGTGTCGCGCGGCGGGACCAGCGTGAGTGCGCTTGGCACCGCGCGCCCGCTCCCGGCAGACAATCCAGTGGACCGTGCGCGCATCAACCGTAGCGTATCGTTCGCGGTGAGCGTTGGACCGCAGCCGGGGAGGGAACCGGAGTGACGATCCAGAAGAAGGTCTGCATGGTCGGCGTGTTCGGCACCGGTAAGACCAGCCTGGTGCAGCGCTTCGTTCATTCCATGTTCTCGGAGCGCTATCTCTCGACTGTCGGCGTCAAGATCGAGCGCAAGCCGCTGGAGCTGGACGGCACCGCGCTGACGCTGGTGCTCTGGGACCTGGCGGGACGTGACAAGCACGAGGACATCACGGGCAGCTACCTTCGCGGCGCCCATGCCGTGCTCTACGTAGCGGACGGCACGCGGAAGGAGACCTGCGACCAGCTCCCCGAACTGCGCGCGCTGGCCCGCGAGTTCGCGGGCGACGTCCCCGGCGTGCTGGCCCTCAACAAGAGCGACCTCACCGACTCGTGGGCGCTCGGCCGGGGGGACGAGAAGGCGCTGGAGGCCGAGTGGGATATGGTGCGCACCAGCGCCAGGACCGGCGACGGCGTCGAGGAAACCTTCCGGCGGCTCGGCCGGGCGACGCTCGCCCGCAAGGAGGCACGGTCATGACGGCGACGGCGATGACATCGGTGCGGGTCGACGCCTGCGGCCAGACCGACATCGGCCTGCGCCGCAAGGTCAACCAGGATCACTTCGTGATCATGAAGCTCTTCAAGGCGGCGGAGGTGCGGCAGACCAGTGTGCCGGATCCCGGCGTATTCCAGGGGCTCCGCGGCCCGGAGGGATGGCTCTTCATCGTCGCGGACGGCGTGGGCGGGGGGCCGGGCGGCGAGCTGGCGAGCCAGACGGCGATCACCGCCCTGGTGAAATACCTCAGCCAGGCCGCGGTCTGCTTCAACAACATCGACACGGACAAGGAGCACGACGTCCTGGAGCAGCTGGAAGCCGCGGTTCACGATGCGCACCAGCGCATCCAGGAAGAGCATGGCGGCGGCAGTGCCGCCGGTGGGCGCAACTCGGCGCCGGGGCCGGCCACGACGCTCACGATGGCGATGCTGGTCTGGCCTCGGGCCTACGTGGTCCACGTGGGCGACAGTCGCGCGTTCTACCTGCGGAAGGGCCGGCTCAGGCAGCTCACCAAGGACCAGACTACCGGCGAGTACATGATGGATACCGGTGCCTGGACCGAAGAGCAGGCCCGCAAGGCGCCGATCGGCGCCACGCTGGCGAGCGCGCTGGGCGGGAGCGACATGACGCCGTCCGTCGGGCTGGTCGACCTTCAGCCGGGCGACACACTGCTGCTCTGCACCGACGGGCTCAACCGCCACGTGCCCGACGAACGGATTACCGAGCTGCTGGGCCGCGCTGGCGACGCGGCGTCGGCCTGCCGTGAGCTGGTGGAGGCTGCCCTGGCCGGCGGGGGTCAGGACAATGTGACCGTGGTGGTGGGGCGGATGTTGCCGGACTAGGGCAACGGATGCCACGATGCGTGTCACCGGCGTGATTCCACAGCTGCGGATCGCCTGGGGAATACTCACACACCCTGCAAATAGATGAACCTGGCCGAGGTAGAAAGATGAAGAACGTTGCGAACTCCCGATTCACCATTAAGAGCTGGGACGAGAAACCTTATAGTGAGGGCCAGGACCTGCCAAAGCTGACCCGGGCCGCCGTCACGAAGACGTTCACCGGCGATATCGCGGGCGAGGGGCATGTCGAATACTTGATGATGTACGGCAGCGACGGCTCGGCCACGTTCGTCGGCCTCGAGCGGGTCGTCGGGCACCTTGCAGGGAAAGCGGGCAGCTTTGTACTCCAGCGCACTGGAATATTCGAGAACGGCGTGGCGAAGGAGTCCTATTTCGTCATTCCCGGCTCCGGCACAGGAGAGCTTCGAGGCCTGCGCGGCGAGGGCGAGTCGACTGTTGGCCACGGGACTGAGCA